>NZ_CZQA01000001.1:0-1200000 GCF_001458735.1 Candidatus Nitrospira nitrosa
TGACCCCGGTTGTCAAGAGTGGACGCCATGAATGACAGTCTCACGCCGCCGACTGTTGACGGGCCCACCGTTGGGCAAATGCCGCGGGCGAGCGATTCCCCAGCCGGGAATGCCGTCGCTGGCGGTTGTAGAACACCTCGATGTATGCTGTAATCTCTTGCCGAGCCTGCTCCCGCGTCTCATATCGTCGGTGATGCACCAGCTCAGTTTTCAGTGTTCCCCAGAAACTCTCCATCGGTGCGTTGTCATAGCAATTGCCCTTGCGACTCATGGAGGGGATCATGCCGAACTGCCGCAGCTGATCCTGATAGTCGTGGGCACAATATTGAGACCCACGGTCGGAGTGGTGGAGCAAGCCCGGGCGTGGGCGTTTCGCCCCGACCGCGTTCCCCAAGGCGTGGCGCACCAAGTCCGTCGTCATCCGGGCCCCCATGGCATACCCGACGACCTCACAGGTATACAGATCCTTGACCCCGGCTACATACAACCACCCTTCCCCTGTAGGAACATAGGTGATGTCGGTGAGCCAGGTCTCATTCGGGCGTGTCGCGGTGAACGTTTGTGCCAAGCGATTCTCCGCCACCGGCAGGTGATGCGCCGAATCCGTGGTGATCGTGAACCGTCGCACCGGTGTGCAGCGCAGGCCCAGTTTCTTCCGCAGCCGCTTGATACGGCCGATCCCAGCTGGAAAGCCGTCTTCACGCAATTCCGCTTGGAGGCGCTCCGGGCCGTACGTGTGTCGGGTCCGCACGTGTGCCGCCTGAATCGCCACTTCCAGCCGCGCATTCTCCTGGGCGCGTGTCGACGGACGCCGATGCTGCCAGGCATAGTAGCCGCTTCGGGACACCTCCAGCACCCGACACAACAGAGTCAACGGATACTGGAGACGCAGCGTCCTCATGAGCGCGTACCGGGCAGCTGCGCCTTGGCAAAGTACGCGGTGGCTTTTTTTAAGATGTCGCGCTCCATCCGCGCTTCCGCAAGATCCCGTTTGAGCCGAGACACCTCGGCCTCCAGCTCCGTCACGGGCCGTCGGCTCTCTCCCAGCGTAGTGAGCTGGCCCTGCCGAGCCCGACCCACCCAGCGCTCGAGCGTCCTGCCCGACATGCTCAGGCGCCTGGCGGCCTCCGGAATCGTCACCTGCTGTTCCAGGACTAGCCGCACGGCCTGCTCTCGGAACTCCTTCGTATACTGCTGTCGCGGGACCTGTTCCATCTCACACCTCCAGCCCTCTCATTCTAGGTTGAAGGCGTCCACTTTTTCGAGCTTACCTCACCATTCTGCGGGACTACATCCGCCAGAAACGCGCCCTGCGGGTGCGTCGGGCGACGGTGCGGTTTGAGACAGCACCGGGTCGCCAGCTGCAGAGCGATTGGGCCGAACAGCGGACGCAGCTCGCGGGCCAGGAAACGGTGGTCCACTTCATTGTGAACACGCTGGGCTTCTCGCGGCGATTCCACTTCTGGTGCACGGACCGTGAGGACGCCGAGCACACCTATGACGGACTCATCCGCAGCTTCGAGTGGTTTGCGGGCGTCCCCGCCGAAGTCTTGGTGGATAATCAGAAAGCGGCGGTGCTCGCTCATCCACGAGGTGGCCCGGCTCGCTTCCATCCCCGGTTTGTGGATCTGGCGGGCCACTATGGGTTTGTCCCGCGCGCCTGCCAACCTGCCCGAGCACAAACCAAGGGCAAAGATGAGCGGATGGTCGGCTACATCAAGCACCACTTCTTTGTGCGGTATCGTGCCTTTGAGAGCTGGGCGCATCTCAATCAACTTGCCGCGCAGTGGTTGCGGGAGGAGGCCGACCAACGGCGACATGGGACCGTGCAGGAGATCGTGGCTGAGCGGTTCGCCCGCGAGGCACCGGCCTTACGGCCCTTGCCCGCCACACGCTACGATACGGCCTACCGCGAAATTCGGCAGGTGAGCTGGGATGCCTACATCGAGGTCCGTGGCCGCCGGTATAGCGTCCCGGCTGACTTGGCGGGTCAAACGGTCCAGATCCGACTGACGCTGGAAAACGAGTTGGCTGTCTATCACGACGAGCAACTCGTGGTCACCCATTGCGTGGTGCCCGGAGCACCCGGCTGGGTCACGGTTCCATCTCACCACGCCGCCCTGTGGGCCCAGACGCTGGCGGTAGAGCAGCGGCCGTTGGCGGTCTACGAGGAGGTGGGGGCATGATGGAACTCAGCGTCCTCCTCGAACGGCTGAAGTTGGACCACCTGCTCACCCAACTCGATGGCGTCTGTGAGCAGGCGGCAAAAAGCGATCTGGATTACCAAGGGGTTCTGGCTCGAGCCCTCGAAGCAGAGTGGCGCGGGCGGCAGCAACGGGGAATCGACCTCCGGCTGCGGATGGCCCGGTTTCCATGGCTCAAAACCCTGGAGCAGTTCGACTTCGAGTGCCAGCCCTCGCTCGATCGCAAGGTTGTACGGGAACTGGCGGGACTCAGCTTTGTCGAGCGCGCCGAGAATGTGGTCCTGCTGGGCCCACCGGGTGTGGGCAAGACGCATCTGGCGATTGCCCTGGGTATCAAAACCGTCGAGGCCGGTTCATCCGTGCTGTTTTTGACGTTGGAGACGCTGATGAGTCGGCTGATCCGCGCCCGGCAGGAGAATCGGCTGGAGCGCATGCTCCCGCAACTGACGTATCCCCGTCTCCTGATTCTCGATGAGCTGGGATATCTGCCACTGTCACGGGAGGAGGCCAGTCTGTTCTTCCGCCTGCTGGTCCGCCGCTATGAACGTGGGAGTTTGATTGTGACCAGCAACAAGAGCTTCGCGGACTGGGGTGAGGTCTTCAATGATCCCGTCTTGGCCACGGCGATCTTGGATCGGCTCCTGCATCATGCCACGACGCTGAATATCAAGGGCGAGAGCTACCGGCTTCGGGAAAAGAGAAAGGCTGGGCTCTTCGGCCGTCGACCGGTCGCCGAACCCGAGGAAGGCACCACGGATGTGGCAATCTAACCCGACAGACTGGACAATCTCATCGGTGAACAGGGGACATCTCAGATCGGTGTTTTGTGGACAACCAACGTCGGTCTTGACACCTTGAAGCAGGAGCGGAATTGTTTACGACGTGCGGCGGCGTTCTTCGCGAAGGAGTCGCGATGAGATATCGGGTGATCCAAGAGCACGACCGTCGCGATCCGATCCGTCTGATGTGCCGAACCTTGGCCGTGTCTCCTGCAGGGTATTATGCCTGGCGGGTGCGCCCAGAGAGTACCCGGGCGGTGGCCAATCGAGACCTACTGACCGCAATTCGGCTGCTTCACCACGACAGTCGCCAGACCGACGGGAGTCCCCGGCTCTGGCGGGCCCTCCGCAAACAGGGCCACCGGGTTGGGGAACATCGCGTGGCGCGGCTCATGCGTCAGGCCGAGCTTCAGGCCAAAACCGTGAAGAAGTGGAGGGTCACGACGTACTCGTTGCACGGCTTACCCGTGGCTGCGAACACGCTTGACCGCCAGTTCACGGTGCGACAGCCCAACCGAGTCTGGGCCGGCGATATCACCTACGGCTGGACTCTAGAGGGCTGGCTGTATCTGGCCGTGCTGCTGGATCTGTACTCGCGTGCCGTGATCGGCTGGGCGATGGGCCCGCGCTTGACCGGAGATTTAACCGAGCAGGCCCTCCGCATGGCGCTCAGCACGCAGCAGCCTACAGCAGGACTCCTGCATCACTCCGATCGCGGGAGTCAATATGCCGCAGGGGCCTATCAGCAGCTGCTCCCCACGCATGGCATCACGGCCAGCATGAGCCGCACCGGCAATTGCTGGGACAACGCCTGTGTCGAGAGCTTCTTCGGAACATTAAAGCGAGAACTCGTGTACCATCGGCACTACACCACCCGTGAAGCCACAACACAGGACATCTTTGAATACATCGAGGTGTTCTACAATCGGCAGCGCCGTCACTCAACCCTCGGCTATCACTCCCCAGCCGAGTACGAAGCGAGGACCGCTGTGGCTTAACCCGGTGTCCACGGAATCGGGGGAAGCTCACTCAGGGAATGTACGTGGAAGGTAAAGACTAGTTTATCGTGATCCTTGAGGGTGATTACCCACAACGACGCTGGGGCCACTGGCAAGGTACTTCCAAGGATGACCCACGTCTTTGTGAGGGATGGGATGAGACAACAGGGAGAGGCCGTCAAACTACTAGCTATTCACCGCATCAACGTTCTACCGACATCGACTGAAATCAATAGCGAGTGGTGTTCTTATCTTAAACCAAGTAGCCGACACCAGGGGCACCTCGGCAGACGCTTTTGTACGAGCCCCTCCGATAAGGATTTGAGCGCCAACCTAGCGCTCTGGATTCCTTGCCATCGCGACTGCTGAGGCAAACTTGAGCAGGCTGGCCCGCTCCTCGTCGTCCAATGCCAACAGCAAATGTGCTTCTTCACCATGCATCAGGCGAAGGCTTAGGAACGGTTCTTCCCGACGTTTTTCTCTGTTGTCCCACATCGCATCAATCAGCTGCACCTTGTCCAACTGACCGACTGAGACCACATCATATCGGAAGTAAGAGTCCCCGATCACGACATCAAATACCACATGACCCGCCGTCAGTAGTACCAGATTGAACCGCCCTTGGTCTTCATACCCTTCCGGTAGAAATTTATTAACGTGGCAGAGCGCGACCTTACGATCGCCCAACATGTGACGAAATTTTTCTTTCAACTCCGCATAATCAATCTGTAAGGCCTTCTCATCCGGCCCCGTTGCTGCTACGGCCGCCGCTTCCGCTCTCGAAAAAATATCACCGGCGGACATCAATCCTGACATGGTGTTCCTTTCTATTTCGCTCAAGAAAACATATCAAATGCCCTGGAATCCCGTACCGTACCCGCCACCAAGTCTGGATTGCAAGGGGCAAAGTTCAGATCTCGGCATGTGCTATTTCGCCACAATTCGGTGGGACACTCGCTCCTTACCCGTTTCATCCACTATGCTCACGTGGAAATCATACTTCGTGGCCCTGACCAGACCAAAATTATGATACCCGGTCTCATAGAATAATTCCGTGGGATGAAGCCCCATTTGAGTTGGAGCGAATCTCCCCGACGGTGCAGAGAGGGGACCCGCGATGTATTCATGAAAGTCGATGATCCCGTCCTGGTTGGGGTCATAGGCATTGGCTTGCACCCAGTGCACATCCCCTGAGAGAAAGACCACGTTTTTGATCGTCCGATTGAGAATGGTGTCAATAATGACCTGTCGCTCTCGCTCAAATCCGGTACCATCCGACCCACCTGCCCACCCATCGTTTCCAGGAACTGAACGATCACCGCCCTTTGGAATCGAGAGCGGAACGGGCGTCGCAATGACTTTCCATGTCGCAGTTGAAACCTGAAGGCCATCGAGCAGCCATGCCAATTGCGTTGCGCCAAGCATGGTCTTGGAGGCACCATCTTGATCCGCATTGCGACTCCGATACTGCCGAACATCCAAGATAAACAGTTCAAGGTCGGCACCGTACCGAACCGTCCGATAGAGACGATGTGGGTCCTCAAGGGGAGACACAATCGGCCAATATTCCCGTAACGCTTGCCGACCAGCAGGCATCTGCTCGTCATACGGACCGGCAAAATTGTTTCGGACCTCGTGATCGTCCCAGATTACATAGACCGGCGTTCCAATCAAAAACCGTCGTAACGCATCAGCGCTCCGTTGGTAGCGATGGCGTGATCGATAGGCATCCAAGGTCGTGGCCTTGAAGTCGGCACCCGGCTCATTCGGAGGCGAGGGACAGGGATGATCTCCATAAATAGAATCGCCAAGGAAGAGAAAGAAGTCTGGCTGGTATCGAGGAATCACCTCAAAAATCGGATACCCATCCACTCCTCGGCGACATCGTCCCCCGCTACCAAGATCTCCGCTCCAGGCAAAACTCACGGCCGCAGAGGTTGTCACATCCGGCAGTGTGACGAATTCACCCGTCCCGGCCGGTTTTCCAAGAAATTGCGATGGTGATGATTCTGCAGGACCGACCACAACATGGTACCGATAGCGAGTCGAGGGAGTCAGACCTTCAAGAGGGATGGTCAACGTATAATCCGTCTCTGCACCTGTCTTGAGGAGCACCGTCTTCGATATCGGGGCTACGACCGTCGCTGATGTTGAAACCTGCTTCCATAATGATACCGACGCCCATTCCACTCGCACTACAGCGGCCCCATCGGTGCGTACCCATAACAAAGCTCTCTGCGAGCTCACATCGCCGATTGCAACGCCCTGGGGTAGGAGTCCTGAGGCTAACCCAGGGTTCTCTGCTGATAAATCTTGAGAGCCAATGTTTTGACCAGGCCATGCGGAGCAACCACTCAAAACAGGGCACACTGTGAAGAGTCCGACGAACAGAAACAATATACGCATCAGAAATCCTCTTGGTTAAGCATTCCAGAAGATCTTGCAACGAACCCGGTATTGGGCTTGAAATTCAGCAGGACTGACCGGCATACTGACTAAACTTAAAGAGGTTTAGGTGCACGATACTCACTGCTGCGTAACAAACTGCCTTGCAAATCCCTACGCGCCAGCCGGCACGCACTCCGTGTGCAAAGACCATTTCCTCAGTTTTCTCACATGGCGACGCCGTCGTGGACCGCAAATGTTCTCGACTTACGCCGGTATGTCCATGGTAGAACGTGATACCATCACCGCCGAATGGATGAAAACCATACGGATCGATGAAGTCCCCACCCCTGCGCCGAAGCTATAGCGACAGACCCTGCACAGAGCACATTAGGATCTCAGGAGACTAGCTTAGCCAAGGTCAAGATCCTCTTGACCTCGTTGCTCTCTCACTGCCATCCACTAGAACACCAGTCCCGACAAGCCACCTGGGAATAGACCTATCCATAGGACTTGTTCTCGCTCCACAGGTAAGAGAACCATCACCACGAGCGCCCCTAAAGCCCCTCCTGAAACTGCAAGTGCCTGCCAAGATAATAGATCCTTTGATTGGAGAAAAAGATAGACAGGCAGACCCAGAACAAAAGCGGGGAAGTACGCGTACGGCCCAGTGACAAAAAAAGATCCCAGCGCATTTTCTCCCATGTCCCCCAGCGTTGCTTTCCCTACACGCATGAAGCCAACAACCCAGAAATAGAGTGGCACGACCAATGGCGCCAGCAGAAATCCCAGAAAGACGCGCATGTGATTCACCAACTCCGATGTGTCTTCCTTATTGCGTATCACCCATACTCAAGCAAGGATAGTGAACGGGATGTCTCCACCCACACGCATTGATCGAGCATCGCGTTCCTCTTCTCTATCCCGCCCTGGAGCGGGCGGCCTGGTAGTCTCCTAACTGCGCGCATCCAACGAGGGCCTTCTGAGGCAGCGCGTTGGGCGAGCACAGGAGATGACCAGGCTGCCTGCAACCTCCTCACCCCATCACCGGCGATCCATGGTGGTGAATCATGAGCCACTCATCACCGATGAGTTCATAAAGGTTGGTGGCAAGAATTTTGGCCTGTTGTGGCTCCTCTGCTTGTTGAGTCACAAGATTTTCCACACAGATGACCCAGGCCATATCGCCTGCTACCTGAACCATGATATCGGCCAGCTCGAACTTCATTGAGAACGTGTTGTTAAAGATCAGCACCCACGAGTCGCGAACGGCAGGCCATCCGGAACGGATGGTCCAACCTGGATGAATACAGGTGACATACTCTTGATGCGTCCAAATCTCGTCCATCTTGACGATGTCGAGACTTTCAAAGACCTCATAGAATCTCTGATTGGCTTTCGTAACGGCTTCGATGCGCTGTTTCAACACACGGCACCCCTTAGTCAGAGAAGCCGTATCATACTGCAAGAGAATCCGGCGCTGCGAGAATATTTCGCAACGACATCGTAGGATGTGGTACTCCTACTCCGAGTCAAGCCTCCGGCAGAACATGCGACCACCAGGCCAACCTATCCTGCGGGAAAGATGAAGAGCAAAGAGGCGAGTCGCGGAATCGGAACAATCACGATCCCACGTAGTGTTCCTAGCTCGTCAGCAGCAGCAAAGCCACGTTTACTCAACAGACGATTATGGCCCCACACTCCTGGTGCGGCATGTCCAGAATGGTCCCGAAGAAGTGAGATTGAACCAGATCACTTCATGTACTGGCACAATTCCCATCTTTGCCCACCTTCCGCAAGAGCAGCGGCTTCCTCAAGGGCGGTGTCGTCGAACCTTCCTCGGCGGAGCAAGAAGTTTTGACGCAGTTAGGGAATCTCGGAAGACTTTTAAAGAGATCGTCGAGGGTGACTAACACTCCTCCAACGATTCGGCGAAGCTCCCGCTCCGAATAGTGCAACGGAACCAGGCGCCTCCGTTGCCAGCCTCGAAGCGAGAAGGTCCTCCCTGGCTGCAGATAGGGCTTCTCACAGACCATCACAAACTCCCGCCCCTGGTCGTCTTCAAGGATAAACCCTTTGACGTTCATACATACTCCTTTATGTTCATCAGAGACACCACCCCTCACGGCTTCCTAGTGGACGGCATCTCCTTGATCATCCGACAGACCCTATGGAAACCACACCCTATTCTGCTCGGTTCCTGACAATGACTGAGTTCACACCATTGCCACAGTTCACACGGCGCCAAGATTCCTCATAGACACAAACCTGTCCCCCACTCTCCCCCTCAGGCTATTCCAACATCATCCACCCGCCACATCGGTTATCGACCATCTCACACCATGCTATCGTTGAATGATCGCTCTTCCGATATTCCCGCTCTGCCGGGAAAGAGCCGAGTCACAGTGGGAATCAGTTCGTCGTACAAGACATCTTTATTCAGAACCACATCGGCCTTTGAATAACTATTGACCTCATAGGCTTCGTCCATGTGAAAGAGGGACATTAAGATGACCATCGGACAGTGACCATCCTCCTTGATACGGGCCGTCGCTTCATAGCCGTTCAAGCATGGGAGGGCTACGTCCATAAGCACGAGATCAGGGCGAAGCAACCTGCATTGCTCGAGCGCGTCGACTCCCGAGTTGGCCTTCCCGACAATGGCAATATCAGAGAGCGTACCCAACCACTTTTCCAAGCGAACAAGACACTCCGGGCTGCCGTCGACTAACACTGTCCGAATGGGCGAATGGTGCTTCGTTAACATCTTCACAACTCCGCGCGTTCCGTACCACCACAGCTGGTACGTAGAGCATCACAGATGAGGTGCGTTTGGCCTATCGGGGAAACCCTGATGAGGACGTGAGGAGTGCCTGAAGCACCCCGATGAGGTTACTGAAACACATCAGAAGATGGAGGGGAAGAAAACCACTTAGGAGTCGACGTGAACCAACCCCACACGAATCGCTAGGCGAACGAGTCCCGGCACATCATGAATTTCGAGCCGTTCCATCAGTTGTGCTCGGTGAGTTTCTACAGTCTTCACACTGAGGTTCAGACGTTGGGCAATGTCTTTCGTCGTACAACCTTCGGCGATCAGCTGCAAGATCTCGCGCTGACGCCCGCTCAGCCTGGCCAAGGGACTGGACGGCTCTCCAGACTTATTTCGGTAGGCCTCCACGGCGTACTTGGCGACGGCGGGGGTCAAGTAGGTTTCACCACGACCCACGGTTCTGATCGCCAATTCTAACTCTGCCAGATCAGCACCTTTCAGCAAGTACCCCGACGCCCCGACCTGCAGCGCCTGTCGGAGGTATTCTTCATTGGCATACATCGACAATAGGATCACACGTGTGTTCGACGATTCCCTCACGATCCGAGCCGTCGCATCGAGTCCGTTTAATCCCGGCATGGCAATATCCATCAGAACCAAGTCCGGAGCATCCGTTTGGACAGCCTTCACAGCTTCCCACCCATCCCCGACGTCGGCCACGACATCAATCCCACCGATTTTCTGCAGGAGCGCCCGCATCCCGGCTCTCACCAATGCATGATCCTCGACAATCATCATGCGGAGATCACTCATGACGCATGCACCTCCTTCAACGACCCGCCCGTCATCTGAGGGTCGTCCGCAAGTAAAAAGTGCAGCTCAAGACTGGTTCCCTGTCCCGCTCCTGACAAAATCGACAAGTGGCCTCCAGCGAGCCGTACGCGCTCTTCCATCCCGAGCAGACCCATGCTTGCTCCATCTCGTGCCCGCTGCCGCGCCACAGCGACATCGAACCCGACACCGTCGTCATGGATAATCAGGATAACCTCCTGCGTCTGTCGACGCAACGTCAACTCGATGGTCTTCGCACTCGCATACTTTGCAATGTTGGTGAGGGCCTCTTGCACCACGCGAAAGCAGGCCACCTCGATCATGGTTGGAATCCGCCCAACGACCCCATCGATCGTGAGATGAAGTATCCAGCCGTTCCGCTGGGCTTGCCGAGTTGCATACCATCGAAGCGCTGGAACCAGACCCAGGTCATCGAGAATGGACGGGCGCAGATCCAAGGCCAACGTCCGCACCTGAGTCAGGAGACGATCCACCAGCCCCAGACTATCCGTGAGTGCCCCCCCAATCAATGGGCCGGATGTACCATGCTGAACCGCTTGCAAATCGATCTTCAGCGCCGTGAGCAACTGCCCGACTTCGTCATGTAAGTCCCGGGCAAGCCGACTTCGTTCGTCTTCTTGCACTTGCATCAGACGACCGGAAAGATCTCGAAGCGAGCGGTTCGCCTGACTGAGTTCGGTCGTTCGTTCTTGGACCTTCTTTTCCAACTCCCCAAGCGCCTGGTGCAACAAGACCTGTGCCCGTTTTCGCTCGCTGATATCTCGAATAATTTTTGACACCCCTAGAATCCGGCCGGTCTGGTCCTTGAGTGGCGACATGGTAATCGAGACATCAATGCGCCGCCCATCCTTACTGATTCTGACCGTGTCATAGTTCTGAACGCTCTCCTCTCCCCGCAGCACGGGATACACCCAGGATTCATCTGCCTGGTTACCTGATGGGAGAATCCGAGTAATGGAATGCCCAACTATCTCATCCACGGTGTATCCAAACATCCGTTCAGCCCCCGTGTTCCACGACATCACTGTTCCATCCAGCCTCAAACTCACGATGGCATCGTCGCTGCCGTCGACAATAGCCCCGAGGCGTCTCGTTGCGTCATTCAGTCTGGAGTTTCTTACACGGACAACGAGACTTGCCATGGTCCAGACATACGCAGTACAGGCAACTCGGTTGAAGATCGCCACCCAGAGTTCGATCGTCCCAGGCTTTGACAGCACAAACCCTATCGGGAGGAGAACCGTCGCGATGCCTGCGACCACATGGGGAGCCCACGACCGTTCAACCCACAGGGTCAATAAGACCGCGAACACATACCCCACCCAGACAGCTACGCCCAATGGCGTGAGTGCATCGGAGACCATCGTCAAGATGAGCACGACTGCGATCAGGAATTTGGCAACATAACTATTCATCAAAATCCTTGGCGGGCTACCTCAAGAACCCTATGTCAGCCCCCCAGGGAGAGAATAACAGACCAGTGGTAACCGGAGGGAATAGATGACGCATGATACTACAAGCGGCAATCAGGCGTTCACCTGAGACGGCCCCTAGGGAATGGAATAAGCCTAACTCTTGAGTTCGGCCGTTTGGCGATTGACGACCCAGACACCGGCGAGAATGAGACAGATACCGATAATTTCAATCAAACCAATGGCTTCCCCTAAAATCAGGGCGGACAACCAAATCGCTGCACCGGGGTCAGATTCCTAGCACCGAGGCCCGTGACGGACCGAATATCACGGAGGACCAAAGCTTCAACTGCGGAAAACGACGTGAGCGCCATCGTTTGCGCGACAATCGATCCACCCCAGAGGGCCGCTGCAAGAATGACTGATCCATAGGCCACAGAGGTGGACGGCTGAGACATGGCCACTGGGATACCGTCGTTTCCCCATTGCCTTCATGCAGTATTCTACCGATCGGTCATTGACTTGACGACGTTGACGTTTGTCACTAGCCTACGTCTAAAGAACATGGCCGACCAACAGGGAGGGTGTTCATGATCTGGAAACCAAGTCGACAGGGGTGGGGTGCACTGCTTATCAGTACGTCGCTGCTCCTCACGGGCTGTACCACAGCGCTTGTCCGAGATGACGTCAGATATCCGAAAACTCAAGCCCATTGCTCGGGCTCTCAAGGAGTCGATGACTCCTCCATTGCCGTCCTGCCGGTTCCGGTGGTTGCGTTCGTTGTGCCTCATGTCAACCTCCATGACATTAAGGCCGACGACTATCTGAAGCGATGTGGCGATTCAACCAAGTTGATCAACCGGAAGGTCGAGGTGAACCGTACGGCCTGTATCCCGGCTGGATTGACCCGCATCATCACTCTCGGCATCTGGCAATGGTGCCCCGCCAGCATTGCGTGGGAAGCGGATGTGAAACCCTAACGCGTAACACTCTCTCTTCCAAGCTGTTGACCAACCCTGTGCCAGGGTTCGTCAAAGAGGGTACGCCCGAATCGTTCTATTCAGACCACACAACAGACCTGCCCTGAGCACACCCCCCAGCCATGGGGTAGAACACAACAAGAGCACTCGGAAGGGGAAATCGAGACCAGCCGAGCACTGGGGTATCTGATTTTGGTACCATAGCGCCATGACCGACACGATGAATCGCCAGAATTGGATCAGATCACTCGTCCTTGTTCTGTTTATCGCCCTCCTAGGCATCGGCTTGGCGGCTTGGAAATACGAATCTCTACAAAGTGAGCATGCCGCCTCGGCGAGGCAGCCGGAGCCGAGCGAATCGATTACGGTCACGGTCGCACGAACCATCGATCACCGGCCGAACACCACATCGATCGGAACCGTCCTCGCGCTCCGGTCAATTTCGCTGAAGAACGAACTGGCCGGCACGGTTCGCGAAGTCCGCCTCAGACCAGGACAGCTCGTGGAAGCCGGAGCCTTGTTGGTCGCACTCGATGTCTCGGTCGAAGAAGCAGACCTGCGCGCACAAGAAGCTCAGGTGGCACTCGCGAAAACGATTCTCAATCGTCGGCAACATCTGAGTCAGGAGCTTGCCACCACGCAGGAAGAAGTGGACCGGGCACGGGCCGATTTAGATGTGGCCCAAGCCCAGATCGCCAGGACCAAAGCCGTCATTGCCAAAAAGACAATCCGCGCCCCATTCCGAGCCAGAGTGGGAATCGCGGATGTCCATCCCGGCCAATATCTGGACGAGGGAACACTCCTTACTACACTCCAAGGAGTGAGTGAAGCCGTGAATGTGGATTTTGCTGTGCCGCAACAAGTGGCCGGAAGTTTGCGGGTCGGCGAAACCGTCGAAGTCGTAGCTGTAGGCGCAGCCCTACCCATCAAGGCCAAGATTATCGCCCTCGACGCGCGTGTGGATCCAATCACCAGGAATGCCATGGTGCGAGCCAGGATCGAGAGTTCACGCACGGTACTTGCGCCGGGAGCCTCCGTACGAGTACGTGTACCTGTTGGTTCAATGCGCCAGGTTGTCGCTGTTCCCGTGAGTGCCCTCCGCAAGGGGCCTGGGGGAGACCAGGTGTTTGTGGTCACACAGGGACAAGATGGTCAGACAAGGGTGCGCGCGCGTCACGTCGAGAGTGGACCGATGGCAGGCGACGAGATCGTGATTCATGAGGGACTTACCGCCGGTGAACAGGTCGCCGCTGTCGGGTCCTTTAAACTCCGCGACGGTGCCCTTGTCACCATCACGGCTGGACCCGACAGCCCATCAACGCAAGCACAATATTGAGCCAACAACGCGTGATCGCCCCAACGATGAAACAGTCTGTTTCCCCTAGGTCCTTCACTGATATCTTCATCGTCCATCCGGTCTTGGCCATCGTCGTGAACTTAGTGATCCTCCTTGCGGGGTGGAAAGCCTTGACCGCCCTCCCGGTCCAGCAGTATCCGAAAATCGAGAACTCGCTGGTCGTCATCACTACCATTTATTACGGAGCGAGTGCCGAGACCATTCGTGGATTTATCAGTACACCAATCGAGCGAGTCGTCTCGGCCATCAGTGGTGTGGATTATGTCGAATCGACCAGTCGGTCCGGCGTCAGCACCGTGACCGTCCACTTGAAGTTGAACCACAGCAGCACGGCGGCCCTCGCTGAGGTTACGGCGCGGCTGCAACAGGTGCGGGCGGAACTGCCGCCGGAAGCCGAGCCGGCTGCGATTGAAATACAGCGGGCGGATCGCCCCTATGCCTCCTTTTATCTCAGCTTCAGCTCACAGGAGCGCACGGTTCCAGCCGTCACCGATTGGCTTCTGCGCACATTGCAACCGCAGCTGGCCACGCTGCCCGGCGTCCAGCGAGTCACCTTCGAAGGTGAACGGCAAATCGCTATGCGGATTTGGATCGATCCTGACCGTCTGGCCTCATTCAATCTCTCCCCCGGTGACGTTCAAGGAGCACTCCGACGGAACAATTACCTCGCCGCCGTCGGCCGGACGAAAGGCAATCAGGTCCAGATTAATTTGCTCGCCAATACCGACCTTCGCTCGACGACTGAATTTGAGGAACTTATCATCGCCGACCGAGACGGCGCCATCGTACGGCTTAAAGATGTGGCGCGCGTCGAGCGCGAAGCGGAAGAAGCGAACATCATCGCCAAATACGACGAAACGGAAGGCGTGTACCTCGGTATCTGGGCGGTACCCGGCGTCAACGAGATCGAGGTCGGCCATCGCCTGCGCGACGAGGTCGACCGAATTCGCCCGACGTTGCCGAGCGATATCGACATGAAACTCGTCTGGGACAGCACCATGTTCATCCGAAACGCCCTGACGGAAATCTCCAAGACTCTGTCGGAAACAATTCTGATCGTCGCGCTGGTGGTCTTTCTCTTCATGGGATCAGTCCGAACGGCCCTTGTCCCGCTGGTGGCGATACCGGTCTCACTGATCGGAGCTGCACTTTTCTTGATCGCCTTCGGGTTCAGCCTCAACCTGCTCACGCTTCTCGCGATTGTATTGTCCGTTGGGCTGGTTGTGGACGACGCCATCGTCGTGGTGGAGAACGTGGAACGGCACGTACGTCTTGGCAAATCCAGAATTGCAGCCGCGCGAGCGGCCGCACGGGAACTACTCGGTCCCATCGTAGCCATGACCATCACGCTCGCCACCGTCTATGCGCCCATCGGCTTTCAAGGCGGACTTACCGGATCGCTGTTCCTCGAATTCGCCATAACCCTGGCTGTTGCGGTGGTGTTGTCGGGAATCGTCGCCATCACCCTCTCACCCGTGATGAGTTCTCGCTTTGTCCATCCACAAGGTCAAGAAGGTCGGTTGACCACGTTCGTCAACCGACGGTTTGACGAAGCACGGAGGATCTATGTCTGGCTGCTCGACGGCGCCCTCACGATGAATTGGGGAATCGTGTCGGCTGCCCTCTTCATCATGATCGCAGCCTGGCCGCTGTATCATTTCTCTCGCCTGGAGCTGGCGCCTGTCGAAGACCAGAACCATATCAGCCTCTTCTTTGAAGCCTCACCGGATTCCACTGTGCAGGCGACCAACCGCAAACACTTTCAGATCGTCAAAGCAATTACCGCCATCCCTGAAACAGACTATACCTGGTCACTCACCACTGCATGGGGCGGCTTCGGAGGGGTTGTCGCAAAAGATTGGCATGATCGTGCCCGTTCAACCGAAGCGATGTACGACGACGTGTATGGCGCCGTCTTGCAAGTCCCTGGACTGCGCGTCTTCCCCCGGCTCGATCCGCCGCTCCCCACTCCGGGACAGTACGACGTTGAGTTAATTCTTGAATCCGATGCGCCTGGTGAGCAACTGCTCGAAACCGTCGGAACCTTGTTGGGTGCGGGGTGGCAAAGCGGAAAGTTTCTCTACGTGGATACAGACCTCAAGATCGATCTCCCTCAAGCGAGGGTCGTCCTGGATCGTGAGCGGCTCGCAGACTTGGGATTCGATTTGGCCGGGGTCGGTCGTGAGTTGGGGACTATGCTCGGTGGGGCCTACGTCAACCGCTTCAACTACTTCGACCGAAGCTACAAAGTCATCCCTCAACTCGGCGATAAAGACCGTGCAACGATCGATCCGTTACTCGATTTGAAGATCAAGGCTCCAGGCGGCCAATTGGTGCCCGTGTCGACCTTCGCCCACATCGAAACCAGTACGGCGCCACGCAGCTTGAACCGCTTCCAACAACGGAATGCCGTCCGCATCTTCGGCGGGCTCAAACCAGGTGTCACCAAAGAAGAAGGTCTCCGGGTGCTCGAAGAGGCTGCTGCAGCAGTCGGCCCACGGATCTTCGTCGACTATGCCGGTGAATCGCGCCAGCTCCGTCAGGAGGGCTCAGCCCTCACTGTCACACTGGGCTTTGCGGTGGTGCTGATCTATTTGGTATTGGCTGCCCAATTTAAAAGTTTCCGCGATCCGCTCATCGTACTCCTCGGTTCGGTTCCGCTCGCTATTTCTGGGGCCTTAGTCGTCAGCTTTCTCGACCTGACGACCATCAATATCTACTCTCAAGTCGGGCTGATTACACTGGTCGGACTCATCGCCAAAAATGGGATTCTCATCGTGGAATTTGCCAATCAGCTGCAGACCCGTGGACTGTCGAGGCTCGCAGCCATCAGAGAAGCTTCCCTGACCAGGCTGCGACCAGTCCTCATGACCTCGGCCGCCACCATCTTCGGCCATTTCCCACTCGTGCTGGCCACAGGACCAGGAGCGGCAGCCCGCAATAGTATCGGCATGATGCTGGTCACAGGAATGACGGTCGGCACGCTCTTTACCCTTTTTGTCGTCCCGGTGTTCTACTCATTGATTGCGGCACAACACCAATCAGCTCCAACATCAGAAACCGAGACAGGAACCGCACTCAAACCAGTAGAAGCCGACACATAGACCACTCGTGGTATCTTATGCGACGTGAACGATCGGGAGTGACTGACGCATATTGTTTGATCTTGAAGGACGTTGAACCAGAAACTGCGCAGATCGCAAACGCCCTAGCCTGAAATAGAAGAGGGGCGGAACCCTTCTTCGGAGCCCCACCCCTCGTTCTACCGGTTCTCGTCCGTACCGACTTACAGCCAGGTCACCCGTTCGGCCGGCCGAATGTAGATCGGCTCTTCCACCTGAATCCGGGCCACTTCTTTCCCGGACTTATTGAAGCCCAGGACCGTGTCGTTGTACATCTCAAAGCGCTTGCCGTGAATCTGGGTCTCGAACACTTTCGGCCCAGGGATCACATCGTACCGGAAGACGATCTGCTGACTGGCTCGCCAGAGCTGGAGCACCGCGAGGAGCTCCCGGCTTGGAACCAGGTACTTTTCAATGGCATTGTCCACACCAGGCCCAAACATCTGGCGGGCATACCCGCGCGGGGAATGCCGCGGTGGAATGTAATAGCCGTTGGGCTCCGTCCCCCACTGGGGGTACAACGGCAAGGCCACCTGCTCGACCCGAATCGTGTAGTACAGCGGGTGCCACCGATCCTCCGCCCACAGCCCATCCTCGCCGATCCGCATCAAACTCTGCATCCGGATCTTGCCGACACAGGCCGCCATACACCGGGTTTCCATCGGTTCTCCCCCGGTCAACGGATCTTTGCCTTCGATCCGAGGATAGCAGGCGATACACTTTTCACTGACCCGAGTCGTCCCTCGATACATGGGCTTCTTGTACGGACACTGTTCCACACACTTTTTGTACCCCCGGCATCGATTCTGGTCGATCAGGACGATCCCGTCCTCAGGACGCTTATAGATCGCTTTCCGCGGGCAGGCCGCTAAACAGCCCGGATACGTACAGTGATTGCAGATCCGCTGTAAGTAGAAGAAGAAGGTCTCATGTTCCGGCAAGCTGCTGCCGGTCATCTTCCAGGGTTCATCCCGTGAGAACCCGGTCTTGTCGATGCCTTCCACCAGCGCGCGCATGGAGGTGGCGGTGTCCTCATAAATGTTCACAAACCGCCATTCTTGGTCGGTTGGAATGTACCCAATCGCCGCCTGCCCCACCTTGGCGCCCGCGTCGAAAATGGTCATCCCTTCGAATACCCCGTACGGCGCATGGTGTTTGCGTCCCACCCGGACGTTCCAGACCTGTCCGCCGGGATTGACCTGCTCAATCAGCTGGGTGACCTTGATGTCGTAGAACTGGGGATACCCCCCATAGGGCTTGGTCTCCACGTTGTTCCACCACATGTACTCCTGCCCCTTCGAGAAGAGCCAGGTCGACTTATCGGCCATACTACAGGTTTGGCACGCTAAGCAGCGGTTGATATTGAAGACAAAGGCAAACTGCCACTTCGGATGCCGCTCCTCGTAGGGATACAACATCTTTCGTCCCAGCTGCCAGTTATAGACTTCAGGCATGGTTTCCTCCGTTTGGTGTCATGGGGCAATAAGTCACAGCCATTTGGTAAAGGCGACCGGCAATGGCCAGTCAGATTCGGCTCTGATTGACCATTGCCGATTGGACCATTGGCCTCCGGTTACACCTTAATCTTGATGTGCTCACCTTTCAGCCACTTAATCATGAACTCGTTCTCTTGGCCTGGCGTAAATCCAGTACGCACCGGTTCCCAAGGACCACGGGCCCCGATCCCGCCGTCCTCCGCCTTGGTGATCCGGATGAGACATTCCTTCGGCACCGTGTTGACGGCATGGTGGTCGATTTCGAACCCCCATTTAAACTTAAGCCCGTTTGCACTTTTCCCTGGGAGCGAATCAGTTTGATGCATCGGCATGAGCCAGCTGCGTGTAAAGGACTGTTGCGCCCCATAGCGGAAGTTCGACTGATACCCCGTGTCGATGGCAATGGCCCGTCCATCCGGTCTGGTCTCGTGTCCTTTGACCGACTTTGGCGTGGAGACATACGGCGCATGTTTTGCCATGGTCACGTGATACGGATAAGCCGGGTTGTACTTGGCCCGGATCATGAGTCGAGCCACTTTGTAGTACGGATCACTCGGTTTCCATCCACGATAGGGACGATCCACCGGGTTCCCATCGATATACACATAGTCCCCGTCGTTGATGCCGCGATCTTTCGCTGCTTGGGGATTGATGTGCACCTGGTGTTCGCCGACTCCCGGCGTCCGTTTGTCCATGCGATAGGGATCACCGAAGTTCGACTCATAGATCTGCACCCAGTCGTTCACCGACCATTGGCTATGAACGCGGTGACGCGTCTTTGGCGTCACACAGTAGAACTGATAGCCCTTCTCCCAGAGGGGATTGGTGTGGCGCTTGATCTCTACCCACGGGAGCTTGATGTTCCGGATTGTTTTGTCGTCGTGGTGTTGGGCTGTGACGGGAATTCCATAGTCGTCCGGCCGAACATGGGGGTTGGTCGTGAAAATGGCGTTCGGCAGATACGGCGTCGCCTCCGGTCCCTCACGATGGGAGATGAAGTTCTCCCCGTACTCGATCGCTTCCGGTTCAACCCGATAACTCTCGATGCGCCCCGATCGGGTCCACATCGGCTTCGACTCGTTGGTCTCCTCCCAGAGGGGGTGCCGCGGATAGGTCCGCACCATGACCATCCATCCCTTTTCCGACTTCAAGAGCACATCGGCACTATATCCGTAAAAGGTGCTCGACGCATCCAGGAGACGTTGGGCGTAGACGTCCACGCGATTCTCATAGACAAAGTGAAAAACGTCTCGCATGCGTTTTTCGCCCGTGATCTCGGCAAGTCTGGCCGCCACCCCGGCAAACGTATCGGCATCGTTCCGCGTGTCGTACAGCGGCCGGATTCCCCCCTTCCAGATCTGTACCCAGGGATTCGACACGGTCGCCGTCATTTCCGGATAGGTGAACTCCATCCAGGAGTTCACGGCGAAGGCGATATCCGCATGGTTGACGTCGGACGTCATCTCGATGTCCTGCGTAATGAGACATTCGATGTTGGGGTCGACGTTCCGCACCATGTCGTAGTGATGCTTGGCGTTGTTCAACAGATTGACGTTGACGACCCAGCGAAGCTTGCTGGGGGTCGGCATATGGGTCTTTCCCGTAAACACCTTGCGGCCATACTTCGGGGTATTGACGATCAAGGCCGTATCCCCATGATTCCAGTACCCGGGCTCTTCGCCATAGTAGTAGCTCTTGTACTTAATTTCCTTCCCATGGGCATTGGGGTCTAGATTGATCTGCCATGGATCTTCCGATAGGTGAACGCCGGAGCCGGACCCCGACCAGGGCGTCGCACTCCAAATCCCCACTTTGTAATTGCCGGACCAGGTATGACAGCCGGAGCCGAACTTCCCGATATTGCCGGTCAAGGTCAGGACCAGGGCGGCCGCCCGTCCATTGGAGGTCATGTGGAAATAGTGGCAGACCCCCTCGCCGTTGTGGATGGCCGCCGGTTTAATCGTGCCCGAGTCGCGCGCCCAGCGGACCAGGAGATCCTTGGGCGAGCGGGTGATCTGATGCGTGGTATCCAGATCGTAGTCTTGGAAGTGAATCTGATACATCTGGTAAATGGGCTGCGCGTCGATTTCGCGTCCGTTCAACAGTTTGACTCGATAGGTGCCGGTCAACGCGGGCTGAATGCCGCTGCTATCGAAATGCCAGCCGACTTGCTCACGATGGAGTGGGACGGCTTTCTGCTTGGCCAGGTCCCACACCATGAACCCGCCTAACCGTTCGATGTACTCTGGTTTCAAGGCTTGGATTCGGCCGGAATAACTGTGTGAGAAATCAGGGAACTTGTAGTCCGGAATCACCTCACGGGGGTCCAGGTACTGCAGGGTATCCGTGCGGACCAACAAGGGCATGTCCGTGAACTGCTTGAGATAGTCGACGTCGTGCATGTTCTCATCGAGAATGATCTTGCAGGCGCCGAGGAACAGGGCCCCGTCCGATTGCGGGCGAAGGGGAATCCAGTAGTCGGCACGCTGGGCCGTGGGATTGTACTCCGGCGTGATCACCGCAAGGCGCGCCCCGCGCTCGATCGATTCGAGCTTCCAATGCGCTTCCGGCATTTTGTTCTCGACGAAATTCTTACCCCAGCTCGTGTTGAACTTCGTGAAACGCATATCGCTCAAATCCACGTCGCAATTTTGCGTCCCGTTCCAAAATGGCTGGGAGGGATCTTGGTCCCCATGCCAGGTGTAGTTGTTCCAATACCGGCCGCCTTGCGCCTGATCCGGCCCCACCTTGCGTACCCACGTATCCAAAACCGGTAGGACGCTGTTGTTGAAACGGGTATTGGAATGTTTGCCGATGAATCCGAGAATGGGCATACCTGCCCGGTGCTTGAAGCAGCGCACACCCGCGCCCTTCATCATTTCCACCATCTCCGGCGCATACCCTTGCTCGCGAAGACGCCGTGCCCCGGCTTCACCGCTGTATCTGGTGGCAATGACGACCATCGCCTTCGCCGCATAGGTAAACGCCGTATCCCAGGAGACCCGAAGCATATCGTCCAAGAACCGGCTGGCAAACTTATACTTGCGCTTGGTTTCAGGCGTCAGCTCGGGCGATCCATCGTCCATCCACTGTTTCCAGCCCTTCCGGATCAAGGGGCCCTTCAGCCGATAGGGTCCATAGACGCGCCGATGGAACGTAAATCCCTTGAGGCACATCCGAGGGTTGTGCGCGAAAGTGCCGCGGTTGCCATACAAGTCTTCATAGGTCTGGTGGTCATAGTTCTGCTCGACCCGCATCACCACTCCGTTCCGAACGAAGGCGCGAATGCGGCAGGCATGTGTGTCGTTGGGGGAGCACACCCACGTGAACGATGAATCGTACCGATACTGGTCGTGATAGACCCGTTCCCAGGAGCGGTCGGGATATTCCCCCAAGGGGTTGCCGACTTCTGTGACCGGTTGAAGCGCCGTCAAGGCCAGGACTTTGTCCGCCACAGCGATAGCAGCGATCGTGCCGGCAGAAGCTTTCATGAACTGTCTACGTGTAATGACCATGTGTTCTACCTCCTATTTAGTAGAATGAGGAAGACGCAGTGAATATGAGTAAGATCAACCTTCTTGCTCTCTATAGCTAGATTCCATTTCCTGAGATCCACGCGTGTCTAGCTGAACATAGATCACAGGACAAACTGTCATCGGCTCATTGACGAGTCGAGGATACACATGACTCCGGTGTGAATCAGAGTTGACGCATCAAACCATCCATGAGGATGCAGCTTAGCGGAGCGCCGTTGGAATAAGGGAAAGAAAGACTACCGGTCGTGCTTGAAGAGACTACGAGGTTTTGGTTGGTCAACTACCGTAGTAAGTCGAGAGGGATCACGATGCCGTGACTAAGCCATGTGCCACGGCATATTTGACCAGATCAGGCGTACTATGGACGTGGAGTTGCTCCATAATCTTGGTTTTGTGAAACTCAACCGTGCGGTGAGATATCTTCAGTTGGTCAGCGATTTCTTTCGCGGACAATCCTTCGGCAACCAATTGCAGAATCTCATGCTGCCTCGTCGTTAAGTCGTCGATCGTAGCCAAACGAGCGTGTGTCGGCTTGAGGAACGACGTCACGACTTCTTTTGTAATGAGCGGAGTCATATAGAATTTACCGTTCATCACAGACCGCACCGCCTGCATCAATTCTGTGGCTGCCGATCGCTTCAATAAATAACCTGACGCTCCGGCTCTGAACGCCGCGTCGACATAGGCCATATCGGCATGCATCGTAACAAAAATCAGTTTCACTGTTGAAACCTGCTTCTTGAGCTTTTTCGCCGCCTCAACGCCGTTCAGCTTTGGCATTGAAATATCCAGTATCACGATGTCAGGCTGAAGGTTTACAGCGGCTTCAATGAGAGCGCGGCCGTCTTCCACAGACGCGACTAATTCGCAATGGGCTTCCAGTAATTTTTTGAATCCCTCGAGCACAAAGGTATGGTCGTCAGCCAAGATAACTCGTGGTTTCTTCATGTGGCGCTCCAGAAAATGGAATATGTACCATGATATGTGTACCTCGCCCTGGCTCGGACTGGATATCAAATCGTCCTTGCACGGATCGAACACGCTCCCGCATATTGACAAGACCTAACCCGGAATGGCCTGCCTGAGCATTCTTAAGATCGAAGCCAACACCAGTGTCCTGGATCGATAGTGTAATCTCCTGTCCGTCGCAGATCAGTTCAAGCTCCACACGAGTGGCACGAGCATGCTTCATGATGTTGGCAAGGCTTTCCTGAGTGACTCGATAGAGGCATGAGGCAACATCGCGCGGTAAAGGATCGGCCATCTCTTCCCCTACGATGACTATTCTAATTCCAGTTTTCTCGGACCATTCTTCGGCCATATGTTTGAGTGCGGCAGTGAGACCTAGATCGTCCAGAATAGAGGGATGAAATTTATATGCCATACGGCGAACGTCATCGGATATCTTGGCCAACCGTTGACTGATGGATTGGATCATGTTGTTCGCTTGTGTGGTCATTGAGGATGGGGTGGACAACATATTCCCAATGTCGATTGCTACCAAGGCCAGCCGTTGGTTAATGTCGTCGTGAAGCTCGCGCGCAATACGTCTCCGTTCTTCTTCTTGCGCCATCATCAGTTCGGCCGTCAATGACTGGAGCTGCCGCTCCGTCCTCAGGCGCTCCGTGATATCTCGTAGGATTAACGTATACGTGACTCTCGAGCCAACGCTCAGGGTGGAGATACTGGCTTCTGCAGGAAACTCACGTGCGTCTTTCTTTAAACCAGACACCTCACGGCGTTGTGCCATCCGATGAGTTGATTCTGGATTATGAGCAAACTCGTCGATGGACGATGGGTGATCAATCCGAAATCTTTCGGGTAGCAAGAGATCAATCGGCTTCCCAAGCACCTCGCTTGGCTCATAACCGAATAACTTCACCGCTCCTTGATTAAACAGTGTGATCGATCGATCATGTTCGGTGACGATGATGGCGTCTTCGGCGAGGTCAAGGATGTCAGCGAGCCGCCCCTGGGAAAGTCGTAGCGCCTGTTCAGTCTGAACGTGTTCGGCGACTTCCATTGATAAGGTCTGATTAACGGATGTAAGTTGCTGAGTCCTTTCTGTCACCTTTTGTTCCAGATCCTCATTCGCCCTCTGCAGTGCCGTTTCGGCCTGGCGCCGTTTCTGGGCAAACCAGACGAGCACCCACAGAATCACAATCGTGATGAACCGGTTCCCCACCTGGACCCAAGGTGGCAAATTAGCAAACCATGGAGTGCCAATCCCTCCAATGATGGTAAGGAGGGTTCCCGCACCAGCAGCGATTGACGGCATCCATGAAAGCCGCGAAACAGTGGCAACCAAAACAACTACGACATACAACTCATGATCGGCAAACGCCATCGGTGAATTCAGATCGAACGCGAACAGCCCTACCAGGAGTATGACCATGAGGACGGCCAAGATGGGTTCTCTCAATTGCTCGTTCATACGGATGGTATGCTTCCAAGTCATGAGCCGCGCTGTTGCTTAAGGTTATCGAGGACGATGGGCGTACGTCAAATGGCGCTTATCACTAGGCGAACAGGTAAGCGAGACTGCGGTCAATCTGACCGCCATCAATATCTACTCTCAAGTCCGGCTGATTACACTGGCCGGACTCATCGCCCAAATGGGATTCTCATCGTGGAATTTGCCAATCAGCTCAGACCCGTGGGATGTCGAGGCTCGCAGCCATCAGAGAGGCTTCCCTGACCAGGCTGCGACCAGTCCTCATGACCTCGGCCGCCACCATCTTCAGCCATTTCCCACTCGTGCTGGGCACAGGACCAGGAGCAGCAGCCCGCAAGAGTATCGGCATGATACTCGTCACCGAGATGACGGTCGGCACTCTCTTTACGCTCTTTGTCGTCCCGATCTTCTACTCACTGCTCGCGGCACAATACCAATCAGCTCCAGTATCAGAAACCAAGTCAGAAACAGCACTCATACCAGTAGAAGCGGACGCATAGACCACTCTCGTCAGCTGGACCGCCTTGTTTAGCGTCAGGTTGCCATACCTGCTCACACAAGAGCGAAATGGCCTGTCGATTTCTCCGGTTCTCGACGACTATCCTATAAGAAACCACCCAGCTCTCATATCAAGGAGGATCCCATGGCGACAAAGAAGAACGGGCCAACGGCTAAGAAGAATAAGGCGCCAGCCAGTATCGTGTGGTTCGAAGTGCCTGCTGATGATCCGGACCGGGCCCGGAAGTTCTACAAATCACTGTTCGGCTGGAACTTTGCCAAGCTGCCCGCTGCCATCAACGACTACTGGCATATTGATACGGGAGGTCCAGATGCGTCACCGGATGGGGGCATGATGCCACGCATGCACCCGCAACAGCCGATCACAAACTACGTCAGTGTGCCATCGGTTACCAAGGCAGCGGCGAAGGTTGAGAAACTCGGCGGGACGGTCTGTAAGCCCAAGACGGCCGTTCCAGGGATGGGCTACTTCGCCATTTGCTTGGATACAGAGGGCAATACGTTTGCCCTCTGGGAGATGAACGAACGTGCCAAGTAACTGACGGCACGGCGTTACCTTATTATTCGGATAGCCCACTGGAGGACAGGATGAAATATCTTTGCCTTGTCTACCTTGAAGAAAAGATCTTGAATGCCTTCTCTGCCCACGAACGACGAGGCATTTCCGACGAAGCGATGGCCTATTGTGACAAGTTACAGAAAGCCGGCCAGTTGCTGGCTGCCTCTCCCCTACATCCCGTAGAAACCGCCACCACCGTGCGAGTCCGGGGAGGCAAGACCTCGACTACTGATGGGCCGTTCGCCGAGACGAAGGAACAGTTGGGTGGGTTTCTCATGATTGAGGTCCCGGACCTAAACGACGCCATTCGCATTGCGGCGCAGTTTCCAGCTGCCAAGTTCGGCAGTATAGAGGTTCGCCCCATGAAAGAACTGGGCTGCGCAGACTGAGAGGCCATGAGTCAACATCCCTCATCAGCTACACGGGAGCAGATCGATGACCTCTACCGCGTTGAGTCACGCCAGGTCCTGGCGACGTTGATCCGCCTGTTGGGCGATTTCGATGCGGCTGAAGAGGCGCTCCACGAAGCCTTCGCCGCTGCGATGGAACAATGGCCACGTGAGGGGATACCAACGAATCCCCGTGCCTGGCTGGTTTCCACGGGCCGCTTCAAGGCGATCGATGGGATGAGACGGCGGGCGCGGCATGATGCGTCTCTGAACGAACTCGCTAAACAGATCGAGAGTACCACCTGTGATTTGCCAGAACAGGAAGACGAGCACATCGAAGATGACCGTCTCCGTCTGATCTTTACCTGTTGTCATCCGGCGCTAGCTGAAGAAGCGCAACTTGCGATGACACTGCGGGAGATCTGCGCTCTCACCACCGAAGAGATCGCGCATGCGTTTCTCACAAAACCGGCGACGATTGCACAGCGGATCGTCCGTGCCAAGGCAAAAATCCGTGATGCACGCATTCCGTATGAGGTGCCTCCACCATCAGAGTTGCCGGATCGCATCGAGACCGTCCTTCGCGTGGTGTATTTGCTGTTCAATGAAGGGTACTCCGCATCATTCGGCACATCGCTCACCAGAGCGGAGCTCTCCGATGAGGCCATCAGGCTCGGCCGTCTCTTGCTACAACTGTTGCCGGAACCTGAAGTCATCGGCCTCCTGGCCTTGATGCTCTTGCACGAATCCCGAAGACCGGCACGCACGTCTGCCACCGGCGATCTTGTCCTCTTGGAGCAACAAGATCGCTCACGTTGGAATCGAGCACAGAGTAGCGAGGGCATCTCATTGGTAGAACGAGCTTTGTCCATGAAATGCATCGGACCCTATACACTCCAAGCCGCCATCGCTGCCGTCCATGCCGAAGCATCCAGCTCAGGGGAAACAGATTGGGCGCAAATCATCGCACTCTATGATCTTCTCTTGCGAGTCGAACCGTCGCCGATTGTCCAACTCAACCGAGCGGTCGCAGTGGCCATGCGTGACGGACCAGCAAAAGGCTTAGAGTTGGTCGATACCCTGCTAGAGTGCGGCGCGTTAGCCCAGTATCACTTGGCCCATGCCACGCGAGCCGACTTCTGCCGAAGGCTCGGTAAGAACGCGGATGCTCAGGCCTCATACCAACGTGCACTGGCTCTCGTAAAACAAGAACCTGAACGGCGGTTTCTGAAAAACCGGCTGACTGAGTTGGACTAAAATGAGAGGCAACCCTCACCCAATAAGTGATGCCTTTCCCATAGAGCATTGGAGGCCGTCTCATGAAATATCTATTGCTCGTTCACTACAATGAAAAGGCCTTGGACAAGATTCCGGAGGAAACACGCAAGGAGATGCTGGCCGAGTCGATCCAGCTCTGCCATCAGCTCGATGCCAAGGGGCAATAGGTCCATGCCTCCCCGCTGCAGCCGGAAGCGACGGGAACCATCGTTGGAGTGCAAGACGGTAAGGCGATCGTGACCGACGGGCCGTTCTTGGAAACCAAGGAACAGTTGGCAGGCTACTTCTTGGTCGATGCGAAGGATCTAGCGGAGGCCGTCAGCATCGCCAAACGAGTGCCCGGCGCCAGGATCGGAACAGTCGAAATCAGGCCCGTGCGAGAAATCAGTGGGTTACCGGGTGAATAGCTTGCGACAAGACGGATGTCGATTTGGGGCCTGTCGGTTCGACTATTAGGTGAGCCATCATCTTCACCCAGGAGTCAGGCTTGTCCAAGATCACAGCCTTTTCAGAACAAGGAGAAAAGACAATGGAGACCAGCACTATTCGCCTACATCGTGTCTTTCGCGCGACGCCGGAACGAATCTACCGTGCGTTTCTTGATGCAGATGCGATGACGAAATGGCTGCCACCAAATGGATTTACGGGGAAAGTGCATCATCTGGATGCGAAGGTCGGGGGGTCGTTCAGAATGTCGTTCACGAACTTTACGACCGGCAAGAGCCACTCATTCGGCGGCAGGTACCTTGAGCTCGTGCCGCATCAACGACTCCGCTATACCGACGCGTTCGATGACCCAAACCTCCCTGGTGAGATGCACGTGACGGTGACTCTCGCACAGGTGTCGTGTGGAACGGACGTGAACATTGTGCAAGAACATGTGCCTGCCGTCATTCCTGCCGAAGCATGCTACCTCGGCTGGCAAGAATCGTTGATCCTACTGGGGAAACTCGTCGAAGCTGAGATTCCCGAGTAACTCGGCAGATGCGCAAGGCCTACTGCCATAACAATGGATGTGATAGTTGTGAGACACTTTGCAGCTCCGGACAGCCACATCTGGGAAGTCGTCCTGATGGATCCGGCTCAGATGCGGAAGGGGTAGCATCCTTCACCCCGTATGAAGAACGATTACTCGTGGAGCGAACTGGATGAAGAGGAAACAAGCGATACCAAAAATAGTCGACGACTATCTCGCCGGATTTCCTCATGCCGTTCAGGCTTCCCTTCGAAAGATACGGGCAACCATCAAGCGGGCGGCACCTGGCGCCAAAGAATCGATCAGCTATGGGATTCCAACGTTCACACTAAACGGTCCCCTGATCTACTTCGCTGGATTCAACGCACACATCGGGATTTACCCAATAACGGCAACCCTTCGTCGACAATTCCTAAAAGAGCTCTCTGAATATCTCAGCGGCAAGGCGACCGCAAAGTTTCGGCTGGGTCAACCCATCCCCTACACCTTGATCGAACAGATCGTGAGGTTTAGGGTAAAAGAGAACGTGGTAGAAGCGAACAAAATGAAAATGGCTCGTGCTCAAAAGAAGGGAAGACGATATGGGCAAGAAAACCATTGCAAAAAATAGAATCTGTCTGTGGTATGACAAAGATGCGGAAGATGCCGCACGGTTCTATGCCGCAACCTTTCTCAACAGCGCCGTGGGCAGGATCTACCATGCTCCGAGCGATAACCACTCCACCAAGGCAGGCGAGGTGATCATGGTGGAATTCACGATCGCCGGTATCCCTTGTATCGGTCTCAATGGCGGTTCCGCCTTCAAGCATAATGAAGCCTTTTCGTTCCAAATCGCGACCGACGACCAGGAAGAGACCGACCGCTACTGGAATGCCATTGTGGACAATGGCGGCCAGGAGAGTGAGTGTGGCTGGTGCAAGGACAAGTGGAGTGTCTCCTGGCAGATCACGCCACGTGTATTGATGGAGGCGATGGCTGCCGGAGGCAATGAGGCCAAACGCGCGTTCGATGTCATGATGACCATGCAGAAGATCGACATCGCCACCATTGAGGCAGCTCGGCGAGGCTGACGTACACATTGAACTGAACACCTGATATCAGATCAAGCCACACTTTACATCATGTAGCCAAACACAAGGAGGCCGCCATGCGTTTCCTATCTTTTATCGTTACCACGTTGTGTCTTGCGTTGATGGGTTCCCCTGCCCTAGCCAAGGACAAGAAGCACGACAAGCCGATGGACAAAGAGGCGATGATGGAACTCTGGAAGCAACTCGGGACACCCGGTGAACCGCACAAGCTATTTGCCACACTGGCCGGGAGTTGGATCACCACTACCAAGGAGTGGCTGGAACCGGGCAAGCCACCCATGGAATCCACCGGGACCGCCGACATGAAGATGTTGCTGGACGGACGATTCCTCTACCAGGAATTCAACGGGCAGATGATGGGCCAACCGTTCAATGGCATCGGCATCGATTCCTACGACAACATGCGCAAGAGATATGTGACGGCTTGGATGGATTCGATGGGCACCGGCATTTTCCTCATGGAAGGAACCGCCGGTCCTGACGGCAGAACCATCACATTGCGTGGCTCCCATCCTGAACCAGGTGGAGGCAAAATGACGCATCGCGCCGTCTGGAAGATTATCGATGCCGACAACCAGACCTTCGATATGTACGGTGCACACCATGGCCAGAAGGAAATGAAGATGATGGAGATCACCTATACGAGAAAACAATAGGAACAGGTGACGAGTTTCGAATCCCATGACTCGTAGAGACCTTCGGTTCGTTGACCACGGAACGGCTGCCGTATGGGCATCCACTAGCAGGCTGTGGCAAAGCCTGCGGGCCACTCTGCTCCCGTTGGAGACTTTGAATGCTGTGCCTTTTCAGCTTGGTGAAAATGTTTATCAACACACTACTAGCAAACGCAACGTTGAGGTTTACTCACTCGCAAGGAGATTATCGTGCACATACTCTCGTTCATGCTGACATCACTCTGCATCCTGCTCACCGTCTCACCGGCCCTGGCCAAGGACATGAAAGGACAGAAACCGACGGATCCCCTCGCCATGATGGAGCTCTGGAAACAGGCCGCCATGCCTGGAGAGCCACACAAACTGTTTGCGACATTGGTTGGCAGTTGGACCACCACGACAAAGGAATGGATGGAACCGGGCAAGCCACCGATGGAGTCGACCGGAACGGCAGAATCAAACATGATGATGGAGGGACGATTTCTCCACCAGGAATTCCACGGCCAGATGATGGGCCAACCATTCACCGGCATGAGCATCGACGCCTACGACAACATGCGAAAGAAATACATAACGGTCTGGGTAGATACGAGAGGGACCGGCGTCTTCATCATGGAGGGGACCGGGAGCGTCGATGGGAAGACCATTACCCTGAGAGGCTCACATGCAGAACCGGGTGGAGGCACGATGACCCATCGCGCCATCTGGACCATCATTGACACCGACCATCAACTGGTTGAGATGTACCGCTCACATCACGGCCAGAAAGAAACAAAGATGATGGAGATCACCTATACGCGAAAACAATAGGCGCCGATTGCGAATAGCAGTCTGACACAACCCTGGTTTGAGTCAATCGACGGGCTTCACACGAACGAGAAATATCAGTGATCAATCATTCCTTCGTTCGTCCTGAGGCTTTCGAAGCCTATGGTGAGTTTCTCAAACTGGATGAACAAAGGGGGTTCTTGCAACCTGATAGGCCAGATGCAGTTGGGTGGAGTTCTGATGCCCGGTTACGCGGCCCGGTCGCGCACCCCCTTGATTTGGCGTTCGGCTTCCAACCAATGCTCCAGATCATTCCCTTCCTGGAACCCACTTCGCTCATAGAGAACATAGGCCAGTTCCGCGATTTGCTGATGGAGATGGTCCTGCCCTTCCGCCTGAGTTTCTACCCTTCCACTGGCAGGAGCGACAGAAAATAACTCCCGTTGAGTAGCCCGGCGCGAGCTGACCGTTTTACCCACCTTGGCAACCGAAACACGAGGCTCATTGTGGCTTGCTTCCTTCTGTTCACCGCTCGTCCGACGCGCCATAATCTCCCTCCACGTATAACGTCTTCCACCTCTTGCCCTCAGCAGAGTCTCCTTCACATTGTACCCAGATCAGTCAACGATACAACTTTCTTCGGAGATTTCAGACTCCTGCCGACTGCATCATAGATCGAGAGCTGAACACCAATTGCCTGGCGCAAGCCGTTCACGCACTGTGTCTCACAATAGAACAGTCTGCAATATTGCGGGTAGCATCACATGACTTGATGTGGTAGCGTGAAATTCATCCACATAACCAGCCCGCATTACTCATGATGGTTCGTGACGAAACCGTCGAGACGCGACACGAGACGGGCACGCAGAGCCTTAAGGAATCGAGGCATACTTGAAACAGTATGTCGAGGTTCCGAGATGCGAGCCTGCCCGCCTGGTCATACAACACTTTGGACCAGGCTTGTCGCAGTGGCGTATCGGCGGTTGGAGTAGAAGCACTCATGAATAATGCGGGCTAAGTCTGGAACCGATCGCCCGCCTGCACACATCTGCCTCGCGACCCTTTCCAGTCTATTCACCACCCACTTCTCACAGAGAGGTACCCTATGAGACGTCCATATGTTGTTCCGTCACTCTGCGGTTGGGGCACAATCCTCTTTCTGACAGCGGCCTGTGCCTCAGCAGGCGACGTCAAGAAAGGTGGTTCGCCGATGACCGTGTCGAACGGGAAACAAGTCACTCTCGAATACACCCTGAAACTCGATGATCAGTCGGTCGTCGATACCAATGTCGGGGGAGAGCCGATAAAAGTCATGCAAGGCAAGCATGAAATCGTGCCCGGTCTGGAAAAGGCACTGGAAGGTATGGCGCCCGGAGAGAAGAAAAAGGTGACCGTTCCGCCGACAGAGGCCTACGGTACGGTCGATCTGAAAGCGTTTCAGGAAGTGGACCGAAAGATGGTGCCGGTCGCAGCCCAGAAGGTGGGCGCCCAGTTGGAGGGAACCACCAACGACGGGCAAAAGGTCTATCCTCGTATCTCCGAAGTGAAAAACGAGACCGTCGTGCTCGACTTCAACCATCCCCTCGCCGGCAAGACCCTCTACTTCGACGTCAAAGTGCTGGACGTGGCACAAGCCGTAACGAAGTAGCTTTCTTCGTCTGGTGCGGGGCGGTGCTCACCCCGCACCAGGAAGCCGGGTTTGCCCCTCTACACTGGTCCCAGTTACCCAGGTGCTCACGCCGAACCTATTTCGCATGGCTTGCAGCCACTCAACTTCGCTCACCCAAGATCCGGCAGCTTGGCAATGTACTGACTGGTATGGGCCGCAAGCTTTTGTTTCACTTGGTCTCGGATGCTGGTGAGCACCTCGTCGTTGATCGTCACCTTGCCCGCGCACTTCTCCAACTGCACCTCGTCCTTCCGAATTTTAAAGAAGAGGATCTGCGTCAACATCGACTCGGCCTTCAAGCTGAACGCCATCATCGACACCATGAATTGGTCGTTGTCGCCCTGTTCCGCCAATGCAATCTGGAAGTGTCCCGTATTGGCGTGCTTGGTCTCGCGGTCGAAAATGGTCATCCAGGGTTTGCTGTCGTCCATCGATTTTAGCGCTTCGAGCGTCGACATCACGATTGCAAGGGCCCCTGGCGTGCCTCCGAGGAAGGCTCCGGCGATTTTGAGGATCGCTTCGTGCGCTTCCAGACCATTCGCTTCTTCCGTGTAGGAAGAGAAACTGTGGTCTTGAATGACCCATCCGATATTCTGCAGCACCTCGAAGTAGGCTTTGTACCATTGGGTGACGTTCGTCTTGTCGGGCACTTGTTTATTGGCCACCAACTGGGCGAGCAGGCTCGAATTGACGATATCTTGCCGCCGTTCGGTCGATACGCCTTTCACAAACGATACGACATCCGATGCCACAACCATGGTCTGGGTCTTCTGCGCGTTAAAATCGATGAGCTCTCGACTGCCGTCAACGACTCCACGTGTCGGAGACGGCAACTTCGCAGCGTTGACGAATTCACGAGCTGATTGGGAGGTCACTTTTTCCCTCATTTGATCTCTCCTTGATGAGTAGACTCTTGTGCTGACCATTGTCGGCGACTCGCTGGGCATTGGCCCCACGACCTGCCGTGCCTTTGTGTTCATCACGACAACGTCGGCCGGCGTTTGCCTGTTTTCACCTTTATGCGGGAGGACTGACGCCCCGTGTCCTTGCGCGTTGGTTTCTTTTGTCCGAGATGTTTCGGCAAGGGCCTCGAGCGACGCGGCTCGCTGGAGGTCCCAGCAGATGTTGGTTTGGCTTGACTCGCCGAGAGCTGGTCTGGTGGCTGCAACTGTTTCAGGATTTGATCGAGTGACTCGACGGCTGATGCACTCGCGTCACGATCAGCATGCGGCAATTTCTTGAGTATCTCTCTGATAAATCTCATTTGCGTCAGAGCGGAATCTTGCTCACGTTGAGTCGTTGATGATTTGGCAAAGGCAGCCTGGTACTTGTCCACTAGGTTGTTGCTTTCTTGAGGGAGCGACTGGCCGATGAGCGCCCGAATCAGGGCAACATCCGCGATCGTAATGGCATCCCACGCACTGCGAGGCTTTTCAAAGTTTTCTTGTGCCTGGACCTCGCATCGGGAAAGTACAACTTCCCGATCGACGTCGTCCTTCCCAAGCAGCACCTCGAGCACGATGGCGTTGAGGATCGGATAGGAATCGAGCGTTCCTGCCTGTTGCCGTCGATCTGCCGCTTCACGATAGTCGGCAGCAGCCTGTTCCAAGTGCGCTCGTATCTGCTTTGTATCTGTCTCAAGTTGAGCCAGTCTCTTTTGCGCCCCCCCCATAAGATTCAACCGCTCCGACGTCCTGGAAAAACCAAGGAGGTGCCTGCCCTTTTCAATGGCCGCTTTAATCTGGGTCTTGTCGCCTTCTTTTGCCCCAAGTCGTACTGCTAAGTTAACCCATTGTTCGAAAGTGCGAAGCGTAGCAGGATAGGCAGGGTCCTCGCATTCAGCTGCCCGTTCATAATGAGCGATGGCTTCCTTGAAAAGACCGGCTCCGGCATAGGCCGCGCCGAGCCGCTCCTGCACGTTTCCCTGATTCAGCCAGTCCGCCGCACAGCTCTTTTCCACCTGACTCAACACTGCACGCACCTTCGCGTCGTCAGCATGGGCGAGTGATTGCGAAAGACCATCCAACTGAAGGAGCACTTCTTCGGCCGCGACCTTTGCATCGTCACTATCGACATGGTCGCGACCTTCATTGCTGGACAGGGCAAAATCAGGATCACCATAGGCTTGATAGGCTCCGCATGTATTAGAAGACGGAAATTTCTTCCACGTGTTGGACCGGGCTTCCTTCAGAGCCCGACCGAACGGCTGACCAGCGAGCAGATCTCGGTAGAACGATTCCGCAAAACACAGCGCCGGCTCATCCTCAACCGGCCACCCTGCCGCCACAACCGCCCGTACGCCTTTTCGGATCAATTCCCCCGCGATGCTGGCAGCCAACTTGTTCGCCGCCAACGTATTTGGGGCGGTACGATCGATCTGTCCCAAGTAGCAACAATTCAAGAACACCAATTCCGGGATCGGATCGAGCTGCGCGATTTCTGCCGCGGTGAGAAAGATCCCGCCGCTAAGGACGACGCCGGACTTGGTCCCTGTCGTTTCTGCGTCCCCTTCGTGATAATACCCGTGACCAGCAATATGGATGATGCGATAGGGTTGGGCCAAGAGTTGATTCAAGACTTCCTCGGCCCTCAGACGAGTCGGCGTGTATTCTGTTCGATAGTCGGCTTGTTCCAGCAGCTCGGCCACACGTTTAGCCTCCGCCTTGGCACCAGGCAGATCACGATAATTGAGTGGGGTTTGAGGATTTCCAACGACCAAGGCGCTGCGGGAGGTGGTGTCTCGCGGATGGTTGTCGTAGCCGACCATTTGCAGCTGTCGGATCATCCCCATTCGGACACAGAGAGGCTGCTTTTGCTCCGGAGACTGATCCGCATCGCTTATCAGTTCCCAGGGATAGTTGGCCGTGACATGGTCGAGAATGAAGACAACGTTTTCGAGGCTGCGGAGACTTTCTTTCAGGTCCAGCGGGATCAAGAGTTCGAACAGTGTCTTCGCGATGTCCTGACGAAAGGTCTGGGTGGTGATCGAACGTTGAATCAGTTGTTCGATCAGGTCTGACTGATTCTCCTGCAGCATCGCTTCGGCTCTCGCTCGATCCGACAGGGCCAGAAAGCGAAGCTTGTGTGGACGGAGCGCCGTCGGCTCGCAATCTCGTAAGGCCAGGTCGAGCAAGGCACGATAGACCTTCGGATCATTGCTTTGATCATCCTGTAGCACGGTGCGGAGGCGGTCCCTCAGCACGGTAGGCAGACTCATCGGAGGTGGAGGTGGCGCGTCCTGAACTGCAGAGATAGTCCAGCGACGCCAGTAGTCTTTCGTACTGGACGGAACCAGTCTGGTCTGACCGCCTTTGCCTTTCTTCAAGTAGGGTGCGACTTGAATGGCAACCTGAAACTCTTGTTCAATTCGCTTTTCGGTGCGAAACGTCGACTTGGCTGCCTCGACCGCCACATCTAGGAGCCGCTCGATAAGCTGGATATGAACCACACGTGGCAACCCAGCACCCTGCTTCTTGACGGAGCGCTGTGCGAGGGCGCGATTTGCCAAGACCACGCCCCGTACAATAGCATTGACCGAATCCTCCACCGCGATGTTCGCCGATGTATTCGACCCGATCAACAGGCTATTGATTGTGAGCCCTTCCGATTCCTTCCCGGAATCCACTGAACCGCGGCACTGGTAAACGTGCAGGCAATACTCTGTCACCCCCTGCGAGATGCCTTGAATGAGCGATGACGGGGTCAATTCACCCCATTTGCCGAGTCCGATGACAATCGCGCCATGTTGGACACCCAATATTTTTTGGATTTCACTGGACGGAGCGATGGCGACGGCGGCAGTCCCATTTCGTCCGGGGTAGCGCCCCAGGTGGTAGCGTTGGGATAACGCGCCCTGAACCATGTTGTCCACGACACGCTCTGCCCCTGCAATCGTGTCGCCCTCGTAATGGCCGAGTAAGATGGGATGGTTGGTGTGATTGAGATCTCCATGCAACACGGAAACTTGGAGTGTCGACTGGGTCTGTGCCGACTTCATCGTTGTCCTCCACTCAAGTCATGCAGGCACGACACACAGACCGGTGCATCACCATCCTCACACAACACTGCGGACATGCCGAGATGGCGCACCGGACGTGATATCGTCGTCTCTATTCCTTCAACTCAGAAACTGGCGATCGAAGGAAGTCTTCTGCCCTTCAAGTTGGGGCACCTGGTCGTAGTCATTCTGCTTCAGCTTTGCAACGGTCCGCTGGTGCAGCTCTCGGTAGGTCAGCTTGCCGTGAGCTTCTTTGATCGATTCCACCAAGTAATACGTCAGGGCCCCGTTATAGATCCCACCGATATCCGCATCGGCGGAGGTTTGGGTGGACCGACAGCCCGTGATCAGCAGTTCCTGAATATCGGCATCCACGATATCGCTTTTCCGGCTCCGCCCACTGGAGGCCTTCTTCAGTTTTCTTTGAACCACTCCACGTAATTTCCGGCCGGACTCGGTCGCCATAAGATCGAGCGGGCACGGTAGAAACCGCTCTCGCACGGGAGCATCCGGCGGGAGGATGGCACGCGTGATCGTCCCTGAGTGGCAACAGTCCATAATGACGGTGAGGCTCACACCTTTGCGAAGTCTATTGAAGGTCTTCCTGAGCCAGTCGTCCCGCAGGGTATCCTTCCAATCCAAGTCCGTCGGACAGAGAATCTCATCCCTGTGATCCGCTTCGTCTCCATTGTCATCCGGCACATTCGAACCATGGCCAGAATAGTGAAGCAGTAAGGTATCGCCTTTCTTCCCACCGACGATCAGCTTTTGAATCGCCGCCTGCATGGCCTTCTTCGTTGCCTTCAGGTCGGTGAGGGTCGTGATGTCCTTGTCGGCAAAGCCATAATAGGTTTTCAACGCCCCGCTCAGGTTTTTCACGTCATTGACGCACCCATTCAGATCCGACCCTGGGACTTGATACTTGTTGATTCCGATGAGTACCGCTCGCTTCGCCATAACTCCTCCTTTTCAATCTGCCCTAGAGATGGACGGCTCACACCATGGCGGCCACTTTTCCTGCAAGTTCAACCGCCTTCGCAGCTTTCTGAATGACTGTTTTGATCGACTCCAAGCCCTGAATAGCCTGCCGTATGGTTTGAGACACTTGCTGCAGACTTTCGACAGCCGCTTGATATTGGGCAGTCGTATCTTCGAGATGACCATCGATCAAGCATGCTGCATGCTCTGAAAGCGCCACGCGTTGCTCGTCCAATTGTTCGAGCTGCCGTGGGTCCCTTGTCTCGCGCATGAGCTGCACCAACTGATCGATCACCTCCATCAATTCAGGCCCGATCGACATGATCGGTTCGAGTCCTCGAGTCAGGGCTCTTGCTTGTGAGCGAGGTGCGTTCTTGGTACCTCTGGTTTTGGGGGCAACTTTGGTTCTTCTGACTCTTTTGGTTTTCTTGGTCTTCGTACGTTTGATCGGCATTGCAATCCCTCCTCAACAGATCGATCACCTAATGGTGGAGTAAGCCATAGATCGACTTAAACTCTCGAACCTTGTTGGCAAGCTGACGCACGCTATCCACGTTCAAATCAGAGGTGTGCAAGACCTGAAGCAGGTTCTGTTGCGCTTCGGCGACAGCCGACGCCAGGCCGATAAGTTCTGACGAGACAAGGTCGAGCCGGGCCGTGTTTTCCGACGCCATGACTTGCGCCTTGTAGACGAGAGACTTGGACGCGAGATCATGTGAAGAAACCGGCCCGCCCACTTTGAGCGCATGCCCCTCCAATTCCGACGCCGTTAACTTATAGCCGGCATTCCAGCCCAACTCTTTCGGATCAAGATCACGCTTCACGAGATCGATGACCGACAAGATCGGCTGATTGGCTGTTTCGACAACCTCCCGAACGGCATGAGCTCGCTTGTACTCCACATACAGCCCCCCCACGGCGGCGACCGCTTTCCCGATCCCCTCCGCCTGTTCATCAGAGAACGAGACGCCCTTCACATTTCTGAGATTCGATGCAAACTTGTTGCTGGCTTCGAGCAATTCCCCATCCGGCACGGCTCCGACCAGCTTGTGGAGCAGCCCGGCGTAGTCTTCGAGTGTTTGGAGAGCCGTCACTCTGGTTTGGACTCGGTCGCGCGTCAAAAGTCGGTCGAACTCCATGAGTTTGACTCTAGCGTCGCCAAGCTCGAATCAAGCACGATTCATCTCGATCACGTCTTGGCGGTTTTTTTGAAATTCGGCTTGTGCCCCCGTAGAAAACTCTTGCGTCGCAGCGGAAAAACTGTTGAGCGCCGCCTTTTGTTTGACCGTGAGGCCGCAGCCGGACACTGTCACGGCCAGAAGTAGGCCCAGGATCAGCTGCCGGCCAATCTTCCATCTCACCTGTCCCATCTTTCCCTCCTTGTCTCCAACTCACCTATGCGATTTGTCAGAATATGGACAACGATTCGGGTCGCCTGACTGTGGTGGAGCAAACACCTTGCCACTTCGTCTGCGGAAAAGGGCGCTCACGATGTCCCACCTAGGATGCACTACAGGAAGGGAGAATACAGCATTCCCCTGGCTCCTGGAAGTCTCAGGAAAACAAAATCTTTTTCAGGGATGGTGTTGATGAATGAGGGGAAAGGATCCAAAAGGATACACCCTCTGTATCAAAACGGATTCAGGTGCTCCCCACGGACTAGAGCGTACAGCGATCGATCCGGATCACGAGTCCAGTCGTCGATTCCCTTCCTGACACAGATGCAAGATGTTGCCAGGTAGGTCGCTGCTTATATCGCACAGTGTTTTGGCACTACTGCTCAAATCTGGCTGGAACCGCTGAGAGCCCTATCGAGCTCTTGCATCACCTGTTGAACCACACTTTTGGCATTGGCAGAAGGGTTCGGATTCGAGAGTAGCTCATTATGCATATTTTTCAGATCTGGATTCGGCCTATCCCTGCCGTTAATCATGAAGGGTAAGATTGCCACCTCGTTTCTCCGCTTCAGAATCTCGCGGAGTTCGTACTCGCACGTCTCCGACTGCTCATACATAGGATCGAGAAGAGTGACGAAGTGAGTGGTCTTCTTGAGCGACTCATCCAAAGCAGCCCGCCAATCCATGCCAGCGGTATTCGCCTGATGGTACTCAAAGGGAATCACATACCTTTCTTTGAGAAGCCTGTAGATCTGCTCCACGAGGGCCCGGTCTGCCCCCTTCAAGGTGTGACTGAGAAACACGAAAAACTTCGCATAGCGCTTCGACTGAAGATAGTCGAAACCATCACCATCGCTGAGGGCCTCACTGATACGATCCATAGCGGCAATGCGAGGGTCAACCAAGGCTAGGACATCCTCCGGTTTACTCCACATCACAATATCGTTCTCAAAACCGCCTGGACCTCCTTTCAGAATCCAAGGCAGTTCTATGGGCCCAGATGCCGCAGACACCATACGAATCGTGGGTAATCCCAAACCATGAGCAGCACCATAAATCTGCTCTAGACGGGAATCGGATGTCCCAAACTCAGCGACAACTAGCTCGGCTTCTCGGAGGAGCCGAAAGACTTTACCGCTTCCTTGCCGTTCAGGGTCACAACGATCTGTCCTATATCCACCAGCCCGCAAGCCACTCTCGAGAGCTTCGCCAGCTCCCTTATAGAGCGATTCACCAACCAAGATAACGGCCCTCCTGGACCGCTCGTAGCTCACCGGGCGCCGGTGATTCACGGCCCAGGCCTTCCACTGACGAATCTTCGACTGGATCACGGTTGTCCATTGTTGCGACTCGATACGACGTTCCTTGCTTCCACAAAAAAACTCAACATATACTTCCCAAGGTCGAATCGTTTCCGGAGGTCTGAAACGCGTCCCTCTCTCATACACGACCAGTCGCGGAATATCGACTCGTTCAGCTAGTCGAATCTCGAATAGACTATATGGTGAACAGTGCAACCGCGTACCGTCAGCCCCTGCTACAGCCTCAGGTTGATCGCGGTAGGTCAGAACGCTGACGAAGAGATCAGTTCGTCTAAGCAGTTCCTCAATTCGATTGATATAGTAAGGCGGATCAGCTCCAGGTTCATCTGGACGATCCACCAGCAGCGTACAATCTGTGGCCAATTCTTCCCAAACCTGGAGATTCAGCTCCACATCACGTGAGTGCCAACTATGACTGAAGTACACCGCAAATCTGCTCTGGCCTACCACAGAATCAGGGACCTTTCTTCGCTTCTATGGCACTCACATTGACGACATCCGTGGAGATGAGCTTCCGGAACACGGCATCAAGGGTCAATCCCGCAATGAGTCCAATGAGCACTCCAAAGAGCACAAGCTTCCTAGCCTGCTCCGGCGAAACGATATTTCCGTTACCTGTTGCGGGTGCCGTCGTGATCTGGGCAGTTATGAACAACAGTCCGGCCGCTCCACCCGCAATTAGACCCAAGGCCACGGTAGTCAACGTGGTTTGTGTGGTCACGGGAATGGAACCCTGACTCGCGTCAAATACCAGGCGGATTGTAGAACCGGCAACTCCGGCCAGTAGCGGTGAGAAAAATAACAGAGCAATCAACGGATATATAGGGATCCCCTCCCATGCAAACGCGATGGCGGCTGCGGCCACCGCCAGGATGAAGACAATTACAGCAGAGAACGCATGCCAACTGATGGATACCCCTTTGCGTCGTTCTTCAATCCTACGCTGTCTCGCCAATTCAGCTTTGCGGACAAGCTGGTCCTTAATCATCTTGACATAGTCGGCCGCATATTCATCGGACCACCCAGGGCGTGCCATTAACGAGATCTCATCACCAGTAGGCAGATCCCGCCCTGGCCGAAGCGTCTCCCACACCCGTGCCGTAGCACCACCAAACCCAGCCAGTGGAAGCATGGCGACCCCGTGGCCCATGGCAACCATGCCGGCAATCTTCGTGGATTCACCTCCACCCATTAGCAGAATACCGTTGACCTCGTTCAGCGACTGGTAAAACGACATCTCCCAATCCTGGCTGTAATCGGGCCGCCAATCAAAGACCTCGTCATTGCTCTGCTGCTCGAGAAACTCCGGTTTTGGCCCATGCAAAGGATAGCGAACCTGAACGGAACGGCGGTTGGCCAAGCGACTTGCGACATACCCCTTCACGATATGGCCTTCCAGAAAATTAGCCCCACTAGAATACACGAGGATGCGAAGCCCGGCCTTAGCCAATTCCCGCCCAAGTGCCTCGGCGGCCTCCGGTGCGTCAGAAGAGGTAATTATATTTCCTACGATAGCGATGATGGGATCTTCAGCCATACACTAAGTTCAATCTGGATAAGTACTAGTAAGGTGTCCTGCTGTGTATTTACCAACAAACACCCGTACCACATCACCTAACGCCATGAAATTATGTAAATACAATGATGCGGCCGTCACATTTTTTTGCGGAGTAAGTATAGCTTCTATGCACCGACCTCGCAACGGCCTAAACCGAGACATGACAGGACGGGAGCTGCCCAGAGGCGCTGCGTACAACTCGACGAATTTGCTTGCCGACCGCTGAATAACTGGCTAAAAATTTCTGCAGTCGATCCAAGTCACTTGCCCAGTGCGGCGCCTCACTTCCAGATACATATGTGCCGTACCGCCCGGACCATCGCCCCCACCCCCATCCCAAAGACAGACAAACTGTACCTTACGGACACCGTATGACATGGCCGTATACAGTAGCCAACGATTACATCGTTCGAATGGATTCCCTCCCTCGGGAGTTCGCCCTAGGCACTCATGAGCCGAGCGAATATCGCTCATGAGTACATCCCTGGCCTTGAGATATCGCGCTCGCCAAGTCTCATCGTAGCAGACCACAGATTCCTGGATAAACTTTGGCTCATTAAACGGTTGCAGCCACTGTACCTTCACTCCCCGCTGCAGACAGGCCTCGGTGAACAATAAATCTCCCCCACAACCGCCAAGGGTCAAGGCAAGATCTTCTGGGCCAGCTCCTAGTTTCTCCAGCGAACTAGCAATTCTCTGAGCCGCGACCTGTTCCTTCGAGCTAGGAAACCGTGGGTTCGTTCTGGTCGGAGCGTCAATCATATGGCCGCTGAAGAGGAACACAAGCCTTGGCTCCCATTTGTCTTCTGGTTTCTCGAGTTTCTGTAGAGCTCGACCAAAGACAGCGAGACCTGCCTCCACATTATCCAAGTGGAAACCAACGTCTTTAAAAAGCTCCAGCTGCGCGAGACTGGATTTCAAAGAAGACCAATCGTTCCCACTCTTCGCGATAGCTTCCTTATAGGCAGCTATCGTGGTTCCCGGTGACCCTACCAGGACTTCTAGTTCGCCGATGGTGGTAAGAGCCCAAAACCGTTGCTCCTGATTCGGCTCACATTCGGCGGCGAATCGCACTGCCCCAGCCATCGTCGTCATTTCCTTGTTGTACCGCTCATCATTCGTCAAGTCCCGATAGAGATGCATGAGTGTGAGCGCATTGATACCAGAATAATAATGACTGGGCTTACAGCGGTAGGCCTTTGAATAGCTTTCGATGGCAGCGCGCAGTAAGGCATCCTCATATGCGGCCTCCTCTCGCATCTGTTTCGGCGTGTTGCCCAGGTGATGCCAGGATGCTACCCAGGCATCTTTATCAACCCGGCCAAGCAAGGCCCACGTCTCAGGATCGTTCGAAAATGTCTTGAGCATCCCATGATAGTGAGATCGCGCGTGGTCTAATGAGTACCCCGGCTTCCGTTCCATCGCAAGCCGCTGGAGGCAAATGCCTTTCTCTTGGAGACCTTTAAGATTCTGCGGTTCCAATGAAAGCCCTCGTTCGATCTGCTCCAATCCAAAGGTGAAATGCCCGGCTTTACGCAGCGCTTCTCCGGCAGCAATCCACGCTTCGGTTCGAAAGGCAGCACTTGGTGCCTCATCAGCGAGTATCAGTACATCCCCGATATATCCAAATTTTCGTGCCAGTTCGATGCGTTTTTCCCAGGCCTCATATTGCTCCCAGAATTTCCTAACATCGCCTACGCGCAACGACTTCCAGTCCGGTTCCTGAAGATTTGCCAGCAGATTATAGACAGGACTGATCTTGCGACCATTCCACGACTCCATCGTCGACTTAACCATCCCGGTCAGGTTCACTTTGTCTTGCTCCACTGTCGCGGAATCTGGTTTGCCATCCTGAATGGAATAGCGAAGTTTGCGATCAGTGTAGAGATCGAACGCGGTTGTGACTCGTCCGCCGCATACCAACACAACCCCCCGCGCACGCAGGGCATGTCGTACTCCAAGTTCATACCAAACGTTTGGATTATCGATCGTCAGATCTGCGACGACAAGATCCGCAATGAGCAATTCCTGAAACATGTCTGTACGGATATCACCCGCACACATCTCCTTATCTGCCCGGAACACTTCTAATCCGGCAGCCTCTAGTGCTGGCTTGATCAGTTCCGAATAGACGAGGTTGAAATCGATTTCGGCACCCTGGCTGTCCTTCTTCACACCAAACGGCATCGCGACAAAGGCATGGGGCTTCACAAAGCACCTCTAGATCTTCAAACCCTTAAGCTCGGACATAAATATGGGGAATGGGGTTTCTTGCCGCTCCAAACCTATACTTAAACGGATAAGCGGTCAATGTAGAGTCAACAGCCAAAGACAATCGTGCTCTATCCTAGCCTTCTCACCACCAAAATCCCGTCCCGAATCGTCACAAGTACAGCAGTGACGTGCCGATCTGTTGAAATGACACGGTTGAGCTCCTGAATGGCGGCCGTGGACTCATCCGGCGGTGGCTGCTTCAACACCTCGCCGCTCCAGAGTACGTTGTCGATCAAAATGACGCCGTTCGGACTCAGCAGGTCGAGCGATCGTCGATAGTAATTGAGATAGTTGATCTTGTCAGCATCGATGAAGATGACATCAAATGGACCAGTGAGCGTCCGCATCGTGTCGAGGGCAGGGCCCGTACGAATGCTGATTTTCTTCCCAACTGGCACCTGCCCAAAATAACGCCGAGCCACGGCTGCTGACTTTTCGTTAACTTCACAGGTAATAACTACTCCATCGTCCGGCAGTGCTTCGGCAAAGCACAGGGCGCTGTAACCGGTGAACATGCCGATTTCCAGCACCCGTTTGGCCCCGACCAACTTGGTCATCATTTTCAAGAAGGCCCCTTCCAATGGACCGACCAGCATCTGGGGATATTCCATGGTCCGCTGAGTCTCTTCGCGCAAAGCACGACAAATAGCGGACTCCGGCATGGAATGGGCTTCAGCATAGGTTTCGATCTCAGACAGAACCAACTTTTCCATGAGTGTCCCTTTCAGCTATTTGAAAACGCGTCGCCCCTTGCGTACACTGCGCCCGACCACTGGATGGCAAGCGTGAATCTTAGCATAGGGAACAGGAGGCCGATTTGAAAACCCTCGCGACGTTAGAACCCCTCACCACAAGACTCTTGGAGATTCAACGGATCAATAGCGCCGCCTCGGTCCTCTCGTGGGATCAGGAAACCTACATGCCGGCCGGTGGTGGAGAGGCGAGGGCTGAACAGATCGCGGTGCTGCAAGGCATCGCCCATCAAAAATTGGTGTCGGCGGAGGTCCAGTCGCTCTTGTCCCAATGGGTCAACCCTGCGACCGGCCAGGCAGCCGAACAACCAGGCGACGCGTGGGATGAACCCTCCCGCTCTCTGTTGCGGGAAGTGTGGCGGGACTTCAGCCGCGCACAGAAACTCCCATCCGACTTTGTGGTGAAGCTCAGTCGCGAATGTTCCCTCGCACAACAGGTCTGGGCGGAGGCCAAACAGACCAACAAGTTTTCGATGTTCCTGCCGAATCTTCGAACCGTGCTCCAGCTCAAACGTGAAGAAGCGGAGTATCTTGGCTATAAGAGTTCACCCTACAACGCATTGCTCGATGTGTATGAGCCAGGAGCCACCATTGAGACGCTCCAGCCCGTGTTTGCGGTGTTGAAGGCCCGCCTGGTGCCGTTACTGAAAAAGATCACTCAGAGTCGGGTCCAGATTGACGACGGCGTTCTCCACCACTCCTATGATCATAGTCGTCAGCTGGAGTTTGGCCGATTGGTCCTGACAGCCATGGGGTATGACTTCGAACGTGGTCGACTGGACCTCTCGGCCCATCCCTTTACAACCTCGTTTCATCCCACCGACGTACGCGTCACAACTCGCGTGCATGAACAGGAGCTCCAGTCTTGCCTGTTCAGCTGTATCCATGAAGGCGGTCACGGGTTGTATGACCAGGGCCTTGATCAGCGCTATTTCGGCACGCCGCTGGGCGACTCAGTTTCCTTGGGAATCCATGAGAGCCAATCCCGCCTCTGGGAGAATTGCGTCGGGCGGTCTCGGCCGTTCTGGCGTTTTTTTTACCCGATCTTACAACAGACCTTCCCTGACCAATTGCACGGAATGGATGTCGATCACTTCTATGCCGCGATCAATCGCGTTAAGCCCTCCTTGATCCGTGTCGAGGCGGACGAGCTGACCTACAATCTCCACATCATGTTGCGGTTTGAGATTGAACAAGCGCTAGTGGAAGGCAAGACTCAGCCTGAAGCGTTACCCGCGCTCTGGAATGACAAGATGGAGGAATATCTCGGCATCAGACCACCGTCCGATACCGAAGGCGTGTTACAGGATGTTCACTGGTCGTTCGGCGCTTTCGGGTATTTCCCGACCTATACCCTAGGCAACCTATATTCTGTCCAATTCTTTGAACAGGCCAAATTGGAGCTCCCACAGTTGGAGGTTGATATCGCTGCGGGACAACTACTCCCCCTGCGCCGGTGGTTGGAGCAGAAGATTCACCGCTGGGGTCGCATGTTTACCCCAGCCCACCTGGCCGAACGGATCACGGGCTCCTCACTCCGTCCCGAGCCCTTCCTGAATTATGTGGAGCAGAAGTACGAAGAGCTCTACCAACTCTGACTGTCCCATGCCGGTCGGGACTCATACCCCATCGCCGCATTGAGCTTTCCCGCGATAGCGGGAGGGATGATGAATTCAGCTTGCACGTCGATGCGATGCGGCACGAGTAGTGTCGTGTGAAACACGATATCTCGAATGGGAATTTTGAGTTCAGGATCCTGAGGCGTACTGAGCTGCACCGCCTCAACCGAATTCGTGATAGTGCCACTATCTTGTGGCGCATAGGCCGCCACGACGGCCTCGATGATCTCTTTGACCTGTTCGTTGGCCTCCACACCCTCGATGGCTGTGAGCAGTAATGGGATCGCCTCCTCCTTCACTTGATCCGAGACGGTGAAGTTTTCAACTCGGCCTTTTCGCCGGAGCGACGTCAGATCATTATCCAGCTCCTTACTAAAGGCCCCGTATGCAAATCGGAAGAATTCGAAATGGAGGGCCTTGACCCCCTTGGCAAAGGTCTGGAGTTCACACAGGAAACAGAGCTGCTGGAGCTTCACATCACTCAATAATCCATGGGATTCAGCGAGCTGAAGAATGTAGAGCAGCAGCACACGGTCAACAAGAATTTGACTGGGTGTTCTCACTGAATCCTCACCAGACAACCGAGAGCCTCACTATAGACAGCCATGGGAGCAGCCGTCAAAGGGGAACCAGACGCTGGTCGATCGGTGAGAGAAAGCCTCTTGACCCACTGCTTCATTTCGTCTTTAATCCCCCTCTTTAGGGAGGAGCGATCTGTTACGATGTCTAAACATGCCAAGGAAATGGAAATTCTGAAAGAGCATCTCGAGAAACACCAACTCAAATTTACACGCCAGCGTGAGTTGATCCTCGACGCTTTTTTGAAACAAGAACACATCACGGCTGAGGAAATGTACCATCAGTTGGCACGTAAAGATCCTCATCTTGGGCTCGCAACCATCTACCGGACCCTCAACCTGTTCTGCGAAGCAGGGTTGGCTCAAGCTCGGCACTTTGGAACACAGACTCAGTATGACAACGTGTCCCATAAGGGCCATCACGACCACCTCATCTGCACAGGCTGTGGCAAGATCGTGGAATTTGAAAACTGCGATATCGAACGACTTCAAGAGGAAGTCGCGACCAAGAACGGCTTTACGATTACTACCCACCGGCTCGAACTCTACGGACTCTGCACCCACTGCCGTCATTGACCCGCCAAAATGTTTCTGGTATTCTTTTTGATATAGCTTATCAATTTCAAATCATATCGGTCGCTATCCCATAAAGGTCTGCCATGTCGGGATCTCTTCACAAGGCTCCGTGGACCACTCTGCGCATCAATCACCATCCGTTCATCGGCGTACGTGCTGCATGTATTGTTTTGCTCCTCTCCATGATTCTCCCGAGCGTCACCACCGCTGCCGACCAGTTGACCGTCTATTCCGGACGGGCTGAACGGTTGATCAAGCCGGCTCTGGACGAGTTCACCGCGAAGACCGGCATCAAGATCGCCTTGCTGTCGTCCGGTACAACCGAGCTGGTGAATCGGATGAAAGCCGAGGGCGACCGAAGTCCAGCCGATGTATTTATCACGAACGACGCCGGGAGTTTGGAACTCGCCCGTACGGCCGGATTGTTCCGACCACTGAGCATGCGCGAAATCGAGCGAGCCATTCCTCCTCAGTTTCGGGCAACCGACAACAGCTGGATCGGCTTGTCCGGACGATTTTGGATCATTACCTACAACACCACGCTGGTAAAGCCGGACCACATCAAATCGTTGCTGGACTTGGCCGATCCGATATGGAAGGGGAAACTCGCCATTCCGAACGCCGGCAGCGAATATCTGCAAGCAGGCGTCTCCGTGATCCGCGCCAGTATCGGTGATGATCGCACTAAGACGTTCCTTGAGGGGCTTCGAGATAATGCCGGGACTCAGGTTTACCAGAAGAGTTCCCAGATCGTCGAGGCGGTCGCCAAAGGTCAGGTCGCGCTGGGAATCGTCAATCACTATTACGTCTATCGTCATCTCGCCACCCAACCAGCTGCGCCCATCGCGGTGCTGATGCCTGATCAACAAGAAGGCGGCATGGGGGCCATTATGAACGTAGCCGGCATCGGCGTCCTGAAACATACGCCTCGTGTGGAACAAGCCAAACTGCTCGTTGAATTCCTCGTCTCACAGGCAGGTCAGAAGATATTTGCTGATCTTGATAAAGAATATCCGCTCCATCCCGAGGTTCAAGCTGACCCAGCTCTCGTCGAGCGAAAGAGTTTTCGAGCCGCCATGGTGCCTTTGGCGAAACTTGCCGAACTCCGAGCACCCACCCTTCGACTCATCGAACAAGTGGGGATGCGGTAACACCGAGTGACCTGTGATTGCCGTACGCCCATCATCGCTCATTTCCCTCCAATTAGCTGCACTGGCCAGTGCGGCACTCGTTCTACTCCCATTGATCTACATCGTGTCCTTGGCCCTCTCGGCTGATCCATCGGTCTGGTATCGACTGTGGGCAACGCGTGTACCTGAACTCCTCTGGAACACGATTTCTTTGGCCGGTGCTGTTGTGCTCCTCGCGCTTGCTTTAGGGGTCTCGACCTCATGGATCGTGACCCGCTGTGAGTTTCCTGGGCGCCGGTTCTGGGAAGTTGCTCTCGTATTTCCCCTCGCCATGCCGACGTTCGTGTTAGCCTATGTCTTCAACTATCTGTTGGGATTCGGCGGCCCGGTTGAACAACTCTGGCAGATGCTGGCAGGCAACCCTCAGGCCAGAATCTTCTCGCCTCAAAGTTTTATGGGCGTCACCTTGGTCATGGGGCTCGCAACATTCCCGTTCATCTATTTGCTCACGCGGAGCGCGCTCCTGAATTTCAATGTGTCGTTTGAAGAAGTCGCCCGTACCTGTGGCGCCTCTCCCCTGAGAAGGATTTTCTCCGTCACCCTCCCGCTGTTGCGACCGTCCATTGTCGCCGGTGTTGCGCTGGTCATCCTCTACGTGGTCTCCGATTTTGGAGCCGTGTCGCTCTTACGCTATCAAACATTGACGTATGCCGTGTTTCAACAAATGACCGGCCAGTTGGACAATCAGGCCGCGAGTATTTTAAGTGTATTGCTGGTCGTCCTGGCACTCTTATTCTTGGTAACCGAGCGATGGTTTCGTCGCAAAAGTCGCTTTTACCAAACCGCTGGTCGCTACCGCGCTCCACAGCGAATCCAGTGCAACCGGCTCCAGACGGTAGGCCTGACGGCATCTCTCTCTGTAATCCTGGGGGCAGCCTTCGGGATCCCTGTGTGCTTCTTGATCGCGTGGAGCCTGTCTCCTGAAGCCCTTGCGATTCTTGATGCACAATTCTTCGGCTTTGTCTGGAACAGTGCCGTGCTCGCAACCCTGGCTGCCACAGCTGGCGTGCTCGTCGGACTGCCATTGGCCTATCTGGCAAGTCGCAAACCCACGTGGCTCAACACCGGCTGCCTCCAGGCCGCCTATGCCGGATATGTGTTACCGGGACCGGTCGCGGCACTCGCCGTGTTGGTCCTCTGTCTCAACCTGATACCGGTCGTCTATGGAACAGTTATCGTCTTGATCATCGCCTATGTCTTACACTTTCTTCCGGCTGGGCTCCAATCGCTCGAACCGGCAATCCAGCAGATCACTCCCAATCTTGAAGAAGTTGCACGCACCCTGGGACTGAACGCTCGCGAAACCGTGCGACAGGTCACACTGCCGCTCATCCGTAACGGCATCATCGTGGCCTGGGTTCTAATCTTTCTTCAAACGATGAAAGAGCTGCCTGCCACGCTCTTGCTCCGCCCCGTTGGGTTTGACACCTTGGCCATCCGAGTTTGGCTTGAAGCGAGTGAAGAATATTATCAGCTGGCGGCCCCCTCCGCTCTCTTGATCGTGCTCGTTGGTCTACCCGCCCTTGGCTTATTACTCTCCCGCGATTGGCGCACCGCGTAAGGACCGATCATGAATACCTCAGCATGGACCAGACCGATCAGTGCCGACCAACTCCATGCAGCCGCCCATCTCTGCTCTCCGGCGGCTCCGATCCTGGAGCTCCGCTCCATCTCCTGTGCCTATGGTTCAAGTCGACCGGCCGTTCGCGATATCGCATTCTCCGTCAGGGAAGGTGAAATCCTCTGTCTGCTCGGGCCATCCGGCTGTGGGAAAACCACCGTGCTACGAGCCATCGCCGGATTTGAGCCAGTACGGTCTGGAGAAATTCTCTTGTCGGGACGGGTGGTCTCATCTCCCTCGGAGACGGTTCCCACGGAACATCGACGCATCGGCATGGTCTTTCAGGAATACGCTCTCTTTCCGCACCTGCGTGTCGCCGACAACATCGCATTTGGACTCAACCACCTGCCGCGGGCAGAGCGAAAGCATCGAGTCGATGAGATGCTGTGCTTGACCGGGTTGGAGGGGTTTGATCGCCGATATCCGCATGAGTTATCGGGAGGGCAGCAGCAACGCGTAGCACTTTCACGAGCGCTGGTGCAAAATCCGGTCTTGCTCCTGCTGGATGAACCGTTCAGCAACCTGGACCCCGACATGGCTAGTCGCATGCGCCAAGAAGTCCACGCCTTGTTACGTCAGATGAAAACCACCAGCATCATGGTCACGCATGACCATGACGAGGCTTTTGCCATGGCCGATCGCATCGCCGTGTTGAATCAAGGGGTGCTCGAGCAGATGGACTCCCCTGAACTTATTTACCATCTGCCGGCCACGCGGTTCGTGGCCGACTTTGTAGGCCAAGCCGACTTCATTGCCGGCCGGATTCATCAGGGATTGGTTCACACCGAGCTAGGAACGTTTCCCAATACGCTCAACGGGTCCGAAGGAGACCATGTTGCCGTCATGATTCGCCCGGACGACGTGCATCTCGTGCCCAACAAATCCGCCGAACCGAGAATCATGGCCAGGCAGTTCCGCGGATCTGAAAATTTGTACAGAGTTCAACTTCCTTCCGGTCAAATCGTCCATAGCAGTGAAAGCTCGACCAGCGTCTACCAGGAAGGCACCTCTGTCGAACTCCATGTTTCGGCAACCCATACCGTACTGTTTCAGACCGAAGCACCCCCTCCTCCATAGCAACACTGGAATAGACTGGCTGCAGGTGAACATTGACAGCTTCCCCAGAAATCTGGCATGGATGAACGAGCGTTGAAGTCCTCAACCCCGCCCGGCTTGAACCCCCTTCCACAATGTAAGGAGTCGCGATGGATGCATTGAAAGACGTCATTGATTACGGGGTGATTGGTCTCTTACTGGTGCTCAGTGTGTGGTCCGTGGCGGTGGCCATCGAACGGTGGCTCTTCTATAAGCGTGTCGACTTCTCTCGGTTTTCCAACGCCCAGCTGCTGGAAATCACGCTGACCAAGCGTCTTGTCGTGATCGGAACTGTAGCGGCCAACGCTCCTTATATTGGCCTCCTCGGAACCGTCCTCGGAATTATGTTAACCTTTCATACGATGGGGACATCAGGCACAATGGCCGTGAATACCATTATGATCGGGTTAAGCCTGGCGTTGAAAGCAACCGCCGTTGGGTTGCTCGTCGCGATTCCCTGTGTCGTCATGAATAACCTGCTGCGTCGACGCGTTACCGAACTCCTCACAGACTATAAGGCACAACATGGATCGGAACATTGATCAGATCAACGTCATTCCCCTCGTGGATGTGATGTTGGTCCTGCTGGTCATCGTGTTAACCACGGCCACCTTCATCAGCACGGGCCAAATTCCCGTCAACCTCGCCAAAGCGAAAGCAGTCAGCGATCGGCAAGACGTGCCCATCGTGATTGCCTTGACGGCGGAGGGAAACTTGTTTGTCAACGATACACCGGTCCCAGAGGGTGGCCTTCCCACGGTCCTGAGCTCTCGGCCTCGCGAGTCAGCGGTGGTTGTTCGTGCAGATAAAGTCACATTGCTCGAAAAGTTCGTGGCACTCGTCGATGAGATTCGCGGCCTTGGATTTCAACAAGTGAGCTTGGAGGTCATTCGACTCTAAATGCAAGACTCGCCGCGACCTCTTCTTCATGATTCCAGCCCCACAGCCGCTGGATGGCTTCTCTCTTGCCTCGTACATGGCGGCTTGGCTCTTGTCGCCATCTTTTTCGCGCAACGTATTCATCTGGCCCCACAAGGGGACCTGTTCCAATGGAATGTGGCGATGGTGGAAACCCTTTCACCTTCAGCAAAAGCGACTGCTCCGGCTGCACACACGACACCGCCCACCAAGCACACCCCTACGCCGGCACGTCCGGTTCAACGCAGTGAATCGACGCCGGTTGCGTCAGCTCCAGCGATACCACCAACCGAGCTCGCTCCACTGCCTCAACAGGTAGAACCGCTTCAGGATGAATCCAAAGCACCAGAGCTGACTCCTTCGCCGCCCCAATTGATGCCAGCATCTGAACATGCATCAGTTCACCATACCGACATCAGTGAGTCACCAGTCTCACCATCAGTTATGGCTCCCTCTCCTGACTCTTCACCCTCCAAGACTTCTTCGGAGGCATCGGCTGTCCCACAACGATCAACCACTATCGATTATGGATGGCTCGCCGCTCTCATGGCACAATGGATTGAGGGACTCGATAAACGTTACCCCGCAGCATTGCGTGCCGAAGGGATTGAGGGAAAAGTCACTCTGATTGCGCTCTTGCACGAGGATGGCTCACTGAGCGATGTGCGCATCGCCAAGGGTTCAGGGAACGCAGCATTGGACCAGGTTGCATTGGAAGATGTCCGAAACGGCTCGCCAGTCAAACTCGCGCATCCACTGGAACGTCCCAAAATATCGGTGAAGTTCTCAATCAGTTACGACATGAAAACCGCTCGATAATCGGGGAAGCTGATGCTCATGGCGCACCCAACCGATCACGAAGCCCCGAGGACACCAGCAGGGTACCGTTCGCATCGACGATGATGACTTCAACATCCGGCAACTGTTCGACCAGCGCCATCCCATTTTTTGGCCCAAGCACAAAAATACCGGTGTCCAACCCGTCGGCCATCACCCCTTCCTTGGCAATCACCGTCACACTCTGACATTCACGTGCCGGCTGCAGCGTATAGGGGTCTAGAATATGGTGATAACGAATACCATCCCGTTCAAAGAACCGCTCATAGTCACCGGCCGTTGAAATTGATTCATCTTGCAAATCGATGATGCCGATAAGCGCTCCTTCATCACGAGGATGCCTGATCCCGACAGGAAACCCTGTTCGCTCTGGGAGCACACCAAATGCTTTAATGTCTCCGGATAACGCGACTACTCCACCTTTAGCACCTGCTCGTTTCATGACCTCCACCGCCCGATCGGCGGCATAGCCTTTTCCAACCCCACCGACATCAAGGCGCATTCCCTTGCGCGGCAGATAAATCGTCTGTGCTTTCTGATCGAGTTGAATGCTTGTCCAATCAACGAGCGGCTTCAACTGTTCCAATGTGTAATCGTCAGGAATCTGCTGCCGTTCGGTGACACTCCAAGCTTCGATCGCAGGTCCTAGTGCAATATTGAATCCCCCATGGGTCAGGCGTGAAATGTCCAAAGATCGCCCAACCACTTCAAAAGTCTCTCGGCTTACGTTGACAGGTCGGCGGCCAGCTTCGGCATTCACCTGTGAGAGCTCACTGTCAGATCGCCAGGTACTCAATAACTGTTCAAGTCGCTTAATCTCATCAAAAGCAGCTTGGACAGCTCGATCACCCACCTGCGTATCAAACGCGACAGCGGTCACAGTCACAAGCGTCCCCATGTGCATCTGAGCACGTTTCGCGATCACGGCTGCAGAGGACGGAGCTAGTTGTGCGCAACCGCCCAGCATGATCAGAACAAGGACATAGATCGCCAGGAGGCTGATCGGGGATTGAGAAATCTTCATTGGGCTATCACTCTTACCACCAGTGCCGGCGAAAGTATCTCGGATACCGCGGGTACGGCATAACCTCATACAGTCGTGCTTCGACCTCTGTCGGCTGCGGAAGCATTTCAACCATCGAGCTCCCCTTCAACGTCGAATACTGGGCATCAAGAAACTCCTGCGCCTTTTCCCGCTCGGCTTGATCGGCGATCACAGAGACCATGAGCATCCGTCCATAATGCAGGACATCGACTCCGAATCTCCAAGTCCCCACATAGGTCATGGCAGTGGCATCGACTGGGAAAGTCATCGCTACATCCGCCATAGACATGAAGGGGCCTTCAGAGATCTGTACCCTAGTCAGCCGATATTGCCCGGACGGCAGATGAACAACAAAATGTCGATCGGGAGAGTTGATTTCAACTTGGAATCGCTTGTGAAACACTTGGTCCTCAATTTCAACGAACCGCACAGCAGGTGAAAACCGCCGAGATCTGTCTCCAGTCAAGGCAGTGGTCTCTCCCCACAACCAGACCTCCAGTCACATCCTGTGGATCGATCAAAGCCGGCAACCGTGTCACACACCCCGACAGGCTCGCAACGACGGTCAACACAAATACCAATTGAACCATGCCGAGTTTCATGTTTACTGCAAAATTATACAAAATCTCTCAAGATTCTAGCAGTACTGCAGGACTGAAATTATATCTTGACAGCAAAACACCGATCAGGATATTAATAATCGTTCTCAATTTCACTTAAACCAGTGGCTCGTATGTCTATGGCAAGCGCAAAGGCTTCCTTAACCGAAGGTCCTCAGACCCTTGAGACGCGCTGCGAGTGCGGGCAATTGATCGCCAAAGTGTGCGGACAAGGGCTGGAACTCAAGTGTAAGCGGTGCAAACGCATCGTCGTGATTCCATTTTCTTCGATTGAAGGTTGGGGAACCGCTTCGACTTAGTCTTACCTCGCACAGGAAGCATGCGTACCGAGTCCATCCATACGAGTTACCAGAAAGACCAGAGACCATCGAGTCCCGAGTCGGGCCACAACCTTACTCATTATTTACGGAGGATACCCATGAAGATGCGGTCAATCCTCGGGGCTCTTTCAATTCTGGCGCTGTCGGTCACCCCGGTCTTCGCAGAAGAGAGCCTTGAGGAACGAGTGAAAAGACTCGAAGAAGCGTTACAAAAAGCACAGGAACGGGAATCTCGGGAGATTCCCGGAGTGAGTTCGTCTCCAAAACAATATCCTGTGGAGGCCGGGCCAATGACCGACATTCGGGTCGGTCGCCCAGGAGAAGAAAAAACTTCTCTCGGGTTCAGTTCCACGGGGTCAGGAAAATTGATTTACGCAAAGCCATTCTTGAGCGCACCTAAAGCCACGCTTGGCGGGTATGCGGACGTGATGTACAACATCCTGTCTCGCCAGAACTTAGACAATCCCAGCCGCAATAGCTTCGGCCAGCAGCGCCTCGTGCCCTTCATTTATGCAGACATTACGGATCGAGTGAAGTTTGCTGCAGAAATCGAGATTGAACGTGGTGGAACCAATTCTCCCCAGGGCGATGGTTCGATTCAGATCGAGTTCGCCCAATTAGACTATCTGGTCGACGAACGAATCAATCTCCGAGGCGGTATCCTCCTCATGCCGGTCGGCAAGTTCAATCTCCTCCATGATTCACCGTTAAACGATCTGGTTGATCGGCCGATGGTATCCAGACTCATTATTCCAAGCACCTGGTTCGAGGCCGGCGCCGGTATTTATGGAACTTTCTACCCATCGGCACTGTCGAAGATCGATTATGAACTCTATGCGGTCAATGGTATGACCCAAACTGCCGGTGCAATCACTGATTTGGGCATCCGAAGTGCGCGCGGAAGCGTATCTCGAGATCGTGATGACAGCAAGGCCGTCGTCGGTCGTTTAGCCTTTAGTCCCATGTTGGGCATTGAAATCGCCGGCTCTGGCTACCATGGGCAATATAAGCCCTCGGCTGCTACGATCGGCTCAGGAAATATCGACATCTTTGCGGTAGATTGGACGTTACAACGAGGTCCCTTCGAGCTGATTGGTGAAGCGGCATGGACCAGAATCAGCAACAATAATGCTACAGGGGTAACCGGCAACGCAATCGGCCCTGCAGGCATGTTCGGTTACTATGTCCAGGGGAACTATCACTTTATGCCAGAAATTCTGAAGAGACTGGCCCCCAGCCACTTCTCGGATGCATCCACCTTCACGGCAACAGTTCGCTGGGAGCAAATCGACACGGATACAGACAATCGCACGGTGGGTGGAGTAAATAGCCTTGGTAATCGACGAGAACTCGATCGCTTGACAGTCGGTCTAAATTTCAGACCCGTCGAAGACATGGTCTTCAAAATCAATTGGCAGCATAACGCGCAAAACGGCGCAGTGGGATTAACCCCTGCAGGGGATTTAGGTACTGCCAACAGTCCGATGGACGGAGACGGATTTCTGTTCCAAGCAGCAACCTACTTCTAACAATATAGCTAAGGAGGCTCCCCGCCGTTTCGGCGGGGAGCACATGACATGACAACGTTTCTGCAGCGAATGAACCTCCGTCTTCTCCCGATCCTTTTGATTGGAAGTGTGGGCGGTTGTGCCTTGATGACCAGCGGCATGCAACAACGAGCTACCACCTGTAGCTATGACCAAGCCTGGGATGCCGCCATTGATGCCGTAAAGGATCGGTCTGCCGATACGACTGATAAAGAGGCCGGAGTGATCGTCACACACTGGCTTGAAATCCCGATGCCTGGCCGAAAGTACGGTGCGTTTCGACGGGAAATCCCGGACAGCAAAGATCGATCTCGCCTCACCCTACGGGTGAAGCGGGTGGACGACAAGACACGTGTCTTTTTCCTCGAAGAACGACAGAGTTGGGTCATGCGAGGAGGATCACGTCTCTTCGGCTGGGCCCCGATTGATCCTTCCGAAGAAGTCATGCGAGACGTACAAGATCGCCTGGATGCCAAGTTACAGGAACACGGATGTTCAGCCACCTGAAAAAAGTCCTTTCAGGCTTCGTGATTGGAGCAGCGCTCTGCCTCTCCGCTCCTGTATCGGCTGGAGCTGAACAGGTATGGGATAACGATCTGAAGCGCTATCTCACCGAGGCGGAATTGAATCATGCTGAAGTTTTCATGTCGGAAGATGAGGCTGTAAAGATCATCCTCCCGAAATCGCAACGTGTTCGCAAGGAAGTCATCCAACTCAGCCAAGACAAGAAGGATCTGATCGAACAACGCATCGGGTGGAAATTCCCGGAACAAGCATTCGAAGTCTATATTGGTGAAACGGGAGAAAAAGTCGATGGCTATGCCATCGTCCACAACACCATCGGCAAGCATAAACACATGACCTACATGGTCGGTGTCGATGCGAAAGGAGCCTGCTCCGACGTTGAACTATTGGTATTTCGTGAAGCCAGAGGAAGCGAAGTAGGGCGGAAACGGTTCAACGTACAATATGAAGGCAAGACGGTTTTGGATCCAATCCGGATCAATAAGGATATTATCAACATCTCCGGAGCCACCATGTCCGTCCGCTCGATCAGCGCCGGCGTCAAACGAGTGCTGGTCCTGGTCGACGAGTTTTATCTCAAGCCCGCCGGGATTGGTAGCGATACAGTGGCCGTCAAAAAGGATAAGGGGTTCCTGCCGTCGATATTTGGCAATTAGTCACAGCGGACCCAGCGTCCCGAGCATGCGAAACTTTAACCAGAAATTCAGACTACGTGACTCAGATCGCCACATTCGCTTGCTGTACACCTTATTTTTGTTACTGATGTTCGTCGGATTCTGCTTCTCGTTTTTTTGGGCACATAGTATGACGGGATTGTCCCCACAAGGCATTGCCGAACACTATCGAGGCTCCGATGCGACCTTTGGCGAACCGATGTCGTTTCGCGAGCTGGCCGAAATCACTCATTTCCATCTCTTCACCATGCCGGTCGTGTTTATGATCTTGATTCACGTGATGTACCTGACCAACGCCAGCCATCTCCTCAAGGCCATCGTCACCTGGGCCGGTTTTGGTGGCGTCATGCTCGATCTACTGTCGCCCTGGCTCATCAGCTATGTTTCCCCCGTTTTCGTCCTCTCCATGCTCACGGGTGACATGCTGATGACCCTGAGCTTTCTGGTCATGATGATCGTTCCTCTGTATGAAATGTGGGTGCTTAGACAGCCGCTCATGGGAGGGAAACGACCACCGGAGTCGTAGGTTATTGACACCATCGTACTTTCTGAGCGGCCAGCGGTTGTTCACCCAGAGCCCGAAATCACAACAGTGGTTTCGGGCTCTTTGTTTTGAAGGAGGTAGCGCCATGCAGGTCCACAGTCTCGATCAGGTCCAGCCGGCCGTCTTGGCAATTCAAGGCATGCTCAAGAAAATCGACCGCCTCTCCCTTTCTCCTACATCACAACGCGATCTGGAGAGCATTTTGGTTCGTCAAGTGACAAGGGAATTGGATCGGCTTCTGCCCTGGCAAGCAGGACATGGCGAGGCCACGGCTATCACTGCCATTTATATTGGACAGGCGCTGAGAATGAATACCGAGGTCCTGCACCAGTTGAGGTTGGCCGCTCTCCTCCACGATATTGGTCTCCTGATGCTCCCCGCTGAGTTTCAAACGGGGCGAGAATCACACGACGCAGACTCCTACGCCACTATTCAGAATCATCCACGGCTCGGATCGATCTTACTTGAGCCATTTCTATTCCTCCGTGAAGCCACCGTCATGATCGCACATCACCACGAACGCTGGGACGGATCTGGCTACCCTTACGGACTCAGGGGAGAATTTATTCCCTTAGGGGCAAGAATCTTGTCCGTTGCCGATGCATTTACGGCGGTTCACGTTCCGCACACTCATGATCGACTCCAGCGTGATCGCGTCGCGCTCCGCATCCTACAGATAGCCGCAGGCACTCAATTTGATCCTCTCGTGGTCAATACCTTGGTGGAGTGTTGAGCAGAAACGAATCCAGTGTCTATAAAAGACCGGCTCCAGCAGTAACCCCGCCGGCGTACCAGCTACGCCGGCTTCAAAGTGGGAGGCCCCACCCCTCCCACTTGACCCGGCAGGGGTCCTCGCCTCCCGAGGATCCCTGCCGCCCAAGAAATGATAACAGACTGTCACGAACCATGGTTAAGGACACAGTACTAAATGGATAACACAATCATTACGAAAGGACCTCTTGCATCATGAGTCCCACTGCCCTTTGCTCTCAATCAACACTCTCCCTTAGCGGTCTAGCTCCGATCCTTCTTTTCCTTGGGCTCGTGTCATGCTCGGGATCAGGCGGTGAGAACACGACGCCTCCGATTACCGATACGGGCACGCCCGGTGCCGAGGAGGCGGTCGGTGAACGGCTGTTCCTGGAAACCCGATTCGCCCAATCGTTCAAGATCTTCCTAGACAACGGCGGCAGCATGAATGATCCCAACACAGGCGATATTGTCATGGATACTGTCGAAACGCTTGGCGCACCACTCGATCCAGGACCATTCAAGGGGATGTCGATGAATTGCCGTGCTTGCCATTTGGTCGACGATGTCCTCGCCGTCCCTGGTGGAGGGATGCGGGCCTACGCCGATTTCGCGCGCCGCAGTCCGATTCCGGCGCGAGGGGATGGCAAGACGCACGCCCCGAGAAACTCTCCACCCTTGGTAAATTCGACACTCACTCGAGCAGGAGGCATCCTGCTCCACTTCGATGCCGAGTTTAGTTCCATCGAAGAGCTGATTGCGGCCACCTTTACAGGTCGTAACTTTGGCTGGCTGCCTGACGAAAAGGCGCAAGCCATCGCCCACATCGCTAATGTCGTCCGAGGGGACGATGGCTCCTTCGATCTGACTGACACCGGTCTGCCCTACCGAACTCTTTTTGCCGGCACAAATCCAAACACGCCTGATGAATTGCGTCTTCCGCCCCAATTCCGCGCGTTCGTCGGCTCCGGGACCGATCAGGAGGTCTTCGATGCCGTGGTCAAAGTAGTGGCCGCTTACGTCAATGGCCTCCGCTTTTCACAGACCGAAGACAGCGGCTCACCCATTCGCTCTCCATTCGATGTGTTTTTAGCGACAAACGGACTCCCGCAGGCACCGGATTCCAACGAATTACCGATCGACTACAGCCGACGTCTGTTGCAACTTGTGAAACAGCGTGAATCGGCCGGCACCCTCAGGTTCGTCACCTCAAATCCGAATCGGGTTGGTGGTCAGTTTCAATTTCATACCCAACCATTCTCGTTTGGAGCACAAGAATTGGCCGGATTGAAAATGTTCCTCGCAGAACCGGCGGCTCTATCCGCCTCACCATCTGAACTGGCCACCGGGACAATCGGGAACTGCGTTGTTTGTCACCCTGCACCGAACTTCACCGATTTCAAAGCTCACAATACGGGAACGACCCAGAAGGAATATGATCAGATTCCTGGCCATGGGAATGGCGCCTTCATGAATCTGGCGATCCCTACACTCGCCACGCGAACCGCCGACGATCTACCAGCTACAGAACAGCATCCTGCGGCAAGCGAGCGATTCCGAGCCGTTCCCGCATCTGCAACAACCTTGACCGATCTAGGCCTGTGGAACGTCTTCGCTAATCCTGACATGCCAACGCCTCAGTCCAAGATCCGAACCATTCTGTGCGATGAGGACCAGCCGTGTTCCGCTTCGCAGAGCGATCTATTGAATCGTGCCGTCGCCCGATTCAAAACACCGGGGCTGCGAGACCTAGGCCACTCAGCCCCATTCATGCATAACGGGCAATTCGACACACTTGACGATGTGCTTACATTTTATCGCGACATGGCTACCCTGGCACGGGCAGAGCAACTTCGCAATGGTGCAGCCCAGCTGCAAGGGATTGCGCTTAATCCCAATGACCTCAGACCCCTTGCAGCATTTCTGCAATCGCTCAACGAAGACTACCAATAGGACACCGTTTGCTATGCGCCATACCACGTCCCAACCAGAGAGAGAGGTGAGCTGGATGGAAGTTTCCACGCGCGCCCCGTTAGTCGTAATGACCTGCCAGCGCTGTCACGAACCGATCTGTCACTCGAACCCAACGCTGTGGTGCATCAAGTGCCGATGTGCTCACCGCCAGCTGGGACAAGCCAGAGGGCTCGCACAGTCGATGCGAACACGGCGACTAAAAGCATGGTTGAGGCAGTTCCCAGGCTCATGATTGGTTCTTTACGCGTATGAGGCCCGAGGGTTGGGGACGTGTCATCTCAAATGCGCTGGTTCCGTAACGGAGAAGAACTCAGCCATAGGAATTGAACCACGGAGTTACAAACTGAAGGACGGATAACCGATCACGTCTCTGATCGACCCAGACGCGGCCAAAGGACTAAGAGTCCAGAGCCCATGGTTGTTTACCAACCATGGGCTCTGTGTTTTTGAAGTACCTCTCCACAGATGCGCACCCGACTACGGCTCACAGCTGTGACACGGGGGATGACTCAAGAAAGGAGAACGCTACCATGACAGGTTGAAATATACGCTGACAACCCTTCCGCAAAGTCAAATGGCCCGGAGATTGAACCTATTCTTTGCCTTACCTCCCTGGGTTCATCAGTACGGTTACACATTAAGATAAGGAGTGCCATGGCATTTAAAACGACACACCCATATGTACAGCATGACTTCTATTTCATTATTGGGCTACTACTGATCAGTTCAACTCTTACCATCACAGGATGTAGCGGCGATGAGTCATCGCCCCCCCCCAACACCTCAGCGCCCGCCGCACTAAAGAGTGAGATCCTGCCGGCACCACTCACAGCCACGGAAGCGGACCGCTTCCTTGCCGTCACCTCAGCAGCAGGAGGTCAGTATTACGCAGCAGGCTTTACGACTGTAAATGATGACAGTCAGATGGCCGTCGCGCGCTTTGGATCAACTGGCGGATTGGATGCGTCGTTTGGTTCAAACGGGATCGCCACCATTAATGTGGCCGTGGGCGCACACAAGAAAGCTGAACTTGCGCGAGCCGTCGTCGTCCAATCTGATGGGAAAATCGTGATTGCCGGCTTGTTCGAACACGATACGACAGCAACTGGAGATGCCGCGCGTGATACCGATATTGCCGTAATCCGATTTGATACCACGGGGCAACTGGATCAGACATTCGGCACGAATGGAATCACACGCCTCGATCTCAGCACAGGGACGGTCGATGGAACGGCATTTCGTGGAGATATCGCCTGGGGATTGACGTTGTTATCAGGAGACAATCTCCTGGTTGTCGGCGGTAAGCTGGCAGAGGTGGCTGGACGGACGGATAGTGATTACGCCGTTGTAAAATTAACTGCTAACGGGTTGGTGGATAAGTCTTTCGGAACTAACGGCCTCTTCACTCTCGATGTGGAACAAGGTAACGATAGTCCAAGAACGGCCATCGTACAACCGGACGGGAAGATCATCGTAAGCGGTCACACTGAGATCGCCGAGGATACGCCGAACGAAGTCGTATCAACGGTCCTGTTTCGACTGAACTCAAACGGCCAACTTGATCCAAGCTTCGGCAAGAACGGTATTATCAACAATGACCTAGGTCTAAGAGTTGCTGAAGCGTACGATGTCGCTCTCCAGGGATCGACCCTGGTTATTGCAGGATATGGCCGTCTGGCGACCGCAACCACAGTGGATATGATCAGCGCACGATTCTTGTCTGACGGCACCTGGGATAAGTCTTATGGCGATGCAGGTGTCACCACCATTGATGTTGCGAGTCAAGACGACCGCAGTCGAACTCTGAAGGTGTTGCCGGACCAGCGTGTGCTCATTGTGGGGCAAGGCAAGCCGACTGCCACATTACAAGATGCTGCTGTGGTATTGCTCACTCCTGATGGCCAACGTGATACCAACCTAAACGGTAATGGTGTGGCCCTTCTTGATTTCGGCGGCCCCACCGACGCTCTCTTCGGACTTGCCTTGTCCCCTGATCTAACAAATGCGGTTGCAGTAGGTTGGAAGGGCGTACTCCCAACGGAAAGTAGTCCAATAAACAATGACGATGCTCGAGTCGTCCGGTTCTCCCTCCCGCTCCCCTAATACGAGGAGAACCGTGTCCCTTCACAGGTGTGAAGGGACACGGTTCTCCAGCAACAAGATCAATTATTTACCCACTGCCCCTCAGCGTCTTCTTCAGATACAATTTTGCTTCTTACCTTTGTATCCTGCCCACCTTGCAATTGAGACCCCCTTCACGACATGGTCCTAAATGGACCAAGGCGGTGGTGAGATGGCAGCAGAAGGCCGTGAAGCAATCGAACGATGGACGGTTACGTGCCGCGTGGCGATCGTGGGCAGCATGGGTTGACCGTGGCAGAGGTTGAAGACTGGCGCGAGAAGTTCCTGGTCGGGGCCGAGAACGCACTCCGGAGTCGCCCAAAGGATGACGACGCCATCAAGGATGAGCAGATCAAGAGTCTCAAGCAGAAGATCGGCGATCTGGTCCTCGACAACGATATTTTACGGGAGGCGTTGAAGCCCGACCCTTTGGACCGGAAGACGTCCGACGCGTGAGAGGCACGTTGTTGGGTGTCTCGGATAAGCCGAGCCGGGCTGCATCGGACAGGCTCCTCTGCCTATGCACGGCGACGCACAGATCCACCGTGGACCGAGCGGTTGTGCGAGTGGATTGAGCCGTACCCTACATTTTGGTCTCGGCGCTTGCGGGTGCTGTTGCGCGTCCGGGATGGGTTTGCCGTGAACCGCAAGGCGATCTATCGTGTGCTGAAACAGAAGGGATGGCTCGTGCATCAACGGATCTCCACCCCACGTCCTCGCGTGCAGGGCTGGACCAGTCGGGCAAGTCGAAGCCACATCGGTGGGCGATAGATGTGACCCCATATTCCGTGTGGGCAGAACGGCTGGGCCCATCTCGCCGCCGTCATCGATTGCCACGATCGGGAAATCGTAGGTTACGCGTTCGCATTACGAAGTCGGGCAAAGGAAGCCGATCGGGCCGTCGAAGCCACCGGTCTCCAGCGCTTCAGGACGCTCCGGCCCGCGACCGCGCCGGTCCTACGCAGCGATAATGGGCTGATTTTCAAGAGTCGCTGATGTCGCAAGCCCTGTTGAGCCTATCGGCTACAGTAGGAGTTCGTTACACCCTATACGCCGGAATAGAACGGGATCATCGAACGGTTCTTTCGAAGTCTCAAAGAAGAGTGTGTCTGGCAACATACGTTCTAGACGTTTGACGAGGCGCGGCGGACCATTCGAGACTGGATCCACTGGTACAACGAAGGACGACCCCATAGTGCCCTCGGATATCGGAGCCCAGTCCAATATCACACGCAACATGCACCCCAGGTGGCTTGATTTCTGGGGAGCACTAGACGTGCTCCTTATCAGTTCCGCCATTTAGATCAAACCTACTTTGTATAACAGCCCTGCACACTTCGCTCTCGACGTACTGACTAGAAGCTATACTTGTAGCTACAGCCCGTTTAGACGGACTGAAGGGAGCGAGCACACACTGCATCACACCCATAGAAACTGGAATCCTGGTATTCAGAAGTCGCTATGCTAGAGCCGTACAAGGGAGAAGCTACTACTGCGATAGGCAAATAAAAAACCGGCCCGCCTCACCTAACGATGAGACGGGCCGGCCTTCTACTGATCCAACGCTAGGCTTGTTATGCTCCCAATCTCGTGAAGACTGGAAGAACTGGAGCCCAGACTGGATTGATGAGCCTTTCACCGCCTTCGGTGTAAGACATAAACAACCCGGCGAAGCGCTGATCCGGATCGTGGAGAATGTCCACCAACCGCTGCACTTCCCAGAGCACGTCTTTCGACTCAAGCTTAATATCAACCGTCTGACCAGGGAGGATTGCACCCTCCTTATCCATGGTCAACCCGGCGCTGGCCACCAGCTCTGGTGGATAGTTTGGATCCACCTTAGCTGCACCAACCTTATTGGTGAACCGAATACCTGCCGTGGTGAATTCGCCAATACTGATTGGCTGCGTGCCATTGTTGATCACATGAAGGTTCATACGCAGGGCACGACCAGGAACATCGTACTCAGCGTGAACCACTTCGATGGTCAACGGGTTCGGCTTCACAGGCAGCGGCTTCACCTTCGTTTCACCAGCCTGCAGAGGTACACTGATCGGGTGCTTGGACTCTGCTGCCAGATATCCAACGACTACAACAACCAGCACGAATACGAGCATTGCCGCCCCGACCTTACGGTCAATGGGATCCAACAAGATCTCGTCCCCGTATGCAGCAAGTACACGAGCACGAACCAGGTACATCGGACGGATCATGAACCAACCTACCCAGAAACATGCGACAACCACCCAGAAAAGGTGCCACATGACGCCAGTCATACCACCCATCGTCTCAGAGTCGAATGTTTCGCCAGTGAGAGTCTTAATTGGGTTCGTAAAATCTTCATAACGACCCGTGATGTCCATCCACCCACCCGGACCAGCGACCGGACCGGCCTCCTTGATCGCGAGCATGGGGTGAATATGGTGGTGGCCTGGGAGTCTGGCCTTCAGCTTAACAACGTATTCATAATCGCCACCGATATCGAGAGGGCCCGAGTTGAACATCGGAACACCGTTCATCTTTGAGCTCAGACGAACAAAGACCGAGCTCGGAGACCCTACGTTCAAGAACGTACGATGCGGTTTCACGACTGCACGAGGCCAGTCTTCAGACAAGTGAAACCTGCCACGTAACTCAGTTACATCGTTAACCTTTGTCGACTTACCAACCCATTCCGTATCGTACCAGTTCACAGTTCGCATCCGCAGGAATGGTTCCTGCGAGCGCTCTCCATGAGCAAATGCAGGAGTCACATCAACAACAGGCGTCAACGCCAGCGTCGCAACTCCGCAGAAGCCCATTACCCAGCGTTTAAAGGTTTGTTTGGCGTTCATGCTTTCCCCCCAACTTTTGCCTTATCGCCGTGTGCTAACGTGGCGTAGGCGAATACGTCGTACACCTTGACCGTTCTCTGCCTGTCATCCGTGAAGTAGAAGTACGAGGTGCAGAAGAATTTCCCGAACTGCCACCACAGCACGTACACGAGTGACGAGGCAAACGCCGAGAAGAAGGCCGAGATCATGGTGCTGTGCCCACCGAAGGTGCGCAGCGACCCGACCTCGATCATGCGGATGTACTCCGGCGTCCCGGTCCGGACATACATGAAGCCCATGTAGTCGGCCCATGAGAGCAATGAGCCATCAACCACGATCGGGGTGTGGCTATAGCCAAAGATCGGCCAGTTGCTGGGATAAAACAGAATCGCGTACATCCATGCGCCGATCACCGCCGTCAAGGTCCAGTTCCTGGTGAGCAAGAGCGTGATGTCCAAGACCAACGCGCTCGGCAGCAGCGTCGCCGGCATGACGAAGTTCGGCGGATAATTCGACCACCACCACCACGACGTATAGACGGCAATCCACTTTCCGAACCCAAGCGCCAGAATCGTAATCGTCGCCCCGAACGGCTGACGATAGTTCACCCAATTGTAATACTGCAGGGCCGCACAAAACGTAATGGTCGTAATCGGGGTGACGATCGGCCACCATTGCCGATCCTTCCAGTCCAACCAGAAGTCCCAATCCCCGCACAGCAACGCGGTGTGCATGTGAAAGGTCCCGACGATGGTGATGAACAAAATTGGGATAAAATAGATGTGATCAATGTGCCGAGACATTGCCACCCCTTCCGGCGGCAATTTCGAGGCCTTGATAATTTCATCGGTTCTAAACATAACTGACACCCTCCGTCATTTCAGCCGATCAGAAGCGGCCTAGAGACCCATCAGTACTTCAAATCTCCAGACCAGCTTCCGCTACCGACCAATGATACATGTGGACTGCTAACTATTGCTGCTTAGTACACGCTCTTGGCGCTGGCGCTCTGCACCTGAGCCGGGAACGGATCCAAGATGCTCTTTGGAGCGTTGTTCCAGATCACGTCCGCCAGATTCGACATCCGGCTCACGATCTGCGCCGCCACTCCACCGGCCGCGCCGAACAACCCGCACCAGCCCAACGTCACAAAGCCCCAGTGCAACGGCGCCGCAAACAGCTCATCCACAAACCAGAACGCATGCCCCCACTCGTTGAGCCCCACGTTCGGCAGAATGAACATCGGCCCCACCACCGCCGCCACCAACGGGAACGACGTCGCTTGGCTATACAGCGGCAACCGCGTCTGCGCATACAGGTAGCTCGACACGCCGCACGTAATGTACAGCGGGAACGTCCCGTAGAACGCCACAATGTGGCTCGCCGTAAAGCTCGTGTCCCGGATGATCACTTGATGCCACGCCGCATCCTGTTCCAACGTGTAGCTGCCTGCGTAGTACACGCCCCAGATGTAGCACACCAACCAGCCCATCCAGTAAAAGTACCGCTTCAACTCCAGCTTCGGGTCTAGGTTCGCCAGGTTCCGATCCCGCGTCACCCAGATCCAGCCGATCGAGACGGCAAAGAAAATGGCGTTGGCCAAAATGTTAAACCGCCACAGCCCCATCCACACCGACTCAAACTCCGGGGTCATGGAATCCAGCCCATGCGAATACCCGAAGGTCCGTTGATACAGGACCCAAAACACCCCGATCGCCAACATCGCAAACCAGCCGATCTTCACCGGCTTTGAATCGTACCACTGCGAGACGTCATAGCCCCGCCCGGAACTGTCAGCTGCCATGTCCGCTACCTCCTTGTTTTAAATGAAAACGTGCAACTACTGATTACCATAGTCCAAACACACAACCCCCAGTACAGGCACTGCATAAAACTTCAGAGTTGAGCCCGCAAAAGGTCCGCAAGTATCCGACAAAGCTTTAAGATGAGTCAAGCAAAATATCATGAAGATATCATGAAGAACACTAACCAAGCCCCATCGCTACAACTCCCATAAGGACCTTGGTCAGGTGGCAGAGGTATACTCCTCTAGAATCGATGAAGTCAAGATGACTCATTGGTAGGGGTGACGGATATGAACGAAAGAACACCTGACTCGTTGAAGAACTTGCAGAAGGCGACGATTAATGAACGTGATCGCCGGGCGGTGGAAGAATTTCTCGCTCCTGATTGAGCTGTGTAATTTGTTGTGTCAGAAGGGCAACGTCCGCCCAACCAGTCCCATCCCCCTGAGGAATCCACCTAGCTCGTAGGTATCCAAAGCGGTCAAAAAGAAACTCAATGTGCTTTGGTCTCGTTCCGCCTCCGAACAAGTCGGGAAGCGAGAGCGTCCTCCGGAATAGCACATAACTGCTGGAGATCTCGCGCGCCCCCTGCGTCACGACCGGGAAAGGCATATCCCGTACGACCACAGCCCACTCATCGGGAGACAAGTCTGCCATGGGGACAGCCAACATGGCCGTATTATTCTTCGCAATCTCGGCCGCAATAGAACGAAGTCGCTCAAGCCGCTCGCGCGATTCCGGCCAAGAAAAGAGGACGAGCAATAAGTCTTGCTTGCCACGAAAATCTTTCAGTGTCCCGCTTGAACCGTCGTGCGCGGTGTACGAGAAGTTCGGCGTCGCCAGAAAGGGCTGGTCAGGCAGAACACGCGGCGTGATGATTCTCGATTGATAGCCTCGGTTATTGGCATGGAGAAAGTTCAGCAGATCCCAGCGGTCTTCTTCAGAAAGCTTCTCGCCAAAGGCAGGCATGACACCATTGAATCGTCCATAGGTGAGCCAATGAAAGAAATCACCAGCCGTGTGCATGGCTGTATGAGGTTCCGTAAGAAGATCGACCGGTTGCTTCGGTAACGCTTTCGCCAATACACCGTTTCCTTTTGCCTGAGGTCCATGGCAAGGAATACAGTTCGCCGTAAAGAGGTCAACCCCATTGGCAATCGAAATGGCGTCGAATGGGACCGGAGTTTTTCGATAGGTTTCCGGGTACGATTGCACGGAAAGGGGATAGAGCGTCGCACCAAGGCCAAGAATTCCCAGCACTGACGGGATAGCGATTCGCCACGAGGTTCCCCACTGTTTCTTGCGACCGAGGGAGATCGCGATTCCGGCCGTGATCAGAAACACGATGCCAGTCAGTACGATCGTGCGCACAAGCGGATCGACCCAATTGGCGTCGATTGAAAAACGGAACGGATAGGGCCAATTATCGATGACATCGTGCTTGGCCGGTACGGCATTGGCCAACACCGTTGCAACGATGACCAGCAAGATGGCCAGGCTGAACTCAATTGTCACCCAAGTCTGGAGTTTCTGTCTGCCGGTTGCGGCTCTATCAGGGCTCTCGTTCAATGCCGGCACCCACACTGACCTTGCGCGTGAGGCGATCGAAAGAATGATCGCCAGTAACGTCAACTTCGTGATGAGAAGCCAACCATAGGCGGTCGCAACCAGACCGGCGAAATTGGTGTCGATCATGAGATTGGCCACCACGAGGCCCGAGACGACGATGGTCACCATCGTATATAAAGCCAATGCTGAAAATCTGTTCAGCACCTCACCGGCACGAGATCTTTCGCTCACCGGGCCCGGCGCCGCAGTAGAGGCAACGAGGATGACACCCGGAAGCCCGCCAAACCAGACGCTGGCGCCGATAAGATGCAGGGCATAGGTCACCGTGGCGAAGACTGCCTGCTCCTCGGCTGCGGAATGACTCGCGAAAGAACCTAGAACCACGGGCAATGCTGCGACAACTGCTCCCATGATGTAGCGCCATTCCGCCGGAGGCGAAATCCGAATGTACAGCACGACCGCCAGGACGGCGAGAGCACTCGCCGCGCGCAGGATCCAAATGAATCCGACCCGCGTCTTCTGCAAAAAGTCCGTCCAGGCTTGCAGGTTCCACGCATTGCCAGAAACCCCGGTCGCTTGGGCTGTCGTGGTGGCGAGCAGGCCGAATAAGCCGACGAGGAGAATGAGGGCCAACCATGGGAAGGTCTTGCTCAGGCGTGTCCGCCAACAAGGCCCCGACGAGGCGCCTTGCTGACCGGCGATAGCCAAAAACACGCACCCGCCGATCAGCAGCATGGCGGACACTAGCTGCAGACCGCGAAACAGCGCACCAGCAAACTCGATCATTTCTTTTGTATTTCGCCCTTCACCGTAAAGTCGAAAGACGATTCGACGACATGCCCATCTACCGAGAGGACGCGAAACTTGATGGAGTATTTACCAGGGACTAATTCGGGCAATGGCAGGATGATTGATTTAGGATCATCAGATGCGAGAGTCGGCTTGGTATCGGTGATCGAATGTTTTTTGTCGTCCAGAACGACCAACGACGCATAGTCCCCTTCAATCTTTTCGTTGAACCACAAACGCACCTGACTAGGCGACTTCGTAAGAACCGCCCGTCGAGCCGGCTCTGCCTTCACCAACATCGAATGGGCGAGTGCTGGAGTCGCTGGCATTCCTAAAGCCAACGCCGCCACCACGAGAGAAAGAGAGGCCCATAGAGTCTTGTGCTTATTCAATGATGCCATCATCAGCCTTCCGTCTGCCCCCTTGTGGTTCCGAAAAATATTCAGCATCGTGAGTCATTCAGATCAGCGATTCTGATCATGATGCGGTGCCTACGAGACTGTGGCTTGTGACGGCTTCCGACGATCACGAAAGGTGTAATACACCGCTATAATAAGCCCTACCAAAACCGGTATAAAGACCGTGATGTAGTGCATCAGGTGTGAAACCGCTCCTGTTTCCCCCACTGAAAATGAAAACCGAGAAACATGCTCCTGTTTCTCACCGACCGAAACAAGACCAACGAATTTTCCGGGCTTGTCAAAATTGTACTTCACGTCAATCGAGCCGGTTGGATAGACCTTGGCCGGAAGATGCGCAATCGTCGAAGCCTCCAGATTCCCTTCTGAACCGGTATCGTTGATCACTCTCACCTCAACCGGGACAGAACGGAGTTCATGTTCCACAAAATCAAGAACCAGGACCGCATTCCCGATGGCGGGAAGCTCCTGACAAAATTGCCGGTCGTAGTACATTTCCGGCAGATAGGTATGGAAATACATCTTATAAGGACCGACATGGAGCACACAGGTGTCGGCCGCTAATTCATGTCCATGTTGGGCCATCGCCGGAAACGGCGCTGCGACCAGCAGGAAGAGACAACAGATCCAGGCACGAACCAGAACGTAAGAAAACATCGTAGAACCTCTTCTTTCCTTACAATCGAATGCTTGCGCCATCGATACTGCTCGTTATTAGGAGGCCGCGATCTGGGAAGGTTTTCCGCGATCCCGCATGAAAAACACAATGGCCCCAACAATGAGCACAGCCGCCACGGGAACCATATAAATGTTTAGGTATTTCAAAAATGACTTCGGCTCCCCAACCGAAAACGGGAATTTGGAAACATGCTCTCCCTTTTCCCCTACCTTCACGATGCCGACAAATTTCCCGGGCTTCTCAAAGGTATGATTAAAGTCAATAGAACCATTCGCGTAGACTTTTGCCGGAAGATGAAAAACGGTGTCGGCCTCAAGGTTGTCTTCCGACCCGGTGTCTTTGATAATCCGGACTTCAGCAGGAAGGGTGCGAAGTTCCTGTTCAATATAATCAAGCACGACGATGGTGTGCCCAATTGCAGGGATGTCTTCACAGAACTGCTTCTGCTGCGTATTCTCCGGCTGGTATCCACTGAAGTGCATCATGTATGGACCGACCGTGAGTTTACACATGTCTTCAGCCATGGCCAGTCCGCCGTGAGCGTAGACCTGCGTGGAACTAAAGACGCTCAGGGCACCTACCACACATGCAATTGCCAGCTTAAAATAGATGAAAGGCCTCATAAATGATCCCTCTGTGGAAAAGTGAAGTGACTGCATAAGATCTCCATTGCTTGTCCAGCTCTTCATGAGCGCCGGCGGGACGCCCACCAATTTCGCATTCGGCTCGACTTCGAGAGTTCATACCCCACCACACCAAGCACCAGTAACAACGCCAATGGCCCTAGAGCCGAACGTCCCAGCTTCGAGTAGTCAACCTGTTGCACTCGCAGTAAATATGCCGAAGGGCTCAGACCCTCTGCCGTAATAATGAGCTTGTAGAGGCCCTTCTCCAACCGTGCCTCTCCCCTCAGAATCCCATCTGGATGAGAGACCGGTTTCCAATAGGCCACCGTCTTGGCTTCGTCTTGCTCATTGTCATTGACTCCGCGAATGATCCTGACTCCTACCGGGACTGTACGGAGCCCAGGATCGACAAGATCCACCACCAGAAAGGTATCACCGACATCCGGAATGTCCGTACAATACTCAGCCTTTGGCTCAATCTGCGGTTGGTAGGCGCTCAAGTGCACCAAATTCCCACCGACCTTGCGTACGCAGATATCCTCCTCGATGGATACATTGCCGTGCGCAGCGACGAGCCCAGGGCTGGAAACGACTGAGATCGCAAGGATCAAGAGAGGCACACCAACGCGTGTTATTTGCTTTATCATAACTTAAATAGTTACCGTTTAATATTCTAGGCAATTGGGATCTGAAAAATGTACCACCCCGCAAACGACTCTTTCAAGTACTCGATGGTGGCACAATTACACGCTGGCAGGGCTTGGATTCCGCGGTGCCACTGAGTGAGTGGCCTAGAAGCGTGCGCTCCATTTGAAAAAAGCTGCATCCGCACACCTCCGTACTTGTCCTTTCAAACTCTCATTACGTTTCAATTCTTTCTCCGGAAGTACTCCATTCCCCCATCAATCAGGCCCTTGCCACACACAGCCGCTCGCAATACTGAGAACTCATTTCATCGACACTGAGAGACAAACTCGAAATGTATCTATTCCTTGGGTTGACGGCAACGCTGAGACGTGCTGATAATGAGAACGGACGGCGTGGCTGACACGAACGGGAGGGCATACACCATGAAGGCAAAAGACGGGGTCATCACCATTTTAAATAAGATTTTGACCGCAGACCTGACGGCCATTAATCAGTACTTCGTTCATGCCAAGATGTGTGAGAACTGGGGCTATGAACGGCTCCATCGCAAGGTGCGAGAACGAAGTATTGATGAAATGAAGGATGCCGATGAACTGATCGGTCATATCCTTTATTTGGAAGGGGTCCCGAATGTGCAGCGCATGAACACGGTCCAAGTCGGTGAGACCGTCGCAGAGCAACTCAAGTTAGACTTGAAGGCGGAACAGGAGATGCTGGCTCTGGTGAATGAGGGAATCGTCCATTGCACAAAAGCAACGGACTTCACGACTCGACATATGTTGGAAGAGATGGCGAAGGATGTCGATGCGCATATCGATTGGATCGAAACTCAGCTGGAAACAATCAAACAGGTGGGGCTTGAGAACTACCTCGCTGAACAGATTAAACACGAATCTTGAGGGGGATCATGAAGGCCAAAGAAGGGGTCCTGGAACAACTCAATCACGTACTCACTGCCGAGCTGACCGCAATACATCAGTACCTGTTGCATGCGGGGCTCTGTAAAAACTGGGGATATGAACGACTTCATGAGTATTACAGCCATCTCGCGAACGACGAAATGCAGCACTCGGCAGGACTCATCCATCATATCCTATACTTGGACGGCACTCCGGAAATGGAGCGTCTTGAATCTGTGACGCTGGGGAAGGATGTCGTGGCGTTATTTCGGGCTGATCTTGAATTTGAACGTGAAGACGTCGAATTGCTTCGCAAGGGCATTGCACACTGCGCCACAGTCGGCGATTTCACCACGAGACATCTGCTGGAGCACATGCTTGAGGACACGGAAGGACATATTGATTGGTTCGAGACAAGACTCCGAACCATCGACCAAATCGGGCTGGAACGCTTTCTTTCCGAGCAGATCAAGCGGTAGGTACCTGTTTGACTTGAACAGTGGCCACCTCTTCAGTTGCGTTACGGAAGAACCAAGACGAGGAGTGGCTGGTGTCGACATCCATGCCAATCTTGTTTTACTCAGAGCCCATCACTAGCCTTTTAGTAACACCGACGACTCACAAACTTGCCCACCTTTTCCGGCTCCTGTATGATGAAAATGATTTGAATTGACGCTCAACAAGACAGTACATAGGGGCACAACTCACAGCATTGTCCTCCCCCCCAAAGACATCGTAAGACACATGGATGCCCCATCAGCTCTTCTCGCCTCATCACGCTGGATTCGTTCTGTTAGCCAAGTCGCCGTCCGCCATTTCCCTGGCTCTACTACGCTCGATAGCCATCGAGCAAGGGACTACGCGATTGCCGCCTTCACCTTCTTCAGCGTGGCAATAAGCTGTGTCATGGAGATCAGTGCCAGCGTTGAACGCCAACAACTCCTCGGAGTGTTTGCATGGATCTTTCTCGTAACCTTACTGATCGGAGAGAATCGGGAGACTAGAACACAGGTTGCTATTGCGGTCCTCTTTGCCACCATTGGTGAGCACTTCGCCTCTATTTACATGGGTGGCTACACCTACCGCTTTGAAAATGTACCCGCCTATGTCCCACCAGGACATGGGATGGTCTATCTGACAGCAGTAGCGCTGGCACGATCAGCCTTGTTTGTACGGCACCCTGGGAAAATTGCCCTCCTTGTCATCGCCGTCTGGGGCACCTGGTCGCTGTGGGGAGTCAGTGGCTATCCAAATCGTGGGGATTGGGTTGGAGCCTTGTTGTTTGGAATTTTTTTGGTCTGGCTGCTCATCGGTCGTTCACCGATGGTTTACTTGGCAGCTTTTTTTATCACGACCTGGCTTGAATTAATTGGCACGGCCGTTGGGGCCTGGGAATGGGCCACCATCGATCCTCTCTTGGGATGGCCGCAGGGAAATCCCCCGAGCGGCGCCGGTGCTTGGTACTGTCTCGTCGATGCTGTGGCTATCGGAGGAGCCGGACCAACCTTACGAGGCATGAAATGGCTCGCCCATTGCTACAAGTCCGGATGGGGCTTGAAGAGGATCAGCGAATTGTGAATCTGTCAGAGCCACACCCTCGATCGTCCCCACGTAACCATATATTAATAACCCTGACATGAAAGATGCTCCAAGTGAGGTGCCTGTTGTGAACACGGATCTCAGCGCTAGAGTCATCTCCTTACAGGTCGGCCTCCCACAGCGTATGACCTCAGCAGGTTTTTCGGACCAGTCTGGTTCGCATCAAGAATGGACGACCGGCTTCTTCAAGAAGTCCACCGACCAATCGATTTGGTTGGGGACACTCAATCTCACGGGTGATGGCCAAGCCGATCTCATCAATCATGGGGGTCAGGACAAAGCCGTCAACGTCTATCCGCATGAGCATTATTCCTATTGGGGACAAACACTCGGGTTAACGAATCTCCCCATGGGAGGCTTTGGGGAAAATTTTACTATACAAGGCCTACTGGAACAGCAGGTGTGCATCGGCGACATCTTTCAACTAGGAGAGGTCATAGTACAAATCTCTCAACCTCGACAACCCTGCTGGAAATTAGCTCGCTATTGGAGGATCAAGGACCTGGCTGTGCAGGTTCAGGAAACGGGTCGCACTGGATGGTATTTTCGCGTCCTCAAGGAGGGCCCCGTTCAGGCAGGGAAGAATCTTGTCCTTCAAGAACGCCCCTATCCACGCTGGACCGTGTCAACCGCAAACCAGGTGATGCACCACCTAGTCAAAGATCGACAAGCCGCACAGAACTTGGCTGATTGCGAAGCCCTCTCGCCTCGATGGCGAGACAAGCTCAGGCAGCGGGCACTGACTGGAGCACCAGAAAATACAGCGCCCCGATTGACTGGACCAGAAAAGTAAGCCCCCCTCACTGGGCCACATATTTCGCCGCACAAAAGCACAAGGCCGTACATCGTGATCGATGTACGGCCTTGTGACACCACTCCACAATGGAAGACGGAGAGAACCTTAATCCTTCTCGTCCTCGTCGTCGTCTGCCTTCTTTTTCACTTCCTTGATCACCGGCTTCCCTTGAGCAAGACTTGCATTGAGATCATGCTCGGGAACTTTTTTATGCACCAGATTTTGGTGACAATCGATACAGGTGGCTCCTTCGCTTTGCATTTTTGCATGCGCAGCCTTGGCTGACGCCCCCGGTGGCTTGGTATTCTTGTGACAGGTCCTACAGGTAAGACTATCCCACTCCTTGAGCTTCATCCGTGCACGGAAGGCAGCTTCCGGCCTATGCTCATTGAACTTTTCGATCGTCGAGTAGTCAGTGGTGAATTCCTTGATCAGGAATGGAACTCCATCCACCACGTGCGTCCATACTGCTTTATGGAAGTTGGATAATCCCTGCGGGACATGGCAGTCCTTACAACCCGGATCCATACCAATGGCCCCCCAATGTGAGGACTTCTTTAACTCCTCATAGGGATAGATCTCAGAGTGACAACTGATACAAAACTCGGTCCTAGAGATAGCTGCTTCACCGCCGAAGACTACAGTGATGAACCCTATCCCCAGAACCGCTCCAGCTATTAAGGTTCCGAGTTTTGGCATTATTATTCGTCCCCACCCTTATCAGACTTCACCGCTGGCTTTGCGGCCTTTTGAAATTCTTCATGGAATTTCGGCATTGGAGGACCAGTGAATGTCCCCGCAAGCTTGAAATGCGTGTGCATTGCCTTGTCGTCTCGCACATACTTCTCAAAATCAAACGAGTATTTCTTGTCGACGGTCGGTGTGAACGGAGTATAGGGTTTCTTCGCACCCTTCCACGGCGACCCTTCATAATTCAAGTGGCAGGCGTTACACTTTTCTTGAAACTCAAAATCCTGCCCGGCTTCAACTAGATTGGCACGCTCTGTGGTTTTCTGCGACTTCTCATAGGCTTCACCGGCTTTCCGGTGAATCTTACGGTAGTCACTTCCTGCTCCGTGACAGGATTCGCACCCGACGCCGGTTAAGAATTTCTCGGGCTCTTCGATGACGTACCCACCTTCCTTACCGAACCCATCGACGTGGCATCCAACGCAATCTTTGTCTTTTGTATAGTCCTTTTTAGGATCAAGCTTGGCCTTGACCATCGCCTCGTCCTTCTTCTTACCTCTGCTGGGCTTGAGCGACTCCATTGCCTTCCCATGCAGAGTCTTCTCCCAAGCTTCTCCCTCGCCTTTATGGCAGTTAAAGCATTTCTTCCTACCCTCGAACGTCCCGTCGGCTGAGGCTGTCCCAGCCATGATGAGGAATACCGCTGCAGCGGCCAATCCAGATAAAATGCGGTAATTCACGGCATCTCCTTTCCGATAGATATAGGAATACGCACCCGTTGATTGCTATCCCAATACCAAACAATATGATTGTACAACACTTCCACTTATTTTACTCCGCGCCTCAGACGCGGTTAGTTTACCATGAGCAAATTCAGAACTGCTAGCCTGATATTTTTGATTATAAGACTCAGGAAGGATTGTGAGCAGCCGGAATTTTATACACCCAATAGCCGCCATGCTTATGGACAAGTTGCAACGCTTCAAAGTCAATGGGCGTTGAATTCATCAGCGGCAACATTTGAGCAAGTAAAATTTTGCCGTTCTTATTCTGGTTGAGGAAATAGGCACGGACAACTTTTTCGGAAAGCGACTGAAGTGTATAGGTGTCATAGCCATACTCCTTCATCCAGGCTTTGACCTGATTGGCCAGCCCATGAACGTTTCCGGTAAGGGGAAAATCCTTGAACGCAATTTCCATGCGATCCGGCCGCAGAAGACCTACTTTATAAAGATCGGTTGGATGAACTACGATATAAGATTCTCTGGTACCAGCCAATTCGCGAAGCATAGCAGCCCCTTTTGTGGGCTCTGATGAAAGCGCATCAACAAATTGTTGAAACTTTTGCTCTTCCTCCGCAGATCCCCGGTCACCCCAAAATTGTCGCTCGTACTCGAGAATAATAGGCGTACGATCTTTCCAATATGAGGGGGTGATCAGCGGCTGTCCGAGATGGGACTTAAACAGCGTTTCCCGCTCAGACAACAAATGAAGCTGTCGAGAAATGTCCCACCAGGCTAAGATCAGACCATCTTTGGGAACATGTTGGGTGAGATCGTTGCCAATAGTGGCCAGCTCGGCAAGCTCTCCTCCCATAAACCCGATCGGCTCGGAGACCAAACCTTCCCAGTTCAACAGGATCGAATTGCCATTGGCCCTCATAGCACGATAGGCAACGGCAATCGGTTTTTCAACAGACTGAACTCGTAGCTCATATTTACTGATCTTTAAGTCTGGCCAGGAATCTAGCGGAAGGTTTGGGAACTTAGATACTCCACCTTCATCAACAAGCTGATAACTGTAGGGAACGGGGGCTGGTTTAAACCAGAGGTAGGAAAACCATCCAAGCAAAACAAGACCTCCCGTCACCAGGATTACTCCTAGTGACGGGAGGATCTTCTGTGCCCCTGAGGAATGTGACATCGGTTCACTCAGGGACGATGTACCCAACTGACTACTTCTTGTTCCGCCGCCAACCGGCGAGTGCGAGCGTCCCCGCCAGCATCATGCCCCCGCCGATGCCGCCCAGGGAGATCTTGCCGGTCTCGCTGTCGAGATCCAACAGACTGCTCTTCATATGGCCTTCCAACTTGGCCACCCGTGCTTGCAGGTCCAACTTCTCCTTCAAGCGCGTATCATCATCCATGATTTCCACATAGGCCCGGTTCATTGCGGCCCAACCCACCGTGTAGGTATAGCCCCAATACTGGTGCGCCAAGCTCACATGCAACTGCACTAAGTGGTCTTCCGCCATTTCAAACAACCGCAACTCATTGGCCGCTGGGTTGTTCCCCTTCGACCAATAAATCTGGAAGAACTTCTCAAACCCATCGGTCTCCGGTGCCGGTGGCGCCGGTCGGTTGGTCTTCTGACCGGTCAACAGGCCGGCCTTGTACTGCTCTTCCACCACGTGATGCGCTTCATCGTACTTTTCCAAGCCGGAGAAGGTCCCGTTGTCCATGAACTCCATCCAGGCTCGGGCATAGGTTTCCGAGTGGCAATTGGTGCAGGTCTTCACCCAGGCATCATTGCGCTTCTCGGCCCAGTCGGTCTTGATGTTCTCCCGAATCCCCGGCACGAAGGGATAGTTGGCCCAGCGCACTTTCCGCACAATGTTGTGGGCGATCTTGCCTTGATACTCCATGTGGCAGTATTGGCAGGTCGGCGCGGTCTCGGCCCCCTTGGCCATGGCTTCTTTAATCGGAACATTGAAGTTCCACTTATCTTTATCCCGTTGATACTTCAACCCGTGCTTCGACAGGCTGTAGGCTTCCCAGTTGTTGTGGTCCGCGCCGCTGTGACACTGGGCGCAGACTTCCGGCTTCCGGGATTCCGCCACATTGAAGTCATGACGGGCATGACAGGTATCGCACTTGTTCTGATTGACGTGGCAGCCTGTGCAGCCGTCCGCGATTTCCCGCTGCGGCATGCCGGCATAGACTTCCACTTCCACGTTGGCCTTGTAGTCCAACGCATGCGACGGACGACCCTTGGGCCACTGATCCTTTGGCCAGGTGATCGTATCCCGCTCCGACTCGCGCTCCGCAAACTCTTGCAAGTGGCAGGCGCCGCAGGTGTCGGCTGTGGCAATCTTGATATCTTTGCGGTGATCCGCCTTGTTCTTCGTATTGATGTCGAAGTGGCAATCGATACAGCCCACTTCCTTCAACTTCTCGCCTTTGCCCAACTTTCCCAGTGACCGCAGATTCTCTTCCACGGCCTCCAGCTTCGCCTTCTTATAGAAGGTATCGTCCTTCGGAGTCAGCTTGCGGATCTTGTCCAGGTTCGCATGGGTGCTCTTCTTCCACGCCGCCACCCAGCCTGGGGATTCATCGGTATGGCACTTCACGCACTGCTCGCGACTCGCCACTTCCTTCACCGCTTGCGGCGGCTTATAGAAGGTGTGCGGGTCAAAATAGCGGCTAAAGGACACCGGCTGCCAATAGTCGCCATATTTCCCCTTCCCGACTCCTTGGACCGGATCCAGGTACCGCTTCAAAAGCGCTTCGTACAGCTCCTTCGGCGAGGCCGATCGATCGATCTTAAGCGCCTCATAGGTTTCCTTCGGCACGGTGGGAAAACTTGCCTGCGCCTGGACTGCCGCCAACACGCCGCAGACCACCAGCGCATACTTCACCAGGTGTTTTACCGTCACAGCTCGACTCCTTCCGTTTGATGGCCAGTGCGCTCTGTCCTTCAACAAACACTCACTCATTGCACGCTTGTATTTACTTACTTCTATTGCGCAAGATTAGAAATAGAATGGCGGCGAAATATAGCTCAGCCCCATCCGAGTGTCAAGAAATTTTCATGCATCACAAGCGGAGAACCTCGCAGATTTCTTCATTAAAACCAGACGAATCCACTTCGATTACGGCCGTTCCCGATCAATGACGACCGTAATGTTTTCAGCACCGGGCTTGATCGGCTGACTCATCCCTTCCAAATCCCCACTCTCCGGCATGGCTTTCCCGGATTTCGATAACCGCGCAACGATGACAACGGTGTCGATATCCGATAACTTTCTCGATGGCATGGGGCTGGTAGAGTCATCCAGCCTGAACGTAAATGGAAGATCCTTTCTCGACGCCCTCACGATAGACACCGGCATCGGTGGGCCAGCCACATCCTTGGCAAACACGAACAGCGTATCCGGCAGAGACCCCTTGTTCGCCAGATTCGGCCCCAGAATCACCTTTCCTGTAATTGCGCGAGACTGACCGGATTGCGTCGTCGGCTTGGCCGGCTTTGCCTGTTCCATTGGTGGATTCGCCACCAGCATATTCATGCTCGGACCACCGCCCATTCGCCGTTTCGCTTCAGCAATACTGGCTTTGAGCTGATCAGACGATTCTTGATCATCAGGCGGAAGATAGGTATGGGCATCCTCCCATTCCTTCGCTGCACGTGCAAAGTCTTTCCGGTTGTACGCAATCGTCCCTGATAACATCAGGGCCTTGACGTTGTGAGGGTCAAGCTTCAACGCCTTTTGGATCAGGGTTTCCGGCCTTCCCTCAAGCTTACGCCCCTGGTGTACGGCGAGGGCATCGGCATAGTCGGCTAGAAGACCCGCATTGTCGGGATCAAGCTTTGTCGCCCTTTCAAAAATCGGGACTGCATCCGCGTACCGCTCCATCGCCATATAGGATCGAGCGAGCAGCCCCCATCCGACTCCATCGTTCGGATTTTGCTCTAACTTCTTTCGCAATTGCTCGATAAGCTGGTTCAACCCCTCCGCCATCTGCCCATCACCACCGGGGCCGCCTTGCGAAGCAACGGACGCCGCTGGATGGGTCATGGCGGCAGGATTCCCCAACGTCCAATAGAGGACACCGCTAGACGCGGGAATAATCATCGCTAATGAAAGCGCCACAAATCGAAGATTCACAAGTCCTCCCGTGGTCACCGTTGAAGCGTCAGTGGAACCGGTCTCTTCGAGTACACGACGCTCCAGTTCACTCCGCGCAGCCTGATACTGGTCATCAGTCAGCAAACCGTTGGCAAGATCTTGTTCCAGTTCAGAAAACTGCTGCCGATACACCGGGAGTTTCTTCTCCTGATCGTTGGTCACGGTCGGCTGACGCATGAACAGCGGGCGCAAGACAAATCCCAAAACGGCAAAAGTCATGGCGGACACGATAGACCAAAATGTTACCGTCATGAGCGCTTTCCTCCTTCAGCCAGCAACTGTTCGACCCGTCGATGCTCATCTTCCGTGACCGGCACATCAACCACCTTGCCTGCCCGACGCCGTAGCGTGATGATCAAGGCGGTTGCGCCAACGATCACCAAGAGAAACGGCCCGACCCACAGAAGTGTCGTCGAGGCTTTGAGTGGCGGCCGATACAGGACAAAGTCGCCGTACCGCGCCGTCAGAAATTCGATGATCTCCTGATCGCTCATGTTCTTCGCGATCATTTCCCGCACTTCTCGACGAAGATCTTCGGCAAGCGGGGCATTGGAATCGGCCAGAGTCTGGTTCTGGCACACCAGGCAGCGCAGTTCGACGGCAAGATGTTTAAGTCGCGCTTCACTCGCCGGGTCATCAGCCAACGGCCTGGCTTCACCAGCCCATACTGGCCCGGACAGGAACAGAGCGACGATGAGTGCGGTCCATTGTATGTTCATTGTGCTTCAAGCTGCTTAACGAGGGGAATGATCTTCTTCTCAACTGTTTCAGAATCCAATGGACCAATTTGCTTGTACTGAATGACGCCTTGCTTGTCGATGACGTAAGTCTCTGGGACTCCGTACACTCCGTAGTTGATCCCAACCCGGCCGGCGTCATCCACGCCCACGACAGGATAGGGATTGCCCCACCGGCTCAACCAGGTCATCGCTTCATCTCGTTGATCCTTATAATCCATGCCGTAGATCGGCACTTCACCGGACTTCGCCAGCTCCATGAGGACCGGATGCTCCGTCTTGCACCCACTGCACCACGAAGCCCAAAAGTTGAGCAACCAGACCTTCCCCTTCATATCCGCCGGAGAAAATACTTTGGTTGGCTCCAGCAGCTGTGGTTGAGAAAAATCCGGCGCGGCCTTCCCGACGAGGGGAGAGGGAATTTCTCGAGGATTGAGCTTCAGTCCAATCCCGAGAAACACAAGGACGACAATGAAAATGGACAGCGGCAGGAGAAATCGGTTCATGCCACTTTTCGCCTTGCCGCCCGATTAGACGCAGGCACATCTTGCTCTTGCCGACGCCAAGCGATACGATACCGGCGATCACTGATGGCGAGCACTCCGCCAAGGGCCATAATAAAGCACCCGCCCCAAATCCAGTCAATAAACGGCTTATGGTAGAGCCGCACGCTCCAAGCTCCGTCATCAAGCGGCTCCCCCAATGACACATACAGATCCCGTAACAACCCGGGATCGATCGCCGCTTCCGTCATGATCTGATTCTGAGCCGTATACCGACGTTTTTCAGGATAGAGAACCGTCGCCTCTCGGCCATCACGACTCACCAAGAAGCTCCCACGAGCCGCGGTGTAATTCGGGCCAACAACATCCTGTGCGCCATCGAATCGGAACGTGTAGTCATTGATCGTCGCCGTTTCTCCAACGTTCATCCGCACATCTTTTTCCGTCTCAAACCCCTTCACCATCGTCACCCCGACGATAAAGACCGCGATACCGCAATGGGCCACAATCATCCCCCAGTAGGATCTAGGGACAGATGCTAACCGCCCCATGAGGCTATCGCCGGTGACATGCGTCAACCGTTCTCGTAACGACACCACGGCCGTGGTGAAGATCCAAATCGCCAGTAAGAGGCCAAGGCTGAGCAAGGGCGTCCAATTGCCCATGGCAATCGGCAATGTGATCGCCGTGACCACACTCACACCGAACGCCCACCGCAGGCGCTTGGTCAGATCTGGCACACTGGCTTTTTTCCACTGAGCAAGGGGACCGATTCCCATCAAGAAAATTGCCGGAGCCATCAACGGAACAAACACCGAGTCAAAATACGGCGGCCCGACGGAGATCTTTCCGAGGTCCAGCGCATCCAAGAACAAGGGGTAGAGCGTTCCTAACAGCACCGAGCCCATCGCCGCCACCAGCAGCACGTTGTTCGCGAGCAACATCCCTTCACGCGACACTGACGCGAAACTGCCTCCCAATCCGACACGCGGTGCCCGCCAAGCATAGAGCGCGAGCGACCCGCCGATGACGACAGCTAAGAACACCAAAATGAACATGCCGCGCTTAGGATCTGTGGCAAAGGCATGCACGGAAGTCAGCACACCGGACCGGACGAGGAATGTCCCAAGAAGACTCAACGAAAATGCCATGATGGCGAGCAGCACGGTCCAGACCTTGAACCCACCTCGCTTGTCGGTGACGGCTAGCGAGTGCACCAAGGCCGTGCCGGCTAACCACGGCATGAACGACGCATTCTCAACCGGATCCCAGAACCACCACCCACCCCAACCCAACTCGTAATAGGCCCAACCACTGCCCATCGCAATACCGACCGTGAGAAAGCACCACGCGACAGTCGTCCATGGGCGAGACCAGCGAGCCCAGGCTGCATCGAGATTTCCGCCCAACAGGGCGGCAATGGCGAAGGCAAAGGCCACCGAGAACCCGACATACCCCATGTACAGCATCGGTGGATGGATCACCATGCCTGGATCCTGCAAGAGCGGATTGAGGTCACGCCCCTCAGCAGCAGCTGGAATCAGCCGCTCGAATGGGTTGGAAACTGTCAGCATGAACAAAAGAAATCCGATACTGACGAGGCCCATCACGCCAAGAATACGAGATCGCGTGGACTCGGGAAGATGAGCGGAGAACAGCGTCACCGCAAACATCCAGATGGTCAGAATGAAGGTCCATAAGAGCAGCGACCCCTCATGCGCACCCCAGATAGCCGCCAGACGATAATGGAGCGGGAGCTGAGAGTTACTTGTGGCCGCGACGTAGAGGACAGAGAAATCCTTCTCAGCAAAGGCGTACGCAAGACAACCGAACGCGGTCAGCACCAGGAAAAACTGCCCGCGCGCAGCCGGCTTGGCCACGGCCATCAACGCCGAGTTCCCGACCGCCGCACCGTAGATAGGAAGAATGCCCTGCACCACGGCAACGCACAGTGCAAGAATCAACGCAAAATGACCGATCTCTGGAATCATAGTGAATCTTTCCTACCTTCAGGAACCACGAGCGATTTGCTTTGCTGGGCCCCGGAAGCCTTCGCCTTAGCCATCGCTGCGGCCGCTTCAGGCGGCATATAGTTTTCATCATGTTTCGCCAGCACCTCACTGGCCACAAAGGTGCCGTCAGGCGCCAACTGACCCTGTGCAACGGCGCCCTTCCCTTCTTTGAACAGGTCCGGCAATATTCCCTTGTAGGTCACGGGCACGCGCTTCGCCGTATCCGTCACCACAAAGTGGACGGTGAGACCATCGCCCTCACGCTTGAGGCTGCCGTCTTCGACCATCCCTCCGATCCGGAAGGGTCGGCCTTTCGGCACGTCGCCGTTTGCCACCTCGGTGGGCGTGTGAAAGAGCGAAAGATTACTCTTCAATGCATTCATCACCAACCAAGTGGCCACAACCACTACCACGAGACCCAACCCGATAAATGCAAACCGTTTATGCCGCGGTTTCATCCGTGCCTCCCAACAACGCAGCACGCTGTTCGGCGCGCGCCGCCGCCCGTCGTCGCCACAGGGCCAACACTTCCCATGCCATGCACAAAGCCGTAGCGACAAACGAGGTCCAGACATAGAGGCCATAGCCTCCCATTGCAAAAAACTCCGATGCGCTCCCCCACTGCATCAGCGCGCCTCCATTGCTTCAGGCATCGCCGCTGGTTTTTCATCCCAAGTCGGCAGAGACTCCCGCTCATCCATAACACAGCGGACCCGAGCAAGGATCACTGCGATACTGTACATCCAAAAGGCGATCGTCATAATGAGCATGGCCATCAGCATGGTCGCCGCCATTTTCGAACCCGTCGCCATACTCACGGAAGCCCCTTGGTGCAAGGTGTTCCACCATTGAACAGAATAATAGATGATCGGCACATTGACGACCCCAACCAGGGCAAACACCGCGCTTGAACGATCTGCACGGCGCACGTCATCGATCGAGGTCCGGAGCAACATGACCCCCGCATACTGGAACAAGAGGATCAGTTCCGACGTCAATCGAGCGTCCCAGACCCACCAAGCTCCCCAGGTTGGCTTCCCCCACATGGCTCCCGTCAACAAGGCTAAAAAAGTAAACATCGCTCCGGTAGGCGCGATCGCTTGCGCCATCATGAAGGACAGTCTGGCATTGAGCCCCATTCCGACGCCGGCCCAGATGGCCATCACCACGTACAGAAACATCGACATCCAGGCAGCCGGAACATGCACAAAGATAATCCGATAGGATTCCCCCTGCTGAAAATCAGTCGGTGCCACAAAGAACCCCATATAGAGGCCAACGACCATCAAGATGACGGCCACCGCTGCAAACCAGGGGATGAGGCGGCCTGCCAGGGGATAAAACGCTTGAGGGGCTGAATACTTCGACCAAATCACGTCCTTGAAATCCTTTTTACTCTAAAGCGATACGTAATGCCGCTGCCGTGGCCCAGGGTGCCAGAAAGAGCGAGAGCACCAGACAGGCGCCGAGCAGCGACAAGTTTGCTTCGCCGCCGGTCCCAGCCATACTGCTGGTCACGGCGCCGGCCCCGAAGATCAAGACTGGAACGTAGAGTGGGAGCACCAGGAGGGCAACCAGTAGACCACTCCCCCGCACGCCAAGGACCAACGCGGCGCCGATCGCACCAATCATACTCAACGTGGGCGTCCCAAGCAAGAGCGACAATACCAGTACCCCCAGCGCCTCCCCCTCCAGGCCGAACTGTAATCCCAGAAGCGGTGAAAGCAGCACAACGGGGAGCCCGGAGATCACCCAGTGGGCCAACACCTTCCCCAACACCAGGAGCGACAACGGTTGGGGAACCAGGACCATTTGTTCAAGTACCCCGTCTAGATAATCCGGGGTAAACACGCGGCTAAGCGACAACAGACACGTCAACAAGGCCGCGACCCACAGCACACCTGGGGCAATGGTCCGCAAGACAGCCGGCTCGGGCCCGACTCCCAAAGGAAACAGGCTCACGACAATCACCAGGAAAAAGACCGACATCGCGGCATCTGACCAGCGTCGCATGGCCAACAGCAGGTCCCGCCGGATGATTCCACTGATCGAGTCCCACATACTGGAGTGACTCATCCAGCCAGCCTCAGCTGTTGCAGCCGCTCCGAGGGAAGCGCAATCTCCTGATGGGTGACGACGACCACCAACCCCTCCCGTTGCAAATGGGCATGAAGCCGTTGCGTCACCACCGTGGTTGATGCCGCATCGAGCGACGTGAACGGTTCGTCCAAAAGCCAGAGCGGGCGCGTCGACAGCCACAACCTGGCCAACGCGACTCGACGTTTTTGCCCTTGGGAGAGCACTTTAGAGGGCAAGCGATGGACCAGCCGCTTCAGCCCGATCGCCTCTAACGCCTCCTTCGCCCCACGCTCCGAACAGGGCTCCCCGGCAAGCGCCATCGAACTCATCAAATTTTCAACCGCCGTGAGATCGTCCTTGATTCCGTTGAGGTGCCCGAGATACATCAGCTGCCCGGAGTAGAGTTCTTTCAGCTGCTGAATATCCTGCCCCTCCCATCGCACTGAACCGTCTTCAGGCGGCAATAAACTCGAGAAGATACGGAGCAAACTGGTCTTTCCGCTCCCGTTCTCCCCCACGACTGCCAACAGCTTCCCCCGCTCAACCTGCACATTGAGATCCGAAAACAGTCGGCGTTCTCCCCGACGGCAACTCAGTCCAACAGCTTGCAGCATAGTCCGCCTATTCAATCAGGAACCGCCGAGAGTAAGGGAACGAGATGCTGAAAAACAAGGGGCGAGACACCCATCTTGCTCTAGAGGCAATCCAACTGCTATCTAAATAAAGACCAACGGAGTTGACTTCCTGCCGCCATCCATCGTGGCGACGCTTCATCGAAGGTTTGAAGGAGATACATCATGAGTGAACTAGTTTGCATCGCCTTTAAGGACTCCAGCACAGCCGACCGCGTACTCAACGAACTGCGCGCCATGGAATCGAAGTATGTCCTCGACCTGGAAGACGCCGTCATCGTCATTCGCGATATGGACGGCAAGGTCCACCTGAAGCAATGCGTCGATGTGTTCGGGGGGGCCACCACTCATGGTGTCGCGCTAGGCATGTTATGGGGAGGGTTGATAGGTTTGTTGTTCTTTAACCCCCTTGCAGGCTTGTTGGGAAGCCTCGCAGGCGGAGCCAGCGGCGGAGCGGTCTCTATGGGAGCCAGTGAATTTGGCCTCCTGAGCGACTATGGGATTCCCGATCAGTTCATCAAGGATTTGGGGAGCACGATCCAGCGAGGCACGTCCGCGATTTTTCTCCTGATCAGGAATGCAGACCAAGACAAGCTGCTGACAGGCTTCGCCCGGTATGAGGGAACAATTCTGAAGACATCTCTCAGCAAGGAACAGGAAGAAAAGCTGCGGGCAGCCCTGACACACCAGCACAAACAAAAGATCGCCAAGGGGTAAGATTCTCGCTCAGAACAACGTTTGCTCTTCGACGAGCTACGCGAACGCGGGGGTTGCGAACGACCCACGGCTCAGGTTCGAGCAGAGTTCTTCAATGCACTGAGGACAGGCCTGTCTTTAGGCATTTCCGAAGTCCGCTAGGCCTCCTCCTTCTGCTTCCCATCCAACAGACAACTGACGTTCATATCGCCCATGACGTTGATCGCCGTGCGACAGCGATCGAGAAACCAGTCCACCGTGAGCAGGACCGGAATGTATTCGACCGGTAACCCAACAGCAGTAAGCACCATGGTCATCGTCACAAGACCCGCTTCGGGAATGCCAGCGGCGCCGACCGAGGCGATAATGCTCGTGAGCACGACCATCAGTTGCTGTTGAACACTCAGATCCACCCCGATCATCTGAGCGATGAACAAAGCTGCCATCGCCTCGTAAAGCGCCGTGCCGTCGTTATTGAAATTCGCCCCAACCAACGCCCCCATACTGGCGGACTGCTCCCGCAAGCCCACCTTATCTTTAAGCGACGCGTAGGTTATGGGCATCGTGGCAGTGGAGCTGGCCGTGGAAAAGGCCATCAGCAGCGCATCGCGCCCACCCCGCAGCAATTGTCCGGGCGACACCCACGAACCAAAACGGATACGAACCAGGTAATAAGCCGCCTGAATCGCAAGCGCCAGCAAAACACTTACAACAAAGATCCCCAGCGCTTTGAACTGTACAAACCCTTCCGTCCCCACGATGCTGGCGACGATGCCAAAGACCGCCAGCGGGACGACTGCGATGATCCAATGCAAAATCTTGATCAGTGATTCCAGGAAGAGCTCGACAAAATGGCCTACGGTTCCAAGAGGACGCTCCCGTTCCTTACGAAGCGCTATGCCAAAGGCCACCGCAATAAAGATCACACCGATTACCTTGCCATCATCACCGAGCGGCCCCAGCAGACTCTTGGGCACATTCTCAAGGAAGAGGACGAGCGGATTGGCAGTCTTCGCCGTGTCCTCAGGTGCAGATGACGGCGCAAGTCCAGCCTCCCGCCCTGGTTGAATCACGTTCGCGACAGTGAGGCCGACGATGATCGCGACTAACGTATTCAGCAGTAACAACCGTGGGAGCCTCGCCGCGAGTGGCCCATCCAGCTGTGTTGTCATGAATGTGTGCACAATTGCCGCCAAGATCAACGCCGGCGCAAGCGCACCCAGCAGGCGCAACACCAATTTCCCCGGCATCGCCAGCGAAGCTGCATGGCTACCAAGCAGCAACCCGGTGATGACACCAAACACCAAGGCAATCACGATGCGTCCGTAGAGCGGAATATTTTGCCACCGCTCAATCAGACCGATGCCCCGTGACCTAGCACTCGGTTTATCCGAATCGTGATCGTCCACAAGCTGTTCCTCCGACACCCCCGCATCGACTACTGAGCAAGCCGCTGAATAATTACACATGCTCAGATATGGGTAAGTACGAGGTGGAGGATCGTACCAGATCTGGCACACAACTCGTAAAAAAGATACGGCGCGGCTGAGGGACACATTGAAACGATCCTGATTCCTACATCCGGCTCGACATGACTCGTTCCATGCGCCAGCCAAGACGGCAGAAATTTCAGAATGAGTGGGCAGACTTAGAATCTTGAGGCAGCATAGAGCCATGAGGCTTGTGACGCTGCTCCGAGAATCACGATCGACGACGTCAGGAGAATGGCGAGTGTGCTTGAGGTGGTTGAATGCCTATCGAGGGGAACTGTCTGACCTTGGAGTCACTCCAGCTCAGGCCCGTGCCGTGCTCTATCTTCAACGAAATCCCGACAATTCTATCCAGCAGTGTGCGGTGGTGTTTGGTATCGCCGGCTCAACAATGGGTCAACTGGCTCGTGGTTTACACCAGAAGGGATGGGTTATCAAACAGCGTTCGCCGCAAGACGATCGCTCCATGCTGCTTGCACTGACCCCGAAAGGCCACATACTGGCCTGGCTGCTTCACAAACAGCTCAATGCGCGGCTCCCACTCACAGCAAAAGCGTCCTAACTCGAACTGTCACGGATCGCTAGCCTCCAGACTCCTCTAGGTTGTATCGACTAGGCTTTCACCTGGAAATAAGACGTGACTACCAGTAATAGTCAAAGACTCTTGTCTTCAAGATTCACAATCCTCACCGACCGGTAAGCTGCAACATTCCATAAAGCGTCCCGAATATCGCCACGAATACATATACTTCAATGAAGAACATCATGATGGATGCCCCCTTTCCTGTGTTACCCGCGTTTCTTATACACCTCCAACATGAAGCTTATATGATGGGCGCATGAAGAGTTCTTCATGCCACAAGACTAAAAAGTTCGCGATCATGAGCCTGGCTGTTCATCCCTGTAGCCTCATAGCCATCCCGCTCAAGCCGTTGCCCCCTCATTGATACACCATCCAATATGACCGCACCCCATCGCGATCAGCCAGTATCTGGCAATGCTTCACCGTCTGGCATGGACGCTCATGTGAACCTTGAGCGGTTGTATCGTTCCCGCGAGTAAAGTTCACCACGTATTCCTTCCTTGAGGTGGAACAGCCAATCAGTAACAGCACCAGCCACAACAATGCCCCGAGCGCGATAACATCCTTGTATTTATAAAACCCATGAGCCGCTTGGGTGAATACGAACATGCTCATCGTCCTCTCCTTCCAGTACGAGTGAATCTGAACAGGATGTTGACTCCTGAACCGGCGCACAGGCCTCCATTTTGCCCGCGCCGCGACGAGATCCAATCCCGCATCTGTAGGGGATTGTGCCACCCATATGGGAGAGCAGCGGAGCCTGGAAGGCTCCTCGCACAGGTCTGGATGGTCTCAGCTGAAGAAGAGTAGATCGCACGCCACATTTCCTCTTGACGGCAATCGGCTCGCAGCGTAGCCTCCCGCCGGGCTTTCAGCAAATGGAGGATATGACGGTGGAGGAATGGTCCTATCGCCTTCTTGCGTGCATCGGTTTCGTCACGATTGCGTTGCTGGCCTGGGTAACGGGGAAGCGCGATCGACCAAACTGGACGACTATCGGGGGCAGCGCTGCCTTGGCCTGGGGACTCGGCACCCTGTCCTTTTGGTTCCCAGGCTCCCGCTGGTTCTGGAGTACTCTCAACGACATGGTGGTCGCGGTGCTCACCGCCTCGCAAAAAGGAACGGTGTTTCTTCTTGGACCTCTCACACTTGGTCCCGGCCAGACGTTGCCGGATGGGACGGTTTCAATCGGCTTTATCCTGGCGGCGCAAGCGCTGCCGGCCGTCGTGTTCTTTTCCGCATTGATGGCGGGGCTGTACTATACGGGGGTCATGCAAACGATCGTGCGCCTGTTTGCCCGACTCTTTTACCGAACCATGGGCTTATCGGGAGCAGAGTCTCTCTCCGGCGCCGCGAATATCTTCGTGGGCATCGAGGCAGGCCTGATTGTCCGTCCCTATCTCGCCGATCTGACGCGATCGGAACTACTCTTGGTGCTCACGTGCATGATGGCGACCGTGGCGAGCACAGTCATGGGCATCTACGTGTCAGCGCTCCAGCATGTGATACCTCAGATCGGTGGGCATCTGATTTCCGCGTCGATCATTTCGATTCCTTGTGCCGTACTCATCAGTAAACTCACCATTCCAGAAGATGGACAGCCCATGACGCTGGGCGGAGTGCCTACTATTCCTTCATCCGACGATGCAGCAATCCCACCGCCCTCCAACCTCATTGTCGCCTTGATCGATGGGGCCGGGCAGGGGATGAAAATGGCGGTCGGCATTGCTACGTTGCTGATCGTGTTTCTTGGATTGGAGGCGTTGGTCGATTTGGCGCTGGCACAGCTTCCTATGATCAACGGAGCGCCGTTCTCTCTCTCACGGGTCCTCGCCTGGCTGACCTGGCCATTCGCTATTCTCCTCGGTCTTCGCCCTGAGGAGTGGCAGATCGGCGCAGACTTGCTAGGTTCGCGGTTTATCGAGACGGAAGTCGCGGCCTATTTCAAATTGGCCGCGGTACAATCCGCGTCTCCACCACCGCTCTCCCCACGATCCCTCACGGCCATGACCTATGCCCTCTGCGGATTCGTGCATGTGGCGAGCATGGGCATCTTTGTCGGCGGCATCTCCGCCCTGGTGCCGCATCGGGCAAAAGATATTTCGCTGCTGGGACTGCGCGCCTTATGGACCGCCTTTTTGACAACGCTGTTGACCGGTTGTATTGCTGGTGTTCTCGCATCGTCCTAAAAGGTGACCCCCACCAAGCTCTCTCTCCATACCAGTGGACAATCAGAAACGGGATCCCCCCCCTCCCCTTCACACAGTTGCTGCGACGCCTTTTCGTTGACGTAACAGCAAAGACAAGAGAGCATGAGCAGGAATGGTCGAATGTATATGCTGTAGTACATCCATCGTCGTGTCTCCGTCTTGAGTGAATTGAGAGCAGGAGGATGCCTATGTTCAGACCGATCACGATCCCGTTTGGATCAAAAATGCTGTTCAACACCGTCACGCTCAAACCCGGCGTCACCTTTGAGGATGTGGAGATAGCCGTGGGGGAACTCTGCGCTGTGGTCAAAGGAATCTACGGAGGAGAGAAAGGCGGATTCATCGCTGGACAAGTGTTCAAGTTCACCGGCTTCGTCTCGAACGAGGGTTCGCTCTCGTCATCCAAAACCGCCGACTACCATTATGTGATTGTCACCTATTGGCGGTCGTTCGACGCGCATGAACGCTCGCACACAGACGACGTGTTCAAAAAGAAATTTGCCAAACTGGCGACGATGTGTTCCGAGACCAAGGAACTTGGGTACGACATGCTGTGGCAAGGAGCGGTGGAAAGCCAGTAACGGAAACGGATCTCTGTGTTTATCTCGCATTTAGCAAAAATATTAAATCAGCTGAGAATGTCGATGAACATGAAGCTAGTGGTGGCCATGACGCTGATCGCGCTCCTAGTGCCTGCGTTCGCCCTGGCACAGCTCGATTGCATCGTGCCCACGCGCGAAGAAGGCTTCGACCCGAAGCAGCCCGGCGCCACGGAGCTCCAACGTACCGCGCGTGCGGTGGCCGCCATTGTCCAGAAGAACACGGTCTTCATGCAAGGCAACAAACCGGTGCGGGTCCGTACCACCATCGACTACGGTGGATGGGACCGGCAATCGGCCTCAGTTATTACCACGGCCTACAACCAGAAAGCCTGGCGCACCGGCGGCTGCAAGATCAGCAAGTTTGCGGATCGCGGCGGCGGGCTCTCAGATGGGACGATCGGCATCTATATTAACGAACCAGAAGCCATGTTTGGCGGGCAGCTGGGCGATGGCGAACTGAAAGCCAGTGGAATGCCGACGCCATTAGGCGCCACTGGCGGATTTCCCATGTATGCCGGAGGTGGCAACAAGGACAATCCTCGTCTGTTGATGAGTCGTGCGGGTTATGAACCGTGGGTGCCGGTGACGATTGCCGAGATGCTGGAATGGCGCGAGCGCGACCTCAAGAAAAAGGAGCAGGAATACCAGGCTTCCGTACAAGGGAACGGCAACGAACTCAATGAAGCGAAGATTGAGCAGATGTATCACGACATGAAGAAAATCAATGCAGCGGAAGCAGAGAAGATGCGCACCCAGATGCTTGTCTCGCTCGAGAAAATGCAGAAAGAGGGCGCACGCCAGTCAGCTCAAGCTGCACAGTGGATGACGCAGCAGCGCAGCGCCTTCGATGCCTACCGTGCCTCATTCACCGCCCCGCAACTCATAGCGCCGGGCACCATCAGCAATTTGATGACGCCAGACAAAGTCATCCGCGTGGACGATCCGAAGGGCAAGCCACTCGCAAAAATCGATCCGGCATACGCGCAACGCGACCCCCGGCGTATTCACTTAATTATGGTGGGGCTCAGCCCTCAGCGGAAGACCGATCCGAACTATGCATGGTTCAACACGTCGCTCGAGACGCTCGACTACGCGGCGCTCGGCAAGTTACTCAGCGAGTAGTGGGTCTTGGGGAACACGGTTGTGACAGATTCCTCTCCACTCGTAACACAATATTGAATTGCAAGACGCGCCCCCCTACCTGCTTCTTAGAAACGGTGTCCGCTTCCTTATCTTCTCGAACTAATTATGCCCTCATGGACCATGGTTGCCTTCAAAGAGTAAATACACTATCTTTTGTAACCAAGCCATCAAGGCACCTACGTATGGATGGTAGCACCCATATGCCTCTCTCGCCCCAAGATCAAGATCGACTTACTCAGATATTTTTCCCGCGCAGCGAGATCAAAAAGGAAGAGGTGATGTCTGCTGGTTGTCGTTTTGTTTACTACACTACCGCTGATACTGCGACTAAGATCCTTAGGAGCAGACAAATCTGGCTACGAAACACAGCCGTCATGAATGACTATTCCGAAGTCCAGTATGGATTTCAGTGCTTAAACGATGCGTACAAAGCAGAGCCTGGCGAGAACTTCAATACAGCTCTTAATGCTTGTTTCCAAGGGCTGGCTGACGAAGTTAGGGACCTCTTTAATGGCTGGTTGCCGATTATTTTTGATGATACTTACCTCACATGCGTATCACAGCACCTACCTGAAGAAAATGAACATGGACGGCTCTCTATGTGGAGAGCATATGGGTGCGGTACCGGTATTGCGTTGGTTATCAATGGCGCCGTTATGTTCGGTAACACGCAGGTTCTAGAAGTCTTCTCAAGCCCTGTATTGTATGAACGGCCAGAAACTGTTGCAGAACAACTCAATCAAGTCGCAAAAAACATTACTAATGATCTAGGCTTTTTGAGAGACCTTGGTCGTGAGCATCTGAAGAGCGCGGTATTCAACATGTTCCTGTTTGGAATTTTATGCACAAAGCACCCAGGATTTCACGAAGAGCGAGAGTGGCGAGTAATCGCATCGCCTCAAATATTCCCAACACCGCACTGTACATTTGCCATTGAGGTTATTCAGGGAACTCCTCAACGAGTCTTGAAGTTAGACCTCAAGAATCATACAGAGCAAGGCCTGGTTGGCCTTGCCATCCCAGACCTTATAGATAGAATCATAATCGGACCATGCCAATTCCCTGCAATCATTCGTCAGGCATTTCTTGATCTGCTTCAAGAGACAGGCGTGCCAGATGCTGGCAGGAAAATCGTAGTCTCAGATATCCCTCTAAGACAAGCGTAGAGTTCGGGATCAAAAGGGATCGAGCCCTTCACTTCAGAAGTGGTGTATCAGGCTTTTGCCTTTGGTTCATTCCTTGCTTCCAGTTTCGAGACCCACGAGTCCTCCATGATGAGCCGCACGAACAGATAGCGTGAGTAGCGAGGGTCAAGTCTTGTCTTGTGCACGGCTGTCCTAATGACGACACAACACTACATATTCGCTCCCCCCACATTCCATTATCCATCGTCAGACAAATCGCTCACACTCTGCCGGAGTTGGAACGCGGCAGGTGGCCGATCGTCCCATCCACCGGTACCGACGACGCGCCACGAAGTCATAGACCACATCACGGATTAAGGCAGGCACCAGCACACAGACGTAATACAGGAGCCACCACCTGGAGAGCTGTCGTAGCACCCTGAGAGCCGCGGTGGACTTGGTATAGACACAGCATCCTTCCAGCAAGAGGAAGGTCTGATAGTTCGTGGTGGGCATATGCAGGTCATGGAGGATACGTTGCGCCGGATCGGACTGAAGTGTCCCGAACTTGAACCGCCGATTTGGATCATGGGCGATCGCGAAGTTTACCCAGCCATTGCACCAGTTGCAGACGCCGTCGAAGAGAATCAGCCGTTCGTACTTGGTCCATTCATGTACGGAAGGATCAAGCTGGTCGTTCATTGGACTGTTTGGCCATCCGTCTGCCTGGGCTTGCCAAAAACCCTGAGCCAAAGAAACCCAGTGGTTCCTGCGATCAACGAGGCAAGAAGAATGGCCAGTTTAGAGGCGTTGGTCGTATCCGGATTACCGGGAAACGCCAGATTGGCAATGAAGATCGACATCGTAAAACCAATGCCGCCAAGAATTCCCGCTCCGGCGATCTCGTGCCACGTCAGATCCTCTGGCAATCGGCAGAGACCACTAGCCACGGCCACAGCACACAGCATGATCACACCCACCGGCTTTCCAAGCGTCAACCCGGCGATGATGCCGACGCTGTTCGGGCTGGTCAGATTTTCCAGCCAGTCAGCGCCTACCGCGATGCCCGTATTGGCCAACGCGAAGATCGGCAGGACAATGAAGGCTACCGGTTTGTGTAGGAACCGTTCGAGTCGATGCGACGGGGACGCCTCATCCTCCTCCCTGGCAGTGAAGGGAATGGCAAAGGCCAGTGCGACTCCGGCAATGGTCGCATGTACGCCCGACTGAAGTATGAGCCACCAGAGCAACAGGCCACCGAACAGGTACGGTACGAGGGACATCACGCGAAACGCATGATTCAACATTGCCAAGAGCATCCACACTCCGGCGGCACAGGCCAAATGCCATATGGACAGGTGTGTCGTATAGAATGCCGCGATCACGACGACGGCACCCAAATCATCCATAATGGCGAAGGCCACGACAAACACCTTCAGTGAGGCTGGAACGCGGTCGCCGAGGATGGCCAACACCCCAAGCGCAAAGGCGATGTCCGTGGCCATCGGAATCCCCACCCCGGGCTGAGTGGGGGTTCCCCCATTGATCCCCAGGTGAATCAACGCCGGTGTGATCATTCCACCGATAGCTGCACAAATGGGAAGCAGAGCGTTCTTGAGCTGAGCCAGTTCACCGTTGTACAGCTCTCGTTCCAGCTCTAATCCGATAAGCAGAAAGAAGATCGTCATCAGCCCGTCGTTGATCCAATGTTCCAGACTCGCACCACCGATCGAGCTCTGCCACAGCGCCGAATAGCTTGTGCCGATGGACGAATTGGCAAGTCCAAGCGAGAGCACTGTGCAACCCATGAGCACGACCCCACTCGCCTTCTCAGAATCAACAAATGCGGTAAACGTGTTGGATAGGCGTTGCTGGATAAGGCTCATGATCGCCTCGTCGTCCGCCACGCAATCACAGCGGCACTGAGAAGCATGAGCGAGGCGAGGATGAACGGGGCGCCTGGAAGATCTAAGGACGTGGTGAAGGTTGAGTGCTGAGGACCCAGACCGGAATCAGATCGGATAAAGAAGGCAAAGGTCTGGGTAAAGAGAGTTGGTCCAATCATGCCAGTCATGCCGTTGATGCTGGCGATAGCGCCTTGGAGCTGGCCCTGTTCTGAACTGCTGATATGGCGTGTCATGAGTGATTGATTTGAGGGACCGGCCAGTCCCCAGAAGGCCATCACAGGAATCCCGAGACAAAAGATCCAACCTTCCGGGGCAAGGCCATAGACGGAGAAGCCGATCGCTCCGCAACTCAACCCGAGCATGAGCGTCTTCCGTTCGCCGACTCTCGCCGTGATCGGACGAATCAGTCCGCCCTGCACGATCATGGCCGCCACGCCAACTCCAGCCATCATCAGCCCAACCGATGCCGGTCCCCATCCGTAGCGATAGCCCATGTATAGCACGGACACGCTCGGCAGTATGGCATGGGCGAGATAACTAAAGAACGCCACGGTCGCGAGGCCGAACAGTTCATGGTGCGATCGCAACAGTACGAGCGAGCCGACCGGATTGGCCCGCGCCCAGCTGAACGACATCCGTTTGTGAGGCGCCAGTGACTCAGGAAGCACAAGGTATCCGTATCCAGCGTTCATGAGGCTGAGGGCTGCCGCACCCCAGAACGGCAGCCGAGGATCAAGCGCGCCGAGCCAGCCACCCAAGGCAGGGCCGATGATGAAGCCGAGACCGAAGACCATGCCGATCTTGCCGAATGCTGCTGCGCGTTGCTCCGGCGGGGTCACGTCGGCAATGTAGGCGCCGGCCGTACTGAAACTGGAGGAGGCCATGCCTGAAATGACCCGGCCTACGACAAGCCAGCCCACGTTCGGTGCCAGCGCCATCACAATGTAATCGAGGCCCAGGCCCAGATTGGACAGCAACACGACCGGTCGCCGGCCAAATCGATCTGACAGCGCGCCCTGGATCGGCGAGCAGAAGAACTGCATAAATGCCCAAGCCGTCCCCATCAGGCCGTAAAGGACTGCTGCCTGGGCCGTATCACCGAAGAAAAATTCCTCGACGAGTTTCGGCAACACCGGGATGATGATGCCGAACGACAACATGTCGAGCAGGACTGTGATGAGAATAAAGAGAACGGCGGCTTGCCGCGGTGCGGAGGTCGCCGACGAATGGCTCATTCCTGCATCCTAGCAGACTGACGATACCCAACGCTGTTTGCCTGTCCATCCACCAAGCGATGAAGGACGTTCACCCCGGATCAGCTAGTCTTTCGATGCCCGCGAGGATTCCATGATGAGCCTCACCAGCAGATAGAGGCGCGGTTCAATCGAATCTAGGTCCACATACTCTTCATCGAATGAATGAAAGCCAAAGCCGATCAAACCGAAACTCTCCACGACGGCCGGCCTGCCGGACACACCGGCGAAGGCCGCGTCGGTTCCCCCACCTGCGCCGCTTTCATCGACTTTCAATGCACGGCCAATCTCCGAGTAAATCGCCTGAGCCTTACGACCAAGCACACGCGAGGCATCCGTGACTTCTAGTGGTGGACGGCGTTGTTCAAAACCCGCTTCGACGGTAGTGTCCGGCACGAGCGATGTCTGCGTCGCAATGCGTTCGCGATAACGCTGCTCGATCAGCTTGAGATCCGCCAGCCGATTGACCCGCACGTCGGCCCAGGCAGTTGCCTTATCAGGGATCATGTTGCGCACCTGACCACCGTTCATGAGTGTCCAATTGAACGTGATGCGCTGTTCAGGATCGGATAGATCGTTCGCCTGAAGTATACGATGGGCGAGTTCGATGATCGCATTCCGACCGAGTTCCGGATTCACACCGGCATGAGCCGCCTTGCCGTTCACCGTCAGCGTCGCCAGGCCGATGCCGCTTGTGGCCAGTGTAATTTCATCCTGCTTACTCAAAGGCGGCTCACAAGACAGCACCACGTCCTGCTCAGCGGCCAACCGCTGAATGAGAGCACGTGAGGCCGGCGAACTGATTTCCTCATCACCATTGATCACCACCGTGAGTGTTCCAAATTCACGGAAGTCCATCGCTTGTAGGATTGAAACGGCATGGAGGATCGCCGCGATACCGCCCTTGTCGTCCGCGATTCCCGGACCGTACGCGCGGCTTCTTTCGATCCGAAACGGCCGCGTCGCGAGCGTGCCATGTGGATAAACCGTATCCATGTGGGCCATGAGCATGACGCTGCGGGAGCCTTTTCCCTGGAAGCGCCCGATGACGATCTTGCCCAAGACACCAGGCGTATCGTAGAGACGGAAAATCTCGGCCGATGACGGTTCGTGATATTCCACCCGCGCCCCGAGCGTCGCCAAACGTTGACCGATGAGCGCTGAGAGACGGTCGAGCCCTTCCTTGTCTCGGCTACCCGATTCAACATTCACCAGCTGCTGTAACGTCTGCACAAGGGCTGGTTTTTCCTGCTGCACGAGAGACCAAACCGGTTCAACCGGTGCCGCAGTCGTCGTGGTGGGAAGTCCCATCACGAGGGCGAAAACAGCAATGCTCAGTAGCGCGATCCTGAGAATGGAGTAGCCCTGTATCATGGAGACTCTTTCACCGAGGTACCTTCCACGATTCCCGAATAGGAGTGACGTTGGACGGCCCTATCAGCACAAGTTCAGCGCCCCAAGTTGCTGCAGCCTATGGACACAATTCCTGTCGTGCAGCACGCGTCCATCGTCAAAAAAGCTTGGTGGAGACGCCGGCGAACGGTAGCAAATAGTTGAGCCCGCTGTTCGGGGTATCGAGGCCACTGTTGGAGATATGGCTGAAGCGGACGCCGGCATTGATGGCCCAATGCGAGGTCAAATCGTAGCTCACACCTGCCCCACCCCAGACCAGAAAGTTGAAGTCTGATCCCTGCTCACGAATCCGGCCATCGAAATTGGTCCACAGTGGTCCACCACCGCCTTCGATATAGGGCTTCAGTCGACCGAATGACGAAAAGGTGTAGAGCAGCTTCGGCGTGAATCCGATCCCGTAGGCGCCGGTCGGTTCTGTCACTCCTAAGAATGCGGCTTCCACCCCCAGTGCAATCGTGCCGCTCCACCAGCTTTCCCCGATCGGATCAGTCAGTGTGATCTGCCACGAAGGATGGACCGCAACTCCATTCAGCTTTGATGACTGCGACTCCAACAAGCGAACCGGCAACATTCCGCCCGCTACGAATCCGACCGTCTGGCTCCCTACCCAGGACTCTTCCGCTGCCGCCGGACCCATCCATACCACGCTTGCACAGAAGAACAGGACAACACTGAAGACTCGCCAGACGTGCAACAGGAGGTACAACCCGATAGTGGTTGGCGGCATGGGTCGAAGGCTACAGGGCTTCAGGCCAGTTGTGATGTCGACACAGGATGGACGTCGATAGCTGAGAAGGCACAATCCGTATGGTGATGATCAGCCTGCTTCGCGGTAACCGCATTCCTCATTACGGCATTGGACGCTCCGGCCATCTTGCTTGCTGACTTTCTCGACCAGGAACGGAGCCTGACAGGTGGGGCAGGCCTTGGGGATCGGACGATCCCACAAAGCATATTCGCACTTCGGATAGTTACTGCACGCAAAAAATGACCGTCCTTTTTTCGTCCGCTTCTGCACCAGATCACCGCCGCAATCGGGCTGCGGACACTTGACCCCCAACGCCAACGGTTTGGTGGTCTTACACTGCGGATAGGCTGAGCAGGCAATGAACTTCCCGAATCGTCCGGTCTTCACCACCATGGGACTATTGCATTTATCGCACTTCTGATCCGTGGTAATTTCTTCCTTCGGCACGATTTTGATGGTCCCGTCCGGCAGCTTCTCGAAGTTTTGGGTGTTCTTGCACGGTGGATCGTCTTTATAAGCCGGGCACGCGAGAAACTTGCCGTTACGCCCCCACTTAATTTCCAGCATGCGACCGCACTTCTCGCAGGGGATGTTGGTCGGTGGCTCGACGATATCTTTAGGACCGGGAATCGTTTTGGCACGTTCCATTTCCATGGTGAACGGGGCATAAAAATCTCGCACCGCCGCCACCCACTGTTTATTCCCCTCTTCCACAGCATCCAGCTGTTCTTCAAGCTGTGAGGTAAAATCGACGTTGATGAGCTGAGGGAAACCCTTCAGCAGAAAATCATTGACCGTTTTCCCTGTCTCTGTTGGAACCAACCGTCCTTCGGTTTTCTCCACGTATTTGCGGTCCTGGATGGTCGAGATAATCGCCGCATAGGTCGACGGACGCCCAATCCCTTTTTCTTCCAGCTCCTTGATCAGCAGCGCTTCGTTGTATCGGGGTGGCGGCTGCGTAAAATGTTGCTTCGACAGTAAGCCCGGCACTGTTTGCGCCTCTTGTTCCACAAGCCGCAACCGTTCGCCTTCGGACAGCGCCGGTAGTTGCCGTTCATCGTCGTCTGCCTCCTGGTCAGCCTTGGGCTTTTGTGACGGAGCTTCCTTATCGACTCCCTCCATATAGACAATGGTATGGCCAGGAAACTTCACAACGGTTCCGGTGGAACGAAAAATGTACCGAGCCGTCGTCCCCGTCGGGGATGAATCGATGCGGGTCACATCTAAAATCGCCGGCACCATCTGAGATGCAATGAAGCGATTCCAGATCAGCTTGTACAGATTATACTGATCATGTTCCAAATACTGGCGGATGGACTCAGGATCGCGGGCTGCTGATGTCGGTCTGATCGCCTCGTGCGCTTCCTGCGCCGCTTTCGACGTCTTGTACACATTCGGCGTAGCCGGAAGGTACTCCGCGCCAAATCGAGACTGGATCACCTCTCGCGCATCGGCCATTGCCTCATTGGAAATACGCGGCGAGTCGGTTCGCATATAGGTGATCAACCCCGTCGCCCCTTCGGCGCCGATTTCGATCCCTTCGTACAACTGCTGCGCCAACGTCATGGTCTTCTTCGGCGAGAAATGCAACTTGCGCGACGCCTCCTGCTGCAGTCGGCTGGTGATAAACGGAGCCACGGGGTTGCGCTTCTTTTCGCGTCGTTCAATCGACTGCACGACGAATGTCTTGCCTTGCACCTCGCCGACGATGCGCCCGGCCTGGTCGGCATTTTCAATCGAGGCCTCTCCGCCATCGATGCTATGGAGCTTGGCTTCGAACGACGGCGGATTGGCACCCGCCAGCAGCGCGGTAATCGACCAGTACTCTTCTGCCCGGAAGGCCTCCCGCTCCGCCTCGCGTTCGCAAATCAGCCGCATCGCGACCGACTGCACCCGCCCCATGCTGAGACCGCGGCGTACTTTGTTCCACAGCAACTGACTGCCTTGATAGCCGACGATACGGTCCAACACACGGCGAGCTTGCTGCGCATTCACAAGATTCATGTCGATCTCGCCCGGTGATTGCAGCGCGCGTTTGATCGCCGATTGCGTGATCTCATTGAATAAGACTCGGAAGATCTTTCCATCCTGCTTTTTCTTCTTTGATTTTCCCAGCAGCTCTTGCTCAAGATGCCAGGCGATAGCTTCTCCTTCACGATCCGGGTCCGGCGCCAAGAAAATCTTGTCCGCCTCTTCCGCCTTCTTCTTAATTTCTGACAATACCTTCGACTTGCCTTTGATGGTGACGTACTGCGGCTCAAAATCGTTCTCAAGGTCCACGCCCAGCTTACTGGTCGGCAGATCTTTGACATGTCCGACCGATGCCATCACCGTATAGCCGCGGCCAAGATATTTCGTAATCGTTCTCGCCTTCGTCGGCGACTCAACGATGATCAGATTTTTTGCCATAGCAGCTCCGTCAATTCCCCACAAACTGTATCATCCGTACCAAATATCGAAGATTCATGCAACTAGATTGGGAGACGGTACCATTTTATCGAGGGTAGACCATGGAATAGCCCTATGGCGAGACAGCAAGACGGCTGGTGTCGTTACGCTCCGTACCGCAGATCAATTCATTCACCGGACGAGATACTTCTCCCCCATCGCGTCACCACTGTTTTCATTCACGTGACGGTTGTCGACTGACGTTAATGTGACGTCTTGCCGAGACTAGGTGCGGATGTATTGTTGACCGGGCAACTGACGAATGCGTCCTCCTAACTCCAAGGACAGTAATGTTGCAACGACTTGTGCTGCCCGCAATCCGGTGCTTTCAATCACGGCATCGACCGACCGTGCCTCATACGATAACGCTTCATAGACGGCCGCCTCTTCGTGACGCAACGGCGCCACGGCATCGACCGCAGCACGCTCCAACCGCAACATCGCCCGTTGTCGCGCATCGAGTTGAGGCACAATCTCATCCAGAATGTCACGCGCGCTTTCGATGAGTTTTGCCCCCTCTTTGATCAAGCGATTTGATCCCCGACAGGCTTCCTCTTTAATGGAACCAGGCACCGCAAACACGTCTCGTCCCTGTTCTAATGCCAGTCTCGCCGTGATCAATGACCCACTATCAGTCGCTGCCTCACTGACCAATACGCCGAGTGACAACCCGCTAATGATCCGATTTCTTCGTGGGAAGTGGTGACTTTGAGGAGCCGCACCTATCGGAAGCTCTGAGAGAACGGCCCCGTGCGATTCAATGGTCCGCCGGAGAGTCTGGTGTTCAGACGGATAGGTTCGATCGATGCCACAACCCAGGACCGCAATCGTTCGTCCCTTGCCTGCGAGTGCGCCACGATGAGCCGCTGCGTCGATCCCACGCGCCAGACCGCTCACGATGGTCACGCCGGATTCAGAGAGGTCCTTGGCAATCTCCTCCGTAATCATTCTCCCGACAGGTGTTGCTCGTCGTCCCCCTACAATGGCCACCGCCACTGCATCTTGCGGCACCAGTACTCCACTCGCGTACAACAGCGGTGGCGGGTCTGGGATCATTTTCAATCGTCCGGGATACTCGTCATCAAAAAACGTGAGAGTCCGCACCTTGAGGCGCACAACAGCAGCGACTTGCCGATCGATCTGCCGACGACTCTCCGCTGACGGCCCCCGGCGAATAGCATCTGCCAAATCGGAGCTGCAACCTGCCGCGACTAAATCACCACTGGTCGCGTGCAGCACGGCATCGGATGATCCAAAGGCCTGAATGAGCTTCAGCACCGTTCGATCCCCGACACCGTCTATGGCTTGAAGCGAGAGCCACTGGGTCAAGAAGGCTTCGTCCATGCTCGGCCTCGATCACACAATGGGAGGTGTATGGAACGGCAGGGAGGATGCGTGCGACCTCATACGCGATACCGGTTGACACGGCACCGCACTACAACACGACGAGATCGTATTGCTCCAGGTGCAACTGACTATCCGGCGTCACGATGATTTTTGCAGCGCAGTCGCGTTCCAACGTTTCCACACCATACCGCTCTTCGTCTTGAAGCAACTCAGCGACCGTCGGATGGGCCCCCACGATGATCCGTTGCTGATCGGCCGATGGTTCAATTTTTCTGATCTCGCGAAAGATTTCATAGGCCACGGTCGTGGGAGACTTCGTATACCCTCGGCCTTCACAATATCGACAGGGCTCCGACAACGAGCGCAAGAGATCCTCGCGCACACGCTCACGGGAAATCTCGATCAAGCCGAGATCCGAGATCCGAGAAATCCTGGTTCGCGCCTTGTCCGATCCCATGGCGTCCACCAGCGCATGGTAGACCTTATCCCGATTCTTTTCACGCTCCATATCGATAAAGTCGACGATGATGATCCCACCGATTCCACGAAGTTTCAGCTGATAGGCAACCTCTTTGGCCGCCTCCAGATTGTTCCGCAAGATCGTCTCTTCCTGATCTCGCTTCCCGACAAATCGCCCCGTATTGACGTCGATCACCGTCATCGCTTCGGTATGATCGATTACCAGATACCCGCCCGACTTCAACCAGACCTTCCGGCTTAAGGCACGGACAATCTCCTGCTCCACACCAAGATGATCGAACAACGGCTCGTCTTTGTCATACAAGTGAATCCGCGCCGTTTGCTCCGGTGAAAACCGCTGGACAAAACCCCGGAGGGCGTCGTATTCCTCTCGCGAATCGATCCAGAGCCGATCCACCTTCTTGCTGAACAAGTCTCGGACGACACGAAAGCTGAGGCTCAAGTCCGAGTGAAGCAAGGCAGGAGCAGGCAACCGTTCACGATTCGTTAAAATGTCCTGCCACAATACATGCAGAAAATCGACGTCGGATTTGAGCTCGTCTTCTTTGACCCCTTCGCTGACCGTCCGCACGATATACCCGTAACCCTGCCGTCGAACCCGTCGCATGATTTCTTTCAGTCTGGCCCGTTCCTCATCCCGTGGAATCCGCCTGGAAACACCGATATGATCGACGTTCGGCATAAATACGAGATATCGCCCGGGCAGCGACACATAGGCCGTGACTCGAGACCCCTTGGTGCCGATCGGCCCCTTTGAAATCTGCACCATCAGTTCCTGCCCCTCGCTCAAGAGCTGTTCGATCGGCTTTGCACTTTGCCGTTTCGGCCTGAGCATGTCGGAATCCTTTTCGTCTTCTTCCGCTTCCACCAGCATGTCACCGGGCTCCGCCTCCACCAATAGATCCGAGACATGCATGAAGGCTGCCTTCTCCAGCCCGATGTCGACGAAGGCAGCTTGCATACCCGGCAAAACCTTCGCGACCCGTCCCTTGTAAATATTTCCCACAAAATCCTTGTGCTTCGCGCGGTCCCCGAATAAATCCGTGACGACCCCGCCATCAAGCACGGCGACACGAGTTTCTTCTCGCGCGACCGTTATCGCAATTTCATTTCCCATACATACTCCTTTGTTTCACAGCCGCCGAGGCCGAAGGGGAAGCGAGTGATGCGGGTAAGAATCCGGATCTGCGCCTCATCCATATAATCAGCTTCATTGGCTGTCCAACCGGTATTATCTCACGGACAGCTGAACCGCTGTGGTTCAACTGTCCGACATGACTCAATAAAATAAACTTAACCGCTTACGTTTGACATTCAACAGCAAGCCCAAGGCTGCCATGGTCATAATCGTGGCACTCCCTCCATAGCTCACAAGCGGCAAAGGAATACCGACGATCGGGAACATGCCTGCCGTCATCCCGATATTCACCACCACGCAAAAACAGAGCATGGCCACAATCCCTGCAGCGAGCAACGTTCCCAACTGGTCCTTGGCTTTGGACGCAATTTCCAACGAGAGCCAGATCAACCCAACAAACAACGCCAACAACACCAGCACACCCATGAATCCCCATTCTTCAGCGAATACGGCAAACACGAAGTCAGTATGCCCTTCCGGCAAAAACTTCAGCTGGCTTTGGGTCCCGCCGTAGAGCCCCTTACCCAATAGTTCTCCTGATCCAATGGCGATTCTCGATTGCAGCGCATGGTAGCCCTTGCCACCTGGATCATAGTCTTGGTCAACGAACGCCATAATGCGCTGTCGTTGGTAATCATGCAAGGACCCCCAGACCCCTTCCCAGGCAAAAGGGAACAACATGATCGAAAACAATAGAATTACCCCTAAAGCTTGTGACCGAACTCCGACCATGAGTAACATCGCTGCATAGACCGCGACAAAGCTCAGCCCGCTGCCCAAATCCGGCTGTTTCAAGATAAGGAGCAGACCAGGCAGCACCAAAAGCCCGGGGACGATCACTCGCTGTAACCACCCGACCCTCGGTGCCTTCGAATAGTAGTGGGCCAGTACCAATACGAGGATGAGCTTGGCGAACTCCGACGGTTGGAAACTCAACGGACCCAAGGCGATCCAGCGTTGAGCCCCCTTGCTCGTTCGCCCCTCGAACAAGACGACGACCAGCATCACCAAGATCGCGGCATAGGCTGGATAGGCGAACCGCGCAAGGTGGTGATAATCCGACGCCCACATGATGAGGAACGCTGCCGCGCCGACCCCGATCCAGATGAGTTGCTTGAGATAGTACGGCGTCCCGACGCCACGCTGCCCATAGGTCACACTGTAAATCGAGAGGACGCCGATCCCGAGAATGGCGAGAATCAACCCAACGTAGCGGATGTCGAAACTATCGAGTTCACGATGTTCGGTCAATCGATTGATCATGAGTCGCTTGAGAAACGCCCTGGTCCTTCCATGCTGGGACGATCCGAGGTGACCGTTGGTACCTGGGGCGTGAGCTTCATATAGGTTTCGATGACTTCCTTTGCCAGCGGAGCTGCCGCTGCCCCCCCGTGCCCCATGTGCTCGCCGATCACCGCCACCGCGATCTTGGGTGACTCGACCGGTGCAAAAGCCACAAACCACGCATGGTCTCTGAATTTTTTCGGAATACTTTCCTCAGGCCCAGTGCGAAGGGCCGCCACCTGCGCTGTACCGGTTTTTCCACCAATTGTCACCAGTGACGACTTCGCTCGCGTCGCCGTCCCCTTCGTCACAACATCGGCAAGCGCATCTTTGACGAGCCGGAAGGTTTCCGGCTTCACGGAAAGTTTCCCACGAGGAACCGCCGGCATCTCCATCAGATTCCCGGTCGCTCGGTCCATCACTGCCTGGACCAGTCGAGGGCGGTAACTGACACCGTTATTGGCAACCGTAGCGACTAAACTCGCCATCTGCAACGGCGTCACCGTGACATAGCCTTGCCCAATCGCGGCTGAAATGGTTTCGCCCGGTAACCACTGCTCATTCTTGGCCTTTTGCTTCCATGCCGTCGACGGCATGATGCCTGATCGCTCCGATGGCAACTCCACCCCGGTCGCTTTCCCAAGGCCGAAATCCTTACCGAACTCCGCCATCAGATCGATCCCCATTCGTTGCCCGACCGTATAAAAGTACACATCACAGGAATGGACCAACGCGTTGTGGAGATCAACGGCCCCATGTCCACCAGCCTTCCAGTCATGGTAGAGCCGTTTCCCGAACTGATAGCCCCCATTGCAAAAGACGGTGCTGGATGGTGACATGGTCTTCGTTTCCAAGGCGGCAATGGCCATCGGAATCTTGAAGGTCGAGCCAGGCGGATACTGCCCCTGTGAGGCACGATTGTTCAGCGGACGCCCCTCATCTTGAACGATTTCTACCCACTGTTTCGCGGTGAGTTCTCGTGAGAGGACATTGGGATCAAAGCCGGGACGACTGGCCATGGCCAGAATATCCCCGCTGTTCGGATCGAGCGCGACAATGGCCCCATGCTCTTCGCCGAGCAGATCTTCGGCCACCTTCTGAAGTCTCGCATCAATGGTCAAATACAGATCATTGCCGGCCTGGGGCCTGTCGACCACGGTCGCCCTCTTCTCATGACCGAGCGCGTCGACCTCCACATTCTTCTGGCCGGCGACGCCCCGCATGTGGCGATCGTAGGACTTTTCCACCCCATACTGCCCCACCACACTACCTTGATGGAGATCAAGAAATTCCGGCTTTTCCAGTTGCTCTCCGGAAATTTCTCCCACATAGCCCAGGATGTGAGCGGCCGTCATACCGCCCGGATAATTACGCTGCGATTCCACCTGAATCATGACACCGGGCAGATCAAGTCGATGCGACTCCACCAATGTGGCATCACGTAGGGTCATGCGGTCCTTGATCTTTCGTGGAAGGAGCTTACTCCCCCTGGCAGCCAATTTTTTCCGAACAAGAGCGGCGTCAAGACCGAGCAGGTCAGTCAGCTGCTTGACCAAAAGCTCCCGATCCTTCACGTCTTCCAATGTGACATAGAGACTGAAGCTCGGCACGTTATTGGCCAGGAGCACCCCATGCCGGTCATAGATCAACCCGCGAGCCGGCTCCAGCAGTACTTGCCTGGTCCGGTTATTTTCAGACAGATCACGATAATAGGGGCCTTCACGAATCTGCAGGTGCCAGAGCCGAAGCCCAAGCAGCGCCACAACCAACAGAAGCCCCACACGGAGAATGACTAGCCGCCGATGAAGATCCCCAAACTCTGTTTCTGAATAATGGGCTGTCGCCACGTCACTGCCTACATTCGGGATTCAGACATCAACTGTTCGATATTGAACTGACTCCACAGCAGCCAGTAGATCGCTCCACCGATGACCGCATCAAGACAGGCTTGCGGCAACACCACATTCCAGACCGCCCACCACAAATCCTGTTGGGCATTCAGCCTGAGCACAAACGGAGTCACCAGTCCGATCAGACAAGAAACCGCCAGTAACCCCAACACAAGTACGAGAGGGCTCAGATACACCATCTGTCGTCCCGCTAGACCGGCGGCCAGCCCAAGGCCCCCCTTTAGAATGGCTCCGGTGAGCACGTCCTGTGCAGAAAACAGGCTCAACGCCCATCCGATTGCCATGCCAACTAACAAGCCATCAAGCTCCCCGTTGATCAGACCAATCAAGCATACCGCCACAACTCCAAGATCCGGCTTCACGCCCCAGAGGGTAAGATGCGGCAACAGCACGGATTGAATGGGGACGATCCCCACAATGATGACGCTGTAAAGCAACGCTTTCATGGCTTCGGCCTTGGCATACTCAATCGTTCTTTTTCTGTCGGCACCACAGAAGACTGGATGACGAGGACCTCTTCAATCCGGCTGGGATCAACCTCAGGCGTCAGCTCCGCAGACTGGAACAGGGCTTCCTCTTCTTTATCAATTCTTGTGATCGTCCCGATCGCGAGCCCTCGTGGAAACCCTTCAACCAATCCTGAGGTGACCACTCGATCACCGGGCCGTGCACCCGATAGGAGCGGGATATACTTCAGGCGTGCCTGCCCTTGGGTCGTCCCTTCGACAATTCCCTCGTCCCTGGTGCGCTGGATCAATCCCGCAATCGCATTGTTCGGGTCCGTTACCAATAACACCACAGCAGTGGACGCCGTCGTTTTGACAATCCGCCCAACAACTCCTGCGGGAGTAATTACGCCCTGATCAGGCTGAATCCCGTCGGACGCTCCCTTATCCACGATGATCGTCTTGTACCAATTGCCGGTATCACGACCGATCACTTGGGCCGCGATGAGTGTGGGAAGAGCTTGTTTTTTGAACTCCAGCAGGGTCGCCAGTCGCTCGGTGGCTGCGGCAGACTCTCGCAGTTGGACATTCTGCTCTTTCAGCAGTTCCATCTCTCGTTTCAATTGTCGATTCTCTTCTTCCATCCCCTGGAGCGCGACATAGCTACCCCACACTCCAGCAATCCGATCATGAACCCCGGCAACGACACTCAACGGCCAACTGATGATCCATCCGAGCGGACCACCCACACCTTGAAACACACTTTGGAGTTGGCCTGGCAGAAGCAAAAAGCTGAGGATCAGAACGACGGCAAGAACGAGGGCCACACGTCTGGCATTGGACGTCACGCGTAAATTAACCATCCACATGAGGGGATGGGACCTTACCGGAGGTTGTTGGCTTGAGACATGACCGATACTTTTCGGAGCAGATCCAATTCATCCAGAATCTTCCCGACCCCCAAGACCACGGACGTCAATGGGTCATCGACCGTAATGATCGGCAAGTTTGTTTCTTCACGGAATCGCGTATCCATTCCCTTCAACAGGGAGCCACCACCGGTCAGCACGATCCCACGATCGATGATATCTCCCGCCAGTTCTGGTGGAGTGTTTTCCAAGGCAATCTTGATGGCATTGACAATTGTTCCTATCGGCTCGTGCAACGCCTCACGAATCTCGGCGTCATCAATGACCAATGTGCGCGGAATCCCCGTAATCAAATCTCGTCCTTTGATCATCATGGTTTTCCGCTCTTCGAACGGATAGGCGGACCCGATTTCAAACTTGATCCGCTCGGCCATGTGTTCACCGATCAACAAATTGTACTTCTTCTTGATGTAATTCATGATCGCTTCGTCCATCCGATCGCCGGCGACCTTGACGGACTCACTATAGACGATCCCGCCCAGCGAGATGACCGCAATGTCGGTCGTACCGCCACCCACATCAACGACCATGTTGCCGGATGGCTCCGTGATCGGCAGCCCTGAACCGATTGCCGCGGCAACCGGTTCCTCGATGAGGTAGACTTCCCGAGCACCGGCCAATTCCGCTGAATCACGAACCGCCCGCTGTTCGACTTGCGTAATCCGAGAGGGGACACCAATGATGATCCGTGGCCGAACAAACGCACTGCGGTTGTGGGCCTTCCGAATAAAGTGCTTCAGCATTTGTTCAGCCATCTCGAAATCGGCGATCACGCCTTCCTTCATGGGCCGAACCGCGACGATGTTCCCTGGAGTGCGACCGAGCATTTTTTTTGCTTCGGCGCCGACGGCGAGTACTTTTTCGCTCTTCTTTTCAACTGCGACTACGGAGGGTTCATTGAGGACAATCCCCTTCCCACGAACATACACAAGGGTCGTCGCCGTCCCTAAGTCGATCGCCAGGTCATCGGAAAACCAGCCGAACACATCTCCCGGGAACCCCACGGCATCTCTCCCTTCATCTGAGCTGGCCCATTCAGAGTCCAGCTTGCATACGTGATCGTTATGGCGCTTAATCCGGAACTGCCAGTTGACCAGCGTCTAACACGTGTGTCCGGGCCACTTCATCACCGAGGCGACGCCCCTGTTCATTCCCGATAATCAAAAAGCTTTCAAATGCGAGAATCGCCAGAGAGGCCAGCCATCCAATGTACGGAATCGCATAGGCGACCTGCGCACCACCCAATGGAAGATTCCGAATGATCGACTCTCGAAACCCTACGGTCCCTCGGCCATCCACGCGCACGGTTTGTAAACCAACCAGCCGTTTGCCGATGCTCTTTCCCCCCGCAAATCCATCGGCGATCAGGATGTACGTCAAACCGGAAAGAAAACCGACCGGAGGAGCAATTTCGCCTGCAGCGACGACGATGAATAGATCAATCAATTTCGCGATGAAGCGATTCAGCACATGGGCCTTCGGGTACACCCTGGAATCGAACGGCGTCGAGCCTGGCCCCTCCCCTCTCAAGGGATCTCCTTCTAATTAGTGGCAAAGTATAACAAAATTCGCCAACTTGCACAAACAAAGAGCCATCTTTTTCTGAATATTTTTTCGTACCGGTCCGGAATAACTCATGAACGCCTCAAGCGAAGGGTCTTCGCATGACTCATCACTCCGTGCTGACACGCTGCGCCTCAGGAGCCGGCCCTTGCCTTCCGCCCAGCCCATAAGTACACTGTTACCCTCACAAAAGCAAAGAGGGGTTTGATGATTAAGACAATGCGAGATGCATCACACAACTATCCTTGGCTGTTGAAGTCCATCATGGGGATCCTAGCCATTGCGTTCGTCATTACGATGGGCTGGTGGGGATTCGGTGAACAGACTGGTGGACCGGTGGCGAAAGTCGGCGAACAATCGGTTTCACTGGATGAGTTTAAGCGCACCTACGAGAATATGCACCGTATCTACAAAGACAATGTCAAGACCGAGTTCAAAGATGAGGAGTTCAAGGACTTCGTCATGGGTCAACTCGTCGACAGCCGCGTATGGATCATCGCCGCCCAAGAGATGGGTGTGCGGGTGTCCGACGCCGACTTGCGTGAGTTGATCATGCAAACACCGGTCTTTCAAAAAAACGGTGCCTTCGACCCAGAGCTCTACAAGCGTATCCTCGCCGCCAATCACCTCACCCCAGCGGCCTTCGAGTCGATCCAACACCAGGAAGTCTTAGCCAACAAGGCGCGCATGATCGTCCGAGATTCAGTCGCACTGACGCCTGAGGAAATCGCCGAAGGGCAGTCGCTCATGACCCGCCCCGCGGATGGTAACGACCCTGCAAAGATGGCGGAGGCCAAACAACGAGTGCTGGATGACATGCTGTTGCAGAAACAGCAACGTGCATTGGTCTCATTTCAGCAATCGATGAAAGCGAAGATCCCGATCACGATCCGGAGGGAGATGCTGTAATAAGCAGATTCTCTTCAACACAGGATTGCAGAAGCAGTGCAGTCGAATAGACGAGGTCCCCTCTCGATTTTACCGATCGTGAAGCTCGTCTCGTGGCCACTGGTGATTTCCCCGCCTCGACTTTGCCTCCTGCGACAACCGCAACAAATCCTCAATCGCCTTATCCCTTTTCGCCTTCATTCCAGCATAATCAGTGAGATAGTCCCGTAGGATTGCGTTCACGGATGTCCCCTCCTCCAGGGCTCGCATCCGAGCGCGCTTCAGTGTATCGCCTGCAATCACAACCGTGAATTTGGCCATGCATCACCTCCTTCGTTGAGGTGCTTGTTCAGAGGAACCCTCTCCGGACCAGAATGGGAACACAAGAACCGTGAAGATGCAAAGGGTAAAAGTACAAAGAACAAAGGGTTAGGGCTCTAAGTCCTGGACGAGACGAAAACCAATGTAGCTGTACCGGATGTCGGCAAAGAACCTGGACCGGGACGAGGCACGCAGGAGCACCGGGTCGTCGCCCCAAGAACCGCCACGGATCACGCGCCGGGCGCCTTGCATATTAATACGCCCTGCCTTCGGTTGTTCAGGGGTCTCGTACTCATTGAGGCACCATTCCCAAAGATTCCCGGCCAGATCCAGTACACCTTGCTCCGTCGTGCCCTCTGGATACATTCCCACCGCGGTCGTGCGTCTCAGTCGGCTCTTATCGCTATTACAGCGAGTTGCGTCCCACGAACCTCCCCATGGATACTCGCACTTCGGATCACCACCTGTTGCTGCCTGCTGCCATTCCCATTCGGTGGGAAGGCGAATACTGACACTGGTCCCCCCTTGTCCACTGACTTTGATACTCAGCCACCGGCAAAAGGCGACGGCCTCATACCAGGACACCGTCTCTCGAGGAGAGTTGGCCTCCGACCATGCAGGCTGCGCCACCTCCTGATGTTGAATGCCCTCCCACCATTCATCGTTCTGATACCCCTCCGCTGCCTCCAGAAACGCTTGGAATTGGGCGTTGGACACTTGGTACTTCGCAATCTTGAAGGGTTTCACCTGGAATACATGATCAACCTTTTCCAGTTCGATCTTGCCTCCAGGGATCTCGATCCACTCGATGTCGGGCACGCCGTCGGGACGGAGACCGACACCCTGACGTGGATCCCCAAGCGCCGCCAGATACTGACCGATTTTCAGACGCTCAGTGTGGGAACACGAAGCGTCCTGAAGGCGATCGATGAGCTTGTCTTGTGGTGCGGCATAGAGGCGCACGGCTTGATGGACACGTTGTGCATGGTGAGGATCGTGGAGAACCCCTTGTAGCGTCTTGAGACGCTCCGGAGACCACAGATAGTTGAGATCATACCCGTGCCGTTCCCACTCACCGGCCTCGGTCTCCGCCTGCCGAAGAATGAACAACTGCTCCCGATTCCCCTCAATCCACAGCGCCAATCTCGGCCAACCCTCAAAGAGCTTTTCATGCGCAACCGCGACCAGACTGTACTGGTCCGTGCCTTCGGTAACGAGGAACCGTTCCTGGGTTAAGATATCGATCACGGATTGGGTCGTGCGATCAAAACTCTCCTTCGCCGCCCACCTCCTGGTCGGTGTCCGATCCATGGTCACGACTACGAGGGGCGCGAAGAGCTTCGCGAATACCTGTCCGTCATCAGTGCCTATCACCTCGCCGATCCTTTTCTCGACGGCAGAGACATGCGTCCGTATCGCCCCGATCAGTCCACCCATGTGATCATACGCCGCCTCGGTCAATTCATGATCCACTCGCTTCTCGAATAATTGCTGTAAGGCAAAGGCAAGCAGCGGAAAACTCCCCCGCTCCTGTTCAACTTCTCGCACAAGACGCCGCACCAGCCGCTCGGAAATGGTGAGCCCGGCACAGATCGCCGGTTTGGCGATCATGTCATAGATGCTTCGTTCATCCGGAGCGGCAAAGGCGTAGTATCCACGCCCCTTCAGCACCTTCAGCAAATCCGGATGGTCATGGCAATACGGCAGAAAATCACTCCGAATGGTGGCGACGACGTACAGATCGGCATCCTGGGTGGCCTGATACAACGCGGCCAGAAATACGTGAGCTTGAGGGTGATCCCGCACGGTAAACAGTTCCTCCATCTGGTCGACGAACAGCACCAGCCCATCGGTATCCAAACCCTTCATGATAATGTCGTTGAGATATCGGGAGAGATCGGCTGGGTGTTGGTTCAGGTGCTCTGCCGCATGATACGGTTTCATCCCTGCGCGTTCCGTATGGGCGTGCAATGGCCGCAGCAACGCATCAAACGGATGACTCCCCTCGCTCGGCAGCATGCGCACGCAGGTATAGGTTTTCCCTCCGATCCCATACTGTTCAATGCGTGGGAGGACACCCGCATCCACGAGGGACGACTTGCCACTGCCGGAGGCTCCGCTGATCAATACGAAACGGCCTTCGGGCTCTCGGACACGGTCGAGGCTCTCTCCCACCTCTAAGTCACGCCCGAAAAACACCGGCGCATATGTGTGTGTGAAGTGCATGAGGCCAGGATACGGCGAGCCTAGCTTCTCGATATCCCACGTGATGGCTGTTTCGCTTGATTCCTGTTTCTTTGCCGCTTCCGGCTGTTTGTGTTCATCCAGATACTTGGTGACCGCTGCGAGTACGAGCGTGCTAAGTTCGTGTGGCAAGGAGAACTGGCTGGCAAGCTTCTCGGTCAGCAACTGCTGTCGCAGGGCCTTGATGCGCTCGCCCTTGTCCTCCGCGGTATAGGCATCGTCAAACACGCGGGCCCACGCTGTCGTATCGCTGACAGCAAACGTGAGACAGGGCTTCCTCAGAGCTTCGGCGCGACGGTATTCCAATTCTGTGATCGAGAGGCCCTTGGGATTGTCGTGCTGTGCCGGCGGGATATACCCGTAGCGGAAAGCGAACAGTCCGATATAGATATCGGCGGCCTCCACGTCTTTCAGACATTTGTCCACCGGCCGCTGGTCCCCCGCGACATAGTCTTCCATCGCGATGACCTGATGGCCTGCTTTCCGTAGTGCCTCATAGACCACGCGGCGGTGGTCTTTCAGATCTTCATAGGTTGAGGACAGATAGAACGTCGCCATGGCGATCCCAAGCCGAAACGTGGTCTCTACGTAGGGCCGCATTCTACCCATTTACCCTAAGGAAGGGAAACCGCTGAATCGTATGGCGACTTCAACAAGCCTGGCCTGAGCTGAATGACGAATGGAGAGCGAAGGACCCTGGGGACAATGGCAGGCTGTGGGAAAATTCAATTGATGTGCTTCGACATGCTCAGCACGAACGGATAACAGGAGAATACTAAATGTCCCCTCCGTTCGTCCTTCGAGAGCCTCAGGACGAACGGAGGGGGAGCCGCATTCTGCTACAGGATCAGCATGACGTCGCCATAGCTGTAGAACCGGTAGCGCTCGTTGACCGCTTCTTCATAGGCGTTGCGAACCGGTTCGATTCCAGCAAATGCTGAGACCAACATCAGGAGCGTTGTTTTTGGCAGGTGAAAGTTCGTCATCAGCGCGTCGACAATCTTGAACTCAAATCCCGGTGTAATGAAGAGGCGGCTTTCGCCTGACAGCAGCATCATCTTGCCATTTTCTTTCATGACGGTTTCAAGTGTACGGGCAACCGTCGTCCCTATGGCGACCACCCGTCCGCCAGTACGTTTAGTCTCAGTAATGGCCTGAGCGGTCTCTTCGCCGACGTGAAAGATCTCTGCACCCATCTGGTGGTCTTCTATCTTCTCGGTCGTCACCGGCTTAAACGTGCCGGGACCAACATGCAGAGTCACCGTGGCCATGTTGATCCCAGCTTCTCGTAGTCGTCTAAATAATTCTTCAGTAAAGTGCAGACCCGCCGTCGGGGCAGCAATCGCACCCCCATGCTTGGCAAAGAGGGTCTGATACCAGTTCCCGTCCTCCTGAGTGGGTGCACGTTTGATATAGGGGGGAAGCGGCATCATCCCCCGCTCCTCAAGCAGCCTCGTGACGGGCATTAGACTCTCTACCAGCACCTCGGTCCCCGTGGCGTCCCGTTTCACGATGGTCGCACGGGACTGTTGATCAAACTCGATGACCTGGCCGACGCGGAACGAGCCCTTGACCATGATGTCCCACCGGTTTCCGCCCAGGTCCCTGACAAACAACACCTCAACCGGCGTTCCAGTCGGTCTCTTGATTCCAGGCACTCGTGCGGCTAGAACCTTCGTATCATTCACAACCAGAAGGTCGCCCGGATTCAGCAATGTCGGGAGATCAGCGACATGGTGGTGCCGACGCTGTTGCGTGGTTCTATCGAGGAACAGCAGTCGTGCCTGGTCACGAGGGATTACCGGCTGCGACGCCACCAGAGACGGGTCAAAGGGAAAATCGAACTCGGAGAGTTGCATCAGGATGGTGGAGAGGAAGCCAGAGGAGCAGGCGGTGCTTGTGTCGACGCCGCATCGCGCAGTTCCGTCCCAGGATAGTAATAACTCAAGATGCTCGAAAATGAATAGCCCAACTCTGCCAACTCTTTTGCGCCCCACTGACAGAGACCGACCGCATGACCGGCTCCATAGCCGGACAGGACAAGATCCTGCCCGATCGACAGAACCATAAATTGAGTGCTGGGGACAATCGTATACCCCACCGCTTTGCGGAGATCCTCGCCCCGTATCACCAACTCCCCGTTTGAATGCATAACTCGTAGCGTTGCGACTCGTCCAGCACGGCTGTACGACTGCGGGCCGATAGCTGAAATCTTTCCAACGGAAAATCCTTGTTGCCGCAGATTTTTCTCCAGCGTCTCGATCTTCACAGAGGCGCTCCACTGATAATAGGGAGACTCGATGTCGAACGGACATTCCACTCCCTTTAAATACGGCAGATCTTTTGACCACACAGTCATCGCATCTTCCGTCTGACCCGCTGCGGTGGAGGAAAATGCCGCATAGATCGGAGCGCCTTGGTACGTCACCACCATCCCCCTTGTGGATTCGACCGCCGCGATTACGCGGGCATCGATGCCTTGGCGACCACGATACACCTGATCCTGAATTCCAGCTGCCACATCATAGGCTCGGGTGGAATTCAGCATGCGCTGATACAGGGCATACGTTCTAGTCGCAACGGCCTGCACCTTCAGCATCTCCGGATGCCAGGTTGAATTCACTTCGGCCGGCACGACACCTTTGACATATTCCTCTAAATCCACACGGTTGATGAGAAGGCGGCGTTTCCCTCGCCGAACGAGCTGAACGACCCCGCTGACACGGAGGGCGCCATGTTCATCACTGGGCTGTACCGCAGATCGTGTTCCACCCCCATTCAGCCACATAGTGAGATCGTGATTGCCTGCCCGTAGCGTTAAGCGATCCGTCACCACCGGCTTGCCGTTGAGGATCAAGGCATGGCCGCGCACTTTGATGTGCAGACCAGACTGATAAGACCAGGCTTGATTCTGATCATCGGTCACCCACAGCGTTTGCTCACTCGCGATCTCGAGCTGTTCAACATCGGAGGCCAACAGCACACGAATCGACTGCCCCGCCTGAGCCTCGGGCATCATGCTCGATCCCAGACAGATTCCCAGTCCCGCTGCACCGGCCCAGAGCCGTGCCGTTATCATCTGCGAAAGAGCCATCCTATGAAATAGAATAGCAGACTCAGAACAATACTGAAGAGAATACTGGTAGCGATGGGGAAATAGAAGCTGACGTTCTCTCGTTTGATGGAAATATCACCGGGAAGCTTACCGAACCAACTGAAGCTATTTCCAAAACCGGGAATCCGGTCGAGAGCAATGAGCAACACCCCCAGTACAACAATCCCAAACCCTATTCCAATGAGAAGTTTCCCGAGGGTGGTCCATTCCGGCATCAACGTTCACCCCAACCTGAGCGTACTCACACAGGCTTGTGTCTCACTCACCCACCCCACCCCTGCGCGTCAAGCCGCACGTGCCCGACGGTAAGGCCGCAGCCTGCGAGGAGACGAGTCGCATCGCATTTTTTCACCCGCCCACCTATCGCCTGTATGAGCAGGCGTTTGCCCAGACTGTACGTCAAGCCTCCGAGCGATGCGAGAACATAGCTGTAGGCCTGCTTCAGTGCCCGATCAGCCGTTCACCAGACACTCTGCGATCTGAATCGCATTGAGTGCCGCCCCCTTGCGAAGATTATCGGATACCACCCAGAGATTGAGGCCATTGGTGATTGATTCGTCTTCCCGCACACGTCCGATGTAGACCTCGTCCTTTCCCGTCGCATCGAGCGGCATGGGATAGAGTTTCTTTGCCGGATCGTCATAGATCACCACACCGGGCATGGCTGCGAGCGCCGCGCGCGCCTCATTCACCGGTAATGGACGCTCCAACTCGATATTGATCGCTTCGGAATGGCAGCGCAGCACCGGCACACGCACGGTCGTGGCAGTCACTCTGAGCTGTGGTGCACCAAGAATCTTTCGAGTCTCCTTCGCGATCTTGACCTCCTCCGAACAGTCGCCCCCCTCGTTGAATGAGCCGATGTGTGGTAGAAGGTTGAAGGCGATTTGGTAGGGATAGACCTTCGTCGTGATGTCACGAAACGCCAATAAATCTTTTGTCTGGTCCATCAGCTCATCCATGGCCGCCGATCCGGTTCCCGATACGGATTGGAATGTCGTCACCACCACGCGCTTCACCCCGACCGCGTCGTGAAGCGGCTTCAGCGCCATGACCAGCGGTGTGGTCGTGCAGTTTGGAATAGCCACGATGCCTCGTGGCATGTCTCGTAATGCCGCGGCATTGACCTCCGGAACCACCAGCGGAACCTGGTCATCCATACGAAATACGGCACTATCATCGATCACTGCAATACCGGCGGCGCCCAATCGCTGCCCATAGTCCTTGCTGATCGCATCCGTTGCCGAGATAAAGGCCAGATCAACGCCGTCGAACGACGAGCTTTCAGTTAGTTCTTCCACCGTCCACTCTCTGCCCTGGCACGCCATAATCTCGCCCGCGGATCGTTTGGAGGCAAACAACCTCAGACTGGTCAGCGGAAACTTCCGCTCCTCCAATATTTCTAGCGTTTCCTGGCCGACTGCGCCGGTTGCGCCAAGGATGGCCACTGTATAACCTGGTTTCCTCTTCAGCATGCCGTTTCTACTCCAATGTCAATGCGCGAATACGATGATTGAACGTGTCTGCCACCAGCAGCGTTCCGTCGCGATCGGCAACGATACCGAATGGGTAACATACACCGGCCTCTCGTGCGAGACTGCCATCACCTGAATAACAGGGGATTCCTTGCCCAGCCACACACACCGCCACCCCCGATTCCCGGTCCCATTCTCGGATGAGGTGATTGTCAGAGTCCGTCAGAAAGAGGCGCCCTTGATGATCAACGGCAATTCCGGTCGGACGTGAAAGACTTGCAGACAATGCCTCCGACACCGACTCATATCGATAGGATCCGCCATCTCCCGCCAGAGTCGAGAACAGCCCCGTCGGAAGATGGAGAGCACGAACTCGACCATTGAACGTATCAGCGATGTAGAGCTGGTCGCCCACGAGCGCCAAGCCGCTTGGGCCTGCCAAGGCCGTGTCGGTCCCAGACTTCCCATCCCCATCGTACGTCGCCGCCCCGGTTCCTGCAACGGTCTGAATAGCACCGGTTCTGAGGTCGATCATCCGCACACGATGGTTGCTCTGATCAGCGACGTACAGCTTCGTATCGTCATCGCCTAGAACCAGCGCCGCTGGATCATTGAGTGCCGCCTGATTGGCTGGGCCACCGTCTCCGGAGAAACGAGCTTGACCCGTTCCCGCCACGGTTGTGATGATACCCGTGGCTGCATCCACCATGCGTACGCGATGGTTCATGGTATCGACAATATAGAGATTGCCGGCCCGATCAACGACCACGGCAGTTGGGAAATTCAGCTGCGCACGGACCGCAAGCCCACCGTCTCCACCATATCGAGTCGATGCAGATGGCCCCTGCGTCCAATACCGGACTGTTCCGCTCAAATCAGCCTGCTGGGTATATGCACGCGTTCCTGGTCCGTCACCATTCTCGGCAAAGGGGTCTTCCTGCTCAAGCGCAGCCGGTGGTTCCGGTGATGCGATCGCAGGCGTCTGCTCGACGAACGGCGTACCCGCTACCGTGGAGATTCTACCGGTGAGACGGTCTATCCTGCGAATTACGTGATTTTCAGAGTCGGCCACATAAAGATGGCCGTGATGATCGATCGTCAAACCTTTTGGTTCGTTCAACTGCGCCTGTACCGCAAAACCACCATCTCCCCCAAAGCCGGGCTCGCCAGTACCAACGACTGTTCGAATCCTCCAACTAGTAAGAGTAGGTGCCATGGGTGTACGCTGAGAACTACTGGATCTGTTTGGCAATCGTGTCGCCCATCTCAACCGTTCCCACAATCTTCGCGCCGGGATTTTGAATGTCCTTCGTACGATAGCCGAGGTCGAGAGTATTGACGATAGCCTTCTCGATGGCATCCGCCTCTTTGTCGAGTTGAAACGCATAGGACAGCATCATTGCCACCGAGGCGATCGTCGCGATCGGGTTGGCGATATTCCTCCCCGCGATGTCCGGTGCACTCCCATGAATGGGCTCATAGAGACCAACCTTGGCGCCGACGCTCGCCGAAGGTAACATTCCAATCGACCCGGTCAACATCGCCGCTTCGTCGCTGAGGATATCACCGAACATGTTGTTGCAGAGCAGCACATCAAACTGCCTGGGGTTTCGCACCAATTGCATGGCGGCATTATCCACATAGATATGACTGAGCTCCACATCAGGATAGGAGGCATGGACGTCAATCACGACCTTGCGCCACAGCTCCGACGATTCCAGCACATTCGCTTTATCGACCGAGGTTACCTTCTTACGACGCTTCCGTGCAGCCTCGAATGCCACCTTGGCGATCCGCCGCACTTCCTCTGTCGTATAGACTTCGGTATTGACGCCCCGTTCATCGCCGTTCGGCAACTTCTCAATCCCCTTGGGTTTGCCGAAGTAAATACCGCCGGTGAGTTCGCGGATCACCAGAATATCAATTCCCTCGATCACCTCTCGCTTCAACGTCGAGGCATCGATCAGATTCGCATAGACCTTCGCCGGCCGCAGATTGGCATAGAGTCCCAGCGCCTCCCGGATACCGAGCAATGCACGTTCGGGCCGTAACGTATAGTCCAACCCTTCCCATCGAGGGCCTCCTACGGCCCCAAGTAGGACCGCATCGCTCTGCTTCGCCAATGTCAGCGTATCGTTCGGCAACGGCACACCAACCTTATCGATCGCCTGCCCACCGATATCGCCCGGGGTAAATTCGAATGAGTGCCCGTACTTTTCCGCAACGACTTTCAGAACCTTCACGGCTTCGGGAACGATCTCGCGTCCGACTCCGTCTCCTGCCAATACCGCAATCTTCGCTTTCACTGCGTACTCCTTTTCGTGGCTTGATGGCCGATAACTTATTCCAATACAGTTTCGTCTTCGCTCCGCCATGCAGGATCAACCAGACAAAGAAATTCGATGTCCGTCGTTCCGAAATTTTCCAGGTACTGTTGCCCTCCCGGCGAAACATAGACCGTCGTCCCCGCTTCAACCGGCGTGACCTGATCATCAATGGTCAGTTGCCCTCTTCCGGCAATAAAGTAATAGACTTCGGACGAGGCGAGAGCATGCCGTTTCGATCGATGTCCGGGGCTTAACGTCCCATGGGCGAGACTGTACCCAAGATTGAGCTGGTGCTTCGCAGGGTGGAAAATCTCCCGCAAGCGCGTATGGTCGCCGGCCAGAAATTCCGGACGATCCGCCGGTGTCACTTTAAACAAGAGCACGCTCCCTTCCCACCTTGATCCTCGTGGGCGAGAGAAACTCTACCGTGAGGTTCAGCGTCAAATCAAGTTGACCTTCTGCTCCCCCTGCGCTTGTTTTGCCGACAAATAGGCCAGTTTATTCAACGCGCTCAAATAGGCACGTGCGGATGCCATGATAATATCCGTATCGGCGCCATGACCAGACACCGTTCGACCATCCTCTTGCACCCGAACGGATACTTCACCCTGAGCATCGGTCCCACCAGTAATCGCCTTTACCACATACATCAGCAACTTGCTCTTGGTCCGTGTAATCGCCGCAATCGTTCGATAGACGGCATCCACCGGCCCATCGCCCGTCCCGGCCTGCGTGACGGCCGTACCGTCGATCTCCAATTCAACCGTAGCGGTTGGAACGCGATCCGTCCCACTCGCAACATGAAACGATTTCAGCGTAATGCGATCCGCCATCTTCGCCAATTCTTCCGACACAATCACTTCCAGATCTTCTTCAAAGATTTCTTTCTTTTGGTCCGCTAATTTTTTAAAGCGCTCGAATGCATGGTTCATCTCGTCTTCACTGAGTTTGTACCCCAACTCCTCCAAGCGCTGCCGAAAAGCATGGCGTCCCGACAGTTTTCCCATCACCATTTGGCTTTCGACCAATCCGATCGATTCCGGGCGCATGATTTCATACGTCGTCTTGTCTTTCAGCAGACCATCCTGATGAATCCCGGACGTGTGAGCAAAGGCATTCGCTCCCACGATCGCTTTATTGGGTTGTACGACCATCCCTGTGATCTTGCTCACCAAACGGCTGGTCTTTGCGATCTCCTCGGTCCGAACCTGCGTATCGGCCTGGTAGAAATCTGTTCTGGTCCTGAGCCCCATCACGACTTCTTCCAATGAGGTATTCCCCGCTCGCTCGCCGATGCCGTTGATCGTGCATTCCACCTGCCCAGCCCCATTGGCGATCGCCGCCAGGCTATTTGCGACCGCCATCCCAAGATCATTATGACAATGGACCGAGATCACCGCCTGTTTGGCATTCGGCACCTTGTCACAAATCCCTTTGATGAGTGCACCGAACTCTTGGGGGACCGCATAGCCGACCGTATCGGGGATGTTGATCGTACCAGCCCCAGCGGCAATCACCGCTTCAATCACCTCATAGAGATAGGCAGGATCGGACCGGCTTGCATCCATGGGAGAAAATTCAACATCCTCGACATACCCTCGCGCGCGCTGGACCATCTCCACGGCTCGCTGCTTGGCCTGTTCCCTGGTCATCCGAAACTGGTGCTTGAGATGAATGTCAGATGTCGACAAAAACGTATGGATGCGAATCTTAGGCGCGCCTTTCAAAGCTTCCCATGCCCGATCAATATCCTCGGGACGAGCCCGTGCCAAGCTGCAGATCGTCGGCCCCTCGACTTCTTGCGCAATGCGCCGAACCGCCTCAAAGTCACCGGGCGAACTATAGGCAAATCCCGCTTCAATTATATCGACGCCGAGCCGTGCCAGCTGCTTGGCCACCATGACCTTTTCTTCCACATTCATACTGGCCCCAGGCGATTGCTCACCATCTCTCAAGGTGGTATCAAAAATTCTGATCATGCGTGTCATCTTTGACCTCCGATACAAGCTGTTCAAAAAGTCCTTCCGGCAAGGCCGCAAGGAGCGAGCACCCCGAGACGTACGCGTTTGGTACGTTGAGGGGTTCGAACGACTGAGAACGCAGCCGGAAGGCTTTTTCAGCAGCTTGCAAAAAGAAAAAGCCTTCATCCCGTTAGACCCAGGGACGAAGGCTTGAGGCACTCCGTGGTACCACCCTGATTTAGCCTGAAGATCGCCTGACCTTCAAACCCTTCTTTCTGCCTCTTACGGAGGCAAGACGGAGTCTCTTACTTCCTGCTCGGAGACTCAGCTCAGAGGCGAGTTCAGCGATATCTAGGCTGGCTTGCACCACCCGCCAGCTCTCTCTTTAGAATGTTGAAACCGGTTCCCAACTGCCTTCTCGCATCGTTCAAAGGCTCAACGTACATCTCCAAGCATACGCCTCGCCTTTTCACTCGCTGCGGCCTTGCTGGATAACCGAATTGAACATTCTGTATTCTAGACCGTTCGCCTACTACTCCTCGTCCTAGCCATCCACACCCGCTTCGGTTTTCCCCTCTATCGTTATGGGTTTGATTCAACCGGCGGCAAGTCAACTTTTCCGCCACTTCGTTTCCCGGAGGCCGGAACCAGCAGTCCAACGATCTTTTCAACCGGTCCCATCAGGGCATAGCCGGCAAACACCACGAAGACCATGACGGCCGGCCATGCGGCGACCATCATCAGCGCGAGAATACCCCAGACCAGATAGGTGATCTGCCGATGCCCTTTGAACTTCAGATCTTTAAAGCTGCGATACTTGATCGTGCTGACCATTAGAAACGACAGCCCTAACGTCATCAATAGAACTACAATCGATCGGACATCCGTTCCCATCTTCATGATGTAGTGATCCATGACGACCAAGGACGCCACAACACCCGCAGCAGCGGGAATAGCCAACCCGGTAAAGTACTTACCGTCTGACACAGCCACCGTGGAGTTGAACCTCGCCAATCGGACGGCTCCCATGGCGACATAGGCAAACATCACGGCCACACCGAACGTACCATGCCCACTGAGCGCCCAGGAATAGATCAAGATCCCCGGGGCCACACCAAACGACACGACATCAGAAAGCGAATCATATTCCAAGCCGAACTGGCTGGTGCTGTTGGTCAGCCGAGCTGATTTTCCATCCAAGACATCAAAGATCATGGCGACTAACACCGCGATCGCGGCTTCCAGGTAGTTGCCGTTGAAGACCGATAGAATGGCAAACACCCCACAAAACAAGTTGCCCGTCGTGAAGAGGTTGGGGATCAGGTGCATCGCCGCCTTCCTCCGCTTTCCTCCCTTTCCAAACGAACTTCTAAAGCTCGCTGTTTTCATGGCAACTCTCCTAGGATAGTTTCACCACTTTTCACCCGCTGCCCGACAGCCACCCGAAGAGTGGTGCCGATGGGGAGAAAAGTATCCATGCGCGACCCAAACCGAATCAGCCCATATCGCTCACCCCGAATAGCGCGTTCCAGCGGCGCGATCCAACAGACGATGCGCCGAGCGATCAGCCCAGCTACCTGCACACACAAGACCTTGATCCCTTCATCGGTCTTGATCATCAATGCATTCTGCTCATTCATGAACGTGGCTTCGGGCTTACTCGCGACCATGAACAACCCCGGCTGATACTGCACGTTTTCGACCGTTCCGTCGCAGGGCAGTCGATTGATATGCACGTCGAAGACATTCAGGAAGATCGTCACCCGCAGGCTCCGTTCCTTTAGATACCTCGGCTCAAACTCTTCTTCGATCGCGATCACTTTACCATCGCCGGGCGCGACGATGAGGTTCCGACCTTGCGGAATCACTCTGGCCGGATTTCTGAAAAACCAGGCCGAAAACAATGTCGCAATGCCACCGAGGAACGCGACAAAGGACCAGCCCAACAACCCCGTCAACAGTGTAACGCCTGCCGGAAGCGCGATGAAGGGAATTCCTTCTTTTGCAAATGGAACGCCGACTGCACGATCCGCCATGGAGCCGCCTCAGTTCTTCACAAGAGATGTTCAAACCGACCGTCCAGCGAGGCCGCAGGGAGTGAAAAGGCGAAGCGTACGTGGTTATTGTACGTTGAGCCTTTGAACGATGCGAGAACGAAGCTGGTGGTTGGTTTCAACATCTCTAGTTTTTCGTTTTGTCGACCAGTTGATCCTTCTTGAGCCACGGCATCATTCCCCGCAGCTTGGCCCCCACTGCTTCGATGGGATGCGCCTCCCCTTTCGCAAGCAACGCATTATAGACCGGTCGATTGGCCTGATTCTCAAGCACCCATTCCTTGGCAAACCGCCCGGTCTGAATCTCGTCGAGAATCTTCTTCATCTCCTGCTTCGTTTGCTCGGTCACGACCCGTGGGCCGCGAGTCACATCGCCGTACTTCGCCGTCGTGCTGATCGAGTAGCGCATATTCGCAATGCCCCCCTGATAAATCAGATCGACGATGAGCTTCACTTCGTGCAAGCACTCGAAATACGCCATCTCAGGGGAGTATCCGGCTTCAATCAGCGTCTCGTAGCCCGCCTGAATCAAAGATGTGAGACCGCCACACAACACCGCTTGCTCGCCAAAGAGATCCGTCTCGGTCTCCTCACGGAAATTGGTCTCAATGACACCGGCACGCCCACCGCCGATCGCACTCGCGTACGCCAAGCCAACCTGCTTGGTCGTCCCGCTGGGATCCTGGTGAATCGCCAACAGGCACGGCACGCCGCTGCCCTTCGTATATTCAGAACGAACAAGATGTCCAGGGCCTTTCGGCGCCACCATGAAGACATTGATGGAGGCAGGCGGTACGATCTGCCCAAAGTGAATGTTGAAGCCATGACCGAATGCGAGGTAGGCCCCTGGCTTGAGATTGGACGCAATGTCTTGCCGATAGATGGCAGCCTGAGCTTCATCAGGCGCCAGGATCATCACGACATCGGACGCCTTCACGGCATCGGCCACAGGCATAACTTTCAGTCCACTCTGTTCGGCCTTTTTCCAGGACGCCCCCTCACGCAGTCCAATCACCACACTGACTCCGCTTTCCTTCATATTCAAGGCATGCGCATGGCCCTGGCTTCCATAGCCGACCACGGCTACCTTCTTGTTTCGAATCTGTTGAAGATCAGCATCCTTATCGTAGTAGATGTTCATGAAACACCCTTTCCATGTGTCAGGCTAGAGCGACGTTCTTTTATTACGCAGACCATCATTCGCGAGCAATTTTTTTCGCCTGGACGGCAGCCTGACGAACAGGCTCCCGCGCAACAGCGACTCGACCGGTGCGGACCAACTCTTTGATTCCAAGCGGCTGAAGCAAATTAATGATTGCTTCAATCTTCTTCGGGTCTCCGGAGACTTCGATCGTATAGGTCGTCGGCGTTGAATCGATGACGTTCGCGCGGAAGATATCGACGATCCTCAGCGCCTCGGCTCGATCCACATCCTTCGTGTGAACCTTAATGATCGCGGTCTCTCGCGAGACAAACTCCGCTTCATTGAGGTCCACCACCTTGATCACATCGATCAGTTTGTTCAGTTGCTTTACGATCTGCTCGATGATCCGTTCGTCTCCCGACGTCACAATCGTCATCTGGGACATGGAAGGATCCAGCGTCGGAGCAACCGACAAGCTCTCAATGTTGAACCCTCTCCCGCTGAACAGCCCCGCAACCCGGGATAACACTCCAAACTTGTTTTCAACGGTGACTGAAATAATATGTTCCATTCTCAACTCACAGAGCTTATAGCCGATGGCTTATGGCTCGGAGCCGACTACGGCCTCCCGTTTCTGCCATCAGCGATACACCTTACGCTCTCACTCCTATGCGGTTAGAACCGTATCCTTATCTTCCGGCGTCACTTTGGCGCCACCGGACTGCTTCATCTTCAACTCTGGGGGATCTTCCAAGATCATCTCATGGTTGCACCCGCCGGCAGGAATCATCGGATAGCAGTTTTCATAGGGATAGGTCGGAACATCCACAATGACTGGCTTATCCGTTGCCAACGCTTCTTTCAGAATGGCATCGAGATCGCCGACCTTCGTGACCCGCAACCCCACCGCCCCATAGGCGTCTGCCAACTTGACGAAATCCGGCGTCGTTCCCAGATTGCTTGACGCATATCGCCCGTTGTAAAACAGGTCTTGCCACTGCCGGACCATGCCGTGAAAGCCATTATTCAGGATGATGATCTTCACCGGCAATTTGCTGATCACAGCCGTAGCCATTTCCTGCATGTTCATTTGAATACTGCCGTCTCCTGCAATACAGAGCACCAGGCGATCCCGGAATGCCGCTTGCGCCCCCATCGCTGCAGGAAATCCGAACCCCATCGTACCCAGCCCGCCTGAGGTCAACCACCGGTTCGGTCTGGCCAGCTTGAAATACTGGGCGGCCCACATTTGGTGCTGACCGACATCGGTGGCGACGATCGGGTCTCGGTCTTTCGTCAGCTCGTACAGCCGCTTAACCACTTGCTGTGGCTTGATCGGCCCATCTTGTTCCTGGTGATACGTCAAGGGATGGGCCTGTTGCCAGGCTCGGATCTGATCCCACCAGGGTTTGCGAAGATCTTTTTGCTCACCATTGACCGTCGCACGAAGAATCTGATTCAACTCACGCAGCACCGTTTTGCAATCACCGACGATCGGAATATCGACATGAATATTTTTCCGAATCGACGTCGGGTCAATATCGACGTGAATCACCTTCGCATGAGGACAGAACTCCGCCACCTTTCCCGTCACCCGGTCATCAAACCTGGCACCAATCGCAATCACCAGGTCGGAATAATGCATCGCCATGTTGGCTTGATAGGTCCCGTGCATTCCCAGCATCCCTAAGGACAGCGGATGCTCGCCCGGAAATATTCCAAGTCCCATCAGCGTCATATCCACCGGAATCTGCGTCATCTCGGCCAACTCGAGCAGCTCTTGGGAAGCGCCCGAGAACACGGCACCCCCACCGACATAAAGAATCGGCTTCTTGGCCTTCATGATGGCTTCGGCGGCCTGCTTGATCTGCCACTTATTTCCTTCGACGGTCGGGTTATAGCCGCGGATCGAAACCGACTTGGGATAGACGAACTCCGCCACATTCTGAGAGACATCTTTGGGAATATCGACGAGTACCGGACCTGGTCGCCCGGTCGTGGCGATATAAAACGCCTCCTTGATGGTGGCGGCCAAATCGTTCACATCTTTCACGAGGAAATTATATTTCGTGCAGGGGCGGCTCAGCCCGATATTGTCTGCTTCCTGGAATGCATCATTCCCAATCAAGTTCGTCGGCACCTGGCCGCTAAAACAGACCACCGGTACCGAATCCATATAGGCATCGGCCAACGCCGTGATCACGTTGGTCATCCCAGGGCCAGAGGTGACCAGGCACACGCCCGCTTTCCCTGTCGCCTTGGCATAACCTTCCGCCATATGCCCCGCACCCTGTTCATGGCGCGTCAAGATCACTTCAACGTCTTTCTGCTGATGGAGCGTATCGAAAATCTTCAATACGACTCCGCCTGGAAGCGCGAACACGGTTTTCACCCCTTCCCGCTTCAGGCATTCGATGAAGATTTCAGCACCGGTGAGTTTCATGACACTCCTCCCTCCGACCGCATGTGTAGAAGGCCTCCGATCGATCGTGAGACCTTACAACAGCACCCCCTGGCGGAAGCACGCATCATCGTGCACAAATGTGTTTGAAATCAAGGGGAAAGATTTCTGATCGTAGCATTCCCACATATGAGCGTCAATATAGCCCCGTCGGCACCCAGTGGCCGAGCAGCACGAGGTATCGACGGCCCAGAGAGACTCTCGCTGAAGAAAGTGCGTGGATAGAAGGCCTATAAGCCGGATTCTGTCCCGCAAAGAAGTCTCCCCCTTTGCATGGATGATCATTTCTCTGGGATTCGAGTTACCCCGAACCTCAAGCGACCTACCCGAAGACCTCGACCGGGCCAGTCGGCGTACCGCAGTCCGTAAGGAGCACGGCACCTGTCTTCCTATTTGGCCTTGCACCAGGCGACGCTTACCGTGCCGGTGGTGTCACCACCCCCGCGGTGGGCTCTTACCCCACCGTTTCACCCTTACCTGATCCGCAGCAACCAGATGGGATCCCGTTGCCTTGGCCATCGGCGGTTTGTTTTCTGTGGTGCTGGTGTCGGATTACTCCGCCTGGGAGTTACCCAGCGCCCTGCCCATGGAGTCCGGACTTTCCTCTCGGAGCCGAAGCCCCGAGCAACCATCCAGCCTTCCGCCCACGCTGAGCCAGTATAAAGAATGGCTCCGGTCAGCCACAAGCAGTGCCCCGACTTCCCAAAGACGGCTGGCGACAACCACCCAGGGGTTTACCTGCTCCCAACATCCGGAAGTGGAGTAGTCGGCATGGGCGTTCGCTTCTGATAGATCTCCATCGCCTCAGGCATCCACTCTTTGAGTTGCTCAATTCTGGTGTCATGGCTCGGGTGAGTGGACATGAATTCCGGCTGTCCCCCGCCACCAGACTGTGCCATTCGCTCCCAGAGAGCAACGGACTCGCGTGGGTCATACCCGGCATCGGCCGCGAGAAGGATGCCGATATAGTCCGCTTCCGATTCATGCTTCCGACTGAAAGGCAGCAACACACCCACCTGTGCACCGACGCCAAGCGCCCCCATCGCCGCCTGGCCAAGTGCAGGATTTTTGCTCCCAATCCCAATGGCCGCCCCTATGACCTGCATGCCAACGTTCGCCGCTTGCCCCTGGCTCATTCGCTCCGCGCCATGACGAGCCAGGGCATGCACCACTTCATGACCCATGACTGCCGCCAACCCAGCCTCCGTCTTCGCCATCGGGAAAATGCCGGTGTAGACCGCCATCTTTCCACCTGGGAGTGCAAACGCATTGGCCGTCTTATCGTCTTTGATCACCGTCACTTCCCACTGGAACTGTTGAGCCATCTCGGCATACTTCGACCGTTTGGCCGCTTCAACAATACGAGCGGCCACCCGTTTGACCGGTTCAATCTCGCGCGGATCCTGTGAGGGATGCATTTTAGGATCGCTTTTCACCTGGTTGTACGCCTGCGCGCCCATCTGCATTTCTTGCCCCACTGAGGACATCAACAGTTGTCTTCGACCGGTATAGGGGTTGGTCTCACACCCCACCAAGCCAACTCCTCCTGCAATCAAACAGGCTATCGTGATGGCACGGGTGAATCGTTGAGTCTGCATATTCATTCTCCAGAGAATACTCGTAACCCCATCCATACATGATTGACCAACATGGATTCGATTGATAGATTACCGTCCCCCAAGCAAGATTTCCACCTGGCGTACAGGAACAGCATGAGCGAGCTTCGGTCTCACAACCAGATTGAGCGTATCGGCATCGACGAATCGGGAAAGGGCGATTACTTCGGTCCGCTCGTCATCGCCGCCGTGTTTGTGGATGCGACCACGCAAGGGGAACTACGTTTGATGGAGGTACGAGATAGCAAGAAAATCTCCGATGGGCGCGTGCTAGAGATGGCGATCGACATCAAGACTATTTGTCCGCACAGCGTCATCGCGATCGGGCCGCAGAAGTACAATGAGCTCTACGCCAAGATCAAAAACTTGAACCGCTTGCTCGCCTGGGGCCATGCCAAAACTCTGGAGAATCTACTGGAACGAGGCGTGACTTGCGAGCGAGCGATCTCCGATCAGTTCGGCGATGAGCGATTGATTCTGAATGTGCTACAAGAAAAGGGGCAAAAGATTACGCTGGAACAACGACCGAGAGCAGAATCTGATCTGGCCGTCGCTGCCGCATCCATCTTGGCACGAGCAGAATTTCTGACCCGTCTCAAACGGCTTTCCAGCGAGGTAGGTACTACGCTACCCAAGGGCGCCTCGCCCGCCGTCGAACTTGCCGCAAAGATGGTCATCAAGAAACATGGACAGGACCGGTTGGGCACCATTGCCAAGCTGCACTTTAAAACCACGAAGGCAGTACTGGCAAAGTTATCCTAAACTTTTCACCCCGGTGATCTTCGTCAAAGTCAGAGTCTCTCACCCCGTCATCGTCTTGTGTTCAATAAGACACTTTGAGTAAGTTACGGAGTTCCGAAGAGGAGTCACTCATGAATATCTTCCACGTAATGCTATTGGCCATTGCGATCCTACAGACCGCATGTGTTGGCCACAGACCGTATACCGAACAGGAGCGACAAACTCTCGCGCACACGAAAACCATCTGGGTTGACGTTCGCAGCGATGCTCGAACGCTCCCAACCGGAATAGCCGGCATCATCGAGAAGGTCGAACAGGACGTCAAAGCCAAACTCACGCAAGCAGGATTCACCGTCGTCCCAGATCAGTCCACAGCCGATGCCGTCCTACAACTGGCCTTTGATTTTTCGGATAGAAGACGCCAAGACGAGCTCTCAAGCAGCTACGAGAGCGCGTATCGACATGATGCCCATTCCATTCACGTCGGTGCAAGTCTGGATCATAAAGTGGTGGGACACCTGTTGTGGCATGGCGAGTCGATCTTGCCACCGTACGATTTGAATCTCTCTCGTTCCGCAATCATCAGGTACATTGATTCGGATGTAATGCAGGCGCTCTTCAAATCAACGACGCCCGCCAAACACTAACTTTGATCAGAGAGAACAACGAGGAGCAACCACCTGAACCACCGCGAGCAAATGTCGGAACACGTCAGCACCCACTCCCCGAAGACACCTCACCCACCACTGAGCTTACCGCGAAGATCATCATTGAAAAATATGGGGAGAACCGGCTCGGCACCAGACCGTTTCATGATGAAACAAGCCGACTCCTGAACATGTCTTCACAACTTGCACATATCTCAGCGCATTCGCGGCCGCACTTCATACGACAGAGGATGAGACTAGCCGGAACGAGTCACATGAAGCAAAAGCCTCTTACCATCATGCCAAAAGGAGAGTAAGATCCTCCTACCGTTCTCAGTCGATGGACTATGGCAGCCTCCCTTGACCATATTCACCCCGGCACCCCGATGGGTGCCAATCTGATTGCCGACGGCGCAACGTTCAGGGTCTGGGCTCCCAATGCCAGGACCGTTCACGTCATCGGGGAGTTCAACAACCGGCTTCGCACCGACGCCAGTTTGCTCACGCGCGATGAGTCAGGCCACTGGCGCGGATTCATTCCCGGGGTCAAGGATCGCCAGCGGTACCTGTTCTATATCATGGGAGAGGGCAGCGAGGGACCGAAACGCGATCCGTACGCCCGCGAGCTTGAGACCCCTTTCCCCAGTGAGTGTATCGTCCGTACGACCGATTTTCCCTGGCACGAGAACGGGTTCATCACACCACCCTTTCACGAGTTGGTGATCTACCAACTCCACGTCGGCACGTTCTTCACCCCGAACCTGCCTTATAAGGGCGGGACGTTTCTCGATGTCGCTCGCAAACTCCCCTACCTGACTGAGCTGGGCGTGACGGCCCTGCAGCTTCTGCCCATTCAGGAATTTCAAACCAGCTTCAGTCTGGGCTACAACGGCACCGACTATTTTTCACCGGAAATGGATTTCGCCGTAGTGGATGCCGAGCTGCCTCCATACGTCGCCGAACTGAACCGCTTACTCGACGCGAAGGGATTGCGCCGTTATCACGTCGCTGACTTGCGCGGGGAAATGAATCAACTCAAAGCCCTGGTGGATCTGGCCCATCTTCACGATCTCGCCGTCATCCTTGACGTGGTCTACAATCATGCGGGCGGCGAATTCGGAGACCAGAGCCTCTACTTCTTTGATCGCCAACATCCGGCAGGAGGACACCGGCACTCGCTGTATTTTTCCGACAAGGGCCATGCAGGCGGGCTCGTGTTCGATTACGCCGAACCAGAGGTGCGTGATTTTTTGATTCAGAATGCCAAGTTCTTTGTCGACGAATATCGAGTCGACGGCTTTCGCTATGATCAGGTCAGCGTGATCGACCATGATGGTGCGCCTCATGGTTGGCGATTCTGCCAGGACCTCACCTCCACGCTGCACGCGCATCGACCTTCAGTCTTGCATCACGCCGAGTATTGGGACGTGAATCCCTATGTAGTGAAGCCAGCCCCGGAAGGGGCCGGATTCGATATGACCCTCACTGACGGTTTCCGTATCGCGATCCGCAACACGATCGAGAACGCAAGCCTACCGGATGACCGTCCGCTCGACATGACGGGACTCGCACAGGCTCTCTGGCCTGAAGGGTTTCGTGAGCAGTGGCGTTTCGTGCAGGGTCCGGAAAATCACGACATCGTCTATCGAGAGCGGGAGCAGCGCATTGCTCGACTTGGTGATTCGTCCAATCCCCGTTCCTGGTACGGAAGGAGCCGCTCTCGTATAGCAACAGGCCTCAGCCTGACGGCTCCGGGGATTCCGATGCTGTTCATGGGCCAGGAATTTCTAGAAGACAAACAGTGGGCGGACGATTTCGTGTCCCACCATGATCTGCTCCTCTACTGGGCAGGCCTGGATCAGGGCGACAAGCAGATGCTGGACCACGTGCGGTTCGTCAGAGAGTTGCTCGCCCTTCGGCGCCAATTACCCGGGTTGCGCGGACAAGGCTTTCGTGTGGTGCATGTGCATGATCAGAACCGTGTGCTGTCATTCCATCGCTGGGCCGAGGGTGAAGGTCACGACGCAATCGTGGTCGTGCACCTGTCGCCCTTCCATCGGTTCGAATATCGTATCGGCTTCCCCTCCAGCGGAGAATGGCGCGAAGCGTTCAACAGCGACGTGTATGAGAACTGGGTCAATCCAAGCGTGGTCGGCAACGGCGGACGAGTGGCCGCGGATCCACAGCCCTTGCATGGCTTCGACTCTTCTGCAGCTCTTATCCTTCCAGCCAACAGCATCCTGGTCTTCACTCGATAACGCGGTTCAAGATATTGCTTCTCTTTTCCTCGGGCATCTTACACAAGAGACAAAGCGGATCGAAGAATCGTTGCGTTTATTGCGGCACCGTGATCCTGCTCTTGCAATCAACCTAGCCTTGCCGATTATGGATTTATCCCATGAACTGGAGTCAGGACCGACCTCATATCGCTGTGGCACAGGAGGGTCGATGCCTTAGGATCCCGTTCCTGAAAGGCTAGAACCTATTCTTAGACCGACTCCCCCACTTCCATATCCGCTTTTCTCGCTTCACTGAGGGCCGAAGCGGATTCTTTCGCTGGCTCGCCTTCCCAGTAGAGAATCCGCCTACAATAGGGGCAGAGGTGGAGATCATCTGATCGCCTCACCTGGGCGATGAGCTGGGGTGGGATCTGTAAGCGACACCCGACACACATACCATCACGGACTGCGGCCAAGGGCTGATCCCTTCTGGTGGCCTTCACCTGATTGTACCGGTCCAGGAGGCTCTTCTCCACTTTCCCAGCCGCGTCTCGATAGTCGGCTTCCAGTCGTGCCAGTTCTTTCGCCAGCTCCTTGTCCTGCTTGTCCAACTCCTGTTTTTCCTGACTGAACACACTGTCCTGCGCTTGTTTTTTCTCCTGCAGCGCCTTGGCGACCTTTTGGAGTTCATCGATCTTTTCCATCGCCAGCAAAATCTTTTCCTCAAACTCGCCCCGCTTTTTATTCGCCAATTCGAGCTCAAACAAATGTGCCTGATACTCTTTGTTGGTCTTCAGACTCGCCGCATGTGATTTCATCTTCTCCGTCTGCACTTCGTGCATTTCGAGATCCTTCTCATGCGCGCGTCGTTCCTTGGTAGCCGCATCGACTGCGGCTTTTGTATCAGTCAGGGCCTGGGATAGTTCTCGAAGCGGAGTTTCGGCCACGTGGAGACGTTCGGGGATTTTTCTTCGAATCTCCGTGATCTCCATGATCCGGAGATCCAGTTTTTGCAATTCGATGAGCGGGGACAGTTTCTGATTCACCGTATCCTTTCCATCAGTGCCGAAGCACTCAAGGCGCGAGTAATATCTCCGGCTGGTGGGCCCACTAGGACTTGAACCTAGGACCAGCTGATTATGAGTCAGCCGCTCTAACCACCTGAGCTATGGGCCCTCTTCGGAATGGTCAAAACCAGGATGAGGTCTGGTATAGGAAATGGCCTCGACAGTTCTCCTCACGCCCTCTTCTTGACCTGAGCCTCAGCTTGGAGCGGATTCTAGGCCGACCCTCCGAACGGAGTCAAATCAGGCCTCCGTGAGTCCGATCGTCTACAAACTCTCGACAAAACTCCGCAGCTTCTTACTGCGGCTCGGATGTCGCAACTTTCTGAGGGCTTTGGCCTCGATCTGCCGGATACGCTCACGCGTCACTTCAAAGTCCTGACCGACTTCTTCCAAGGTATGGTCGGTTGCTTCCCCGATCCCAAACCGTTTGCGCAGGACCTTTTCCTCACGTGGCGTCAAGGTTTCTAATGCGCTGTTGATCTGCCGTTGCAAATCGTAGCGAATGGCCGCTTCCAGCGGTGACACGGCCTTCTTATCTTCGATGAAATCGCCCAGATGGCTGTCTTCTTCTTCTCCGATCGGTGTTTCGAGCGAAATAGGCTCACGGGCAATTTTGAGGATCTTTCTGACTTTGTCCAACGGCAGATCCATCCGTTCGGCGATTTCTTCCGGCAAGGGTTCTCGTCCCAGTTTTTGCACGAGATGCCGAGACGTGCGGATCAGTTTATTGATCGTTTCAATCATATGCACCGGGATCCGGATCGTACGGGCCTGGTCAGCGATTGCCCGAGTGATCGCCTGCCGGATCCACCACGTCGCGTACGTGCTGAACTTGTACCCGCGCTTATATTCAAATTTGTCTACCGCCTTCATGAGCCCGATATTGCCTTCTTGAATCAAATCGAGAAATTGAAGGCCACGGTTCGTATACTTCTTGGCGATACTGACGACAAGCCGCAGATTCGCCTCGACCAACTCCGCCTTTCCGCGCTTGACCTTCTCCTCCGCGACATCAAGATGCTTGACCGCGTCCTTGATTTCTTCAGCAGGGACCAACGCTTCTTCGGCCTCCAGCTGCCGAACTCGTGCCTTGGCGGCTTGGTACACCTTGCGAATCTCCAGCAAGGCCTCCTCCGACACGCCGGTCTTCCGCTTCACCGCCAGAAAATCCTGGCGGCTGCGGCACATCTTCCTCAATAACTCTGCTCCGGTCTCGCCACCAACCCCAATACGCCGCTGACAGCTGACCGCCTCTCGCTCGGCCACTCGAATTTGGATGGCAAGCTCGCGGACCCGTTGCACCATCCGCTCTTTCAGCACCCCATGGAGGTTGACTGATTCGATCTTGTTCACCACCTGCTGACGGACGGCTTCAAACTGTTTCTTAAACTTCTTCTGCTTCGCCTGATCGTTCCCGAGATGTTTTCCCTTCTCCGCCAAGGCCTTGAGCGCGAGGGAGACTTTCCGTACCGAGTTCAACGCATCGAGCGTCTTGACTCGGAGTTCCTCGTAATCACGTTCGACCGGTTGCTGCTCTTCTTCAAAATCCTCTTCTGTCTCTTGCACGGGAACGATTTCGCGGACATCGATTTTTCCATTCTTCAGCTGATCCCTGAGCGCCAAGACAAACTCAATCGTCATCGGCATCCCGTAGATCACGGACGCAATATCAAATTTCCCCTCTTCAATCCGTTTGGCGATCTCGATTTCACCTTCTCGGCTCAAGAGCGCTACACTGCCCATTTCCTTGAGGTAGAGGCGCACAGGATCATCCGTGCGACTCAATGCTCCTGGCGTCAAATCGATCGCCTTATCGTTGTCGTCCTCTGAATCCGACTCCACCTCTTCGCCTTCTTCCCCCCCCTCACCATCGCCTCGCTTTGAAACCCGTTCTCCCTCCGTCGCTTCGACGATCTCGATGTCCATCTCACCAAACATCGCCATGATGCTGCCAAACTGATCGGATGAGACCACTTCAGCCGGCAAGGTGCTGTTGAGCTCGTCATACGTCAGGAAGCCTTTTTCCTTCCCGATTGAGATCAGCTTCTTCACCTCGCCCAATAACTCTTGTTTCGACATGACTACTCCTTCACCAAGGTCACCACGCCAGCGCCCAGCGTGCCGGCTTTCCGCATCCGCACTTCATTAATCTGCACGTTCAAGCTGCCCGCTTCATCCGCTCGGCCTTCACGTTCAGCCGTTTTGAGTCGTTCGATAAGATCCCGCAACGCATGCTCCGTCCGCTTACGATCAAGCGTATCCAGACAGGCCTGGACATGGGCCGGAACATCATCGAAATAATCCTCACGCATGGACAATTCCGTCGCCAACCCACCACACTCAGGATCTTCCGTCGCTTCATCCAAGACCGCTCTCAGGCTGATACGTCCTTCGCGATCCACATGCGTGAGGGCAATCGAGATCAGCTTTCGTCCGGAGGCTAGGGTAAACGATTCTGGCTTCAGACGTCGCACATCAGCAGCAGACAATTTCCCTTGCAGCAAGAGAAGCAGAAGATCTCTTTCTTCGGGCAATCCTTTAAACTGCGTCGTCAGAGAAATCCCCCGTGGGAATTGTACGCGCGGTGGGACAACCCCAGGCTTCGGTTGAGCCGCCAGCGCCGGATACCGCTCAATCAGCCGAGCCTCGCTGATTCTCAGCCGTTCAGCGACAACTCTCATCCGCTCCTGCCGCTCAATCGGATGCTCACTCCTCTGCAGAATTCGCAGGACTTCATCGACACTTCGAATACGGCTCTCAAGCGAACCGGGATCAGCTTGATCGATCGTGTAGTTCAATGCATAGTCCAACAGACTTGGCGCCCCCGCTTCTAACTGAGCAAATGCATCGGCACCAGCTCTCCGGATAAACGTATCCGGATCCTCTCCCGCAGGGAGCGTGACAACCTTGACACTTAAACCGCTGTTGACAAAAAGATCCAATCCGCGCAGTGCCGCCCTCACCCCGGCTGCGTCCGGGTCAAAGAGCAACACGATTCGCTCGGCAAATCGCCGTAGCGCCTGCACATGCTCAGCAGTCAGGGTCGTCCCTAAGGTCGCCACGGTATGGGTCAGTCCGGCCTGGTGGAGCGCGATGGCATCGAAATAGCCTTCGACAACGATCACCGTCTTGGTCCGAACAATGGCTTCCCGCGCCTGTTCGAAGGCAAATAGCGTTTGCCCCTTTTTAAACAGTGGGGTATCTGGCGAATTCAGATATTTGGGCATGCCGTCGCCCAACACGCGACCGCCGAACCCCACTACACGCCTGCGCAGGTCGGTGATGGTGAACATGAGCCGCTGATGAAACTTGTCATAATATCCGTTTCCGTTTGCTCGTGGAGTGATGAGCCCGGCCGTTACACTGTCGCTGGCCGAAAACCCTTTCCGGGCGAGGAACTTACAGAGTCCTTCCCAATCGGAGGAGGACACACCGAGCCTGAACATCTCCACGGTTGCTTGTTGGATTCCCCGCCTGACGAGATACTCACGGGCCGTTGCTCCAAGCTGTGGATCGCGAAGGTTCGATTGGAACCACGTCAGCGCAGCCTGGTTCATCTCTTCGATGCGATGCGCCTGTCCGCGCTGTCCTCGTTCCGCAGGCGACTCTTCCACGGCAATGCCCACCTTGTCCCCGAGCTCACGCAGCACTTCAGGAAAGGTGGCGCCAGTCATCTTGCTCAGAAAGGCAAACACATCGCCCCCGGCCTTACAGCCGAAGCAGTAAAACATTTGTTTGGAGGAACTGACCGAAAATGATGGGCTCTTTTCCTGATGAAAGGGACATAGCCCCACCAGGTTCTGACCGGCCCGCCTCAAGGAGACATGCTGGCCTACGACATCCGCTATATCCACACGGTCTCGTATTCGATTCTTAATCTCGTCGGAAATCAGGCCTCGGCCCACGAGAGTCTCCACTCCTACGTTCCCGTCGCGCACGACCTGACGAGTTGGTTACTAAGTAATCGGAATAATCGACCGGTCAGATTAACAGACGAGTGGAAATCCTGTCAATTCGTCGTCTTCTCTCAGCCTGGAGGCCAGCCCATCTGTCGCCCACCCATGACATGAAAGTGAAGGTGGAACACGGTTTGCCCCCCCTCTCGTCCGGTATTGGCCACGAGGCGAAACCCTGAACCAGCCAGCCCTTTGTCGTTTGCGACCTTCCGACAAGTCAGCAGCAACCTCGCCAACAAGGTCTGATCTGCCTCACCCAAATCTTGGACTGAACCTACATGTCGTTTCGGTATCACCAACGTATGGACAGGCGCTTGGGGATGGATGTCGTCAAACGCCAGCGTGTCTGCATCTTCATGCACCAACTTTGCTGGAATCTTCTTTTCCACAATTTTACAAAACAGGCACTCGCTCATGTCGATGCCTCCCACCCACTCAACATTCACTCCATCAGACCGATGCTCTTACAGACAATGCCAGCTACTTCTCTGACCGCAATCCGGATTTCCCAAATCTACGCCCCAGTTCTTCATAGATATCCTGCAAAGACAGGTCGTGGTACCCCAGAACCATGAGGGTGTGAAAAAAGAGGTCGGCCACTTCGTACACGATTTCCTCTCTTTTACCACCTTTCGACGCCAACAATACCTCACCGGCCTCCTCCGCCACCTTTTTCAGGATCTTGTCGTGTCCGCCCTCGAACAGCTTCGTCGTGTAGGAACCGGCCTGGGGGTTGGAGCGACGTTCTCGGATCGTCCGGAGAACACCCTCGAGAATTCCGCCAGACGCATCCTGTGAGCACGCTCCCAGTACCCCACCTGCTTCATCCAGACGAGAAAAGAAGCAAGCCCGTTCACCAGTGTGACAGGTTGGTCCGACTGGTTGGGCCTTGACTAGAATCGTGTCGCGGTCGCAGTCGATAAAGAGGTCCTTCACAGAAAGTCTATGGCCAGACGTCTCGCCTTTTTCCCACAGCTTGTTTCTGGAACGGCTCCAAAAATGGACGTTTCTGGTCGCAACCGTCTTGGCCAACGCCTCCTGATTCATATACCCCAGCATCAACACGGTACCGTCTAGCCAATCCTGCACCACGGCAGGGAGCAAGCCCTGTTGATCGAATTTCAATTGGTCAGCCCTTGTCTGGCTCATCGATTCACGCCACCTGAGCTATGTTGTCCGGCATACGGATCGGAACACCGCGCTCCCGCAAATAAGCCTTTGCTTGAGCAATCGTATAGGTCCGAAAATGAAAAATGGATGCAGCGAGGACGGCGTCCGCTTTCCCCTCCACGAACCCATTGTACAAATGCTCCAACGTTCCCACTCCACCCGAGGCGATCACAGGAATCGACACTGCCCCAGACACCGTCGCCGTCAAGCCCAAATCGTATCCGGTTTGACGACCATCCTGATCCATGCTGGTCAGTAAAATTTCACCGGCACCATACTGTTCCATTCGTGTCGCCCACGCAACGACATCTAGCCCGGTTGGTTTTCGACCGCCATGTGTAAAGATTTCCCACCGATCTGGCGCGACCGCTTTGGCATCGATCGCGACGACGATACACTGCGTCCCAAATCGCTGTGCGGCTTCTTGAACAAACTCAGGCCGCTGGACCGCTGCGGTATTGATGCTGACCTTATCCGCTCCCGCATTCAACAAGGCGCGAATATCCTCGATCGTCCGCACCCCGCCACCGACCGTCACCGGCATGAAAACACAGGCCGCGGTCCGCTCAACGACATCAAGAATCGTCTTTCGGTTCTCATGCGAGGCCGTAATGTCCAAAAAGCAAAGTTCGTCCGCGCCTTCGCGATCATACCCCATCGCGACTTCAACCGGATCTCCCGCATCACGAAGATTCACGAAGCTCACACCCTTCACCACACGCCCCTCTTTGACATCAAGACAGGGAATGATGCGTTTGGTCAACATAGAGACTCGTGAACCAGAGACGTAAACGGTGAAACATTTGCATCCGAGAATCCTCTCGGGCCTTACACCTTACCGATGGACGCGACGGCAGATTGATAGTCAAGTTTGCCATCATATAATGCTTTACCCACAATGGCTCCCTCAATCCTTGACCCAAGCAAGCGCACCGCAAGAAGATCCTCGACACTACTGATCCCCCCTGACGCAATCACCGGAAAGGCCGAGGAGGCGACGACTTCTTGTAACGCCGTGAGATTCGGCCCGTTCAGCATGCCGTCCCTCGCAATATCCGTATAGATGACCGCCCCAATCGCCAGCCCGCGCACTTCATTTAATAGATCGATCGCCTTCGTCTCTGATACTGCCGTCCAGCCTTTCACCGCAACCTTGCCATCGCGTGCATCGAGGCCGAGCACGACTTGTCGAGGGAACTCACTACACGCCTGCTCAAGAAACGCCCGATCCATGAGTGCGGCGGTTCCCAAGACCACGCGGGATACTCCGGCCTTCAGGTAACGCCGGACGGTCTCGATTGTCCGAATTCCACCACCAACTTGAACATCAACGGTAACCGCCTTGCGTACCGCTTCGATCTGAGGCAAATTCTTCGGCTCACCACCGACCGCGCCATTCAAATCAACGACATGAATAAGGCCAGCTCCTCGCTGTTGCCAAGTTCTGGCAACCGCGACGATATCTTCCGAATAGACCGTCTCCGCCGCCATGTCTCCCTGACGCAACCGCACACACCGTCCATCCTTCAAGTCAATCGCGGGGATAACTAGCACCTTATCGCTCCTCTCCGCTGCCAAAGGGAAATTCTTTCAGCACCTCATCGACACCGTATTCCGCCAATTCCGCCGCCGTCACAAAAGACCACCGCTGCAGAAACCCCAAGAGATCCTCAGTCATCGGCCGTTGCCGTTCATAATACGCACCGGCCCAGAGAACTTGTCCATCGACAGCCATGACCTTTGCCTGAAAGCCCACGATCGCCGGCGGATTAGCACCGAGCCGACTACCCACCCGTTCTTGATATATGGACACAAGTCCGATCAACGCTGCATCTGTCTTGAGTCGCTTAGCGACGGCAACAGCAACCTTTTCTGACCCTAGCTTGGAAAGGTCCGCATCCGCCGATGCGGCTCGCACGACATCACCGGGGGATACCACCTGAAGTCCTTTCCAATTCCGGAGATGTCGCCAAAATAACTCCGTCACTTGCTCTGCCGCGTATCCCGGCACAAGCATGGTTTGGGAGGTACCCGGCTGTCTCTCCAACGGAACGCCTATCGAGATATCGGACCGGCGAATACTGTCCGGAGCTGGGATAAAGAGGTCATCCTGACCTGATGACTGGGGCGTTGCGATCGATACAAACGGTATCAGGGCCATGGAGCGAATCTGGTAACGAGACAATTCAGGCGCTGATTTCGATGCAACTTTCGACCCACTACAACCCACACCCATCCCCGCAAATCCCATCACAATGACCACTAGCACCATGCGAAAGGGCAGCGGCACTCCTCTCACTTCCATCCCCCAAAATTCCTGATCAATTGCAACCCAACTGCCTGGCTCTTCTCTGGATGAAACTGGCAGGCCACCACGTTGTCCTTCCAAATACTGGAGGTGAATGGGATGCCATAGCTCGTCGTGGTGGCAGTGATCTGCTGATCCGCCGGATCAACAAAAAAGGAATGGACGAAATACCAGTTCGATCCGTCGGCGAGACCCTTGAAAACAGGACAAGGGCTTTGGATCGCAACCTGATTCCATCCCATGTGGGGGACCTTCAGCCTCTGCTCCCTGGGAAACGCCCGCACCTTCCCCGGAAACAGATCGAGACCTGCATGCTTGCCGAATTCCTCACTCTCCGAAAACAGCAGTTGAAATCCTAAGCAGATTCCCAAGAATGGTTTTCCAGACCGGACTGCTGCCTTGATGGGTTCGACCAATTCGTATTGCACCAAATTCGCCATACAATCGCCAAACGCTCCCACGCCGGGCAACACCACATGACTCGCACTCTGAATAAGGCTTGCATCACGGGTGATGATCGCCCGATAGCCCACCGCCTCAAAGGCTTTGGAGACGCTCCGCAAGTTCCCCATTCCATAATCGATGATGGCAATCATAGCTCTTCCAGACCTGATAAAGAACCGTAACCATACCGCAACTGAGATGATCCTGCCACTGGGATTCTCGCATCGCGATGGGTATTATCATGTTGTACAGCAGGCTCGACTCAGCCCCTGAATAACCGTGGTTGCGAATTCTCGCTACCTAATCAGACTGGACACAAGCGCACTCACCGCATATCTAACCCCTGTATCCAGTAGTAATGCCAGGCGAAAGTAGATGAGGAGAGGTAAGAAACCTGAGAAGGGCCTTATGCCGCGTGAGGAGGCAACTGGCTTCCAGTGTCATTCTGACGGGCACTATCAATCGGTTTCCAACCCGGTCTGGAGATTTGATCAACGCTCCACGCGGGCTTCATCACCAGAAATTTGAGGATCGGCACTCTAGTTAAAGCAACCACGAATATCGCCGTTGCACCATACACCATCAGGCCTAATAATAGTCCCCACAAGGGAACCTTGTCGGACAATTTCCACACGAATGGAGTAATGGTATACAGCACAAGGACATGTGCCACATAGATTCCCAAGGTCAACTGCCCAAGGAATGGGAAGGGAGTTGACCGGCCTAGTTGAGGCTTCGCGAGAGCCAACTGAAATATCCCTAGGCCGAAGAGTATTCCTCCCAAGAACTGGTGTCCCTTAATGGCTTGCATCGAGCTATGGAACACCGTGTTCATTACTGTGCCTTCCAGTAATGCGACGGCGTAGCCACCCAAAATCAAACTCCATGCCATGGTCGTTGGAACTGACTCTCGTCGTTCTGCAAGCCACCCCCCTATGGCAACGAGAGGAATGGCAATGATCCATTGTCCAAGAGGGACAGGAGCATTGAGCAAATTTCTCGGTGTACTTTCCTCTGCCAGAATCAACACATAGATGCCCGCAGCCAAGAGCATCAGGTGTCTTTGTAACTGACCGATAGCCACCAGCGTCAGGATAGCCAGACTGAATATGAGCGCGGGAAGAAACCAGAGATGCCAAACTGGGCGCGCCCCTTCGATGAAAACCCAAAGATGCCGAGACTCTAGGACCTGAATATTCTTCAGAACTTCAGCGTAAAACGGCTGCCATAAACCGTGGTGACGGACCTCGGCTGGCCAATCAGCTGGCGTCACAGTGTAAATACACAGCCAAACAAGAAGTATCCACGCTAGGGGGGACGCATACCGATGGAACTGCGTCATAGGATTTCCCTGTGTCAAAACCGATCGCTGAAAGAAATAGCCAGCCGCAATAAAGAAATACGGGACCCCCACCCACCAGACAAGATAGCCGTTGAGGACGACAAAGAAATTACCATCGGTGAACTGCGAGATGCTTGACAGAAAGTGGCTATGCCAGAGGATCACCGCGAAGATGGCCAATACCCGGAAACTCTCGATACTGGGGATACGTGTGGAAACTTGTTCCCTCTTCTGGTCTGGCACCATAAGAGACCAGACCGTGGCCAGCCAGTCTTTCGTTGGTAACGAACCCACAAGACTACATAAGCCTCTCATCTTCGTCTGTTCCTAACTTATACGGTACGGAAATATACGGTCTTCTCACCCTCTTACAATCATCTCACTGAGGATTGCGAATGGTCCACTAGGAAATCCCCTAGGTCGGGCACAGAATAGTACCGAAGAGGAACGCTCTAACCTAGGGAAGGTCTGATTAATTCAGATTTTTGGTCAATCGTCTCTCAAAACATTGGAGATTCAACTGCCTTCTCCTTAAAACTTCGAATTAATCAGAGCTTCCCTAGGGGACCTTTCGAGGGGAAAGGGGGTACGGAAGCCCACCGATCGGTGAATATGCCAGAATCACCAACCCTAGACTTAGTGCCAGAGGGCAAGCGTGTTCCCCAAACGAACGTCGCTGATGTTTGAAATGCGAACGACAGAACCGAGAATCTTAGGGCACCACGAAGGAGGGATCTATGCGGTTTGGAAGAAAAAACTGATCATTGAAGAGCTGTTACGCTGACCTCCCGCCTATTCCCTCCACCAACTCAGCGAGATAAGACACTGGCCACGGTTACAACGTGCCCTTTGTCGAGAGGACGTTTCCAGCCAATCGCTCTTCCGGCATTGTTGCCTGATCGAGGGCCTTGGCGAGCGCTTTGAAGATGGCTTCCATGATGTGGTGCGGGTTGCGGCCATAGAGCAGATTGACGTGCAGATTAAGGCCACCATGAGTGACAAAGGCCTGAAAAAAGTCTTCGAAGAGGCCGAGATCGAATGCTTTGATCTTCCGGTCTGGTAACGCAACATTGTAGACAAGGAATGGTCGGCCGCTGAGATCAATAGTGACTTGAGCCAAGGTTTCGTCAAGCGGCGCCGAGGCGAACCCAAATCGTTTGATCCCCGCCTTTTCACCCAAAGCCTGGTGCAACGCTTTTCCCATGACGATCCCAACATCTTCCACCGTATGGTGTTCATCGATATCCAGATCGCCTTTCGCCTGCACCATGAGATCGAAGAACCCGTGCTTGGCGAGGAGCTCTAACATGTGGTCAAAGAAGCGAATGCCCGTATCAATCTTCCCCTGACCGCAGCCGTCCACGGTCCACTCGACACGGATGTCCGTTTCCTTGGTAGCTCGATGAACACTCGCCTGTCGAGGCGCTGATCCGTTCTTTTTCATAAAAACCTGCTCTGAGCGGACTTTGCGTGGGCATCAAACCCTTCGATCTGAGCGAGTCGAATCAAAGGATCCTTGACTTTGGACAATGCCTGCTTCGTGTAATGCACGATGTTGCTGATCTTCACATAATCGTTGACGGACAGTGGGGAAAAAAACCGGGCTGTTCCACCGGTCGGCAACACATGGTTCGGCCCAGCAATATAGTCGGCGACCGACGGCGGCGTATACCGCCCCAAAAACAAGGCGCCGGCATGACGAATCTGCTCCAGATAATCGAACGGATTGTCTACCGACAGCGTAAGGTGTTCTGCCGCAATTGCATTGGCCACCGCAATCGCCTCACCCATCGTAGGGACAACGAAAGCGACCGCGTGCTGTGCAATTGCCTTTGAGGCAATCTTCTCCCTCTGAAGCCCTTTCAATTGAGCCGCGATCAATTTCGAGACGTCTTTCGCCAAGCGCTCCGATGTGGTCACCAGAAAAACCTGCGCGTCTTCGTCATGCTCTGCTTCACAGAGCAAATCGGCCGCGACATGCGCCGGCTTCGCATCATCATCAGCCACAACAAGCAACTCGCTGGGACCGGCCACCATGTCGATTCCTACGGTGCCATAGAGCAACCGCTTGGCCGTCGCCACATAAATATTACCCGGCCCAACGATCTTATCGACCTTCTCGATGGTTTTTGTTCCATACGCAAGTGCGGCGACAGCCTGAACGCCGCCCACACGATAGATCTCCGTCACCCCGGCGATGTCAGCCGCAACCAACAGGTAGGGATTGATCCCCTCCTTCTGCGGCGGCGTAACCATCACAATACGGGGGACGCCGGCCACTTTGGCGGGAATGGCACACATCAGGACCGAAGACGGGTAGACCGCTTTCCCACCGGGTACATAGACCCCGACCGCATCGACCGGTCCAATGATTTGCCCTAACGTCGCATCCCCGTCCTGATACATCCAAGTCTTCGACCGTTGTCGCTCATGGAACGCGGTCACCCGCTCAGCGGCCAACCGCAGCGCATCACCTTCATCTTTTCTGATATGGAAATAGGCGTTCTTGATCTCCTCCGGCGTCACCCGTACTGTGTCGGGTTTGAGTGTCACCTTGTCAAATTGTGCCGTGTAGCGAAAGACCGCCTTATCTCCACCTCGCTCAACGGTTTGCAAGATCGTGCGGACGGCCTTTTCAACGGCCGCACCGGTGGTCCGCCCTCGCAGAGAAGCTTTTTTTAAGATTGGGAGAAAGTTTCGATCAGCGTGAGTAATAATTTTCATGAACGAACCATCTTTTTCTTGCCTGTCTGGAGAGTCATTGGACGACCGCTATCGGATAGCATCCGTTGACTCGGGACCACGGCACGGAGGTTCCGAATCAAGGTCATCAGCGGCTCCTGCTTCAGACGCAGACTCGCCCGATTGACGATAAACCGAGCGGTCGATCGGGCAATCACTTCCACTTCCATCAAATCATGGGCCTTCAGAGTGCTGCCGGTTTCGACCAAATCAACAATCCGATCGGCCAAGCCGACGACCGGCGCAAGCTCAATTGAACCATAGAGTTTGATGATCTCAACCGGAATCCCGCGCGCATTAAAATAGCGCTCGCTGATCCGTGGGTATTTCGTCGCAATCCGAACCTTCGGTGACAATCGAACACCCGCCTCTTCACCCTGGAGAGCCGCGACGGCGATTCTACACGCTCCGAACCCTAAATCCAATGGTTCGTATACGTCACTTTCCTGTTCCATCAATACGTCTTTCCCGACAATGCCGGCGTCCGCCCCACCGTACTCCACATAAGTCGGCACGTCGCTTGGACGAACAATGAGAAAGGTCATATCATGCTCCGGACTGACGAAGATCAGCCGCCGGCTCTCCGCAGAAAGCCCAGCAATTGCATAGCCAGCTCGTCGAAAGAGATCCAGCGCAGACTCGATAAGCTTTCCTTTTGACAGCGCAATCGTCAACATCGACCACCTCTACTGCATCTTTGTCGTCATCGGTCGGCGCTGGATGTCCGCGCCTAGGGCCCGCAGCTTCTCTTCAAGCCGTTCATATCCACGATCGAGATGATAGACACGTTGAATCTGCGTCACCCCCTCAGCGGCTAACCCCGCCACAATGAGCCCGGCGCTGGCGCGTAGATCGGATGCCATCACCGGTGCCCCGGTCAGGGTCTTGCGGCCGGTCACCACGAGTCGGTTTCCCTCCACCCGAATATCAGCACCCATCCGACGCAGCTCTTCCACATGCATAAATCGACTTTCAAACACGGTCTCCGTGATGACACTTGTCCCTTCCGCAAGACTCATCAGCGCCACCATCTGCGCCTGCATATCGGTCGGAAACCCTGGGAACGGCAAGGTCTTTATATCAGTCCCTCTTAGGAGGCCCGGCATAGCCAGGTGCACCCTATCCTGCTTCTCCTCCACATCAGCTCCCGCTTCCCGCAACTTCATCAGAACCGCCTCAAGATGACTGGGGTAGCAGTGCGTCACCGTGACCTCCCCGCGCGTCATGGCCCCCGCCGCCAAGTATGTCCCTGCTTCGATACGATCGGGGATGACATCATGATCGCCACCATGAAGTTGTGGTACTCCTTCGATGGTGATCACATCGGTGCCCGCCCCATGAATCCGCGCGCCGCGTTTGACGAGGAATTGAGCCAGATCCACAATTTCCGGTTCCTTCGCCGCATTCTCGAGCATGGTCACCCCATCAGCCAGTGACGCCGCCATCATGAGGTTTTCGGTTCCGGTTACCGTCGGGGTATCGCAGTAAATGCGTGCGCCTCTCAGGCGCTTGGCTTTGGCCGTGATATAGCCATGTTCGATGGAAATCTCAGCCCCTAACTTTGCCAATCCGGTCAAGTGCAGATTCACTGGCCGGGAGCCGATCGCGCAGCCGCCGGGCAGAGAAACCTTTGCCTCACCACATCGTGCCACCAACGGCCCTAAGACCAGAACCGAGGCTCGCATGGTCTTGACGAGATCGTACGGTGCTTCCGTTGATGCGATCAGGTCCGATTGAATTACTGCTCGGTTACCCTCGTGTGAGACCGTTGCCCCAAGGATCCCCAGGAGCTTTCCCATCGTCAGCACATCAACGACCCTAGGGAGGTTGGTGATGACACATTCTCCACCGCTGAGAATGGTCGAGGCCAAGATGGGGAGTGCGGAATTCTTCGCCCCGCTGATTCGGACTTCACCGGAAAGCCGGTTGCCCCCGTTAATAAGAATCTCATCCATGACTTGGCCCCTCACACGCACGCCGCGCAATGAACACGCGTTCAATCCCCGCTTCGTCCTCGACGGTTTGAAGCCCGGTGTACCCCTTCGCTTCTTCTACCGCGCGTCGCACAAGTGGTGCTTGGTTCTGACCAAGTTCCATCACCAGCAACCCACCGGGAGCGAGGAATTCTTTAGAGTCATGGATCAGCCGTTCATGGAACTCGATCCCTTGCGGCCCTGCCAGCAAAGCGCCTCGCGGCTCATAGTCCCGCACCTCCGGCTGCAAACCTGCCCAGTCCGCTTCAGCAATATACGGAGGATTGGAGAGGATGGCATCCACAGGTCCTACACCAACGCATCCCTTCAATGGAGAGAGAAGATCCCCCTCCAGCCAGATAATCTTGTCGCCAACTCCATGTCGGTCCGCGTTTCCCTTTGCAAGCTTTACTGCATCGTGCGAGCAATCCAGCGCAAAAATTCGCATGCCGTCGAGGATGGTCGCCAGCGTCACAGCCACACAACCGGAACCTGTTCCGACATCCACCAGCACGGCACCCTCCGCGAATCTGCCCTCCCTCACCGTTTCTTGAATAAGAAGCTCTGTTTCTGGACGAGGGATCAACACAGCCGGAGTCACAGAGAAGTCGAGTCCACAAAACTCTTGCGACCCCAAGATATACTGGAGCGGCTCTCGCGACTCCCGCCTACGCACCACCGACATCACACGTGCGAGTTGCTCCGTCGTTACCGACCGTTCTGTCCGACTGGCTAACTCATGGTACTTCATCTCTAAGGCATAGGCCAGCAGCCACCGCGCTTCCTGCGCGGCGTTCGCAATCCCTGCACCTTCCAATATCTGCTGTGCGTTGACGAGTAACTTCCCGACAGCCTGTGAGTCTGACATGACAGGGGTTGTCGCTCCTTAGACCTTTGCAGTTTCGACTTGCTGTTGTTGCGCTTTCAAAGCCTGAACAATATCCTCGAGATCACCTTCCATCACCAATTCCAGCTTGTGAAGCGTCAAGCCAACGCGATGATCCGTCACACGATTCTGTGGGAAATTATAGGTTCGGATTTTCTCACTCCGTTCGCCACTTCCCACCTGTGACTTCCTGTTCTGTGCGATCTCGGCCTCTTGCCTCTCCCGCTCAGCTTCGACAATTCTCGCACGCAAGGTCCGCATGGCCTTCGTCCGATTTTTGAGCTGCGATCGTTCATCTTGACAGGAGACCACCACCCCTGTCGGTAGATGGGTAATACGAACAGCAGAGTATGTGGTATTCACACTCTGTCCACCAGCCCCGGATGAGCAAAATGTGTCGATGCGCAAGTCTTTCGGATCGATCTGCACATCGACTTCGTCAACCTCTGGCATGACGGCAACTGTGACCGTGGACGTGTGAATACGACCACTTGCTTCAGTCACAGGTACCCGTTGCACTCGATGAACACCGGCCTCATACTTGAACTGGCCGTACGCCCCTTTCCCCTCAATTAATGCGACGATATTTTTATACCCACCGATGCCTGTCTCTGACGCCTCGACAGTATCGACCTTCAGCCCTTTCTTTTCCGCAAATTTGCCGTACAGACGAAATAGCTCGCCGGCAAAGAGCGCCGCCTCATCCCCGCCCGTCCCAGCCCGAATTTCCAGTACCAGACTCTTTTCATCTCGTGGGTCTTTCGGAATCAAGAATTCCCTGACCTGTCCCTCAATTTCGCCCTGCCTCCGTTCGAGCTCAACCCGCTCCTCAAACGCCATTTTTTGCAACTCATTCCCTGCCGATGGGTCACTGAGGATCTGCACAGCATCGTCGAGCTGTCTGGCATTTTCATGATAGATCTCAAAGAGGGTCACGACCGGTTCGAGCTCCGTCCGCTCCTTGCTCAACTTACGCAAGAGCATCGGCTGGCTGACGACGGACGGATCCATGAGCTGATCAGTCAACTCGTGAAATCGTGACGCGAGACTCTCCCACTTCTTGAGTAGTACGACTTCCATTGTCCAGCCTATTCCCCATTGACCACAAAAAAAGGACCCTGCTTCAGACACGAAGCAGGGTCCTTTTTATAACCACGTGGCGCGCTACTTGCCCTTCTTCGCGTACTTCTTCTTAAACCGCTCAACTCGCCCTTCCGTATCGACGATTTTCTGCGTTCCGGTGAAGAACGGATGGCAATTGGAGCAAATATCGACGCTGATATCACCGATAGTCGTACGGGTCTTAAACGAATTCCCACACGCGCAGTGAATTGTCGCCTCTCGATAGACTGGATGAATACCCTTCTGCATGACCTGCGACTCCTTACCGAAAGAATGACTAACCATTTAAACTATATGCCAAGGCGTCACACTTTATCTGAAGACCGGACCAGATACAAGCGCATCCTTAACGATTCATGGACTGCAGAAACTCCTGGTTATTTTTGGTTCCGCCGATCTTATCCATGAGAAACTCCATCGCTTCCATCGTCCCCAATGGACTAAGGACCTTGCGCAGAATCCACATCTTGTTAAGTCGATCCTTGTCCACCAACAACTCTTCTTTTCTTGTCCCAGACTGACTGATATCAATCGCCGGGAAGAGTCGTTTGTCGGCCAGACGACGATCCAAATGCACTTCCATGTTGCCGGTCCCTTTGAATTCCTCAAAAATGACGTCATCCATACGGCTACCCGTATCAACCAACGCCGTCGCCATAATCGTCAAACTGCCACCATTCTCAATATTTCGAGCTGCGCCAAAGAAACGTTTCGGCCGCTGCAACGCATTGGAATCCAACCCACCTGAGAGCACCTTACCGCTCGGAGGCGCAATGGTATTGTAGGCCCGAGCAAGCCTCGTGATACTATCCAACAAGATAACGACGTCTTTCTTGTGTTCGACCAAACGCTTGGCTTTCTCTAGCACCATTTCGGCTACCTGCGCATGCCGCTGAGCGGGTTCATCGAACGTGGAGCTGATAACCTCAGCCTTGACCTGGCGCTGCCAATCAGTCACCTCTTCCGGTCGTTCATCAATCAAGAGCACGATCAGCGTCACTTCCTTGTGGTTTTTGAGGATCGCGCGAGCAATGGCCTGCAGCAACATCGTCTTCCCGGTACGAGGCGCGGCTACGATCAATCCACGTTGCCCCTTACCGATCGGAGTCGTCAGATCCATGACGCGAGTGCAGTATTCCTCTCGGTCAAATTCAAGATTGAGCCGTTCCTCTGGATACAATGGAGTTAGGTTGTCAAACAGGATCTTATCCCGTGCAACCTCAGGATCTTCGTAGTTAACCTTTTCCACCTTGAGCAACGCAAAATATCGTTCACTCTCTTTAGGGGGACGGATTTGACCCGAGACGATGTCACCGGTACGAAGATTAAACCGCCGAATCTGGGACGGAGAGATATAAATATCGTCAGGCCCAGGGAGATAATTCGAATCGGGTGCCCGGAGAAAGCCGAACCCGTCAGGCAATGTTTCTAATACACCCTCTCCAAAGACCACCCCATTCTTTTCCGTTTGGGCCTGCAGGATCGCAAAAATGAGCTCCTGCTTTCTTAAGTTGGCAGCTCCTTCAATCTTCAGTTCTCTCGCCACATCATTCAGATCGGCGATGGACTTCTGCTTCAGTTCGGCAAGATGCATTACTTCCCCCCTAGCTACTGACATACGACTCCTCTCGAGCCTTAGCTCGGTTATCGTTTAATGGAAAAATTCGCGCAACCTGATTTGGGCCATGCAAACGTGTTTTTGTCTTTGTGTAATCTGCCTGGGTCTTGAGTCTGTCTTGGGTGGAAAACTTGGGGAAGTCGGCTCGCTACTCGTGATGGAAGAATACCGTTGCTCTCATGCAATACAAATCAGACGTTGTTATTCATTGTACAGCTGAACTCCACCACACCGAACACCGCTTAGGATTTAAATCGAGACAGGTTCCAGAATTGAATTATTCGATGGAGAGAATCAGCTCAACCAAAATGCTAGTCAGATCATACCTATGCACCCTCTACTTGTCAACTGGCGTCTAGATTTTTTTGCCGGATGCGCACGTCAACATTTTTCAAAAGGCCGTTCGCCCTAGGTTGTTCATAAGATCAGAAGTATGCTACACAGAAATTACGACTACCTTATGGCACATGGAGAAAACGAGATAACTCCGGAGCGGGTCTTCTCCCTCTCAGAGGCGAACCACCTGATCCCTCAACTACAGAAGCACCTCTCGACTGTTCAAGAAGGGAAAGAGGTGCTCGTAAGAACCAGAGAGGAAGTGAGCAGGGCTTCTGCCAACGCGGTCTTTGGAGGCGGCACAGCGGTAGGGAGACCGTATGTAAAAAGCCTCCTGGACATCAGCACCCATCTCCAAGCCATCCATGAGCTAGGCGTCGTTGTAAAGGACATTGACCTAGGGCTCTGCGACTTCCCACATATTCGGGAGGGCCGAGTCGTCTATCTGTGCTGGAAACTTGGTGAAAAAGAAGTCCGCTGGTGGCACGAGGTTACCAACGGCTATAAAGATCGTCGTCCCATCGAAGAAGATCCGTCCGAAATCTAAAATCCTTTATGTCCTCCTGATCATTATGAAATTCGTCATCATTGGGTATGATGGGCCGGACGGAGAAGCAAAACGGAAAGTGCATCGTGCCGTCCATCTCCTCAATCTCGAACAGCTTGATAAACAAGGGCGTGTGATCCTCGCTGGGCCTCTGGCCGATAAGACGGGAAGCTTACTCGTCTTAGAATTTGACTCGAGGGAGGATGCTGAGGAATTCGCGCGACAGGATCCCTATACCATTCACGGCGTGTTCGAACGCGTTGAAATTCATCCATTTACGCAGATTTTCCCAACTCCGCAGGAATAATTCTCCTTAGCAGGATACTTCCCCCAATTGCCCCCCTGCCTTCCCCTTTTGGGTGCATTGTCTGGTTGCACGGTCAAGCTATATAGTTTGCGCATGAATTTCCTTCGGTTATGGAACCTAGCTTCCCTCATCACCATCCTCCTACTAGCGTGGCCCCATCCCGCATCCGCCTTGGAAACCGCTGTCGTAGCCGAAGCACATTATGTGATGGGAGATAGCGACACCCTTGCTGCAGCAGAGGAGCGGGTACTCCAACGGGCCCAACGTAAGGCAGTGGAGGAAGCTGGGCTGTATATCGAATCTACTTTCCTAGATAGAGAAAAAACCGAAGCCGGCGGGAGCGTCCAGATAAGCTCGTTGGAGATTCGAACCATCGCCGGGGCGATCACAAAAACTGAAATTCTTGAGTCTCGTCGCACCTTCGTAAATGATCGCCCTAATTTGTACGTCAGGATCCGCGCAATCATCGATCTGGACAGCCTACAGGCAGCGGTTCAAAAATGGCATTTGGAACAGCGACTTACGGAACATTATCGTCGCCTTCAAAAAGAGAACGCCTCTCTCAAGACCCAGATTGAAACTCTCAGAGCCTTACCATCGGGGGTGCGAACCCTCACGGTCCAACCGGTCAGCCATAACACTAGACCTCAAGCGCAAGCTCGAACCTTTCTCAAGAAAGCGATGACGATTCAAGACCTCCCTCTGAAACTCGAGTTGACCTCGCGAGCAGCTGCGCTAGACCCTAAATTTGTCGATCCGCTTATCCTGCGCGGTCAGACCTACCTGAGCCTCGCATCTGTTGCCCATTCGAACAAGAGAAGGCTAAGCGAATATTCAGAGTATGTCGACAGTGCCCGAATGGATTTTGACCGTGCACTCCGTATCGACCCCCACAACATCTGGGCCCTTCTTGGAGAAGGTGATGTCTATACCTGGCTGAATCGACCCCAGGAAGCCATACCGGTATTTGAGCAAGCACTGGAATTGGCCCCTTTCTTTGATCTTGCACGGCTCCGGCTGATCACCCTGTATACTGCTGAGGCCAAAAAACTAGTAGCTCTTAGACAATGGTCCCTCGCCCTTTCTGTCTTACAAAAATGCCTCCTACCCCACCTACACGAGAGCTGGATTCCCTACCAAAAGGAATCATATCTTCTCAGAAGCACAATCTATCAACAGTTGAAGCAACCAATCCTTGCAATCGAGGACCTCAGTACCATCCTCAGGGTTGACCCATCTGATAAACAGGCCTTGGAGGCAAGGGCGCAACTCTACCAAGATGCGATGCTGGGACATTCTGCTAAAAATGACCTCTCACAGGCCTGCAAACTTGGATCAATCATGGCCTGCAATCAACTTCCTATAGACAACATTTCTGAAGCGAATCATTCTTCACTCTCTAGGAGTGCAGCACCTTAGCACTCTCGCTGAACCTGCGTTGACAATCTAAACAATCGACACCTATAATGAATCGCCCTCGCTAATGTATGTGCCTTCCAAAGTTATGACTTAATGGGCAAAGGGCCTAAGTTATATAACCAACTAGTGCCCCGAAAGTTCCTTCGTGTGGGGCTTCTGCGGTCTTGCAGAGGGTGAGGAAAGAGCTTAAAGTACTCAAGCGAACCACGTGCGTAAAAAGTGATATTTCTTCCATAAACCTTTATTTTTATTCGGAGTGTAGGTTGCGATGAGTGACTATCGTGTGCTCCCAGGCCCCGAACACTTTCTTCCCCCGGCTGCAGCAAGTATGGGAATTCGCTTGCCCAATCCAGGAGAAGCTCATATCAATGGTGTCATCACTTCAGAAGATAAGGCCTATGAAGAGGCTGCTCGCCAATTTTTGATGGCGAAGGTTCCAACTATCTTCCCAGGGCCACTCGTTCTCTGGGCATGGAATGAGAAGGCTGCGAAGAAAGCCACAGCTGTTCGTCATCTCTTCAATACTCTGAAGGAATGCGTGCAGCCTGAGCAAAAACCGATGCTGATTCCTATGCCCGACTATCGTCCCAAATATCCCAAAATCAATCCAGAGGTTGAGATCAACCCGAATCACCCGAATTTAACAATCTGGCATAATAAAATTGATTGTTGCATGTTCATTGGCGTCCATTGCCACCAGGCCAATCTATCACTGAAGATCATTCGTGGTGGTACCTCTTGCTATACCGTTGCCATGTGTGCCCAGGCAGGTCATGAAGACGCAATGCTTTCATTCCGTGATGCCTCGGTCGAGAAGATTATGAGATTGGCCGATACTGTAAAACGATTGAAAGGGACGGTCCAACCACGGCTGACATCAGCCAAGAATGGGGCTTCAAGTTAACTACTTGCCCCCGTGAGCGTATGACAAGGAGGCTGAACTTATGGCAGATACACACTCAATAATTGGCACCAAGAATAAAAAAGGCCAGACCTATACCGATACCTGGAAAATGATGAACGAGGCGCCGCGGACGCCTTCCTTCTATACAGGCAGCGAAGTCATCAAAGAAGCCATCCGTCGGGCAAGCTGCGATGTCATGATCGCCTACCCAATCACCCCACAGAGTGAAGCCGCCGCATTAATCGGTGAATTATTCGCCGAAGGCTATATCGGAGACTACTTCCGCGGAGAGAGCGAGTTTGCCGTGATGTCGCAATGTGCAGGAGCTGCATTCGGTGGAGCCCGCGTGTTTACAACGACAGCAGGCCCTGGCACCATGCGCGCCATGGAAAATTTTCCGATGTGGTCCGGCGCCAGGTTGCCTATTCAAATGATTGTGACGTGTCGGGGGATCAACTCACCCCTGTCAATTCAACCGGATACGCTCGAAATTGCGTATCTGCTGAATACTGGCATGTTGGTATGGCATGCGGAGACGGCTCAAGACTTTTTTGATTGGATCCTGAAGGGATACATCGTGTCTGAAGAGCCCGATGTCCACCTCCCACTCGCGCTATGTTGTGACGGATTTTTTGTGACGCATACAAAGGATGTGGTGAACCTCACACCTCCCGACATGTGCCTTCCACCATATGACCCTTATCGATCACCTGTACCATGTATGGATATGGAATGTCCTCCCGTGCGCATGATGCGCGATCCGTTCGTAATGAAGAGCAACTACATCAGCTACGCAACACATGCTAGCTGGCAGCAAGAGATCTGGGCCGCAGTTGAACGCTCACGTAAACACACGATCCATTGGTTGAATGGCCTGGTCGATACAGAGAATACGGACGCGGACATCGTAATCGTGGCTTCAGGCACCGCTGTTTCGCAAGGCCGTGAAGCAATCCGCATGCTGGAAGACGAAGGCGTGCGATGCGGCCTGGTAAAGGTGAAGGCCCTACGCCCGTGGCCTGAGGAAGAGATTCGACAGGCCACCAAGAATGCAAAACACATCTTTGTACCGGAATTCAATGTGACCGGCTGGCTGGCCAAAGAAATTCGCGCTACGGTTCCAAACTCCCAGCGTGTCCATGCTGGCCCTCACGTCTGTGGCGGAATGACCATGCCGCCAGAAATTATCGTATCGGAAATCAAGACCGCCCTAGGGATGAAAACATTCTCCATGGCTGGTCGTGGAAGCTGAGACTCGCGGAATTCGAACCTGTGCGCCTTAATAAGCGATACTGAGGAGGATATATGAGCAAAGAGCGTATACAAATTTCCGAGGCCCTGTACGATATTATGCCGTCGGACTATCAAGATCTTGTGAAGAGTGCGACCTACGGCAAAGAAGATCGTGGCTGGAAAGATATTGGAACCTCAAAAGAGCTGATTGAACAGCACTCGCTATGTGCTGGCTGTCCGGAATCAATGGCCTTCCGATACATCTTAGCTTCACTGCCGAACCCGGAAGATACGGTCATGGTCGGATCAACCGGCTGTACCAGTTTGGTCTTCCCGATGGTTGCCGTTCATAACATCCATTCCCTGTTCGGCAATCAGAATGCAGTCGCATCCGGTCTGAAGCGTGCGCTGAGCGTCAGATTCCCTGGCAGAGTGAAGGATGTCGTCGTCCTTGCTGGTGACGGAGCTACGGTCGACATCGGTTTGGATATGACATTGCAGGCCTGGTTCCGGCAGGAAAAGTTCACCACCATCTGCTTCGACAACGAACTTTACGCCAATACTGGTGGTCAGGAAAGCGGACTCATGCAAAAGGGATTCGTCGCAAAGATGGCACCAGTTGGCAAGTTATTTGATAAGGTACGGCTGCCCGAGATCGCCCGCGAGTCCGGCTGCCATTATGTCGTCAATTGCACGGTCAGCAAGCCATCGCTCGTCGAAAAAGTCATTCGAAATGCAGTGCATGTGGCCCGAGAAATCGGCCCAACCTATCTCCAGCTTTATACGCCATGCATTCTTGAAATTGGCAAGAACAGCATGGAGGGGTTGCAGGAAATGCGCGACTCGGAAAAGCCAACTGAACGGTTCGCTTACAAGGAATATATCAGCGAACCAGCCAAACAATTGCTTGCAGAATTGGCAGCAAAGGATAAAGAGCGGAAAGCCGCCGCCAAGCAGCTGGCAGGGCAGGCATCCGCATAGTTTAGACCGGAGGCAGACATGATTAAAAGGCGATTGAATATCCGGATGTCAGGCTTGGGCGGACAGGGTGCGGTTACCGCAGCACATGTCTTGGCCATGGCTGCCAACCGAGACGGTAAGTTCTCCATCTCCAACCCGTTTTTCGGCGCCGAGAAACGCATGGCTCCGGCAGAGAGCTATTGCCGTATTGGCATTGAGAGAATCTATGATCGTGGTGAATTAGTATTTCCTGATGTCATCCAGGTTTTCCATCCTCAAGTCATTACCATGGGAAAAAGCTACACCATGCCGTTTTACTCAGGTGTAAAGGAAGGCGGGGTCGTCATTATCAATTCTGCACAGCCGTTACTATCCAATGAGGATGTGGATCGGCTGAAGGATTTGAACGTCGCCGTGTTTTATATCGCTGGTACCGAGTTGGCGATTGAGGTGGCTGGAACCGAGCTGTCGACGAATATGGCGATGATCGGTTCTGTCTCAGGCATTACGAAATGTGTCTCAATGGAGTCCCTCGACGGTGCGCTTCAGGAGCGGTTCGGAAAGAAATTTGTGGCCTCCGGAGGAACTGCCTCCTTAGACGAAGCCATCAAGAAGAAGTTTGCCAAGAAGGAAATGCTGTTAGCCAAGAACTTGGCTACAGTTAAAGCAGCCTATGAAATCGCCAGTGAATGGGCTGACAAGAACAAGATCGAGCTGCGAGTCGGCGATCCGGCCGTTGCAGCGTAAAAGAAGGAATCACATTGCATGTATAACGTCGCGCAAGTCATCGATGAAAAATGCACAGCGAAGAAGGGTTGCCGGCTGTGTATCATGTACTGTCCTGAAGCGAACTGTCTGGACTTAAACACCGAGAAGATGGTGGCGGAAGTCCTCATAGACCGTTGTAAAGGCTGTGAACTCTGCGTCATCGTATGTGATGCAGCCAAACACTTCGCCATCACTATGCAGGCCGTCAGTGCCACAGGCCAACTGATGGTCCAAAAAGGTGAATCTGCAGCGTTGGGACAAGCCTACCAGGGCTGAACGATATTGGGTTGAATTCGAAAACCCCATAGCGCGGACGCTATGGGGTTTTTTGTTGGCGGCCAGTAAGGTACCTACATGGAACATGAAGATAACGTAATCAACGAACTCCTGAGAGAGATTGCCGGATTGATTAATGAGTACCCTCGAGCCATTGAGCGTCGCGCAGCAGTAATTGATGCCACAGGTAAAGACCCCGATCTTGTCGAAAAGCTAGTTAAGGCAGCTGATACCATGCGAGACAGTGGAAATCTCTACCTCACCTGGGCGAAACACTATGCGGCATTGGCAGAGGGCAACACAGATGCCTCCTCGGATGAAGACGAGACCGAGGACTTTGACATTTAAAAAATCTCCCTATTCTACAAAAAGTTTTGCTAAAATACGCCTCTCATTGAATGACACTTCTGTTCCCCGGTAGCTCAGTTGGTAGAGCAGCCGGCTGTTAACCGGCTGGTCGCAGGTTCGAGTCCTGCCCGGGGAGCCAACGTCTCCTTTTTACTATAAACTGTCAGGCAAGTTGCCCCCCAGTCTTCAGAATAACGTCAGATCTTTCTGTTCTTCTTTCGCTTCATTGAAATCCCATTAACCGGGTATTCGTCTCGCAGTTACGCCACTCTTCAGGACAATCTCGCAGATGTGATCCAAACGTTCAATGTGCTCATACGCACCCCAGGGATCCATGGCAACGGCACAGACTCCATGATTGGCCTGTCCTACAATGTCAAACTCAAGCGTCCCATCTTTCCGCACCCCTATACACTCCCCCGTTGTATCGGCCAACTCACGCGACAAGGCCGGCAAGGCAGGAACGGTACGACCTACCCGCGTATAGCGTGAGATCTCTGGAAACTCTTTACTGATGTCTTGCAAGTCAAATCCGGCATAGATCGCCGCCACTACATGCGTTGCATGCACATGGACTACGGTTCGTGTTCGCTTCGAATCCCGCTGTAGGTTCCAATGCATCCAGAGCTCACCGGATGGCTTCTGTTGATCGTTGATTTTTGGTATGCGTAGACCGGTCTTAGGATCAGTGACAATCTCTAATCGAACGACATGTTCAGGATGGACGATCGTCTTGCGCCAACCGGATGGAGTGATGTACAAGTACCGGCCTTCTCGCTTTTTCATGCTGATATTGCCGTCTCTAGTGGTAATCCACCCTCTCTCATAACAACGCCTCATAACATCCCCTATAGCCGTCAGCATAATCCCTCCGTTAAAATGTTTGCCTGAGCCATCCATGTCCTACGTCCTGGCATGCTAATAAAGTGACGTGAAGGCTCCCCACATCTCATCCGCCTCACGAATGAAGCCTACCATACTTGATACGATGACAAATCTCACCGTGCAGGATCTTGCATTGTCCTTTCAGCCTCCACTGCCGCTCAAGAATGCTCATCTCATGACCCTCATCCCTCGCTACGTGCCGCGGGAGATATCGCTGACGGGTTTACCTCAGGAATCGCGACTCTTTACCGTCGAGCCACAGTCACAACTCCAAGGATTCTGTCATTGGCAAACCGATCGCAAGGCCTTCCCCACCGTCGTACTGGTCCATGGTTTGGAAGGTTCCAGCGAATCGCGATACATGCGAGGGATCACCGCAAAAGCCTTCCGCTCAGGGTTCAACGTCATCCGCCTAAACCAACGAACCTGTGGTGGGACAGAACATCTTTCCCCAACTCTGTACAACAGCGGACTCAGTAGTGATTACCGGGCTATCGTGAAAGAACTCATTCATCATGATGGCCTTGATCGCATCTGGCTGGCCGGCTATTCCATGGGAGGAAACCTTGTGCTCAAAGCCGCGGGGGAGTTAGGGGGGAGTGAACCGGCTCTGGCCGGAGTGGCTGCGGTATGCCCCAATATCAATCCTACCGTCTGCGCCCATGCCCTGGAGGAACCGCGCAATTGGATTTATCACCGTCATTTCGTCACAAAACTCAAGGAGCGCTTACGACGAAAGGCCTCCTTGTTCCCAGAGAAATGGGATCTCTCGCTCCTCGACAAGATCAGAACCATCAGCGAATTCGACGATGTGTACACCGCTCGTGACGGTGGCTACCGGGACGGCGCTGACTATTACGACCGGGCTGGATCACGACATGTGCTCAAGCAGATCGCGGTACCGACTCTGATCATCACGGCCCAGGATGACCCCTTTATTCCCTACTCAATGTTTACCGTACCGTCGATTCAGCAACACCCAAACATCCAAGTGGTCGCACCTCGTTATGGAGGACATTGTGGATTCTACCAAGGTGGACGACGTGATGAGGACCCCTACTGGTCGGAGAACCGAATCCTAGACTTCTTGCGTGGGATGCGACCGAACCGGTCCTGATTGCATGGATCACACACTTTCAGTCGGCCCAAACGTGTACTGATTCACCCTCTACAAGCAGAGCGACAAGGTGACTACGCGTCCGCCCCTGCTCATCTGAGAAAATCCAAGCCACGGCTGGCGACGTGCGTTGTGCAAGGAACATTCAGACGATGGCGGGATCGAGGTGCGTCCGCACCTCGTCATGATATGTCCGAAACGGGTCCGGCATGGGAAAGGGGGCACGACCTCGAACTTGGAAAATTGACCAATTAATCACATAGGCAGGAAATAGTCCGTCAGGCTTCGCCCCTTGATCTGCATTGGAAGGCGACCATCCACCCAAGAGATGCCTGACCAATGCACTGCGTCCATAGGCACGTGTATTCTTGGGGGCCTCCTCCATCGCAATCTGAATCAGTGCATCGGTCGTCATACGAGAAACCCGTCCCTCTTCCACAAGCCCAGCATAAAGCCCCTTTGAAGGATTCAAGTTGTGATACTCTAAATCCAAGCTCTTGAGCAGAGAATCGCCCCAATCCAGTCCTTCTGCTTCTCTAAAACACTCCAACAGCCAGAGCTTTGACGCCCAATCCACACGGCCAACCAGCTTCTGATAATCCCCGCGCAGATCGTTGAGGACCGACGCCCATTGAGCAAGGACCCAATCAGTTTCCTCATCCTGCCCCTTACAATGCCGCAGGGCACAATCTAGAAACCGCTCCTGAATATCAAGAGCCGACATGGTTCGTTGAGACTGAAGCCGAATAACCCAGCTCCGCTCTTGGTCCTGGGAAATTTCTTGTAGTGCCTCTACCGGTTCGTCAATCTCTAAATCCTGAGGAGCATGCCCTTCCTCAATCAGCTGCAAAACTAATCCGGTCACACCAAGTTTCAACGCTGTCGCGTATTCAGCCATATTGGAATCGCCAAGCAGTAAATGGATTCGCCGGTATTCATTGGGATCCGCCAATGGCTCATCCCTCGTATTCACAATCGCCCGATTGTGCTGCACCCACTCGAAGAAATCATTGACGATGTAATCGCTTCGCTGAGAAATTTGAAACGGCAGTTTCGAGTCACCTCGGGCCCCAGCGGCCGCACGTGGAACAATCAATCGATCCATTTGAATCCAGGCATCCTGTGGACCGGCGGCACCGATACGTCCTGCTCCGGTAAAGATCTGTCTAGTCACCAGAAAAGTCACAAACGGGGCCAACCCGCGCCTCGAAAACGGGAACCGACGAGAGACAAGATAGTTTTCATGTGAGCCAAAGGTCGCATCCGTCTCATGATCGATGTTGTTCTTGATCAGCGATACGTGCTCGGAAAACCCAAGCTCTTCGACCGCTTGCTGCAGTAAGCGATCTCCTGCACGATCAGACGCCACAACATCCGTGAGAGAGTGACACTCGGGCGAGGCGTACTCTAAATGCCCCATATCCAGGTAGATTCGCCCACCGTTAGTGAGAAATCCCCCATTTCCAGGCGGCTCATCATGGCCGCGATGGTGGAGATCAAGCACCCCTCGACGCTGGACCTGGAACAGATGATTTCTAATTTGATGGGCAAACCAGGTTGGGGAATGGTCAGGCCGGTCCTCATGGATCAAGAGCCCGTACTCGGTCTCCAAGCCAAAAATTCGATGCAACATACGTTTACGTCAGTGCCGAACTCAGGTCACTGGGAAGCAATGCTTTCAACTCGACAGACCCCAGCGTCCGGTATTTAGAGGTTCCTGACACATGACGATCGAGTAGCGCACATTCGATCATTTTTTCCTCCATACGCTGACGCACATGGGTCAAGAGGGTCTGAGAGTCCGTTACCAACTGATCGGAACTCTCCTTTGCACCCTCATGACTTTCCCTGAGCTCATGTGCTTGCCGCTGTGCTCGATCCCCGACCGCCCAGGTGCGAATCACAAGATCCACAGCCTCTTTCAAAGACACACAAGACTGCGGTCGAAGATACTCTATCATCCGCTGCTCAACCGACGACGTTGCCGCAAGTACGGCATACTGATTCTTTTCTTCGAACACTCCGTCGTAGTTGATCGTGAGGAAGCTGTCTTTCCCAGCCTTCTGACCCAACTCGGCCAACATGATCTTCACGATGGACGGAGCTTTAAATACTTCCTCAAACGCCTGCTTGACGACCGGTGCGATGCCGTACTTGACGAGACGACTCCCCGTGACATCGGCCGCAGAACGGTTGAACCCTTCAACGTGAGCCATCTCCAACAGCGTGAACCGCAACTTCTCGAGATCGGCCGGGTGTCCCATTCCCCCGAAAGCGAGACGGTCATAGATTTCATAGAGCTTGGGGGTACCCTTACTCATCGTCATCAGGAGAATCCCTTGATCGCAGACCACCCCGACCACCGGACTCCCCTGCGCAAACTGCTCATCAAGATACTGACGGCGATTCCCGACTGCTTCGACCCACCGATAGGGTTCTTCGTACATAACGTGAACGACCTTACACGCCTTTCGATACGTTTGACTCAAACAAGGATCGGAGAGATGGATCAGCCATTGCCGTCACACCCTCGGCTGTGATCAATTTCACAACCGGATACAGCCCAGCCTCCCGATTCACCCCACCGGTCGCACTATCGAATTCTGCGGCACATGTTAACAGCCGCAATGCTTGAATAGACGCCTGCTCTTGAGACATCGTACTCAGAGGTTGCTCACCCCATGTATTTACATAGTGAAGGATACCTCGAATAGTTGGCGAACCAGAACCAGACACCGCATACTCTACTCCCTCAAACTCCGCGCCAAGGATATCGTAGAAGTAAATCTTTGCGGCCTCTTGGTCGGCATCGTATCCGGCAAAGATCGGGACAACGGCCCCCGTCCCTGCCAAGGCTGCCGGAACATTTTCCTTGAGCAGTTTGGATAGGGCTCGAAGCTTGCCCTCGAAGCTAAGTTCCTGCAGCTGTGTCCGCCGATAATACTTAAAGGAGTGTTCCAGAACGCGCGCCATCTCATACGCGGTGGCAGGAACCCCGGCAATCGCCATGACGCAATGTCGATCGATCTCTAAGACCTTGTCAGTTCGGTCATACATGACCATGTTGCCGGCTGTCGCTCGACGATCTCCAGCCACCAGCACCCCATCGCGATATTTGAAGGCAAGAATCGTCGTAGCGGTGGTCAGGGGTTGCCCCGCTCCGGACTGTCCCGGCACTCCCAATGCGTACCCCTGTTCCTTCAGTATCTGATAAAAATCACCCTGCATACTTAACCTCGGTAAACGTGAGGCGTAAAATATGAAAGAAGTCTGGTCGATATTCCAGAGACCATCTTCTACCTTTCACATCTCACTGATTACGTTTCACAATCACTCCCCTGTCCGCTGCCGATATCGCTCTGCCTGCTTGGGGTCGACTCTGCGCATCCGCTTGAGCAAACTATCTTTATCGGGTGACCCGGTTTCTGGGCGGCGTGGCCCCCCTCCTTCTTCCAGGGGGCTGGGGGATTTCGGCATGGGATCTCCTGGCCTCTCTCGTCTCTCCGGCATAAGGCTCTGGATCATGTCTGTATTTCCTTTCTGTGGTCCCACACAGCCAATGCATCAGCAGGCGAGCGCGCCTGTTGGAAAATATCGACGCATCGTCGGACTTCCTTCGGGTCAAAGAGATCTCCCATATTGAGGTGCTGAGAACGGATGCTCCCTCTGAATTGTATCTGTTCCCATTGCATCGACTGAATCTGCTCAGAAAACCGCTGCACACACAACCCGCGCACCCCGCCACGAGTATCCTGTGGCCCGCTCCGAAGCGCCTCTTCGATTCCATCCTCAGTGGTCAACCGCCAGGCTTTTCCCTCTGCCTCCAGTCCAAGATAGAGCCCCTGCTCGGGGTTGACGTTGTGATACTCCAAGTCCAGGCTCGCCAACCAGGGGTCATCCCAGCCGATGCGTTCCTCCCGCATGAAGGTCTCGATCAGCCACAGTTTGGTCACCCAATCAAGTTTCCCCACTAACCGTGAGCGGTCCTCCGACAATGTATGCAACGTCTCAGCCCACTCACTCAAGAGCCAATCTGACTCCTCGTCTGATCCGGCTAGCTCACGACGTGCTATCTCGCAATAGTGCGCCTGAAGCTCCAACGCCGAAACCTTTCGGCCATCCTTCAGCCGAATCATTGTTTTCATCTCCGGATCACGCGAGACTTGTTTGACGGCCACCACCGGTTGCTCCACCTCCAGGGGAGGCAGCGCCCCTCGCTCAATGAGATCAAGCACCAGCCTGGTCGTCCCAATCTTGAGCGCCGTCGCATACTCACACATGTTGGCATCGCCGATAATCAGATGCAGACGGCGATACTTTCGCCGGTCGGCATGAGGCTCATCTCTGGTATTGAGGATGGGCCGATTGTGCATCGTATCGACCCCCAGCTCCGTCTCCATGAAATCTGCACGTTGCGAGAGCTGATAGGCGCCAGGAACCCATCCGGATTCCTGCGCCTCGATTCCCACCTTCCCTGCCCCGGCAATGACCTGTCGGCTGACCAGAAACGGAAGAAGGCCTGCTGCCAGCGCAGGAAAGGGTATCGAGCGCGGAACAAGATAGTTGTCATGACACCCGTAACTGTGGCCGTGGAAGTCAGTATTGTTTTTGTACAGGCGCAGGTGAGCTCCTCCCAAAAGCCGGTTGCGCCGCTGGGCGGCACGGTGCACGATCCGTTCTCCCGCACGATCATGCGCTACCAGATCGCGAAGCGTTCGACATTCAGGTGTGGAGTACTCTGGATGCGTATGGTCGTTGTAGAATCGCGCACCGTTCGGCAAGACGAGGTCGCTTTTCATGTCATGGAACGAAAAGGGGCGATGGGCATCGCGGCGTGCGAACTCATCCTCCTCTTTATCCTGTTGCAAGCCCGAGACTCGGAAGCCGCGCGCATCCTCATGCGGATCCTCACCGGCATAGTCCCACCGCCGCTCGAAAGAGGCTGCCAGATGAGCACGCACGAGTTCCATTGATTCGACCACCGGATCCATGTCCGGCACATCATCGCGCGTGATACCGTACTCGGTCTCAATTCCAAAAAGACGCATAGTGAGTGAGAAGTAAAAAGGACAACCTGAAGCGACGGTCAGACTCGATCATAGCGCCTAAGCAATCAGCTTCTGACCTTTCACATCCTTAGATGATCTGACTGGTGAGCCGTTCTTCGGCCTGACGGCCTCGCCTGAAGGACGAAATACCGACCACCTGCTCCGGATGATGGTCAAGCAATTTCAGCCATTCCTCGGCGGCATCGTCCGGCGGCAACATGTCACCCTCTCGAAATTCCTCGGACACGGCTACCCGGAGATCCTCCTCCAGCAATCCCGCCGGCAGCCCGGACTGAACCGTACGATCGATCGCCTTTTCCTTCGCCCGTTGAACGATCGACGCCAGGATTGCCCCACTGACAAGATCGCCGCGGTACAGCACCGTACTCTGACCACTTCTCAGTCTGATCGAGAGGAGACGGGTTTCCTCCGTTCGACGGAAGATCGCCTCAATAATGTCTTCGACAAGCGCCACCACCGCCTGCGCTGGCTCACCCCCGCGGTCCTTTACCAACGTGGGGTCGAGTGGAAGATCCGACGTCAAATAGACTTTCAAAATCTCGGCTGCGGCAGCCTTGTTCGGCCGGCTCACTTTAATTTTCCGATCGATTCGACCGGGACGCAACACGGCCGGATCAATCAGGTCCGGTCGGTTGGAGGCCAAAATGATGACGACGTCCCGCAACGACTCGATCCCATCCATTTCGCTGCAAAACATCGGAACGAGCGTGTTGGAGATGTTGAAGGAACGCATAGCACGCCGCGTCCCTAAAATTGACTCCGCCTCGTCGATAAAGATGAACGGCAGAGCCCCTTCCTTTCGTCGAGCTCGCGCCTGCTCAAAGAGATCACGGACCATCCGCTCTGACTCCCCAAGCCACATATTGAGGATTTCTGGCCCTTTGACATGAAGAAATGCCCCGCTTGTGACGGGCGGGCGCTTATCCATGTCAGGCGCCTGTCCTTGCTGCGATTCACTGAGCCGCTTGGCTAAGCTACCGGCAGCAGCTTGCCCGATCAGCGTCTTCCCGCACCCGGGTGGTCCGTAGAGCAAAAACCCCTTCGGTTGAGAAAACTTGAACCGTTCGAACGTCTCCGCATGCAATAGAGGATATTCAATCGCCTTACGGATTGCAGTGATCGCCTCGTTCTGTCCCCCGATCTGGTCCCATGTCACTGTGGGTGCTTCATCTAGGACATGCCGGCCGGCCTTCTGGTCCACAAGCTTCTCAAGGGCAACGCGGAGACTGGGGTCGATTCGAATGTGGTCCCCTGCCTTAAGATCGGCACCGACCAAATCCGTCGAACGTTGCAAAATCAACGACTGCCGGCCCATATCCTGCTCAAACCGCAACCGACCGTCCGGTAACGTTTCGGCCAGTTTCAAAATGGGCCCGTTCCGATCGTACCCCAGCGTCCGAATGACCGCATAGGCTTCATTGACCAGGATCTGGGTGCCGATCCGCAGATCGTCATCAGCCACGCGAGGATCCACGTTGGCATAATACTCCGCCCCACCGACGACGATACGGGCGAGACCCGGAGCCGGAATTTCAAGTAAAGTGCCGATCCGGTTGGCTGGAGCCGTGAGCTTGGCCACGACCTCGCTCACCTTCTTGAACTCCACCTCACGTTGCTGAGAAGCGGTTTGAGACAACATCACGGCATGCCGCAGCTTGTACAGCAGCTTTTGCCGAGGATCACCGTCTGAAAAGGTGGCCAGACACTGTTCAATCAACTCGAGCGGATCCGTCCCGATCTTCAGCGATGGCTCATCGCTTCGATCATTCCTTGTCTCTTGGTCAAAAGAGCCGTGATCACTCATACATATACCTTCACCCCAGCTGGCTGATCCTACCATACCGATGTGATGAATTGCCGTCTTGCTAGTTGACGGCCTGAAGCGTCACCGGCACCTTTTCGCGCCGGTTGCCACGGAGGATCTCCACTGTAACGTGGTCACCGATCTTGTGCTCTTCCATCGCATCCATGAGATCGTCAATGGTGGTCACGGCTTTCCCTGCGACCGAGACAAGAACATCGCCGAGTTGAATCTGTCCCATCATCGTTTCGCGAGCCCCCTTGAGGCCGGCGCGGTCCGCGGGCCCACCACGAGTCACCTTACCGATGATGACCCCTTTGATTCCCCATCGCTTTGCCATCGCATCCGGTACGAGCGAGACCCCCAGTCCAGGACGAATGAGCTTCCCATGCTTGATGAGTTCAGGAACGATACGATTGACGGTATCAACCGGAACCGCAAACCCAATACCGGCATAGGCTCCGCTCGGACTCACAATCTGCGTATTGACACCAATCAACCGCCCGGCACTATCGAGCAAGGGCCCACCAGAGTTGCCCGGATTGATCGCGGCGTCCGTCTGAACCACCCCTTCAATCGTTCGATTAGACATTGACTTAATGGTCCGGCCCAAGGCGCTGACGACGCCCGTCGTCAGGGTATGGTCAAGCCCGAATGGATTGCCGATCGCCAGCACTTTTTGTCCGACCCGCAAATCATGGGAGGAGCCGATCGCCATCGGATCCAACTGGCCGTCCGAAACTTGTATTTGAAGCACCGCCAGATCGTGATCGGGATCGGCCCCAACCAACTTAGCCTGATGTTCGCTCCGATCTGCCAAGGTCACCTTGATCGCATCAGCCCCATAGATGACATGAAAGTTCGTCACAATGTGCCCTTGCTTGCTCCAAATAAACCCGGACCCCGATCCCTGCGGCACTTCCATGACGTTCAGGGACCAAATGTCCTGCTGGATAGCGGTATTGGCAATAAACACCACGGACTTCGTCGCTCGCTCAAAGACCGTGATCGTGGTTCGCTCATCGGCACCAAGCTCCGGGGATGCAGGCGTCACAGAGCGCGGCCTGCCTTCAGGACCGTCATGGTTGGCTCCCAGCGGCTTCCCCCAGTCTGCTGCAGAAGCCGTTGAACTCAGTATAGTGGTGAAAAGGAGGAACGTGAGACCGCTGAGTGAGTTACTCACCCAACACCTGTAGAACCAGCTCACGTGCTCGCGCACGTGTATCAAAATCTACGAGCACGATTTGTTGCCAGATTCCAAGCAACAGGGTCCCCGCAGCAAACGGAATCGTCACGGAAGGCCCCTGGAGTTGCCCCCGAAGGTGACTATGACCATTGTCTTCTCCCGGATTGACCGTATTATGTCGCAATCGGGCATCTGCCGGGATGAGGCGATCCCAAAACGTGTGGGTGTCCGCGCGGATCCCCGGCTCATCCTCAATGATCATCACGGATGCGGTGGTATGTTTCACGAAGACCGTCACAATTCCCGCCTGAAACTTCGCCTCGGCCACGGCAGCGACGACGGACTTGGTCACATTTTCGATCTGAGTCCCCCCTGCCATTTGAATCGTCAACGTCACAGTATGGACGGCCATCAGACACTCCTAGACGGTAAGATTGCGAAGGTACCGGCGCTCATGTCGAGTCAGCGGTTCACCTCGCGCTGCCTCAAGAATCGAGTCAAAAGCCCCTTCAGCCGTCAAGCCTCGCACAGCCTCCAGGACTTCGCCACTGAGTATCCCCTCTTGTTTCAGCTTACCCAGATATGCAAAAGCCTCCGCCAGGCTCTCTTTGCTCCTGGCATAATAATCACGCCCTCGACGCTGGTTACTATAGGCCTCAAATTGTTCACAGGCGACAAGGACTTCCGCCAATTGTTTTACCCATGATCGTGCTTTGGCTAACCGTTCTGGATAGTAGTAGTACAGCATCACCTGTTGCATCCATGGTTGCCAGCTCACCCCTAGCTTCGCAAAGGTCGGCTTCACCGCCCGCAATCGTCTCGCCAGGCGCCTGGCGTATCCTAACCTCATCTCAACCTGCTCGATCGCCCATGGGTCCAGGATCACACCCGCAGCCGCAAGATCTTTTCGATAGCGCGACACGAACGCCTCAGTCTCACGACCATATCGCGTCGTTGGATGAACGGCTCGCCATTCACGCGGTCTTGTGGGAATGCCCCGCTGCTTGGCCCACGACCAGATCGTGCCAAAGAGTCGTCGGTCCAGACCTGCACGCCCGAGGTCATGCAGCAGACAGGCCACATGATACAGCCGGACCCGGTCAGCAGGATGTCCCAAGCGTACTGCGACCGCCACACACATCTTGGCCGTCCGCACAGCATGGGGTCGGTCGTAGCCACGGATGATCCGATCACGGTCAAGAGGATGAGGATAGTCGTACAGGGCCATGAAGGCCTTTACGAGCGAGCGTGAAATCTCAGGCGTCTGTAATCGGGAGGGAGCTGACCGTGCCATACGTAATAGACAAACTCACAGGATAACGGGAATGCGGGCGAGAATATCGTCAGGAAGAAGAAACTGTCAAGGCGACTTCTAAGAGGAATCGGCTCGCTCAATGCTTTCTGGTCTGCTATGCTCGAATCACACTCACCAGTGAGCGGTCCCAGGATGACGAATTGGTTACGACGCGGCGGGCTCATTGCTATGGCCCTCATGGTAACGGCACCACTGGACACCTTCGGCGCTTCCCCGGATCAGCTGACTGATCTCACCGGACGAGTCCAGGTTCTGGTGACATTGAAAAACCGAGATAACTTCTCCAGTGAGTACCGCTACGACATCACTGTCAGAAACCTTTCACCGGATTCGATCACCGGCGATTCGCTGATGATCGTCCTCGATAAGATCACGAACCTCGCAGGTGAGGACCACGAGGCGCTGACGGGAGAATCATTCCTCAAGCGATTCGAGGTGCTGGACCAAGACGGCCAGACTAGTGATGGGAAACCCTACTTTCATATCCCGTCGGGGTCCGCACCGGATCTTACTCCACAATCGGACAGCCTGCCTGCCAGCATACGCATCAGAAATAGAGACTATGTCGCGGTATTCACTCCGTCGTTTAAGGTCTTTGGACAAAAACGGGTACTGCCCGACGCAAAGCGTCCGGGAGGCTCAACCTCTGCCATTGCTCCTCCGGAAGCTGCCGCAGCCGCCAACCGTAAGACCATCGATATGCTGATTCAGTTGCTGATCAAGAAAGGCGTCTTGACGGAAGAAGAATGGAAGAAGGCCACCAAGCCGTAAGCGATTCGAGTTGTAAGGCCTGTACTGGAACGTGGCCCCGCCCAGACCATTTTCTGATAGACCTTGGATTGTCCAAGGCCTACTTGCACGAGGACCAGTTCTTCCCCGGATGGACGGTGCTGGTCTTTCAGCGGCATATCACTGAACTGTTCCACTTGAGGCCGCCTGAACGTATGCAACTGATCGAAGAAGTCAGCCGCGTCGCGAGCGCCTTATCTGAGATCTACCACGCGAAAAAGATCAACTATGAACTCTTAGGGAATCAACTCCCCCATATCCATTGGCATGTAATTCCCCGATTGACGAATGATCCAGCCCCGCTGGAACCGGTGTGGCGAGTACCTCGTACCCCTGTCCTTCTCACAGGGTCGACGCTTCAACACACGATCGATCGTGTTCGATCCGCTCTTCGAGAGCAGGAGTGACCCAAACCATTCATCGCTGTTGCTCAGGAACACCGAGGGCGAGCCGATTACCGACAATCCCACAATCGCTCGTAGCGTTGTCCCTATCGAGTAGTCTGTTGACAATCCTTGGCTGCCTGAAAGCAATCTGTACGCGTATGGTTGCTGAGCAGAATCAGCTGCCTCGTAGGCTGTTCAGAAAGGCCGCAGCGAGCGAAGAGGCGAATCAGACCCTGCCCCACACGTTGTGCCTCTGAACGACGCGAGAAGGCCGCTGGCGACTGTGTTAACAGACTGCTACAGGATGAACGTCCATACTCCCCATCTTCTGTGGATAAGCTTGTGAGCAAACCAGATTCCATTGCAAAAATAGCACTAAAAACGTGCGAATCTATCAAAGTGCCTACTATTTAGGCATCTGCATCTCGACATTCAAACCACTAGGAATAGTGGTTCAATGAGATGTTCTTGCGCTTCTTACATATTCCTAGAAAAATCGTCCTGAGTTATCCACTTAATTATGCTGTTTCCCATATTATTCCCAGCATGCTGACGAGATATCCACAGGTTGCAAAGTTTTCTGGGGATGACGTTCTCTTTTCCAGGAGCGTGATTCCGTATCTGTCAAGGGGAGGCGATGAGAAATATGGCTCTATCAGAGAAAGCAAAAAGCTGGGGGACACATGCTCATGTCCTGATCCAGATGGATCGCATCGTACTCCCTTGTAGCCATTCTGTTACCAGCGCAGGAATGTATACATGAGGCGACGCGTACTCTGGGCTGTACATTGAGTCTCTGAGCGATGCAAGAACACCGCTGACAGCTTTTTTCAGGATTTGTTAGCGAGAGGTACAGACTGGAGTCGTCACACGGAGCACAGCTTCTTGCCGAAAGCGCGTCTTGTAGGACGCGATAATTTCATGAACCGCCTTGTTCTGTTGGTCATTATCGGGATGTATCAGACTCAGCACATACGAGGGTTCGTAAATGATCCGTCCTGAGGCTGCTTGCCACTGGCCAGACGCTTGCCAAGCTGACAGCCCATGAGGAAAACGCGGAGTCACGGTTTCGCTAAGAAATTGCGCCCAGGCTTCCGACGTAACTGAACCAGACGGCGTATCGGTTCCGAAATACACCGACTCTTGGACTGCGCGCTGCCCGCCACCACCGCAAGACAACCCGTTCATCGTCTCGCAGCCCGAGAGTACGACCCAAAGGAGAGCGCCGAAGAAACTCCAACCGGTTTTCCACTGGACGCCCGGCTTTCTCTCACGGCTCTGACTCGATTGATCCAGAGACACCACCACTCTTGTTGAAAACCGAGCTCTACTCAGGACAGCCTGCCGTCTACTCCTTGTGAGACCTCAAACCCTCAGCTCATGGGCCACCCAAACTATTCTGACTTCGATAGTGTTCGCTCAGCTTGGGCAATGGCTTCTCGGAGCGTCTGCAGATCCTTGTCGGCTTTCCCCTGGTGGGAGAGACGTTTCACCACCTGAGCGGCTGCCTTCGCCAAAACCTGCAACGTCTCCCTCACATCACCAGGCTCCGCAGATTTCCCCGCTGCCACTGCACGGGCCATAGCGAGACGACGACGCGGTCCGACATAAGGCTCTGGAGCGATTGGATTGTCCTTTTCCAGCTCTGGTCGTCTGAATATCATAACGGTACCCCCATGCGATCCAACCAATCTCTGGTCTCATTATTTATGAACAAGTCTATGGCAATAGCCCGTAAAGCTGCAGTCACATTCTCCTCGAAACTCATCACCCCTCAATCCAGCGAAGGGGGGACGCGCTGCTCATCCGACCTACCTGGGCAGACTCGGCTCCACCTGTCGAGGACTCGGCGCGCGCAAGGAGCGCAGACCGGTCACGATGGCTTCCAATTCAGAACGCGCACCCGTTCGGTGCATGGTCTCATCGAGTAACGAGCGCAGCTCGACCCGTGCGTCACGCACACGCGTGACGCGAAACGTGAAACTGTAGTCCGGCAAATCGGCATCGCTGCACACCTCGCCGCTGGGGCAAGGGCTCAACACAACGGTCTCGATGTGTTCATCACCGACATTCGGCAACACCGCCTCAAGATCCAACGCGGAAAGATCTACCCGGGCACGGCCGATAAAATCCGCACCGCTTCCATCGTCCGCACAATGGGGCCCCGCATGGAGATCCTTCCCGGGCGGCAACGCCTTACAGAAACCCGTCCGCCACCCAAAAACATCCTTCTCCCACAGTTCCACTCCAAAACTCAGTGGAGTAGGCTCACCGGCCTCATCGCAGACCGACGTCTTCCCCAAGACGACAATCCCGGCACGCACGGCAACGACACAACTCCTGACAGGATCAAAGGAATAAAATTCACCGGAATCGACACTGCTGAGCTCAGCCGAAACAGTCCAGCCTTTCGCGTCCTCCGTTCCGACCATCACCTCATCACTCCCCCACCAATCCCAGCCGGTTTCATTCCGTGCCTTGAACCCGACTGCCTCAATCTTATAGCGTCGCTCCGTCCACTCAATCGTGTCCCAGGAAACATCCTGCTCGACCACGGCTCGGATCTCCGAGTTCTCGGAAGGAGGGACCGCTTGAGGCCCATGCGCAAAGACATCGGGACCACAGCACAAGCATGCCGCCACGCCCACACACCACGTCATAATGCGTCTCTGCAACACCATCGTGCTCCCCTTAGCTACAACTGTGCTCAAGCAACCCTCCCAGTCTAATCAGCCGCATTCGAACCACTGTTTCGATCCAGTAGTTGGTCCCTCGCCATCATCGAACACCAATACCACGTGAGGCTGTACGGAGGTGAGACTGTAATAGGGTGTCCGTCTTGCCAATAGGTTGCAGGAAAACTATTCGGACAATCTCACGGCACCCTGACGCAGATGAAGGACCTGGACAACGTGATCAGGTTCTACCCACGACCGTCGCTTTGGCTGAACCTCTAAAGATGGTGCTGCTCGTCTTGACCGCACAGCATCTCATCGTCTTCCCGTCTTCAACTTGGCATAGAGGGAGCAGCCTTTCTGCTCTCGGAGATCGCAGGCTTTTCCGTAATGTTTGAGGGCTTCCGTGTCATCCGATTTGACACCCCGTCCGACTTGATAGATCACCCCGAGATTGATGCAACCTTTGGCATCGCCATCATCACAGGCCTTCCGGTAGAGAGTCGCCGCGCGAACATCGTCTTGCTTTATCCCGTTACCCGCAGCGTACATCGAGCCAAGGTTGGAGCAACCCCTTGCACTTCCACCATCACAGGCCTTTCGGTAGAAGTCGGCGGCTTGGAAATCGTCCTGTGGAACCCCGGTCCCTTCGGCGTACATCACCCCAAGATTGTAACAACCTCGTGCGTTTCCGCCGTCACAAGCCTTCCGGTAGAAGTCGGCGGCTCGAATGTCGTCCTGTTGGATCCCAGCTCCGCCTGCATACATCGCGGCAAGATTGTAGCACCCTCTCGCATTCCCACTCTCACAGACCGCTTTGTAGAGATCGGCCGCCTGCACCTCATCCTGTTGCACCCCGGTTCCGGAGGCATACATCACGGCCAGATTGTAGCAACCCTTCATATTTCCGCTATCACAGGCCTTCCGCGTGAAATCGGACGCCTGCACATCGTCCTGTTGAACGCCTGTTCCCTCGGCATACATCACCCCAAGGTTGTAACAGCCCCGTGAATCTCCGCCGTCACAAGCCTTCTTCGAGAAGACCACAGCTTGCACATCGTCCTGGGGAACGCCCGTTCCTTCGGCATACAACACCCCGAGGTTGGAACAGCTATTCGGATCACCGACGTCACAAGCTTTTCTGAACATGGCCGCCGCTCGTGACTCGTCTTGCTTCACTCCTTCACCCTTCATGTACAACAACCCAAGTCCATTACAGGCAGCCGGCGTACCCCTCTCACAGGCAGTTTTGAGTTGCTGCGGCTGGTCGGCTGCGTCCGCGTGATACACCCCGGTCAAGAGCAGAACTCCGACCACAATACAGGCAGGAAAAAACGTGCGACCCCTCATGGCATACCCTCCGAAGAAGCAGAACTAAGGTGAGCGGGCGCAGTCTAGCGAGATTCCACATTCAGATTCAAGGCGGGAGCGCGTGCCTCACTACAGAGCAACAGCTTACCGCGACTCCTTCGAGGCCGTGCAGGCTGACCCATGAATAAGTTCCAGTAATATCGGCGAAAAAAGACTCATACGTCCATATGCCACATCCCGTTGTCACCATTCGGATTCCAGATCGTCCACCTCAAGAACAAGACGCATCAAAAAGAGGGCCCCAGCGGGATGGACCTCGTCACTTCCAGACCGTGACAATCAGCCACTCCCACACAGACCGTCCCAATGATTCCGCCTCACACCCCCGTTGCAAAGTGAATCTGGAAGACGATAGGATCCTCTTTCCCTCTTGCTCTGTTTTGTCATGTCATGAGGGGACGGCGCCGCCAACGGGGTGGGGGGAAACAATCTGTCCTGCCGCCTGTGATTTCTGAGCGGAGTCCATAACCACATCCGTGCGGGGAGGCGCGTGCCTAAGGCGCCGATCCATGTGTCGTCACCACACTGTATTCCATTTGGTAGGTCAATCATGCTTGTGAATTTCTCTGCCGTTGTACTGGGCGCAATCGCTCTGATCTACGGACAGGCGCCGGTTTCAGTTGCCGCTGCTCAACCGCCGGCCATGCCTGCCTCCTCAAAGGCTCAGCTACATCATCTCCAACTGTCTTCATCTTCCCTTCTCGTGTCATCCTATGGAACCTGGCGTGAACCGCGACTCGTTTCACCACAGTCGACCGCTCCCCAGGTCTACAGAGTTGACGACGAGTCTGTGCGAAGCGCGGCAGACGGCCAGGCCTCAGAGGAATTAAGCCTGGCGAGAAACAGTCTCCAGGCAGCCAAGCAAAAGATCGAGGAGCTCAAGCAACGCATCGGTGAGCTGGTGCTTCAGCTGCATGCCAGGGAGACAGATCTCGCTGCCTTACGGTCGAATGCCATCGACAATTCCAAGAAATTTCGGGACGACCTTGCGGCTCAAACCGAGGAGCTCAGTCAGGCGAAACGCCGAGTAAGCGAAGTCGAGCAACAGATAGCAGCGACCGCAAAGGGGCAGGAACTGACCCAAGCCAAGCGCCGTATTGCTGAAGCCGAACAACAGACCGCCAAGAAGGAACAGGACCTCACGCAAATCAAACGCCGGGTCTCCGAAGTCGAACAGCAAACGGCTAACAAAGAACTGGAGTTGAACCAGGCCAAGCGTCGCGTCGTCGAGGTCGAACAACAAATGGCGGGGAAAGAGCAGGAACTGACCCAGGTCAAACGCCACGTCATCGACGCCGAACAGCAAACGACGAAAAAGGACCAGGAAGTTATTCAGGCTAAACGCCGCGTCACCGATGTCGAACAACAGTTGGCAGGAAAAGACCTTGAATTAGCACAAGCAAGACGTCGGATCGCCGAGGTCGAGCAACAGCTGACGTCATCAGGGCGTGAACAAGACCTGGCCCAGGCGAAGCGCCGGGCCACGGACGCGGAACAACTGGTGGCGAAGAGGGAACAAGAACTGACGCAGGTGAAGGAAGAATTGAAACACATCAGTCAAAAGTTCGCTGATGTGAATCCTCAACTGTCGGCGAAAGAAGCCGAACTCGCTCGCATCAAGCAACAGCTGGTGGACGTTGAACTCAATGCCAACACCACCGCTTCAAAACAGACCGACACCGCACCCGCACAAGACGAGCCCCCTCCTGCCCTATCGCTCCAGTCGATCGATCAAACACTCTCCACATCCACCCTACTCGGGCCCAATGCAGATACTACCGAAGAAGAAGAAACGCTCACCCTCCTAGGGAATAGCGACCTGCGCAAAATCAGTGAGAGCCTCTCAAGTCTGTTACAGCCGGAACTGAAGAAGGGCAGCGTCACTGTGAGGCAGCGAGGCAATAAATTGACCCTGGCGCTGGCCAATAGTGATCTCTTCTCCACCGGTGACGCCACAGTGACCCTCGGCGGCACCTCCTTGCTCGAACGAATCGGCGCCGTCTTGCACGGATCCAGATACCAAGGGATCGAGGTGGCCGGACATACCGACAACATCCCGCTCAGATCAGACCTCCGAAAGGGCTTTCGAGATAACCTGGAGCTCTCCAGAGCGCGGGCTGACTATGCCGTCCAGATCCTGATCAACGGGGGTCTTCAGAATGACCGCGTGAAGGCGGTGGGCTATGGGGACAGCAAGCCAATCACGACGAATGATACGGACAGAGGCAAGAGCAAGAACCGACGACTGGAAATCGTGATTACTCAGACACCGGAATCAGGAATCACGATCGGTGAGGGGAAAGCCCAAGTTGGGAAGAAGCCACCAGATGGGTCACACAAGCGGTGACTGACCGGAAGGACTATAGCTCCCATAGACGACAGGAAAAATCGTTCGGAGATTTTTCCTGTCGTTTCTGATTTAGTGGTGCAGTAGCCAATGGGATTACAGTCTGCCCTCTCCATAACAAACCAGGTAAGAAGCAGAGTCTACTGAATTAACCATTTCCAGGCAGAGTTCCTACGACTATCTTCGCTTGCTGCCCCCCCCCTTCTCCAGAGTTCCGAGCAGATACACTTTGAATCCGCTCTCCCACTTCACATCAACCTTCACTTTGGACAAGGTTTTGAGTGTGAGCAGCCAATGGTCTGCCGGAGGAGTAAAATTAAACGTGGTCTCTGTCCAGTTCTTACTCGCAACCTGTGGGGCCCAATTGGTTTTGATCTCATTGAATACTTTGGTCTTATCCTTGGACTCTGCGATTGACAGTGGCATCTCGCTTCTCCTCCTGTCGTGTCACGAACGAATGTGCACTGCGAAGTCTGTGAAGGCACCCCATGCTCATGAAGGTGACCCTTCATTTGCTCTGTCAGCCTGACAGTGGCGCCATTTCCTGCAGATACCGTAATTGATGAACGCACTCTTTACCCGGTTCCTGGGAGCTCGCCAACGGTAGCTTTTGTCTGGCCACCATCCTGTGCCGTGCCGATCAGGTTTACCTTGAATCCGGCATTCCATTTCACCTCGACGGTGATTTTAGACAAGGTTTTGAGTCCGAGCAGCCAGTCGTCTTTGGGTGGCTTGAATTTAAAGGTAGCCTCCGTCCAGTTGTTGCTCGCGGCCTGTTTGTCCCAATTGGTTTTGACCTCATTGAACACTTTGGTCTTATTTTTGGACTCTGCGATTGAAAGCGGCATTCTGACACTCCTTGTGTCGTGTGACGGAGAGGGCGCTCTGCTCACGTCCGTAAAGCCGCCCACCCAGTCGGGGTGCTTATCCTTCTTTCTTGTCCGTGAGCCTGACAGTGGTACCATTTCCGGTGATACCGGAAATGTACATGGGTTTGGCGAACGATTTTTCGGGGACGCCGGCATCATGGATGACGGCTGTCAGTGTGACTTGCTTTTGAAGACAGTCGATCGGTTGCGGAACAGTCCATTTGATGCCCTTCGTGAGCTTCACGGTGGCCCGATCCGTACTGGCCTCACCTTCCGTCGCGCTACAAATGGCGCTGGACCCTTGCTTCAGTTGGATGACCGTCAATCGATTGGGCACATCAGGCTCCTTTCTGTGTGAGGTTAGTGGACAGGTTTCAGCTCAGTCCGATGTATCGTCTCTGCCAACAGCTACTGCAGTCCCAGCTTGACGCACTCGACCTCCCTCAGTGGCACAAAGGCCGTGACATCAGCGCTCATGATCCGGCGCGACTCACCTCGCCCTTTCGGGACCTCGCCCATCTTGGCCGTGCCGACATGGATGGCGCGTGTTGTGTCGGGTGAATCGTTCTCGCATTTCATGTACAGATGAGCGACCAATGTCGCTTCACCGCTCAACTCGATCGCAGACTGCAATGTCCCGCAGTACGAAAGGCCGAAACTCTTGGAATCGGGTTCGCCGATTAATCTGACCGTCGAGTTCAGGACTTTGACGTCTTCTGCGATCTCGGTCTCATTTTTTGTGAAGGTCTTGACGAAGGATGGTGTTTTGTCAGACTCGTCGATTCGGAGCGCAAGCGACACGCATTTGATGCTAGCCAGCGGCACGAAAGCGGTGGCCTCTCCGATGGCCATCACCGCGCGAGCGGGCTGCGCAGGTTTGAGCACACCCAGGTCGACCGTGCCAACGGTAACGCGACTTCCGGGTGCCTGGCCGTCGCATTTGATATACAGCGACGCGACGAGCTTTTCCTTGCCGGTCAGGCTCGCTGAAGAGGTCAGGGTCCCATTGAATGAGACGCCAAAGGTCTTTGACTCCGCTTCGCCGATCAAGCTGACCATGCCACCGCCAAGCGGACTTGGTAGCGCGTCGCTTCCGTAAACGGATGAAAAGGACTGTACGGTGAAGGGAGGCTTGACATCCGTTTCGGCGGGCACGCCTTGAGCTTGCCCTGAACCTGACCCGAATAAGAGCACGACCGCCAATGAGCCAACTGCCGCCAGCATGCTGCGTACGATCATGGTTATTGCCTCTTGAAGAAGACCCAGAATTCGAGTGCTCTGACATTGAACGATTTTGCGCTCTTTTTCTTTGCGTAGTTGCTATTGGTGATGTCGAGTCCACCATCCAGCGTTAACGTGATCTCGGAGGTGAAGCCCGGCCGATGTTCCTGCAACATCTTCGCATCGCTCTCTGTTCCTGGTTTGTATTCACGCAACAGGAACTGCACGATCTGATCGTCTTTGGCCTGCTCATCTAACGTGATCGTTTGCGAGCCCGCCGCCGCGTTGTAGACCATCCGCCAGGAAATAGGCTGGTCGCTGACCCATTGCTTGGTTTTTGATCCGTCCTGCGCTTCGATCGGATACTTGCCGATTTGAAAAAAGTACTGAAAGCCACCCGGCGCGGTGATGAGATGTTTGCCTGAGTGCGTGAACTCAACATCCAGCGAGAGGCCTCTGTCGGTAGTGGCAATGTCGAGTGTTTTGAGTGCGATGCCGATGATGCGCGCGCCGATCACGCTCTCTGAATTCCCGCTCGTCTTCGCAAAGTCCTCGACGATCCTAAACGTGAATCGCCAGGTATCCGTGAGCTGCGTGAGCTGTGCGGGTTTCAGCGTGCAGAGGTAGCGATTTTCCATGCTTGGTCTGACGCGTTGTAGGTCGTCGGTAATTTTCTGCCCGAGTTGTGCGAACTTGGCCTTGAAGACCGTTTCATAGATTTGGTTAAAATCGTTCTCTGCGAGCGTCTGGTCCAGCTGTCCGGCTGCCAGTTTGGCTTCCTCAAGTTGCTTGATCTTCTCGATCATGCTGGTTTGGAAAAAGTCTTGAGGGACCCGGCTCAACGTGTGATATTCGTACGACTTCACCACGTGGTACAGCGACTTTCTCAGGCGCTCCTCCGAGCGCTGCCGGAGCGCGCGCGCGTACAGTTTCACTTCCAGATCCAAAGCGTTACCCATGGTCTGCATCTGGCGGCCGATGGCCGCGCTTTGCAGCAGACTTTTGGAGATGGTGGCACAGGATTCCGACAAGGTATGCTGGGCCCGTTCTACCCCCTCCAAGAGCTGAGCCTTTTGAGTCACGAGCTTGTCGAGCGAGTCCATCAGCCCCTGAAATTCCGCCTTGTACTGGGCACTCTCGGCGATCTTGTTCTTAATCGCCTGTACTTCCGGCGAGTTGCGGTCAACCGGCACGACGAGCTTCGTCAAACCGGCGGCCATGGTGCTCACTCCCTGACCGATGCGTGCCGCATGCGTCATGGCCTCGCCGAGAAACTTCTGTTGATCCGATTGTTTCTGCTTGAGCGCGATAGAGTTCTTCGCGAGATCGTCTTTTTTTCCCTGAAGGGCGGCCACCTGCGTCAAGAGCCTATCCTTCGCATCTCGTTCCGCCTTGGTGAGGGCGTTGGTGTCGGCATCGGCAATTTGTTGACGCAGCCGTACTACTGCTTCATCGAGTTTTCGGTTCTTGTAGAGCGCCAGCTCTTCCTTGAATGAGAGGGCCTTGGCCTTCTTCTGTTTTTTCTTGGCTTCGTCTGTAATGGTCTTGGCTTCTTCCTCCAGAGTCGCGATCTCTTTTTCCAGGTTGGCTTTGTAGTCGCCGACCTTGCTATCGAATTCGGTTTCGATCTGACCGTTGATTGTGGAGATTTCCTCCTCAGTGGCGTTGAAGTTCCCCTCGATCCGTTCGAGCTTCTTTGTGAACGAGGTGTCGGAGGCTGCGAGGACATCATCTCGGTTGTTGGTCACGAAGGTCGTGATGCCTTCGCCGATCCCGCCTGCAAATTTGAAGGCTTCTTCCGCGGCATTCGGGTTGGACAGATCGATGTTTGCGACCGGCTGAAACACGGCGTCGCTGGCGGCGCCGAGAAACGGTTGGCCGACGGGAATGACCTTGCACAAGCCGGAGGCAATCCCGCAAATCCCGGTGAGAATGGCCTGTTCCTTTGCCTTGTCCACAGCCTGTTTCGTGATCGTCTCATCCAGCGCTTTGACCCGGCGGCCGATTTCCTGTGCCTGTCCCTGCACGGTAGCCAGCTCCTTGCGGCTCGATTCGAGCAAGGCGAGACCTTCGCTGTAATTCGTTTTCGCCAGCGCAATGGCGGCAGACAGCGCTTGGCGGGTGCTCTTGAGCAACTGTGCATGGTTCTGGACCTGAGCCCAGGACTTCTCGAGTTTGTAGGCAAAATAGAGAAGGCTCACCGCATTTTTCTGGTCTTCGAGGAACAGTTGCAGATTCGACATCAGTGACAGGCGAGGCAACCAGCCCGGTGGATTGCCGTAGTAGTCGAGATTGTCTTTGAGTTGCGTCAGGAGCGCGGCAATTTCGGTCGCCTGCCCAACCAGCGCCGCACTGCGCGCGTCTTCCGGAACCCACTCAATGACGTCGCGGTAGCAGGTGAGGATTTCACGTGCTTCGTCACGATACCCGTTCAGATAGGCGTCGCGCGCATACTGCAACGCCGGTTCTATGGCGAGATGATTTGGCCAACCGTTGGGGTAGCAGTCCAGTAATTGTTTGCGCTTCTCAGGCGAGGCGGGCAAGGGGTACGGATACACCTCTTGATAGAATGGTTTGCGCGAACCGTGCTGCCCCTTCTGACCATTACGAGAGGCAGCCCCCTGGCCTGCAAGGATAGGGAGCGGACACCGTTCGATCGAATAGGAGGGTTGAATTTTGGACGTGAACAGCTCGTTCTGGGCTGTGACTTGGAGGGTCACGAAAGCCGGTGGCCTGCTCGAATCGGTTGTCGCCTGTGGTCGACGGGCCGCTACTGCTGAGGCCATTCCTGGTTCACCGCTTTCGGTCTGCACATACAGCGCTGTGCTCTCACCCGACAGTGCTCCGTCAACCGCGACGACATTCATGGCCCAGAAACACCGGAACATGCCTCCATCACCACCGTCTCCTGCTTTGCCTGAGGGAAACGCGTCTGGAACCCCACCCGGCCAGACGCGCTCTCCCTTCTCATACGAAAGCGCCTCAGTTTTCCCAAGCAGGTCATCCATCATCACGACTTTGACATGTATGACGGAGTAGGACTTGTCGAGCAGGTCCCTCCATCCACTAGGCCAGTTCAATCGATGGCTATTCTTGAGGACATACTCGATATCCTTCGATTCCCAATACTTGAGAGACTCTTTGTCGCCCGCGTTTTTCCGTTGATTCTCTTTCGGCACATAATCCAGATAGCCGCCGCTCTCAGCATCCTGGCCTTTTCCGCCTACCGTGATGAATCGTGGCACCGGCGTAGGTGAGGCAGGAACAGCGATATTGGCACTTTCCGGCAGGCACAGCATGATATGGCCGCCGCGTGCTCCATTGAGGCCGTTCTTTGCCTCGATCTGGCCTTGCTCGTTCAGGGGTCTGCCGTTGTTGTCGCGCTTCGTCGTGTAGGCGGGAGGATGAGGAATCGGAGTTGTGGTGATACTGCCGTTCCCTTCAAAGACAAGCTTGCGGGTGCAGATCCAGAGATCGGTTTGCGGAAAGACTAACGGACTCCGGATGATGATTTCGTCCGCATACATCTCCAACGATTCGATGTCGTTGCTGCCGCTGTAGTTGAAGAGTTTGGTCGTCACCTCATCCGGGTTGCCGGTGGGGTTGGTGTTTTCGTACTCATCCCAAATCAGCTTCACGCCGCAGACGCGGATCTTCCGCGTGGTCATGCCCGCGACACCGTTGAACATCCGTTCCGTGTACCCCTGTGTGATGCTGACGGTGGTGTAGCGTTCCTTCTTAGGAAGGTCTCCCTTTTGGCCGATCAGTAGAGGTGTCATCTTATCTGCCATGACTGAATCTCCCATCGCAGCCCTGCTTTTGATACAAACATGTTTTCTGCATGAGATTAGCCCTCTTCCCAGAGACACCCTGATTAAAACCTCAGTGCATCCTGAATGCTGCGCCAATCATATTCAGTCCTTCTCTCGTATAGAACTCAGCCGAATCATAGCTGCCCCTACACACTTAGGCTGCGGCTTGGGACGTGTGTATCGCCCACTCACCCCAGATTCAGGCTCACCACAATATTTTCCCGCACATTTTGTGCGTACACTTTTTAGGTACAAGTGGAAACAAGAGGATATCCATAGGTGTCTACCAATCCGTCTATCCCCCCAGAAAAGGCCATCGAGAACCGCTCATCGAAACCAATCGGCCACAGCGCGGGGTACTTATACTGCCAATTTCCCACTCCAACCAAGATTGGAATGCACCTATCTGCAGGACCCCTTTTTACTAGTTAATACAGGCACAATACCTATGGCACACAAGTAACTATACTTGCATCGCACCATGTGTCTGTACCTACAATGCAAAACATCCGAGCAACCTACTGTGTGTTCACATCTATCGTGCAAGGGCCGCTACCAGACAACGAGTGGGCGGGTGGGAGATCAGCACGCGGCATGAGGATGCCTCTCGGCGACACCTTGTTACTAGGACAAATCAGCGCCGGCTTGCACGGATCCAGGTACCAAGGGATCGAGGTGGCCGGACATACCGACAACACCCGTTCCGGTCCGACCATCGAAAGGGCTTTCGGGACAATCAGGAACTCTCCCGACCCCGTGCGGACTACGTCGTGCAGGTGCTGATCAACGGAGGACTGTAGGGTGACAGAGTCAAAGCCGTGGGCTCTGAGGATAGTAAACCGATCACGATGAACGATACGGACAAGGGGGAGAGCAAGAATCGATGATTGAAAATCGTGATTGCTCAGCCCCCGGAATCAAGAATCGCCGTTGTAAAGGTGTGCACAGGATGTTCTAAAAGCCCATCCAGCGGGGCAAGAACACCGCTGGTGGGCTTTTTCAACGTCATGAATTAGAGTCGGCTCCGTAGCCGTTCGTACCCGTTCTTCAATTCCTCGATCGCCTGGTTCAGTGCATCGCCGACGGACACCGCCGTTTTCCCCACTTCCTCCCGTGCGGCCTCCAACTTTGGCTTGATCTCGTCCCACTGAGTCTCCAGCCGAGCCCATTCGTCCTTGGCTTCCGCCTTCGCCAAATGCAACTGCACTTGAAGTTCATCGCGCTGCTGCTTGAAATGTTCGAGGGCCTTGGTAATCTGCTCAGTAACTTCTGCCATGGGATACGCTCCTTTATGAGAAGGTGGACAGAAACAGCACTAATGTCTGCTTTACGTACACGCGGCTCACCCCAGTCCCAACAACCTGACCCACCAATCAGGATCCTGACAACACAGCGGGCCTGTTGTTGATGACATCCCCGAAATCTGAGCTCTGAGGGGATCAGCCTGAATGCACCATACAACCGGCAGGCCCAGAGTTCAACCCCACAACCTGCTGGATTCCAACAATCCTGCACCGGAAATTGCGGTGTGCAGAGGGGCAGAAGGGAACTGCACGATGGCATCCAAGCCCTTGATGATTCGCGCCCTGTTTGAGTCCAATTCCTGACAGGATTCACCTCATGCCGTACGAGCCGCTCGACGACGCAGCGACACCGCTCAAGCCCGTTTACGTTTGTGGTGGACGCCAGGTGGCCGGCTTGAAATAGGGTTGCAGTGGGCGTCGGCCAACGGCCCGGTGAATCTCAAGAAAATGGGGATAACAAGGAAGATGCTCGATTTCGCCAGGATGAAAGAGGCCGGCGTCGGAGGTTTCCTCCTGATCGGCTCGCGGCATTCCGCTGATTACCCGCCCCACAAAGACGGTCTCCACCCCTGCCAACTGATCGCCGTTCGGATAGACCACGGAAAACCGTTCCCCTGCGAAGACGCCAAGAACCTGTGTAAGTTCGACATACACCGCCGCCTCTTCCCATACTTCCCGCACCGCCGCATCCGATGGCAACTCATGAGGGTCGACAATCCCGCTCGGCGCCCCCCACAAGCCTGAAGCCCTATCCTTGACGAGCACCACCCGTCCCTGATCATCATAGGCCAGGACCGCCACCGTCGGGACGTGCAACAACGCGGTCCCGATTTTTGCGCGAAGAGCTCTGATGAACGCAGGAATCGCCATGCGCCGGACGTTACGCTATTCTCAGCGAAGAAGCGAGCAGCAATACGCCGGTGTCCGGCCCGTGACACATAACTGGTATCGCACGCAAGCACGACGACTCACGATGCCTCTCAACCAGCCAGTTTTGCTGGAACAACCGTTCAGGGCTATGTCCCGACTGACGCCGGCTCATTCCGTGATGACGAGCTCACGCAATCCTCCCCCTCACATTCCACTTCTTTGATGTTATCCGTTGCCGCGCACCTATTTGCGTTCCAAAAACCAGAACCGGTAGAGTACGCCCTTGTTTAGGGTGTGCTCCTCCTGACTCGCCCACACCACTGGAGAACAACTATGCGCGCACATCGTTTTCTACCTATGCTGGCCGTACGGCTGCTGCTTGTCGGAGCTGTCTTGCTCTCAACCTTACTCATGACAGCGCATTCAGCCCTGGCCCATGGTGACGGTATATCCGAGATAAGTACCGCACATGCAAGCCAATCGATCTCGCCAAACCCAGCTAGCCCGAAGGCTGCGGGGCTCCAAGCCGCCTGCTGGGCTCTGAGCATGCCCTATGGCGCCATGAAAGTCGCCTATGCCATCGGCGGAGGTGTTGTGAGTGGCCTCGCGTGGACAGTGACTGGCGGAAACACGGAGTTGGCCAAGTCCATCTGGATTTCCTCAATGACAGGGGACTACATTGTCCAACCCCAGCATCTCTCAGGAGAAAAGCGCCTCTACTTTGTGGGACCGCCGGAATAACTTTTGCGCTGACTACGTCTTCAACACTCACATGGCCTACCCTGGTCCTGAACCAGGACGCCACAGACGCAGTACAGATCGCTAAAGCCAGTCGCACTCATCATCATTCGTTATCGTTGCCGGGAAACCGTCTTTCGGACCACCGCATTGACAGATGCGTTTGCGAAAGTGCACCATATGCTCCTCGTTGATTTTTTTGACGCTTGCATCAATTAGGGAGAAAAGAATATACAACGCCGGGTTTAATCTTTAGAGCAGAAGGAGACCAGGATCATGGCATTGCTGATTACCGACGAATGTATCAACTGTGGCGCCTGCCTTCCGGAATGTCCGAACGAGGCGATCTTCGAAACGCGCAGCGGCGCGGAAGAAAAGGGTCTGCATGTGGGTGACGGTCAAGGCGTGGGCGATAATATTTACGTGATCGCTCATGATCGGTGCACCGAATGTGTCGGCCATTTTGACGAACCCCAGTGTGCCGCAGTTTGCCCGGTCGATAACTGTTGTATTTCTGATCCGGCTTATCCTGAGGGATCAGATGTCTTGCTTGAAAAGGCCAAGACCCTCAATCCAGACAAGTCGATCGATCCGGCAAAAGTGTGGAGCGGGGTTCGGAACTGAGCGATTCCGCGTCGGCATTTCGATTGAATTAGGCTGTTAAAAAACTCTTCGTGCCCTTGATGCGTCTCACGGATCAAGGGCACGGAGTCAGTTAGTATCGCCCGCAGGACGGAGAGACGGCATCGGTCCAGGCTTGTGTGCCCCACCGCAACTGAAGCGATGAGTTATGTCTGAAAAGGGTCCCCGATTCCTGACCAATGCGACCGTCATCAAGGTATTAGCTAAAGTCTTTGCCTTCCAAGCCATCGAGATCAACCTTTTGCGGTCCCAGGCCGGAATCTCCGACACGAACTGGAAAGCCCTAAAGACCGAAGCCTTTAAGAAAACCTACGCCAAGCAACGGGCGTTTTATGAAGATCGCCTGACTGGTGCGTTTGCGTTGGAGCACATCTCCCAGTCTGAACGCGAGACCAGACTGCTGGAACTCTGGCTCAAACAGAGCGAAGAATCATCAAAAGACGAACCATAAGCCAGACGAAGTCTCTGTCCGCCTCACTCCTGCCGGCTGCTCGCCTTAGCCTTTTCCACCTGAACATGAATGTGCCCCTCCATAAACTCCCCGTAGGAAGCAGCGACATACTGGATAGAGGGGGCAAACAAGACCCGCCTATAGACCGTGCGGACGCCAGGTTGCCGGTTTGAAGTAGGGTTGGGATTGACTACTGGCTTGACGGATCGCATGGAAATGGGGATAGCAGGACAGATTCTCTATCTCGCTCGTATAGAAGAACCTCGCGTCGGAAGTTTCCTCATGGTCGGCTCGTGGCATGCCGCTGATCAGCTTTCCCGCAAAGACCGTGGCCACCACTGATAGCTGATCACCATTCGGGTACACACCTGAGAAATGCATTCCTGCAAAGACGCCCAGAATATGCGTGAGTTCGACAAATACTCCCGCTTCCTCCCAGGCTTCTCGTACCGCTGCATCCGACGGCAGCTCGTTGGGATCGACGATGCCGCTCGGAGGCCCCCACAGCCCCGATGCAATATTCTTGACGAGTAACAGCCGCCCTTGATCGTCATAGGCCAGGACCGTTGCCGTCGGCACTTGCAACAAGTCCGTTCCGATTTTTTCACGGAGAGACTTGATAAACTCGGGAGTTGCCATACGCTCGATAGAGTACGGCATTCCACCCAAAGAAGCGAGCCGAACTACCAGCTCGAATCAGCAACGACAAGGTAGTGGTTGCATGGAGAGATTCAACATGACGCCGTAAGCCATCGTTCAAACTGGATGGAATCAGCGAGACTCCCCTGCGCTATAGCTTCAATGTATACAATGCTCTTCGATTTCATCCGGTTGGACATGGACAGGAGGCCTGGTCCAAAGACTGTTTTTCCGATCAAAATAGAGCCGTCTTTCTGAAGCTCACCCCTTGACAGAAATGAATCCACACTCCTGCTGCAGAGAACGTCATCCCCAGAAAACTTTACAACCTGTGGATAGCCAGTCAGTAGATTGGGCATAGCATGGGTATCGGTCTGACTGAGTGGATAACCTCAGACGATTTTTCTAGGAATATGCAATAGAATCAGGAACGTCTACTTAGACCACTATTCCTTGTGGTACAGAGGCTCGAGAGCGGATGCCTATAAAATAGGCACTTTGATAAATTCACGCGCTATTCGTGGCATCTTACCTGGCAACCAGAACTTGCCCACATAGATATCCACAGAAGATGGGGAATGAAGATCGTCCGACTAATCATTCGTCTGAAAAGTGACTTCGGCTCTGTCTATTTCTAATTGTGGCGAGCTGGTATGGGAGGTTTCCACTTCCACGGTGGGATAGGATCGGGTTCAGACCACAGGCCGTGCTTGGAAGCTCTCGCGAGTTCTTCCATATCCTTGAGAGCCGGATCGTGGACTTCACCAGGCAGAACCCAGGCAAGTCCCTCTTTGACCAATTCATGGGCGATGTTTCGCCCATCTGTCAGTAAGATATCGGCTGTCATGCGGCCCCGCTGATCCTTCTTCAGTTCCCTCACTACGACATCGCGATTGGCGAGGTACGCCGCCGCGGCATGTTTCGCTTGCTTCCCATAAGGTTGTTTCAGCTCGGGGCAATCCACATCGCGAAGAGCCACTATCTGGTTCTTTTCCTGATAGTGAATCGTTACACGGTCGCCTTCATGTACGGTCAGCACCCGTGCGACGAACTCCGTCCCAGCTAAGGCCTGGACGGGCATGACCAGCAAGATTCCCACGATGGCGGAAGAGAGTCTCATGACGCTCTATGCTACCGAGCTCCGCTGATTCAGCAAACCTTTTCCCAATTTCATGCAGCGACTAAGCGATCCAGTCCATGACGCGCCATGCCCAAGCCTTGACCATGGTGTCGCATCAAGCGTAGATTGCTAATGTGATGCCGCCTCAGCAAATAGGAGGTGGTTCTCATGTGTGTCCGGAAAACAGCAGACCAACTTAGCAGATCTTGTCGAGTGTGGTCCTCCTCGTCGTTCTCTTTTGTCAATCGACTCATTGAATTGTCGACCAGGTCTCACCGTGCTTGTGTGTGCCTGATACAAAACCTTCCACCGTTGTGTCTCTGTGGTCCACGATGAAGGGAGGGGGAGTTCTACGTCGAACCATCGCGAGAGAGCTGCCCAGGGTCATTCCAAACACGGAGTATCGTCAGGATCCATCCGTGTGCTGCTCACCGAAGCACAGCGCCTGTTCAGACAGAGTCTGCACCTTCTGCTGGAGAGGGAACGTGACATTACCGACGTTCTCGAGGCCTCCGATACACAAGAAGTCTGTCGGCTCGCGATGGCACACAGCCCCGACATCGTGTTACTCGACGTGGACATGCTGCATCTTGACGTGGCATCAATCACACACCTCCTCCACAAGTACCACCGCAAGACGCGAGTTCTTCTCTTAGCTCGGTACGATGAAGATGCGCGAATCGTGGCAGCAATGAAGGCTGGTGCTGCTGGATACATCCTCAAAGACGCCGATTGGACGGAGTTCCTACGCGTCCTCAGATCAACGGCAAACAGCCAACCGATTTTGTCCCCGATCCTGCCGGATCGCTTCGCACACAATGTTCCTGACTCGTTACGAACCCCCTATGAAGGCAACGCCTTGCGGCTGTCCACTCTGAGCGACCGTGAACGTCAGATACTGGCTTGTGCGGCGGCTGGTCAAAGCAATAAGGAAATTGCCGATCATTTGTGCGTCTCCGTTGAAACCGTGAAGACACACCTGCATCACATCTACCAGAAGCTATTAGTGGAGGGACGCGTTGAAGCCGTTATCGCATTTCTTCGTGCTCAGTAACCTTGCCGTACAGCCGCCCCCTCGTCACCCGATCGACGGAGACAGTAATTCCACCCTCACAGCGATGGAGAAAAGACAAATCGGTTTTTTTAACATTCAGGCAACCACGGAGGGCGATCCAAACACACACCGAATCATTCTCATGTATCTATCACGCAAGGAAGTCACCTACCATACGTGAGGCACACATACTCGATGAATTAAGATCGGAGCCAGGGTGGGCATTCCTGTGCGCAGCGTTTTTAATTGGTGTCGACGTCTTTGTGTTGATGAGGGTCAGCTTTGCGGACTGAGTAGCGCACAAGGTCGAGGACCATGCGGAGGAAAACCCCTCAGTCTTGACCGCCAAGAATTCTGCCGGAGCCATCGCCGGCTGGTAGTTCTGGCAATCTCTATCTTCCTGCCGTAATCAGCCACCAGGCTTAGCGACTTCCCCCGTTCCGTGAGGATGTCCGTGTACCCTCGTCAGGGACCGCCTCATCCCACTTCCGCCACAATCCATACCCTGTCCGACGATGGTCTGATTAACGCAAGGTATGATAGTGACAAGATGTCTCCGTTGACTCACCAGGTCCCTGGTGTGACTGCGCATTCGCAATTATAGCCGTGATATGCTACACTACTGGATACGAATTTTGCTCCTCGCGCCCATCCCTTCCGAACTCTGTGCTTGCGCGATCGTCAGCAGTAAATTCCTTGGGCAAGATTTTCCTGTGAGCCATTGCGGGGCGTGTGAGGATGCCACGGCCTGCGCCTGGCAGGATTGTAGTGACAGATACAATCCCCAAGAGCACAGTGTTTGATATCAGCCCCACGAGCCGAACCAGGCACCTTAGACTTTCGGAGAGGATCTCTTTATGACAACAGCGAGCAATACCCGACCAGCACCCGCAGAGCATTGGGTCCGCATTCCAAACGGCACACGAGTGCGTCATCGATCGGAAGCCTACGAAGGGATTATCGACGGACTTACAGAGATCGTGTCCGGGACGGAGCGTAATCCCGACGGAAAAACGCAGTATCGCGTCAAGGTGGAAGGTGGGACGCGATTGCTGGTTTCGGAGCAACATCTGAATGTTCTGATCGATACCAACCAGTTAGTTCTGGTCGGTCGTGAATCTGAACTGTACCGTCGCTCTCTCACCACCCGACTTCGCGCAGTCCTTCCGGAAGATCGGTTTGTGGCTGCGACTGACAAGGCGTCGGCGTCCCGTCAAAAGTCTCGGTGATGGTCACGCAGATATCGAACCATCGATTTTGCACCTGAACCTGTCACATGGAGCTAGCATGAAGACATCATGGGGAACGAAATCCCCGAATAAGCGGAGGCGAGTCGTACTTCGAACCAAGGTACGGTGGGAAAAGCTTGGGCTCCAAGACCCGGCAGGATCGTCATCGGCCACGTCGATTGAAGACCTTCGTCGTCAAATTACATCAGCCGCCAGTCAGGGGTTGAGTCCCGATACCGTATCCCGTTCCCAACAGCAGGATGGGCGCTCAGGACCAGGCGCGAAGCGGTCGGGGCCTGCCCGCAAACGGAATCCTGCTTCGTCGTCATAACCTGAACGTCCGCACATTGCACCCGAAAGGAGGCTATCATCGGAGGACCAGGAAAAACTACAGCCGCTAAGCGAGACCGAGAAAAATCACGTCAACAGAAGCAGCGCGACAAAGAAGCGCGCCGTATAGAGCGGAAGGCAAACAAACCGGACCGCCCAGCCCAAGAAGGTGAGGACCCAGATCTGGCTGGTTTACAGTGGGGTCCTCAAGCACCGCTCTATTGAACGAATCCGCCATCCCTCGTAGTTGCCTATGGTTGATTCCAGCATAGGAAAACCATAGACAGCGCAATACTTTCATATTCATGAGAGTAGCATGCGGGATTGAGAACGCGATTGTCTCTCTAGCCCCTTCTCCGCAGTAATGGAGTTGACATCGGGCAGCTGCGCTTCACGTACGATCGTCGAGAGAATTCTCCAGGCAGTTCTCGATGAATAGCCAGCAGTGTGTTGACAAACACTTTCACCAAGCTGAGAACGCACAGCATTCAAAGTCTCCAACGGGAGCAGAGTGGCCCGCAGGCTGTTCAGAAAGGCTGTCCAGCAAGGCCGCAGCGAATGAAGAGGGGAATCGTACTCTCTGCCGTACGTTGAGCCTCTGAGTGAGGCGAGAACGCCGCTGGCGGGCTTTGTCAACAGCCTGCTAGAGACGGTATCTGACCCGGTACCCTCTCGTAAGGTTCAGGCTTCTGCGGTCACGACCATATCCTTACGCCTTGGCTAGTGAGTGAAATCAAGGACTATGGGGCATATGGCTTACCGATCGCGCTTCTCCGCTTAAGCTGGCCCGCGCGCACAATCCCCTGAAACGAAAGGAATCGAGATGAGCCGTCTGAATCTAGAACCACTCATGACGTTTTCGGATGGATCCTACCTCGCGATCAGTACGGAATGCTCGAAGGAGGGCGACTTTTCCTGCTCAGTCTATACGGTCGTCGAAACCGATGATCGCACGGACTTCCGCAATATCGCGAGTCACCTCCTCGCTTCATCTACATGCCTGACTGCCCAAGAACAGGCATACAGCTATACCCTGCGTCTCTACCCCAACGCGTGTGAGTCGATGAAGAAACCACCCTACCTGATCTGGCATGGGCCACGATCATCGGGCAACCAGTGATTCTTCGATGGGTCACGGAATCCAGGTTGCCTGAGACGCCGGACGCACTATTCTCCGTAAATATCCGACAGTCCGTCAGGTCCTTCACGGCTTGGCGATAACGGCGGTCGCATCGGGGTGAATCCAAGATGCGGCCGATGATAGTGATACCGGTCCAGAAATGCACGCACCTCGCCCTGGAGTGTGGGCAGTTCTTCTACTCGATAGGAGATCCACCCCAAGCATTCCTTGCGCAGGGTTCGATTGAAGCTCTCAATATACGCCTGCTCGTTCTTCTTATAGGGACGGGCGATGCGATGTCGTGTACAATACTGGAGCACCTGTTGGGCAAACACGCCTTTGAACTCTGAGCCCCCATCGGTCTGGATGATCTGCACAGGCCCGGTAAAGCGGCGAGTCATGGCTGTGCGCAAAAACATGGCCCCATCCTCGCTTGTTAGTCCGGTCCGCAGAACGACATCCGCTTCCTTCGTATAGATGTCCACCCCGGTAAAGGCGAAGACCTCGCCAAAAACCACGGTATCCATCTGAATGACCGCGCGGGGAGCCGTGGCAATCGGCACAACGCCGCGTGGCTGATTGGTCCGGCCCCGAGGCCGTAAGACGTATCGTTCAGCCAAGATTTCATAGATCTTGGGAACAGAGAGATGGATATGCTGTTCATGAGCCAGAAAGTACTGAATCTTCTGCCCACAGCAGTCGTATTCACGGGCGCGAATCGCCCAGACAAGGCGTTTGACCGCTCCCGGGACCTGTCGTGCCGGACGTGGCCCCGTCTTGGCCGCAGCATAGCGATCCAGAAAGACAGAGAGTCCTTCGATTCGAACCGCCTTCAGCCAGAGTCCTATGGTTTCTCGATGGCGCTCAAGTTGGCCCGCGATCGCGGAAACGGAGAGCCCTTGAGTCGCCAGTTCCGCTGCAAGAATGATCCGAGTTCTTGTGTCCATGTCCAGAGTCTACTCTGGACTGTCGGATATTTACGGCAACAATGCGCCGGATAGCTATTTGCGCCGACACCTGCTAGGATACCTAGACTTCATCGCGCAGGGCCTCGCATGAAACAAGATGACAATGGCCCATCACCGATGTTGTTCCTGCCGGGAAATCTGATCGGAAGTCTGACCTAAGCCGCCTCTCCGGTCGCGTCTTCGGCCCTCTCCTTCCTCTCACGCACCATTTCTCGAGTCTCGGTCAATATCATTTCTGAAGGAGAGATGCTCATGAGTTTAAAGTTATATGTCGGCGGATTGCCGTACGCGGCAACTGAGTCGCAACTGACCACCCTCTTTGCCGAACACGGGACCGTGGAGTCTGCCCGGATCGTCTCGGACAAGTTTACCGGCCAATCTCGCGGATTCGGCTTTGTCGAAATGTCGACCGCTGAAGAGGGGCAAGCCGCCATTACAGCCTTGAACGGGTCACAAATGGATGGTCGATCCTTAACCGTCAATGAGGCCAAACCGATGGAACCTCGGTCTGGGGGTGGTGGTCGTTTTAGCAGTGGTCCGAAGCGTAGCCGCTTCTAACGCCAAGCACGTTGAAGATGACTCACCGACGGGGCGCCTCAGCTGAGGCGCCCCGTCGGTGAGTGTCGAATCGGCATTAAGACTCAAGATGGCCCTTCACGTTTGACCTCTCATCTCCGGTTACTCTACTCATGCTACCGTTCGCTCATCGGCACAGTATTCTCTGCCCTGGCTATGAGCCGTCTCATGTCGTTGTGATCTTTTATGAAACTCCCCTCCGCGCAATATCCACCAGCCATTCGCACTGCATTCGCTATCTACAACCCGATGTGGTAGAGTGAAGTTGTATTGAATCTGCCCCTCGCGCTCTTCCCTCCCCATACTGTTCCTGCGCGATTTCATCGATCAGTCGGCAGTCACGCTTGGCGGTTCACGGCTAAGGCTCTCCTAGCAAGCAGCTACGTCCGCTGTGCCCTCGCAATCCGAGGTGAATACTGAGCTGACGACCTATGCGGGCAGTACGCCATCGATCTGCATGTGAACGGTTGAGGTGGGAAAACCACAAAGACATCAGGTCTCGCAAAGAAACTCTCGAGCCCTCAAGCATCGCTCAATTGATGGAGAGTCATAAACCACACAGTGCGTGTTCGTAGCACACAAGATAAGGAGCAACCATGGACGTCAATACACTTACGTTTGCATTCGTCATCGTGGCACTTGGGATCGGCGGAGTGATTGTGTATCTGAAGGGCAAGTAGCCGAGTTGTAAGATCCTCATTCCTGATGAGCCCTGTCCTCTCAGGCCCAGGACAGGGCTCATCAGGGCCAGTTTTGATCCACGCAGGATAACTGGGGTATTTCTACGTGTCGTTCCTAGTCAGAGACGGGAAACGGTATCCAATCCGTTGCCTGTTCACTCGTCCGAATCAATGACCCAAACCATCACCCTGCCTGGGTAGAACGACAACAACTCACTGACAATCTGCGGCGTGGCCTACAAGCGATCCGGTCCACGGCGGCCCCACCAGCTGGATTGGGGTGCGTTGCGCCGTCATGTAGATGACCACCCTGATCGGATACAAGCAGAACGGGCTCGGCATTTCCAGGTCTCCCGATATTACATCTGGAACGCACTGCGAAAACTGGTGGTGCCCCATAAAAAAAGACGGAGGTACCACGGGCGCGGCCCGCTTCAACGAAAGCGGTTCCTCCGTCGCGGCAAACAGCCCGTCTACATCAATGAATATGGGTTTCTCTCGTCATCGACGCGGCGCCAGGGGTATGCACCAAAAGACCAGCGTGTAGACGGCTTGGTTTCTGGGTATCGACGGCCACGCACCTCGCTGATTGCTGCTCGCATGGACGGGCGACTCGAAGAACCGTACCTATTCGATGGAACCTACGATACAGCGCTCTTCAATGCCTGGCTCAAGACGAGGTTGTGCCCACGGCTGAATGCCCACCACCTCGTGATCATGGACAACGCCGTATTTCATACTTCGCCCGAAACAGCGCAGCTCATCGAGACAACTGGCGCCACGCTGCTGTTCCTGTCGTCGAATTCTCCCGACTTCAACCCGATCAACCACGACTTCGCCGTTCTGAAGAAACGCAGAGAGTATCAGAAAACCGCGTCCCTTGATGAAATCATCAAAGCCTATCAGTAACTATGAACTTAGCTATAATACACCCAAAACGGGCACTTTCCCCGTTGCGCACGACCTCGTCGGCCCTTACGCACCCAGCCCAAATAACGCTCGTCCGCTTCAATCGCACCAGCCAGCAAATAACTCTCTTGCGTGCTGGCGATGAGCTGTCTCACCCGCTGCTAAAACAGATTTGCGGTGTTCGCTTGAGCTCCGACGAACAGCGCCGCCGCCCGTGCAGTCGTGCCTGCCACGCAATGCTCCAAGAGCTTCTGCTGGAGCTGGATCAACATTCGACTCTTTCGCAGGTAGATTATTTGCTAATACGTAACGCCGCCAGGGGTCGCGTAGCTACTCCAGCCCCATTTATTATTCAGACGAGCATCCCCGGTGCGTGGACGGAAACACCGGACCTCTGTTGATTCTGTTTGACCGACGCATCGGCTTCCCCGGTCGCAGACAATTCGTTTCCTCCTTTCGCGCAGGGAGGTTATGAATGGAGAGCGCAGACTTTCTTTAGTCTAGGGTGCAGCCTACCTGCGCCCTTCCCCCTATGGTTTGCGAAAGAAGGGAAATGTTAGAGTTACCTAAAGCTGCACACACCTACGCTGACTACTAACCAGTACGTGCGAGGATATCACCATGAGCAGGACGGAACAGCAGACTGGCCGCAATAGCAGAGATTCCACATCCACACCTGCCAGACGCCTCCAACCAGCCGATAGTGGGTCTGGTTCCCGAAAGAATACGGAGCAGGCAAACGTGCCTCCGGGCAAGACATGGCTCTGGTTCGTATTCATCCTGGTCGCGAACTTCCTGCTTGGAAGGCTTCTGATCCCTACTCCGGAAGCGCCGATCACAGTGCCCTATACCCTCTTCAAGCAGGAAGTTGGAAAAAGAAACGTCGCGGCGATCTACAGTCAAGGGGACACTATTACGGGCCGATTCACAACTTCAATCGTATATCAGCCGTTGGGAGAAAAGGACTCGGGATCCGGCGGCGAGACGAAAACAAAGAATGAAAAGAATTCAATACCCGGCGGTGAGATCAAATCGACGGACGACCGCGGTAGAAGCACCGGTAGCCTGTCCCAAACAATCAGTGTGTTCATGACGACCTTGCCTGCTTTCGTAGACCCTGGCTTAGAACAATTCTTAATTTCGAACGGGGTCGAGATTAGTGCGAAACCTATTCAAGAAGGTGCGAACCCATGGGCAACGATCTTTTTTAGCTTCGGCCCGGGTCTGCTCTTCATCGGCTTTTATATCTGGCTCTTCCGTCGGGCTGCGCAACAAGGCGGTGGCATGATGGGCGGAGGTCTGATGGGCATGGGCAAGAGCAGAGCCCGCCGCTATGACCAGGAGCAAACGACGAAGGTGACCTTCGAAGATGTGGCCGGCATCGACGAAGCCGAAAATGAGCTGGTCGAGATCGTGGACTTTCTCAAGGATACCAAGAAATACACCCGCCTAGGAGGGACCGCTCCGAAAGGGGTGTTGCTGGTGGGCTCGCCGGGAACAGGGAAAACGCTTCTCGCAAAAGCTGTTGCAGGAGAAGCGGGGGTGCCCTTCTTCTCGATGAGCGCCGCGGAGTTTGTCGAGATGATCGTCGGAGTGGGCGCTGCGAGGGTGCGCGATCTCTTCAAGGAGGCACGTGAGAATGCTCCTGCGATCGTGTTCATCGACGAACTCGATGCCATCGGGCGCGCACGCGGGCAGATGGCAATCGGCGGATCCAGCGAACAGGAGCAAACGCTGAATCAAATCCTGACCGAGATGGACGGGTTCTCAAGTCGGCAAGGCATCATCGTCTTGGCGGCTACCAACCAGCCTGACGTATTAGACAAAGCCCTCCTGCGACCAGGACGATTCGACAGGCGGGTCGTGGTGAATCTCCCGGACAAGACAGGACGAGAGGCGATCCTGAAAGTCCACACCCGCAATGTCCCGCTCGCGCAGGACGCCGTACTGGGAAACCTAGCGGCCCTGACGCCGGGGCTCTCGGGGGCCGATCTGAAAAATCTCGTCAATGAAGCCGCCTTACTGGGAGCTCGCCGCGAGCAACACGAGGTCCATCACAAAGACTTTCTCGACGCGCTGGAGAAGATCGTGCTCGGCCCAGAGCGCCCGATTCTCATGAGCCGATCCGACCGGGAACGCATTGCCTATCATGAAGGGGGGCACGCCATTCTCGGACTCGTCGTGCCCGGCGCAGATCCAGTGAACCGGGTGACGATCGTGCCCCGCGGGCAGGCTCTTGGTGTCACCTATCAGCGCCCGGACAGTGACCGCTATAACTATCCGGAAGCCTATTTGCGCGCAAGGCTCATTGGAATGCTGGGAGGGCGTGCCGCGGAAGAAATTGTCTACGGGACCAAAACCACCGGGGCCGAAAACGACATCGAGCAAGCCACGGGTCTCGCCCGTCGAATGGTCACACGTTGGGGTATGAGTGAGCGGCTTGGCCTCGTGCAGCTCGCACCAAGGGAGAACCCTTATCTAACCGGCCTGAACGGTTACGGAGACGCGAAACCGTTCAGCGAAGAGACGGCTAAAGTCATCGACGCTGAGGTGCTCAAGATTATCGACGAGAGCTACAGCGCAGCCCGTCGGCTTCTCACCGCGCATCGCAAGCAACTTGATATGCTTGCCGAAGCCTTGCTTGCACGCGAGACACTCAACGAACTGGAGATTCTCGATGTGACCGGGCTCCCTCATGCTCCGGCCCTAGAGACTGGGAAGCTGCCCGATCCCGATGCCCGCAGCAGGAGCACTGACCCCTCTCCCGGGCAACCGGTGGCATGAATATCATAGAAAACCTGACTTAGCCAGCTTAAATCGAGCGAGATCCATTGTACGGGTCGAGCGTAGACGGGAATCTCCCAAAGGCTTTCATACAGATGCTTCAAGCAGGTATTGGCACAAATGATGGCAATCCCGGCGGCAAGAATCAGCAGAATGCCACCGGCGGACTCGAGTCTGAGAAATGTGCAAATACTGCTCATTATCCCCAAGGCTCGCGGTGTCCAGGATGTTGCAATCATTCAGGGCCTGTTCTTCCGCTGCTCAAGACCATGCCGATTCCTCTGGTCTGACATTGCGTTAGGCCAAAGACGGTGAGTATGCTGAACATCAGTTCAGTATAGATGCAACAGCTACCACAGAATGGAAGAAGGGAACGAACCAGTGGATTCGCTTATTACCTGGACAAAGGTCGTATACGCCCTACACGCATTCAGCCTACTGACCGGCATCATCGGTACGGCCACGGTCGTCGGCGCATTCCTGACCGGCTGGCCTTCGATCATTGCAGTCATTCTCAACTATATGAAGCGGAGCGAAGTGCGGGACACTTGGCTTGAATCCCATTTTCGCTGGCAGATTCGAACGTTCTGGTTTGGACTGCTGTGGATGTCCCTTTGCGTAGTTTTCATCATTGCGACCTTTGGGATAGGCCTCCTCTTTATGTGGCTACCCATCACTCTCGTCGGACTCTGGTTCATCTACCGCATCGTTCGTGGCTGGGTGACTCTGAGCGACGCTCGGCCCATGTACGTATGAGCAGGATAGCCGTCACCCTCACACAACTGACCCAACCCCATCCGGTCATAGGCTTCATCCATATACCTTTGCAACACCACAAGAGAAAGGAAGGCAGTATCGTTCTCATCTCTCACGGAGCCTACCTCCGAAGACCTGGCGGAGTCAGAACCGACCAGGGAGCGTGCTGTGATGCCTGTTGAGATACTTCGAGGAACTGCATGACTCTTGAGAGGCCCGTATCGGTATCTGCCCCTGTAGCTCTACTTGATCAACTTCCTCCATATTGCGTATAGCTGTACTAAGTAATGTGTGCTATCGTGCGCTCGATCGATGAACCACACTACTTTGCTCGGAGGTCCTTGGGTATGAATCGTTGGGCCCATCTGTTTTATGCCCTTCTCACCCTTGTCGTCTCGGTTGCCAGCATTTCAGAAGTACGCGCGCAGGTACCATCAGATCATCAGAATGGCTCGACTGAAACTAGTGTTCCCACTGATCATCACGATCACGACAGTGGACGCTGGGAAGGATCACCGGAAGGCATTGCCTATTCCGAGTTTAACCATCACTTCGCCGGTGTCAGCGACATGCTATTTGGGTTTGCAGAGTTAGGCCAAGCGCTACAGTATCCCCTGCCCCTATGGACCCGCCTTGCACTGCCGGCCATCCTTGGTGTAGTTGGAGTCTATAATATCATCTGGAGTGACCATGATGCCTGGCCCATCGGCTCCCTCAGTTTTGCCGACACATTTTTCGGCCAGGATCGGGAAATTATTGAGCACAAGTTCTGTGGAATAATTGCCATAGTCATGGCCGTGTGCGAGGCACTCCGACGAACCGGCCGCGTGCGACATCCCGCTTGGGTGGCTCCACTGGTATTCTTAACCCTGGCCGGAAGCCTCTTGCTCTTCGTTCATTCCCACGCGAATCATCCCGGCGCGGCTAGGATCGACCTGCATCATGCAGTGTTGGGAAGCGTGGGTGTCTGTGCGGGCCTGGCGAAAGGCCTCGCATCCTGGCTACCCGGCACCTCGCCTCTCATGAGGAAACGGTTAGAGGTTACCTGGGGTGGATGCGTGGTGCTCTTTGGTCTGCTGCTGGTCGTCTATTCTGAATAGAGCAGATGGGGAGGCTTCTGAGTAATTGAAACCTCCTACCCGATGATTACATCCATAATGGTCCGTCACCGAATCTAAAAAACCCCTACAAGGCTCACAAGAGAAAGCCTGAGCCCGCTGCATACGTGAAGCAGTATGAGGCGGTCCCTGTTCAAAATAGGGATCGTTACGCCTGGAATTCTTACTCCCAATATCGATGAGGTCGTTTTGTCCAATGTGGAGCCGGCGACCCGGATTGAACGGGCGACCTGCGGTTTACGAAACCGCTGCTCTACCAACTGAGCTACGCCGGCACCTTGGTAAGACTGGAGGATGGTCTGACAGGAAAATATTCGGTCATGATAGCGACCACCAGCGTGGCTGTCAATTGCAGTCTGCCGTGCTGGCCCAAGCCATCATGGCCCAACCTGCATGAAGTTGGGACGTGGTGTTGAGGGATCTGCAGGAGTCTCCGGCGCTTTCTGGATCACCGGAGGTTTGGGATTGTTTCCTCTGGCGATGGGATAGATCCGAGCCATGCCTCCTCGACCGACTTGCGGCAAGCAGAAAGGCTCCTGCCTGCTTTTCAATTGGTCACGGGTGACCTGAATAACCTGGTTTCTCGCATAGGTGCAGAGTTCCCCTGCCGTCACAATACTATCCCGATTGAGATCGGCCACCCCTTGTAGTCCCCTCAGGAGATAGTACGTGAACAACCCGTGTTTGCTGTAGTCGTGCGCCTGGGCTTCCTGCAATTTCAGGTTGCCCACCATCCACATCTCCACATCCTTCCCCGCATCACTACGCCCGGACTCCCAATCCGGTTGGGGGATGGTGGCTAGATCGGCGCCAGGAGCGGGATCCAACGAAACATCAAAGACGAGCACGGCCCTGCGAATCGGAAGTCGTTGGATCGCCTCCTGCAACTGCCGGAGAGGATAGACTCCCGTTGGACCAGCCGGCGCCCCATCGTAGGCCATCAACGACACGGCCCCACTGGCGCCATCAACCAGGGCACGACCGGAAAAAAACACATAGAGGTCGGTGGCTGCATCTGCTTTCTTTCGCAACCACTTTTCAAACGTTTCTTTAAAATCCCCTAGCTGAGCTTGGCGATCGAGCAGCACTCGCATCCGTTCACGGGGCACATTCCCGATTGTGTGAAAATATTCTGCCATCACCGCCGCATCGTGGCTGGCATGGTTGACCACCGGCACCTGTTCGTCATGAAAGCGTCCGACACCGATTGAGATAATCACGGCCTTCGGCTCCTTAAACGCCGTGAGTGTGCTCGGCAACTGATCGACATCCGGAGCCATCACATTCTCAGGCTGCTTGGGCTTCGCCCCGAAGACAAAGATCTTGGGCGGCGGCACAAGGCCCAGTGGGCTTGCGGACCGCAAGCTCAGCGAGAGTTCGCCATGGCTGGTTGATTCCGTGGCGGTGACATGCTTGGTAAGCGTGGCTCGCTTGACTTCGCCCGGTTGGAGCGTCCCAACCGCCATCTCACCCGGAAATACACCGGCGAGCTTATCCTTTCCTTCCATCACAAGGACGACATCCTTGGCGTCCACCGGCCCTTCATTCTTGACCTCGACTTCAATCGTGATGGACTCGTCAGGGTCCAGAAACTGGTCTCGGCTTTCATCCCGAATAATCGCCCGAAAATTGACGTGCGCAGGCTGAACCAGTTCGGAAGGAGTCGCCTGGACGGGTTGAGTCAGTTCCGGGGCAGCAGGAGGAGGTATCACAGCAGCCCCAGAGATAGGGGCCGTTGGTTTTGGTTCAGGTTTGGATTGCCCGGCAATCGACTTCCATGTGTCTTTCGTCGCAGCATACTCTCGTATCTGGGATGAGAGCGCCATCTGCTTGGCCAATCCGTCCGCCACCGAGTCAATGGCTTCCTGCAGAATTCCATCCAACCCTTCAACCACACAAGACCGTTCAGCGACGGTCACCGTCCCACGCCCAACGCCTTCGAGCTTCTTACTGAAAAGCACCGTCCCATCGCGAGCCAGGAATACCATTTCCATTCCCAAAGCTGCCGTAGCTGGATAGCTTCCATGGCCTTGAGGTGGAACAGCCAGATTGATTCGTCTGGTGCCAACGCCAACTTCAATTGCCCCATCGGAGGCGAGGGGCTCCTCGGCTTGATTCTCCGTGGTCACTTGGGTGAACGTGCGGTTCAATTGTTTTGGAACGGACGTGATCAACCGATCAGCAAGAGCCATCGTCCTTTTTTCACCGCAGGGGGTGTCGTACGCTACTTCAGCGGCAGTGACGCTGGGGGAGAACCAAACGGCGGGTGTGAGAGAAACCGTTTGTGGGCTCACGGTCGGCGGTGTACGGGTGAGAACGGAGCACCCGACAACGATCAGGAGAATCCCTGCCAGGCTACCGCAGCTGACTACATCACCTCGCAACGTTGCACGTTGGATGGAAGGAGTTGTGAGATTCTTCACAGAGTGTTTATACAGAATTCGTTGTGGCGTCACAACCGGTCAAGGCCCGTTGACAGCCAATTTCCGCTGGGCTAAGGTCGCATCATGTCCGCCCCCGTCACTTCCTCATCAGCGGTTTCGTCTGTCACTCCTTGGTCTGCTCTGGCCAGATTGATCCGCCTGCCGAACCAAACCGGCACGTATTTGTTACTCTTGCCCACCTTGTGGGCGTTGGTCCTCGCAGCCCGAGGAATCCCACCCTTGAAGCTACTCGTGGTGTTTATGGGAGGCGCATTCATCATGCGAAGCGCCGGTGTCATTATGAACGATTTAGCCGATCAGGCCTTCGATCGACAGGTGACCCGCACCAAGACTCGCCCACTGGCCTCCGGAGAGTTGTCTCGCCTGCAAGCTTATACGCTGCTGGGCCTGTTGTTACTAGTTGCGGCGGGCCTGCTGCTCCTACTTCCCCCATTTGTTGCCTGGCTTTCCCCCGTTGCCGTGGGTTTAGCAGCCTTGTATCCCTTCACGAAACGATGGATCCATATCCCTCAGGCCATGCTAGGGATTGCATTCGGCTGGGGCGTTATCATGGCCTGGGCTGCAGTCCGAGAGCAAATCGAACTCTCTGCTTGGCTTCTCTTTGGTGCCACCACCGTGTGGGCCATAGCCTACGACACGATCTACGCCGTACAAGACCTAGAAGATGACCGGCAAGTGGGAGTCAAGTCAGCGGCACTCTACCTTGGCGCATCGCTCCATCACGGAGTGGGCCTTGCGTTCGCAACCATGCTGGCCCTTTTCACCATCACCGGTTGGCTCAACCAGCTGCAATGGCCTTTTTATTGTACACTGGCGGGTGTGGGGCTATTTTTCATGAACCAGGTGAGACGCCTTCAACAACCAGTCTCTCCGGCCGACGCGTTCGCCATGTTCCGCAGTCATATTTGGGCAGGCCTTGCGCTCCTGCTTGGACTGCTTTCAGGTTTATTAGCCTAGCAGAATAACAGCCTTTGGATCCTGCGTAGGAGAAGCGTGCCATTCGACGCTGTTCTTCATAGGATGATCCTATAACCTAAAGCTGACGGCTAAGCTGAGTGCACAACCTGTTAGGGCTTCTCAACCGGCTTCACAACAGCCGGTTCCTCCTTAGGGGCTCTAAGCGTCGACACATAAAGAGTGACCGCTTTCGCATCCGCATCATTGAGGCCCAAGGCCGGCATACGAGTATGTGTATCCATCGCCTGCGGATTTTTCAGCCAGCGGTAGATCCATGTGGCATTCAGCCGAAACCCAGCGCGATCAAGCGCGGGACCAATCTTTCCACCTTCGCCTGCAAGATTATGACAACCGTTACACCCGTACTTGTTTTCGTAGAGTTGTTTCCCACGATCGACCAATTTTGCCGTCTCGGCTGGTTTGACCGCCAGGTCAGGCCGGGGAACACTCACCCCTTTGCCAGGTCTGGTCGAGAAATTATTCAGTGCGATCTGTGCGACATCCATTTCTTTCTTAGCCTGCACCATTGCGGCTTGTTCAGCCGCGTAGGCAGACTCATCGACATCCACATCTTTCTTCAGTTGCTCACTCTTTCGCTCGGCTTCGTCACTGGCTTTCTTTTCCGCGGCCTCATAGGCCTGCTTCGCTTGCTCGAACTTGGTCTGTGAGACCTTCAGTCCTTCTTCCAGCGAGGTCTTGCGTGCAGCGACATTAAACTCCATCTTCATGCCATGTAACGTGCGGACATGCCCGACGATCGCCCACACCTCATCCTCCGATAGCGTATACTTGAACGTTGGCATGGTCGGCACCGCAAAATCATCATCTCCAATCGGATCACCGCCTTCTTCAGTGGTGTCCAACATGTCGCGTGAGATCGTCGCGAAGAGCTCCTCATCTTTGAACGTACCCATCTCAGATTTATTCGACAGATCCTTTGGTTTTGGATCCGGCATCGATGACCAATTGAAGCCTTCGTTCTGCTTACCGCTTTCCCCGTGACAATCACTGCAGTAGTGGGTATAGAGTTCATGACCTCGCTTCTCTTGCTCGTTGGCGCACCCGCCAGTGAGCACAGCCAAGCCGCCGATCATCCCCACCGCTAATCCAATGACACCCAGCCGTGCCGCCTTCATGCTGACTGCCCTTTCTTGAGTTTTCGGATCAGGACAAACTGGAACCCCAAGGCCAATGCAGCCGCAATCGCTGCGTACATATAACCGGAATAGTCCGGCGGGGCATCGGCTCTGAAATACCACCAGGACGAAACGGCCTTTTGCGACCCCTTCTCGACCAGATCTCCAGCGCCATCTTTCCGACCATCCCAGACCGCAAAAGCAATACTGATGAATTGACCCGGGGAAATTTGTACATCCTCTTCGGCATGCCCAGTGGCCAAGTCTCGAGAAAACACCACCTTCCACGTCCCGTTCGAATAGACACCTTTTGCCTTCACATCCTGATGCTCTTGCGCCTTCAAGGTGCCGAAACCTTTCGCATTCATATCAACGGCTTTACCCGCCTTGTTCTTCCAGAACCAGATATTGACCGGTCCACCTTCAACCTGCAGCATTGGCTGGCCATGCGCAAAGTGCGCTTTCTTATCACCCACCATGAACTCAAGCGCAGCTGCATCGTCCGGATCCTGGGTAGGATCGGTATATTCAACAAGCACAGCCACTTGTTTCCCATCATGAAGGGCACGCACAATCACATCCTTGACCGTCACTTCCTGGATCCGATTCTGCCAATGTACCTGTGGGGACATTGGGAACGTGGCAGCCGGTGCCGTACTCCAGGCTGCCGCACTCGGATCGTCCACGGGGACTCCCCCTGTCATCAGCGTAGCCCGCACCGAAACACTCTCCTGAGCAAAGCCAATCGTTGCCGCCCCAACCATGATCGCCGTAAGTACACCGATCCCACCACGCAGAACATGCCGTATAATCTGATTCGCCGGTTTCATGCTGCCCTCATTCTCCCTACACACCTATGTCCATCCACACTCTGCGGCTCCCCTACTCCCAGGTTCGTGGTGACTGGTGGGCTCCGTCGTACTCTCCCATGATAATCTTCCAAATCCATTCGTCAGGTAACTCAACTTCCCAGCGAGGCATTGCAGATTTCCACGGTGCCCCTTCGATTGGAAGGCCAATCCCACCTTTCTTAATTCGCCAAAACAGATAACTCTCTTGCAACATGGCGATCGTCGTGGGATCAGCGAAATTGGCCGGTGCTGGAATATACCCACGAGCAGCCGGTCCCTTCCCATCAAAGTTTCCCCCATGGCAGGGTGAGCAGTAGGCTGCATAAAACCCTTTGCCCTGCATAATATTTTCTGGGGTCTTAGGAACAGGGTTTGAGAGACCGGTGTATTCCCCAGGCGGTGCGGGATGAATCGTCCGGCTTTCCGTCGGCGGAAGGTCACTCACCGCGGTACTCCCATACGTTTGCCATCCGACCAGTAAAGGAAAGAGGATGAAGACCCCGTAACGAAGTGCTTGGAGACCGCCGATGTTCTCACCCGTGAGAAACCGTTGGATGGGTCCCCAGAAAGCATCCTTCGACTCTCCGCTCAGTGTCTCAAAGATGACGATCCCAGACGCCGTCAGGAGCAGATAGAGAAAAATCAAGCTGGATGGCAATGGGGCTGAGCCCGGTATATTTGGCAATACAAATTTCAGAAACGCATACATGCCCACCATGAGAATGATCGGCTTCCCTAACGCCCCCATACATGCCTCCTAATTCGTGTGTGCGTCCGCCACAAGTGCCGCTTCCGCTGATTTCACGGGAGCAGCCGGCGTTTTACCTGGAATTTCAAGCTCTGAGACGTTGACGGAGATCGGCTCGCCGCTCATTTGCTGGAGAAATGCGATAATCGCCAAAATCTCATTCTTCGACAACCCGATGGGATCCTTATTGATAGCGGGCATCGTCGCTGGATACTCCTTAGGCACACCACCATGCCGGTAGTCCTGGTACACGAATGCCTGTGGATCTGTCAGGCTTTCATAGAGAAAATCCTTGCTTAATTTAGCGCCAATGCCCTTCAAATCCGGGCATCGTGCGGACTCGCTGGGTCCGATTGAATGGCACAGAGCACATTGCCCTTTACTGAAAAATACCGTTTGCCCGATTGCGGCAATATCGGTTGGGGTTTTGATACTGCTGATATCGATTTTCTCTTCAGCCGGAGGCAGGGAGGCCAGCTGAGGCACAGCTAGGGACATCAGTGAAAACAGCCCCAGGACGATAAAGACAAATCCTGTGACCCGAACAAAGACGGCCTTAATGAAGAGGAGGATGAGAATCCCGACCCCGACAATCGACAATGCGATCAGCTGTAATTGCGCTACTTCACTCATATGCCCTCTAATTTATAGTACTGAGTGGCCACGGTTGAGGTCAGAGTACAGAACTCAATCGTGACAATCTTGAACCCCAAATCACCTTGACTCTATCCTTGTTGCCGCTCCTCCGGTGCACCGCCGGCCAGGGCAGGAATGCCATGCGGCAGCTCCCCTTTTCCAGTTCCGGCTGTCGCTTTGTATTTATCACCCATGGTCGCGACCCAGAAGATAAACGCCACGAGGATGCAGAAGAAAAACGTACAGAACGCCATAATCAACGAAGCGCTGCCGAGTGCCGGCGAATAGGCATAGGGCGATGTATCACGAAGAACTCCATACACATGCCAATGAACCCGGGAGGAAGACCTTGCATAACCCATCAACGTCATCAGCAAAATCACCATGACTGCATTGAGCACCAGCGCATAGCCAGCCCGAGGGGGCATGCTGCCCCAGACCATCTCCGTCGTCGTCTTGGCACTCTTGAGCAATAGGGCCGTCAACGGCGTGATCGTCAGAATAACAAAACCCACGATCGCCACCTGGGACGTTGAAAAGTAGTTGATACGGACGATCGCCGGCACAAAATAGCCCCATATGCCAAGAACGATGACAGCAAGGCTGGCGACCACGAGGACGGCACCCATGACTGCCTTTCCCAGCTTCGCCCATCCTGCCGTATCTTGTTTTCCTGCCCGCCAATACATAACAAAACTCATGAACGTAATGAGAATCATGAGGTTGGAGACCGTCATTTTGGCCGACATAACCCCCAGTACGCCGAGCAGAGGATGGTGCGCACCACCCATCTTTTGAGCTTCCTCAATGCTGGCGACGAGTGAGTGCGGCGTCATCCAGACCGCAAGACAGAGCAGCAAGCTGACGAGCATCATCAACATCGCTCGTCGATACTTCGCCTCCGATCCTGGAATCCGGTAGGTAATTCCCAGCCAGAAATAATAGTTTGAGCCAAGAAACAGCACACCGATCAGCATGGCCTGGATGATAAACAGCCAGGAGAGGAAACCTCCCATCAGGGTGATGCCCATCTGTTGGTTATACTGGTAAATTTCGCGCATAAGCCAATAGCCCGCGAACGGCAAGGCAAGCAGACCGAATACCCCGATAAAGTTACCGACGTACCCCATCCAATCGTAATGTTCCCGATCTTCTGGGCTCTTCACCGAAAGATACCGGACGCCCGCATACGCTCCGCAGATGTATCCGCCTAGCACGACGTTGGCGATTAACCGATGGATATTGATCGGCCACCAAGTCGGATTCCACGTCGCGGCCCAGGCACGCTCGAACGCCGTCCCGTCAGCGATCACGACCGGGCTTGATTGGAATGTCGCCCACGCATTTGGCACGATCATGATGAATAAGGCGAAGAAATTAAGCAGGAAACCGAGAAACACGTGCAGGGTCTTCTTCTTGCCGTCCTGCATCGCATCCCACCCGTACCAATACAGGTACAGTGTCGCCGTTTCGAGCAAGAACAGGAGACAGTAGACCAAAAAGGACGGGAAGAACACATCCGTCAAATAGTTCATGAGCTTGGGATAAAAAGCCACCAAGAGAAACAACAGAATGCCGCCGAACAACGCCGTGGTGGCATAGGCTGAAGTCAGAAGCTTGGTAAACTCCTTCGCAAGCTTATCGTAACGCTTTTCTCCGCCTCTCCATGCAATGACTTCGCATAGCCAGGCAAAGATCGGTACACCCAGAACGAAACCAGCCAGCAAGAGGTGGAGCTGGGCTACGATCCACACCAGGTTCCGGCTACCGATGTAGGGAATGTCCCGATACTCGGTCGGTCCGGCAGTGGTTCCCTCAGCCGCTAGACCCATTGAAGGGAGAAGGAGGAACCAACCAACCGTCAACAAGAGACCGACAAGCCATCTCTCTTGACCACGCATGGCCCGGAGAGCCCGTTGAATTGTTTCGACCTCCTGTATGGCACTCACCACATCACCTCGCAAGTTACGGTTTCGAATTGTCAGATGGGGCCGCCCCTGCCGGCTTCCCCTTGCCCTTCTCTTTTTGCCCTTTGGTTTCAGATTTCTGCTTCTCCATCGCCTCAACTTGTGCAGCCACCGCAGCAAGCCGTTGGGTGTTCTTATTCAAGGCATCGACAGGCTTATAAACCGGCTCTGCTTGAATCTCCGGTTTCGCACAACACTCATGGGGATGAGGGGTTGTCACAGGAAGAATGGTCCAGAACACAAGTGAGAAAACCACCCCGGCTCCGGCCAGCGAGGCCAACAGCAACCCTTGGTCGTTCGGCACTCGCATCAGATCCCACCGTGTCACAAGTCCCTGATAGTTTTCCGGAGCCGAACGGCAATCCTCCGCAAGACGCCGAATGGCTTGCCCAAGAACTGATACGCCGATCGCTGCCAGTATGAAGAGCGCCGCCGAGGAAATCGAACCCCACACTGTCAGCTCCAGACCGATGCGTTCCGCAACCGGCAACCCCGTGTCATAGATGTGTCGTAAGGCTTCCGTGTCCGCGAGTGTGTGCGAGGCACTGATGGCCGTCTCCGTCACTCGACTGACGACCCCCCACAAAATCGGCATGATCACTGTGCCGATCAAAGCGGTTCTCCACCAAATGGCAAAACCGAGCCCGTCGTGAGGTGGCTCCTTCTTAAGGCGTTCCAGAAAGAAGGTTCGACCGACGAGACCGAGCGCCCAGATATCAATAGGGATTGAGGCGCCGAAGATGAGTGGAAGACCAATCCCCTCACCGAAATGAGTGTCATAGATTGCCATGATCGCCGGAGCCGCGAAAACAGTCACAGGACTGGCGAGCAACATGAGAAAGGCAAGCCCAAATCTGCCCTCAAAATGGACGAGCCCCATGGTCATGGCCATCACGGCAAACACTGCTTTGATCGGGATACCGGTCCAGCAGGCCGACCAGAGGATGCCAAATCCGATCTTCGTGGGGGACATTGATTCGCGTTCTTCAGCCATATGCTCAGTTCGTACGAAATGTCGTTAGTCTAGGAACTCTCGATTGATAACGGCCGCCACTGTAAAGAGTGCGATCACGACCATAATCGCGATCCAGATAATCAGCGCAATCGGTCGCTTAAAAATATTCCGTTCAGGATCCTTATCGAAAAATGGAAGCGCGACCATCAGCCCCATAAATAGGACCGGCAGTGCAACCGCTCCCATAAACTGGCCGAACTGCCCAGCGAACAGCTTCAGTCGCAGCAGCTGGAAGTAGAATAAAAAGTACCATTCCGGCTCTGGATGGTACTCCCCAGGATCAGGAGTCGCCTTGTCAAGCAGCACAACAGGTTCCCAAAGAGCCAAGGCACAAAGGCCGACAAAGACGAAAGCCATCCCAACGATGTCTTTCCAAATTTGACGGGGAAAGAAATAGTCGGTTTTGGCTTGGATTTCTTCCTTTGTCCCTTTAAAGGGACCAGCTGGGGCCGCCACACGAAACAAGAAGATGTGTAGCCCTGCCAAAGCCATCAACGCCGCAGGGAGAATCATGACGTGGAGAACAAAAAAGCGGCTCAACGTCATCTGCCCTGGACTCGCACCGCCCTTTAAAAACCTTGCGATAAAATCGCCGACGATCGGTGTTTTATCCAGAATCTCAACACCCACAAGTGTCGCCCAGAATGCCCGTTGATCCCAGGGCAAGAGATACCCGGTAAAACCAAATGTAATCACGATTCCAAAGAGAGCGATCCCAACCAGCCAGAGAAGCTCTCGAGGTTTTTTATACGCCCCCCAGAGGAAGACCTGGGACATATGTGCAAACACACAGACAACCATCGCGCTGGATCCCCAGAAATGGTAGCTGAGCAAGAACCAGCCGTAATCGACATCGTGGATAATATACTGCGTGCTATCGTATGCGTGGTCCGCGGTCGGCACATAGTAAAACATGAGCATGGTACCAGTGACCGCTTGCATGGCGAAGATAAACAATAAGATCGAACCAAACACGTAGGCCCAACGCGAGCCTCCCGGAATTGGCTCATTAAGCATCTTTGCCTGCATTTCCTTGAGTCCAAGCCGCTCATCAAGAAAGGCAAGAACCTTTTCACTGGTGCTGGGCTGATGGTCTGGGATCACAGCAGGCGATGAGTGTTTCATATCCATGATGCTACGCGCTCACACAATCCGAATTTGTGACTTCGTGCCGGCCTTAAATTCCATATCGATGACCTCAACCTCGCCGGAAGGGGAAACCTTCACCGGCAGTGCATCCAAGCCACGGGGAGCCGGCCCATCAAGAACTTTCCCGCCCGCATCGTAGATACTCAAATGGCAGGGACAGAGAAATACCTGGCCCAGGGTCTTGTGTTGGCGCCACTTGAAGCCACACCCAAGATGGGGGCACTTACCGGAAAATGCGATATAGGGAATATCTTTTTTATTCGTCCAGATTACCTTCCCCTTGGCGTCATGAAAGTCGACATCTTTACCCTGATATACCTTCTCCAGTAAGTCGGGAGTCGCCCGGAGTACCCAGACATTCTTCTCAACTTCGTATTCAGGCATGTACACTTCTTTGACCTGTTTCTTGTATTTAAATTGAGTTCCGACATCCTCTTGCTTGATCTTGCTCACATTCCCGACCTTAAGCCAGGCGTTGTCAAAATCAGCATACATCGGCTTCATCAGGAACCGGAGGATGGGATACGCGAGAGGCAGTCCGATCAAAAACCCAATGACATGGGTAAAGTTCATGAAAAATGTTCGACGCTTGACGCTCTTCTCTAGATCGGGAAGAGGGACCAACACCTCGCCAGGCGTGACATGGATATTATCTTCAAGATGCGAGATCTCTACCTCGTGCGTCGTGACATAGTCTTCTCGCTTGAAGGGAGGCAACGCCAAGATATCCGCAGAAGGAGCCCGGAGCTGAACCGCCTCTTCCGTGACATCCTGCACCTGGGCCATCAAGACCTGTCGCTCCCCACTGCCGTTCATGGAGACGACGATATGACTGATTTCATGGGAAAGGGGATCAAGGACTACCCGGCTAACTTCCCCGATCTCGTGATCCGTACACCGGACCTTAGATTTCAATTTTGGTTGCAGCATTACTTTTTCTTGATTGGCTTGGGAGTATTGATTGCGGTGTTTTTGAAGGAACCTAGCCATGTGGCAAGCGCCAACATTTCTTTAGGATCCATGAGATCCTTAAACTTGTCGGGCATAATGCCTTTTTGCCATTCCTTGTCATACCCCTCGGCCATAAAGCTCTTGGGGTCAGCTATTTTTTGCTGAATCTCCTCGACAGTCAACAGAGTGCCGATGTTATCCAACTCCGGACCACGCTTCTTACCGCCCTCTCCCCTCAGCTTGTGGCAGTTGTAGCATTCCTGCAATTGCCACTGCTCTTCACCAATTTTCATGATGTCGCCGGAGGCTGCGCCACCACCTGCAGCAGCGGCCTTTTCTCCAGCAGGAGGAGTTTGTGGTGCGGCTACCGCCTGCCCTCCACCTACCCCCTTGAGGCGATCCTCAAGCGCTTTCACTTGTTGATCGAGAGCCTTAGCGCGAGCAATCAGCTCTTCCGTCTTCCCTTGGGCGGACTGTTTTCGCTCTTTATCCAGGAGCTTTCCGATCTTAGCCTTTTCATCCTCAGGATCGAATTGTGGCAAGAATGACGCACCCGCGACACACACCGAGATCAGAAAGACCCAGAACGCGGTCACGGTGAGGAAAGACATCCCTCCGCTCATCACGTCCATGGTCTTTGCGTCAAGAAGCGCAAAGATCCCTGCGCCAATCACCGAGATGGCAAAGAATAAGAGCTGGAAGCTAACAGGCACTTCTTGCGAATTCGCAATGGCGACCAGCCCGCCACCGACAATTAATCCAACCGCTAACTTTTTAAATAAGTTCCACATGTGATTTCTCGCTGCCTCGGTAGACACTCCACAAAGTGATTACTTGACCGGAACAGGAACAGGACTCGCCTCAGGCTCTTTGGCCGGCGCCACAGACGGCCGAATGGCAATCAGAGCTGCAACTGTCACAACAGCGATAAAAAATACCGTGATCGCAGTAATCCATCCAGCAGAATATGAAAGCGTTGGAGTAAACGACTCCGCACTAAGATCCGATACCAGGCTGTAGGTATGAAAATACTTCTTCAAGAGCGAGCGTACCGCTCCCATTAATCCCATAATCCAGGTGGATGTGAACGCCAGGAAGATCAAGACGAATTGAGCTGCGAAATCAATCTTCCCCCATATAATGGTGCCCTGCTTGATCGCACGGTTGTACAAGACGAAATTGACGATGGTCACAAACACTAATGTCAAAATGGCGGACAGCTTAGCCGGCATAGACGATAAATAGTCCCAGCCTTCCGGCAATTTCATCTCATCTGGCATGTCGGTCCCTGTAGCCACAAAACCAGCAGGAGTGAGCCAGACCGCGTCACTGATGAGCATGACGATAAACCCAATCTTGATGACCGTCCGTGCAGAAACCGTCATTGGCACAAAGCGGCCAAGGAGGAACGGCGACAGCGTTAGAGGCAGGAGGAAGGCCAGCGACATGGGGTCCGGAATCCACCAACTGTTCATGACCCACATGGTGACCGGGAGCAGGACAATTAACACAATGGGGGCCAGGATGCTTATCCGAACATTGTCAGCCCCTTCAATACGCTTGACACTCAACCAACTGTAATAGTTGATCCCCAGAAACAAGAGCCCGATCATGATCCCCTGCATCTCAAAAAACATCGAGAGCTGATCGGCCATCATGTAGGGGCAAAAAGAGAAGTCGTAGTCGCACATCTCGTAGGCCAACAACAGTCCAGTAAAGGGCTGTAACAACGATCCCCCGACCGCAATCCAAATCGCGACGAACCCCATCCAATCGTAATAGGCCCGTTCTTCCTTTGTTTTGGCCGCCATGTACATATAGGCAGCAATCAGCCCGGCGATGAAACCACCAAATGCGACGTTCCCGTCGATTCGATGCAAGCTGAGCGGAAACCAACTTTGGTTCGCAATTTTATCCCACAAGGTCGCCGCAGCAAGAAAGTCCTGCGGTGAAACACCCTCGGCCTTCGGTGGGGTATTCATGAACGATGTGGGACCGTTGATCACAAACAGGATGAGCAGGCATACCAGGTTCAGCAGCACACCTAATGCAATATGACGCCCCTTCTTCTCACCCTTCCAAATATCCCAGGTATAAAGATAGGCATACATGAGAATGGTCTCGGCGATAAATAAGGCTGGATAGAGAATCGCAAAGACAACATAGAATTGATTGATAAAAGACGTGGTGAACTGGGGGTAGGCGGCAAGAAGAACAAAGATGAACAACCCGCCGGTCACTGCCGTCATACTGAAAAGAATCACCGTCACCTTGGTCACTTCTTTAGCAAGACGATCGTATCGTGCATCTTGCTTCCGATAGCCCAACCATTCGGAAATCACGACGAAGATTGGAGCTCCAAGAATAAAGGCTGCAAACAAGATATGTAGCTGCGCGACGATCCATACCGCCGTTCGATTTCCGGTGTACGGGAAGTCTACGGGAGAAATCCCAGCTTCCTGGGCAAATACGTCTGAAATACCCAAACCGCACAGCAACGCCAGAAGAGCGAGAGCCAGGAGACTGCTCGAATGTGTTTTCACGGTGCCTCGTTGCCCCCTATCCTTTGTATACAGAAGAATCTAACGCTGAGGAGCCTATGACTCACAACTACCTCTACCATTTGCAAGCATCCACATACGTACAACGTCAGAGAACCACCAGACCAGCACTTACATCTTGACGAACTAGCCTACCTAGAACCCATGAGAACTGAGTCCCACAGCCTCCCCAAAATTGTCAAAAACCCGGCGGGAGTATCTCAGATCCGCAGTCAATGAACGAGTAAGTGAATCCCTGAGTACCTCCCGAAAAACCCCTGAGACTTCTCAGCTCTCCCATACCTCAGCGAGAAGACCACCACCAGCATGACATCGCGACCCAGTGAATTGCTTGATATGCTGACATCTCATATCGGTCGAACATCACTTACCGCCCACATCAACCCACTGAGATTTTTCCACACTCCAAAACTTGCCAGGCAGACCAAAATTTCGCTCATATAACACAAGCTTCCACCGGTCATCATCCGAGAGCTTACTTTTCCACCCCTTCATCTTCGTATTCGGCACACCCTCGGAAATCCGCCAATACCATACCGCATCAGAATAGAGCTTCATCCGTTCAGGGTTTCGAAAATCGGTAGCCCCTGCCTTGACCGGCTTCCCATCTTTTCCATGGCAGCTGGCACAATTGACATCTGGATTCGCTTCGCCCGCGAAAAGCTTGCGTCCCTCTTCCAGCTTCTGTGCATCCTCCCACCAATTCGCCGGCATGTGTTTATCCGCATACTCAGCGGGAGCCGGGGGTGGAGGCACTATCGGCCCCTCACTCTCCTGACCACCACTACAGGCGACTAGTAATCCCAGACTCAGAGCGACCGGGACATGAGGAAATCGAAATTTCATAAACTTAGAACCACGACTTTACAGGAACAAAACGGGTACGGTGGCAGACCAACAGCAACGACTACGCCTTTTTCTTACCCTGCGACCTCCCCTTACCCCTCACCTTATCACCAGGAGAACTGAGGAGCCGAGCGCCAATTGCCCCGCCAGCCACCAGGACAGCTGCACCACTTCCCCACCAAATCCAAGACGGTGGGTTCCCTGCACTACATTCTACTCCAAAATCAACCCGGATCTTCCGATCACTTTCGAGATCTTTAACGTCGAATTCAACTTTCAAATTCTTCTGCTCTCCACGCGCTTCAATCAGCAACGGATCACCAAGATTGTCGTTATGGAGATGAAACATGGCTTTATAGTACCCATCCCCATTAGTTTTTACGACCTGACCATACGAAATCCTCGTGTCCTTCACGAGCACATCGGTATTCGAGACACCAACCCCGCCCTCCCCACAGACATAGCCTTCAACCATGAAGCGGTGATCGGCTTCGTGCGTCGCCGAAGTTATGGAAGGAAAACCGGCATTCAGAACGATATAACCTACAACTACGAGTAGCCGTCCTGACGCTCTCTTACCAAACCTCACGCTCAATTGCTTACTCGTCGCTCCTCAAAAAATGCACACCGCCGGAGCCCGAGCGCGCCGCATCGGGGCACGGGTTTCTAGCACAGCAACTGGTCTTTGTCAATGAACAGACAGGCCTTCCGAGAGGGACATGGATGCCAAGGGCATCGTTTGTTAGGATCTAGAATACATGTATAGATGATGACGTGAGCGAGGATATGAAAACCGATCGGTCTTGTTCGCCTCTCCGTCGACACCCAACGGGTGAGGCTTCGACCCTTCGCGGGTGAAAAGAACGATCCCTGGCTGCCCTGCCATCCCCCTCGACTCAGGTAGGTTCTACTTTACTCAGTGCACCCCACGGACAGGGATGGTGCAAAGAAAATGCGATGACGAAATCTATTTCGTCCGGATAACCAGGAAAGCTGAGCCGCATCGATGAGGGGTTCGGTCGGTCACGCGCGGCTTCGCTTTTCACGGTTCGCTAGAGGTAGCCCCGTGTGCGTGCATCCTCTTCGACGCGAGCCGCTTCTGCGCAGCGCTCGGATTCTTTTTTCGATGCCCAGGCCTCCCACGACTTGCCGTTTGCCGTATCTTCGCCGGTAAAGGCGATCGAGATGATCGATGCGTAGGAGATAGTGCGAGGGGAGGGATTGTCCTCAGGAAAAAAATCGATTGAGGGATGCTCTCCGCTGGCGTGGCGGTTAAAGAGAAACCCGACGATGTGCTCACCCGATGCCAGCCCAAGTGTTACATCGCCACGGTAATCGAAGGCCATCTCAATGGCCTCCGCCTTTTCTTGTTCCGTGGCCGGCGTAACCATACGGCCTTCCAGGGAACCGGATGGACTGGATGAATGGCTTTTGGTATCAGTCATGACAAGGCCCCGTCAAGCGTACCTAAAGACTCGTGCCATGGTTCGACGAATGACATGTGACGCAATTATCGCGAGGTCGGCATTAAGGTCAACTTCGCCGTGCGCGCAAAGCCTGACACGGTGCCGAAGGTATCACTTACCGCCGAAGCCTCATATCCACAATGGACCATGCATTCGGCGCATTTCTCGTTGGCGCTTGTGCCGTAGTCCTGCCAGGCCGTGGTCTCCATTAACTCGCGGAAGCTCTTCGTATACCCTTCCTGCAAGAGGTAACAGGGCTTCTGCCAGCCGAACACATTGTATGTGGGATTCCCCCAGGGCGTGCACTGATACTCTTTCTTCCCCATCAGAAAATCCAGGAAGAGCGGGGACTGATTGAACTTCCACGACCCCTTCGGCTGACCGAGAATCTTCGAGAACAGCTCCTTTGTCTTGGCCTTCTTCAGGAAATGTTGTTGATCCGGCGCTTTGTGATAGCTATAGCCCGGCGAAATCATCATGCCTTCCACGCCGAGCGACATCATCTCATCAAAGAACTGGCGCACCCGGTCCGGGTTGGCATCGTCGAACAGCGTGGTGTTCGTCGTCACGCGATGGCCCAGCTTCAGCGCTTCCTTGATCGCCTTGACCGCCACGTCGTAGACCCCATCTCGGCAGACTGCGAGATCGTGCTCCTTCTTCAATCCATCCATATGTACACTGAACGTCAGATACTTCGACGGTGCGAACTCTTTGAGTTTGCGTTCCATCAAGATCGCATTCGTGCAGACATAGAGATAGCGCTTCTGCGCCACCAAGCCCTCGACGATCCGTCCGATTTCGGGATGGATCATCGGCTCCCCTCCTGGGATAGCGACGATCGGCGCACCACATTCCTCAGCCGCGGCCCAGCACTGCTCCGGGGTCAATCGTTTATCGAGCACATGGTCGGGATATTGGATTTTCCCGCAGCCAGCACAAGCCAGGTTGCAGCGAAACAGCGGTTCCAACATCAACACCAAGGGATATCGCTTGATCCCCTTCAGCTTATTCGAAAGGACGTAACTTGCCACGGTATACATCTGGGAAATCGGAACAGCCATTCCGCTCTCCTTCACCTAACTGATTGTACTTTTAAGAGCCCTGTCTATATCTGAACAGCTACATCAGTATAGCTGTACTTGGAGGCACAAGAATGTTCGGGATTGTAACATCTCGCCTATAAGTCGTCAATTTCCTTATCGATCAGACCGAGAAGAGCCGCAACGAAGAATTGCCCACGGCCATCTCGACAAGCATGGGATCAACACCTATGTGACTGACATGATCTTTTTTTAGTAGTTTTCTGACCCGCGACAAAGATACTTCCCGCTCAGGCGAATACACGGACAGGCACAAGTCTCGTCCGTACCTTATGCAACCATGCCTTAGAGAAGAGAATACATATTGGAAGGGCTCATCCCATCGACACAAAGTCTCCCTGTCTCAATGTCGAAAGAGAAAATCTGACGAATTATTGTTCGTCTGCGACCGAGCAGAAAGCGGTTGCTAAAGGATAAGCCACTCCACACAAAATTTACGAGGACATGGCTCAGACGTCAAGCAAAGTCAATTCCAGTACTGACGCCGATGTCTATCCAGCCAGCTGTCGTGAAGAGCTGATTCTATCTTTAGTGGGTTACCGATGCGGGCAGCAACGTATGGAGGCGCCGAGCGGGTTCGAACCGCTGCATCGCAGTTTTGCAGACTGCTCCCTTACCACTTGGGTACGGCGCCCCGGGATCGGCATTATAATCGCTTCGTTTTCCAGAACTCAAGACAAGAACGACGCCAGCATATTAGATCTCACTTGCAATTCGAGGAGAGGAAGGAAGTATAGGTTCTGACCGAAGCTTAGAGGAAATCCCTCGATTCTTAGTACTGAGAAGCAAACCATACAAAATGAGCATGGCAAAACCGAGGTGATGATAACTTTTTAAGGCTTCCCATCTGACTCTCCCCACCACTTCATAATTCAGTACCATCGTCAGGACCACATACACCGCCAGCATCGTGTATCCTGTTCGGCTCAACGCTCCGCTCATCTTTGTTGCTGCAGCTACGACGATACAGGCCGCCGGTATCATCCAGACGAGATGCTGGTCCCACGTGATGGGCGAAAGAAACAGTGCCAAGAGAAGGACTCCCGCACACTCTCGCCCCCATTCCGAATCTCCAGGCCCTTGAAATGTTCGCCGACTAGACCAGGCGAATAATCCGACGATACTGATGACAGCCACCCCAACAATGGCGTTCGCCAGCGGTCCAGGAAAATCCAACACCGGCTTGTAACTCTCATCTACCAGCCGCAATCGATGAGTTGGGGGATAGGTCACAAGATACCGCAGCATGGTATGGCGGAGCGAAAGGTTGGCCTTCTGCAGCTCATTTTCCTGCCGCCCCTCCACCTGTCGATCAAGTACCGATAACACAGCATTCCTCGTCCATTCCATGTGATGGTCCCACCAACTCGTCGGCCCCATATAAAGAATGGGCAGCAGAATCCAAAGAACGGTCGCGAGGACCGTGTATGAGGCAAGCCGCCACTGCCGCTTCCAGAGAAACAGCAGCACGAAGAGCGCAGGCGTAATCTTCAGAACGATGCTGAAGCCCATCAAGGCAGCGCCCAGCCATTCCCTCCCGACCCATATCGCATAGATTGCCCCAGCAATAATCCCTAACAGCATGAGATGTGGACCGCCGTCATCAAGATCGTTCAAGATGAACTGGAGTGTTAATGCACCTGCGCCGACTCCTATCAGCAATCGACTCCACGGTGGCGTGACGGATGATCCACACACCATCCGGTGAAAGAATATCACCGTCATGACTAAACATCCGATAGCCACGGCATACCGCAGGGCCAGACTTGGATTTCTTTCCAGCATGAGCAGTGGAGCAAAATAAATCCCGGTGGTTGGCAAATACATGTAGCAGTAGTCATTGGCGTAGAGATATTCGCCGGTGAGAAAGCGCCGTCCGATCTCGCGATGGATATCGATGTCACGGAAGTGATACGACCGCCCGAAGGAAATAATGTAGCCGTGTATGACTGCGGCAATGGTAAGGCCGAGTCTTGCTAGTCGGACAAAGAACGGAGTTTTGGCGAGATCACAAATCCAATGGATGATCGATTGCAATTGCATGCTGCCACGCACAGTGACATGCGCCAGAACGACACGTCAATTGTTTCTTTGATGAGCCATGTCCAGAGGGAAACTGAATAGGTGCGAAATGCCGTAGTGCGAGAACTGAACTATCTGTGAGGCAGGACTGGAATTTCTTTGCCGAGCGTTGAGGGCTGATCGCCCTGAGGAATAAGAGGTTCCCATCCGTTAGCAGCAATGGAAGCAGCGGGCTCACTACTGCCTTCCGCTTCTTTCTCCTTCGCGAGCTGCTCCACTTCCACAATCAGCGTGTCCATCAGTTCTTCTATCGGGACCTTTCGGACAAGCTTGCCTTTCTTGAACAAAATACCTTTCCCCTCGCCGCCGGCAATCCCGATATCGGCTTCTTTTCCTTCTCCGATCCCATTCACCACACAGCCGAGCACGGATACGTTCAACGGTGTCTTGATATGGCCGAGTTTTTTCTCCAATTCATTCGCCATTCTGACAACATCGATCTCGACCCGTCCACACGTCGGACAGGCGATGACGTTGATTCCGCGGTGGCGGAGTTCGAGCGACTTTAGAATCTCATAGCCGACCTTCACTTCTTCTACCGGATCAGCAGCAAGCGACACCCGCAACGTATCCCCGATTCCCTGAGAAAGAAGATATCCGAGGCCCATGGCCGACTTCACAGCGCCGGTCATCGCCGTACCGGCTTCGGTGATGCCGATGTGCAAGGGATAGTTCGACTGCATCGCAAAGAGGTAGTAGGCATCAATCGCATGGTGTACATCAGAAGCCTTGAGTGACACCTTCATATTGGTGAAGCCGACATCCTCAAGTGAACGAACCGCGTTCAACGCTGACTCGGCTAAGGCTTCAGGAGAAGGCCACCCGTACTTTTCCAGCAGAGGTCGTTCAAGCGACCCCCCGTTTACTCCGACGCGAAGTGGAATGCCTCGGTCATTCACAGCCTTAATAACTTCTTCGACTTTCCACCAGGCACCGATGTTTCCAGGGTTGATCCGGACACAATCGACGATTTTCGCTGCTTTCAAGGCAAGACGATGATCAAAATGGATATCAGCGATCAACGGCACCGTCATTGCCGCCTTGATCTTCGGAAGAGCGGCCGCCGCTTCTTCGTCCGGCACGGCAACACGGATGAGTTCGCAGCCGACTTCTTCGAGTCGGCGAATCTCTTCGATCGTCGCGTTGGCATCGCGCGTATCGGTCGAGCACATCGATTGCACGGACACCGGGGCATCGCCACCGATCTTTACTGAACCAACCTGAATCTGTCGAGTTTTTCGCCTTGAAATATGCATCCAGCTACTCGCCTTACCCCGTATCCTTCACTCCTTACGTAACTCTTAACTGCCCTGCTCGTCTCCATGTGGAAGATGACCAGCATGTGCTGTCCCGACAAATTGTGTTTTTTCTGCCGGCGCCTTGCCGATCAGCTCCTTGACACTTTGATAAATTCCTTCCGCCGTCAACCCATATCGTTCCCGCAGCAAATCTTGCGGCCCCTGCTCGATGTACCAATCAGGCAAACCAAGCACCTTGGTCCTCACGCCGGAGACGCCCGCCTCGGCCAGTGTCTCAAGCACTGCGGAGCCAAACCCACCCATCTTGCAGCCTTCTTCAACCGTCACGACATACCGAACCCGCTTCGCGACATCCACGACCAGTTCCTGATCGATAGGTTTCACAAACCGCCCATTGACGACCGCCGTGGAGACGCCTTCTTCGCTGAGGCGCTTCGCGGCTTCCATCGCTTGCCACACGGATACGCCAATCGCCATGATCGCCACATCTGTCCCATCCTTCAGCAACTCACCTTTCCCGATGGGAAGCGCCTGCGGAGTCGCGTCCATTTTCACGCCCAGGCTCACTCCGCGCGGATAGCGCACCGAAATCGGACCATTATGTTCCAAGGATGTCTTCATCATATGCTGAAGCTCATTCTCATCTTTTGGCGCCATCACAACCATGTTGGGAACATGGCGCAAGAAGGCGTAGTCGAAGGCACCGTGATGAGTGGTTCCATCCTCAGCCACGAGGCCGCCACGATCGATACAGAATGCCACGGGAAGATTCTGCGTCGCCACGTCGTGCACGACTTGATCATACGCTCGCTGGAGAAACGTCGCATACATCGCCACGACCGGCTTCAGCCCTTGGGCTGCAAGCCCTGCCGCAAATGTCACGGCATGCTGTTCGGCAATACCGACATCGTAGAGACGATCGGGGAATTCTTTTTCGAACGCCGTCAGACCTGTGCCTTCGCACATGGCTGCCGTGATGGCAACAATGCGTTTATCCTCACGGGCCAATTTGACCAGCGTCTCCATGGCGAGCGCCGTATAGGATGGCCGCGCGGCTTTTTTCGCGGGGGCACCCGTTTCGCGAACGAACGGTGGGCAGGCATGGAACCACACGGGATTCTTCATCGCCGGCTCATACCCGAGCCCTTTCTTCGTAATGATATGGAGAAGGACCGGTCCCCTCATTTTCAGCACATTCTCAAGCGTTGGAAGAAGATGCTCGAAGTTGTGTCCATCGATAGGACCACTGTACTGAAACCCAAGCTCCTCGAACAGCAATCCAGGAAGAATCACGCCTTTTGCTAGCTCTTCAGCACGACGGGCGAGCTTTTGCATATCACTACCAATATGAGGAATCTTACCCAGCAGCTGCCCCGTTTCTTCACGCATCTTCCCGTAAAACTCGCCTGTAATCGTTCGGCTCAAGTACGCGGAGATCGCCCCGACATTTTTTGAGATCGACATCTGATTGTCGTTGAGGATCACGAGGAAATCTTTTCCGAGCCCTCCGGCATGGTGCAGACCCTCGAGCGTCATACCGGCCGTCATCGCCCCGTCACCGACGACACACACGACTTTATGCTTTTGCTTCAACTGTTCACGGGCTTCCACCATACCGAAGGCAGCCGACACCCCAGTCCCGGCATGTCCGGCATTGAATGTGTCGTATTCACTTTCCTCCCGTTTACAGAACCCGCTCAGTCCTCCATATTGGCGAAGCGTATGGAACTGTTCTCGGCGACCGGTCAGTAGTTTATGTGTATAAGACTGGTTACTCGTGTCCCACACAATCTTGTCGGTCGGCGTATCGAGGAGATACTGCAGCGCGACTGTGAGCTCAACGACTCCCAAATTTGAAGCCAGGTGTCCACCGACACTGGAGACCGCGCCGATAATCTGTTCACGAATCTCTTGGCACAACGCTGGGAAGCGGTCGGGAGATAGTCGTTTCAGATCAGCCGGACTATGGATCTTCTTCAAGATGGACATGGATACTCTCCTTCGTTTGTCTACCATTGACGCTGACCGCCTTTGGCAGGAATACGCTCTCCCTGGCATGATCCAGGAGCGATTTTGGGTGAAGTTTCACACAGAAACTACATGAAGTCAAGTACTTACGAAAGGTACACGGAGATCAGAAATCACTCACGGCGCCAGTGGCACGAACCCTGATTGAGTCGTCGATCTCTCCCAGCTCATAGCGGACCGGGTGCCCAAAAATCCTCGAACTTCGTGCTCCCACCGTTCAGGAGAGGCTTCACGCACAATACAGTCGTGGCACTACATCTCAACCGGCAGGAACCTTGCCAGATGCCATGTTGAGCCTCCCTCAGACTATTCAGATTCGATCACATGCACACTGTGCTCGCCCTATGTATGGGAGCGAGAAGAGTTTTGCCCCAGGCTTGTTAATATGGGAAATCGAGTCCAGCAAAAATGGCTCCCCCTTCCTTGCTAAAGCCATAGTCGATTCGTCCCACGACATTCGGACGAATAATTCCCCGAAACCCAATGCCCGGTGTAATGCGATAGTCTTTGAAGCTGACGTTCTTGAACGAGTTGAACACCTGCCCCGTATCGATAAACGGGGCAATCTCAAAATCGGCCATAACCCCGGCAAGACGCGCTCGCAGGATATGAATTCGCTCTTCGACACTGAACGCGATCATCTGCTTGTCGATGTATCGATCCACGCCAAAACCACGCAACGAATTCTGTCCACCGAGCGAGCTTTGCTCGAAAAATGGCACATCCGTCCCGATCGTCGCTTGTAGTTCCCCGTGAATGACCAAAATGGCCCGTTTGGATTCACTGGCAAACATTTTCTTCACATCAAGCCCATACCGCGAATAGAGCGGATGCTCGCCGTTTTTGAAGTTATAATTCAGCTCGGCATAAGCCGTCACCGCCATCCCATCGGTCGGTGTCACGAGATTGTTCCGAGTATCGTAATGGAAGCTGATCCGTTGACCAAGGACGGTTGCGCCATCGACACCCGGAGCGTTTGGGAAATTTGAGCCTGAAAAAGGAAGATCCGTCGCCCCTTCCTGGATCGATTGCATATGGCGAAGTCGTTGGCTCACGGCGACCTGTGTCACTTCGTTGGCATAGACACCAAATTTCCAGTTCAATCTTGTTTCGGATGCCGTATAATTCGTCTCGTCATTTTGCCGCGTTGTCGGCCCGACCCCAAAAAAGCGCACCGTGGCGTTTTTGAAATGCGTCGCACTGAAGCCAATACTATATCGGCCGTCACTAAAACCTGGATCGACATAGCTTAACAAAAACTTCCTCTCGATCCGCTCAGTCCACGAAGCGATTCCCCGCAGCTCCTTTCCTCCCGGCTCATAGCGAAACAAATTGACGGTGCCGCGCGTCCCAACGATCGAGTTGTAGACCACCATCGGGGCAACAAGATACTTCAAATCCCCATCCGGCCCGGTAAAGAGAGCCGGCACGATCATCCCGATATCGTTGCCGTCGTTTTTGCTGCTGCTGACGGCAGGGATCGGGAAGAGCTTGACTTCGGCCTGAAGCTCGCCGGGAGCCGCAAGGCACAGGGCTACGAACAAGATAAGAGCAAGGCCGACCGCAAGGCTACGCATACACGTCGTCATCACGTCAGAACCGGGGTGCTATGGTGCCTTGAGCTTGTCTGATTTCTTGCGAAGCTGTTCGACGAGATCCGTGTAGGAAGCGGCACGAAGAATTTTCGTAAACTGCCCACGGTAGTTATTCACCAGGCTGACGTTGTCTACGACGACATCGTACACCCGCCACTCGTCAGCCTTATTGACGAGTCGATAATCCAAAGGAATTTCGGTTTTCCCCGATAGCACCTTTGTCCGGACTTCGGCGTACTCTTTCTCCGTACGCTCATGGAGATACTCCACGCCCTCGCCGGAATAGGTCTCGATCTTATCCGCATACGAATTCGTCAACAACGTTCGAAATAGATCGACGAACTCCTGCTTCTGTTGGTCTGTCAGTTGATTCCAGGGAGCCCCTAGTGCCCGCCGAGACATTTCAGCATAATCAAATCGTGCCGCCACCACGGTTTCGAGCATGTGTCGACGCGCGTCGACCTTCCCCGGCTGTTTGAGCTCTTTATCCCGTACGATCCGGAGCACTTCATCAATAGTTGCCTTCATCGCGACCGTGGGATCCCCCGCAATACTTTGGGTAGGTACTGCCACAATCACCGCCGCCATGAGCAAGAATCCCACGGCTGACCGACGAAACACGCCTCCACTGTTCCAACACTTCCCCATCACCATACCCCACCTACTCCCTTTGACTCGATGGCTTCTTCCGCAGTGCGCAAATACGTGAACTCGAACTAATTGACTTTCCCATGCACGTATTGGCTCACCAATTCCTCCAAGTCGAGGCCGGACTCCGTATCTCGGATGGTCTCGCCCGGCTTCAACGGATCGCCTCCTCCACCCGGCGACAGGGACAGGTATTTTTCTCCGATGATCCCTCGCGTCTTGATCGAGGCTATGGTATCGGAATACAGCTTCGTCCCATTGTGCACCCCCAATCGCACGAGTGCCCGATCCTCCTTGAGGCTGATCGCCTTGACCCGCCCGACTTCAACGCCCGCGATTTCCACAGCCGCTCCGGATTTCAGTCCTGTCGCGGAATTGAATAGCGCATCAACCTCATAGAGATCTCCCCCTATCAGTTCCAATTTCCCCAGCTTGACGGAGAGATACCCCAACGAGATGATCCCTATCAATACGAATATGCCGACAACCATCTCCAGCTTGGCCTTCTCCATCATGATACTCCTTTAGCCTCTGAAGCCTGCGCGTGCATCAGCACCGTCCCTCCCACCGAAATAAATTCCTTGATTTCCGGGTCAGTGGTTCGTTGGAACTCAGAGGGCTCGGCCATCGCCGCGATCTTCCCCTGTTTCAAGATCGCCACGTAATCAGAGATCCCAAAGATTTCTGGAATTTCATGGCTCACCATCACAGCGGTAAACCGAAACTTTCGCTGCATGCTCGTAATCAAGTCATGAATCGACTTGGCCATGAGCGGATCAAGCCCCGTTGTCGGCTCATCGAACAGCATGATCTCGGGCTGCATGACCAACGCCCGTGCCAACCCTGCGCGCTTACGCATGCCTCCGCTCAATTCTGCCGGAAATTTATGTCCCATCCCGGTCAAGCCGACTTGATCGAGTTTTTCCTCAACCCGGTTGGTCACCTCAGGCCCTTTCAATCGGAGCTTTTCCCGGAGAGGGAAGGCGACATTTTCGAAGACCGTCAGTGAGTCGAACAACGCCGCGCCCTGGAACAACATTGCAAATCGCTTGCGCACCTCATTCAGCGCATGCCCGCGAAGCCGGGAAATTTCGACGTCATCGACCCACACCTCGCCGGAATCAGGCTGGAGCAAACCGATCATGTGTTTCAGCAGCACACTCTTGCCCTCTCCACTGCGCCCGATGATCGTCGTGAGTTTTCCTTCCGGCACGGCAAGATCGACGCCCCTCAATACCTGCTGCCCACCTAGTGTCTTCGTCACCCCGACAAGCTTCAACATGATTACAGATTAAAGAGGAGGGCGGTCAAAAAATAGTCCCACACGAGAATCAGGACCGACGAGAGTACGACCGCTTCAGTCGTAGCGTTCCCCAGGCCCTCTGCACTCATTTTGGTAAAGAACCCCTTATAACAACAAACCCAGCTGATAATCAGCCCAAAACTGATGGATTTCAGGATGCCCCCATAGACATCTTTCCACTCAACCGCAGACTCTATGGAATTCCAATAGGTCCCGGCATTCACGCCAAGCAGCTCCACTCCCACGACATGGCCACCGTAAATTCCCACGACATCAAAAATAGCGACCAGGAGCGGCACGCCGATCAACCCTGCAACCAATTTTGGCGCAATCAAGTATTGAAGCGGATTGACCGCCATGGTATCGAGCGCATCGATCTGTTCCGTGATCCGCATGATTCCGATCTCCGCCGTCATGGCTGACCCGGCTCTCGCCGTCACCATCAACGCTGCCAACACCGGCCCCAGCTCACGAATCATGCTGACCGCCACAGCTGCTCCAAGCAACCCCTCCGATCCGAACTTCCGCAACGTATGATACCCCTGCAGCGCCAGCACCATACCCGTGAAGGTTGCCGTCAACACAACGACGAATGTCGATTTATAGCCGATGAAATGGAGTTGTTTAACGGTTTGAATGGCTCGAAACGGGGGACGTGCCAACCAGCCGAAGGCCGACAGCACGAAGATCAGCATCCGACCCATTTCAGCCACAGATGTGAGAGCCCAGCGGCCCAGTGCTTCAAGAAATTTCATGGTCACATCGGGGTCGACGCGCGTCCTCGTCCTTGATGAGCCCTCGTTGTCGCATACTGCCTAAAAAAACCGGCCAACACTTCCACCGTGATGATACTCTGCCGACGAAACCGACTTAGCCTTAAGAAGCGCAACGAAGCAGCCGACCTGCTCTAATTCACGTACATGAGAGCTCATTGAGCTCGTACTCCAAGGACTTTCATGGTCACATCGGGGTCGACGCGCGTTCTCGTCCTTGATGAGCCCTCGTCGTCGCATATTGCCTAAAAAAATCGGTCAAGGCTTCCGCTGCGGTGATGCTCTGCCGACGAAGCCGACCAAGCCCCAAGAGACAGGACGGAGCGGCTAGAACAGTCCCAATCCCTTTGAGCCACCCAGTGGGCCTGAGAAAGAGATTGAAGTCAAGCGGAAGATCTTCATCGAGAAGATCCGACACCGTTCGAATAATGATAAATGGCGTACGAACTCGATTTGCTTCGACCGCCAACGCTGCGCTCTCCATATCAAGGCCGATCGCCTGCGTCTTGTCTGCAAACGCTCGTTTTTCCCGAGCAGTCCCGATCACCTGATCAGTTGAGATAAACCGCCCCATGCGCACCGCAGGTATTATGGCCTGAGTGTATCTAACCATACGATCCCGTTCTTCCCCAGGCACACTGATAGGGAGTACGGACTCCGTACCTTCCTCACCACTGTGCACCACCTCATGACCGACTAAGAGCGCACCAATACCTACTGCGATCAGTGCGCAGGCAAATCCCGTGGAGATTATGAGAGAGAAGGACTGGTTATCAAGCAACCGGGCAGCACATTGCCGTGCCTTTTCCGGACCGACACCGGTTTGAACCAGACAATACTCTTGCTCCTCAGCCGCATGCACAAGCGTCTGAATTCCACCGACAGTTCGTTTGACCAGAGGATGGAACGCTGAACGTATGGCTCTCATTTCCCATGGTGTCGCCGCAAAAATAGCGACGCGTGTGCCCGGCTGCCCAATCAAAGACAATGGAGGGAAAAGACCAGCGGGGGTCAATGCTCGGCCCGAGGGAGGTCAGCTCCTTTGAGATGATGGCGCAGTTCATCAGCCCGTGTTTTCCCACGAGAACGCACGTTACGATACATGGCCAACGCCCACAAGGGGAAGTACTGGCAATACCAATGGTACCGAAGGTAAAAGACGCGAGGAAATCCCGTACCGGTATGGGCAATCTCCTGCCATGATCCATCCTTCGTTTGCTGCCGAAGCAGAAACTGTACACCACGCGCCACACTGAAGGAATCAACCGCTCCGGCCGACATCAGGCCCATCAGTGCCCATGCGGTTTGGGATGGCGTACTCTCTCCTTTTCCATGATCATCACCATCGTCTCGATATGAGAGACAGGATTCACCCCACCCGCCGTCAGAATTTTGTTTTGATTCAAGCCACGACACGGCACGGCGAATATAGGGAGCCGAAAGATCCTCACCAATGGCACGCAGACCGGCTAATACGGACCATGTCCCATAGATGTAATTGACACCCCACCGCCCATACCAACTTCCGTCCTTCTCCTGCTCCTTCTTCAGAAAGGCCAGCGCCGGTCCAGCTGATGGGTGGGTCTGGTCATACCCTAGGGCACCGAGCATTTCCAAACACCGTCCAGCAAGATCAGCCGTGCTGGGATCCAACAGCGCCTTGTGGTCGGCAAACGGAATATAGTTGAAGACCACTCGGTTATTGTCTTTGTCATAGGCTCCCCAACCGCCGTCAGAGCCCTGCATAGCCAGGACCCATTGCATGCCACGCCGCATGGATTCGTCCAGCTCACCTTCTTGTTCGGGGATCTTCAATTTTGAGAGCGCCATGATGACAACAGCGGAATCGTCGACATCCGGATAGAGTTCATTCTCAAACTGAAAATACCACCCACCCGGTTCTGCACTCGGTGAGGAGATGATCCAATCCCCTACCGTCTTGGCTTGGCGGGACATCAGGTAGCGGCCTGCCTTTTGGAGCGATGGATGATCCTGCGACACACCAGCCTCGATCAACGCATTGGTCAACAACGCCGTATCCCAAATAGGTGAAAAACACGGCTGCAAATGCACGGTGGAGACGCGCTCACCATCCATCATCGCCGAATCATAGACTTCCAGCTCCTCAATTTCACGCAGGGCTTTGACGACGAGCGGATCATCAGCCTTGTAACCCAAACATTCGAGCGCCATGATGGAGTTCGCCATCGCCGGATAGATCGCGCCGAGCCCCCCAGATCCTTTGATGTGATCCACCATCCAGGCCGCGGCCTTGTGCAATGCCTTTTCCCGTAACGCGCGCATCGGCATACGGTCATACAACTTCAACATCGCGTCCAAAGCGACAAAAAAGTTGTGCGGGGTAAACCAGGCCTGATCCTTATTGAACGGAGGATACTTCCAATATCGCACTTCTTCGCGCGGGACGGAATACAACTCGTCGATCCCCTGATCCCGTGGAATCCGACAGACCGGCCGGTGAGCGAAGACAATCAGTAACGGGATCAAGACCGCCCGTGACCAGTAGGAGATCGCATAGATACTGAAATAGAATTTCTTGGGAAGCAGCATGATCTCCACAGGCATGTGGGGGACCCCTTCCCAATCATACTGCTCGAACAATGCCAGCGTGATTTTCGTAAACACGTTGGCCTGGAGGACTCCGCCCATGGCCAAGATACCTTCCTTGGCCCGAATCATGAACGGTTCATCTGCCGAGACACCGCTCAGCTTCAACGCAAAATAGGCCTTTACCGAAGCGCTGATCTCTGATGGTCCTCCATAATAAATGGGCCATCCTCCATCAGGAAGCTGCATCGACTTGAGATATTGAACCGCCATCTCTTCCCGTTTTGGATCCACCCGATCAAGAAAGCGGCGAAGCATCAGATATTCTGATGTGAGAGTGGTATCGGCTTCCAATTCCGCAACCCAGTAGCCCTCAGCATGTTGGCGGGCAAAGAACCATGATTGGCTCCGCTTGATTGCCTCATCAACCGAATCAGGCTGTCCCACAGCATGACCAATTGGCCGACGACCTGCGGCCGTATCTAAGGCGGGAAGTACGACCGGCTTCTCCGACACCAACCGAAGCGGTGCCACGGGGTTGAACTCCGTTGCGTGATCCAGCCTCCCCGGCGTCCCAGAGAGCAAGCTGTCAGAGAGGCGATTGAAAAGCGCCTTAATGAGGTTCATGAATGGTTAGGACTCAAAACAATAACAATCGGCAGGCAAGAAACCGTCATCTACAACAGGTCTCCTTGTGTGTGTTTGAAAAAACCTACACAAGCACTGCTGCGTTATAACAGACACCTAAAATCGAGTCAAGCGCGAGAGACACAGAAGCGCCCGATGTACCTGCCGGATTCGAATCCTGTAGGTGATTGAGAACAGTATGGTGGCTAGGGTGATGACGAACAGCCTGTTGGAAAGCTATGTTGAGGCACGACGTGGGACCATCCTAGATATTAGAGAGGAACTCACGCGAGTCTGACTGCGGGCTATTTGATATTTTGGAGGGAATCGGCCAGTACAGCCACCGCTCTATATGGATATAATTCTATTAGGACAAGACAATGAGCCTAAATAAGGAACTCTTTTGAAAAACGTGACGTCAAACCGCTGCGGGAGAAACGGATCACCAGATCAAGACGACAGCCAGGAAGATAACGCCCCATAGGACAGCCGATAACTTCAGCCCATTGATCACTCCCATGGCAGGCGCCAAGGGGTGATCATCAAACGCCTCCAGCCTCTCCACATCTTCTCGGCGAACCAGCGTTCCGTCTCTCCTCCCATGTGAAGTACAGAGTGCTTCCAAGATCACCTGAGCACGAACGAAATCGTCGACTGATTGCGGATACGGGAGCCTGACTGGTCCTTGGACAGGTGTCATGATTACCTCCTCGATAGCGGTAACATCTCCCTGTTGCTACACGTACAGAATACCCGAGCCTATCCTCCGCCCATACGAAAACCTTCTTTCTTTCCGGCTGAGGCTGAACGGATATCACCTCTTTTGCGTACAGTAGCAATCGCCCACGCCCAGCCTGCGCTGCACGATCCAAACACACTCCTGCTTGTACCCAACGATGCGTTACGGATGGGAGTCTGCCTTGCCATACACAACTACGCCATCTGTATGGATATCGAGGGATCTCCTCTGTGCCGCTAACGGATTCTTTATGAGCATATGCGGATGAACCGAGTCACGTTCCCATTATGGCTCCTAAGCATCTTCATCATAACACTCACCTCCTGCTCTGTACTCAAGGCAACCGTCTCAACGATCAAAACGTGCTATCGAGTCACTAAGCGCACCGTCAAAGGAACCGTGTGGATCGTACGCGAAACATCTCAATTCACGAAAGAGGCGACCAACCTTGTCTACCACATCGGGAAATTCACCTTTGAAGTTGTACGGGCTCCATTGGACGTTTGCTTGGTCAGGGATGAGCTCCAGACCATTGATGGCCTCCCTGTCACAGAGGCGATTCGGCTCGGACGTGTGAAAACCGCTCCCTATACCGTCAACGGCTCCCGCTATATCCCGATGACGGTGACCAGCGCACAGACCTAGGAGGAAACTGGCTTGGCCTCGTGGTATGGAGAAGAAACCAGACGGTTGCCAGGCGGCTCCATGACGGCCAACGGCGAACTGTTCACTCCCGACGGATTGACGGCAGCCCATAAGTATTTGCCACTCCCGACTCACGCACAAGTGACGAACCTCGAAAACGGACGGTCACTCATGGTGAGAGTCAATGACCGTGGCCCCTTTCCCAGTCGGCATAAGCCTGTCTCCGGGAAGAGAATCATTGATGTAAGCCGAGGGGCAGCCGAACAACTCGGGTTCGTCGAACAAGGTACCGCCCGAGTCCACCTCGAGACGATTCAGCTGCAAGAAGGATAAGCCGTGGCCAGATAACCGTTCATTCAGCAGCTGGCCCAATAGGCCGCCGCTTCAATCATTCACGAAAGAGAGTAAAGAGTACTGCGCCTCTGTTACGACGCCTACCGTTTAAGCCGGCTGGAGATCGCCGAGCCTGACGGATACAAGCTTCGACACACCCGGTTCTTCCATCGTCACGCCAAAAAGCGAATCAGCGATGCTCATCGTGCGTTTATTGTGCGTAATGACGAGAAATTGAGCATTCTGTGCCAGGTCTTTCAAGACCGCCGTAAAACGGCCGATGTTTTCCTCGTCCAGCGGCGCATCGATTTCATCCAACAGGCAGAACGGGGTCGGCCTGATGAGAAAACTCGCAAACAAGAGCGCCATCGCCGTCAACGTTTTTTCTCCACCCGACAGCATGGTAATGCTCTTCAGCCGTTTGCCGGGAGGTTGAGCCACAATCTCGATGCCAGGCTCTTGATTACCGGATGGCTCACCGTTCTCCAAAGGCAGTTCCTCGACCAACTGGAGCTCGGCCCGTCCCCCGGGGAAAAATTGCCCAAACACCTCGGTGAACTTCTGCTGCAATTCGTCGTAGGTGGCGGCAAACATCTCCTTCGTCGTCCGGTTAATACGCTGGATGATCTCCTTCAGCGAGGCAATCGAATTCGAAAGGTCTTGCTCTTGCGCCGACAAAAAGTTGTGCCTCTCCTCCAATTCCTGGTGCTCGCTGATCGCAGCCAGATTGATGGGCCCCATGCGATCCAGGCGATCACGGAGTTTCTGCAACTGCTCTTTCAGCTCCGCATCTGAACGCTCGTCCGTCTCTTGCGGCACGGCAACCTCCGCCTCGCCCGCCGACTCAACTGATTGCGGCGGAGCATCGACCAGGGTCAGTGGATCAAGTTGATAGGTGCCGGTCAGCGTACCCTCCACCGTCCCTAAGTGCAGACGCACCTCGGCGCGACGAACCTCCACGGTCATTCGAGCCTCTCGAACGACCGACATCCCTCGCCGCACCTCCTCTAAACCGGCTTCAAGTGTTTGACTCGCTGTCATGTGCTGCGCCTGTCGCTCCTGAGCCGCAATCAATTCACCCTTGATCCGCCCGGCGTTCTGACCGAGATCTTGGCACAGCGTCTCTTGCCGGACCTGTTCCTCCCGACTCTGCTCGATCAAACCCTTCAAGCTGTTGAGGTGTTCACCCAAGGTTCGCCGCCGCTCTTCAGCCTCCTGTATCTGCTGCGTGACACGAACCCGGTTCAGCTGTTCATGTTCTCGTTTGCCACGCAACCCCTCTACCGTCAGCTTAGCCTGAGTCACATGCTCCTGATGCTGGTTCATCGTCTGGTCAAGCAACCCCAAGCGCTCTCGTACTCGCGCCACCAAGGCATCCTGCCCGTTTTTCTCCGCAATCCATTGTCCCAATTGAGCCTGCACGGACTGTGATTCTTCCTCAACTCGACCTCGCTCAGTGAGGCCCTCCTGAATCTCCGCGTCCACAGCTTGCAAGCGATGGTCCAGATCCGTCAGCTTGTGTTGGAGCTGTTCTTCATCTTTGCGCAACGACAGATTCTGCATTTCCGCTTCGCGCAGGGCATCGCCGAGCTGGCGATCACGCTGGGTGAGCATCTGAATCTGTGCAACGACCATATCCCGCTGTTGCTTACTCTGATCAAGCTCAGTCACAAACGACTCTCGTTTGGCCTCAAGATCGATGACCTCTCGACGCCGTTCCAGCAGACCGGGCGTGCTTTGTACCTGGCCACCTGTCACGATACCCGAGGCATCCACCACTTCCCCATCCAACGTGACGAGAATCGGTCCGTGAGGAGCGCCCCATTCGGATCGCTCCCATAGCTGCAACGCCTGATCCAAGGACCGAATGATCACCACGCGATCGAACAAGACGTCACGAGCCGCCGTTTGCGCGGCATCCGTTTGGACCAGATCGACCGCTCGCCCCACCACGCCGGGTTCCGCAGCAATCGTCGCCCACCACGAGGGAGTCGAGGCCCCGTCCCATCGAGGACGCTGTGGGATAAAGCTGCCTCGTCCGAGCGTCTCTTGCTGGAGAAATCGAATCAGCCGTTTGCCGACCGACGGCTCATCTACAAACCATCCGCGCACACGCTCCCCCAGTACCGCCTCGACCGCACGCTCCATCCCCGACGGAACGACCAGCCACTCGGCGACCGCGTCCCGCACGCCCTCGCAAGACTTCAGAGCAGGACCTTGTTGGGTACCTTGCCGGCCATAGCCCATTTCTTCACGCACCACGCTTTGGAGCGCCTCAAGACGTGAATCGACTCCTGCCAATTCCTCCGAACGGCGCAGAATCACCTGATCCAAGGATTGCAGGCTCCCCGCAGCTTGAGCGGCCTCTTCCTGCACCGCGCGCAGCTCCGCACGCAGTTCGGACACCCGCCGATCGGCCTCTCCATACTCGTTCCGCAACGACTCATGCCGTTCGATCGCCGTAGCACGCTGGCCGCCGAGCTCCTCTCGCTCTCCCGTCAACCGTGCCCCGCGCCCTATGAGATCTTCCATCTTTCTCGCCAGTTGTGAGATGGCCTGTTCGGTATTCGCCACAAGCACGGCCAGCTGGAGCACATCCTTGCGGCCTCGCTCCTCCTCCGCGACGGCTGCTGCCCGCTGACCGACCAATCGCATCAGCTCCTGATCTAATTCCTCGAGCGCCTGAACCCGAAGCGTCATCTCCTCGTCCACCGACCGTAAGGACGTCTCGATCAGCTGCAACGTCTCAGCCACCTGGCCCTGCGCACGACCTAGCTCCTCGAGCTCAGCCGACTCCTGCACCTGTTGTTGTCCAAACAACTGCCCTCGACTCCGTTCGACTTCCGCCGCAGTCAACGCCTGGGCCTGTTGCTGCTCAACACCTGCCAATTCTTCACGAATCTTGGCGATAGTGTCGGACATGGTAATCGCATCGAGGCGGGCTTGTTCTAGATCGGTCGTGAGCCGAGCCTGCTCAGCCGCCTTCTCCGATTCTTGCTGGTCGAGATTCAGCACATCACTCTCGACCTCCTGTAACGCCTGCCGCAAGGTCCGGAACTCCTTGGTCAGCAGCGTCACTTCGATCTCACGCACCTCTCCTTGCAAGACCTGATAAGTTCGGGCTTGGCGCGCTTGACGCTCGAGGGAGTTCAACTGCTTTTTGACCTCAGCGACAATGTCTCGGACACGGAGGAGATTCTGTTGAGTCGATTCCAACTTACGCAGCGCTTCGGCCTTTTGCTTTTTATAGCGAATGATCCCGGCCGTCTCCTCGATCAATTCACGGCGATCCTGGGGGGACGCGTTCAAAATCTGGTCGATCTGCCCCTGGGCGATCACCGTATGCCCTTTGCTTCCCGCACGCGTGTCGAGCAGCAAACTGCGAATATCCTTGAGCCGGCAGTGGACCTTGTTGAGGAGATACTCGCTTTCGCCGTTACGATACAATCGGCGAGTAATCATCATCTCTTGCATTTCGGTCAATTCGTTGGGAAGGCTCGAGCTCCCATCGAGCTTCATCATCGTGGGGTCAAGCCCACCAATGACCAGAGAGACTTCGGCCATGCCCAGGGGCTTTCGGAGTTCGGTCCCATTAAATATGACATCTTCCATCTTTTCACTTCTGAGTGTCTTTGTGCTCTGCTCACCCAACACCCAGAGGATTGAGTCCACGACGTTGCTTTTCCCGCTTCCATTCGGACCGACGATCGCCGTCACACCCTCGGGAAATTCGATCTTCGCCTCGGCAAACGACTTGAAGCCCGTCATGCTCATAGTCTTTAAATGCATCAGCCCCCCTTCATCGTGACGTAAGACGCACACTCCACGGACACACCCCTAGGAACGGAAAACTCCGCGACCTTGTACCATAGCAATCTGAGGAAATCAAAATCAAAACACAGTATGTAGGGGGATCCAAGCGCTCCCCCTACAATTCATGGATTTAGATAGGATTAGGAACTAAATGGCAGTAGTCAGCCATCGCATTCTCACATTCCACACTATACTATCGTGGAACGCCGGCCATCGGCTTCTTCGAAGACTCGATTTGAACTAGTTCCTTCGGCAACAGGAACTCAACATCTTCCTCAATGACGGTTAACTCTTCGACTTCGAACGGCTCCGACGCTCTCAAGAACGCGACCACTTCCGTGACGAGAATTTCCGGTGCTGACGCACCAGCGGCAATGCCAACGGCTTTCGCCCCTTCGAGCCAGACAGGATCGATATCGGCAGCCGAGTCGATGAGGTAGGAGGGGATGCCACACTGCTCTCCCAATTCCCGCAACCGGTTCGAATTGGAACTGTTCGGAGACCCGATGACCAGAATGACATCCACGAGACGCGACAACTCTTTGACGGCATTCTGCCGGTTCTGCGTGGCGTAACAGATATCCTCTTGATGGGGCCCTTTGATGTTGGGAAACCGCTGATGCAACGCCCCCACAATGTCCCGACATTCATCGACACTCAACGTGGTTTGCGTGACATATGAGAGGTTGACCGTATTGTCCACCTTCAGTTTTTCCACGTCTTCGACCGACGACACGAGATGAAACTTGTCGGGAACCTGCCCCAACGTTCCGATCACTTCGGGGTGGCCGGCATGACCGATGAGGATCAGTTCATAACCTTGGGTATAGTCGCGGTTCACCTCATTATGAACCTTGATCACAAGTGGGCAGGTCGCATCAATGACATGCAGACGCCGCTGATTCGCTTCTTCCCATACCGACTTCGCGACACCATGCGCGCTGAAAATCACTACCGACCCTTCAGGGACTTCGTTCAGCTCTTCCACGAAGACGGCGCCCTTCCGGCGAAGGGTATTCACGACATGTCGGCTATGGACGATCTCATGCCGAACATAAATCGGCGCGCCGTATTTCTTGAGCGACAGATCCACGATATCGATCGCCCGATCGACACCGGCGCAAAACCCACGGGGATTGGCGAGATATATCTTCATGGTCGTCGTAGCTCCTTCGTTCAGGCTCTACAAGACAGCCTATTTTCTCTGACAGTATTAATCGCTCACGATACGTCAGATCCATAGGGTCCGTCAACCGAATTACTGTCACCCCATCCACGCCGCTTTGTCCATAGACTTGGAATCATGGTGTAAGCCAAACGAGTATTCCCGTATTTACGCTCTTGTCGATAGTCAGCGCATCAAATTTTCCGGTCATTATCCAGATATGGCAGGCATTCCCCTATCCAAAGCATACCGCACATACCCACTCGTTCGCTTCATACGATCGAGCCATTCAGACTCTCCTACGTGGATATGCATTTCGTTTTTCTTAATTAATGAACGATGAGATAGTGATACCCATCCTATCTGTTAGTCGACCAATTCAGGAAAGGGAGGGACGTTGTATGGGACACTTTACGACGAAGGGAAAACTATTTCCCGAAGCGACCGATCTCAGTTCGTTCGGGTCACTGGATGTCACAGTCACTGCTGCCGGCACCACGGTTGAACAAACTGCGCCCCCCTCCTTGCCGGATGCCGATGGGGTCTCCCGGTCATTCCTTTACTGGGATACCGGCCGTCGTATTACTGGCAAACGCAAAGTCCGCTGGACCTTTAATCATCCTACCAACTGGTCCGAGTGGCCTGCCGCTGCCTATTACGGCACTCCTACGGATGGCCCTCCAGGAACACCTCATGTAACAACAGCTACCCATTGGGTCGGGACCGGACCGATTAATCCGACTCCGATCGATGGACCAGGCAGCACATTTGTCAATGCACCAGGCGGCACGCCGGTCGCATGGCCAGGCGGCGGCAATGACCATGTTGTCCTCACGCAGTGGGGAGCGGCAACGATCCATGCCAAAGACCATGTCCAGCGTAATCTCGGTGATCCACTGTTAAACTTTTCCTCATGGCAGCAACTCATCTATGGCGGAGATGGCAGCGGCTATTTTGAAGAAAACGACGATGACATCACCTCAGGCAGCGGAGTGACAGGTATCGCAAATTCGACATCGCCGTTTTTCACGGTCCCCCAGAACAACAGCAGTTTTCTTATGGCAGGCTATGTGCTGCCGACAAAACCTGACATCGACATTTTCAAGAAACTGATCGAGCTCATCCGGGCTTTCGATCCCGGCAAATTCATTGATAAAGGCGATCCGTCCCCTGAAGACATCATCCGTTTAAAACTGATCAGTGAATCGCTTGACGTCGTGCGAGGGGGAACCGTCACGAATTACGACGCGTTTGAAAGTCTGCTTGGTGCGGCCAAGAAGATGAAACCTGCCGACCTCAAGCGCACGATTGCGGGAACGAAGGCAACCTTGCTCAGAGGCCAAGCGGCGCTGCGAACGTTGGAATCCATGATGAAGAATTCGAAGCCCAGAAAATGAACGTGCGGAGTCGACGCGTTCTCCTGGTTGGATACGAGGACCAGGACAATCTTGGGATTCGGTATCTCTCCAGTCGGTTGCTGCAACAGGGGCACCATACCCGGATCGTTGCCTTCGGCGACGATCCGGGGCCTTTGCTGCAACTCATTCAAACTGAGCACCCCGATGTCATAGGGTTTTCGCTGATCTTCCAATACATGGTCCCCCAATTTGCACGGATGATCCGTGCGCTACGGGACGCAGGCGTGCATGCGCACTTCACCATCGGCGGACATTATGCCTCCTTCGAGCCGGAGGAATTGCTCCGACACATCCCCGAACTCGACTCCGTCGTTCGCTTCGAGGGCGAAGATACCTTGATTGAGATTGTTGAAAATCTCGATCACCCGTCACTCTGGAAGCAGGTTCCCGGCATTGCCTGGCTGGATCAGGGCAAGACGGTGCTCAATCCACCTCGCCAAGGTCGTACCCACATCGATGATTTCCCCGAGCCCGATCGCCGTGACATCGACTATCGACGGCAAGACTTGCCCACGGCATCGGTGCTTGCATCACGCGGCTGCCCATGGAAATGTTCGTTTTGCTCGATCATTACCTTCTATGAGGCGAACGGAACGACCGGTCGTCGTCGCCGCAATCCGATCAACGTTGTGGATGAAGTAGAATACTTAGTGCGAGAACGTGGCGTGAAGCTGATTCTCTTCCAGGACGATGATTTTCTTGCAGGTGGAACAGAGGCCAAAGCATGGGCTAAAGCGGTGGCCGGCGAAATCGTTCATCGTAAGCTAGAAGAAGAAATGCGCTGGAAAATCGCCTGTCGATCAGACGAAATCCGCGCCGATCTGCTGGCTCCCCTCGTCGCTGCAGGATTATGCCATGTCTACATGGGTGTGGAAGGAGGCGACGACGCAAGTCTTGCCGCTCTTAACAAACATTTGAAACCGGCCGTCCATCTTCATGCAGGAAAGATTCTGCGCGAGCTGAATGTGAGTTTCGATTTTGGATTCATGTTACTGGAACCCTGGTCCACCCTACAGACCGCGCGCAACAACATGGAATTCCTCCGCCTCTTTACCGAAGACGGTTGGGCAGTGGCAGGATTTTGCCGAACCTTGCCATATGTGGGAACCCCGATCGAGCGACGGCTGCGCAAAGAAGGACGTCTCAACGGATCATCACTCGAGGCTGAGTATCGCTTCCTGGATACGCGTGTCGACTTGCTGTGGGACTTCTGTTTAATGGCCTTCGAAGGACGGAATTTCGGCACACATGCGACATGGAACGTACTGAGAGGGCTATTGTTCGATACCCACCTCGATATGCCCGGTCGACGCCGAGACCCAGACCGCGATGCAGCCGCACGCGCATTGGTCCAGGCTTCTAACGGAGTCATGCTGGATGCATTAGAAAATGCGATCGAGCTGATCGAATCAGGAGAAGCTCAGACGCTGGAGCACCACGAACTCGTCAATTTAGCACGATTTGCCAGGACAGAGGATCAGAGCATTCGGCGGCAACTCATGGCCATGGAGCGTACCGGCGAATCTGCATACGAGTTATTGTTCCGCTAGGGCCCGTTAACACGACTGCCTCTGTTTCTGCGATACTGCGTCCATGGAACTCACCGAGGCTCAGGCTCGTCACATCGGGCGCTGCTTGCCGACCCAACGCGGCAATGTCACGCTCGACAATCTGCAGATCCTCAACGCGATCTTGTCTGTCGCTGAGCAGGGGTGCAACTGGCGCGGGCTGCCCAGGCAGTTCGGGAACTGGCACACGATCGATCCGCGCAGGAACCGGTGGGCGAAGAGTGGGGTGCGCGACCGCGTCTTGACCCAGTTGCAACAGGTGCAGATCCTCCGCCTCACGATCGAAGCCGTCGCGGTGGACAGTACGATCATCAAGGTCCATCCGGATGGGACGGGAGCGTTAAACAAATAGCCCGCAAGCCCTTGGCCGCTCCCGCAGCGGGTGGACCACCACGATTCATCTGGTTGCCGCGGATGCTCGAACGGCCTTGACGTTTGCCCTGTCCCGAGCCAGGCCCACGATGCCCCTGAGGGACGCAAGCGGCTGCACCGCTTCGGAAAAAGGCCGTGCCCGATCCCCTTGTTGATGGATCGGGCCTATGAAGGCGATGAGACGCGACCCCTGGCCGTGGAGCTCGGGGATGTGCCGGTGGTGCCGCCCAAGCAGAATCGCCGCACGCCCTGGGACTACGATCACGCTCGGTATACGCGACGGAATGCGATCGAACGGCTGTTCCGCCGGCTCAAAGGATTTCGGCGCCTCTTCTCGCGGTTGGACACGCTCGATGTCATGTTTGTCGTGGTCATCAATTTTGCGTTGATCGTGGATGGCTTACGATAGCGTGAACAGGCCCTAGTATCGACCAATCGAAAGAGGATAACTACGAGACCAGCACGGCCTTCGTTGCAGAGTCAGGGAGATAGACAGGAATTGGTAGTCGTGGAATGGCGGCTAGTTGGGGGAGGGTGAAAGCACCTCAATTATCGTTTTGATTGTGATTCGTCGATGGCAGTTCGTTCGCGCAATTTGTTAACCAGCGCTTCATACGAGCTTTCGCGAATGATCTTCTGAAACTGGCTCCGATAGTTACTGACCAAACTTATGCCGTCGATGATGATATCGTAGGCGGACCAACGACCATCCTTTAAAGAAAGGCGGTAATCCATCGGGATCGTTGTTTTTTCCGACCGGAACTCCGTCCTCACCTCCGCATACGGGCCTTCAATCCGTTCCGTCAGATACCCCACTTCCTGTCTTCGGCCGGTGTAGTCTTCGATTCGTCCGGCATACTTGTCCGAAAGAAAGCTCCGGTACAGCTCGACAAATTCTTTCCGCTGAGCCTCCGTCAACGGCTTCCAATAACTGCCCAGCACGCGTTTCGCCATCTCCGCATAGTCAAATCTGTCGGCGGCAATGTCTTCCAACTGGTGACGACGCTGCTCCTGCTTGCTCGGGTCTTTCAGCTTAGGATCGTCCAGGACGCGGAGCACCTGGGTGACGGTCTCGCGCACCGCTTGCATCGGGATCTCTGTGCCTTGCGAAGAGGCAGACACAGAAAAAGGTGCGGCAAGCACAACGATAAGCCCAACCGTCAGCAAACGCCATGCGCCACCTCCTGTCTTACCCAGACTCAATACATGTAAGTCGTTCATCTTCTGTAGGTCGTCAATCCAAGGCAAACGCTGCTTTTAAGTCTACACGAGACAACGCCACTTTCCCATTCTCGGCCGTAACATGTTGCTCCTTCACCCAAACTGACCTGATAGCGTGGACCCTGCTTGGATACCTTGGCAAGTCGGTACTGATCTCAATGAGCTTGGCAACTGATATTATCCCATTCCTCTCAAGCCAGACAATTCTACGCACGGAAAGCCTCCTGATCCCCTGCTCGACATGACGTGATCGCCCACCTATGCATGTATCCAGCAAAGCCGCCGTCAAAACAAATCCGACCTCCACCTACGTGCTCCCGTGAGATCGCCAAGGGTCAGCAACGGGACAGAACAGGAATCTCACCGAAATTGAGGGAACAATGCCACGGGGTAGCGGCGCAGTCCGCAGCAAAAGAACCAATGGATACATAAACAAACCGGCTGCTGACGAATCTGAGTTATGAATCCTTTTTTGCTGGTCGGTCTCACAAGGGTAGCGAATGAGTCGGAGACTTCACGGAAATGGACCGAGGCTTCCTTGGGACACCGGATTGAACTGTTGGGACATGGTCAGCCGACCGACATGGTTGCAGTCAGATACCCACGATTCCATTCGCCATCGAGAAAGGGAGTGATTATGCATGTGCAGAAGAGAGTAGTTGTCGGAGCCATGGTCCTCACACTGGGTATGGTGATGTTCTCACCCCCTCTTCTCTTTGCGAGCGATCTCTCTCGCGCAAAGGAGCTCATCCAGGGGACCTGTGCCCATTGTCACCGATTCGAGGGTGTTGCGGAATCACGGTTCAAACTTCACGCTCCTGACTTGATCTGGGCAGGCAGCAAATATCAACGATCCTGGCTCATTCGTTGGCTGACCGGGAAAGAGGCTCCGCTCTACGCGAAGGGGTATCTGTGGGATCTCACGAACGTTCCGACCAAACACCTGATCGTCACGGAGCCGGAGGCGAATGCCCTTGCCGACTATTTTGCCGAACACCACAAAGATCCGCGTGTGACCGTTGGGGCATTTGATGTAGCGAAGGTCACGAAGTTCGATGTCAAACTTGGCGCAGCCGCATTTAAAGCGCATGCGTGCTTGGGCTGCCATACGATCGAAGAACACGGCAAATTGATCGGAGGACCGCAGAGCGCGGCGCTGCAACATGCCGGCCGGCGGTATAACGCAGACTGGCTGTATCGTTTCGGCCTGAATCCGCAAGACTTCACCACCCATAACGGGGAATTTCTCGCTGATGCGACCGACGCGCAATTGCGGGCGGTGATCGGCTACCTTGCCGTACAAGGGCTTGAGGACTTCAAGTACTATGAGCCCTGGACCAGTCCAGAGTTCACCAATGCGAGCGTGGATCGAGGCAAAACGCTCTACAAGGAATATTGTGCGCAGTGCCATGGATTTACAGGCAAGGGTGACGGTCCCGCCGCATCCGGAATTGAGCCGAAACCGGCCGTGCATGCCAACATCCCCTTCGACAAACTGCCGATGGACTATCTCTACAACGTGATCAACCATGGCGGCCCCGCCATCGGCAAGTCGCCGAACATGCCGTACTGGGGATTGACCATCGGGCAGCAGGGCGTAGCCGACGTGATCGCGTACCTGAAAGTGACCTTCAAGGGCGTGCCTGAGATGGCTACGTCCCCGAGCGGAGGTCAAGGCAGTGCCTGTATGCAGCCGCGCAAGACGGCCAAAGCGCCGAGTGAGTTCCTCACCAAGACAAATGCACTGCCGTCATCTTCCACTGCCGTTCAGGCGGGGAAGGAACTGTTTCTCAGGACAGCCCAGCCTGTTGCCTGCGTCATGTGCCATGGCGAACAGGGGGACGGCAAAGGCGTGATGGGAGCTGCGTTCGTGCCACCGCCACGAAACTTTACCTGTGGAGCGATGATGCGCGAGATCCCGGACGGCCAACTATTCTGGATCATCAAAAACGGCTCGCCGGGAACCGGGATGATGTCATTCGCGTCATTACCGGACGAACAGGTCTGGCAGCTGATTCACTATATTCGAAGTCTTGCAAAGTGATTGCGCCCATGCAGTGCGTGCGAGTTCGATGAATGGGCAGAGCGGCACGCCGCTTCAGTTGGGAAGATCTTCTGGAAGGGGGTGGTTGGGCGAGTACAGACGTGTGGGGTCTGAAGACAGTAATAAGAAATGATACGGGGTGAACAGTGCTCTATCATCATACAAAGGAGGCAGAAATGGGTGTCCGAAGAAAGGGGCCGGCTTTGTTGGTCGTTCCGCTGGCGGCTGCAGTATTGACGGCCTGGAGTGGTGGGTCCAGCATGGTATTCGCACAGGCCAAGGGGATGGAGGCCCCACCCTCAAAACTGGAGATCACCATCAAGGACCGGCAGCACGGCTATGAGACGGCAGGGTTCACGATGCCTTCGCAGGAGACGATCGTCGTCGTCCGAAACCAGGATTCCGTGACCCACGGCTTAGCGTCCACGTTGTTCAAAAACCTGGCGGTGAAGGTGGAGGGAGGGACAGAGGTCCGAGGCAAACAATTCAAATCGTTTCATGTCGACGCAGGAAAGACCATGACGCTCCGCTTCTCCACAGCGCCCTCAAATTTTGACCCGCAAACCGGTGGAGCTGAAAGTATTCGGCACGCACTGTGGTGTGACATTCATCCTGACGTCAAAGGTGAATTGTTCGTGATCGAAACACGAGGCGACATCGGAGGGGGCTGAGCCGGAACTACGTTCCGGTCCGACACCTACTCCTCCTACCGAGTAGAATCAGGGAGCCTCCCTCTAGAGGGGGAAGGACAATGAGGATTCCAGTCCTGGCCGGCAAGCGATCGCGTGAAACTGAGCCAGGACTGGCGATCCTGTTCTTGGATGCGTGATGGGATGTGCCGATGAGCGGCTAGCAGGCTGTTGACAAAGTCCACCAGCGGCGTTCTCGCCTCGCTGGATGGCCTTTCTGAACAGCCTGGGCGGTATTCTCCAGACGTTCGTGACCTCAGGCAGAGCTCCATTTCCGAGCTCGTTCTTGGGTTTGCCACCACACTGCGAGCCAGTCGATGCGTAAAGGGGACAACGGATGAAGGAACGGGAGAGGCTCTACACTCGAGCCGTGGGTGCATGGCTTGGATGTGTGATCGCCGCTGGAGCGATGATCTGGCCATCGACCGGATCGGCGAAGGAGATTCTGTTCGTGGCTCGTGATCTCGACGATCAGCAGGCGGTGTGGCTTCCCAGAGACATTATCCTCCAACCAAGTACAGATTTCACAGAGCCGTTGATCTTTCGGTTTGACAATCCAACGGCAAGGACTCACGTATTCGAAGCACCGGGGTTATTGGAGTCCGTAGAGGAGGGCGGCCTTCGGATCAGCAGACCCATTCGGATTACCATTGCGCCAGACGAGACCGAACAGATCGTCGTAGATAGGAGTCGCATCACGAGGGATGCGCTTACTGAGGGGAAGCCGGTCACCTATCGCTTCTACTGTCCTCTTCATCGGGCCGATGACGACATGGGAGGAAGCATCACCGTAATGAAGTAGTTAGGGACAGAGAGCGGCCATAGGTTCGACATGCAATGCAACGCACACGGGATCGAGCACCGCCTCACCAAGATCAAGCCTCCCTGGACGAATGGCCAGGTGGAACGCATGAACCGAACGATCAAGGATGCCACCCTCAAACGCGATCATGACGACAACCATCGTCAGCTTGAAGCCCACCTGCACGACTTTATCAACGCCTATAACTATGGGCGGCGGCTCAAAACCCTCAAAGGCCTCACGCCCTTCGAATACATCGGTAACATCTGGACACAAGAACCAGAACGTTTCACCGCTAACCCACCCCATCAAATGCTGGGACTAAACACCTAGCCCTATTCCTACGCACAGACAATGAAGCCGTGTTTGTCTTCTACTGGTTTCGACTCGGCCTCTCACTGTTGGGGATCCACTGCTAACGAAACGCGCCCACAGGAGAAGCCTTCCACCCCCATGGTCAAGCCTCCTCACTTGACAGTCTCTCCCCTCCCCCGTACGCTGAACAACATCATGGAAGCGACTGCGGGTAAGAAAATCCTGGTCGTTGAAGACGAGCAGGATATTGCACAACTCGTCCAGCACTACTTACAGAAAGACGGCTTTCGATCGGTCACGGCCATAAACGGGGTCGAGGCCTTGAAGAAGGTCAAGGCAGAGCAGCCGGACCTCATCGTCCTGGATCTGATGCTGCCTGAGATGGATGGACTCGAAGTCTGCAAGCGCGTGCGTTCCGCGCCGGAGACTGCGATGCTTCCCATCATTATGCTGACGGCCAAAGCTGAAGAGTCCGACACGATCGTCGGTTTGGAATTGGGGGCCGATGACTACGTCACCAAACCCTTCAGCCCCAAAGCACTGGTTGCCCGCGTGAAAGCGCTCCTGCGTCGGATTGATCGTACCCCGTCAACCGGAGCGGAGCACTACCGGTATGGTGCGTTGACGATGAATTCGACTCGGCATGAGGTCAGCCTCAATCAGGAGGAGGTACCTTTGACGGCCAAGGAATTCGGCCTCCTCGAGCACCTCCTTCGTCATCGTGGTCGTGTACTCACACGGGAGGTGCTGCTCAATGCCGTCTGGGGATATGACTACTATGGCACAACCCGAACAGTGGACGTGCATATCCGCCGGCTGAAGCAGAAGCTGCCACCCCTGGAAGATGCCATCGTGTCCGTGAAGTCCCTCGGGTATAAACTGAAAGACTCAGATTGATCGCCATGTCGTGGTCGATTCGATGGAAGATCGCGGTAGGCACACTCGTGGCGGTAGCCTGCGGTCTGCTGATCGCCGGCTGGATGATGATCCAAGCCCTTGAACAGCGCTATCTCACGCAATTCGGCGAGACCTTGGAGGCAAAGGCAAAACTCGTCGACTACGGATTTCTGGCGCTGTTTCACGCGTCCACTCCCTCAGTCACGCCTGCTCGGCTACAAGATATTGCGCGTGAACTCGGCAGCCGATCCTCCACACGCATTACCGTGATCGCGGCTGACGGCACCGTCCTGGCAGACACGGCCGTCCGTGATATCGATATCCCAACCCTGGACAATCACGCATCCCGCCCCGAAGTGACGCAAGCGTTCGCGACCGGCCAGGGGCAAGATGTTCGTCCCAGCCATACAACCGGCGAACGGACGATGTATCACGCGAGACTGCTGAAAGTACCGCACGACACAGCCCCGTGGGTGGTGCGCACCGCGCTTCCACTCGCTCAAGTAGACCGCGCAAGCGACGAATTCAAGCGCCAACTCGTTCTAGCCATCGGAGTGGCCTTTCTCCTTGCCGTCACACTGAGTATCTGGCTGGCTCACAGTATTACAAAGCCCCTCGCCGAAATTGCCGCTGCGGCTCAAGCCTTGAGTCTGGGAAATTCCACGAGGCGCATCAAGACGACGACGCAGGATGAGGTGGGGCTACTCGCGTCAACGTTGAACCAGATGGCCGACCAACTCCATACCAAAATTGAAGAGCTCTCTGAAGACCGTGCGCAGCTCCTGGCCGTGCTGACCTCAATGGTCGAGGGAGTCATGGTACTGGACGCCCGCGGCCATGTGCTGCAGATCAATCCCGCGCTCGAACGGATGTTCGGCATTTCACGTGTGGAAGCCCGCGGGCGTCCTTGCGCTGAGCTGTTTCGTCATCAACAGCTCAACAACCTGGTGGCAATGATTCTTCAGGCTCGTACCCCTCATGAGGATGAGATCGTGCTCCCGCTCAGTGGGCGCCATCTCCATATCGAGGCCTCTCCCGCGGGAGGTGAGCGGGACAACGAAGCCTGTATCGTCCTGGTGTTCCACGACGTCACGGACTTACGTAGGCTGGAAAAGATTCGGAAAGACTTTGTGGCGAACGTCTCTCACGAGCTGAGAACCCCGTTGACCTCGATCAAGGGATATGTGGAGGCGCTGCTGGACGGCGGCAAAGACGATCCCTCGGTTGCCGGACGATTCTTGGATATCATCCTGAAACAGAGCGACCGGCTCAATCTGATCATTGAGGATCTGCTCGAACTCTCCAAGATTGAATCGGGCCAGATCTCGCTCAAGGAAGAACCCATCGACGTGCGAGCCCTGGTCGACCGAACGCTGTCCACCATCAAACCGATTGCCGACCGAAAAGGCCACCGACTTGTGACCGCTCTCGATCCATCGCTACAGCTGATTGCAGGTGACGACGACCGGCTTGTGCAAGTCCTCACGAATCTGCTTGATAACGCCATCAAATATACCCCCGAAGGCGGGACCATCACGGTCGGTGGGACATCAACCCCGTCACCGAACGCTGCCGAGCCATTGCTCCACACGATCGATCTGATCGTGGCTGACACAGGGATTGGCATCCCCGAACGGGATCGCCCTCGTATCTTTGAGCGGTTCTACCGAGTGGACAAGGCTCGATCGCGAGACCTGGGTGGAACAGGCCTGGGACTCGCCATCGTGAAGCACCTCGTTGAGGGCCACGGTGGCCAGGTGTGGGTAGAAGCCAATCAGCCTCAAGGCAGTCGTTTCGTCGTTCGACTACCGATCAAGGGCGGAAAGAGATTGCTCACTCAGTGGAACCAGGACAGTACCGTATAAGCACCGGCTCCCAGCAAGGCAGCACCTGGTAAGGTGAAGATCCAGGCCGAGAGAATCTTGGTCGTGACCCCCCACCGCACCGCAGAAAGACGTTTGGTCGAGCCGACCCCTAAGATCGACGAGGTGATCGTATGAGTCGTGCTCACCGGCAGCCCAAACTGAGCCGTAAACAGCAAGACCGTCGCCGCCCCGGTCTCAGCGGCAAATCCATGCACCGGTTCGAGCTTGACCATTTTCATACCTAAGGTATGGATAATGCGCCACCCACCGACGGTTGTTCCCAACCCCATCGCCAAGGCACAGGACACAATCACCCACGTCGGCACTTCGCTCGATGTCAGCTGACCTGAAGCCACGAGAGCCAGTGTGATGACGCCCATCACCTTTTGCGCGTCATTCGCCCCGTGACTGAATGCCATGAAGCTCGCCGAGACAAGCTGAAGCCGACTGAACAGTTTTGTCGCCACACCTCGATGAACACGAAAAAACGACCAGCTCACGAGCGCCATGATGAGAAACCCCATCCCAAACCCCAGCAGCGGGGACAGGACCATGGCCTCAAGAATCTTGTTCAACCCCTTGAATTGCACGACCGCCCAGCCTCCATGAGCGACCGCTGCGCCCACAAGGCCGCCGATCAATGCGTGAGACGAACTCGTCGGAAGCCCCAGAATCAGTGTGAACAGATTCCAGCAGATGGCACCCGCCATCGCACCGGCCACGACGACGTTTGTAATCGCGTCTGGAAACACAATCCCCCCACCGATCATTTTTGCAACGGCGGTCGAAAAGAAGGCGCCGGCAATGTTCAGTGCCCCGGCCAGCAAGACCGCTGTCAGCGGCCTCAGGACGCGCGTGGAAACGACCGTCGCCACGGCGTTGGCACAATCGTGCCAACCGTTCGAAAAATCGAACAGCAGAGCCAACACCACGGTCACCAGCAATAATCCGCTCAATTCAGGCATGGGCACTCTCGTTCTTGTTCAGGAAAACAGACTGGGGTCACTGACCTGGGTGGGAGATTCTCCTACCCGTGCGCTCTGAGGAGTCAGGTCCGGATAGCACCACCTAAGCCTGCTTGAGGACGATACATTCGATCACGTTGGCAACATCCTCACAGCGATCGGTTCCCTCTTCAAAGGTCTCGTAGATCTCTTTCCACTTGATGACGGCGATCGGGTTCGTTTCTTTTTCAAAGAGTGCCGAAATCGCGTCACGCGAGACTCGGTCGGCTTCGTTCTCCAAACTGTTCACCGCCACGCTATATTCTTTTACTTCTTCATGCGACATGCCGATCCGATCCACTCCGCGCCCCACCGCCACGGATGCCTGATAAAGAATATCCGCCAACCGAACAGCGCAAGGAGTCGGCTGCTCGATCTTGTAGATAGCGAACCGATCCGCCACCGCTTCAATCGCGTCAAGAATGTCGTCCAACGCGCTGGCGAGATCGTGAATATCCTCTCGATCAATCGGCGTGATGAACGTTTGATTGAGACGCATGGCGATATCATGCGTGATACCGTCGCCGATATGTTCCACCTCTTTAATACGCGCAATCTTTTCTTGACTATTCGTATAGTCTTCCATCAAATCCTTGAGCAACCGACTGCCCTCAATCACATTACGCGCCGCCTTCTTAAAGAGTTCGAAGAAGGCTTCCTCTTTGGGAAGTATGCTGAAGATCATGATTCTCTGTACTCCTGAATCAGGCACTCATTCGGACGAAAATGCAGGCTCATGTTGACCTCTGTTGATCATCGGCGTTACCACCGAACAAGGCTCGTTGCCCAGGTGAGCCCTCCACCAAAACTGCCCAGGAGGACTAAATCTCCAGGTGAAATGCGCCCATGCCGGACTGCATCATCGAGCGCGATGGGAAGCGAGGCCGAAGACGTATTGCCGTAGCGTTCAATCACCGATGCGACTCTCGACCGCTCGATCTCTAACCGATCCGCGATCTGATCCAGGATTCGTCCGTTCGCCTGGTGCAGCACCACTTGCTTGAGATCACCCGACTGTACACCGAACTCCTTCAAGATCTCGTGCACAGCCTGCTCCACGCGTCGAATGGCCACCCGAAACAACGGCGAGCCTTGCATGTGCAACATATGCTCTCGCTTTTTCACCGTATCTGCCGATACAGGACTCCGTGATCCCCCACTGGGGATTCGAATGAGACCATGAGAGGCCCCGTCCGCGTACAGCCTGATTCCAAGGATTCCTCGCCACTCCGGGGTGGAATCGTGCTCTCCTCGAAGGATGACGGCCCCGGCGCCATCCCCGAATAACAGCGCAGTCGCAGGATCCTGAAGATCGAGCGCACGAGACTTCACCTCAGCCGCCACAACCAGACACGTCTTCGCCTGGCCGCTGTGAATCATGGCTTGTGCCATCGAGAGCCCATACAAAAATCCCGAGCAGGAGGCAGACACATCAAACGCCCCCACCGGCTTGCAACCTAACCCCCGTTGCACCAAGCAGGCCGTCGAGGGGAAGGCCATATCCGGTGACGTGGTAGAAAGGACAATGGCATCAATGGCCGAGGCCTCACAACCGGCAGCCTCCAACGCCCGGCGCCCCGCAGCAATCGCCAGGTCCGATGCCGCTTCTTGCTCCCCTGCCCAGTGACGTGACCGAATGCCCGTCAGCCGTTGAATGTGGGCTGGGGATACCCCGACAACCTGGGCAATCTCCTCGTTCGGCACGACCCGAGACGGGAGGTAGCTGCCCGTTCCAATTACTCGTGTTCTAATCATGGCCCTGCTCGCACCACTCCTGAATCAGTCGGGCAAACCCGATATGGGACTCTGGATGTGGAGCGGGATTATAGGGGCGGCAAGAAGGTAGGTCAACAAAACCACACACCCAATTGCTTTTTGTCTATATCCTTGCTATCCATATAAGATATGCAGATGGGTCTCGTGCAAGCAGATAGTGCCTCTCGATTCACACCGTCCAGGCTGTGCCTGATGACTTCGCTCGGCCTCTACTGCCTGCTGTTCTCCTCCTGCGCCGGCGATCTTACAGCCAGCGACGTCCGAAGTGGGCTCAAAAAGGCCCTCAGCAGTACGGATGAGCAAATCTTTCTCGGGGACACGGTCGATAACCATTACCATCCCAATGTGATCATGAAACGCGGCGAGGCCTACTTTGAGAAGGAAGAGTATTCGGAAGCACTCGTCGAATACAAACATTTCCTAGAACTCCACCGGAATCACGTGCTCGCTCCCTATGCCGCCTTTAGGATTGGGGAGATTCATGTCAAGATGGCAAAAACGATCGATCGCGACCCTGAACCGATTCAAAAGGCGATCGCCGCATTCGAGCAGATGCGGAAAGAATTTCCCGGCAGTCGGTATGATGCGCAAGCACAGCAAAAACTCGAGGAGTGTCACGATTGGCTGGCGCAGATGCATCTCTTCGTGGGTCAATTCTACTATCGAAGAGGCTCATACCTGGCGGCAGCGCACCGGTTCGAGCAAGTGCTCAAGACCTATCCGGACAAGCCTGTTGCGGCGGACGCGATGTACTTCATCGCCAAGTCATATCACGAGATGGGTGCCGATGACTGGGCAAAAGACCATCTCACGGTGTTGGCGGAAAAATACCCAGACAGCAAGTTCGCCGGCGACGGAAAACAACTGCTCGCAAAAATCAGCCCGGCTCAGCCAAACGCGTTGTTGGCGCAACAGTCTGAATCCTCATCCCTCTCGGATGCCGGACCAGGCCTAGCACGAAACGGCCAATCCAGCTTCTTATCTCAATCCCCTGCTGGCTCTCCCCCATCATCTACGATGGGAATATTTGGCATCCAGCCCTCCCTCGATTCCCTTGGTGCTGCGGCAACCCATTCGCTGAAATCAGGGTTCACCGCCTGCCGCCTTGGCGCCTGGTGCTAATCCAAGAAGACCTGAGTACTGAATATCGAGTGCTGAGGTAGAAGAAAGACTACTCGGAGAGGGTTGGCGACCAAGCGAGCTGATACAGCATTTCATTGCCCCAAATACCAGCCGATCCCATATCGCTCCAAGAAGCTGGTGATCATCGTCAACGAGTTGGCGTAGATCATCACCCCGACGATGATCAGCATGACTCCGCTCACGGTCGATACACCCCACAAATAGACTCGTACTTCTTTGAAGTAAGCCAAGAATCGATCGACACCCAGCGCCGTCAGAAATAACGGCAGCCCCAACCCCAATGAGTAGAAGGTCAGTAACACAACCCCACTGAACATGGAATCGGTCGTACTCGCATAGAGCAGAATCGAACCCAGGACCGGCCCGACGCACGGGGTCCATCCGGCCGCAAAGGCCACCCCGATCAGGAACGATCCCAAGTACCCAGCCGGTCGATTGCGAAACTGATACCGATGCTCCATCTTGAGGAATGTGAGATTGAGGATCCCGAGCAGATATAACCCGAACAGAATGATCACGACACCGCCGATGCGGCGAATGAGATCCTGGTGGCTAATCAAGAGCTGTCCCAGAAAGCTCGCGGAAGCACCGAACGCGATGAACACCGACGAAAACCCGCCGATGAAGAGCAGAGAATTCACAATGATCGCCTTCTTGAACTTTTCTCGTTCAGAGGCGTCGGTAAGTTGCTCGACCGAAAGTCCGGTGATGTAGGAAATATAGCTCGGCACCAGCGGCAGAACACAGGGGGACACGAACGAAAGCAGCCCGGCAGAAAAGGCCGCGATCAGTGAAATCTGTGGAATGGATTGCATGATCACTAAGACTTCATCAGAGCCTGAATTAAGTCACGGGCCTCTGGTGAGTCCCAATCTCGGGCGCCAAAGATTTTCTGTCGCACGACGCCCTGGCGATCGACCATAAACGTGACGGGGATCGTTCGGGCACCATAGGCCAGCCCAACCCGATACTCCGAGTCATGAAGAATCGGGAACGTAAAGCCCATCCGTTTCTGGAAAGGCCGCGTGACCGTTGCTCCCTGGGCATCCGTCGACACGGCCAAAATTTCGAACTCACCTCGTGGCAAGGTGCGATAGAGTTGTTCCATCGCCGGCATCTCGACACGACAGGGTCCACACCAGGTCGCCCAAAAATTCAGCAGCACGACCTTTCCCCTGAGCTGCGAGAGACTCATGGCATTCCCGGCAAGATCCCGCAATATAAAATTCGGAGCCTCATCCCCTACTTGGACGACTCCGCGGGCAACAGCCAACTGTTTGACCGACTGCGGCGGTTGAGCCTCAACAACAGATGCTGCAACCAGCCCACCGACTGCGAGCAGCACCGGAAGAATCGAGATCTTTCGAATCAACTTCATATTCAACACTCAGAGCACAATGCTGAGAGATTCACCTTCGCAAGAGCGAGATCGTAATGTACATGGTGATACATTCACCAACACCCAGCTCACGATGTTCCCTCCATACTCAGGTTATGTTACAAGTCCCTAAAATCCTGAGTCAAGTAAACGAGGCTTGCCTTTTCTCCTGAATAAACCACATGAAATGATGGACAAAGCCAAGCGATTTCCTCTAGAATCTGTTTCGCATGTTCGTGGCTTGTCACTCGCCACTATTTTCTCACATTACCAGACTCCGTAGACAGACCGACGTTGGATTTCTATAACCTCAACCCACGAGGGGCCTATGCGAGATAATTTTCTCTTTACCTCGGAATCAGTGACTGAAGGACATCCTGATAAAATTGCCGATCAAATCTCAGACGGCATCTTGGATGCCATTATCGCTCAGGATAAATACTCCCGCGTAGCCTGCGAGACAATCCTCACCACGGGTATCGCGCTGGTGGCGGGAGAAATCTCAACCAAGGCCTACGTTGAAATCCCGGATATTATCCGGGAAGTCATCAAAGACGTCGGCTATTGCGATGCCTCCTGGGGATTCGACTATCATACCTGTTCCGTTCTCACCGCGATTCACCAACAATCTGGTGACATTGCGATGGGCGTGGACTCCGGCGGAGCCGGCGATCAAGGATTGATGTTCGGGTACGCCACCAACGAAACCTCTGAACTTATGCCGATGCCGATCGTCTTGGCTCACCGTTTGACCAAGCGTCTCGCCGAAGTGCGCAAGAAAAACATTCTCAAATGGGTACGACCAGACGGGAAATCCCAAGTCACGGTCGAGTACAAAAACGGCAAGCCTGTACGGATTGATACGATCGTCGTTTCCACACAACACAGTCCCGAAGTGACCACGAAGCAAATTGAACGGGACATCATGGAAAAGGTGATCAAGCCGGTCATGCCGAAGGGCCTGTATGACCCGACCGGTGTGAAGCATCACATCAACCCGACTGGTCGATTCGTCGTCGGCGGCCCCATGGGTGACACCGGTCTCACCGGGCGTAAGATCATCGTCGATACCTACGGCGGCCATGGCAGCCATGGCGGTGGAGCCTTCTCCGGGAAAGATCCAACAAAGGTCGATCGGTCCGCGTCCTATATGGCGCGCTATATCGCCAAGAACCTTGTCGCTGCCGGGTTAGCCGGCAAGTGTGAAGTGCAACTGGCCTATGCCATCGGCGTCGCCGACCCTGTCTCCGTGCTGGTCGATACCAAGGGCACGGAAAAGGTATCGGTTGATAAGCTCGACAAACTCGTGCGCAAGCACTTCCCCATGACGCCACGTGGCATCATTGATCATCTCAAGCTTCGACGGCCCATTTTCAAAAAGACGGCGGCTTATGGACACTTCGGCCGCAACGAGCCGGAGTTTACCTGGGAGAAGACCGACAAGGCCAAGGTCCTGAGCAAGGACGCCGGGCTCTAAGCTTCGTGAGCCTTATCACGTCAACGCTAAGGGGGACGGGGTGGTTACCCGTCCCCCTTGTCATGACGGCAAGCGATACCCCACCAAATCACGACCGACAACTTTCAGAAGGAGGATCTCCGTGGATTATGATGTGAAAGATATCAAGCTGGCGGATCAAGGCAAATTGAAGATCGAATGGGCCGAAGCCACGATGCCCGTCTTACGGCTGATTCGTAAGCGGTTCAAGAAACAGCAGCCATTAAAGGGCGTTCGTGTGACCGCCTGCTTACACGTCACGACTGAAACGGCGAACCTGGCCATTACGCTGAAGGCTGGTGGGGCTGATGTCCGCCTCTGCGCCTCAAATCCATTGAGCACACAAGACGACGTGGCGGCAGCCTTGGTGCAGCATGAAGGGATTCCGACCTTTGCCATCAAGGGCGAAGACAACCCCACGTACTATCGTCACATTGAGTCGGCCATTGCCCATCGCCCACACGTCACCATGGACGACGGGGCCGATGTGGTCTCGCACCTCCATTCCAAACGGAAAGAACTCTTGAAGAACGTCATCGGTGGAACGGAAGAGACCACCACCGGAGTCATTCGCTTACGGAGCATGGCGGAGAAGAAAGTGCTGAAATTCCCTGTGATCTCCGTCAACGATGCCGATACGAAGCACATGTTCGACAATCGGTACGGCACAGGCCAATCCACCATGGATGGCATCATCCGGGCGACAAACCGCTTGGTCTGCGGCTCTGTGGTAGTCGTGGTCGGCTATGGCTGGTGTGGACGCGGCATCGCGATGCGCGCCAAGGGCATGGGGGCCGATGTCATCGTGACTGAGATTGATCCGTTGAAAGGCCTGGAAGCCGTCATGGATGGCTTCCGCGTGATGCCGATGGAATTAGCTGCCCCGGTCGGCGATTTCTTCGTCACCGTCACCGGCAACATCCATGTCATCCGAGGCGAACATTTCGCCGCCATGAAGGATGGTGCCATCGTCTGCAACAGCGGACACTTCAACGTCGAACTCGATATCCCGGCTCTCGAAAAAATGGCCGGTAAGCGCCGGGTGGTTCGCACCGGCGTGGAAGAGTTCACCCTCAAGAAAAACGGGCACCGCGTCAGCTTGCTCGGCGAGGGCCGACTCGTCAACCTGGCCACCGCTGAAGGCCATCCTTCCAGCGTGATGGATATGAGCTTCGCCAACCAAGCGCTCGGCGCGGAATATCTCGTCAAAAATTACAAACAGCTCGAGAAGAAAGTCTATCCGGTTCCCGAAGTGATCGACAAGGAAATAGCCCGACTCAAACTGGCGGGCATGGGAGTCGCCATCGATACACTGACAACAGAGCAGAAAAAATATCTGGCATCATGGGAGATGGGAACCTAGAAAGCATGACGCGGAGAGGGCACTCTCCATGCTCGGTCAATGCGCGCAGTAGGGAGCACCCACACTGCACCATCAAGAAGAGAGAGAAAAGAAAGGCCGCCTCAACTGAGGCGGCCTTTTAATTTTCGGTTACCCTCCTCTCCTTCTCCAAGAAAACCTACGCTACTCTCAATCCAATCATCCTGAACCGGCTACGGTTGCAATCTAATTATGGAGTGGTAAAGTGAGGGCGAAGAGGGCTCTATGAACTCCCACGAGTTCCAGCCGTTGTCACTTGCGGATTTTGGAATTTCGTCTGAACGGGGTTTCCTCCCGTCGGATCCTTGTGAATCGCTGCCCGACTGTCCAACGCTGAACCACCTAAGTCACGAGCTTCCCAAGCTGTTAAGCGCTCGCCAAGTCCGGCGATTTGTCGATGAAGAGCCGTCGTTCCTGTCATCCATCCCATCGAATTGGGGTGAGGATGACTATCGCACCGCAATGCGTATCCTCTCCTTTGCCGGCCATGCCTATGTGTGGGAAACACCGGGACAGCCGGCTGCCAAGCTCCCCGCCCAACTTGCACAGCCCTGGTACGAGCTAGCCCAGAAGAACTGTCGTCCACCAGTGCTTTCTTACGCCTCCTATGCACTGGATAACTGGCGACGGCTTGATCGGGCACAACCCATTCAGCTCGACAACATCGTGCTGCGGCAAAACTTTCTCGGTGGGTTGGATGAGGAGTGGTTCGTCGTCGTCCACATCCAGATTGAGTACCAGGCAGGACCTGGCCTGGAAGGATTGCTGCGGGCGATCAACGGGGCTGCGACAGGGAAGGAAGATGAGGTGCTGCTGGGTTTGCAAGCCTTAGCATCCGCGCAAGCCGCCATGCGAGATACGCTGCTCCGCATGAAAGAGCGATGCGATCCCTATGTGTATTACACTCGTGTGAGGCCCTACATCCATGGCTGGAAGAACAGCCCGTCACTCCCCAACGGCCTCATCTATGACAAGGTCGAGGCCTACGCGCAACAGCCACAGCAGTTTCGTGGTGAGACCGGGGCACAAAGTTCAATCGTGCCGTGCTTAGACGCAGGCCTGGGCATCCACCATGCGCCTGACCCATTGACGGTATACCTCCAAGAAATGCGGGAGTATATGCCACCCCGCCATCGTGCGCTTATTCATGCTCTGGAGAGTCAAACTGGCAGGAGAGGGCAGGCCCTCCTGTCTGCCTATGTCCATGACCACAAACAACGCAATCCTCAAATTTGGTCCGCCTACTGTGCTTGCGTTGACCTACTGGCGCAGTTCCGTGAAATCCATATCGGCTACGCCGACAGCTACATCCACCGCCAGCACCAGACCAGTGCGACCAACCCTACGGCAGTAGGCACCGGCGGCACTCCCTTCATGACATATCTACAGAAGCACCTGGACGAAACAAAACAGACCATCGGGGCGTAGGCGCACGCAACCGGATGGACCGCAGTCCTTCAGCCACTTCCAGTTTTCACATCTTTTAGCTCGCTGCGAGAAGTAAAAAGGAAAAGGTGTACTCTACCGTTTGAAGGAAAATGGCTTTTCTTCTTTAACTGCTGGAAGGACTATTATCTTTGTGCCCTGAGGTCTGCCCACTAATAGGAATAACTCCACTCTGCTGCGGTACACCCACAACTATGCTGCTACTCGAAGCTGATTGTAGCGCCCGGAGTTGCAACAATTCCGGATTCCCCTTAATCATCTGCGCAGCATTAGCAAGACTTCTGAGGGCGGCTGTTTCACCTCGAGCTTTTTCAAGCGAAGCCAATCCCTCTTTCTTGGCTTTAACAACCTGAGTGAATATTGCCTTTAACGGACCGGGAAACATCATGTCCTTGATGCTAACAGACTGAAGCTGTACCCCTAACTCCTGGCATTTTATTTCAACCATATTCTTCAGCGTGTCCCCCATCTGGCCCCTTTGCTCAAGAGTTTCATCCATGGTTTTTGAACTCACAATGCTTCTTAGCGCAACCTGCAACTCCTGATATAGAGCCGCTTGATAGTCCTGACTTTTATTTATTGCCTTAGCAGCGTCTACAACTTGGAACTGCACAGCGAGGCTAATCTTGATGCCTACGCTATCAGAGCTTAGAACCTCTTGCCCTGGAACCGAAATTGAACGTGGGCGAATATCTATCTTGGTTATCGTTGTACACCACGGAAAGTACCAATACTGTCCTGCCATCAGAAGGCCTGAAAAATGGCCTCGCGCATATTTGAGACCGGTCTCGTATTCATAGATCGTAGCTCGGTGTAAGCAATACCGAAAGAGAACCAGGATTCCACCAACCACAAAACTCGCTATGAACAAGTTTTCCATGATTCCTCGTTATTTTGAAGCCCAACTCAGGGAGTCACAGTTCAAGGGCGGAGGTTTTAACCTTCAAAGCCATTGCGCTGTTGCGTTTCCGCCAACTCCCTGAGCTAGACCTAGGAAGGCTTTGAACCTTCACGCCCAAAGGCGTACCCTCGGAGAAGCCGCAAAGCCATAGTGATGATGTCACAATGGCTGCCTTTGACTCCTCCATCCACAATAGAATCTAGACCTGACGTTATCGGCGGGCAAGAAACTTCCATTTCCCTCCCTTCATTTGTAAAATGACCTCGTTGCCTCACCGACTGCAACTCTCAACTTGTTGGTCTTCTACAATCCTACCAACAACAGAGCCTCCGATGGTTAAGTGCACACCGCTAGTTGTAGTAGGAATCGATCTCGCTGGGTCGCCGAAGCGACCGACCGGTGTATGCGTACTACGCGATCTTAAGGCTGAAACACGTGTGGCGTTTAGCGACGACAACATCCTCGATTTCGTGAAAAAGGCTCAACCTATGCTCGTCCCGATTGATGCCCCACTCAGTCTGCCGAATGGACGGAAGACCGTCCATGATCGTTCACGGGAACACCTGCGTGACTGTGATCGTGAGCTGCTCCGACGCCGTATTCGTTTCTTCCCTATTACACTCGGTCCCATGCGCATGTTGACAGAGCGTGGTTTGGCACTGAAGCAACAGCTCACAACCATGGGCTATCAGACTGTGGAGTGCTACCCCGGCGCTGCCCAAGACCTGTGGGATATTCCTCGCCAACACCGAGATCGGTCTGGTCTTCTGACTGGCCTAAGAAGGCTGGGTCTGCGTGGGCTTAAGAAGTCAGCAACAAGTGATGAACTCGACGCCGCGACAGCGGCCCTTGTAGGCCGGTGGTTTCTCTTAGGTCAGGGGCGGATGCTTGGTGGAGACTGGGGAATTCTAATCCCAGCGATAGATGGGGCACGAGAGAGATCATCGCGTCAAAAGGCGGAATCGAACACTAGCGTGAGGGGGACACCACCGCAATGATCCGCAGCGGGCCGCCAGTACCGCCGGCAATTTTCATAGGTAGCGCGATGACATCGAAGCCACGACCAGGAAGCTCATCCAGATTGTCCAGATTTTCAAACACCGGCACATTGTGAGACAGCAGCGCAACATGCGTCTCGAACTTGGTCGACTGGCCATAGTCGATCGAGGCGGTATCGATCCCCACTGCCTTCACGTGCCGTTCACGCGCCAGCCAGATAGCAGCTTCGGGATGTAAACCTGGGAAATGTAGTGCTCGCACCCCGTCCTCACCTCTCAACTCCGTTCCGAGATAATACTTCCGGCTTGGCCAGAACTTGGCGTAGCCTGTGTTCAGTAGCACGATGGCACCATTCGGAATGCGACCGTGTCCTGCTTCCCAGCGTTCAAAATCTGAGATGGCCACAAGATAGTCCCGATCACGAGCACACAGTCCAGTGGCATCAATTTTGACAGCCGCTCCGACCATCCGATCGATCGGGATCTGGTCCAGCGTCTGTTTCCCTTTCGCAAAGTGGATCGGTGCATCGATGTGGGTGCCTCCGTGCTCAGGCAACTCCATACGGTTTGACGCGTAGTAGTACCCAGCCGAGGTGTGTTCCGCATGCTGTACAATGAGCTTAAAATCCTCCTCCGTCGGCCAGACGATCGTGTCCGATCCGAATGAATGCGTCAGATCGATAATCCGCGATTGCTCCCAAGTGAACTGACCATGCTGAGGATTCGCGACACATCCAATGATTGAGAGGAAGCACAGCTCTGCGATGACCATGCTCGTCATGTGCGTGAGCCTTCTTAACATCAGACTCTTCCTTGTCGCTCCTCCCCAAGACTTGGATGGAACGGCTGCGCGAAGAGGTTGTCGGAAGCGAAGACACACTCTTCTCGTTCTTCCTCTAGCAGGGCGTCCCTGGCGGTCTCACTATGCCCGTCGACCGAGCACCGCCCATAATTGTGGATTGTGATTGTTCCCGCGTGCGCGGTTGGGGAACACGAGACTGGCAGGGATGTCCCCTGCCTACTTCCCAAATGCTTTTTTCAGCAGCGGCTCGATCTCGCCCTTGGCAGCCATCGGATCAAGAATGTCGGTATCGCCGTAAAAGGTGCCGTCGATAAATACCTTGGGGAGCGTCGGCCAGTTGGTCATCTTCGTGAGGGCTTCGCGTTTTGCCGGCTGAGACAGGACATCGATCAATTCGTACGGATATCCATACTTGTCAAAAAACTGCATGGTTTCCCTGGTGAACCCACACATCGGCATCGTCTTCGTTCCCTTGCCATAGATTAAAATTTTATGGGCCTTCACTTCCTTCTGAATTTCTTCGTCCATCTGGTCGGCCATCATCTCCTCCTACGCTTCGTCGTTCGTTCGTGCCGTCAGTTCCAAGGCGTGGATCCGCCCATCCTTCATCGGCGCATCTAATGCTTGATAGATCATACGATGCCGGTCCAAGAGATTTTTCCCCTGAAACCCATCCGAAACGATCACCACCTTGAGGTGATTCATCGTTCCCGTACGATCTGTCACGGTCACGACCGCATCTGGCAAGGACTTGCGAATGTAGTCGGTCAGCACATCTTGGGTAATCACCGGCCTCCACTCCTCTGTTTTTAATACCCTAGCCCAAATCAGCGGTGAAAGGCAATGTGTCCCTCACCTGGTGGTTTTCAACATGGTGGTGGTGCATATCAGCCAACTTCGTACAGGAGGTCACAATCCCAAACAATCAAGGCATTGAAAAGATGCACCTTCATAATTCTCACAGTTCGGCACCGACCTTGCGACTATCGGGTGTATAGACGGAAACCAATCGCCGCTGTTCACCAAGGAGGTTGCTATGAGCGAATTCAAGTCAGGATTCTTCGTTGGAGGTGAGAGCTGCAATGGGCGAGTACTGGTCGTCGATGACGAGCCCGACATTCGTAAGGTCGTTCGCATGACGCTCCAAAAGGGCGGGTATGATGTTCTCGAAGCCGAGAATGGGGAAAAGGCCATTGAGGCCATCAACTCCGGCGAGAATCGGCTGCTCCTCGATGTCATCATCTGCGACATCCGGATGCCCAAAGTCAACGGCATCGAAGCGATTGCCTACTTCCGCCAGAACTATCCTCGCGTTCCGTTGATTGTGTTGACTGGATTCCCGGACACCGACATGGCCACCTCATTACTCCGTCAGGGCGTGGTGGACTATCTGGTGAAGCCAGTCGAGGGGGAGAAACTGAAGGCCTCCGTTGCACGAGCCATGGAGCAACGTGAACTGGCCCATCTCTGATCAGCTGAGCCACAGCCGGGGGATCACACATGACGATCTTCTCACCGAGCATTGCTCCCTCACGAACCGAGTCTCAAGGGACTGCAGAGGCTCCCCCGCTGCCTCTGATGAGAGTCGCCATCATCGGAGCGGGTCGTGGGGGAACGGCCCTCCTTGATGTACTCCATCAAATCGGCACGATTGAGGTCGTCGGTATCGTCGACAAGAATCCAACGGCACCCGGCCTCCGGCGAGCCCATGATCTCAACGTGCCGGTCTTTGATCAGGTATCGGGCCTGACCAAAAACCGACACCCCAGTCTCGTCATGGATGTGACTGGTGACCCCGCGATGGAGTCAGTGCTCCAAGAACAGGTGCCTCCAGGAACCGACATCGTCAATGGCCAGACGTCGCGGCTGCTCTGGTTGCTTATCCAGCATGAAACGACGTTGCAAACTGAGCTACTCCATGCGGAGAAACTTGCGGGAATCGGCTCGTTTGCCGCCGGCATCGCCCACGACATCAATAATCCGCTCCAGCTCATTCTGGGCTTGGCGGAAAACCTCACCGACGAAACAGACCTCGACGCAGTGCACCTTCAAGCAGGCGACATTATTGAAGCCGTAAAACGAACGACGGCGATTTGTCGAGACCTGACGTCCTATTCTCGCCGTACATCACTTCGACCAGATGGACTCATCGGCGTCAACGGTAAGCTCGATGAGGCCCTGAAGATCGCCCGCTACGCCGTCGCCCTCCAAGACATTGAGATTCGCAAGCACTACCAACCGGACGTAGTTGCGAAGGGAAACCCTGATCAGCTCCTCCATGTGTTCGTCAATCTCATTACCAACGCGGTCCAAGCGATGGAACACCAAGGGATCTTGACCCTGGAAACCGCGATGGTAGACGGAGGGACACAGGTCCGTGTATCGGACACCGGCAGCGGCATTGCGCCGGAACTGCTGAACCGCATTTTTGATCCCTTCTTCACGACAAAGCCGCCCGGCAAGGGAACTGGCTTGGGCCTCTACAATATCAAGAATGTCATCCATCACATGCATGGAGCCATTACCGTGGAAAGCCAGGTCGGACGTGGATCAACCTTCACACTCACCTTCCCTGGAGAACCCAGCCCGCAGGGAGAGGGATCATCATGAACGCCCCCTCACCTTCTTCGCCAACCGGCGCCAGATGGGGACTCAAGACCAAGATCATCGTGTCTATGCTGCTTGTCGGGCTGCTCCCACTCGTCGTTGGCCTGGGCATGGCGTTCAGGCAGGGGTCTCAAGAAATCCGAGAGGTCAGTGGGGAAAGCTTCGAAGCCTTAGCCACCGAAGCGGCCCGAAAACTCGACCTGCTCGTGGTGGAAGAGATCGCGCACACCGCTCGAATCGCGAATGATCCCACCATCATCCGAGAGCTTGAGCGCAGGCGTGACACCCCTAGCAGCTCCAGAGCGAGTACGGACTTGGAACGGCGATGGATGAACCGAGAGAACACTGCAGTCAAGTCCCTGACGAACAACTCGCTCAGTGCGCTGCTCCAAGACTACTTTTCCGGGGTCCATAGCGCACCGGGGCAGTTGCTTCCTCAAGTGGTTCGCTCCTCGACCAAGATGCTGTTCCTGACCGACGCCCAAGGCACACTGGTCGGAACTATGACCGACCACCCGGCTTTTCGTCATCAGGACGCTCGCTGGTGGCGCGGCGCCTTCAACAAGGGTGTCGGCAAGCTCTACATCGAAGACCTCCATTTTGACGAGAGGGTGAATGTCTATGTGTTCACCATCTCACTGCCGATCATGGATAGTCTCCGACATGGCGCCGTCGGCGTGCTCCATCGTGTGATCGATGCCAAGGAATTCTTCTCCCCTTCGACCCATACCATTCGGTTTGGGAAGACCGGTCACGTCATGTTGATCGATACCAACGGCATCGTCATCAGCTGTCCTATTCTCCCGACCGGCGTTCCGCTGTCCGATTCGAGCTTGACGCCCCTCATCACTCCAAATCACTCCGGATGGGTCCAAGCATCAAGCGACGGCCATGGAGGGCATGAAACGTCCGTCATCGGCTTTGCGCCACTCCCGGAAACCAGCCGAGCCACCAACGGCTCAATCGAGAAGGGATCCTGGCACACGTTCGTCTGGCAGTCATCCGATGAGCTCTTCGCGCCGATTCAGCATCTGTTCAGTTGGGTGCTGATGTTCGGCCTGGTGGCCATCACACTCCTGGCCTCACTGGGCTATGTCGCCGCCGGCCGCATCGTCACTCCTGTCCGACAGCTTCAGCAGGCAGCCCAGGCCATCGGACGCGGCGAGCTCAAGCGACCGATTCAGATCAATACCGGTGATGAGCTGGAAGATCTCGCCGATGAATTTAATCGCATGGATGCACAGTTGAAAGCCGCGTTTGCCGGCCTCACCAGCCAAGTGGAATTGAAAACCCAGGAAGTCCGAGTCCTTCAACAGTCGACAGACCAAATTCTGGATGCCGTTCCGACACCTATTCTTCTGATCGACGCGCACGAAGTCGTGCAGTATATCAATCAAGCTGGACGCGAATCGTTCCCATCGCAGGGGACGGTGCCAGGCTCGTCACTGTTTTCAATTCTCTCCCTCGACCAGGCACAACAGAAACGGCTACAAACGGAGTTCCGAGCGAACGGTAACGCACTGCTCACCGCAGCCATGAGTACATCAGAGACCGCGCCACGGGATCCGTTGATGCCGGACACCGATCACGATTCGGCGAAGCATCGTGCTCAACTCCAGATCGGATCACGCATCTACCGGTATCAATGGTTTCGTCTGCCGGCCAGACCTGGAGGAGAAGACAGCATTGGGCTGGTGCTTCGGGACACGACGGATGAGAGTCGACTACAAGATCAGCTGGTCCAGGCCGAAAAGTCGGGAAGCCTTGGCGTACTCACCGCTGGAATCGGCCACGAGCTGAACAATCCCTTGTTCGGTATCATCGGCTTAGGCGAGGTCATGCAGGATGAACAAGATATGGAAATGATCAAGAGCTACGCCAACGACATTGTGGCCCATGGCCGACGTATGGCCGCCATCATCCGTGACTTCACCGGCGTGATAGACCGTGAGACGTCCGACAAACCGATCTCGGTCCCCATGGAGCACATCGTGGATCAAGCCCTAACCACAGCCCAGGCTACGCTGGAAATGCAAAACATCGTGACCCACAAGCACTATGCAGGCACAACACCGGTCCTCGTCCTTCCGGACCAGCTTCGACAAGCCTTGGTGAACCTCGTGACCAATGCCGTCCAGGCTATGAACGGATGTGGCACACTCACGCTGACCACCGCCGTAACAGGTAAGACCGTGACCACGACGATCGCTGATTCCGGTCCGGGCATCTCCAAACAACACCTCTCGAAGGTCTTCGATCCATTCTTCACAACAAAGGGGCAGGGCGAAGGATCAGGCCTCGGGCTCACCGTTGCAAGGCGCCTGATCCGCAAATGTGGTGGCGACATCCGCCTTGAGAGTCATGAAGGAGAAGGCACCATCTGCTCGATCACCTTGCCGCTTTGTTCCACACCATTACAGCAAGGAGACCCATGGACTACTTCGGCTTCGCACTCCGCACCACAGCCATCACATTCCTCGTAGGGGGACTCTGGGGAGCGGGCGCACTGCTTTCTGCCAAGGAGCGGTCAACGGCTGCCGGTATTGCTCCGGAGAAAGTCGCCGATTATATCCATGCGGTCTTGGAAGCGGACCGTTCGTTCTATACCACACACGTCGTCAACCGAATGCAGGAACAGGGGATTGTGGCCGCGACGGAACAGTGGGAGCAAGGCAAAGGACTCCCCTTGCCGGCACAATTCCTCCAACATTCCGGTCGACTGGTTGCCGAAGCCGGCTACGGCATTCGCTACAAGCTCATTGGATTCTCCCCAATCTATCAGCGCAATGCACCGGCCACAGAGTTTGAACGAAGCGCGCTGGAGCTCCTTCGACGGCAGCCAGATCGACCAGTCACCGGAGTGGTATCCAGCGGCAAGAAACAGTACTTCCAGGCCATCTATGCAGATCGTGCCCTGTCGCCTGCCTGCGTTGCCTGCCACAATAGCCACCCACTCAGTCCAAAACAGGATTTCAAGCTGAACGATGTCATGGGCGGAATCGCGATTACGATCCCACTGGAGTAGCAGAATGGGAAAAGCGTTAGCCCACACTATTCGTGACGGTTCATTGTGAAATCGCGTAGTCGCGTTGCGAGACGAGCACATGGAGCCCTGAGGAACCGAAGCATACGTGAAACAGTATATCGAGGTTGCGAGGGGCGAGCCTGCCTGCCGAAGGCTCGTCGCAGCAGTGAATTCGCGATTGCAGCAGAAGCGTTCATGAATGCTGCGGGTTAGGAAGGAGTGGACGGGTCGACGAGAATAGCGGTCTGCTTGAGGTGGTATTCCTCACGATAGATCTGGACAGCCGTCATCAACAAACTGACCATAATCGGTCCGATGAAGATGCCCAGGATGCCATACAGAGCGAGACCTCCAAGGACGCTCAGTACAAGGGGCAAGACCGGAATCTGCACATCTTGGCCAATCAACCAGGGCCGAAGAAATTGATCGACCATCGACACGACTCCGATTCCCCAGGCCAGCATGATGAGGGCCTTACCAGTCGTCCCCATCCAGAAGAGATAGAGTGCTACCGGTCCCCAAACCAATCCGGTCCCCCCAAACGGAATCGGTGCCAGCACGACGGTTAACGCCATCAGTCCGATCGGAAACGGGACATCGAGTGCAAGGTACGCCATTCCGGCCAGGAGTCCCTGGACGATAGCGGTCACCAGCATCCCTTTGACGACCGCCCGAATCGTTTGATCCAAGCGAATCAGGATTTTTGACTTATGTGACTCTTCCATCGGAATCAGGTCGTAGAGCACAGAGAGCCACTGCCGGCCATCCTTGAGGAGGAAGAACAGAATCAGCAGCGTCATGAAGAAATTGGCCACGAGTGCGAAGGTATTCTTCAGCAATCCTCCCATCCCGCCGACTAGCAATTGGCTGAGCTCCTTCACCCCGGTCATCACGGACTGCTCCAATGAAATCGACGGGGTAACGGCACCTGACATCGCAGACTTCAGCCACCCGCCGATGACCGGAATTGCCGCCACCTGTTCCGGCAACCGCTGCAATCCGCCGGCTGAGATCCAGGTCCGAATGGCTTCTTCAGCCCCGCTCGCTTCCCGGACCAGCATCACCCCCATCGCCACCAACGGCACGACTACAATGCCCAACGCGCCGACGGTCAGCAGCGCGGCGGACAGCGCGTCCTTTCCGGCAAATAGATGCGTCAGTCTCTGATGGAGAGGAAACGCCCAATGCGCTAACAAGCCGGCCCACAAGGCGGAAAAGACAAATGGCCTAAACATCAAACCAATCTGGTAGAGCAGGAGTACCAGAAGCGAAAAGAACACCACGGAAAAGATCTGCTGTCGAGTCATGGAAGATGCCGAAGTCTCATGAAAAGGTCCTGAGTAAATAGCAGATCTGAGGGCGTCTGTCACGAGAGGAGCTGGAAGGCTGACAGTAACAGGCTTATCGGATGCCGTGGGGAAGGAGCACGAGAAGAAGTGCTGGACTAGAGATCGACTTCTCTTCCGATTAATGCGACCGGTTTATTGCGATGCGCATTCATGTCGCGAACGTTGCCGGGCAACCGCTGAGCTTCTTCGGGCCAGCCGGTGACACCCATATCACTCACCCCTTGAAACTTGGCACCCTCCTCCATCAGCAGCGTGGGGCAATGCACTTCACCGATGAGAATTGCGGTTTTGAGGAGTTGCACCTTCCCCGTTGCGGTCACCGTTGCTTTGATCCGTCCACTGCTGACGAGGGAGTCCGCATGGATCGCGCCTTTCACCACACCGTCCTCGCCGACAATGACCTCCCCTTTCGTGTGCACATCACCTTCCAATCGCCCATCGATACGTACCGTGCCGTCGACTCTGATTTCACCCTTCAGCTCAACCCCCTTCGCCAACAGCGTAATATTGCCGTCGTCTCCATACCCGGTCTTCTTCATGGGACCTCCCCCATACAGGCCAATCGTCTCTACAAGAGTACCTGAGGGCCATGGATAGACCTAACGGTTTGTGGAATTCAGCGAGGCACGTCCACCCCGGTTAAGGAGAGACCCCAAATGTCTCTTTCAGCTGTTCAAGAAACCCACCTCCATGCACTTCGCAGTAGACGGTCGGCTCCGTCCCCACGATAAAGAACTCCGTTCTCTGTTCGGGACATTGTGCCGTCGCGAGCTGGCCGGTTCGCGGATCGATCCGACGCTCCACAATCCCGGGAGGCGGCTCAAAGTCGCCGTGCTGTCGTGGAATCAGTCGCACGGCCAATTCACTCCAAATCGGAAGAGCAGCTTGTGCACCGGTCAGTTTAATCGGACGCTCGTCGTCGAACCCCACCCAGACTCCGATCGCAAGATCAGGTGTATAGCCGATGAACCAGGCATCCCGATAGCCATCCGTCGTTCCGGTCTTCCCTGCAACAGGCCCCTGCACCCCCATGGCTCTGGCCTTGACGGCCGTCCCATGATCCACCACGCCTTTCAGCAATGAGGTGACCAAAAAGGTGCCTTGGGGGCTGGCGGCTTGGCGCCGATCGACCGTCGGACTCCAGATCGTCTCCCCACCGTCCCTCACGAGGTTGGAAAGGGCCACGGGATGGACGACGACGCCTCCGTTTGCGAGCCCCGTATAGGCCGCCGTAATCTGGAGCAGAGAAACCGCGGAGCTTCCTAAGGCCAAGGACAGATTGTCCGCAAGCGGTGTCGCAATCCCGAATGCCTGGAGCAGGCTCGTAAGCGGCGCAATGCCGGTTCGGTGAGCCGTCCGTACGGCAGGAACGTTCAACGACTGTTCCAGCGCCGTTCGAGCGGAGACCTGCCCTCGATACTGTCGATCGTAATTCTGAGGCGACCATGACCCGGTGCCTGATTCCAACGTCAATGGTTCATCCGCCAATAAGGTCGCGGCCGTTAACCCGGCCTCTCCTTGATCCCGTGCCGCTTCAAAACCGGCCAGATAGACAAACGGTTTAAACAGAGACCCAGCGGATCGACGGGCCTGCACCGCCCGATTAAATTGGCTTGTGCGATAGTCCCGCCCACCGACCATCGCCAGCACATGGCCATGCTTGACATCCAATACGACGACGGCACCTTGAAGCGGCGAGTCTCCATCGACCAGCGACGGATACGTTTTTTCAAGTTTGGCCAACCCCCGTTGTAGAGCCTGCGCGGCAAGTTGCTGCGCTCGAGGATCGAGGGTCGAGTAGACCCGGGCACCCTCAGGAATTTCCTGCCTGATACCTTCTTCGATTTCTCGAAGGAGATGGTCGACAAAATACGGCGCATCTGTGAGCACATCTTGAGCCAGCACGACCTTCACCGGTCGATTCAGCGAACGCTTCAAGGCGTCCTCCGTCAACAGCCCCTCGTCCCGGAGTCGGCGAAGCACCACGTTTCTCCGTTTGGTGGCATTCTCAATGTTCTTGACCGGTGAATAGACGTTCGGCCCTTTCACCAACCCCACGATCAATGCCACCTCTTCGATCGACAGGCTTTCCACGGTCTTGCCGAAATATCGGTGGGCTGCCTCTCCCACACCGTAAATGGAGACCGGCCCCGCCTGGCCGAGGTAAATTTCATTGAGATAACTTTCGAGGATGTCTTCCTTGCGGTACTTGAACTCAAGCGCCACAGCAGCCACGACTTCCCGTATCTTTCGCCCCATCGTGCGCTGCGGGGAGTAAAAGAGGTTCTTCGCAAGCTGCTGGGTCAAAGTACTCCCCCCCTGCACCACGGCGCCGTGCGTCAGGTTGGTCCAGAGCGCACGGCCAACGGCAATAGGATCAACGCCGACATGGGAGAAGAATCGACGATCTTCGACCGCCAGGAGCGCACGAATCAGCGTGGGAGGCACACGGTTCAAGGGAATCCATTCTCGAACCTGTCTGGTTCCGCCGCGCATGCCGCTGATCAACGTCGGCTCAAGCGAAACCAGTGCAGTCGGTTGCCCATCGGATGCCGAGAGCACCTCGGTCACAATCCCGTCCGCCAGCGTCAATCTGACCACACGCGCCGGCAGCCGGCTTTCCTCTTGAGCATGGAGAAAGATGTCGATGGCCTCATTGGTCGCAACATATTCACCGGCCGCCCGTGGACGACCATTGACTCGCCGGTATTCCAAACGATGGAGACGATCAAACAAACCTGCATCCTGAAGATGCAGGCCAGGTGCGAGGGAAAACGGTGCCCCGTAGATCAGGAGCGGAGGATGTTCATCACTCTTCGGCAGCGCCAAACTGCCGGAAAGAAAGACGCCATAGCCTCCTAACAGAGCGAGAGCTCCGCCCAAGAGAAGGAGGATGAGTAGAACAAACCGCTTCGCGAATGAATAGAGCCGAGAACGAGCACGAGATGCCATGCACTCAGCTTACCCTGCAGACTCTGAGAAGTGGAATAGGGCGTTGGAAGAAAAGAGCGACAGTTTGTGAAAAGGCCGTCCATAGCCATTTTGCAGAATCGTCAGACCGGAACCTCAATTGGAGTGACCGGCAGATCTAACACGAAGGTAGCCCCTCGTCCCGGTCCGTCACTACGGGCCTGAAGTGTCCCCCCAAGATTCTTGGCAGCAAGCATCGCACTGTGCAGTCCAATGCCGTGCCCATCGGATCTGGTGGTAAACCCCTGGGTAAAGAGGCGAGAGAGATGGGCTTCCGCGATCCCCACACCGGTATCCATGATCTCAAACCGAACAAAACCGGGACGATCCGTTGCGGCGCCAACCTGGAGCGTCAATCGGTGAGGCTTGTCCGGTAGCGCTTCCATCGCCTTTTGGGCATTGCTGACCAGGTTGACTAATACCTGCAGAACCTGATGCCGGTCACAGAACCCTTCGAGGTCCTTGTCGTACCGCTCCACAATCTCGTAGCCTCGTCGATCAAGCGTCGGACGGTGGATGGCGAGGGCTTGCTCCATCATATTCTGAAAGCGTACCGGCTCCCACATCGCTCGCGCTGATCTGGCCAGGTGGACCTGCCGGTCGACCACCTGGCGGATATGGTCGACATTGCGACTCAATCCGATGAGTTCTGACTCCACCTGAGCGTGATTCTCCGTCACCGATTCGGCCAGCATCGTCAGGTAGGAGGGAATCTGCTTCCCTTGCACATCCTCGGACAAGTAATGCACGAGCTCATGCCGATGTTGTTGCAACAGCGAGGCAAGCACGGCGATGTCGTCGATTGGGACTCGCTTCAAGGCACGCGTGGCAACATCGATGGAAATATTGACGCTATTGAGTACGTTCCCAACATTGTGCAGCACGGTTGATGCCACATCAGCCATCCCTACCGACCGAGAACGTTCAAGTAATTTGCGATTCAACTCCTCCCGTTCCGTCTGAATCCGTTTCCGCTCTTCGACCTCCTGCGTGAGTGCGTCATTCGCCTGTTCCAACTGTTCATTTTGTGCGACCACTTTGGATTGTGATTGCTCAAGCTTGGTAATGGCATCCCGCAGCTGCGCCTTGGCGTCATCCACATCCGTCACGTCGTGACATGAAACGAGGATGCCTCTCACAACGTCCCCTTCCTCGAGAATTGGCATACTGGTCACAGACAGCGTATGGAGTCCGCCCGCTGGGACACGAAACCCGAGCCGAACCCCCTGCTGGAGCATCTTGCATTCGATGGCGCGTTCCCATGGATATGCGGACAGTGTGGAAGATGGCGCGTCAGGGTCCTGCTTCCAGTCAAACCGCGAGAGGGGACGACCCAGGATGGATGATAACGATTGATGAACCAATCGGCAAAATGCCTCATTGGCCAAGATGATAGCCCCTGACCGGTCCACCAGTACCACACTGTCGGTGAGGCTATCGAGCGCGCCTTTCACCCGTGGAGGGATGACCTCTGATGGGTCCACATGTCGGAGTGTCCTCGCCAGGAGGGCGAGAGTACCGATGAACATCAGCACGGCAACCACGGCCACAAACCGAGGCCATGCACCGGTCAGCCAGGTCTCCTCAACAGACCGATGGATTGGTTTGAAGGAGATCTGCAACGTCGCCCAGGGTGAGGAAGCCCGGTGGATAGGAACCTGTATGTGAGTCAAGGTTGACTGTCGCGCCGGCGGTTCAACCCAATACCGATCGTGATCGCCGACGGTAATCAGCCGTTCGCCACCCATTACCTGAATGGCCATGGACTGGATCTCTGATTCATGCGCCACTAACGCCCGCACGGCACTCTCCAGCGCCGACTGTTGGCTGGAAGCAGCAAGGATCGCATACTCGATAGCCAGTGATTCACTAAGGGTCTTTCGCGCCGCAAAGATGTGGGTCCGCTCAGCAGAGTCCAGATCAACCAGTGCCGCTCCTATGGCCAGAGCACCGATCGTGATCCCGACCAGACAGAGGCTGATCACCAGAATAGGTAAAAACCGATTCATAGTCTTCTTGTCGACGGCCGATCAGGCTGTCCGCTTGAGGGGAGGTTTGTCGTCAAGCACGCGGTTCAACCCCTTGAACTCCGCCGCTTCTTGCTGCTGCGCTCGTGCGGTTTCGTCACGCCGATGTTTGCGTTCACTGCGCGTGAGTTTCACCACCGGCAGCGGATCAAAATGCCGCCAGGCCGGCATGGTCGCTAGACAACTGGCCAAGATAGCGCCGCTCCGGAGCGCCCAGGCCACAAAACCGACGGACAGGGTGGTTCCCGTCACCGCCGCCACCCGCGCCATGAGTTCATGGCGCTCTTGTGACACACTCACGGCCTGTTCGAGCGAAACCGTCATCTCATCGAGCTTGGCCATGAGCAGATCGCTCACGGAGGGGATGCGCGCTGGAGGGTCTGGCTCCAATGTAGGCACCGGCTCCACGGGTAGGACGCTGAAGAGCGGACGGCCCTGGTCATCGTTGACAAGAAAGAGAGGGGTCTCTCGCTCATCGGCCGTTGGCTGTTTTGACTCCTCGGGCACCCGCTCTACAGGACGGTTCGGTGGCGGCACCGGCATGAAGGAACCCTGACTGATGGAGCGCACTTCCAGCGGAGGCACGGTGAGTCCGAGTGGACCTGGCACCGGAGCTGGCCCCTTGTTGCCGGGGATGACGGGACCGGCAGGTGGAGACGTTCCGGGCCCTGGCGTTGGCCCTCCGTCTGAAGGCAGTGGGATTGGCGACACCAGTACCGGGGGAACGGTCGGAGCCGGCGGCGGAGAAGGAGGTACACTTTCGGCTACATCCGTCACCGTGACCTGAATGGTTTGGGTGGTACTGGCCCCTTGGCTATCAGTCACCCGGACTTGCACCACATACACGTTGTCGCCATTGGCATCCGTCGCCACCTCGAAATCCGGTGGCGCTGTGAAGCTCAAGTCTCCGGTCGTTGTATTGATGGTGAACAGAACTTGATCGACACCCCCGCTGATGCTGTAGGAGAGGGCCTGCGCCGGAAGATCCACATCCGCTCCGGTCACAATGGTCACGGCACTCACGTTTTCCGCCACATTCAAGGACGCGATGGCACCACCTCCGTCACTGGAGATCGTCGGCGTATCATTGACGGGCGTGATCGTCAACGTCACGGTGGTTGGGCCAAGGGAGCCCCCAGCCCCATCGTTCACCGTGAAGGTGAAACTGTCGCTCGTTGTTTCGGACCCATCATGGATGTAGATCAGCCGATTCGCGGCGATGTCGTCCTGAGTAAAGGTCGTGGCCGAGATGCCCGGAGCAGTAGTCAATTCCAATCGCCCATAAAGAGGCCCGGTGCCAATGGAATAGCTCAATTGCGCCCCGGTTTGCTCGACATCCGTGACCACCAATTCACTGACGTCGATGGTATCGGTCCCACCTTCTGCCACTGTACTACCGGAATTCACCGTCACTACCGGCGGATCGTTCACCGCCGTGACATTGACCGTGACCGTCGCGGTCTCCGTCACCCCGCCGCTCGTGATGGTGTAGGTAAAGCTGTCGCTGCCGGTGAAGTTGGCGGTCGGCGTATAGGTCACCGTCCCGTTCGCCAGGAACGTCACGCTCCCGTTCGCCCCCTGTGTCACGCTCGTCAGCACCGGCGTGCCCTCAAAACTATCCGCCGTCGCCCCGTTCGTCCCCGTCAGCACGTTGGCACTGATCGCCGTATCCTCCGCCGTCGTCAGGCTGTCATTGATGATATCCGCCACCGGCGTCACCGTCACGCTGATCACTTGCGTCGCCGTATTGCCCGCATCATCGGTGATCGTCACGGTGAAACTGTCGGCGCCGTTCCAGTCGGCATTCGGGCTGTAGCTCCACAAGCCGGTGGCCGGATCGATGCTCGCCGTCCCATTGGTCGCCGCCGTCGTCACGCTAAACACCGTGCCGTCGCTCAAGCCCTCCGCATCGGTCGCCGTCAGGGTCCCTGTCACCGTCGTGTCTTCGGGGCCCGTCCCGCTCGTGCCCCCCGTCACTACCGTCGCATCGTTCACCGCCGTGACATTGAAGGTGAGCGTATTGAGTACAGCATCGTACGCGTTGTTGCTGTCCCGCACCGAGAAGGTGAAGCTGGCATACCCTATCCCGTTCGCGTCGGCCGCTGGGGTAAAGACCAGATTGCTGGCGGTAATGTCGGCGACGGTGATGACCTGGCCCGCTGTCACGGCCACCCCAGACAGAGTGAGGCTGCCCGCCCCTGGTAACGTATCGATCCGTACCGCACTCAGGCTGTCTCCCGCATCCACGTCACTGAACCCGAGGTTGGCGGTGGTGAGGATGTGTGACGAGTCTTCGTTGATCGTCACCGTGGCATCGGTGCCCGTAGGCGTCTCATTGACATTGGTCAGATTAATCGTAAACGTCTCGTCGTAGGTCAAACCGCCCGAATCGGTCACCCGCACGGTCACGGCATGGCTCGTCGCCGCTTCATAATTGAGCAGACTGCCGTCTGCCACCGTGATCTCGCCGGTGCTGCTGTTGATCGCAAACCGGCCGCCCGCCGAATCGGTGAAGCTGTAGATCTTGGTATCCCCCGTATCCGGATCCGTCCCCGTCGCCGTCCCCACCACCGTCCCGTTCGCCGCGTTCTCGGCGACCGTATTGGCAGAGAGTGTCAGATCCGTTGGTGCGTCATTGACGCCGGATACCAAGACTGAGACATCGTAGTTGCCACTGGTTCCACCATCGCCGTCAGTCAGGACAAAGCGAATTGTGAAACCGCCTTCAGCCGGAGAATCAGTATTAATGTCTTCATAGGTAATGTTTTTGACTAAGGCAGTCACAGCCGTGGCTGTCGCATTACCATTAAGCGTCACAACAAGATCGGTTCCACCGGCGCCGCCGGTGAAGGTCCCGATGGTCATACCTTCATAACTCACATCAAAACCACTCACACCGATCTGACCCGCCCCGGTCCCTTGATTGCGAATAGTGAGCACATCTTCCGTGGGTTCAGCTCCTACGGGAATACTGACCGTCAACGTCCCCGTATTAAAATTCGCAGAGTCGAGATCGGTCACAAGGGCATTACTCCCTTGGTCGATCACCACCGCCCCGTCGCCCTCGATATACGCCAGGCTATCCCCGGCAAGGTTCGTGATCGTCGGCGCATCATTGACGGCCGTAATCGTGACGGTGGTGCTACCCGTCGCAGTGAGCGCCCCACCGCTTCCCTGGGCCCCTGTGTTCCCATCGTTGAAGGTCCAATTGATTTGGGCGCTGGACGGAGGGGCCTCGCTTGAGTTGCTGTAGGCAATCTGCTGCATGACCGAGTTGACGAGGCTGTTCGTGGCATTACTGTTGAAGGTGAATACCAGCGTGCCGCCGCTGTTGGTATAGGTTCCTATGGTGGTGCCCCCCACCACGACATTCCCGCTGGCCGCAGTAATGGAGCTCAGCGTGCCGCTGCTGGAGAAGACATCTTCGGCATTCGCCCCGCCGTTGCGCGTGAGGGTCAGGGTCGCCCCGTTGAAATTGTTCAGCGCCGAGAGTTCCGCATCAACGATCTGCACATCGCCATCCAGAACGACCGGGGATCCGCCTTCAGTGAAGGTCGGCGTCCCATCCAGGGTGTTGACCGGATCGAGGGTGGTATCCAACGCACCGGTGCTGGTATACCGGGTCAACGCATAGTTGTACTCCCCGAGCGCACCAACCTTCGAGGTGCCTGACACCACAATGTGCCCGTCGCTCTGCACCACCACGCTATAGGCCCGGTCATCACTGGATGCCGTGTAATCCGTCGTGACAATCCCATCGCCGCTGAAGGTCGTATCCAAGGAGCCGTCGGGGTTGAGTCGCACCAGGCCAAAATCGTTTCCGTTGATCCCGGCCGTACCTGTGACGAGAATCTTCCCATCGGCCTGAATCGTGAGCCCCTCAGCGAGATCGTTCCCACCGAGGTTGAGGATCACCTGGCCTCCGGTGCCGAACCCGGTATCCAACGTCCCGTTGGCGTTGTAGCGGGCGATCGCAACATCGTTGGTACCCCCGGTGTCGCTCCATCCTGCCACCACAATCTTTCCATCGGCCTGGACCCGCACTTCGTTGCCCGTATCACTGCTGTTCCCGCCAAAGTCGGTCAACACCTTTCCGGTACCGTTGAAACTCGTATCCAGCGTCCCATCCGTGTTGTACCGAACCAGCGCGAAATCGAAGCTGGTTCCGTTGAACCCAAACCCTGCAAGCACCACCTTCCCATCGGATTGGATGGTGAGGCTGTCCGCACGATCCGTGCTCCCAGCGAGATCGGTACTGACGTACCCCGAGCCACCGCCATAGCTGGTATCGAGCGAGCCGTCGCTATTGAACCGCATCAGGTTGAAATTGTTGTTCGACAGGTCGGCCGCGACCAAGAATTTGCCATCGGTCTGAAGCGCCACATCCTTCGCCGAGCCATAGACTCCAGACGAGGCAATCCCATCGCCGCCACCGAAACTGGTATCCAGCGTCCCGTCGACGTTGAACCGCACCAAACAGACTTGGTAGCCGCCATTGGTCGTGTACCCGGACAAGACGATCTTGCCGTCCGGCTGCAGGACCGCTGTTTCGGCGCGTCCGATGATGCCAGCCAGCGCAATGCCGTCCCCACCCCCGAAGCTGGTATCCAGGGTGCCATCGGCGTTGTAGCGCGTCAGGCTGAAGTCATCGCTGCCGCCGCTGTCACTGTACCCGGCGACGAGGATCTTGCCGTCCGGTTGGAGGATGGTTTCCTTGCCGAACTCCCAGCCCGACCCGAAGCTGGTCGTGGCCTGCCCATCTCCCACGCCAAAGGTCGGCGCGTCGTTGACGCTGCTGACCGTCACGGTCGTGTCGTAGTTGGCGCTGGTGCCGCCGTCGCCGTCGGTCAATACATATCGCACCGTTCTGGCCCCCGTCGTCGGGGCTGCCGTATCCGTGTTCTCGTAGGTGATGTTCTGTACCAGGGCCGTCACGGCCGTGGAGGTGGCATTGCTGTTGAACGTGATCACGAGGTTACTGCCGCTGCTGCCGCCGGTGAACGTCCCGATGGTGGTGCCGCCGTAAGTGATGTTCCAGCCGCTCACGCCGATCTGACCTGCGCTAGTCCCTTGATTGCGGATACTCAGTACATCTTCCACACTATCGCTGCCTGCCGCAAACGACACAGTCAGGGTACCGGTATCGAAGTTGGTACTGTCGACATCGGCCACCAGCGCATTACCGCCCTGCTCGATCACCACCGCCCCGGCGCCTTCGCTATAGCTCAGGCCATCGCCGCTCAAATTCGTGATTGTTGGGGCATCGTTGACCGGCGTAATGGTGACGGTCGTGCTCCCCGTCGCAGAGAGCGCCCCGCCGCTGCCTTGGCTGCCGTTATTGCCGTCACTGAATGTCCAGTCAATCTGTGCGGACGCAGGCGGCGCATCGCTTGAGTTGCTGTAGGCAATCTGCTGCATCGCCGAGTTGACGAGAGTATTCGTAGCACTGGCATTAAACGTAACCTGGAGTGTGCCGCTGCTGTTGGTGTAGGTCCCGATGGTGGTGCCGCTGACGATCAGATTCCCGGACGACAAGCTAAGGGTACCGGTAGCGGAGAAGATATCTTCGGCATCGGCGCCACCGTTGCGCGCGAGGGTTAGGGTCGCCCCGCTGAACGTATTCAGGCCACTCAGCTCGGCATCGAAGACCCGGGCAGTACCGGCCAACACCACAGGTGCTCCCCCCTCGGTGTAAGCTGCCGCTGTTTGCACGGCCACGACTTGCACATGATCGATGACCAAACCTCCGGCATCCCCCGCTAAAGGAGCGACACCCGAAAGCGAGCCCTTCGAGATGATCTGGAGGGTGGACGAAGTTGAGGTCGCCGTGAAGCTGACCGCGTAGTCTTGCCAGGACGTGCCGGTAGTGAACTGGCCGATCTCCACACCGTTGATACTGAGCGCCCCTCGATCCTGCACATTGACATCCATCCTTGTAATCGCGGACAGGCTGACCGCATACGTCTGCCCCACGACGGTCGTGAAAGTTTGCTCGACATAGCTCTCGGTACCGGCCGGCGCATTTACGCATTCTACCTCAAGGAAGCCCGTTCCATCCGGGGGAGCAGGAATTCCATAATCCCATGGGCTGGTCGTCGCTTCCACACCCGAATTCCCGGTCCAACCGGCCCCCCCGCTTTCGAACGAACCGTTCGTAAGTAGATTGGTGGAGTCCAGTGCCAAGACCGGCGCATCGTTGACTGCGCTGACCGTCACAGTCGTGTCGTAGTTCGCACTCGTGCCGCCGTCCCCGTCAGTGAGCACATAGCGGACAGTGCGGGCCCCGGTCGTGGGAGACGCCGCGTCGGTATTTGCATAGGTGATGTTCTTGATCAGCGCCGTGACGGCCGTGGGCGTGGCACTGCTATTGAGGGTAATCACGAGGTTCGTGCCATTGCTGCCACCGGTGAAGGTGCCGATGGTCACGCCGCCGTAGGTGACCGTGCTGCCGCTCACGCCGATCTGACCGACGCCCGTCCCTTGGTCCCTAATGCTGAGCACATCTTCAGTGCTGTCCCCGCCGGATGGAATGGAGATGGTGAGTGTGCCGGTATCGAAATTCGATGAGTCGATATCGGCCACCAGCGCATTGCCGGCTTGCTCGATCACCACCGCCCCGTCGCCTTCGCTATAAGCCAGGCTATCGCCGTTCAGATTCGTGATCGTTGGGGCATCGTTGACCGGCATGACTGTGATCGCGACTGTGTCGGTATCGGTGAGGGATAAATCCGCAGCGAGCGATGCCACTTCGCCGGCCGTCAGGGCACGATCGTACACCCGCGCATCATCGATTTGACCGTTGAAGTCGAACGCTGTTTGGCCATTGCCATGCTTGCCGATAAAACTATTGGCCCCCTGTGTGTACGAAATAGACGCAGCGGCCGTCGCCGTTGCCACGACCGCGCCATCAATGTAGAGTGTGTTCGTATTATTCGTGTCGTCAAAGGTGTAGGCGACATGGTGCCACCCGGTGCCGGCGATGAATTGCCCGGAGGGAAGCTTGACCCAGGTGGAGCCGTTGTAGTACACGCCTGATACCCCATTCCCTACGCTCGGCTCGTCCACCGTGAGCAGCACGCTGTCGCCCAACGAGATTACGTGGGAGCCGAGGCTGTCCGCGGCCGTCAGGTTCACCCAGGCCGCCAGCGTCACGTTGGCCGGATCGCCGAATCTCCCGGCAATCTGCATATAGTCATCGACGCCGTCGAGACTGAGCACTTGTCCGCGTGTTCCGTCCGTCACATAGGTGGCATTTCCCCCCAGCGTGCCGTTCTGCGCCGTGCCTGGAGCCACATCGTTGGCTGTCCCCTCGAAGGTGTAGCGAGCTTGAAGGTTCGCGTCGATGTCGAGCGAGACGAGCGTGCTATCGAGCGTGGCAACTGTTAGAGTCGCGCCGCCGTTGTAGTCAGAGGTTGGAGCATAGGTCAGTCCATTTAATGCTGTATTGATATTGGCCACCGTGCCACGGAAGGTCATCGTCGTGTCAGTGGTCCCGTCGCCGCTGGTAAAAGTCAGGCCCGTGGTGCCTGCGAGTGTGAGGCTGCCGTTGGTCACGGAGACCGTCACCTCAAAATTCGCACCGCTCGAGTCGGGATCCGTAATCGAGATCTGATTACCGTTGCCCGATGAAAACACCAGATTCGTGTCTTCGTTGGTACTCTGCGTACTGGGCAGGGCGTTGAGGGGGGCGTCGTTACTGGTCGCATAAAGCTGCGCGACATCGCCGCTGGTGAGAACGCGGTTGTAGGCTCGCACATCGTCGATGGTACCATTGAAGTAGGTGCTGCCCCCGCTGCGCTGGTCACGCCCGATGTATAACTTGTCTTCGCCCGTCACATCGTCGAAGAAACGGTTCGTCGCCGACGAACCGGTGTTGTACGTTACTCCAGCCTGGACCCCATCAATGTAGAGTTTGTTACCGGATGTGCCATTCGTCACAGTGACGAGGTGCCAGTTGCCATCGTTGATTGAGGCCGTCGTCCTCACATCCAACAGTGCCGTATTGTTCTCGTAGACCGCGAACCCCAAGCGGCCACCGTTGACCCACAACACAGTCCCACTCGCTGAATCCGCGATGTCGTTGCTAGCGAAGATCACGCCTGAGGTGCTCGTCGTTTTCACCCACGCGGAGATGGTGCCCTGGGTGAGACCGGAAAAATCCGTGAGATGTGCCGTGAGATCGACATAATCATTCGTCCCGTCTAGCGACAGCTTCCCCGCGCCGACGATGTTCGTGGACGTGGTGGTGTTGATAGCCGCGCCGTTGGTCAGCGTGCCATCATTGCTATTGCCGCTTGAATCCGTCGCATTCGAATCGAACGTCCATTGGCCGAGGAGCCCGGTCGAGATGTCGAGCAAGCCGACCCAGTCCATCTGCACGTCGTCACGGACGACGAGCTGCGTCTCAATGCTGCCCGTCTGGCTTTCCAAGACCCAGTCGCCGCCCAATCCGGCAAACCCTGTGGCGTCGGTACTGGCCGCCACGTCGGCGCCGGTCAGCTCGCTGAGCAACGTGGCCGCCGCCTGCCCCACGACGCCTTCCGCAAAGTCGCACCCATAGACCATGAAGTCGGCTTGCTCCGATAGTGCCTGTTTGATCGTCGCAAGCTCATCAGCATACTGCCCCGTCATCGACTCCGTCGTTAAGGTGCCCGTGCCGAGTTGCAAGGTTCCGGCATCGCCGTGCGAAATGACATGTATCGCGTCGATGCCGGTGCGACCGGTCAGAGCACTGGCTATCTGTTCGATCCCGTCCTGTCCGCCATCCAGCACGATGACTTCGATAGTCAGATCCATGCCGCTCAGGAGGTCCTGATAGTTCGGTACCGTCGGATCAACGAAGACGACCTCCGTCCGCGATTCGTTCGGCATGAACGTCGAGATGGCCTGGAGCAAGTCCTGACTGTCGATCGACGCTTGCGCCTCACCGCCTGCACTGTCGCCGGCCACCGCCGCATCGGCCTGTTCCTGCGCCACTTGTTCTTGCTTGACTTCCGCTGCCGTAGCTGCGGCGGCGACATCGAACATGAGGCGGGACTCCAGGGAGAGGAGTGACAACTTCGGCTGAGATCCTCTTGGCCTCTTAGAAGCAGGCCCCGGCTTGCTCGGCTTCTTCTTGTTGTCTTGAGACATGGTCGGGGTTTTTACCAAGACATCGTGCGTTTGCTTTCCCAGACTAATACTGGATCACGTCTTTTTCGGCATGTTCGATGGAGGCTTCAAGCGTCAGAGTAAACCCTACAAACTGAATACTAGGTCAAATATTTGTGAAGATCTTGTTAATTCTCACTTTTGCCCAGGCACCTCTCAAAACGTTAGAGATTCCACTGGCTCTCAAGTGAAACTCGGCGGTTTCAAGTTCCAAGTGCAACGGGTGAATGATGGCGCACGTACGCATAGCCTTCTAGGCTCAGGACTCATTCTTTCAGATAGAAGATGACGGTTGCGGCGAGACAGATCGCCGAGAAGAAGGTGTGGGCACAGCGATCATACCGCAGGGCAATCCGACGCCAATCCTTGATCCGCCCAAACATGATCTCGATTTTGTGCCGTTGTTTGTAGAGGGTTTTGCTGTAGCGGCGCCGTCTCGTTCGGTTCTTACGTGGGGGAATGCATGGTGTGAGCCCCTGCTTCTTGAGGGCAGTGATGAACCAATCCGCATCAGAGCCGCGGTCGGCAATCAGATGTTTGGCGTGGGAAAGATTGGGCAACAGGCAGCGGGCGCCGGTGCCATCGCTGGCGTGCCCCGCTGTCAGCAGCAGGTACACCGGCTTGCCCGCGTCGTCGCACACCGCGTGGAGCTTCGAATTCAGCCCCCCTTTCGTGCGACCAATACAGCGAGGGAGAGCCACTTTTGACGCAGACTCGCTGCCGTTCGGTGGGCCTTCAGATGGGTGGCATCGATCATCAGACAGTCGCACGCTTCAGAGTGTCGCGACAACTCGCGGAAAATCTTGTTAAAGATCCCCGCTTGGCTCCAGCGCACGAATCGGTTGTACAGTGTCTTGTGCGGCCCATTGGCTTTCGGTGCAACCTTCCATTGAAGGCCGTACCGGATCACATAGATGATCCCGCTGATCACCCGTCGATCATCCACTCGAGGCACACCGTATGCCACCGGGAAATAGGGCTTGATCCGATTCAACTGCTGCGTGGTTAACAGCAACACGTCACTCATGGTTACCTCCAACCAGAGTGAAGCACAGATCAGTGACTGAGGGAAACCCTCGAACTTAATGAGTCCTGAGCCTAGGGCCTTGCTGGCCTCGCGCATTCTATGCCAGCAAAACCTTTCTTCTTTGTGTAGGGGCTGCTCCGTTGGTCTGGGCCATCATGGCATGGGTCGTTCCCGTTCGTTCAACCTCCATGGCCCAAGTATGACCGTTGGGCTTTGCCTCAGTGGTCCTATGGTATCCGCTATGGGAAGAGCCGCTATTTCGAGGATTGTTGCAAGGCGAACTCATAGAGCGTGGTTGGACACGATGCTGGGTCTATGGTTTGAGCAGCGCGAATATTGCGGTTTCTCTCTTGTTTACAGTCTTTCACCTCTGGAGCCATAGCCCAATCTGGGCTGCCCTGGTATTCTTCCCCTCACTGGTCTTTGGCTATCTTCGTGATCAGTTCAATTCCACGGTACCATCAAGTTTGATGCACATGTGGTACAACGGCGGGTATTTTTTCTTGATCGATTCCTCGCAGCTTCCCACACAGTCCGACCTCCAGTAAAAGTTCCCCGCCGCAACATGCAGGAAATAAATAGACCGAAACCAGCCCGGTGTGGACCCGAGCAATCTCGAGGCACATGACGATGCCGATCAATGAGGTAAGTTGCCGGCTTCGATTACACGTGATGTGGTCCAGTAATCTCTGAAGCAGATACCGCGTGGCTCCATGCGCACGAAAGACTTCGGTTATTCGTTGGCATGGACGATCTAGGACTGGATAGCTGGCAGGCACGCCACAATCGCCTCTCAAGGCGAATTTGGAGCCCGCAAGAGTCTTCAAAATCAAGCGGACTAAAAGGAGGAGGGATCTATAAAGTTGGATGGTTAGCCGACGGCCATCGCCGCTTTCAACGATTGCACGAACTCGGCAACATGCTTGACCATACCAGGATCTTGTTGATGCGCGGCAATCTGTTTCACGATTGCACTCCCGACGATCACCCCATCAGCCATTTTCGAGACCCGCGCGGCATCCTCCGGTGTCGCCACACCAAACCCCACGGCAACGGGAGCTGTGGAAACCTTTCGCAGTTTCTCGATATTCTGCTGGATGTCTGTCGCATTGCTCAGTTTTGCCCCAGTGATGCCTGTCAGTGAAACATAGTAGACAAACCCGTGCGACTCCTTGGCCACCAGTTTCCGTCGATCGGTCGTGCTGGTCGGAGCAAGCAAGAAGATCAGTGGCAGCCCCACCGCATCTGCCGGACCCTTGAGCGGCCCCGCTTCGTCCGGCGGCATATCGGGGACGATCAATCCATCCACTCCAGCGGCATTTGCCGCTTTGCAAAATTCTCCACAGCCCATGGCATGGATGGAGTTGTAATACAGCATGAGGATAATCGGAATCTCTGTGCGCTGCCTGAGCAAGGTGACTGACGCAAGGATACGGCGAAGCGATGTGCCGCTTTTCAAGGCCCGTTCCGCCGCTTGCTGAATCACTGGCCCATCGGCAATGGGATCTGAAAACGGCACACCAAGCTCGATGATATCGGCGCCGGCCTGCTCCAACGCCACAACCAGCTGCTCAGTTTCAGGAAGTCCTGGATCTCCAGCCATGAGATAGGCGATGAGGGCTTTCTCTTTGCTCTGACGGAGACGTGAAAACGTGCTGTCCAATCGCCCGCTCATAGTGTGACTCCTCGCATCCTGGCCACTTGCTGGACGTCTTTATCCCCACGCCCTGAAAGATTCGCGATAATAAGTTGTGACTTCTTGAGCGTGGGCGCCAACTTGACCACATGGGCGATCGCATGGGCACTCTCCAACGCGGGAACGATGCCCTCTTCGCGGGCCAAGAGATCAAACGCCGCCATCGCTTCACTATCCGTCGCGTAGGTATAGTCGATCCGACCCAGATCGTGATAAAGGCTATGCTCCGGCCCAACCGCGGCATAGTCCAAACCCGCCGAAACGGAATGGGTCAAATTGATCTGTCCATTTTCATCTTGAAGCAGATACGTCATCGTGCCCTGTAGGACTCCCGGCTTTCCACCGGAGAATCGGGCCGCATGTTTTCCGCTCGTGATTCCGGTTCCCCCGGCCTCGACCCCGACCATCTTGACCTTGGGGTCTTTCAAAAAGGCATGGAAGAGCCCGATTGAATTGCTTCCGCCGCCGACGCAAGCCACAAGATAGTTCGGCAACTTGCCCTCTGCAGCCAAAATCTGCTTCCGTGCTTCCCGTCCGATAATCGCCTGAAAATCGCGGATCATCATCGGATAGGGATGTGCCCCAAGCACCGAACCGAGAATGTAATGAGTGGTCCGTACATTCGTCGTCCAATCGCGCATCGCTTCGCTGATGGCATCTTTGAGTGTTCGGCTGCCGGCATCCACACCAGTCACCTTGGCCCCCAACAGGCGCATACGGAAAACGTTCAAGGCCTGCCGTTCCATGTCTTCCGTACCCATATAAATTTCGCACTCCAGCCCGAACATCGCTGCAGCCGTCGCTGTGGCCACGCCGTGTTGGCCCGCCCCGGTTTCAGCGATCACGCGAGGCTTCTTCATGCGGACCGCAAGCAACGCTTGTCCGATCGCATTATTAATCTTATGGGCGCCCGTGTGACACAGGTCCTCCCGTTTCAGATAAATCTTGGCACCACCTAGTCTCTTGGTCAGCCGATCGGCGCGATACAGGCTGGTCGGGCGCCCGACATATTGCTTGAGGTAATAAGCTAAGTCCGCTTGAAAACGGCGGTCTTTTTTGACCTTGGCATACTCCTCTTCCAGCTCAAGCAGGGCCGGCATGAGGGTTTCAGGCACATACCGCCCGCCATAGGGTCCAAAGCGGCCACGGTTATCGGGAAGCGTCGGCATGGAATCAGATCCTCCTTACGGACATTTCGAGCAGTATAACGATGGTAATTAGACGGCCACAAGTCTGGCGGCTTCGATAAACGCCTTTACCTTATCGTGGTCTTTTTTTCCAGGGCTCAGCTCCACCCCACTGCTGACATCCACACCATAGGGACGAACGTGCGAAATAGCCTCAGCAACGTTCACTGGAGTCAGCCCACCAGCCAGAACGACCGACGTGGATCGGGCCGCTTCCTGTGCCAACGTCCAATCCACGGTTTGACCCGTACCCCCATAGGCCTGATTGGAAAAGGCATCGATCAGCACCCCTCGCACATTGGCCCGGCCTTGGAATTCCGCTAACGCAAGAAAGGTCCCCCGATCTTTGAGACGAAGGGCTTTCAGTACGGGACGTCCAAGATCCTGACAATACGATGCGGTTTCATCTCCATGTAGCTGTGCCAGTGCCAGTCCACAGTCATCCAGAAGCGACCGAACCAGGCCAGGTTCTTCATTCACAAAAACACCCACCGGCAGCACAAACGGCGGAAGCCCGGCCACGATACGTTTCACCATGGCCGGTTCCACAAAACGAGGACTGTTTCGATACAGCACAAAACCCAGGGCATCCGCACCGGCTGCTACGGCAACCTTCGCATCCCCCACATTTGTAATGCCGCAAATCTTAATCTTTACCATCGTAACATCATCACCTACGCAGGCTGGGCACTCTGCGCTGTGGTTCCGAGCAATTCGCGAACCTTATCCGCCGTGTTGTCCGCACGAATGAGCGACTCTCCGATCAGCATCGCGTGAATACCGGCCTCATTCAACCTGACGACATCCGCCCGTTTGTGAATCCCACTCTCGCTGATGATCAGTTTGTCCGATGGAATCCGTTTTGCCAGGCGAAACGTCACACTGAGGTCGGTCGTGAACGTCTTCAAATCCCGGTTGTTGATCCCGATCATCCGTGCGGTCGGAACCCACTCTAATACCGTATCCAACTCTCGCTCATGGTGCGTCTCAAACAGGCTATCCATCCCCAGTTCTGTGGCCAAGGCATGAAAGTCGATCAATTGCCGCTTCTCCAATGCCGCCACAATCAACAAAATGGCATCGGCGCCATGGGCCCGCGCCTCATAAAACTGGATGTCCCCGACCATAAACTCTTTATTGAGTGCTGGAATGGGCAATGCTTGTTTAATCTCTTTCAGATACCGGAGGTCGCCCTGGAAAAAATCCTTGTCGGTCAGGACTGAAACGGCCGACGCGCCTTGTTCTCGATAGACCCGTGCCAGTCCCAGATGGTCAAACCTCTCCGCGAACTCTTCCCGCAAAAGCCCCAGACTCGGTGAGGCCTTTTTGACCTCAGCAATGAGCGAGGGACTGGCGGAAGGTTTCGTCGCATCGAGTGTGACAGCGAACCCAAGGGTGGGAGGTGCGTCACGGATCGCTGCCTTGAGATCAGCCAGATAGGTACGGCTCTGCTTATGCCGTAGTTCTGCCTTTTTATGCTCCAGAATGCGATCGAGAATCATTGTCCCATCAGGCTTTCGTAGTCAATGCAATCAGTCGATCGAGTTTCTCAGCGGCGGCCCCGGAGTCGATGATCTGCTGAGCAAGGTGGAATCCGTCTTGTAGGGTTTTCGCTTTTTGGCCTACAACCATGGCGGGCGCCGCGTTGAGGCAAACGATGTCCCGCTTCGACCCTTTCCGGCCCTGCAAAATTTCTTTCACAATTCGCGCATTGTCATCCGGGGAACCACCGGCAAACTCTTTTCTATGGACACGGGACAGACCGAATTCCTCCGGTGCGATAAAGTAGCTTGAGACAACCCCGCCTTTACCTTCGGAGACTTTTGTCCGGTCCGACAAGCTGATCTCATCCAGTCCATCCATGCCGTGAATCACAAAGCAATGTTGCGCCCCCAGCTCCATCAGAACCCGTCCCAGGATTTCTGTCTTCTGTGCCTCATACACGCCAAGCACTTGGTGCGTTGCCCCGGCCGGATTGGTCAACGGCCCAAGCACATTCAACATGGTCCGGATGCCCATCTCCTGCCTCGGCCCGGCACAATGCTTCATCGCGCCGTGGTAATGCGGAGCGAACAAGAATCCGATACCGATTTCGTCGATGCAGTCGACCATGCGATTTGGTTCCAAATCGATCTTGACTCCCAGAGCGCTCAACACATCGGCACTTCCACTTCTGGAAGATACGGAACGATTGCCATGTTTCGCCACCGTGATGCCAGCCCCCGCCACGACGAATGCTGCCGTCGTGGAGATATTAAACGTATTCGCTCCATCGCCGCCGGTCCCACAGGTATCCACCACGATGGACGCCCCCACTCTGATACGAGCAGCCCGTGACCGCATTGCCCTGGCCGAGCCGACGATCTCATCGGCTGTTTCACCTTTTTGCCTGAGTCCCATCAAGTAGGCACCCATCTGTGCCGAAGTCGTCATCCCATCCATGATCTCAGACATGACCGTCTCGGCCTCCTGCGCGGAGAGATCGATTCGGTCGGCTAGCTTGGCAAGTGCGTCTTTGACCATGGTCACACAGCGGATGAACCGGCTAGAGCTTGAGGAAGTTGTTAAGGAGATCTTTCCCGACCCTGGTCAGAATCGATTCCGGATGGAACTGCACGCCTTCAACGGCGAGTGTTTTATGACGAAGCCCCATAATCTCACCCTCGGCAGTCTCGGCGGAAATCTCACAGCAGTCCGGCAGATTCGATCGGTTGACGATCAGCGAATGGTAGCGCGTCGCTTCGAATGGGTTGGGTAATGAGCGAAAGATCGTCTTGCCGTCGTGCTGGATCTGTGACGTCTTTCCATGCATCAGCCGAGATGCACGGATCACTTCCCCTCCATAGGCCACGGCCATCGACTGATGCCCCAAACAGACGCCGAGAACAGGGATCTTGCCTCCAAATCGCCTGATCGCATCGACCGATATCCCTGCCTCCTTCGGCGTGCAGGGTCCGGGAGAAATCACCAGACGGTCCGGATGCAACTCCTCAATCTGATCGAGGGTGATCTTGTCATTTCGAATGACCTGGACATCCTCGCCTAACTCACCCAGATATTGAACGAGGTTGTAGGTGAAGGAATCGTAGTTGTCGATGACGAGTAACATAATTGCAATAAGCGCTTATGGCCGATGGCTGATGGCATAAGCGAGAGAACCGACCATCCGTTCTCTTGCTACCGGCCATATGCGATGTGCCATACGCACGTTCCTACTCCAGCCCCTGCTCCGCCAATTCAATGGCTTTCATCATTGCCCGAGCCTTGTTACAAGTTTCTTCATACTCATGGACCGGATTGGAATCAGCCACGATACCGGCGCCGGCTTGGATAAAGGCCCGGTGACGTGAGACCACGACAGTACGAATATTGATGCACATATCCATGTTCCCAGAAAAGCTGATGTATCCGACCGCTCCGGCATAAGGACCGCGTTTCGTCGGCTCTAATTCCTCGATGATTTCCATCGCCCGGATCTTCGGTGCTCCGGACACCGTGCCCGCCGGAAAACAGGCCTTTAGCACATCATAGACCGTCTTGTCTTTGCTCAATTTTCCGGTGACATTCGACACGATATGCATGACATGGGAATACCGCTCGACATTCATCAAGGATTCGACACACACCGACCCCCGCTCGGAAACACGACCAATATCGTTCCGCCCCAAGTCCACCAGCATGATGTGTTCGGCCCGCTCCTTGGCGTCAGCCAACAGCCGTCGCTCGAGTTCCACATCTTCTTCGGCGGTCGCGCCACGTCTCCTGGTCCCCGCAATCGGTCTCAGCGCCGCGAGACCGTCCTCGCAACGCACAAGAATTTCCGGGGATGAGCCGACCAGTTCCACTCCCGCGATACGCAGGTAATACATATACGGCGATGGATTCACGACACGAAGCGCGCGATAAAGCTGAAAGGGCGGAGCCTGCAGATTGGCTTCCCACCGTTGTGACAGAACGCACTGAAAGATATCTCCTGCTTTGATGTATTCTTTCGCCCGCGAGACCATTTTCTCAAAAGCCGCCTTGTTCATATTGGAGGTAAAGCGGAGCGGCGCCCGCCGACGTTGTGGCTTGATTCGGCGAAGCGGCCGACGAAGTCTGGCAATCATCTTTTCAATGCGGGTGGTCGCGTCTCGATAGGCTGTGCGAATGTCCCGATCCGATCCGGACTTCACATGTGCATTGGCAACAACCTTTATCTTCTGTGACACGTTGTCGAAGATCAGCAGCGTCTCGGTCAGGAGAAAGGCGAACTGCGGAAGATTGAGATCGTCTTTTCGGCGAGAAGGAAGGTCCTCAAACGTCCTGACAATGTCGTAGCCGAGAAACCCCACGGCTCCGCCAACAAAGCGGGGCAACTCCGGCACGGTCACGGGACGATAGATCTCAAGAATTTCCCGCAGACGGTCCAAGGGAGCACCTTGGCTGGGGATACGACGAACACGACCGCCTTTCTTGACACATAAGTCCCCCCCGTCTTCGTAGATGACGAGCGGGGATCCGCTGCCGAGAAAAGAGTAGCGCGCCCATTTTTCCCCTCCTTGAATGCTTTCCAGCAAATAGGCAGAGGGGCCATGGTCGATCTTGGCAAAAGCCGATACAGGGGTATCCTGATCCGCCAGGATTTCGCGAAATAGAGGAATGAGATTGCCCTGTTTCGCGTAGGAACGAAACTCATCCAGGCTGAGCGAATAGATCACAGACCGCACCTCGTCTCGCTACTCGCTTTCCACCATCATGAGCTTTTGGCCCACTTCGATGATATCATCGGGCAACTTGTTCATCTTCTTCACCTTCTCGATATCGAGACCATACCGGCGGCTAATGCCAAAGAGCGTCTCACCCGGCTTCACAACATGGACCGTCTGGCCGAGCTTCGGCATGGCATTGGTCGTACTTTGAGACGAAAAACTTTTGGCATCGCCACCACCAGATTCGGTCGGGACTACTTTTGTCGGTTCTTTGAATGGCTCAAGTTTCTTGGGTTTTCCCACGGCAGAAGGACTTTTCCGCTGCATATCTTCAAGCGCTTTTCGTTCGAGCACCGTGGCTTCCCTGATCGCTTCGGTCTCTTCCTGGAGACGGGCCATCTGCTCCCGCGCCATCTGTACTTGTGTCGACAGTTCACGATTTCTCGCCTCGAACTCGGCTAATTCCACCTTCGTCCGCTTCACTTCACTGTCCAGTTCAGCCGTACGCTTTTCCTCCTGGGCCAGGAGTCGCTGAAAGTTAAGGCTTCTCGCCTTTTCAGCATTGAACTTTTCTTCCAACACCACACACCCGCTCATCACCGTCCCTCCAAATAATAGGATTACGAAGAGAGCGGTCTTCCCCATTCGTGCACAGATTGGCTGCTCATCCCTCCGCATACACCCTCCTTTTGCCCGGCCGTCACCGATTACCGAGGACGAAGAGACGCTTAGAATAGTGGGCACTGGTGCGAAAGTCAAAGAGAGCAGCCCCGATAATCATCTCGAAGGCTCCTCTCTTGAAGAGTAGAGTCGTTGCTAACGCGACGGGCTCATCCACTTTAACCGAGGAGGTTGCGATGATGTGTTATGCGGGCATTGATCTCCATGCCACGAATAGTGTGCTGGTCGTGATTGATGAAGCGGATCGAGTGCTGTATCAGAAACGCCTCCGCAATGACCTGGCCGTGATCTTCACGGCCTTAACACCGTATCAGACCACGCTGCAGGGCGTGGTCGTTGAGTCCACCTATAATTGGTACTGGTTAGTCGACGGGCTCATGGAAGCAGGGTACCGGGTCCACCTCGCTCATGCACCAGCCCTGCCGCAGTATAGTGGGCTCAAGCATGTTGACGATCAACACGATGCGCAGTGGTTAGCCCATTTACTCCGGCTAGGTTTGCTCCCTACCGGGTACATTTACCCCAAAGCGGAACGGGCCGTGCGGGACTTGTTGCGGAAGCGCAGTCAGTTGGTTCGGCACAAGACCATGGTCGTGCTGAGCCTACAAAGCCTGCTGACACGACTGACTGGCAATCGGCTCTCCCTCCCTCGGCTTCGACAGCTCACCCCAGAGGGCATTCAGGCACTTGTGCCATTTCCCGAACATGTGCAATCGGTCAGCAGTTCGTTGGCTGTGCTGCAATGTCTGGAGCACGAGATTCACACGATTGAGGGCACGGTTCGGGAAGCGGGGCGGACTCAGCCGGGCTATGTGCTCTTACAGACCGTCCCCGGAATCGGGCCGATCTTGGCGGGCACCATTCTCCTGGAAGCCGGTGACCTGCGGCGGTTTGCGACCGTGGGACACTTCGCCTCCTACTGTCGCTGTGTCGGCAGCGAACATGTGAGTAACGGCAAACGCAAAGGGGCTGGCAACACGAAGAACGGCAACAAGTATTTAAGCTGGGCGTTCATCGAGGCGGCGCACTTCGCCATTCGCTATGAGGCCGTGATTCGCACGTATTATCAGCGCAAGCAGGCACGGACGCATCCCCTTGTGGCGCTGAAGGCCGTGGCCCATAAATTGGCGCGGGCCTGCTATCACATGCTCCGTGCGCAGGTGCCATTCGATCTGTCCCGCGCTTTTGGCTAGGCGCGGCAGAGCTGGGGGGAGCTGGGAGCTCGCAAAGGGGTTGAGGCCACACCTCGCACTCCCGATTAGCCCCGGTCTTCCCCCTTCAACTCCCTCGCCACTGGCGTGGGGACTGAGACGCCTCGACCGTGAGCCATGATGGGGTTGGCGCCAGCCCGCTGGTAGCCAGACGTCCTGTGCGTAGGTATGCTGGACACGGCCGGGAACCGACGGTTGTCTGGGGCACGAGGTGCCAGGGGCTGGAGTGGATCCCCGACGGGGCTCGCTCCCACGCCTTGATCCTGATGGGTGACTGGTGCGGCTCAAATCCGAGCTGACACTGCTGACGACGACAACCGGGATGCGACGGAGTCACGCGACCACCATGGCGAGGGAAGACGTCGTCGGAGACCTCGCCCCGTTTGTAGGATACGGAGGGCATGATCGGCTGTGCCCTCTTGACCGGAGCCTTCGAGATGGGCGACCCCTTTGACCGTTTCCCTGGCCTGTGCTACGGTCAGATCCGATCCAAACCTTTCGTCGTATTCATATTGAGTTACGACCATCAGGACATCCTCACGCCGACTTCAACAACTTCACATCGCTGAGCACAACGATGCAACAGGATTCCCTCTTTAACGACGTACCCACGCCCGCCGACATGCGTCAGACCGATGAAGATCGGCTCGCCAGACTCAGAAACCAAATCCGGCACCACGACTACCTGTATTACGTGAAGGACCACCCCGAGATTTCCGATGGGGAGTATGATCGCCTGTTCCGAGAACTGCTCGATCTCGAGCTGAAACACCCGGACCTGGTCACCGCCGACTCCCCGACCCAACGCGTCGGGGCCCCTCCCTTGGACGAACTTGGGAAAGTTCCGCATGAACGGCCCATGTTGAGCCTCGACTCCTTGATGCAACCTGACGAAGTCTTGGCCTTCGACCAACGGATGAAACGGGAGCTTGAGACAGAGCAGATCGAGTACACGGTCGAGCCGAAATTCGACGGTCTCTCAGTCGAACTCGTCTATGACCGAGGAGTCTTTGTTCGTGGAGCCACCCGTGGTGACGGAACAGTCGGCGAGGACGTCACGATTAACCTCCGCACGATTCGCTCCCTCCCGTTACAGCTACAAACCGACAGCTATCCGGATCATCTCGTCATGCGGGGCGAAGTGTACATGCGCCTCTCCGACTTTCACGCACTCAACCGTCGTATGACGGAACGGGGAGATGACACGTTCGCCAACCCACGAAATGCCGCGGCCGGTTCCCTGCGTCAGCTTGATTCGCACATGACAGCTTCTCGACCCTTGGTCGTGACCTGCTATGAAGTGATGGCAATGACCGACGCCCATCCCTCAACGCATTGGGACGAACTGGAACGGTTAGCCGAGTGGGGGCTTCCAGTTCCCTCTCTCCGCCGACGGTGCGAAACCATCGACCAGGTCTTGGCCTTTCACCGGGAAACTCAGGACCAGCGCGACAATCTCCCTTACGAAATCGATGGAGTCGTGGTGAAAGTCAACCGTGTGGACTGGCAGACCAAGCTGGGCATGAAATCCAGAAGCCCTCGCTGGGCCGTGGCTTTCAAGTTTCCTCCGCGAAAAGAAATCACGGAGATCCAGGACATCGCCATCTCCGTCGGACGGACTGGCACGTTGACCCCTCTCGCCTTGCTACGGCCGGTTGAGGTCGGGGGGGTTACCATCAGCCGTGCCACCCTCCACAATGCCGACGAGGTGGCCAGAAAAGATATCCGCGTGGGCGACACCGTGCGGGTTGAGCGAGCTGGAGACGTCATCCCGGCGATCACCGAACGAATCCCGATCTCCGGTCACATGAGGCATGAACCCTTTCTGATGCCGCAACACTGCCCGATATGTGGTTCCGCTGTGGCAAAAGAAGGGGCATATTACTACTGCACCGGGCAAGCGGCCTGCCCCGCGCAGCTTAAAGGAGCCATTGAACATTTCGCATCAAAAACAGCCCTGAACATTGATGGACTCGGCAAGAAGACTGTCGCGCAACTCGTCGATCAAGGACTCGTGAAGGATCTTTCGGACTTGTACCGACTGAATCAGGAGCAGCTCCTCAAACTGGAAGGCTTTGCGGAGCGATCCTCGACACTTCTCCTTGAAGCCATTGCCCAAAGTAGGGCGGTGCCGCTTGAGCGGTTCCTGATGGGGTTGGGAATCCGTCAGATCGGCCGGCATATCGCGAAAGTGCTGGCGAGTGAATTCGGCTCGCTCCAGGCCATCATGACAGCGGACCGCGATCGGTTTCAGTCCATCAGAGAGATCGGACCTGAAATTTCAGAAAGCCTGGTGTCCTACTTTCAGGAACAGTCCAACCGTCGGGTCATCGACCAACTGCAGCAATTGGGCGTCTCAATCATCGAACCCAGCCTTCCACAAAGTCACACTCCACTCCCCTTCTCAGGGAAAAGCTTCGTATTCACCGGGGGGCTGTTGAGTTACTCAAGAGAGGAGGCCAAGTCGCTGGTTGAACGACTGGGTGCGATGGTCCTATCCAGCGTCAGCAAGAAAACAACCTATGTTGTGGCTGGCTCTGAAGCGGGCTCCAAGCTTGACCAGGCTCGCAAATTGGGGGTACGGATCCTTGATGAGGACGAATTCAAGGATTTAATCACAACATCCGAAAAGCGGTAGGCTCACACAGAGGCTTCGACCGGAACCGCGACCTTCTCATCCTTGAAAATAGTGACGCTGCGTATCGAACGAGGATCGGCCTCGTGGACGACCAATCGGCAGTTCTCGATGCGGAGTTCTTCGCCCGCCTTGGGGATTCGACCGAGATTTTCTTGGACCAATCCTCCGATCGTCAAAGCTTCATCTCCCCCGAGTTCGACCTTGAGAAAGTCATTTACTTTCCGCACCTCAGTCCGACCATGAACCAGGATCTGACTCTTTCCGATACGTTTAATGAGTTCTTCCGTGATGTCCGTTTCGTCGACAATCTCACCGACCACCTCTTCGAGGAGATCTTCGAGCGTCACGAGCCCCATAACACCGCCGAACTCGTTCACAACCACGCCCATATGTCGTTTTTCCTGCTGAAACTGCTTCATCAAATCATCCGCCGTCTTCCCGGCTGGAACAAAGAGCGGGGGATGAGCAATATCCCGTAACCGTAAATCAGTTCGCCCTTTCGCCAGTTCCGTCAGCGCCTTGGTCTTGTAGAGAATGCCCGTGATGTTATCAAGGGTGCCGTCATAGAGTGGAATGCGAGAGTATTTGGACTTGTAGAGCTGCTCTTGTGCCTCTTTGAGACAAAGATTTCCATCCAAAGAGAATACATAGATACGAGGGGTCATCGCATCTTCAGCAGTAATTCCCTTCAGCTGGAACACGTTCTTGATCATCTTCACTTCTTCAGATTCAATCTCGCCCGCCTTTCCTCCCTGGTCGAGCATGATCTTCAACTCTTCCTCCGTGACCAGGGGATGCGTGAGTCCCTTTCCTCCGGTCAAACTGTAGATCAGGGGCACCATTAAGAACAGGAGCGGCCGCAGCATCACCTGAACCCCATAAATCGGATAGGCCAGATTCAGAGTCACAGGCACAGAAAACTTCGCCGCCAACGTCTTCGGCACCACATCCACGCAGACCAACAGCACGAAGGTGAGGATCCCGACCATGACGGCAATGGCCTCTTCCAAAATGGTCTTCTCACCATACGCATTCAACGTGATAAAAGTGGCAAACATCGGAATCGCCGTACTGACCAAGCGATCCCCCACAAGAATGGCCGAAAAGAGTCTCTGAGGGTCACTGCGGAGCTCAAGGGCTTTCTCCGCTCGCTTGCTACCAGTCTGGGCCAACGCCCTCAGCTTGGTTTCGTTGACCGAGAAGAAGCCGATCTCGGCAGTGGAAATAATAGCGGATAACCCTATCAACCCTAGAAGGATGAGGATGTCCATGTAATCATCTATTTAGGGACGTTGGACCAGTTTGGCTGGCCTGATGAGAAGCCGGGCGTCTCCCAGAGGATACCTCTTGGTGCACCCTTTAGAGGATCGTACGATTAGGATACCGGGACCGCTTAGTATAAGGCTCACAGCGAATACATCTATCACAGGGATCACAAGCAGGCAAGTAATTCAGAAATTCATGCTGAAAAATCAACCAGTTCCACATTGACCATCGGATAACGACGGTCTGACCTCGCTATCTTCTGCCGTCGTCTTCCAACACCTACCCATCATCTCGTATCACGAAGGACTGGAGACTAAACATTCGGTCAAGACTCGTGGAAGCCTTATGCGCCTCTGGCTCGACCAAGAACCGACCGATCTGGACTCGGTACCGACGCCCTTCAGGAAGATCTGTGTGGACAATACGCCCGTCGGCAAAGTTGCGCTGGATCCGCGCAAGTAGAGCTTGCGCATTGCGAAGATCTGCAAAGGAGCCGGCTTGAACCCTTAAAACCCCCATCCCTTCTGGGCGAGGCTCATAGCCTACGACTCGAAGCTCAACCTGGTCGGTTCCATTGCCGGTCATCCCAAGAGCTTGGGCACCGGCCAATGACAGGTCCAGGATTCTCCCCCTGGCAAAGGGTCCGCGATCATTGATTCTGACCGTGACGTGCCGGCTTGATGTTAATGAGTAGACAACTGCGACGGATCCCAGGGGCAAGGTTTGATGAGCAGCCGTCAGCGCATACATGTCGTACCGCTCCCCATTGGCGGTCTTATTCCCATGGAACCCTGGGCCATACCATGAGGCCACCCCTCGCTCGACGAATCCAACAGGATAATGTGGAAATTGATCGACCTGACGAACAGATGAGGCGCACCCTTGAGACAGGACAACCCCAAGCCCAACGGCAATGATGAGGAAAGCCGACGGGCCCGTGAACGGCCTCAGCCGCATGGGCTAGAACTCGTCAAGCGATTGATTGCGCAGAATGGTGAGCGCCTTTTCGGTCTTAGAAACGGTCAGAACCACAATAGCCCGTTTCCCTTCCCGCGATGGTGTGCAATAGCCGCACTTGATATTGATCCGGCTCCTCATCAGCGTGTCCGCTACTTTCCTCAATGCTCCAGGCTTGTTTTCAAGGCTCAAGACAAGAGCTGTCTCCTCCCGGAATTTGATCTTTGCCGCCCGCAAAGCAGCACGTGCCCCGTCGAGATCAGCCACGAGCAACCGCAACTTGCCTGTCCCCATGACTTCCGGAGCTGAAAATGCCTTGATATTCACGCCCGCTGCGCCAAGGACTGCCGTCACTCCGGCAAGTGTGCCTGGTTTACTCAATCCACTGATGACGAGCTGTGTTGTAGTCGGCATAGGATACTCCCCGTAGCTAGCTGATATCACAATCTTCTTCGTTTTGCTGAACGAGCCGCCTGTAATGGAGTCCAGGCCTGATGACGATTCACCTGAGTCCCCCACGGCGATAAAGGGCAACAGGACTTTCCAACCCTGGTTCGCCTGATTGAACGTCTCTTGGCTCCAGGATGAGTCCGCAGGATACGCCGCTTTCGATGCCCGACACAGGATGAAGGCCGCTTACTTTGCATGATCGTGAAAGATCCCCTATGAACATCCGCTCGTTGCGCCGCAACTCACGCATTTGAGGCATGTGCCGTTCCGAACCATGGTGAACTGTTTGCATTCAGGACAAGGGTCACCTTCATATCCCTTCACCTTGGCATTTTGAACTTCGGTCAATGTCAGCGTTTCCCGCATGACTTCCACTTGCTGGGCGACGCTATGTCCGTTCCCATGGTTATGGCCATTTCCTTTTCCACCGTTCCGGCGGATCGGAAGATGTTCTGTCACAACGGAAGACTTGGCCAATGTCGCAAGATCCGCTTCCTCATCGAAGCATTCGGGATCCATGTCGTCTTGTTTCATCGAATCCATACGCAGATCTTCTTCTTTGACCTGGGCAAGGTCATATCGATCAAGATACGTGACGGCCAATTCACGGAAGATGTAATCGATAATCGACGTCGACATCTTGATTCGATCATTCAGTTTCACGGGGCCGTTCGGTTCAAACCTGGTGAAGACAAAGGCCTCTACGAATTCTTCGAGCGGCACGCCATGCTGAAGCCCAAGAGAGATGGCGATGGCAAAGCAGTTCATCAGGCTCCTAAACGCCGCTCCCTCCTTATGCATGTCCAAAAATATTTCTCCGACCGTCCCATCCTCGTACTCACCGGTTCGGAGATAGAGTTTATGCCCTCCGACAATGGCTTTTTGCGTGTACCCGTTGCGCCGACTGGGGAGTGGACGCCGCTTGGCGAGATACCGGACGAGCACGCGCTCGGTCACTTTTTCGGCCATTTCCAGCACACCAGGAACCGCCTCCAAATCCTTCCCGCTATCGGACGAGGCGCTCAACGGCTGACTGAGTTTGGACCCGTCGCGGTAGAGCGCCACCGCCTTGACCATGCTCTTCCAAGCAAGGAAGTATGATGCCTTGACGTCTTCGATCGAGGCTTCAGACGGCATATTGATGGTCTTGCTGATCGCACCGCTGATGAAGGGTTGCGCCGCAGCCATCATGCGGATGTGGGCGTCGACGGCAATGGAGCGTTGCCCAATACGACCACATCGATTCGCACAATCGAAAACCGCCAGGTGCTCGGCTTTCACATGTGGCGCGCCTTCGATGGTCATCGTCCCGCAACAGAAATCGTTCGCGGCCGCAATCTCCTCCTGCGTAAAGCCGAGCGCCTTCAACATATTGAAGTTCTTCTCGTTCAGCTGTACCTCGGTCAGACCAAGTTGCTCGATGCAAAAAGTGTCCCCAAGCGTATATTTATTGAACGCGAATTGGATCTCGAATGCTTGCGACAAGCTGCGCTCCAAACGATCGAGCGCGGCGTCATCGAACCCCTTCCGCTGAAGTGTGTCGTGATTGATGAACGGGGCGCCTTTGAGGGTCTGGGCCCCGACGCAGTAGTGGACGATGTCCTTTACTTGCTGATCCGCATACCCGAGATTGGTCAAGGCGAGTGGGATACTTTGATTGATAATCTTGAAATACCCTCCACCGGCCAACTTCTTGAATTTCACCAGCGCAAAATCCGGTTCAATCCCGGTGGTGTCGCAATCCATGACCAACCCGATCGTCCCGGTCGGAGCGATCACCGTCACTTGAGCATTGCGATACCCGTACGCTGTCCCAAGTTCGAGCGCATGGTCCCAAGCTCTCCGGGCGGCCAGGAGTAATTCCGGGGGACAATGTTCAGGACGGATTCCCGCAGGAGCAATGGTCAGCCGTTCATACTCGTCGACAGACGCCTGATAGGCTGCCCGTCGATGGTTGCGAATGACACGCAGCATGTGTTCCCGATTCTTCGCATAGCCCGGGAAGGCCGACAGTTCAGCTGCCATTTCCGCCGACGTACTATACGCTTCCCCCGTCATGATAGACGTGATGGCGCCGCAGATCGCGAGCGCCTTGGGCGAGTCGTAAGGAATGCCTTGACGCATGAGGGCCGTCCCCAGATTCGCGTACCCCAACCCCAGCGTCCGGAACTGATAGCTTTTCTCGGCGATCGATTGGCTCGGGAAGGACGCCATCAAGACACTGATCTCCAACGCGATCGTCCACAGCCGAACGGCATGACGGAACTCCTCGAGTTCGAACTGCCCGTCAGCGCTGTAGAACTTCGTCAGATTGAGCGACGCGAGATTACAGGCCGTATCATCCAAGAACATGTATTCCGAACAGGGATTTGAGGCATTGATTCGGCCATCCTCCGGACACGTGTGCCATTCATTGATGGTGGTATCATACTGCGTCCCTGGATCGGCACAGGTCCAGGCGGCCCACGCAATCCGATCCCACAACTCTCTGGCCTTGATGGTCTTGCAAACTTTGCCGTTGGTGCGTCGTTTCAGCTCCCAATCGGCATCGGCTTCGAGCGCGGCGAAAAACTCGTTTGGAATCCTGACGCTGTTGTTCGAATTCTGGCCGGAGACTGTTTGATAGGCCTTCCCGTCCCAATTGGTATCGTATTCGTGAAAGACAAAATGTGTGAACCCCTGCTGCGCATAGGAAAACATCCGTTGGATATAGGCCTCCGGCACCATCTCGCGGCGGGCTGACGCCAGCGCCTCGCGCAGGACCGAATTCGTCTTTCGATCGAGGTCCAGCCGGAGCGCACCGTTCCCATCGACGGTATGACAGGCCTTCAAGACGGCATTGAGGCGCTGCGCACAGATCTTCGACCCCGTCACCATCGCCGCCACTTTTTGTTCTTCAATGACTTTCCAATCGATGAATTCTTCGATGTCAGGATGGTCCAAATCCAAACAGACCATTTTGGCGGCACGGCGCGTCGTTCCTCCGGATTTGATCGCTCCGGCCGCTCGATCACCGATCTTCAGGAAGGACATGAGCCCGGAAGACCGCCCTCCACCGGACAGTCCTTCGCCATCGCCGCGCAGTCTCGAAAAATTTGTTCCGGTTCCTGAGCCATACTTAAACAATCGCGCCTCTCGAACCCACAGATCCATGATGCCGTTTTCATTCACCAGATCATCCTCGATCGATTGAATGAAACAGGCATGCGGCTGTGGATGCTCGAACGCATTCGTCGCCTTCACCACTTCTTGCGTTTTCGGATCGACGTAATAGTGCCCTTGGGCCGGTCCCGATAATCCATAGGCATAATGCAGGCCGGTATTGAACCACTGGGGGGAGTTCGGCGCAGCCATCTGGTACGCCAGCATGTAGCACATCTCATCATGAAAGGACTCTGCGTCTTCCGGTGTCTTGAAATATCCATAGGCCCTGCCCCAATGGGTCCAGCACCCGGCCATGCGCTCAAAGACCTGTCGGGCATCCCGCTCGCCGCCCAGCACCGGCTGGCCATCGGCATCGGCCATCGGCTCGCCGTTCTGATCGCACTGCGGAACGCCGGCCTTCCGGAAGTACTTTTGCGCCAAAATGTCGATCGCCAGCTGAGACCAGGGTTCAGGAATATCGATATTCTCAAGTTTGAAGACCGTCGATCCGTCCGGGTTCCGAATCTCGGACGATCGTTTGACGAACGCCAGCCCCTCATATGGACTCACTCCACGACGGGTAAATTTCCGATCAATTCTCACAGGTAGCCCTCCTAGGAGAGGAAAAGGGTTATGACGATGCGTTGGTTAGGAGCCATCAGGTATGTGATCTCGTCTAATTTCAAGCGACGACTCTACATATAGCTAGCATGTTTTTTTGTCAACACCAAGTATTGTGGATGTTTGGGAAATGAGGGGACAGGCTGTGAATAGCCGAGACGCGAGTTGCAGAGCCTATTTTGATGACGTAGGAACGAGGTTATCCACAGAAAACTTGCTCAAAACAGCCACACAGCAGATGACCCCAGCCATTTTTTATCACTAAAAGGCCATTCGGCCGATTTTTAACGTAGCCTCTTCAACACCCCGAAGAGGGATGAATCGACCACCGATCCCAAGCACCACAACGTTCGTACCAGCCACCTGTGTATCATACTGACTGACGAGTCCCCAGTTGTGTCGTGCCGTATTGGGCCGAACGATTGACTCGAGAAGCTTTCGACTCTGTGACTGGAATACCTGCCGAATAAACTGTTGCTCCCGAGACGATGTGCCCTGATCCATTCGGTCTATCGCTTTCCCCAATTCCTGTTCCACAAAACGCAAATAGTCCTCCATGGTCGGGTTCGACCATACCAGACCGACGGCTCCGGCGAGGGTAACGACGAGCACGCTTAAGCGAAGGAGACTCATGACGTTCTGAGAAACCAGCTCCGTTTGACAAACAATTATCGGGCCGATTAGTTTAGCCCAGATTCAGCATACACCGTCTTATCCAGTCTGGAGGAGCTATGTTCGTCTGGAGCAAGAAACTCGTTGGAGTCCTGTTAGGCATCTTCGTGCTGCTACTGGGAACCTTCCTCCTCCAAGGCCCATCGGAGAGCACCAGCGTCCTCAAGACTCACACGACCCAGTGGATCATTTTGAACTATGCCTGCCTGCTCATCTGGCTCTTTGTCTGGATGTTCGACCAAGCCCGCGTCCGCGGCAAAAACGTCTGGCTCTGGCTCGTGCCGTTCGTCCTCGCGCCACTTCCCACCCTGATGATCTTCGTCCTGTTCCTCCAGCGGCGACTATCATAGTCAGTTACACGGGAAATCCAGCCTATCTCTCTACGTTTGCTATAGAGTCCAAGGCTCCCAACCAATCCCTATAACGAGAGCAACGCTCTTAGCCTCTTCACTTCAGCAAGCAATATGGGTATGTCTTGCCTGGCATGAGCGATGAAGTCTTGGTCGGCATCGGTACTTCCTGAGAGTTCTATGTCATTTCCTCTATCTCCTCCGCATCCCGTCATAATGAAGCTTGTCCCACTAGAATGATCCCTTCCTTCAATATGTGAAGTCCACGGCCCAGGAGTTGCCGCTTCACATCGCAGGCGTATTTCTTCCAGCTTCTCATCAGATATGATCATAGAATACTTCCTCACATGGGAATTCTTGATTGCTGGAAATCATTATCTCCTGCGCCTGCGCGGGATAATTCCTCGTGTAATTAAGATCGGGGCTTGACGTCGTATACCTGGTCTCTAATTCCTTCCTACCTCCACAACATCTACTCGAATTGTAGGCGATTGAGGTGAGAAGACAAGAAAAGTTGGTATGGCGAATCATTTGGGAACAGGCGAGGCCGCTGATTCCATTACAGAGGTCTGTCTAACTGTCTTCTGTTCTGGCTCGATAGAGTGACGGATTCGCCACACGGCCCAGAGGCCCGGCAAGGCTGCGACTGCCGTTAAAACATAGAATTGCGCCCATCCCATCACCTCAACGAGATCCGCCGAAGGGCGGCCGACAAATACACGGCCCAGCGCCTCGAGCGAGGACAGTAGCGCGAACTGTGTTGCCGTATATCGAACATCACAGAGCGACATGACTAACGCCACGAACGCGGCCGTCCCCATCCCACCCGTCACATTCTCGATCACGACGGCCACCGTCAGCGCACCGGCATGTTTCCCCATCAAGGCCAATACGACAAAGCCCAGGTTCGATACAGCCTGCAAGACGCCGAAGATCAGCAACGATCGGACGAGTCCAGACCTTGTCATTAAAAGTCCGCCGATAAAGGCCCCTAGCAACGTAGCAAAAATTCCAAGCCCCTTGGCGGCGCCGACCTCGGTCGAAGAAAACCCCAACCCTCCAATGAGAAAAGCGGTTTGGAGTGCCGACGCAAAGGCATCTCCAAGCTTGTAGAGAACGATTACGGTCAAGAATCCCCAGGCCGTGGGTCTGGAAAAAAACTCTGCCAACGGTGCCCCGACAGCCTCCTTCAGACTCTTGGGAGCAGCGACCACCAGGGTCGGATCAGGGCTGAGTAAAACAATACCCACCCCGGCGACCATGACAGCGGCCATCGCGAGATAGGTCATCTGCCAGCCGACATAGTCCGCCAGCGCCAGCGCACCGGCCCCGGAGGCCAAGAGAGCGATTCGATAGCCATTGACCCAGACCGCAGCACCCAACCCACGCTCGTGAGGCTGGAGTGTGTCCGTGCGATAGGCGTCAAACACAATGTCCAGCGACGCCGCAAGGAATGCAACCAGAACGGCATAGGCCGCAAGCCACCCCGGGTGAAGCTTTGGATTGGTCACTGCCATGAGCCCTAGGGCAACTGCCACACAAAGCTGCGTCAGCACCATCCAGCCACGACGCCGCCCCAACCACGGTGGTACCACGCGATCCATCACCGGCGCCCAGAGGAACTTCAGCGTATAGGGCAGTCCGACCAGCGTGAAAATGCCGATCGTCTTGAGATCGACGCCTTCAACCGTCAACCAAGCCTGGAGAGTTCCCGAGGTGAGCGCGAGCGGGAGCCCGGATAGAAACCCCAGAGGGAGCATCACGAGGAGGCGTCGATTCAATAGTGCACCGAAATTGGATGAGCCCTGTGTCACAGCAACGTACCTATTATGAGCATGGATTGAATTGGACTGGTCTCTGTGAAGCAAATAAACCCTCAGTGGAACGCAGGATACCATCGCCGCTCACTGTGCCTCAGTAGAATCACAAAACACGCGCCCTTCGACAAGCTCAGGATGAACGGACTCTGATAAGAACTTTTGAAACGCAGCACTATCCGGTTGGCATTGAAATCAACAGGGCTGTCCGTTGAACAGACAGGGTTTGTAACGAGACAGATCGAACTCGGTATTTTCCTGGTAGACCCGTTCATTGCCGTTGACCCCATCCTGCTCAGGATCGCTCCACATCGTGTGATTCCACCAATAGAACAACGGCTGGACTTCTGTCTGGTACACAGGATTGCCGTAGCTGCTGCGCGAATACTCCTGCACCAGTCGGCCAGTCACATAATCGATCTGGCCGTTGCCTTTCAGGGAATAGAGGAGAATGAACAGGCGGGCTTCATGATCATAGAGCTCATCGATACGAGAGTTCAGATCAGGTTCAGCCGGGAGGGCATCCTTCCCCCACCCTGCCGCGGGAGGGCCAGCTAGAAGCCAACAGGAAACCGACAGAATGGCAAACAGTCGCACCATTCATCACACCCAGACTGGACGAGCTTGTTTCCTCTGTTCAGCCACCAGAAGGCACTGGAAAGAGCTGAATCGGTGGCGAGACAACCTTGCCGGATTACGCATGACCTCCCTATAATGCCGGTCCTATGGCAACAACCCGTGCCTCTCTACATACGCTCGGCTGCCGGCTGAATCAAGCCGAAACCTCGATCCTTGGGGAAGGACTCAGGCGAAAGGGGTTTGAGCTCGTCGAGTTCGGCCAACCGACGGATGTACTGATCCTCAATACCTGTTCTGTGACGGAGGACGCCGAACGTACCTCGCGTTACCTGATTCGTAAAACGCTGAAACACTCTCCCCATGCCTTCATCGCCGTAACCGGCTGTTATGCCCAGACGGGCATGGAGAGCCTCACGCAACAATCCGGGATCGATCTCATTGTCGGCCAGCAGTTTAAGATGGACCTGCCGGCGTACCTTCCTCCCCCCCATGAGCTTCGAAAACGGCCAGCCGCAGAGGTTCACCACACGAAGACGATCTCGCGCGCAGACTTTGAGCTACCCTATTTCGCCGAGCCTGGCTCGACTCGTGCCTTACTCAAGATACAAGATGGCTGCAGTGCCATGTGTAGCTTCTGTATCATTCCATTCGCACGGGGGCATGAACGCAGCAGGAAGCTTGACGATATTCTGAGCGAAGTACGGAGTTTAACGGCCGGGGGCTATAAGGAGATTGTGCTGACGGGGGTAAATATCGGCCAATACAAGCAGCAGGGCGTTGACTTTTGTACGATGCTTCGCCGCCTCGACCAAATTACGGACCTTGAACGAATCCGCATTTCGTCGATCGAACCCACGACCGTCACCGACGAATTGCTCGACCTCCTCGCCTCGTCCAAAAAATTCTGCCCCTATCTGCACATCCCTCTGCAAAGCGGAGACGACGAGATCTTGCAGGCCATGAACCGTCGCCACACCATCAAGGAATACAGGGCATTAATTGATAGGGCATTCGCCAAGATTCCCGACCTCGGCCTTGGAACAGATCTGATGGTAGGATTTCCTGGAGAGACTGAGATGGCGTTCCAAAATACCTTGGCGATCGCAGGGGACCTTCCGTTTTCCTATGTGCATGTCTTCCCCTACTCCGCGAGACCTGGCACGGCAGCCACTCGTCTGAAACAGCGGGTCCCGTCAGCCTTGGTGAAGAAACGCACCGAGCTGCTGTTGGAACTGGATCGTACCAAGCGGCTTGCCTTTCACAACAAACAGATTGGAAAGACGGTTTCGGTCCTATTTGAAGCCGGAACCCGCGGCGCCCATCGGTTCGGCACCACCCCCAACTTTACACGAGTGGCAGTGACAGACGCTGGTGATCTTCAGAATCAGATCATGCCCGTGACCATTACTGCTGCAACGGACCGTCACGGATTCGGCCACATCGCTTCGGCCCAAGCGATGCCCTCTACTATGGCACTGCTATGAGCATGAAAACCCTTCCTCGTGTTCATATCGAGACGTTCGGTTGTCAGATGAACGAGTCTGACAGCGAGCTCGTTCGTGCGATGCTGAAGCAGGAAGGGTTCGTCTTCACTGAGGACCGTGAACGGGCGGATGTAGTCTTAGTCAACACCTGCGCGATCAGGGAGAATGCGCACAAAAAGATCTACCTCCATCTTTCCGAACTCAGGGCGGTAAAAAAGCAACGCCCGCTGGTCGTCGGCGTGCTTGGGTGCATGGCTCAGAATCTCAAAAGCGAGCTGGCCCAAAAGGAACCGCTCATTGACGTCTTGGCCGGGCCAGATTCGTACCGACAACTCCCCACGTTGTTGACGACTGCGCTTGACGCCCAAGAACAGGGACTCGCTCGGAAGGGGTTTGCGCTCGACCTTTCCGAATATGAGACGTATGAAGGAATCCTCCCGGACCGCGACGACGGGGTCAATGCCTGGATCACCGTCATGCGAGGCTGCGATAATTTTTGCTCCTTCTGTGTCGTTCCCTATACTCGGGGACGTGAACGATCGCGTGATCCGGAATCCATTCTACTCGAAGCTCGTGATGCCGCAACCCGTGGGTTCAAACAGATCACCTTGCTCGGCCAAAATGTAAATTCCTACCGCCATGAGGAATGGGACTTTGCCAAGCTCATCGGCGCCGTCGCAGACCAGCCTGGCATTGAGCGAGTCCGGTTTACTTCGCCACACCCCAAAGACTTTCCTCAGACCTTGATCGAAGCCATCGCCACACATCCTAAAATCTGCAAGCATGTTCACCTCCCGCTTCAGTCGGGGAGCGATCGGATCCTCGACATGATGGGGCGCACCTATACCGGTGCTGAATATCTATCCTTGGCAGAACACATCCGAGCCATCATCCCCGATGTCGTCCTGACCACGGATATCATCTGCGGGTTCTGTTCTGAAACTGATGAAGACTTCCAGGCCACCGTTCGCCTGGTGGAACAAGCCCAACTCGACTCTGCCTATATCTTCAAGTACTCGGAGCGGAAGAATACGATCGCAGCACGAAAGTATATCGACGATGTGCCGGATCAGCTGAAGGGGCAGCGGGTAGCCAAGTTAATGGAGATTCAACGGGCCATTACTGCGGAGCGCAACCGTCGCTACATCGGGAAAACCGTAAAGATCTTGATCGAAGGCGACGCAACCAAGTCCTCAACACAGGGCATGGGGAAAACCGACGGAAACATCACGGTCGTTTGGGACAAACACACCGGCCACTCCAAGCCAGGAACACTGCTGACTAAACACATCTTTGACGCCTCAGCTGCAACCCTATACGGGAAATAAGAATTCCGTCTCTACCGTCTGGTAGAGGGCTGCCGACGGCAGCCCCCCAGATGTGATGCTCCAGGCACTCACTTCACTTCTGCGGTAATGGACTTGCTCCCGCTGTCGTTTCCAATGGTCAGGCTCACCGTCACCGAATTCGTGACGCCGGTCACATCCACTCCGTGTCCCTCTAGCGTGAGTCCGTAGTCGTTGCCGAGAATCAACGACCGCAGCACCGCTTCGAGGTGCACGCCATTAATCGTCCCCTCGAAGACGAAGCGTCCCTTGTACTGTTTGAAGGAGCCGGCCGGAATCGTGGTGGAGAACGTGCCCACATGAACCACCACCGGCTCCATGAGCGGAGCGATCCCGTTATTACCGGAACCGAGGGTGAAGGTCGCCTGCAGCTCGAATGCCTGATCGAGCACATGGATCTCAGCTTTCGGCCCAATCGCGGCGAACGAGATGATCGAGCTGCCCTCGGTAATCTTCGCCACAAACACATCGGTATTGCCGCCGTACGTACTCTGGGCACTACCCGTGGTCCCCGGAAAGTTCGACGATTTGTTAAACCCATTCACAGAGGCGTTGCCCGTCGCATCCACCGCAATCCCAGTGCCTGCTTCAAAACCACTGCCGCCCAGATAGGTGGCCCAAGACAACACGGGGTCGATGATGAGCGGTCGGCTCTGGTCATAAGCCGCTACCTGAAAAGCCACTTGCGCTGTGGTGCGTGACAGGGGCACCACCGACGCCGAGTGGGTGGTCGCGGACTCCACAGCCAGCAGCATATAACTCCCGGCCAGGAGGTGCTTCTCCCCCTGGACATCTCGCTGATAGACCACCGGCTTTTGCACACGCAGCGTGGGAGCCATGCCCGTGCCTGTCTACATCGAGGTTGGCGGCAGGGTCAGGACGAGATCGCCCGCCTGGTCCACCGCCCGCTGGTCCGCGCCCTCGAACGCCACCCTGATCTGGGTGGGATCAGCCCCAGAGGCCAGGATGAGGTCATACTCGAGCCGGCCCTCCGTTCCGTAATAGACCAGGTCAATCCCAGGATAAAGGTCTTTGAAGACTATCCTCTGGTACGTCGGAATGTTCGTGCGCTACCGAGAGGGATCATCGCCGATGAAATAATTGACGATACCCGGCAGCGGCTCGAGCCTCGCCACTTTGGCTGCTGAATCGGCCCCGGCGAATGTCATCCGCACGACCGACTGTGGGATATTCGACGGGCTGCGTAACGGCTTGTGCTGAACGGCGTGCTCCGCGCCTCCGTCGGTCTTCGTCTCACCGGTTCGCACGGTCAACACCGCTTGGCTTGGCGTGAGATACAGCGCCTGGCCTCGCCCACGCGCAAGAAACTGGATCTGTGCATCGACCTGCCCCTGATTGGCTTCGAAGCTGAGCGGCAGTTTGCCATAGGCCGACTGCACGGTGGCGGTCGAGGGTGTGGATAACGTCGGTTTCTCCGGCGAGTCCTCCGCCAGAATGGGCATGGGGGTAAGACTCACGGCGAGGAGCACGAGCAGAGGCCTGAGACATCGGGACGTATACCCAACATTAGTCATACGAGCCCTCCTTATTAAATTATGGTCTTGAAGAGAATGCTCAGGTGCGAGGGGGACGAGTACCAGATGCGCCCTAGCAGCAATGAAACGGCTGAGCCACCGGTGGCCGTCGTACACAAGTTGGCCGTACGAGCGATGACCGTGGACTACTCTACGTTAAAACGCTTGAGTAATTATACTTAAAATACTCCTTCATGATCGTGTTTCTAAGTAGCTCTACCGCACTCGAGGTTCTGTCAGGCGGCCACTGAAGGATTCAGCCTGCCACGGCTCTCCTCTTGTGCACTGCCTCGGTGCGACTGTATACGGGACAGAACGAGCGAACCCCAGCCATGTCCGTCGGTCTCATCATGGTTGTCTCGATCCATGCGTCTCGCTGTCTCAAACAGCTGTCTCATTCCATTGTCCTAGGACAATTCTGTACGGCCAACGGTAGAAATGGACATTTTCTGGCGATTCCCTTGCGTATCGGCCAAGGGCTGATTGAACCGTGTTTCCCCTTTCTTATTTTGTATCACCTCGCCACAGCCGACCGTGCCACCACATGCTTCCCTGTCCTGCGCAACCACCGCTCAAGGCTAACTACATGATTCCCAAAGCACATTATCTGTCTGCCGCTATGAGTCCTACCCACTCCTCTTCATGCCCATGAAGGGATCGTCAAAAAGAACTCGTTCTGTGCCCGACATCAGCACCGCCCCTCTAATCGAAAGACTAGAAGGCATGGACCTTGCTGAATCTTCCACGTCCGCCCCAATAAATGATCAGAGGGAGTTTCGCACGTCATGAAACCCACAGACGCTGAATCAAAACCCAATCCCAACCAATCCGATTCCCGCATCACGCTCGAGGCAATCATTTCTGTCGGTGTAGTCGGTTGGTTGGCCATCGGTATAGTGCTCATGGGTCTCGGCATTTGGTAGCAGGGCATTCAGAAAAACGAAAACTCCTGGGCCTCATCCCAGAGTCATGATACTTCTTGCGAGTAGTACAAAAGGAGACCTCTTATGGATACATGGTTGAGCCTCCGCGGTGCCCAGTATGCCGGCGCCTTTTTGGCCATCAACTTGATCATGACCGGATGCTCAACCCTCTCGGGAGAATCAAAAGTTGCGAAAACCACGAAGGGATCCGTCTATCTCAAGGACATCGCCGATTGGTCGTTTGAGGCGAGCCATCCTGCGACGATCGACCAGACGACCATCCGCACAGTCGTCAAAGGAGTGATAACCGAGGACACCATCAAACCGTTATCCAACATGCCCGCCAGTGGCAGCAAGCCGATGAGAGTATTCAGCGATGAAGACGCCGAGTTTCTCGCTCCCCTGCTAGCCCAAGGTCTATCAGAAGCGAAACCGGAGCAGATTGTCGGTTTCAAGGTGTTTTCATCGGCAGGGTCAGGCGCTGAACCCACAGCGGGCACCCTCTATGTGCACAAGGGGTCCCTCTATCTGACGATTGCTTCTGCTCAAGCGAACAAGCGGCAAAGATACGCTCTTCCAACTGCCGCTCGTATCGAAAAGGCCCCTTCCTTTGTGGCGATGGGAAAGGGAGCCATGACCCTGGTGATCGACTACCAGGCGGTTGCTAAGGCTTCGACGCCGGGATCGGTTGTCGTAGCCGATGCCCCAAAAGACGCTGCCTCATCGGTGCCGAGTACCCAAGTCACAGACGCCGCTTTGTCACGGGACGATGAGGCCCTTCTTGATCCTTCAGGAACCTCAGCCCCTATTAGGACCGAAACAGACGCACTCCAATTGAGCACCGATGAATTGCTCAATAGAAAACTGGACGAGCTCCGAGCAGCGCGAGAGGCGAACAAACTGAAAGATTCTGAAATCGCGACGCTCAAGAAAGAAGCCTCGCTGGTAAAGAAGGAACTCCGGCAGCGGACAGACGAAGTCAAAGCCTTGAAGGCCAGTAAGGCCTCAGCCCCGTCAGCTCCGAAGAAGAAAACGGCGGAAGCGCGCCGGACGCGCTGAAGACCAATTGATTCAGCCGATGTCGCACAATTCCGGTTGCATCAGAATGACTTCTCTGGAGAGCGGCTGGCGAAAATTCATGCGGCTGTAACAGGCATACGTCACATAGGTATCTTGTAAGCAGTATTGAGCCAGCTCGCGCCCCTGCCGCTTCTCCCACATTTCGGCGACCTGCTCCCCACTCCCTGACTTCGTATCGACTTGTAATGCTCGGGCCAATACATCGAGCTTGACCCAGCCTCTCGTATCCCAATTGCTCCAAATGGCCATCGTGTCATACACCGGCTCCGTCCGAAATTTGGCCAGATTGATTTCGACACTGGGCTTCACCTGATTGATGATTGATCGCTTCTTGATAAAGGGAAGGTCAAACCCCAGCCCGTTGTGCGTGATGTATAACGTCGGCCTGTCTTGAGCCAACCTGGCCCAAAATTGCCGCAGTAACTCGCGTTCATTCACCCCATACCAGGCAATGGCGCTGCGCGCCTCCATCTGATCAGAAAATTCCAGCAGCCCGATGCAAACGATGCGACTGAACGTCCCATCGAACGCTGATTTTGCGTAAGCCTCGTCGTCCGCACGACGCGCTTCCTCCACCGCACTCACCGTAAAGAGATCGTAGCCAGGTTCCTCAGAAACAGGGCCCTGACATTCTGTCGGCTTCCCCACGAGACGAGCCCACTCCTCACGAGGCGCTTGGACCGTTTCGATATCGAGGACAACCTTCATCGCGACACTCCAGAGGTTTCACGCTGCAACGACTGAATCACGGCGTAATCAGCAGGGGGGAACGTAAACTTCGTCAGCTCCTCAGGAAATACCCATCGAATCTCTTCACATCCCAGAGGGACCGGCTCTCCCTGTTCGATCGCGCAGTGAAAGAAGTGAAGCTCCACAACCTTGTCGGAATACTCATGCCGAACGATTTGATATGCAATGGGAGAATCGATCCGAATGTTGAGCTCCTCCCATAGCTCTCGCTGCAAACAGTCCGCAAATGATTCACCTGCTTCCCGTTTACCGCCGGGGAATTCCCAGAATCCGGCGAGATGAACACCAGCCTTCCGACGGGCGATCAAATAGCGATTATTCCGTTTGATCAGGCCGGCTGCCACCTCTATGACCTGCATAGACACTCTACGACCGTCTCCGTTCCATTGGGCTGAATGGATAGGTCTTGCAAAATGCCTTCATCGGACAGAGCAGGCAGTACGGATCGCGCGCCGTGCAGACCATCGCGCCAAAATCCATGATCGCCTGATTGAAGTCGTACCCTTTCCTCGGAGGGATCAGGACTTCCGACAATTCCCATAGCATCGTCTTCTGCGCTTTCGGGTCCCCTTCGGCGACAAACACCCTGTGTAGGACCCGTATCACATTTGTGTCCAGAATAGGGGCATCTTCATTGAACGCAAACGAGCGAATCGCTCCGGCGGTATACCGTCCGATCCCTTTGAACGAAAGCAACTCCTCCGCATCACTGGGAAGTTTCCCCCCATACCGTTCCACCGTTTCACAAGCAATCCCATGCAACCGTTCCGGGCGAACGTTGTATCCCAGCGGATACCACGTCTTCTTCACATCAGCCACCGGCGCCTCCGCCAAATCTTCAAAGCTCGGATAGCGCTTGAGAAACTCCTGGTATTTGGGGATGACTCGATCAACTTGCGTCTGCTGCAACATCACTTCGGATACAAGAATGTGATAGGGATCCGATGTTTTTCGCCAAGGCAAATCCCGACCATGCTCTCCATACCACTTCAAGAGTCGCTGCTGAAACCGCCGCTTTGCAGAAAGATCGGGAAGCGTTGCCTTGCGTGGTTTTTTCTTATTGGAAGGGCGTCGACCTGGCATGTACCGAACCTCTACTCACGCTTGCTCACACTCACATAACCGGTGGCATTGTAGGAGTCCCGTTCCACAAAAATCAAACAGGCCATTTGATCACGGCCGTATCGATCGGCACCTCACAGTCAACGGAGACCGTCTGTTCAAAGTGAATTTCGCATGGTACGCTCTAACCAAAAGCATAGGAGGGCGGCCATGAGCTGGAAGACCTTCCGAAATCAATGGATACGAGCTTCGGTCTTCGCTGGAAGTTTGACTTGTGTCCTCACCCCCTTTCCATCCGGAGCAGAAACCCTCCAAGTACCGTGGGAATGTTCAAACTATACGACAGACGCACAGACTCGCTGTGTAAATGCCTTCATGGAAGCGCAACAAAAGAAAATCTCCGAGCTGGAAGGGAAACTCCAGGCCCAGCAAAGTACCGTCGGCCAACTCAAGGAACAGCTGGACCGGCAATCTGCAGCAACGACTAATTTGCAACGACAGCTTGCTGAGCGCCCCACGACCAGCGTCGTTCCATTTTCATATGGCAATCCTTATAGCTACGCCCTAGCACCGGCTCTTGGGCTTGGACTCGGCTTAGGCCTCCATTTCGGAGACGCTGGGTTCTACGCCCCGCCGTACTACCGCCCCTATTGGGGACACCGGCACTTCGGCTATTGGGGCTATCGATGGTAATGGCAGCAGACGACAGCGACGGAGAGACCTTTACAGCTCCCGCTTGCTTCACTACTGTTCAGATCGGGCTTTTCATTGACAACGACGCCCTCACCACATAGCCTGCTCTGTAGGGTGTGATCGAGACCGATTCATATCCACCCGATCATGGGACTCATATACTTCTCGAGCCCACTCATTGGCAGACGGCAAGACCTAAATCAAAGGGATACGAGATGGTTGTTCGGAAGTTTCCGCGATTTCCGGTTTCAGCTCCCAGCACGCTAGTGCAACGGGATAAATTGCGATACAACGCCGTGGTGAAAGACCTTTCCCTCAAAGGATGCCGGTTGGAAAGTACCCTTCGTCCCTTCACCGGCATGCAAGTAGAACTGTTCATCCAGATGGAAGCAGATGCCACCCCAATCCACATCAGCAAGGGAACGGTTCGATGGTCCGGGTCTCAAGGTATTGGCGTCGAATTTGTAACCATTGACGCCTCAGACCAAGGACGCCTCAAACAAATGGTGGAACAGCTCTCCTTCACAGCAGGACAGGCCCTGATCGTACCGAAAGGCGAGCTACCAAAGAAGTGACTGTTTCCCTCAGACACGCTCCTCTCGGACATCGTCTCCGCACTGATGTTCCTGCGAGATTCTTATCAACGAAGACCTACTGGCGAAGGAGTTTGGTTTTGCCTTAGACACAATGAAGTTGGCCTACCCCATTCCTGATGAAGAAGTGTGAATCAATTCCTCCTCATTTCTCTCAAGTTGCGTCGGCAGATTGCCGAATCATTATTGTAACTTAGGCTGGGAGAGAGCTGTGAAGTGGTGGAAGTCCTCAGCAAAAGCCAAGCAAGAAGCCGTTCGTCTCGACTCCGACCGCCGACGAGAGCCTCGCATAGGAGGAACGTTTAAAGTACGATACTCCGGTTCCGAAGGAGCTGACATCATCATCGGCCACGGCACCATCACCGACCTGAGCCGATATGGATTCCGGATCCAAGGAAATCAACACGTAAAGGTCGGCATGGAGCTTGGCCTGTTCCTCGAACTGCCTGATCAGGAGAGTCCGCTCTGCATTCCCCAGGCCACCGTCTCTTGGGTAAACGGGCGATGGTTCGGTGTGGAGTTACGGGCCGACCGAAAAAAAGAGCCGGAATGGTTGGAGTACCTACTGGAATAGGGATACCGCGAAATAGGCATACGACCACGCCACACCAGGGAACAGAACATCCAAGAGATTTTTCGCGGCTTACTAAAACGCAGGTTGATCCGGCAGGCTGGCGAGGTAGACTGGGAACTCCCCGTTCTTCGCATCGGCAACATAGCGCCTCAGAGCTTCGCCGACCACCGGGAAAGCCATGGTCTCCCAAGGAATGGTGGAGTGTGAGAAGAGCCTGACATCCAAGCTTTCAGGTCCCGCCATGAAAGTTGGTGCCTTCATCCGTCCCCGAAACACGAGATAGACCTGTCCGATATGAGGTAGACTGAGCACGGCGTAGAGTCCGGTAATCGTGACATCAGCCTGCGCCTCCTCCATCGTCTCACGCACTGCCGCCTGTTCAGTACTTTCGCCCAACTCCATAAATCCCGCAGGGAACGTCCAGAGTCCAAGACGTGGCTCAATCGCACGACGGCAGAGGAGGACTTGGCCGTCCCATTCTGGAATACAGCCCGCGACAATCTTGGGGTTATGATAATGAATGCGCTCACACTGGCCACACACATGCCTCGGAAGATTGTCACCCACTGGAACTTTGTGTGTGACGGTCGCGCCACAATGACTACAATAGTTCATAGCCGATGGGTTCCCAGGCTGACCTACCAAGAACGAAATGTCGGCAACACAACTGCACTGGTAGGCATGGATAACACAATCGCTCAGGCTTTGCACGTCGGTACCGCACCTCCGTCACACCGACGGCTGCCCATTGTTCTAAAGGACAAACACCCCGCCTGGCGTAGATCTGAACCGATGCCATTCAGGCTCCTACTTAAGAAATACGGCAAAGAGATTAGCTTTCAACAAGTTATCGACGTGCAGTACTGCCATCCCCTTGACTTCTATACAGAGCAACCTATTAGGTTGTTATAATGCCATGAACGTTCAGCAAGGATGGTTACCTATGGATGAGAGTGTCTTATCGGTACTGCCGATACTCCCCGTCAAGCGCACGGTTTTGTTTCCAGGAATCATGATGCCGCTGACGATTGGTCGTGAACGATCCGTCGCCGCTGTCAATGCCGCGATGAAGACGGAGGAAAAGACGATCGTCGTCGTGGCGCAACGAGATCCCCAGACCGAAGAGCCCGGGTTGGCTGATCTGTACTCCATCGGGACAAAAGCCACCATCAAACAAATCGGTCAAGCCTCAGAGGGAACGATCCACGCCCTCGTTCAAGGCCTGGATCGCGTCGTCCTCTTAAAAGAGGAATCATCAGCTTCTTACTCCACCGTACGCGTTCGGACTCTTGAGCGTCCGTCGGACGAGGGAGCGGAGGTGCAAGCCCTTCACCGAGCCATTCAAGAACTTGTGTCCGAGTTGCCCAGACTGATCCAAGCTCCTGCCATTCAAGAAGTCGGGACGATATTGAGCAATGAAAATGACTCTGTCGCGCTGGCCTATCGTATCGCCTCTCTGGTGAATCTCAATGTAGTGGAGGAACAGCGTTTGCTTGAGTCTGCATCGACTCTCGACCTCCTACGCACTCTCTATGCCGCTCTGTCGAAAGAAATCCAAATCTTGCAACTTCGGGAAAAAATCACCCGAGATGCACAGACAAAAATCGGGAAAACCCAGCGCGAGTACGTCTTACGGGAACAATTGAAGGCCATCCAGGAGGAACTCGGTGAAGGCGAGAGTGATGAGAATGAAGTGGCTCGCCTCAAGCGCCAAATCGCGGAAGCGGATCTCCCTGACCATATCCGCAAAGAAGTCGAGCGAGAAGTCACCCGATTAGGCAAAGTACCACCAACCTCACCGGATCATCAGGTCCTTCGGACTTACCTTGAGCTGGTCCTCGAACTCCCCTGGAGAAAAGCTTCTGAGGAGCACCTCGATCTCGCTACGGTCCGTGAGGTGTTGGAGGAAGATCACTACGGCATCAAGGAAGTTAAGGAACGGATCGTCGAACATTTGGCGGTTTTGAAGCTCAACCCAAAGGCCAAGGCCCCGATTCTCTGTCTCGTCGGACCACCTGGTGTCGGCAAGACCAGCCTCGGTCAATCGATTGCCAGGGCCATGAGCCGAACCTTCGAGCGATTCAGTCTGGGCGGCGTCCATGACGAGGCTGAATTGCGAGGCCACCGCCGCACCTATGTCGGCTCGCTCCCCGGCCGTATCATTCAGGCTATCCGTCGGGCAGGGGTCAACAACCCTGTCTTGATGCTCGATGAGGTCGACAAGATGGGACGCGATTTCCGAGGCGACCCCGCAGCTGCGCTGCTCGAGGTTCTGGACCCAGCACAAAATCATACGTTCCGCGATCACTATTTGGATCTTCCCTTCGATCTCTCGAAGGTATTTTTCATCACCACGGCGAACACGCTCGATACCATCAGCCAACCCCTATTGGATCGGATGGAAGTGATTCGCCTTCAGGGGTATAGCGAGCGTGAGAAAGCCGAAATCGCTCGTCGTTATCTCTGGCCCAGGCGACTAACGGAAGCCGGCATTCAGGAAAGCCAGACGGTACTCACAGATGACGTGCTGAATCTTGTGATCTCGCGCTACACACGGGAAGCCGGCGTACGACAACTCGAACAGATGCTGGGACGGTTGACCAGAAAAGTCGCCTTAACCTTCGCTGATCTGCCGGACGGCCAGCATCGCCAACCCGTCGCTATACAGGCCGACATGCTTAGCGAGTGGTTGGGATCCGAGCGGTTTATGCCGGAAGAAGCAAGGAAACATTTGCCTCCCGGCGTCGCGACAGGTCTCGCCTGGACGCCGACCGGCGGCGATGTACTCTATATTGAAACCACCTTACTCCCTGGTGGCCACGAGTTGACCTTGACTGGGCAACTAGGCGACGTGATGCAGGAGTCGGCACGTGCGGCAAGAAGTTATCTCTGGTCGCACGCTGAAAGTATGGGATTGGATATCTCACGCTTCAAGCGAAACGGAGTCCACATCCATGTCCCATCTGGGGCTATTCCAAAAGACGGTCCGTCGGCTGGCATCACCATGGCCACCGCCTTGGCTTCCGCTTATGAGAACAGAGCCGTGCGAAGCGACACGGCGATGACAGGAGAAATTAGCCTGAGTGGACTCGTCTTACCCGTGGGTGGCATCAAGGAAAAAGTACTGGCGGCCCATCGCGCCGGAATCAAGCGGATCATTCTGCCGAAGGCCAATGAGAAAGATCTGAAAGATGTTCCGCAGGAAGTACGCGACGAACTGACCTTCATCCTGGCGGAACGGATTGAGGAAGTCTTGCCGGCAGCCTTCAATCTCGATTCCCACAATGCGCCGGCTGGCAGCGAACCCGTAGGCGCTGTCAGCACCACGGAAGACCGTTAAGAGTGGTAGAGAGTCTGATCAATCTGTGCGGTGTTGAAGAGCAACGCGTGCCGACGCGTATACACCGCGTGACCAAAGTAATGGTCACGCGGATTCGTTGAGCCGGTGCTGTCTTTGTAATCGACGAGCAGACAGCGGCCTTCGCTGGGAAACCGCACGGCCCGCCTCGCACATTCCAGCCACCGTTCAAATCCATCATAAGGCTCCACTATCTCCCATACCATTTTGTTCGCAGCCTTAGCTGGTTCCGTTATTGGCACAGCATCACTGCCGGCCACTGCTAACTCCTGAACATAATCCCCACCCCAGGCAATAGGCATCTCCATGGTAATTTGAGGCAGTTCCATCTTGGCCAACCAGCTTTTTCCGTCCGTCCGCAAATTTCGATGATTGACGATATGCAGGAGCTTCCCGATGCCGAACGGATCCCACCCATAGCGAACTGGTGTACCAAGAGTCACGATGTCGAGCACAACACCATTCAGGGGTGTCATTGTTGACGACAGAGATTCGATACACTGCACAGTGTCAGCGAGTCCAGACTGGTTCGTCTGTTCAGCATAACTGCTCAGGGTCTTGAACAGCTTAGGTCGCCCAGTGATGGGACTCGGGCAGAGCATATTTGAAGCCAGCGCCAGAACCAGTCCCGCTTGTCCATGCGCTTGGACAAGAATTCGATGCCCTTTTCCCAACCGTTGCTGTTTACAGAGATTATGGAGTTCTGCGAGCAGGGACACAGCGCCGAGAGCCCGCCCCAGATGGTGGTGTTCGCATGACCAGAGCAACCTGCGGCATGAGATGGGCTGAGACAGATTCTTGTTGATGGCGTTCTTGAATGATTGAACGTAGGCCTCCGTGAAGTTCCCCGCGTCACCGATCTGCTCATCCAGAAGGGTTTTCGTAGCATCATCGTTGACCAACGGTGGCTTGAGTCCTCTCGGCAGGAGGGGAATCCCGTTGCTTTCCTCGCGCATCGCCGCGAGTACGGCATCGACCCCCGACACACCTCGTGAATAGCCCCGTTTCAATCCACCCGCCTCATCCAACCGCTGCATGCCAAAAAGATCGGTCCCATGGATCGAGCCATGGAGAAAAACCACGCTTGCGACACCGGCTTGAGACAGGTTCGTCCCATGCTGAGCCATCGCCTCGCCCCATCGGGGAGAATCCGAAGGAACGACGTCCGTCAGATCGGCGATATGCAAACGCTGACCAGGGTTCTTCCGTGACAGCTCATCGTGTTGGAAATTATTTTCGATCGGCATGACAGATTACATATCCGATCTGGATTCAGGACTGCAACTCAACCTGCCGGATAGCGATACGTTACTGATGGGTATCAGAGGGGCTTGGGGTTGGATCAGGAAGCTTCGGCAGTACTTGACGTTTCGACATCACAGCAGTGGCCGTACAAATCTTATTCTCCTCATCAATTCGTCGGTCGACAATCTTCACATCCTGTAAATACTCTTGAACGATTTCTTCGCGGGTCAGTTCGATGTCCTGCTCGGTCTCACGCCCAGACCGTTCACGAACACGGTCGATAAGATGCTCTTTGACCAACACACGAATCTGCTTGGCCAGATCCGTCCGAGCCGACAGCTCCGACACGCGCAGACAGATCGCTCTCCCTTTGGCCAGATCGCCCTGTCCTTTACCGATCCAGTACTGATCCGCAGAGTAGCCAACTTCAGAGGCGGGCGCCGTATCAGAAACAAGTCCCCAACCTAGCCAGAGACTCACCGTGACTACAATAATTCCCAAGCTTTTCTTCAACATTTTAACCCTAGCGACCTCCACCCGGCAGTCCGAAAGACGGAGCTCCCCGATGAGGCGAGCCTGGTTGTTGTAACCCAGACTGTCCCTGAGGCATTCGCCTCGCTCCGCCAAACCCCTGTCCCGATTGACCCATTGGTTGACGATCCCCCTGAGGCACCCCACGAGGTGTCCGATGAATAGACTCATTGAGCGGGCGAGCCCCTACAGATCCGCCTGGAGGTGGGACAAGCTCATGGCTCGGCATCCGACCTGGGTAACTCCCTGGTCGCGGGGGAGCCGGTGCTGTATGGGGTTGCCGGTAGGCGATGATCTGTTGGGCAATAGCGATATGTGGATTGGCCGGGAAGAGGCCGCTCGCACTGTTCAAGAAACCTTGCGGGATTCCCATCGGCGAGACGAGCACCCAATTGGTCCAAGCCTGCGACACCATCGCATTCGATTGCACACGGTTCAGAATTTCTTTCCGCCTGAGCGCGGCCTGCTGCACTTGATCCGGTGTGGACGCAGTCCCCAGCGCCTGATTGGCTGCCTGGAGTTCCTCTTGCAGCTGTTCATTTTCTTGCTTCAGCTCGGCCAACTGCACGCGGGCATCTTCGTTTTCTCGGAGCGCCGTAATCGCGCGTGCGACTTCCTCCGTATCCATCTGCGTCAGAAGGTCTGCCTTGATGACCACAACATCGCCGTCGAGAGTCGTGGAGATCTGTTGATTGAGCACCAGCACCAAACCGGCGGTATACGTGCGAATCTCGTCTTTGGTCACGTCCATGCCATTCACGATTGTCACACTTTCCAGATACGTGGCAACCTGTTCCAAGGCATTCCGCTTCGCCGCCTCCGTCGCGAGCCGGATCGCATCCTCACGAGTATCGCGGTTGCCCATGCGATGCTCGCCTTGGGCATTCACGACTCGAGGTTCTGCAAATGCAGGAGGTAGGAGAAAGAAATCGGCAGCGATGATGTGCAGGAACGAAACCAGAAGACACGTCTTGTACAGAGCCACATAGCGGGGCAATGACGGTTGCTGGAATCGACCGGACATCGCATACCCTCTCGCCTGTACGCGGCAGATGGAACGACTGGTGGAATCAGCTTAACACCGAGACAACGGTTCTGCCAGCATTCGGCGGGTGCCGTCTCCACCTTGCCTTCCGGAAAATTTGCATGTTAGGGTACTCCTTTCGCCTATGAAACAAGCGGATCATCGTCACGTCATGACACATCGTTCTTCGCGCATATGCACAAGGTTGGGAGCTCTTCTCGCCTGCTGGCTTGCTATCGGAGCCTCCACACCCGTTTATGCGACGCCTCCCGTCGGCGAAGCAGCCGCTCCGCTCAACTCCGTAACAGAGCATGTCATCCTGTTCGTCCTTGAAGGATTCAGCCAGGACTCGCTCAAGAGCGGCGCCATGCCGGTTCTCAGCAAGCTCGTCAAAGAAGGGTCTGTGACATGGTCGGCCAACGCGGTTCAGCCGGCCTTACGGCTTCCCATGATGGCGTCGCTCGTCACCGGCCTACCGGTTGAGAAACATGGGATTACCTGGAATTCGTTTGAGTTCAGCCGGGGCTATCCACGCGCCCCTAGCCTCTTCGACTATTTGGATGTCGCCGGAGGCCGAGACAGTGCCGTCTTTTTTATGGACGAGGCACTCTATCAACTCGCGAAACCGGCACCCTACACCGACTATCAACTCTGTGGGGCATTGCGGCCGGAGTGCGGCGCACAGAAGCTCGTCGCTTACATTCAACAGTATTTCCAGAAGGCCTCAAGCGGTCATGGGTACGGCCATGCAGTCCATGCCCTCCCACATCTGTTAGTAGTACATCTTCCAGAAGCGGGGCGGGCCGGGGTGCTTCACGGTTGGAACTCAAAAGAGTACCAGGAGGCGCTCAAGACGGTTGATACCGCGATGAAATCCGTCTTGGACCTCTTCAATCACTACAATCTCTTAGACCGAACAGCCGTCCTCGTGACAACGCTCAGCACCAAGGGGAATGACGCCGGTGGGGAAACGACACAAGCTGAGGCGCCGGCTGTTCCTTGGATCGTTTCCGGAGCAGGTATCGCGCGTGGCCAGGTCATCCGTCAACCAGTGTCCATCATCGATACCGGAGCGACGGTCATGCGAATGCTCAAGATGGAGACCCATACGGAATGGGACAGCAAGGTGATCGAAGAGATTTTCCAGAACGACACAGCCGCCCGTGCTGTACCCCGTGCTAAGAAACGCTAACCACCATGCGCTCCAAGACCGAAATACCATACCGGCTCTTCCTCCCCTGCATCGCCGCCATTGGCCTGCTGACTGTCGTGCTTTTTCAAGAGAGCCTCGCCGGAGACCGTCCGGCTGCCCATCTTCATGAACACCAGATCACCATTGATGCGACCAAGTTAGTCCCCATGTCATGGTGGCAGATACCCGGCGTGACGCCCTCGATCTGGAATTCCGATCCGGAGTCCCTTGATGCCCCTAAGACATCTGAGCGTCGTGACCTCTCGCTCCGACCCGGCAAGTACAAATTCATCAGTTTCACCTTCGATTTTCCATTTACCGTCGGCCTGAACGGCACCATCGATTTTTCACCGGCCTTGGACCAATGCGTGCAAGGTCGTGGAACCCAAACCTTGGTTGTGCTGTGCAAACGCACCTACCCCCATGGTGGACAGCCTGACCCTTACTACAACCAGAAACCAAACAATGGCTAACGCACTCGACAACCTATTAGACGCACTTGAGGACGTGGACGACGCTACTCGTGAGGAGGCGGCGAAAGCCCTCGCCGATCTGGGTGATCCGTCAACCCTCGAGGCGTTACTCGTTGCCTGCAGCGACGACTATTGGTCGGTTCGGGCCTATGCGGGCTGTGGCGTCTCAAAAATCGGCGGCCCCAAGGCAATTGAAGCCCTGATCGGTTTGTTCAATGACCCGATCATGGAGGTTCGAGACCAGGCAGTCGAGGCCATGGCCAAGGTAGGCTCACCTGCCGTCGACCGCGTAATAACAGCGTTGAAGGACGAGCGTTGGCGCGTCCGAGAACATGCCGCCAAAGTTGCCGGCAAGATAAAAGATCCTCGTGCCGTCGAAGCGCTGATGGTTTCTTGTCGTGACCGAGACGGAGCCGTCAAGAGTGCCGTGGCAGAGGCCCTTGGCCGAATCGCCGATCCGACGGCCGTTCCAGTATTGATCAAACTGTTCCGGGACTCTTCAAAAATCGTCAGAGAAACCGCAGGAACCGCGCTGATGTACATCGGACAACCATCGGTCGATCCGCTGATTGAGAGCCTCAGCGACAAGGATTTCGTGGTCCGCTGTCACGCAGCCCGGGCGTTGGGTGGGATGACGACGGACTATCAAATCGGCCGAACCTGGGTCCGTGATGCCAAGGTGGTAGAAGCCCTCATCACCGCATTGAAAGACCAGGATCGGGCCGTTCGTGAAGATGCGACGATCGCGCTCGGCATGATCAGCGACCCACGAGCAATCGATGCGCTGATCGAGGCCATGAAAGACGGTGCCGTGAAGCGCCATGCTATCGCCTCACTCGGCATGATCGGCGACCCGCGTGCACTCCCCGCCGTACTGGACGCTTTGAAGGGTAAAGGGATCAAGCAGGAGGGTTCGCCGACACCGGGATGTATCGTCAGCGAGGATGCGTTCATCAAAGAAGCGGCGGCGACCGCGCTGGGCCAGTTTCGCGATCCACGCGTGATTCCTGATCTGATCATGCTGTTGAAAGACGGAGTCTTACGTGAAAAAGCCGCGGCAGCCCTGACCGTCATCGGCGATGCGGCGATCGAACCCCTTATTGCCTTTCTCTACGACCCCAAAGCCTCGGAAGTTGAAGCGGAAAAGGAACGGGTGCTCTCGTACGCCTCGGTTCGCCTGACGGCCAAAGATGCTCTCAAGCAGATTACGCTCGAAACGTTGGAAACGCTTGGATGGACCCCTTCCGATGAGGAGGTCGAGATCAGTTCCAGCCAAGCCGACAACCTGCGAATCGATCGGCCGTTGGGACAGACCGGACGGTTTGGGCCATCCGGTGACATTGTCTGATTCAATCCGGCGGATGCCGCATTCCTTCGCAACACAGTCACTGAGCAGGTTGCTGTACCATCGCACGTAGCATGTCACTATCCCACAGGATGTTCAAACGACCGGCCAGCAAGACCGCGACCAGTGACGAGGCGCCGCATACTTAAGTCCGTATGTTGAGGCTTCCGAGCGACGCGACAAAGGAATCTGGCGGACGGCTTCAACATCCTGGTAGAGAGCAACATGGTCGATAGGGTTGCAGAACAGATCGCAGCACTCAAGGATGAGGATTGGGCGATCCGTGAGGAGGCGGCACGTCTGCTCGGTCAGCTCAAAGATCCGCGCGCGGTGGCTCCCCTCGTGCCCCTTCTTGGGGACGAGGACCGTTCCGTGCGTGAAGCGGCAGTAGAAGCGTTGCGTGCTATCGGAACTCCGGCAGTAGAAGCGCTCGGATCCTGTCTGGCTGAAAGCAGTTTGGCAGTTCAAGAGGCAGCCTCGTCTATCCTGGCGACCATCGCGGATGAACGAGTGCTCACTCAACTCATGTTGGCACTGAAGAGCAGCGACTGGATCGTCAGGATGCACGCGGCTCAAGCCTTGGGCCGTGTGAAAAGCGCAGATACCGTCGACGCCCTGATTCCGCTGCTGCAGGATAAGGTCAAGGCGGTTCGCGAGGAAGCAGCCACAGCTCTGGCAGCCATCGGTGACACCGCCATCCCATGTTTAGTGCAGGCGTTGAAGCATGAAGACTGGCTGGTTCGCCTGCATGCAGTGGAATCGCTCGGAAAGACGCGATCCCCTCGTGCAGTGGAACCGCTGCTTTCGGCCTTGTTCAACGATGCTGATTCCGCCGTTCGCGAAGATGCCGTGCGGGCGTTGGGCGAAATCGGTGATGCTGAAGCCGTCGATCATTTATGCGTAGCTATGCGTGAACCGGGGTTACGGACCGTAGCGGTCGAGGCACTCGGACGTATCGGCAATCCCACCGCCGTGCCCGTCCTAATCGATGTCGTCACAGGCGGCGCCCCTCCGGAAGCGACCAGGACAGCAGTCGGCTGTGGGGATCAGTGGAATGAGGAGCTCATCACGCAAGGGGCCGCCGTACGAGCATTGGGGCTGATCGGTGACGACCGGGCGATTCCTTCGCTCGTCGCGGCGCTGAGTCCGACCCATACCCGCGCAGAGGCAGCCGCCTCATTGGCCAAATTCGGATCGAAGGTCGTTCCCGTTCTCATTCCACTGCTAACTGATTCGCTGGACGACAACCTCCGGTTCCATGTTCGCGAGACCTTGACCCTCGTGGGATGGAGACCACGGCAGATCTCCATCAGCCGCCTCTGAACACCATGTCAAAAGAAACCATTGAGACTCTGGTCTCCGAACTCACGCACGAAGAAGATTGGCGCCGCATGCGGGCGACGGCAGCCTGTGTGGCCGGTGGACCACGATCAGTCCAGGCGCTGATGGATGCCCTACGAACCGGTTCTACCGAGCTGAAGAAGGAAGCGGCGGCAATGTTGGCTCGTATCAAGGACCCACGGGCCGGAGTCGCCCTTGTCGAACTGCTCGAACTCGATGAGGACGGTGTCCGCAAGGCTGCGGCGACGGCCCTTGAACAGATGGCAGGTGTGCTTGATGTGGACACTGCAGGAGCGTTGGTCTCTTTGTTACCCCACACACCGGAAGGGCCGACAAGGCAGGTGCTCACGCACCTGATCGGCGCCATTCCCACCGCTGTGCTTCCCTTGTGCGACCTACTCAAACACCCCAATACTGAGGCGCAAATTGCATCGGCACTGATGCTTGATCAATTGCTAGACCCCCGTTCCATCGACGCCTTCATCGATGCGATGGGACAGCCGGCTGTTCGAGAAATCGCCGTCGGCACATTAAAAAAACTGAGTGCCATTCGAGAACGCATTGATATGACATTCAATGCACTGCGCGACGTTGAAGGGGCCAGTGAGCGGGAAGAGGCGCGGATGGCGACCGTCATCGACCTCCTGGGGATTGGACGACCGAGTGTGGAAATCCTTCTCGAATATCTCGAAGATGAGGATTGGCTCGTGCGCGAAGCGGCAGCCGACCTTCTTGGAAAAATCGGAGATGTACGGGCCGTCATCCCACTGATGAAGCGACTTGAACAGGACAAGGATACCGGAGTGAAGGAGCTGGCGATCAAAGCGTTGGGGTTGATCGGCGATTCACGTCCGACCCAGCTCTACCTCAATGCCATTCCCATCCGACCGCTCCGGGTCTATGCGATGGAAGCCTTGGCCAAGATCAAGGATGTGGGAGTTTTGCGTCCGTACAAGGATACCTTTGACCAACTTCGGACAGATCGTGACGGCCTGGTCTCGTATAATGCCGGCCTGATCGCTGATAAGCTTGAGGCCATCATGGCTATGGAAAGCCAGACCCGAGAAGAGGACCACGAGCATGACTGAGCAACCTACATTCGATCGCATCGAGCAATTGATATCTATCGGAGCACCAGATCCGAGAAGAGGGTAATGAGCATGTCTGAGCATTCTGAGTCTAATCGTATCGAGCAATTGATTCATGCGCTCTACGACGAAAACGAAGCCCTACGTGATCACGCGATCGCGAGCCTCGGCCAAACCGGCCAGGACGCACTGCCCCGGCTGATCGACCTGATGGCCGATGAGGACGTGGTCATTCGAGAGGCTGCGACCAGCGCCGTCGTGCGAATGGGTCTCTCGGTTGTTGAACCGATGATCGAGGCGCTTCAAGACAGCTCCTGGGCGATCCGCGAACAGGCGGCATCCGCACTCGGAAAATTGCGAGACCGGCGTGCAGTTGAACCGTTGGTGAAGGCCATCAAGGACCGTGACGGAGCGGTACGGACAGCCGCAGTATGGGCACTTGAGCGGATCGGCGATTCAGGAGCCGTCCCTGGATTGATTGAAGCCCTCATGGACAGCACGCTCCGAGAGGATGCAGCCCGCGTGCTCAAGAAGGTCGGCGACGTGCGAGCGGTTGAAGCCCTGATCGACGGACTGCTTGGGCCTAATTGGATGGTTCGCCGTCATGCGGCAGAGGCGCTGGGCAAGATCGGTGATCGCCGAGGCATCGGGCCCTTGATTGAATCGCTGGGCGACGAAGATTGGCTCGTCCGGCGTAATGCAGCCGAGTCACTGGCTCGTCTCGGCGCACAGGAAGCCATTCAACCCTTGTTGCCGTTACGTGAGGACGAAAATACCATGGTCCAGGAAACCGTCGAGGCGGTATTGGCAAGCCTCGGGTGGACTCCTGAACAGTAAACCCTTTTACTTCATACTCAAGAGGATAAATTTCCATGGCAGATGACGCACCAAAGTTGATTCAGATTGCGCCGAAGGGCGGCGAGAAAAAAGACGGCTTTAACCTCGTCACAGAACGGGTTGTCGCAGTTAATCCAGAGAGCCGGCAGCTGGAGGTCGAACTCCTGGCCTACGACGGCAAGACGGTCTTGTTGGAGGTGGCGGAAGAGGCACTAGAGGATCTTAAAAAAATCAAGGCTGGGGACGGCGCCACCATCCGTGTCGTGGAGGAAGGCGGGAAGCGAGTCGCAAAGAGCTTCAAGATCCGTCCCAAAGATCCGAATACCGCGCGAGCCGATGCCATGTTGCTCGACCTGAAGGATTCGCACTGGCTGAATCGGAAGTACGCGGCAGAAGTGCTGGGTGAACTAAAAGATCCACGCGCGGTTGAGCCGCTCGTTGCGGCATTGACCGACGAAGTCGGTGATGTCCGCCAACGCGCCTACGATTCACTCATCAAGCTCGGAGGGCCTTCCGTTTCCTCACTGATTCCACTCCTCGTATCGGAAGAAGACGAGATCCGCCAATCGGCGACGGAAATTCTCCGAAAAATCGGCAAGCCCGCCGTTGAACCGCTCGCTACGGCCTTAGGTGATGCCGACGATCGGCTCAAGACGAGGATTATGAAGGTGCTGGACCGAATGGGGTATAAACCCAAAACAAAGGATGCGGCTCCCAAAGCTGAATTGCCGCGGCTGACGTAGCGCAGGTATCACTGATAAACCGATCGCTCAGAGCAGGCGGGTCAAAGGGCCCGCCCTGAGCCGGTCCAGAAATGAAACACTTAAATCTGTTCAGCTCCTACCCCTTGGGGCTGTAAGCCGACCGTCCCACTGATACGTGCTTAAAGCCCGCCGCAGTGACTCGTTCAGGATCATAGACATTCCTAAGATCGATCAGGAGCGGCGCGCGCATGGTAGACTTCAGCTTCTCAAAGTCGAGATTTCTGAAGATGTTCCATTCAGTCATGATCACCAAGGCGTCCGCACCTTCAGCCGCATGGTAGGCATCTTGGCAAGGCTGAAGCTTAGGCATCAACTGACAGGCTTCCGTCAGCGCCTCTGGATCATACGCGCGAATGGTCGCGCCCTCTGCCAACAGTTCTTGCCCGATCGCCAGCGCCGGAGCTTCCCTGAGATCATTCGTGTTGGGCTTAAACGACAGGCCAAGGAATGCCACGGTTTTTCCTTTGAGTCCACCGACAGCGTCCCGGATCTTATCAATCATTTTCCCACGTTGGACATCGTTGACACGCGACGCCGCTGAAGCAATCTGCATGGGATAGCCGTTGCGCTCCCCCGTCTGAATGAGCGCCGCGAGATCCTTGGGGAAGCACGACCCGCCGAATCCTGGGCCCGCATGAAGGAACTTGGACCCGATTCGATGGTCCAATCCCATCCCCTTCGATACCAGTTGCACATTGGCCCCGACTCGCTCGCACAGATTGGCGATCTCGTTGATGAACGAAATCTTCGTCGCCAGGAACGCATTGGACGCATACTTGATCAGTTCGGCCGTCGGCACATCGGTCACGACGATCGGGGTTTCAATCAGGTAGAGCGGACGATAGAGATCCTTCATGATGGCGACCGCTTGATCACTGTCTGCACCGATCACCACGCGATTCGGCCGCATGAAATCCTCAATGGCCGATCCCTCTCGAAGAAATTCAGGATTCGAGACCATATCGAACCGGATCGGCGTTTTCTGGGTTTTTTTAACCACTTCACGAATCGCTTCACCGGTTCCGACCGGCACCGTTGACTTGGTGACGATCACTTTGTAACTGTTCATATGGAGAGCAATGCCTCTCCCCACTTCTTTGACAAACGACAAATCGGCACTGCCATCCGGGCTTGGTGGAGTACCGACGGCGATGAAAATCGCCAGCGCCTTGTCCACTGCCTGAGCAATATCCGTCGTGAAACTTAACCGGCCTTCCTTGCTCCCCTTCGCCACAAGTTCCGCCACCCCTGGCTCAAAAAACGGGATCTCTCCATTTTTGAGCTTCTCGATCCTTCGGCTGTCGTTATCCATACAGGTGACATTCACTCCAAACTCAGCAAAACAGGCCCCTGTCACCAGTCCAACGTAGCCGGTTCCGATCACACTGATATGCATGCCCGATCCTCCTTCACCTTAAGGAATTTGTTCAAAAGTATAACAACCTGAACCGCCTCGGGCAATGAATTCCATCATCGGCCCGCAACTAATTGCCCATCGACCTTCGTTGACTCTCACAAAATGCGTTGAGTACAATCCGACGCCGCCCTGGACTTAATGCAGGAGAAAGGTTCCCAGACTCCCATCCAATTCCGATGACGCTTCACCCACCTCGAATTCCACGCTGGTTCTTACTTGGCACGGCCCTCGTGACCGGGGCAGTCGTTATGGCCTTGGAAATTTTGGGAAGTCGGCTGTTGGCCCCTGTGTTCGGCAGTTCATTGTTCGTGTGGGGCGCATTGATCGGCGTGATTCTCGCCGCGATGAGCAGCGGATATGCATTCGGTGGATGGGTTTCCGATCGATATCCCAGCGGACGAGTTCTGGCGGCCCTATTGCTGTTTTCCGGAGGGTGGACGTTTCTCGTCGCATGGGCGAACCAGCCTATTCTATTTGAGATCGAGAAACTCGTGCAGGACCCCCGTTGGGGCCCCTGTCTCGCCGCTACCGTCCTTCTTGCTCCACCCGCATTCGGCCTCAGCGGTGTCTTACCCGCCATGTTACGACTAGCCGTGGCCGACATGGATCACCTCGGTCGACAGACAGGCCGTATGATCGCCCTCTCGACCGTGGGCAGTCTGGCCGGCACCTGGGGAACCGCCTTCTTCCTGTTATCATGGCTTGGGAGCCAATCGCTCCTTACCTGCCTGGGTGGCATCCAGGTCGGACTTGGGGCTCTGTGGCTGATGAGAGCAACACCCGCTCGCCCCTTCGTCCCGCTGATCGCGGTTGGATGCATCGGGCTACTGGGGATGTTGGCCCTCAACCCTATTCAACGACTCAGAGCTCCCGTCCATCAAGAGGAAAGTCCCTACCAGCAGGTCCGTATTCGTGAGGATGATCTGTTTCGGTATCTAGTCTTGGACAGGACATTCCACGCCACCATGTGGAAAGTCGAACCGACGTCTCTCTTTCTCCCCTACAGCCAAATGATGGTCGCGTCATTGGCCTTGGTGTCCGAACCAAAGCGTGGTCTCATCATCGGCCATGGCGGTGGGTCATTGGCCAAGTGGTTGGCACAACAGTGGCCGACATTGGAGCTGGATATCGTGGAGTTCGACCCGGTCGTCGTCCGTATGGCAGAAGCGTATTTTGCCTATCAGGCGCCGACCAATCACCATGTGTTTGTGAAAGACGGTCGAGCCTTTCTCAACGCGACAGAACAAACATACGATCTTATATGGATCGACGCCTTCGCACGAGACATGATCCCGTTTCATCTGACCACGACGGAGTTCTATTCGCTGGTACGGACACACCTCAACCAAAACGGCATTGTTGCGGTCAACCTGGCCTCGTCCGGAAAAGAAGGTGACCTCGCCCGCGCATCCGCGGTCGTGCAGACGATGAAGCAGGCCTTCCCAGCCCTGGAGAGTTTCGCCGTGGAAGGGCCTTGGAAGACCGGCATGTCCCCGGCGAAGAACTTGGTATTCTTTGGAGGCCGTTTCATTGAACAAACCTCAGCAGACTCTGTTCTGGCGAAGATTACCGAGACAGCGATGAATCAGCGATTGCCGATGGAAACGATCGCGTTATTGAGTACGCGACGAACCGACCCCTGGCCACAGGGTGTGGTGTTGACCGACGATTTCGCCCCGTACGACCTGCTGCTTGGTCGAGAGCGATCGCAATTGGTGGAGTAAAACCGATTGTTCCTCCCTCGTTATTCACACCTTGTATCTCGAAACCGAACGGCGCTTCACGAGATAGCGTTCACACACGTAGAACCGATCCAAGCACGACAACATAGAACTCTTTCAACATCCAGCCAACGCGTTTCATGAGAGTGGGGGGATGGGACTGGGAACTCCCTGTTCATGGCACCCGCTCCAGCTCTGAAGACCACGATCACAGCCCTCGACCAGGAACTGGAGTACGGCGGTAATTTCTGCCTGTCTTTTCAGAAAATAGCGGGCTGACGAACCCTTCTTCTTACCGACCCTCACCGTCAGGATGCGATGGTCATGCAGCGCAAAGACATCTTCATCGGTTTCATCATCCCCCACGTAAAGCGCCAGGGAACAGTCAAGCCGACGCATGTACTCCAACAATGCCGTCCCTTTGTGTGAAGCCGTTGGCGGCATCACATTGACGACGGATTTCCCAAGAACAATGCGAGGAGGCGGAGACAACTCGCCGATCACCCGAGAGATCAGCAGCCGTGCCGCATCTCGGTGACCGACGGTTCGATAATGAAAGGAGAGTGAATAGGACTTATGCTCAATGGACACTCCACATTGTGACAACTCATCGTGAAACCGCTCGGTGATCGACTGCAACCACGCCCGACAGGTCTCGCGGACCTGTTGCTGATCCTCTTGGCGCGTATGAGGGCCTTCTGAACCATGGTTGCCGATCAAGTGGGGCACGATCGCCCCGACCCGTGAGTGCAGATCTTCGACGGAGCGTCCCGAGATAATTGCGGTGGGGACTCCCTGTGCAAGTTTTTCGAGCCAGACGCGGATGGGGCGCGACAGTTTGGCCGCATGGTGCTCCCGGACGATCTTCGCCAAGGTGCCGTCAAAATCAAACGCGTACAGCGACCTCCCTTTTACGAGTTTCGCTAACTCCAGCTTGCCTGCTTCCGTCAAGAGGTAATCCATAATGCCTGTGATACCTTTCCCTCAACCCAGTAAACTTGGCCGTCGTACCTGTTTCATCACTCGTTCCTTTTGTCGCATGCGAGCCGCATCGATGAGCATCCGGCCCGCCCACCGATACACATTGAACTCTTGGATCAGCCCACGCATGCTCTGCATCCTGGCCCGTTGCTCCACCTTCGGCATCGTCAGACCAAGATGAAGCGCTGCGGCGAACTGATCGATGTCATAGGGATTGATCACCAGCGCCTCCGTCAGTTCCCGAGCAGCCCCCGTGAATTGGCTCAGAATCAACACCCCCTGCTCATCGTCCCGGGCACCGACAAACTCCTTCGCGACGAGATTCATCCCATCATGAAGACTGCTCACCACGCACAGATCCACTCCACGGTAGCACTCACAGACCTGAGCCGGCTCGTGATGTTGAATGCGGAGACAGATCGGCTCATAGCCGGCATGCCCGAAGCGTTTATTGATCTGCTCGGCCAACGCAGCGACCTGACTGGTAAAATGATGGTACTGTTCGATGACGGAGCGGCTCGGAGCCGCGATCTGAATAAAGGTAAACTTTCCGATCCATTCCGGTTGGAGTTCCAACAGCCGTTCCACCGCCATGAACCGCTCGAGTATGCCCTTCGTATAATCCAACCGCTCGACCCCCAAGCCGATGAAGCGATCCTCCGGCATGCCGTATGCCGCCCGCAGCTTGGCTCGGCATTCTTGGATCGATTGCTGGCTAGGGAGCCACTGTAACGGCCATTCGATGGAGATCGGATAGGGGTTGACCGCCGTCAGTTTCCCCCCGTAGGACACCGTGGAGCTGTTCCGATCGATCCGTGCCTCGAGGGTACGATCGACACTATCGATGAAATTATTGCAATGCACTCTGGTATGAAACCCGAGAATGCTGCTCCCCAGGAGCCCCTCCAAAATTTCCTCGCGCCAGGGACAAATTCCGAAGCTTTCCGCGTTCGGCCATGGAATGTGCCAAAACATGATGATCGTGGCGGTCGGCAAACGGTCTCGGATGAGCTTCGGGAGGAGGGCAAAATGGTAGTCCTGAACGAGCACGACTGGATTGTCGGTCGTCGCTTCCTCATACACGGCCTGGGCAAACCGTTCATTGACGGCCACATACTGTTTCCAGTCTGATGACCGGAAGGTCGGCCGAACATGTGCGATATGGCAGAGCGGCCACAATCCCTCATTGGAAAATCCATAGTAATACCCAGCCTCTTCCTCCGCAGTAAGCCACACCCGACGAATTTGATACGAGGGATTCGAAGGTGGGACACTGACATGGTGGCGCTCATCCACAACGTCCCTGTCCGCGGATCCGTTTCCATGCGCAACCCAGATGCCTGAACAGGCGCGCATCACCGGCTCGAGCGCCGACACCAGCCCGCTGGCCGGCACCTGTACCGCAATGCTTTGTCCTTGCCAATAATGGGCGTAGGGTTGCCGATTTGAGACAATCAGTACCTGGTCTCCGGCAAGTTGCTCATGAAGAATCGACTTGAGACTGGCCGGGGTCCATGAAATCTGACTCTCATCGCGCATGCGACGATCGGCTTCAAGCGCCTCTACCAACGAGCGTAAATCTTTCGCCAGTGGCTGAAGCTCCGGGGCATGTTGCTCCTGCGCCAATGGAGTCAAGAGCCGCTCGCCCTTGACCATCGCCCGCACTCCGGCCACCCACTCCTTCCAGCTGAAATGCGCAATGAGCAAGGTCACCAGTGAGATAATCGCCGTGAGCGCGGCAAACAGATAGAAGGCATATTGTTTGGTATCGCTACTCCGCTGCTGGATAAAGCTCATGTCGTGGAGAAGGAGAAGACGTCCTAGCCGACGTCCGCTGGATTCGATCGTTGCCGACGTGATATGCAGCGGTCCGCTACCGAACGTGCGTACGGTGGAAAAGTTTGGCGCGAGACTCGTCATTTCTTGACAGGTGACATCCTCCGGGAAAGCCTGCGTTTCATACAGAAGTCGGTTCTCCAGGTCGCAAAAACCTAAGGCGTATAACCGCTCATCCTGAATGATACGGGTAAAATAGGCGGAGATCTTGCCCTTTGAGTTAGAAACCAGTAGATCGGCCAGCGGCCCCCCCATTGTGCTGACCATGAGCTTGGACCGCATATCGAGATCGCGGACAAACCATTTCAGTTGGAATGAATCGACCAGCGGAATAACCCCGTAGGCGATCACGGCTAATACGATCACCAAGGGGAGGACAAACCTTAGCGAAAGCGCGAAGAGCCTCATGGAAACAAGTTAGTTTACTTTCATCCAGAAATCAAATATGGTCATGCTGTGTACCAGTTCGGCCTCATCGGAAACTGCCAAATTTCGGCGTTGATCAGCACCCATGGGTCGATCGACTGGCTCTGCTTGCCGAGACCGGATAGTCCCCCTGTTTTTGGGAGGATCCTAGACCAAGAAGGGGGCCATTTTTCGATCGACCCGTCGGTCCCTCTGTCAGAAACGACCTCCAAGCAACACTATCTCCCGAACACCAATATCCTGGTGACCACCGTCTCCCTCCCGAACGGAGACGCGTATCAAATCACCGACTTCTGTCCGCGTTTTCTGCAGTATGGACGCGTCTATCGGCCGACCGCCCTCTTTCGAATTGTGGAGCCGCTCAGCGGCACTCCTTCCATTCGCGTCTGTTGCAAGCCGGTGTCCGGATGGGACAAAACGCCGGTGCGATTCGTTCGTGGCAATAGTCACTTCCGGTACGACATACGCGGTGAATACTTGCGGCTCCTGACCGATATGCCACTCACCTACCTCTGCGAGGAAACGCCGGTCGCGCTGACCTCAAAGATGTACTTCGCCTTGACCTGGGGGATCGGAATTGAAGACGACCTTGTCAAGGTCAGCCACGAATTTCTGGACCAGACCACGAAATATTGGCGCATCTGGGTGAAACATTGCTCAATCCCTGTACTCTATCAAGAAGAAGTCATTCGCTCCGCCCTTGCACTCAAACTCCACTGCTACGAAGACACGGGGGCAATCCTTGCGGCATTGACGACGAGCCTCCCTGAAGAACCCGGCGGCACTCGGAATTGGGACTATCGCTACTGTTGGCTGCGCGACGCGCATTTTTCACTTTCTGCCTTCTATAACCTGGGACATTTTGAGGAAATGGAAGGGTTCCTGAAGTTTTTGCTGAACGTCTGTTATGCCCGTGAACAATCACATGATCGGCTGGCGCCGGTCTACACACTCAGCCAAGACCTCCCTCTCCCCGAAACCGAACATTCCAACTGGCAAGGCTTTCTGGGAAGCGGACCAGTACGCAGCCAAAATCAGGCCGCCGAGCATGTGCAAAATGATGTCTACGGTGAGATGCTTCTTACGCTGGCACCGATCTTTTTTGACAACCGTTTTTATGACCTTCGGACAAGGGATCATGAAGCGCTGGTCGCAAACTTAATCCGACTATGCGAACGAAGCATCTCCCAACCGGATGCCGGGCTCTGGGAAATTCGGAACGGTTGGCAGGAACACTCCTTCACGAACCTCATGTGCTGGGCTGGCCTCGATCGCGCCTACCGAATCCAGCGAGCGGGGTTTCTCCGCGACCTCACGATCGATCTCGACGCGGCACGAGCGAAGGCAGCCAACGCCCTGCTTCGAGCCATGAAGGACAAGGCCTTACGGAACGGCCCCAAGGACGACAGTTACGATGCTTCCTTAGCGCAATTGGCCATTGTCGGGTTTCCGGATCGAGAGGTCTGCGATACAACGGTCTCTCAGATCAAGCACTCTCTCGCCCTCAAGCACGAGGGGAAGGAGACCGGGTTTTTCTACCGGTACCTGCGGCAAGATGACTTCGGCAAACCCCAGGCAAGCTTTGTGATTTGCTCATTCTGGGTCGTTCAGGCCTTGGCGAAACTCGGTCGCTTGCCGGAAGCCAAGCAGATCATGAATCAGTGCCTCACCGGCGCCAACAGCGTTGGACTCATTGCCGAACACTTTGTGCCGAACACCCATATGCAACTCGGGAACTTTCCCCAAGCCTATTCCCACGTCGGCCTGATCAACGCCGCCTTCGCCCTCAGCCCTCCCTGGAGTGACGTGCTGTAGCAACAGGCGAAGACTTCTCGCTCTTATTCTCTATCGATAACACCTGTTCGATCCCAAGACGAAATCGGTGCCTATCCAACCACTCCACCACTGGTGAGTTGAGGACTGTTTCCAACACCGTCAATCGAGGGATAAGCCGCCGGCACACGCAAGCGAGGCATTACCAAGAAATTAGGAAGCACTGGTGGAGTGTCCCCCGTCGACCGGAATCATTATATAGACTCAGGGTCGAGCAAGTGGGGGTACCTATGGGTTGAAGACTCTATCCAGCGGCATCAGTCAGGGAGTGAGCCGCCGGTACGCACGAAGTGTGGAATTAGAAGAAAGACACTGGAGGTGTTTATCCCGTCGCCCGGAGCCATCATAAGGGCTCCGGGTCGAGCGAGCTTTGTTTGGTGGAGGCGAGGGGAGTTGAACCCCTGTCCGAAGATCGTCAGTGCACTGTGTCTACATGTGTAGCCGACAATTTAAGCTTCGCAGCCATCCACGCCCGTCGGCAGGCTTAGAACAGCCACTAGCCCAGAAAGTTCTCGTCCTCGGCCGCTGAGCACCGGCCTGGGACCAGCCCGCTGCATCGCGCCATTCCACCCCCGCGGGCCTCAGATGGAACGACGTCTCAGCCTAAATTAGGCTGCGAGTGCCAGTTCTTGATTGGCAGTTGCGTTTTCTCGGACTTTTACGAGTTCCCGAGAGCTCGACATGCGACAGTGACCTCAGTACCCCCGTCGAAACCGGTCGCCCCCTTTCTTCAAAATCTCGAAAAGTAAAATGTACAAAGTGAGAGACGTGCAGCGTAAAAAAGATTCACTCTACACTCAAGCAACGTTCACCTTTCACACCTCACATTTTACGTCTTTACCATACCGCACCGGTCAAGGGAATACCAGGACCTCGTAAAACCGCCCTCCCTGATCGAAATCACGAAATCCTTAGTCCCATTTTCGACATGGGACTATAGTGGATCCTACGTGGATGTGACTACACAAGGGTACGAGGTCGAGACGACCCGCTATCAGATCGGGACGGTGTCCTATGAGATTCGAGCCCTCCGCGATCGACGTCAGTTCTCCGACCCTGACGGTTGCGCCGAACGAATCGGAATCTCCTCCGCCTCTTGGCCTCTCTTTGGTGTCGTGTGGCCGGCCGGACTCGCGCTCGCTGAGGAGATGAGTCGGTTTCCCATCGCAGGCAAACAGATTCTCGAGGTCGGGTGTGGGATCGGCCTCCCCAGCCTCGTCTTGCAACGGCGTGGTGCCAATATCACCGCCTGTGACTACCACCCTCTGGCAGAGGAATTCCTCCGCCGAAACACAGATCTCAACGGGCTCGCACCCATTCCCTTCTTCAACGCCCCATGGCTAAATCCTGTTGTTGAGCTGGGCCGCTTCGATCTCATCATCGGCAGCGACCTATTGTACGAGCGAAATCATCCTGCCCTACTGGCAAGCTTTCTGGCCGGACATGCGAGACCAACCTGCCAAATACTGCTCGCCGATCCCGGCCGACACCGGTGCGGCGAGATGAGTGCCAAGCTCACCTCACAAGGCTATGGCTATACGGAGACGCATCTTGAATTCAGCGAACCGCTCAAGCCATCTTATCGAGGACACCTGCTGAACTTCGTACGCTGCCACGTGACATCGTAGGTTGGTTCTCGAATCTTCACCTGCCCCCCTTCAAGAAGCCGAGGCGCCGCAGAGGTCCGGATTCCAATATCGACTCCCTCTCCCCAAGAACCAGCAATCACTTTCTCATGCAGGCGCTAGTCATCAAGACTGGGATGGACCAGGTACGGCCCATAGTGGAAGACAAACAGAAGATAGGCCCCGCTCCAGCCAAGCGCAGACATCCCGAGCATGGCATGAGTCAGCGCAGTGGGTGTCTCGGGGTGCGGAGCAAAGATTCGAAACAACGCCGCAGCGTTGACCAACAGATAGATCGCCACGGTGAGCCGATCCGCGTGTCGCGGTCGTCCCGTGTGGCCAAGGCTTGCACGGCTCATGACCGCCAACGTCATGGCTCCCATCGCACCAGTCGTCAGCAGATGAACTGCGTTGGCAGGCTCAAACCCAACCCCCAGAATCGCAGCACCAAGGGCTATCAAATACAGTCCAACCCATCCATAACCGACATTCAAGATAAACACCAACGGTTCACGCCACGTCTTCCACCCTCGCCATCGGAGGAGACGCACCAGATTCGCCAGTCCTGCCACGATCAACGCGATCCCTGTCCAGTTACTTTCCGGCTGAACCACCCAGACAACAACAGCTAGAAGAACCAACAGCATCACGACGGCATCGAAACGGGTAAACACAGCAGGCAGTTTTGCTTCATTCCGTCCTTCCAAGTACTCAATCGTAAAGGTTGGCGTCAGCCGACCTCCGATCACCGTGAGCATCATCGTCATAATCGACAAGGCTAGCCGTTCAGGAAGGTCTGTGGAGAGATGCTGGACTGCCGACAGATGAAACAACACATTCGTAGCCGCATAGAGACTTACGAGGACACCTATCGGGGTCCGGTCCCAGGCATGTGCGGCACTGATCTCCCGCCAGACATAGGCAGCCAAAAACACCAAAAACGCTCCATCGATGACCGCAGCAGCCGGACCGCTCGTAAACGGTATGGCCATGAGCAGCCGCCCTGCAAGCCAGAGTAGAAACATTGCCAGCAACGGCACGCCTCTCAACGGCATGCGGTCCGTCCAGTTGGGCATGGCTGTCAGCAGAAATCCCGCAATCAAGGCAGGAATATACCCAAACAACATTTCATGGACGTGCCATTCGCGTGGAGGATAGAGAAAGTCGGCCTGTCCATACCCTGCATAGATCGCCACCCAAGCCAAGACTGATGCCGCGCTAAACACGGCAGCGCCAAGGAAGAATGGTCTGAAGCCATAAGAGAGGAATGCCGGCCCGGCATAACGAGGAAATGTGGGTTCATCTGCTTGCTGCACGGCTGCAGCTGGCTGACCAACCACTGGTATCTCTTTCGATGGCATAGGCCCCTGATTCTCGTGTGCGGATCAGATTCCTGTCAACCGAGTGCATGCATCACATAGATACGTCTGTGTCAGAAAGGTGGGAAACCAGCAGAGCGCATGAAGCGGTGATGTACTGAAAGCAGGTCGGTCAACTGACGCACAACCTTCACATGCGATCCAGAAACCGTTTGGAGGCAGGGTAGACGCTCCAGAGCAGTTCGAGCGTCATGGATGTCAGCAGCGCAGTGAGTGGTGTCGGATTCTTATCCGTTCGAGGTTTGGAGTCTTGCGCCCGCAGAACAGTCCATTGTTCGTGCAAGGTCGCCTGTTGCCTCGCTACCAAGGTTTTTACTTTCTCGACCCAGAACCTGGGATTTTCCGGATCCGACACATACTGCCCCTGGCCTCGGCCGAAGTGCGCGATGGCGAGGTACCGTACAATGACGTCTTGGACCAGCAAATCCAAATACTCATCCGACCACGTGACTGGGGTCGGTGTATTACCGACACGTCGTTCCGCCCAGGCCTCTCCTCCAAAAAATCCGAGGACACCCCCAACCACTGCCCCGGCGACCGTAAACAGCCCCATGCTGACTCCGCCAGCCGCCGCGTCCAGATGGAGCCCGGCATAGGCCCCGCTGGTCAAGGCTCCACCGATCCCGCCAATCGCAGTACCGCCGAGGGTCGTCTCATCAAGGCCACGCGAGCCCCGTTGAACTTCCACATGCTCCATTCTGGCCTGGATGATCCCAACTGCATCTCCCTCCAGGCCATGCAGAGCAATGACGGCTTTCGTCGTCGCCCCCACCTCGTTCACCAACCCCCTCAACAGACCATCGACAGCCTGCTGTTTTTGCCGCTCCATCGGCGAGCCGTCACCTTTGGTCATCACCCGAGCTCTTGCGGCAGTCGACACCAGCATCGCCCACTGCTGCATCGCCGCGTGGAACACCGTGAGATTCGTGTGCTTCCAGGCAACAAACAGGCGTGTCATCAGCTGACGGTCGTCCGGAGGAAGCAACGATTGAATGGTCTCAAAGAGGATGCCTTCCTGGACCCAACAGCGGCTGAACGCATCAAGACTGTGCACCGCCCTGACGAAGCCATACCGAGCAAAGTAGTCCTTCCAAGGTTGTTCAAGACGCTGCTGTTCGTCGCGGGCTTTGGGTGGGCCGATTTGATTCAAGAGGATGATGACCGGCTTCCCAATCCATTCGAGCAGTTGCAGTTCTGATGCAATGTAGCCGGCCATGTTCGGCTCTTCGGTCGCATTCACAAGATAGAGCACGACATCTGCCTCGTGCTGAACGTTCAAGACCGCCTGCTGGGCACACCAGGATGGCCGATCGCGAAATCGGTCCCATACTTCCGTCAGAATCCGAAGGATCGGGTTCTTAGCCCCTTGTAGTCGCGCCAGGATCTTCTGACAGTTGGGAAAGCCTGGCGTATCCCACAGTTGCAGCGACTCCCCTGCTTCCGTTTCGAGCACCGTATACTTTTGATTGTCGAGTGTGACATGGGCTCGATCGGCGACGAGTCCGATCTCCTTCCGGAGCAACGTTCTTGCTAAGGTGGTCTTCCCGATGTTGGTATGGGAAATCAAAGAGAGCGCGATCTGGGATTTCTGCACGCTCATTTTGTGCCTCGAAAATCACCGGGCCACAAACAATCGGGTAAAGCCTGCAGTTCTCCATCCGGCGATCCAGAAGGGTCTCGGTATCGCACAGCCCGAAGCCCGCACTCGGTTGCCAGAGCCACCCAGGCTTGGCACCGTTCTTTGAGCCGTTTCTCGTGGTCAAGTTGCGCGTACGCCTCGCAATCCAACACAATCAACAGCATGTTCGGTCGGCCTCTGCTTTGGATTGTCGCTTTCAGCTCCTCCAAAAATTCACTGTGGGTCTCCTCGGGCGCCTGGGCCACATTGAACAAGACCACCGCGCACAGACCGCGATCGGAGTCGGCCTGAAACTGGGGATGCCGGTCGCCGTATTGGACTGAGTTCCCGACTTGGATGTGAGCCAGAAGACCAAAGGCCTCGCTGAGGAATGTGAGGAGACGATCGTCAGCATCTTTTACCCGATGGCTGTACGCCAGCACCTCCACAAGCAGCCCTTTCCCTTGATATGGATTCAGCAGGCGTCGAAAGTAGGGCTCGTTGACTGGGAGCTGCATGTCAGCAGCCAGGCGAGTCTTTCTCCTCCAGGCAGCCACCGCCAGCAAGGTTCGTGGGAGGATAATAAATAGCACTGTCGTCATCGCCCAGAAGTGAATCCAAATCGCCGCATGAGCCTTCGCCGGGCCGCGCAAGCCGGCGATGGCATCCACGCCGGGAATCGGAATGCTCAAGAGCCAACTGGCTGGAGCAAAGAGGATTGAGAGAAATCGATGGACCCCCTCAGCCTCCACAAAGGTGCTGTCCCAACCTGCCTGATACAACAAACTGATGCCACGTATATAGAGCCCCGCGATCACACCGATCGCCAGCGCTGCCGCAGCCATGTGCAACAGGCTGCGGGCATGGGTCACCACCAAGCCTCGACTACTGTGGAGCAGATGCACGGCGTAAGACGCAAGGGATGCGGTGATCCACTGCACTTCACCAGGACTCTGGACCCGATCGGACCGCAGGCGACTCAGCCGTCCCTTCACCGTCAGTCCCACAAACCATTCCACCAGCCCCGGCAGGCCGGGCTGTTCCAGATCTGATTCTGATCGAGACACGACGAAGTTGTAGAGCAACCCAATGTACGCAACGGCATTCCAGAGCAGGAGTGTCAGAAGGGGAAAATTTAGAAGGTTAATGTGCCCGGTAGGCCCGATAGGGTCGGCGAGAAAGCCACCTATCAATGCACAGCCAATGAGGGGGGTGATCGGAGTCTTGATTTGAGCGACGGCTACCGCTGAACTGAACAGAGAATGTTTTTGCGACAATCGATCGGAGATCTGCTCAGCTCGTTCAATGACCCACGCTTCCTCGCTATGCGGAGCCTCCCCTGCAGCTGATTGGGCTTGAGGCTCGTTCCCATGACTGGACAGCTCCCGTTCGTACCGTAGGAGAAACTTATGGTCTGGGTCGTGTTCCTCGCAGGCCTGAACCAGGAGCACCTTAGCAAGTTGGACAAGCGTCATCGATGGTCAGGCTAGGTTCTCGTTTGCGCACTCGGTGCCGAGGAATTACCTACTCTGCTCACAGCTACACCGCTACCCTCACCACCCCTTTGCCATGAATCGTTGCATTATCGGAGCCCGAAACTATTCCGTCAATGACATGTTCTTGATTTTTCTCTCCCTATCATGCCGATACCACAACATCCCGGCAGGGGGTCTCAGAGACACAGCACGCTTCACAGCACATTTACCAGCCATAACCAATAGCGGCTACCCGCCAGACGGTTTCAGCAAGAGATGGAATCACCAGGCAACCGTTTCCTTCGTCAGCCCCCCATCCCAACCTTCTACGTAGGTAGGATGTATCGTTTTGTCACACCAGCTGTATCGAGAAAGATACGAGGCGGAGCCACAAGGCCGAAGGGCATCTCGAACTGCACACAAGGATTGTGGCGCTGGTTCAGGACTAGCGAGCCTTTGCGTCTACACAGCCACACACAATTCATTCTGGCATCATCATTGCGTAGAGGACTCACTACATACTGAGCAAGATCATCCGCGCTCATTCATTCACGAAGGAGGGATTCCCATGAGGTGCACGAAATGTAGTGGTCTGATGGTGGTGGATCATTTACTGGACATGAAGGAAAGTTATCTGCCGATGTGGATGCAGGCCCTTCGGTGCCTGACCTGCGGCAACATCGTGGACCCGCTGATCCATTTTCATCGTGCAACCCAGCAGGCACAGAGAGCCGGTCGGCTCGCAACTGGGTTTGCAAGAAAGATGAGTCGACCAGCCGTGGCGGCGTAATCGTTTGGCAGTGCTTCAGGACTCATGAACGATAGGCCATGGCCTGTGCCGCACCTCTTCTTGGGCCTGTGCCATCTCATTCACGTCTTGCAGCACTGCCCACCTTACGAATTCGCGACGGGTAGGTTTTATTCGCAGGGCATAACCTTCGCCTGCGCAACATTTTTACTCCAAACTCCCTTGCACCTCTCAAAGGCTGAATGAGGACTGCGGGACTCCCCTCCATGTACTCACCTTACACCGCATGGTCCGCAGACATATCCGCCTTAGAAGTGTGGCGAAATACTCTCACCCAACCTCACACGATTTTTCCCCAGGATATGAGAACAATCTTGGTATTGGCCAAGGTTACTGAAGGCCATTCACCACAGCCAACACCCGTCGCCCGTACCGTTCGGCCTTCAGCTCGCCGATGCCAGGAATTTCCAACAGCGCCGCTCGCGTGTCTGGCTTTGAACCGGCAATAGCCTTCAGGGTCTTATCATGAAAAATCAGGAACGGCGCCACGCCCTCTTCCGCGGCCAGTTCGGAGCGGAGCTGCTTGAGCCGTTCAACCAGCAGTCGATCCGGCGGCAATGGCATCGGAACACCCGTGAGCGCAGCATCCGAGCGACGCGGTTTTTGTACTGGCCCACGGGCTGAAACGGCTTCCCCCTGTTCCAACTCAACCGTACGAAGCCCTTGCAGAACTTCTCGCCCTGTGGGAGTCACCTCGAGCGTGGGGTACTCCGCCCCTTCAACACGCAGGTAATCGGAGCCGACAAGAGCTTTCACCTGGCTTGTGACGGACAGCTTCGTCTCCGTTCGACAGACGCCGTAGGTTGGGCAATCTGCGACACCATAAGCCGCCAGCACCTTCGACCGACTTCCGCGAAGAATATCGACGATCCGCCCCATCCCGAACCGTCCTCCGCACCAGGCCACCGTGTCCAGAATTGCCTGTGCGATCGCATGGTCCTGAGGAACCGTTCGGCTTAACTGCCGCACCGGCATCACACAGCGGTCACACAGACCGCAAGGGCCCAAGGCAACCTCAGTCTGATCGCTAAAGTAGTCCAAAATCGCCAGCTGTCGGCAGGTCGAGGTCGACACATACCCCAGGAGCTCTTGCAAGAGCGTCGTCATGCGTCCCGCACGTTCTGCGCCGTCAGAATCCTTGGATGCCTGCGAAATGAAATAGTCCTGCGTGGCCACATCCCGTTCATGAAACAGCAACACACAGCGGGCAGGCTGGCCATCACGTCCGGCTCGACCAGCCTCCTGGTAGTAGGCCTCGATGCTTCCTGGAATATCGAAATGGACGACCAGTCGGACATCTGGCTTATCAATGCCCATACCGAAGGCATTCGTCGCCACCAAGATTCGCAAGGTCCCTCGACGGAAATCACCATGCACAAGTCGCCGTTCTTCATCGGACAAACCGGCATGGTAGAAGCCAACCGACCGATGAGATTGTCCCAACCAACTCGCGACCTCCTCCACCGTTCGGCGCGTCGCGCCATACACCAGAATCGTGCCTCTCTCCGTTCCCTGAACCAGCTGCTCCACGATCTCGAGTTTCTCACGGAGAGACTGACAATGTTGGACAGAGAGAGCCAGATTCTTCCGTCGAAATCCGGCGACCAATCGGAACGGATCCTGAAGCGACAGCCGTCGACACACATCCGTCTGCACACGAGCGGTGGCCGTCGCCGTCAAGGCCAAGCAGGGAGGATTCGTGAGCTCCTGGCGCAGCCGACCAATCTTCATATAGTCGGGCCTGAAGTCATGGCCCCACTGGGAAATGCAGTGCGCTTCATCGACCACCAGCAATGATACCCAGAGCGAACGCAACAGTCGGAGAAACCCTTCATGCTGCATCCGTTCCGGTGCGAGATAGAGCAGCTGCACTCGCTTCCGTTGGAGATCCTCCAGCACAAGATTCTTTTCCAGCCCAGTGAGTCCGGAGTGAAACGCCGCAACCGCAATCTTGCGCTGCTTCATGGCCGTCACCTGATCCTGCATGAGCGCAATGAGCGGCGAAATGACCAGCGTCAGTCCCGGCAGCATGGTCGCCGGCAACTGATAACAGAGCGACTTGCCTTGGCCCGTCGGCATCACCGCCATGACATCGCGCCCAGCCAACACGGCACGGATCACGTCTTCCTGGCCGGGTCGGAATGCCGAAAACCCGAATCGGTCCTTGAGCTGTTGAGTCAGATCAGTCACGGAATGAGGCGACGCCGCATGAGGAGAACAGAGATAAACACCGCCAAGGAGTATAGATGACCCAGCACGGGCAAGTCGAGGTGGCTGAGACAGAACAAGCCGTACCTGCCTCCCTATCGGCGGTCATACCACGCCTTCAGAGAACGCCGTCTGTGGGAATAGAGCAAGGAACCGATTGAGTGGATGGATGTCCTCGCAGAAATGGTCACGCTGCGAGGGAATCGTCTTCCGTGGCCCGGTCTCCGTCCAGATTTATTCCATCAAGTCGCTGGATCCTCGGCTGATACGCAATCACCTTCCTGAGAATCATGGCTCTCAAGTCTTCATCCTCGATGTGGGATAGCGCATCGTGAGCCCCATCCATATCTCCGTCTTGTGCCATGTGCGCGGCGATGCCGATGAGCGGGAGGACCCCCGCGTTGCCCATCGCCTTCGCAATTTCGACGGCCCCTGCCCGATCACCGGCCTTAATGAAGAGTTGCGGAAGCTCAAGATAAAAGTGGCTCGCCAAGAGCGCTGGATCGGGACAGGAAAGAATCGTGTGTTTCAGAGCCTGCACATTCCCTCGTTCCGACTCGACAAAGAGCATCATCTGCCAGGCATCTCGCAACTGCCGTGTATCCGCAATCTCGTTCGCCGTCTGTTGTGCTCCCGCCGTATCCCCCGCCAGCACTTGCCTGATCACCTGATTCTTCAGCTCTTCATCGGTAGGTGTGTGAGTTGGCATCATTGTTTAGCTCCTCTTTTGGCGTGACCAGCGTACTCAAAGTGAAATTCTAACCACCTGTTTCGAAATGTAACCGTGAACGCCGTGCTTGTCGATGGTTTCTGAAAAATCGACAGGGCCATAGACCACACTCTCGGCTGACCCAACTCTATTGGGAACAATTCGCCTCTCAGCTTTTCCATTACCGGAGACGCACACGCGCTGCCTACCACGAAGAGATTGAGAGGAAGCTCACACACAAGCACAGATGTATGTACTCGTGAAGGAGCGCAGGATTATTCATTCATGTAAAAGAATCTGACAGGTAAAGTTTCGTGCAACCTAATGATTCACAAGAGACTTATCCGGTTAGCACAAAACGGGCTATCAACGACCTGTTAGAACAATTTACACTCTGGCTCCTCCAGTAAAGTACCTGAAAGTGTAACGGACTGATATGTAATGATTCTTATGCTTGGTATTTATTATGCATCCCTTAACAACTCAAAAACCGCCAGTTCCGGCATTGTCCCATTGTTGAACACATCGTGAAATGAATTCAGAGTCCGGGAATGGGTGGTTTTGATTATGGAAGATGTGGGCCTGATCATGAATCCCGCACGAGCCTCACCGGTCCTCGTATCCATGAATCCGGGCCGTGCAGCAGATCGTTGACACTGTGAAGGACTACACCATTCTTCAACCCAGAGAGGAGCTTCCCTTATGATGAAACGTTCAAATCAATTGAAATATGCAACTCTCGCAATCGTTGCTCTTACCACTGGATTCACAGACACCGCGGTTGCCACGCCGATCACGTTCTCCGTCGGAGGGAACAATACAGCCGCGTCAATCCAATCAACCGTCGATGCCTTTCGCAATGCGGCTGGTAATCCGGTGAATCCAAACGTAGCAGGGAGCTTTCCGAGCGGGCGTCGTGAGATCAATTGGGACGGTGTCCCGAATGGGTTCGCCGCTCCCAATAACCTTCCGAACAATTTCTTCAATGCCAACTCCCCGCGTGGTGCCGAATTTTCCACCCCAGGGACGGCAGTTCAAGTGAGCGCAAATGCAGGGATCGACGCGGTCGAGTTCGGCACGATCAACCCGACCTATCCTGACCTCTTCGCCACCTTCAGCCCGCAACGGCTCTTCACCGCGATCGGCAGTAATGTTGTCGATATCAACTTTTTTGTTTCTGGTAGCAGTACACCGGCAGCTGTGAGTGCATTTGGTTCTGTATTTACCGATGTCGATCTCGCCAACACAACCAGGATTGAGTACTTTGATCCAAGCGGCAGTCTCCTTACGAGCATATTCGCACCGGTTGGAACAACAGGGAATGAGAGCCTCTCGTTTGCCGGAGTCGCATTCAACGCAGGAGAACAGATCGCACGCGTTCGCATTACCAATGGAAATACGGCTCTCGGCGCCGGAGTGAATGAGATAGGGTCGCTTGATCTCGTCGTCATGGATGATTTTATCTATGCTGAGCCACAGGCACGGGTTTCGGCCGTCCCCGAACCCACAACCCTTATCCTGATGATGACCGGACTAGCCGCGTTGGCACTATCGAGACAGCTTCGTCGGCAATAGCCGCTATCGCTTCATGACGGAAGCCCCAGCATGACACGGCTGGGGCTTCCGGTATTTCCAGTACAGATCGCTGCGCGCAAGGCGAAGCATGTCATCGTTCTTACTTACCCACATTAAGCCGCCGATCTTCAGTTTGATTCGTTCTCATGCTTGCAGATACGCCCCTCCTCTTCCAAAACAGAGTACCGGGGCCTACTGACTTCGTGCATCCATGGAGAGGGGTTCCAGGTGAGGGTTGGATACTTCTCCACATCAATGCGGCTCAAACTGAGTGCTTCACTGTTCATAAAACGATCCGATTCCAGGACGGAGCGAGAATCATCAACGTGCTTTCAGTGCCACAGCACATTCCCCGATTCACTCAGCCATTTCGTCCAACTCCTGGAGGCGTTGAAGGAACGCCGCATGATACAAGGACGCATATACATAGGATTGGGATCGCAAGAAGGTTCCAGATCTTAAGTCATTGGTCGTCCAGCGAAAAGTATCGCTTCGGCCCGTCCCATCGGTTGTTTCCCCCTCTTCACTTGCGCATATAAAATGTCCGGCTATACTTTCCAAATGCGTTCTTCAAAATACATCCTCTGGCAAGACGACAACGGCTGGCGCGGCTACCTAGAAGGCTACCCTGAGTACGAGGTACAAGGGGAGTCGTTCGAAGAGCTACAGGTGAAACTCTGGCAACTGCACCAAGAGCTCACCGGCCAGCATCAAGAACCAGAACTCGTCAAGGATCTAGAGCACTATCAGCCGTCTGATCCGAAAGAGCACGCTCGGTTTCATAGTCAGACACCGACCCTACCTCGCCCCATGTCGCGCGCACAGAGCAAGCGCCGCGCACGAGTTGAAGAGCTCATGTTTGCGATGATCAGCAACCGCTGAAGACCATTGACTTCGACTCTCCATGATCCTGTCATCGTGTCCCCTGCTGAACGTGACACAAGCCTGTGCCACCTAGAACGCGGCCATGGAGATGCTCTCAGAAAAACTCGTTGACCGATCCTGGATCGCATATTGGAAGGTGCCTGTAGCCTTTTGATCTGTTCATTCTTCGACTCATGTCCGTCGTCACGAATGGGGTAAGTCATGCAAGGCATCAAATGCTACTATTTGGATGAGGAGAAGCAATGGCTAGGCTATCTCCCGAACTTTCCGGACCACTGGGCCCACGGAGAAACACTTGAAGCGCTCCAAGCCAACCTGTATCGTTTGAACTTCGATCTCACACTCATGGAAGCGTTGCGAAAGGTGTCCGAACTCAGCCTTCTACTATAAGAGCTACAGAGCACCCTTCTGCCAATGTGAGAGCAGCAGTATCTGAATCCGAAAATTCGCCATTCGCTCAGCTCCTCCTTGCTCATTCCTGATCTCTTGATCCCGCTCCTGTAACCCAGCTTACAGATTCCATTACCTGGGCCGCCCTATGCTGTGCCCATGCGGCGAGTGGACTTATATTTCCATAACGGATGCCTGTCACAGCCCTCGATTCTCTCACTCGCGAAAGATATCGAGGCGGCGTATCCGACATGGACCGTGACGCTTCATCCGCTCTCTGCGGATGAAGCGAACGCAATTGGCTTTAAGGCTCTGCCGGCTATCGTGATCAATGGGGTAACGACCCTGTTCGGCACACCGAGCAGAGAATGGCTATCGGAGATCATTCGGATGTGCGACCAGTGAACCCGACGGCAGGAAACAACAAAGTGGAGCACGTCAAGTCGACTTTTCCCCGGACAACAATCGAGCCGTTGGAATTGTTCCAACATGAGGCTGAAGGCTCACGCCGTTTGGCCGCACAGACGGTCTTTCTGAACATCACCGAGACATTCAGGACTACGTTCGTGCCCGACTTGTTCGCCTCGCTGGAGAGAATGCCCGCCTATCTCGACGCAGCTTGGGAACTCTTTAAGGATGCTATCGATCTTGAAGCTCTTGATACTCGAACCAGACAAATGGTCGCGTTGGCCATCACTACGAATAGGAATGGCACATACCTGATCAGCGCATTCCCCAATGCGTTTCGTATGAGTCCGATGGGCCATCAGCGATGCGACATAATTCTGTCCTTGCTTGAGATATTTCAGGCGTTCAGCCGATATCTCTCAGACGTTGAGGCTCTTCATACTGAGACAGACGAAATAGGTCACGGAAACGCCCGATAACCCGAATGACCACCGATGACATTCGCTTCGCCGATGAATAGGACCTGGTGGCACCGTCTCACTTCCCCACAGTGGCGCTGGGCCTTAATCCTCACGGGTGGCGCCGTAGTAATCTTGATCGCCTGGTTGGGACTCAGAAAGATCCCAACCACCACTTTCGATCTGACACACCACAGCGTCCCCTTGGATCAACTCGTCGACGGCGGTCCTGGGAAAGACGGTATTCCGGCCATTCTGACTCCCACATTCATATCCGCCCAGGAAGCCACGTTCCTCCACAATGAGGATCGAGTACTTGGGCTCGCCGCAGGCCAGGAGGCTAAGGCCTATCCGGTAAAGATTCTCAATTGGCATGAAATCGTCAACGACGGGATCGGTGGGAAGGCCGTCGTCGTCACCTATTGCCCCCTCTGCGGCACCGGCATGGCCTTCGAGGCTGAGGCACAGGGACGGAGACATACCTTTGGCGTCTCCGGCCTGCTCTATCAAAGCGACCTACTCATGTATGACCACCAGACGGAGAGCCTCTGGTCACAAGTCGGGATGCATGCGGTTGCTGGCCCACTGACTGGAAAGAAGCTCTCGCCGATTGTCCTGGCACATACGATCTGGGGGGAATGGCGCACCGCACACCCGTCCACCGTCGTCCTCTCGATGAGAGCTGCGTCATTTCGCAACTACGGTCGCGATCCGTATGCAGGATATGGCGAAAGCTCCGAGCTGTTTTTTGACACCACCCATGTCGACTCACGCTACCACCCCAAGGAGTGGGTCGTAGGCATCGAGATCGACGGGACGGCCAAAGCCTATCCATTTGTCGAGTTGAAACAAGTGTCGTCGCCAATAGTCGACCAGGTGAACGGGCAGCGAGTGACTGTGCGTTTCAACACCGCGTCCCGCAGCGCCTCGATACTCGACGAACAGGGGAAATCGATCCCCTCCGTAACGGCCTTCTGGTTCGCCTGGTATGCATTCCATCCGGACACGTTGGTGTTCAATCCACCTTGAGGAGTGGAGACGGTAGTGAACCGACATCCGAGACAGACGCCGAGTTGCACTCCAGTGACGTATCAAAAGGAGGCATCCGATGCCACCTCTCCGCATAGTCATCATCCTTTTTCTGATTGGCTCATCGGTCTCCGGTTGCGCCGATACGAGTCTCTACACCGACCAGCCATCGTACGTGGCACTGGCTGAGCGGTTTATTGAAACGGAGGGCTTGAGCCACCTGCCTCATCAAAGGCTCGCGATCACCTCGTTCGGGATGGAATTCGACACGAAACTGCTGATCCCCCTCACCACAGGTCAACGTCATCGATTGCCCGGAGAGAGCCACATCGCTCCCAACGTGCATAAAGCACTCGTCTTGGATCTCGCCGAAGATCGGATGCAATCGCTGGCTGATCAAGCCTATACACAACTCGTGGAAGATCTACAGGCTGCCGGCTATGACATTGTTCCCTACGACACATTCAAAAACCTTCCAGCCTATCGATTACTGAGTGACCTTGTCGGGAATGAGTCGCCGACCCCCATGACGTTCAAGTTGGGCTACCCTGATCATGTGATCCAAGGTGAAGCGTTGGTGTTTGCTCCAACCGGATCGAGGTGGTATTCCCCACCCGTGGGAGAAGTCGGGTCGCGCCTTGGCGAGACCCTTGCGAGTCTAGGCTCGGACATCCGTCTTGTGCGACGTGGACTCCTGGGTGGAGAAGCTGTCAGCCAGGCCGAAATAAACCTGGCCAACCAGCTGAACGCCACGCTGGTGAAGGCCTACTACGTAGTGAGGCCTCTGCAGAGCAACCTAGAGGCTGAATGGCTTGAAGGGACGCTTCCGATCAAAGGCTACACGATTGTCGGGAGCGGAGAGACTCATCTGGCCTTCCGAACACCAGGCGCCCCGACGAGCCATCACCTTCTCGGAAGACAGACACCGCCTCAGGGCGGGAATGCCTTCGTGCGCCTTCTCAGAGATGTGCGGGTACGAAATAGTCCCACATCCAGTCAGGATCTGAAGACCTATCTGGATATCATCGGCAAGTTGTTCATTTTGGCACTGTTGGTTGAGAGGTAAGCCTTACATGACGTGTCTTCTTGCGAGAGTCGAAAAAAGGAAGTGAGAATTACTGAAGTTGATCTTCGTGTGATCCAGTTGGATTCGACCAATAGAAGTGTCGGGCTTCATGCTGATCCAGAAGGCCATTTAGTTTCCTGTCGAACAATGCAGTAGCCAGGAGCAATCTCGGCTTCGCCTTGTTCGAATACGGTGAATTGGAATCCGCCATCGAGCAGTGGCAGACCGCAGTGAGTCAGGATGCTTCCATCGCCGCTGCCTGGGCTGGCCTGGGGCTAGGATGCTTCTCCTCTGGCTCCGTCGAGAAAGGGCTCCAAAAATACCGCCAGGCCATTCGCTTGGATCCTAGCTATGGGGATACGAATTATCTTCGGCTCGTTCGCCGCTGGAACGCAGGGTTACTGACGGGTGCGGTTGCCATTATGCATCTCCTGGAGACAGGACAGACGGTCTCTGCTGAAACGGCGGCATTTGAATGAACCGAGCCTGGGGACTCCTGGTCGTAATTATCGGCATGCAGTTGCTGGTATACGCTGAATGATACCCACTCCCCAGCCCTTGCGCTTTTTCACGGACAGCGGGATTGAAGTTCCCGCAGTAACGGCTGAGCAGATGCGTGATGTGGACCACATCGCCGGTGAAGAGACTGGGCCCAACCTGTTCCAAATGATGGAGAACGCCGGGCGCAATCTGGCACTGCTCGCCATTGCAGTGCTCGGCGACGTGTGGAGCAAGGCAACCATCGTCGTGCTGACCGATAGCGGAGGCAATGGCGGCGGAGGAATCTGTGCCGCCCGTCATCTGGCCAATCATGGAATCAATGTCCGGCTCTGTATTGCGGAACCGGACTGTCTTGAGGAGGTTCCGGCGTTTCAGCGGAAGATCTTCCAGTCGACGAACGGAGAAGAGATCGCGAGGGACTCCTTGGGTGGTGAGCGGGCCGATCTCATTATCGATGCTCTCATCGGGTACGGACTCCGCTCTGCGCCTCGAAATCCGGTCGCGAAGCTGATTCACTGGGCGAACGGCACAGGAACGCCGATTTTGGCGCTGGATGTTCCCTCCGGATTGGACGCCACGACCGGCCAAACGCCTGGTGAGTGCATCAGGCCCCACTGGACCATGACCTTGGCTCTGCCAAAAACAGGCCTACTGCCTCAGCGAACAGGACAGCTCTTCCTGGCCGACATCGGCATTCCCGAGCAGACGTATCGTCGTCTGGGATTGTCGTACGTCAATCCGTTCGCAAAGAGTTTCTGGATCCCGTTGATCTGCCGATAGTGATTCACCCTCGCCGGACACGGCTCAATCCTGACAACGCCTGTTCTGTAAGACACGTAACAGACCAGCAGTATGCCTGTGCCGTAACATGCCATCTCCAATGGAGGATGATACACACGCTCGAATGGGTATACGTCAGGAGTACCACATTGAATGGCGCAAGGAGCTGAATAATGCTAAGTACTGAGCGAGCTCGACCGATCGGCTATTTTGTATCGTTCTTGGCCTTCGTACTCGTCATACTCTGGGTCGAGGTCAGTGGAGCGAGAGCGCAATCCTCCTTCGAGGCTGGCGATCGGCTGTCGAAAGGCACGGTCGAACTCGGCGGGACGCTGGGATATGCGCAGGGCACGACCGTAGTTGGAAACGGCCCCTCCGCGAATCGCAGCGCCGTTTTTGTGATGCCGCGTCTTGGTGTGGTCTTGACCGATCCCTTGGGGAACAGTTGGTGGAAAGGCAACGTCGAACTCCTCGTTCAACCGGTGTTTGCACGCTTTATCGAACCGTTTGCGGCAGAAGCGGCAGGAGGGTCGTTCCTCCTGAAATATAATTTTCTGTCGTTCGGGCGATGGGTGCCGTTCTGGGACGCCGGCGCGGGTATGATCTGGACCAATCTCGCTCCGCGAATCCCTGAGCAAAGCACGCAGTTCGAATTTGTGTTGGAAACCGGACCCGGTGTGCATTATTTTGCGACCGATCGTATGATCTGGACTATGGGCGTACGGTTGCACCACATTTCGAACTCCAATCTCGGCGACCGAAATACCGGGGTCAACGGAATACTGCCCTATATTGGGCTTTCATTCTTCACACCCGGGTTCTTTTGATAGATCGAAAGACGGTATGGCGGCCACAGGAACCGGCTGGATCAAACTTGGCGTACTGCTCGCCGTTCTGATCGGCGCGTACGCAGCGGCATCCAGGTTTGATCTTGGAGAACTGCGGAAACCTGAACAGATAACCGACCATCTGCGCGCAGCCGGCCCCTTCGGCCCGATCCTGTTTATGACGCTGATGGCGACCGCCGTCGTCATCAGCCCCATCCCTAGTCTACCCTTGGATTTGGCCGCAGGAGCGACATTCGGCGTGACCCTTGGAACGATCTATGCCGTCACCGGTGCGGAGATTGGAGCCATCCTCAGTTTTCTTATCGGTCGAGCTCTGGGACGGGAGGCCATGACTCGGATCTTTCGAACCGAAATCAGTTTTTGCGAGCGCTGTTCGGATCGGCACTTGGCCATCTTCGTATTCTTGTCTCGATTGATCCCACTGTTTTCTTTTGACCTCATCAGTTACGGCGCGGGGTTGACGAACATGTCACTGAAGGCCTTTGCCCTGGCGACGCTGCTGGGAATGATTGTTCCCACCTACGCGCTGACGTACGCGGGTAGCACCGTAATCTCCGGGGAGTGGCTGTTGATCGTACTGGGGCTGACCATGGTGGCCATGCTCCTGCTCGTCCCAAAGTTGGTCACCCGGTATCCTACCGCTCGTTGGGTTCGTCTTCTGCGAGGTGATATGCCGGTCGCAACGCCGCTCCATATTTCTCCTACACAGCCGGTAACTTCCGGTCCCGACAGTTCCTCTCGATGCGACTCCTGCGGGCGACCATTGAGCTAAAGTGATCAACGGTCATTGTTCCTGCTCCATCCGATAGTCCCGACTGTGCTCGTCCCCGTCGGCACTCCCCGCTCCGCCAGCCGGGCAGTCCTCATAGTCATCTGCTTAGCGAGCATGGGCACCATCCACCTCGACTCGGACACCGGGCCTTACCCTTGGTGAAATCTCTTGCTGGTTGTGAGGTGGCTTACAGTCGTATCTTGAAAAAGCTGGCAAAAGGACGGACAAGCGGGAACAACCTGGCCATCTCACAGAAAGAGGGAGGGGTTATGGGCAAAGAGAAACAAGCAGTCAAGAAAGAGAACCCGTCCGTGACGGACCCCGAGATCGTACAAGATGAAATCCGTGCGCTAGCTTACCAGCTCTTCTGTGAGGGCGGGTGCGGACACGGGCGTGATGTTGAGCATTGGGTGGAAGCCGAGCGACGAGTGCTTGAACGGTACGAGAGCAAGACACCGCCTCGTGGCTAGCCCGTTGTCCGCCGCTGACACGTTTGTCCGTAGGAGATAGAAGTGGGGCTTAGGGTTACGCGAAGACCCGTGATAACCCTTTTTCATCGACGATGGTAATGGTACGACCATCGAGCCGAACCAGACCGTCGTCACGGAATTGTCCCAGGGTACTACTCACCGTTTCGCGACTGCAGCCGATCAGGTTTGCCATCTCCTGGTGGGTCAACTTGGCCTTCAGGCGTATGCCGGTGGCCTCTTTCACGCCGTCGCTCTTGCTGAGTTCGACAAGCAGATGAGCCAAACGCGCCGGCACGTCACGAAAAACGAGATCTTCGACGCGGCTCTGGATTTTCCTCAGCCGTAGGCCGATGAGCTTGGTGAGCTTCACTGTCACGTTCGGATGCATCGCGAGATACTGATCGAAGTCTTTTCGAGGGATCACACAGATCAGTGTGTCATCGAGCGTCTCCGCAGATGTCGAGCGAGGAGCGTCTTCCAACACCTCCAGCTCACCGAACACTTCGCCCGGCTCCAGGATGTCGAATGTGACCTCTTTGCCGCTGGGCGCGCTATTGGCAATTTTGACACGCCCTTTTTTCAGAAGGTATACGTTGCTGCTTGGATCACCGGGAAGGTAGAGAGGCTGGCGCTTTTTGACCTCTTCCATGCGTGTAATCTTCTCCATTTCCTGCATTTCAGATGGAGAGATCCCGTCGAACAAGCGAATATGCTTGAGGTACCACAGCTTATTCGTGGAGGAAGAAGGCTGTTCCATCACATCTCCTGTCGGTTCAGAACGTCAATCTAGAGATTTCTCCCTTATAAGGCAATAGATCGCCTGATGGGAGGTTCTTGCAGTTGGACGGTCTTTCCCAAGCGGGCGCTGTCATCTCACCGACATATCCGTGAAATAACTCCAAAATCACGGTTGGTTATAGGTTTTTCCTCCTGGCTGGCTTCTAACTGTGAACTGGCTCACAGAACTTCAGCGGTGAGTGGGTTATCGTGACATCATGTTGAGAGAAGATGATTCCAGAACACCTGCGCCGCAACCGAATCTCTACCTGGTTTCACCCAGCTACACGAAGGGAGCCCAACCGATGGAAACACCGTGCGCGGACGGACCTCAGCCTCAGATTGAGACACACGATCCGATCCCTCCTTTGGACCAGGATACGCCATCCTCCACGTCCACGAAGGCGCATCTGTCTGGCAAGGTGATCCTCGCGCTGGTAATCGGACTGGCGATCGGCGCCTTCTTTTATTTCGATCTTGGGCGGTTCTTATCGTTGGACGCCCTCAAGGACAATCGCGATCATCTCCTGGCGTTTACGGAGGCCAACTATGTCGCGGCGGTTGGTGTCTTCATTGCCGCTTATGCGATCGTCACCGGCTTGTCCTTACCGGGTGCGGTCATTCTCACGCTCGCCGGAGGTTTCACGTTCGGTGCCGTCCTGGGAACAGTATTCGTGAATCTCGGGGCAACGACCGGCGCAACCCTCGCGTTTTTCACCGCACGGTATGTGTTGCGGGACACCGTGGAGCGAAAGTTTGGGACATCGCTGAAACCGTTCCAAGAAGGCTTCACCAAGAACGCCTTCAGTTACCTGCTGACGTTGCGACTGATTCCGCTCTTTCCGTTCTTCGTGGTCAATCTGGTCTCCGGCCTGACCCGCGTGCGCGCGGGAACGTACATTGGAGCTACGGCGCTCGGCATCATTCCTGGATCCTTCGTGTACGCCTATGCGGGACGCCAACTCGGCACCATCAACTCCCTCAAAGAAATCGCATCGCCGAATGTGATCGGGGCCTTTGTCCTTTTAGGACTGCTCGCGCTCATCCCGGTCGTCTACAAGCGGTTTGCAGCCAAACCAGCGTCATGAATGCGTCTTCGAGTAACGATTGACAAGAAAGGATGCTACGCAATAATGAAGCCTCTACCAGGGATCGTCGAAATGAGTACGCACGAGCAGTCGTTGGTTCTTCCCAATGACGAGTACAACCAGCAACTCATCGCCAACGTGCATCCTCCCGATTGGGTCAACCCGGAGCCGACCGGTCGCTACAACATCGTGGTCATCGGAGCCGGCACGGCGGGACTGATCACGGCGGTCGTGGCCGCAAGCCTGGGCGCCAAAGTGGCCCTGATTGAAAAGCATTTGATGGGTGGGGACTGTCTCAATGTCGGCTGTGTTCCCTCGAAAGGCATGATCCGCGCGGCCAGAGCCTGGGCCGATCTGCGACGCGCCAAGGAGTTCGGGCTCGAGATTCCGGCCGGCGTGACGTACGATTTCGGCGCCGTCATGGCGCGCATGAGGAAGTTACGTGCGCGGATCAGTCAGAACGATTCCGCGCATCGATATGCCAAATTGGGCGTAGACATCTATATCGGCAACGGCCATTTCGTCGGAAACGATCGTATCCACGTCGCGGGACCATCTGGTGATCGGACCTTGACCTTTGCGAAAGCGGCGATCTGCACCGGCGCACGAGCTTCGGCTCCTCCAACACCCGGGTTGCAGAAAGCCGGGTACCTCACGAACGAAACGGTCTTTTCATTGACGGAGTTGCCACAGCGCATCGGAGTGATCGGAGCCGGTCCCATCGGATGCGAGTTGGCTCAATCGTTTGCCCGCTTTGGAAGTCAGGTCTATTTAGTCGAGGCTGCACATGGCATCATGCCGAACGAGGACCGCGATGCGGCGGAGATCGTCGAGCAACAGATTGCGCGTGATGGGGTGAAGCTACTGTGCTGTGGGAAACACCTGCAAGTCGAGAAGACCGAAGGTGGCAAGCGCCTGACGGTCGGGTCGCACGGCGGTCAGTACGATGTGACGGTGGATGAACTCCTCGTCGCAATCGGGCGAACCCCGAATGTGGAGGGAATCGGATTGGAGACGGCGGGAGTCGCCTATGACAAGAACGGGATCACGGTGACTACCCGATTGCAGACGACGAATCCCAAGATCTTCGCGGCAGGCGATGTGTGTTCGCGGTACAAATTTACGCACGCCGCCGATGCCATGGCGCAGATCGTCATTCAGAATGCGTTGTTTCCACATCCCTTCGGCTTGGGCTATGCGAATGTCGATTCATTGATCATGCCCTGGTGCACGTTCACGGAGCCGGAAGTCGCCCATGTCGGGATGTACGAGCGGGATGCCAAGGGAAAAGGGATCGAAGTCGAGACCTATACCTACAAACTGGACGAGGTCGATCGAGCGATCCTGGACGGAGAAGACGAAGGCTTTGCCCGAGTTCACATCGAAAAGGGGACCGATACGATCCTCGGCGCCACGATCGTGGCACATCATGCCGGCGAGATGATCGGCGAATTTGCCGTCGCCATGAAGGCGGGAGCCGGGGCGAAGACAATCGCGGCCACCATCCATCCCTATCCCACCCAAGCTGAAGTGAACAAAAAGGTGGTAAACCTCTGGCGCAAGGCGCATTTCACGCAGAGAACCAAAGATCTCTTACTCAAATTGTTTGCCTGGATGCGGCGATAGCGCGGCGCATCATGAACAACAATGTTTCACCTCTTCACTTGAAAAGGATCCAACCCATGACAGCGTCTCATTCTTCCATGATCGTCGGTCTCGCATCGTGCCTGTTGGTCGGAATCATCCTCGGAGATCCGGCCCGGCTCCAAGCCGGATCTCCTCCCACCATCGAAGTCGGCGCCTTTTCGACCGCTGCGCCGGATGGACCATGGCCGGACGGCTGGAAGCCGCTCACGTTCCAAAAAATTGCTCAGCATACGACGTACCAGCTCGTGAAAGACGGTGATCGCGTGGTCGTCAAGGCCGCCAGTCAGGCCTCCTCGTCCGGATATACAAAAGAAATCCTGATCGATCCGAAGGAATACCCCATCATCCAATGGCAGTGGAAAGTTTCCAATATCCTAAAAGCCGGCAACGTGGCAAAAAAAGACGGCGATGATTACCCGGCCCGCATCTACGTCACCTTCCAATACGACAGTGCGAAAGTCGGCCTCTTCGGCAAGGCGAAGTACGAAGCGGCCAAGCTGATCTATGGGCGCTATCCACCGCTCGGCGCGCTCAATTATATCTGGGAAAGTCGGGCCCCGGTGGGAACGGCGGTGCCCAACCCCTACACTGAACAGGTACACATGATTGTCGTGGAAAGCGGACCAGCCAAGCTGAACACCTGGATGACGGAAGAGCGCAACGTCTATGAAGACTACAAGCTCGCGTTTGGGGAAGAGCCGCCCATGATCTCCGGGATCGCCATCATGACGGATACCGACAACACCGGCGAGTCGGCCACCGCTTATTACGGGGATATCATACTCAAGAAGCAAACCAGACCCTGACTCGAATCTGCGTTTTATCGTTCCTCCTGCGGTGAGCCCTCGCCAGAGTCATGATCGGAACTCCTTCGCCCACCGTATGTACCTGCTCTCCCCTACCTTCCGCCAAGGACAGGATGTGAGGCCCCATCTCCCTCGGCAATGCGTGTCGAGTGCCTTCGTCGAATCAGATACTCCGCAAGGGAATCGGCCGATAAGCGGCCAGACCCGTGCAGGACGAAATACAGGAACAACACCCCCACATAGAACGCTTCTTGGAGCGCGGCTTCGGATACCTGTCCATACGAGATCGAGGCGACGATGTTGAGGCCGAACAGCGCCAGGGCCGCCCACCGGCCCGCCAGGCCGACTGCCAACAGGCACGATCCGCCTAATTCAACCGCCGTCGTTACGTAAGCGGCCATCTCCGGCGGCAGCAGCGGCACATCGTAGACCATGGTGAAGAGCATCACTGTCGACATCCAACTGGAGAGTTTGACCATCCCGCCTTTCCAAAAGATATGCGCCAGATACAGACGCACGGATAGGTCGAACAGCGGAATCAAGGCCTCCAGCCCCCAGACCAATCGGTGGTATATGGGAATGACCCGATCGAGGGCGCGAGTCAACAAGCCGGTGCCGCGTGTCATGTGCGCCCCTCCGTGGAGACCCCCCTGAGCAGGTTCAACTCTAGAATGGAGGCCAAAAACCTGGAGAAATCGAACTCGGAATCGTATTCCATGGCGATCTGCTCCACTTCAGCGACCGACTTCCGGTCGGCCATGGCGTCCAGCAATCGGAAGTCGAGCGCCGCGAGAGCGGTCACGTGAATATTCCCTCTGGCTCTTGTGACGACCACGTCGGTCTCCTCATCTGGGAGTGGCCGATCAGCGACCATCGTGGTGGGATCGTCCGATTGCAGTGCATGCCATAGGTGATGGACCGGCATGGACAAGCGTACCAGTCGCACGGCCGTGTTGAGATGAAACGTTACGCGTGACGGATCGGCCGATGCCACCGCGCTGAGTTGGTCGGGGACGAGCGGCGGCGAGTCGGAAGCCTGATACACCTCGTGGCAGGCCCACTCCAATCGGGCGAGTTCAATGAGCAGACGTGGACTTCCGAGTTGAAAGAGGAACAGCGGAAGATGCCGCCCATACGCGAACAGATCGCCGCTCGTCGAGGGAAACCGCTTCAGATAGCCGCGTGCGAACACTTTGAAATAGCGATCACCGACCAACCGATGGAGGACTGGATACGTAATCGTCAGTGCCTGCACGTAGTTGTTTCGAATCAATCGACGGTAGAGGGCTAAACTTCGCCACGAGGACCCAGCCTGTATCGACGTGATGGTCGGCAAGCTTTTCCCTTCAACAATGGCTGCGGCGAACGCACTCTGTAACTCATGCAGTCGTGGCATAACAGGCTCCAAGAAGGACATCGGCCTGCGAGGCTTGTTCGAGCAGCACAGGCAACGGCGGCAAGTTCGTATCCCATTCGATGAGTGTCGGCCTCGGGCCGAAGTGGTGGAGCACCCACTGATACAGACTCCACACTTCCGGATAGACCGCTTGCCCATGGGTATCGACCAGCCATCTTCCGACATGATCGAAACCCGCCAGATGGATCTCCCAAACGGCATCGGGTGGAATAGCCTCGAGAAACTTCACGGGGTCCAGGTGGAAATTCACGGCATTGACGTAGAGATTATTGAGATCCAGCAGAATCCCGCAGCCGGTTCGCCGGATGACTGCGGCCATGAAGTCACCCTCCGGAATGCTGGAGTCTCGCCAAGTCAGGTACCGGGTGATATTTTCGATCAGTATCGGCCGTTGTAAGACAGTCTGGACTTCATCGATTCTGGCGCAGATGTGACTCAAGCTTTCTTCCGTATACGGAAGCGGCAAGAGATCATTGAAGAAGCGCCCATCGACGGAACTCCAAGATAGGTGCTCCGATACGAACGACGGCTCGAAGCGGTCGATCACGCCTTTGAGTTTAGCGAGATGAGCCCGATTCAGCGGATCGATGGCGCCTAACGAGAGCCCGACTCCATGAAAGCTCAAGGGATAACCGGCTCTGATCCGCTCCAGGATGCGGAGCGGCGCGCCCCCTTCTCCGAAGTAGTTCTCCGGATGAGCTTCCATCCAGGCGACGGGAGGCGGCTCCTCCAGAATCTCACGATAATGTTGTGACCGCAGTCCGATCCCGGCCTGAGCCGGGATCGGAGTTGAACTATACACAGACATCGATAGGTGACCTACATCCTCTTCAGGCTCATTTCTTTTCCTTTATCTTCGCCAGGTCCTCTTTCGTAGCGGCCAGGACGACACCATTCGCGATTTTTTCGCACAGCCCTTTTGGCAAGAAAACATAGGAATCGGCCGCTCCGTCGGTCTTGGACATACCCGCACAAGCATGCGGACTGGCTTTAGTGGCACAGTCATTCATCCCGGCCTTGGCGACGCCGCCACAGGCCTCCCAGCCTACAGGTAGTTCCGGAACCTTAGCGGCCGATGCCGATTGGGCTCCTGCCAAGCTCAATGCGACGAGTAGCGTGGAATGGACGATGGCGCTTTTCTTGATCTTGACGTTCATTGAAAATCTCCCTTTCGGACATATCGTTGCTGAGATTCGCTCTGATGGCACACCGCTCGCCGGCGAGTGCTGGTTCCCTGCGTGACTCCATGCTAGACACCTCTCTCGGCTCCCAGGAAACCACGCCCCGGTCAAGAAACATACCGGGTTCGCGGTGAAATGCGTAACGGCGAACAGAGATCGATCGCCGTCCTACATTTTTTTCATCTGCATCTGTTTCATCTTTTCGAGATCGTCTTTCGTGATGGACAGCACCGTGCCTTTGGCGATCTTGGTGCACAACCCATTCGGCAAGAAGACATACGAATCGGGCTCGTTGTCACCTTTTGCCATGCCCGCACAAGCATGAAGACTGGTTCTGACAGCACAGTCGTTCATCCCAGCCTTGGCCACCCCTCCGCAGGCTTCCCAGCCGTTGGGAAGTGTCGGGGCTTTTGGTTCGGCCCCTACGGTCTGTGCCCCTACCACACTCAGGGCAACGAGTAGTGCGGATTGGATCATGGCTGTTTTCTTCTTGTTCATGTTCATGCGTCGCTCCTTTTATAAGCTATGAAGTATGTACTATCTCTCTGGTTGCGGGACCGGGATCACGACAGGTGTCTCAGCAGGCCTCCTTTCTTTCAGATCATGGGAACTCGACGCTCCCATGTGGACAGGTCCGTGCGGGTCCCAGCACGACCAGCTCAGTCTACTCACAGGAACAAACCCGTACTGTGAAGCAGCTTACAATTCCTGAAAAGAATCGAGGGATATGGTTCCGGTTGCCAGAATCCATTCTACGTTTCGTGCCTCTGACGCTCGGGAACAGGAGTATGATCGCGTTGTCTACGGTCTATGATGGGAAAGAGGTCGGTCGTTGGATCGTATTTGTCCATTCTCGGGGTGATGGACCAGAACCGTGGCTGGGGACTCTTGAACTGGGTCGAAGGGCCAGCCTAGCTCGAAATCGCCTTGGCAGTTATCACCCTCGATTTCATCACCTATTGGCAGCATTCGGGGTGCGTTTTCACCCGGTGGAGATCGTCATTTCAACCGCGGTGAAGGCCCTGTCGATCCTTGTGCTGGGCATGGCTCCGCTGGCGGTCGTGATCTTCGAGATCGTCCTCAACCGTACGGCCCTCTTCAACCACGGCAATGTTCGGATACCTGCCTCCTTTGATCGGGTGCTCCGGTGGGTCATCGTCACGACGGACATGCATCGGATTCACCATTCGACGGATGTGCAGGAAACCAACAGCAACTACGGATTCAACGGGCCCTGGTGGGATCGCCCGTTCGGCACCTATTGCCCCTAACCTGCCTTGGGGCAGACCGGCATGAAGATCGGCCTTGAACACCTCGGTCCGCCGGTCTGCCTGAACCTCTTCATGAGGCTCCGCTTCCCTTTCGTGATGCAGCTGGGACGGTACACAAGCCGCACACAATCGTGAACGCGGTTCAGACCCCCTTCAAGGCGTGTGTGCCGTGTGTAATGGCTGCACCCGCGCGTAATGCTGCAGCGACCATCACGACTTCGGAGATTTCTTGCTCAGAAGCACCCACTTCTCGTGCTTTGTTCGAGTGAATGTCAATGCAGTACGGACATTGAGTCGTCAACGCGACAGCAATAGCCATCAGTTCCTTATACTTGTGTGGAATCACGCCGCCGGACAACGCAGCCTTGTCGAAAGCTGCAAAGGCTTTCATGGCTTCGGGGGTATTGGCTTCTAGTTCCTTGAGCTTGCTCAAATTCTTCCTCTCGTACATATGAACCTCCTTATCTTGGTCTATTGTTGAGTCACCGTTGCTATGCCTCCAGATAAGTAACAGGTTTGCACTCTAAAAAGGAGCTTCTTTCCCGGCAGCTGATTAGTTCCGGCCCGCCATCACACCCCCATCGACATCCCAAATCGCACCGGTTACCCAACTGGCCTCGTCGCTGAGCAGAAATGTAATGGCTCGCGCCACATCGTCAGCCGTCCCGATCCGGCCGATCGGATGAAACCCGTTGAAAGAAGCTAACGTCTCGTCAACTTGACTGGGCTCGATGAATGCTTGGTAAATCGGAGTGTGTACCACGGCCGGGGAGACGGCATTCACACGAATCTTGTGGTCGGCCAACTCCATGGCCATATGCTGCGTAAGCGCATGCAGGCCTGCTTTCGCCATCGAATAGGCAGAGGACGGCGTCGCTTTAATGGCTTGTCGTGCCCACATAGATCCGATGTTCACAATCGAGCCCCCACCATTTGATGCCATGTTCTTGGCGACGGCTTGCGAAATAAAGAAGAGCGCCCGATTCAGACTCAGATACGCATCGTAGTCTTCGCCGGTATGGTCGAGAAACGGTGTCGGCTTGAAATAGCCTGCAGCATTTACCAAATATTTGATATAGCGGTCGTGATGGCCAATGAATGCGATCAGACGCTGCACATCCTGTGGCTCATACAAGTTGGCTTGAAAGGATTCTACCGGACCGGACGAGGCGAGGTCGCTCTTCGCTTGGTTGAGCTTGTCCGACCGATGGCCCACAATCACTGTTGAAATCGCTCGCTCAAGCAAGAGCTTCGCGGTGGCAAAACCAATTCCGCTGGATCCTCCCACAATAAGGGCGATGGGGTGATTCGACTGTTCCATTGATAACCTCCCATGGATAAGACCTCTGTCATGAGGTGACGCGAGTTTCCGACAACATATTGTGCACCAGAACCCAGGCTGAGCTGGCCCCCAACTCCCTGAAGAACGAACGAATGGACCTCACGACCTTTTCTCATCACACCAAATTCCGTTTCATCTCGTCACACCTAGACCCTTCGCATACAGGCTCCCATGTTTTAATGTATGTATTCCATCCTCCTAAGGCTATTGCGTCCCTCCAGAGGAGGCGTATCAGCGCCGCCGCAATCAGTTGACCGGCTAGACTCGAAAAGAAACCTCTATCGTCGTTCGTAAATCCGGATTTCCGGATCCGCCGCAAGGTAGGGCTTCAACTCTCTCACGACGTCGTTGCCGAATAGGGCACTCTTGAGGTAGCCCTCTGCCGAAGCTAATGAATGAAACCCGTGAAGCACTTGCACATCCTCTTCACGGACAAGGAGTTCCTTGGATTCCGCGCCGCAAATCGTTGTGAGAAACGGATCTTTGTATTTCGAGTAGACTGCGGCCGCCTTCACGCGATCCTTCGCGGGCACCTTCGCCGTGATCTCCAAATAGACTTTGCTCATCGTGACCTCCTGTCGGTTTGCGCAGAATCGCCGCGCCGCCGCTCTCGCAATGGGAGCGTACGGTCACACTACCAGGTGGGACAGGATGGCGCTGTTCTCTAGATAACAGTGCTGCATCGATTTAAGAATCGATCAGTTTCGCAATCTCTTCGAACCCGCGCACGCACACATAGTCACGGGTGTATGCCAGCACTCCCTTGTCACGGAGCCGGTTGAGAATCGTGCTGACCACCGGCCTGGTTGCGCCGACAAGGTCGGCCAACTCCTGTTGGGTGAGGCGGAGGTGTTCTCCGAAGCCATGATCGCAGCGAGCGGCGAACCCGCCTGACAACTCGCGAAAGGTTTCGGCGAGCCGTGCCTCGATTCGTTTGAACGCGAAACTTTCGAGCCGGCGTTCCATCCGGCGCTGGCGCTGGGCAAGCAGCGATACACATTCCAAGGCAACGGCGGGATGGTGCAGCAACAGGCGCCGAAACTCATCGTTCGGGGTTTGCCATATCGAAACAGCTCCGATCGCGCTCGCCGTGTCTTCGGTTTCAGCGGCACCACTCAGCGCTGGGCCGAAGAATTCCCCCGTTCTCAACATCGCCGTGGTGAGCGCTGTTCCGTCCGAGTTGACCCTCGCGAGAGCGACTTGACCGTTGAGCACGCAAAAGATCGCACGCGTGGGATCGCCCAGCCGATAGATTGTGCCACGGTGCCGGATCGCCACAATCCGAGCCGTCGGGCAGTCACGGCGAAGATCCTCAGGTGGAATCCCTGCTAAAAGCGGGCACCCCTTCAATTCATTTGGCTTGCTCATCTGTCTTGTCACCTGTCCCTCATGCTTTCCGTTGCCGTTCGCGAGTTTCGTTAATGAGTGAACAGCTTAATCCCTACCTCAAAATTGCTTCAAGAGCATGCTGATGCAAGCGAGTTGATCGCTGCCATGGAGTGATTTCAGGGCATCCGGCACACCGGCTGATCGGGCGCGCTCACAACCGAGTCGCCCGGAACCCTGTCCAGCAGTTGGTAGTGCCCCAATCCCAGTTCCTTGCCGTAGGCCTTCCCCACCAACACATCTTGCACGTGCTGGTGATCCGAACGGCGGAAGTAGGAGCGTCCCTCTTTCAACCCGTCGAATTCATGTCCCGCGAGCGCTTCGATGACCGCCTGCGTGTCGGTGGTCCCGGCCCGTTGGACTGCCTCCAGCATCTGCGTCATGGCCGCATAGCCGTGGTAGCAGCGAGAGGTGGGAGTGTGGTGATACTTGTCGATCACACCTTGGATAAATCGTCGAGAGCTTTCGCTCCGGACTTTTGGATCCCAGATCAGCCCCCAGATGCCGGCATGGTCGGCGTAGCCAAGCGGGCGCCCAATCTGTTCGCCGCTGATCATTCCACCGACACCGATCTGTTCTTTGGCCAGCTCAAGCCTGCTGTAGGCTTTCAGCGCATGAACGAGATCCCAGCCATACAGATTCAGGATCACGGCGCCGGGCTTTGCAGCCTTGGCTTGAGTCAATGCTGCCGTGAAGTCGGTTGCCCCGAAGGGTGTGTTGAGCGAACCGAGCACGGCGCCGCCCTCGGCCATGAGAGCGTCGGTCATGGCCTGTTCTGCCGCTTGCCCATCCATCGTCTCGGCGGTGATCATGAACCAATGATTCCCGTAAGCCTTTACGAGATGAGGCGTGACGGATCCGGACAACATCCGAGCGCTCGGCATGAACACGAAGGTGTGTGAGTTGCAGCCGATTCCCGTCAACTCCGGAACATGTGCCCCGGTCACCATGAAGAGGGTGTGTTCCGCTATCGCAAGATCGGCCACTGCAAGGGCGACCTCTCCGTTCAAGGCTCCCATCAGGAAGTCTACGCGGTCTTCTTTGATGAGTTTGGTCGCAGCTTTGAGTCCGGTCTGGACATTCGAGGCATCGTCGGCCTCCACAAGTCTCACCGGCCGCCCCAACACTCCGCCGCTCTTATTGAAATGCTCCACCGCCGCGTTGGCGCCGTGCACGTCGTGGATGGAAGACGTGCTGTATGGACCGGAGAGCGGATCGATGATCCCAACCTTGATCGGTTCCGAGGCGTAGGCTATAGGTCCTGCCCGATGACGCCGGAGTAAATCTGGCCAATCTCCGAACGCGAGCGCGCCACCCGCTGCAGCTGTGAGCGTCAAAAACCTTCGACGCGAGATATTATGCATGGGTCCTGTCTCCTCGGCGTTGGCAACGGCGGAAGCCCGATCGCACCACCGCGCCTCTACGCTCGAACTGACCCGAGCTGTGCTTCCAACTCGGCGATGCGAGATTTCAACGGCGCAACGGCCTCCTCCACCTCGTCGAGGGAATAGCGCGGGGTGATGTACTTCGGGCAGTTCCAGTCGTAGGACACCACCTCAATAGTGACGACCCGCTCCACCTTGTTCCGCGTGTCTCCCTGCGTGAGGCGCTCAACGAGTGCCGCATTCCCCTGAGCATCTTCCACCCGCGCATAACCAAGAATTTTCAACCGTTCCCGGTTCTTATAGTCCATGAGAAACAGCGCCACCCGGTTGTTCACATGGAGGTTTCCCGTGCTGAGGAGCTGTCGGTTTCCCCGATAATCAGCGAACGCGAGCGTGGCGGGATCAAGGATTTTTAAGAAGCCTTTCGGCCCGCCCCGGTGCTGGACATAGGGCCAACCCTGTTCGCCGACTGAACCCAGATAGAAACTGTCGCGATCCGCGATGAAGCGAGCCTCGGCTTCGCCGAGTGGATCGCGGTCAGGAACATCGGTGATCGTCGATGCATGTCCGTAGTACCGTCGCTGCGCTGAGCGGACCGACTCGGTCATCGTCATCTGTAGATATTTTCCCGCCATCGTCTTGCCCTCCGTCGGGCGGGTGGGAAGGCGGGCTGAGGCCGTCTTCCCACCACCCCTGCTCGACCGGTCAAAACACCAGCACGCTCCATCCGTCCGCCAGGTAGCGCCTAAGACTCAAGAGGCCCGAAGTTCCCGGCAACGCATTGTCGTTCACGCTCGCCACTCCACAGGACTTCACGCTCTCCGTCGCCCCGAATACCTCGGCACAGGCGCACGATGCGCCCTGGACCACATCGCGTACGGATTGATAGAGCGCATGAGCCGGATGCGTCAGCTTGGTCAACTCCGCCGGCCACCTGGTGCCTGGCCCGTTGAACAACACGGCGACTTCGTCGCCTTTCTGCTTCGATTCAGCAGCCAGGGCAAGCGCATTGAATACGCGTCCCAGCGCCTCCTCCGCGCCGCTCTTGGGATCGGACAATATGACGATTGCTGTTTTCATTGTTCCTCCTGCTTCAACTGATCATGAGTGAATAAAAGAACGTACTTCCTGAATCTCCTCAAACCCTCTGTCCCTTAGTCGCAGGCGCAGGACGAAGAGGCGCACTCGTTTGAGAGAGAGACCTCCGGAAAGTCGATAACGGTCCCGGCGACATGATTGATGTAATTACTGAAAATATTCAGCGCGACATGGGCAATCGCCTCCACGATCTCGCCGTCTGTTAATCCGGCCTGACGCGCTTGTTTGAGCTCGGTCGATTCCAGCACCCCTCGCCGGGCAACGATACCTTGCGCCAATTTGAGGATGGCCTCGGTCCGCTGATCGACCGCAGTGGCCTTCCGAGCATCGGCCAGCTCCTGCTGGGTCAACCCGAGCTTGCCCCCAAGAAACGAGTGTGCACTGAGGCAGTAGGCACATTGATTGGTTTCAGCAACCGTCAGGGCAAGCTGTTCACGGACTTTAGGACTGAAACCTCCGTCTGCGAGGGCCGCACTAAAGCTGAGATATCCCTTCAGTGCGGCAGGCGCATTACCCAGCACTCGAATGAGGTTAGGCACGGCGCCGAGTTTTCCCTGCACGCCGTCGAAGAGATGTTTGGCCTGGCCGCTTGTGGTCTGAGGATCGAGCGGTGCGATGCGAGTCATGAGAACCTCCTTGAACAGTGAGAGTTGCCCGCGCTTCAATTCGCGCGATTGATTCTCCTGTTCAGCAGAAGCTGTGCCATGGAGCATGAATGCCTAAGCCATTGATAACTAACTACCTACTGAGCAAATCATGAAAACAAAGCCCTACAACTATTCGTAATCTACGATTATTCGTTGAATCCTACAACGTAATGTCGTAGCTTGAATGTCATGAATCCCCACCAGCTGCCTCAAGTCATGGTCGCCACCGCTCGTCAGGGAACACTCCAAGAAGTATTGCGCACCATCACCGACGGCATTGCTCAATGCCCGAACACCGTGTTGACACGCATCTGGCTTGCGATCCCCGACCGATCCTGTCCCTTGTGTCGGGACGTCGAAGACCAGACCGACATCAAGGCCCTCCACCTTGCCGCGAGCGCCGGCGTGCCCCATGACAAACAGGCCGACTACAGCCGTGTCGAGGGAGGCTTTCACCGGTTTCCGATCGGTGAACGCAAGATCGGCCGCGTCGCCATAAGCGGTGAACCGCTCTGGCTTGCCGGAGTTCGAGGCGATGAAGACTGGATCGCCGACCCGGCTTGGTTTGCGCGTGAGGAAGTCAGAACTTTCGCAGTGCAGCCTCTAATCTTCCAGGGAGAGGTGCTGGGAGTGCTGGCACTCTTTGATCGCAGCCTGCTGGATACGGAGGCATTCGAGTGGCTGCGCATGTTCGCCGACTATGCGGCAGTGAGTATTGCCAACGCCAGGGCTCGTGAGGAGATCAACCTCCTTCGCGCACGTTTGGAGGAAGAGAATCACTATCTACGGGAGGAAGTCACCGCCGCTCTCGGGATGGGTGAATTCGTCGGAGACAGCGAGGCACTCCAACACGTGCTGCGCCAAATCCAGCTCGTGGCGCCGACCGATGCCGCGGTCCTGATTACCGGAGAGAGCGGCACGGGTAAGGAACTGGTGGCCCGGGCCATCCATGACCGGAGTGCGCGCACAGGACGAGCCTTGATCAAGGTCAACTGCAGCGCCGTGCCGGACGCGTTGTTCGAAAGCGAATTCTTCGGCCATATCAAAGGAGCCTTCACCGGCGCCCTCGGCGACCGCCCTGGGCGCTTCGAACTTGCGGACGGCGGCACGCTCTTCCTCGACGAGATCGGAGAAGTACCGCTGCCGATGCAGGCGAAGCTGCTGCGCGTGCTCCAGGAAGGAGAGTTCGAGCGCGTGGGCGATACCCGCACACGCCAGGTGAATGTGCGAATCGTCGCCGCGACGAATCGAGATCTGAAACGAGAAGTCGAGGCCGGCCGGTTCCGTCAGGATCTCTTCTATCGGCTCAGTGTGTTTCCAATCCACATCCCTCCCCTGCGCGAACGTCGTGACGACATTCCAAAACTCGCGCTGCATTTCGTCGCGCAGAGCGCACAGCGCATGAATCGGCAGGGACCACGGGTCACACAAGCTGTGCTCACTCAACTGGCGGGTCATGATTGGCCGGGTAATGTGCGCGAACTGCAAAATGTCCTCGAACGTGCGGTCATCCTCTCCCAAGGCAAGGCCCTACAGGTCCACTTGCCGGCTTCACCCGCACCAGTCAATGCCCCTACTCTCGCCGTTCCCGTGCCGGTGAAAGTCGCCACACGCGACGACCTGAAACGTCAGGAACGGGAAAGCATCGTGCAGGCACTCCGGCTGGCCAAGGGCAGGATTTTCGGTGCAGACGGCGCGGCGGTCTTGTTGGGCATGAAGCCGACCACGCTTGCGTCACGTATCAAAGCGCTCGGCATCAAGAAGGCAAAGCCGGAACCCTAACTGCGGCAGTCCTCCGCCAGTATGGATGGATATGAGCCAATGGTCTTGGTCTGAGTCTTTCACAATAGCTCGTGGTGTTCGATGTACGGCTCTGACATGCCGGGCAGGCGAACCCATAGCCGTATAGGATCGTCTAAAATTTAACCTCATCCTATTTCCCCTGACGGGCTACGATTCATTCCCCTGATCATCGGATCCCCTTCCACCTTTCGTCCCCTCGTCGACAACAGAATCTGATGATAATCGCTGCCCTGCCAGGTGGTACGGAGTCAGACAACTCCTGCACCGCACAACCCAGAGACATCCATCGGGATAGTAATCGCATTGGAGCATGGGCATCAGTTCAGATTTGCGGCACGAGGGACAGGGCAGGTGACGGAGTTGGAGGCGAAGTGTCATGATCGGCTCGTCGTAGCGCGACATGCGACATCTCCTTCTTCGATGATCCCTCCATCCTCAATGAAGAGGGCATGATCCCATCAATTCACTCACCCACTCTATGCTGCCGTAAACCCCACGGCTCGATCGGTGAATCCTGAAACCGACTGTAGTGCCTCAGCAGACCGTCTCCTGTTTTCAAGGATCATCGCATCGACGATCTCGCCGCACAGGAGACAGCGATACGCGTCCACGCGGAGATCGTGGTTCATCCCAAGATCGTCAATCCGTTCGTTGATCATCAGCCCATCGCATCGCTCGCGGGTCATGATGCGCCTCCATATCCATGACAGACCTGTGTGTTCATGAGGCGATTCTACCTACTGACGCGCCCCCTACTCTGTAAGGCAGCTCACCAGTTGCCAAAGAAAAATAGTTGGGCGGGTTTGTAAGCTAGCTCACGGATGGATTTACCGGACATGCACTAGCATGACGGTTCATCCGCCCTCTCACATGAGATGGAAGCGGTTTCTTCATCACCAGCTACCATTTGAAAGGAGTGCATGATGTCCAAAGCAGCAATCGTCGTGCTGGCCGGTACGGAAACGCATGAAGGGCTCGGGCGTGTCGTGAACGCGCTGGAAGCGGTCAAGGAGTTCAAGGACGGCCACGAGGACGTGCAACTGATTTTTGACGGCGCCGGGGCGCAATGGATTCCCGAACTGGAGAAACCTGATCATAAACTCCACGGGCTTTACGCAGCCGTGAAAGATCGAATCGGTGGAGTCTGCGAGTTTTGCGCCGGAGCCTTCGGCGTCAAGGACGCTGTCGCGGCCTGCGGGGTCAAACTGGCGGGGGAGTTCGAAGGTCATCCAAGCTTCAAGAAGCTCGTGGCCCAGGGCTACCAGGTCATCACGTTCTGAGACGAACAACGCATGCTCCTGTGCAGGTGATGCCCTTCCTGCACAGGCCGCGTATCTTTCACAGATATCGTGACAACATGAGGAGGTCTCACACGTGCCAGAAATGCTCTGTCCGTTCTCTACTGCTTGGGAGTACAAGACGACGATCGCGGCTGCCAATCCAAGGTAGAATGAATGATGGAACCAACAGGCGGAATGCTTGGATCAGATCCGCTACCCCTCATTGTGGCGGCTTACCTCGTCATGGCGATTGTCATGGCCGTATTGTGGGCTGTGCAGTGCCGAATGAGGAATGCCGCCATCGGGGACGTCGGATGGTGCGCGGGGCTGATTGTCGTCGTGTGGTGGTATGCCACACAAGCGCCCAGTGGTATCGAGCGAAGACTCCTGACCGTGATGTTGGTGACGCTCTATGCGGGGCGACTCGGGCTCTACATTCTGTTCAATCGCATAAAGGGGAAACCGGAAGATGTTCGGTATCGCCGACTCCGGGAGGAATGGGGTGAAACAGAGCCGTCAAAGATGTTCGCGTACTTTCAGCTGCAAGCCCTGGCCCTGGTCGCCTTTTCTCTCCCGTTTATGGTGCTACTTTGGAATCCACAGACTCCGACCGCGGGGGTCGAGTTGGTCGGGTTGCTGATTTGGGGCGTGGCCGTGGCTGGCGAAGCGGCGGCCGATCGGCAACTCGCCCGGTTTCGCGCCGATCCGAGCAATCAAGGACGCGTCTGTCGTGAGGGCCTCTGGAATTACTCACGTCATCCCAACTATTTTTGTGAATGGCTGCACTGGTGCTCCTATGTCGTGATGGCATGGGGAACACCAGGCTGGGTATTGACCTGGATCGGGCCGATTGTAATGGGGGTGGCGCTGCTTAAGGTGACAGGCATTCCCCGAGCAGAAGAGCAGGCACAGTTCAGTCGAGGAGAAGCATACAAAGCCTATCAGGCTACGACCAACGCGTTTTTCCCATGGTTTCCTCGCGCGAGGCCGGACACGCTTCCTCGTTCCTACCGTAGCCGCATCAAAAGCTGAAGCTAAGCCCGGTCCCAGTTCTTTCCTTCTCACTTTTCCTGCAAACATTCACCTGCCGGCAAGACTTCTTAGAAACTCTCCTGATTCAACCGGCAAGATAGCCTTGTAAGCCAGCTTACAGATGGATTGATAGGAAAGGGAGTAGCGTGCCCGCGCATGCATACATTCGTTAGACATTCCTTAGGTCCAGTCGTCCAACTTTTCGAGAGACGGCCCCGCGGTCGCGGGTGATGGGAAAAGGAGGCTGCTGATGTTTCTCACGTCCAGATCTCATGTCGTAGCGACGATGGCGTTGGTCCTGTCCCTGTCGAGTTGTGCTGATACCGAATTTGTCATCCGCCCACCCGCACCAGAGCGGTTTCCACCCGCAGAAGTGCCGCCTTCTCAGATCACGGAGTCCATCATTACCGTACCGGTTCGACTGGACCTTTCAGACTTTCTCCATGCCGCAAACGATCCGAGCGTGATCGCTAAAAAGTTTGATCATTGGGGCAACGTGCTCAAACACCCGAAAGGCGTGGAGTACAAATACTATGCGGAACGGGATGATTTTGTGATCGAGCAGTCAGCGCACCCGGGCAGGAATACGGAGCCGCGTCTGTCGATCGGAGACTGGTGGAAGGACATAGAACTCTCGGGAGGCACCCTCTTCGTGAGTGCGCCTCTTCGCTATAAGATCGCGGTACGTGCACATTCGCAGGGTCCTGATCCAGCAGCACAATGTGGTGATGGGAACGAATTGCCGAAACAGGGCACACTCAACGGAAATATTGCGATTGGGATGACACAGAATTACGGTGTGTCAGGCTCCCTCCGCAGCGTGACCGTGCATGCTGCGGAGCCATGCCAGTTCCGCATGACGGATAGGGATCTGCAGCAGGTCGTCAATACGGCTCTCTCGGATCAGGTCAAGGGAGGTTTCAGCAACGCTGTCTCGCGTCTCAATGCGCTCAGTATCAAACCTCGAGTAGAGGAGGTCTGGACGGCGCTCCGTAATCCCATCCAGTTAGAGCCCGACACCTGGCTCCTGCTCAACCTCGACAAGGTGCGGCATGCCGGATTTTCAAAAGATGGCTACGTCGTCAAAAACACCCTTCAACTCACCGCACATCCGGTGATCGTTCATGGAGCTGAACCACCGGCATCGTCCTCAGTACTTCCTCAACTGGAGACGCAAGTGTCTTCTCCAGACTTTCGTGGCGTCGCTGATATCGAAACAGACTATTCTAGGGGACTCCCGGTTGCCGGGCAGTTTCACGTCCTAGCCGATGCCCAGGTCGATTACAGTACACTCTCCGAGGCGTTATCGAAGCGGCTGAGAGGGAGACGCATTGAAAGTAAGGGGAATGTCATCACGATTACCGGTGCAGGACTGTTCGGTCTAGGCGATAACCAAGTGCTCCTACGCGTGGAGTTCACAGGAGATGCGCGGGGCTACGTGTATTTGATCGGGAAGCCGGAAATCAACGTGATGACACAGGCGGTCTATCTCAGTGGCCTTCGGTATGATCTTGGAACCACACGCCTGCTTCAGACAACGGCCCCACACTGGTTCAATGACGCGGCGCTCCGAGAAACTATTGCTCCCGACATCGCGCTTGGGGTGACGCCGACGATCGATCGCATACGCGACTCTCTGAGAACCGGATTGAATCGAACGCTGACTCCGACCGTTTCAATGCAGGGAACAGTCACGTCGATGCAAGGGATTGCCGTGTTCGCCGAGCGGGATACGCTCCATGTTCGCATGATGAGTGAGGGTACGCTCAATGTGATGGTAGGCAACAAGCCCTAACTCGTTTGTCCGGAGACCTCGTGGCTGCCTTTGATCGCGAACAACCCACTCTATGGGTTTCTCAAACAGATCGACACCATCGTGCACGCGGTCAAGCTCTTCGGCACACAGACCGTCTGCAATCTCGTTACTTCGACCACCCTCGGTCAGACGATTGTCGGGGTGCCGGCTCAGCTCATAGACGTCCCCCTGTACTGAATTCAGTGCGCACAGCATATACCACTACTATCGCCTGGTTGGCCTCCCCCCACCTGTTCTTTATACGTTTGGTACGCCTTCACCGCCCATTCTTCCCCCGGGCAGCCTTGCATGGTCATGGCGACTTCGAGGAACTCGATCAATTCCTCTTGTGTGATACCTTTGTCGCAGGCCATCTGGACGTAGGCTCGGATACAGGGCTCACAACGAATCGCGATAGAGATGGCCATGGCCGTGAGCAGTTTGTATTTCGCAGCCACGGCCCCATCGCGATACGCCTCCTGCCGCATGCGCAATAATCCGCCGGTAACTTTCGGAGTTAACTTCCTTAACTCGGTAAATAATTCACTCTCAACCTTCGTGGCTTGATTCATGATGCCGCCTTCCTCCTTACTGTACCCTCGCTATGCCTTCCTCTCACCTCTCTTGGAGCACTCGTGTCTTGTATGCTGACAGAGGGCTACTTGCTGCTTCCACGGCTTTGACCAACGCCTCCACTCCCGCTTTATCCGGATCGTAGGTTACCAATGCGCGGGCGTCTGCGTAATCGGAGAGGAAGCCCCATTTCTTCCCTACCGTGATCTCGACGGTGCTGACGCCGGGAACCTTGGCCAGAGCGGCCTTCACATCCTTCACACAGGCCCCACAGGTCATGCCTTCTATGTGCAATGTGACCCTCTGAAATCCCTGGCCCGCAAAACCAGAAGGGACAGCCAAGCCCATGACGCCTATCAGCACAACCCATCCATACTGACGCCACATACTTATTCACCTCCTCTTCGCCTGTACGTATTCTCACCGTCCCAGCCAGTACGGCGCCAAGAGCAGCACAAGCGCGAAGACTGCCATTATCCACAACACTGTCCGCTTTGCCCCGCTCATCGCTCCCGACGCACATACTTCCCCCGATGCGCACACGGCGGACTTTGGTTCTCGGTAAGCCAGATAAAAGCTGAATCCCAATAACAGTACCGTCAGACCGATGAAGACCGGCCGATAGGGCAAGATGCCTTTGAGGGCACCAGCCGTGTCGGCCCAAAATCCGGTGGCCCCAACGCCGATGCTTAAAGCTGCAAGCACGAATGGCCCAATGCAGCAAAGTGATGCGAAGAACGCCGCTACAAGCCCGCCGATCATTGTCGTTGCTCCACTTTTTGTCATGACAACCTTGGGTTCGCTCGCAACATGCCGTCATTCGTCAAGCGTAGCCTTCACTTCATTGCCTCTGTGCCTCTTCGAAACTTTTCTTGACCTCCTACCTTCATGTTCCAACCTCGCCAGAATCGGACATTGCTCAGTCGGCTGGCCGACCCGGCAGTCCCGAATTAAACTCCGCAGAGCCCGAGCCAGTGCATGCAGCTCTCGCATCTTCTCCATCACCTGCTCTAATTTCGCCTGCGCCTTTCGTTGCACGTCGCCGCAGCGAGCCGTGGAACTAACACGGAGATTCAGCAGACCTTGGATCTCACGTAGGGAGAACCCCAGCGCTTGCGCGTTCTTGATGAACCGCAGCCTCCGTTCTTCATCGGACCCATAGAATCGATACCCCGACGGCTTTCGCCCTGCGGGACCGAGCAGGTGCAGCCGCTCGTAATACCGCACCGTCTGAACGTTGACCCCGACGGCTTTCGCCAACCGACCAATTGTGCGTCCTGCTGCCATCGCATCACCTGTTTGTATGTGAAACCTTAGACCCTGTACTACGGTACCGAGTCAAGGAAAGCATAGCTCTGATGCATATCCCTAGTCGTGTCAACGTGCTCTTGTTCTAGATGACACCTCACTGGTATTACGAGCACCGACCTGTGATCCACTGTAAGCCAGCTTACAGAAGCACGTTGTTCAGTCGTGTAGAGTTGCGGAGTTCGTCGTACTGATTCTAAAAGAACCTCATTGACGTCGATCAGGATGATTGATACATAGAACTATCTCGATATGTCACAAAAAGGATAAGGTCGGCCATGCCCATCGAGGATATTACGCAAAAAGTCAGTGCGCGTTATGCGAATGCAGCCAGTACCGGCGAGCAGATGTGTTGCCCCACCAGCTACGATATGGGGTACCTCAAGACCTTCATTCCCGAAGAAGTCCTGAAGATCTCCTATGGCTGTGGCACACCGGCTGGACTCAAGACTGTGCGTGCCGGTGAGACGGTCTTAGATATTGGATCGGGTGGCGGCATTGACTGCTTTGAAGCCTCTCGGCTGGTCGGCCCCACCGGGCGCGTGATCGGCATCGACATGACCGATACGATGCTGGAGATCGCCAGAAAGAATGCGGTCGTTGTCGCGACGAATCTCGGCTATCCCTCGTCAAACGTGGAGTTCCGAAAGGGTCTTGCGGATGCGATGCCGGTCGATGACGGGACGATTGATCTCATCATCTCGAATTGCGTGATCAATCTGGCACCGGACAAACGGAAGGTCTTTCGGGAAATGTATCGGGTCGCCAAACCAGGTGGCCGGTTTACGATCTCTGATATCGTCGCGGATCAGACCGTTCCACAATATCTCGTCCATGATACCCAGAAGTGGGGCGATTGTCTTTCCGGTGCCTTGACACTGACCGACTACATGAACGGCATGACGACCGCCGGCTTTTTGGGAATTCATCTGGTGAAATTCTCACCCTGGCGCGTGATCGACGGCATCCACTTTTTCTCTGTCACCTTGACCGGCTACAAGGTCCCTCCGGCAACAACGGCCTCTTCAGTCCGATATGCCACCCTTCGCGGCCCCTTCAGCCGACTTGTGGACGAACGAGGGATGACCTATTACCGTGGAATTCCACAATCCATCACACCGGATGAGTCGCGCTTATTAAGCCTTCCTTCTTTCTCTGAACACTTCCTGCTAACAACCGAACCAATCCCACTAGACAATCACGATCCGCGCTGGCGTGCCGTCCTCCCCGCCGATGCTCCTTGCACCTGGCAAGGCCATTATGCGCTGCTGGCCGGTCCCTTCGTTGAAGCCGCCGATGACGATCACCATGTGTATCGCCGAGGTGAGCCCTTGGAGGTTTGCTCCAAGACGGTGGCCGTCCTAGGGACCGATGGATACCAGCCCCATTTCGTCCTTCTGAATCGTGCCGGTGAAGGCGCGGGTGGTGAAGCCGTAACTTGCTCCCCTGATGGAGGCTGTTGCTGATGAAATCCGCTCTGGAAACAGATGTCCTCAGCCCACGGGAATGTGCGTCGGTGCTCAAAGCTCTGGCAGATGAAACCAGACTTCGGATTCTGGAGTCGCTACTGGCCGAAGAGAAGTGCGTCTCGGACCTGGTGCGGGAATTGGGTTGCCCGCAACCGCACGTGTCGCACCACCTGCGCATTCTGCGAAATTCCGGTGTCGTAGAAGGCCTACGGGAAGGAAAGCAGGTATGCTACCGCATTGCACCAATCGTCAAGCGGGCATTGGCTAAGCAGGAAGGGAAAGCCCTCAACTTTGGATGCTGTGAACTGCGATTCCCTGAATCCGTCTTGGCCACAGCCAAGTCTCGTGCACTGCATATGGTCCACTCCTGAAAGATGATGCGGCCGTAGCCATGCCACTGACTCTGTTGGGACAACACAATCCCCTCGCCTCCCCTTCCGAGCAACTCAAACTATTGGATCAAGCCGGTTCCCATCTTTCCTTTGAGGCTCAGCTTAATCGAGTGGGCTTAGCTCCTCTGTGCGCAACAGGCATTACGGTCTTCCAGATCAATGTGGGGAAATTGTGCAACCAGACCTGTCGCCATTGCCATGTCGATGCCGGTCCAGATCGTCCCGAGACCATGTCCTTGAAAACAGCAGAGCACTGCATGAATGCTCTGGCCAAAACCGACATTCCTACGGTGGATATCACGGGAGGTGCACCGGAATTGAATCCCCATTTCCGGTGGCTCGTTGAACAGTCCCGTAAGCTCGGGCGCCACATCATCGATCGTTGCAATCTGACCGTCTTACTGCTTCCTTCACAAGCCGACTTGGCAGAATTCCTGGCTCATCATCAAGTCGAGATCATCGCGTCGCTGCCGTCGTACCGAGCCAGCCAAACTGATGCACAACGAGGCGAGGGGATCTTTGAGAAATCCTTGGACGGGCTTCGCCTCTTGAATCGACTCGGCTACGGACGACCAGACAGCGGCCTTGCCTTGAATCTGGTCTACAATCCCGTCGGTGCATTCCTGCCTCCGAAGCAGGAGTCGATCGAAGCACAATTTAAGAAAGAATTACGGACCAAGCATGGGGTTGAGTTCAACCGGCTCTACACCATTACCAACATGCCCATCAGCCGGTTCCTGGAGTTTCTTATCGAAAGCGGGAACTATGAGCAGTATATGACCCGTCTCGCGAACGCGTTCAATCCGGCAGCCGCTGCCGGCGTCATGTGTCGCTCGACGCTGTCGGTTGGATGGGACGGCAGACTCTACGATTGCGACTTCAACCAGGTGCTCGACCTTCCGGTTGACCATGGTGCGCCGTCGCACATCCGGAACTTCGATCCGGCACAGCTCCATCATCGACAGATCGTCACGCGCAACCATTGCTTTGGTTGCACCGCCGGCTCCGGTTCATCCTGTGGTGGATCCGTCACTTGAAGAATGTCCGCCGATTAAGATATGGAGATATCTCAATGTATAAACTACTTCAGATATTTCCGCAGAAAACATTGGGTTCGTTCGTCGCGTTCTTGTGCGTCTCCTATTTAGGGATCGGGGGATCCGCGACGGCTCAGGCAAACCAGGATCAACTATCCGGCAAACTGGTGATCACGGGTGCCAGCACTCTTGCTCCATTAATCACCGAGATCGGCAAACGCTTCGAAAGTCTCTACCCCAACGTACGGGTGGACGTGCAGACCGGCGGCTCCTCCCGCGGGGTGGCCGACGCCCGCCAGGGGCTCGCCGACATTGGGATGGTCTCCCGCGCAATGAAGGATGAGGAGAAGGATCTGTACGCGTTTCCGGTGGCCCGCGACGGTGTGGGAATCATTCTCCATAAAGATAATCCCATTCGGACTCTCACGGACGAACAGGTGGTCGCCATCTATACAGGAAAGATTATCAATTGGAAGGACGTCGGAGGGAAGGATGCGCCCATTGCCGTCGTGAACAAAGCCGAAGGCCGGTCTACACTCGAAGTGTTCTTGCACTACTTTAGGCTCAAGAATACGGACATCAAAGCGCAGGTGGTCATCGGCGACAATGAGCAGGGCGTCAAGACGGTCGCAGGCAATCGGAACGCCATCGGATATGTTTCTATCGGGACGGCAGAATATGACGAATCACAAGGCGTGCCGATTAAACTGCTCCCAACAGGAGGGGTGGCCGCCTCTACCGAAACCGTACGGAACCGCACCTTTCCCATGTCCCGTCCGTTACATATCGTCACTCGGACTCCACCAGTGGGATTAGCCAAGACCTTTATCGACTACGCACAGTCAAGAGCCGTGCATGACATCATCACACAGCAATCCTTCGTTCCTCTGGCCGACTGACCGCCTGTTGCTCTGGCTGCTGCGCGGCATCGCCGTGATCGCCGGCACCATTGTCATGCTCATCGTGACCTTCCTGATCGTGGAAGCGCTGCCGGTTCTCCGTCACGTCGGTGTACTCCGATTCTTTACCGACCCGTCTTGGCACCCAGCTGAGGGCTTCTACAACCTCACTCCGATATTGTGGGGAACGCTGTTCGCCATGGCCGGTTCTGTACTGATCGCCACACCCTTGGGCATTCTTTCCGCCGTCTTCTGCCAGTACTATGCACCAACGATACTGGCACGGCCATACCGACGCCTGATCGAGCTGCTAGCGGGTATCCCTTCCGTGGTTTATGGATTCTGGGGACTCGTCGTGCTGGTCCCGCTGATCGGAGAGATCCACCCGCCCGGTCCCAGTCTCCTAGCCGGCATCCTGGTCCTCACGATCATGATCCTCCCCACCATCGCCTTGATGGCCGATGCCAGTCTTGCCAACGTGCCACAACAATACGTACGTGGTGCTGCCGCCTTGGGGCTGCCGCGATGGGCGACGATCCGAGGCGTGGTGTTTCCGGCAGCAAAGTCGGGGTTGTTCACCGGGGTGATTCTGGGAACCGGCCGAGCCATCGGCGAAACGATGGCCATTCTGATGGTGTGTGGGAACGTGGTCCAGACCCCTTCTAACCTCTTCGACCCGATCCGGACGCTGACCGCCAATATCGCCCTAGAAATGGCCTATGCCCTCGGAGACCATCGCGCCGCGCTGTTCGTGAGCGGACTCGTGTTGATGGCCTTGATCATAGCGCTTACCATTTCTGCGGAATGGATCAGTCGTGGAAGGATTTATGGTTGAGGTTGCGACACAACAGCCGAATACGCGCGAATGGCTGGCGTTCGTCCTGGTCTGGGGATCAGCAGTACTCGTCACCGCAACGTTTTGTTGGCTATTGGGTGATATCATCTGGCACGGACTGCGCCATGTCTCGTGGACGTTTCTGACGACACCGCCTGAGAACGCTGGACGCCGAGGCGGGATCGGCCCGATCTTAGTTTCGACCTTCTTAATTTTGGGAGTCTGTCTTGCCGTCTCACTCCCTATCGGCATCGGTACCGCCGTCCTCCTCGCCGAATTTACGTCGGACCACAGTCTGTTTGGAAGATTAACTCGTCGAAGCTTAGACGTTTTGGCCGGTGTGCCCTCGATCGTCTTCGGTCTCTTCGGCAACGCATTTTTTTGCAAGACGCTAGGCCTCGGTTTCTCAATCCTCTCCGGTGGGCTGACTCTGGCCTGCATGGTGCTGCCGATTTTAATCCGCTCTACCGAGGAGGGGTTTCGTGCTGTGCCGTCTAACTATCGCTTATCCGCCGCCGCGCTTGGACTGTCACGTACCACGACGCTTTTTCATCTCTTGCTACCGGCAGCAGTGCCTGGACTCCTGGTGGGCTTGGTACTTGGCGTCGGCCGGGCGATTGCAGAAACCGCAGCGCTCATCTTCACCAGCGGCTATGTGGATCGGATGCCGGAGTCGCTGCTCGATTCAGGCCGAGCGCTATCCGTCCACATCTTTGACCTTTCGATGAATGTCTCAGGCGGAGATGCCAACGCCTATGCCTCCGCGCTGGTCTTGGTCACTTCGCTGCTGATGATCAATGGAGTGGCGTCATGGCTGACGGAATATTGGCTCCACCGGAGGATCGTCACAGGATGAAACCCTCGCTGTCCATGTCGGGTACACAGCCGTGGATTGCACTTGAAGAACGGCCGGTCTGTTGTGTTCCCAAGCCGTTCATCGAGGTCGAGCGGCTCAGCTTGCACTATGGTCAAATGCCTGCGTTCCATGATGTGACGCTTGTGATAAATCAAGGATGCATCACGACGCTCGTGGGTCCGTCAGGATGCGGCAAGACCAGTTTCCTTTCCTCGCTGAATCGTCTGACCGATCTCATCCCTGAGTGCCGGCTGTCGGGGCAGATCCGCCTCGACGGCCTCGATGTGCTGGCTCCGGACACCGATGTGATCCACTTGCGCCGCCGTGTCGGTATGGTTTTCCAAAAGCCAAATCCATTTCCGCTTTCGATTCGGAAAAACCTGGAGTTCCCCTTGCGTGAGCACGGGATTCGGGATCGGACACGGCTCTCCGGCACGATCGAGACCGGATTACGGGACGTGGGCCTCTGGGACGAGGTCAAGGATCGTTTGGAATCGCCGGCCCTGGCGTTGTCGGGTGGCCAACAACAACGATTGTGCATGGCGAGGGCGCTCGTGCTCTCGCCCGACATCCTCCTGATGGATGAACCCTGCAGCGCGCTCGATCCGCTCTCCAGCGGCGTAGTTGAGGATCTGATCGTCGGTCTCCGTGGCCGCTATACCATTTTAATCGTCACGCACAATCTGGCCCAGGCGCGACGGATCGCAGACTATGCCGCCTTCTTCTGGGTTCAAAAGGGAGCGGGACGGCTGATTGAGACCGGAACCGCGAAGCAAATCTTTGAGGAACCTCATGATCCACTGACGGCAGCGTATGTGAGCGGGATGCGAGGATAGTGAGTGAGATGGAGATTCGTATCATTGTCGTCTCGATGGATCCTTGATCAGGCATACCTCTAGACTCAATGAGATTGCTCCATCTCTGTTCTCCGTCTTGAGGTGTCTATCTGGACTTGTCACTCCTGGCTACAGTCTGCTATGGTGCGATGAGGTCGTTTCATCACACATTGCATTTATACATTACTGAATGGTCTGGGACCCAAAAGATCCGTGGGGCAAGAAGCCTGATCCGCTTGAGGACGCGCTCAAACAGGCGCAGTCTCAACTCAAAGATCTCTTCCCCTCAGGTGGGCTCAAAAATCTTTTGCCTTCCGGCGGAGTCTGGAATCTCATCATTGCTGCGGTGTTCATCTTGTTCGTCTGGCAGGCGGTCTTTATCGTCGCGCCGGATGAAGAAGGTGTCGTCAAGCGGTTCGGTGTGCCGGTTCGGACGGTCGAGCCGGGTCCCCACTTCAAAATCCCCTTCGCTGAGACCATCCTCCAACCCAAGGTGGCAAAACTCTACCGGGTCGAGGTCGGCTTTCGCACCAGCCAGCAGGGCCGCCAGCAAATGGTGCCCCAAGAAGCCTTGATGTTGACCGGCGATATGAACATCCTGGCAATCGAATTTATCGTGCAATACAAGATCAAAGAATCCCGCGAGTTTCTGTTCAACGTGGCGGATATCCATGAGACCATCGGCAAAGCTGCGGAAGCCTCCATGCGGGAAGTGGTGGGGAAGAGCAAGATCGACGAAGCCTTAACCACCGGCAAAGCCGTCATTCAGCAAGACACCCTGACGCTCTTACAGACGATCTTGGATCAATACCAATCCGGTGTGCAGATTGCTGCGGTGCAGCTGCAAGACGTGGATCCGCCGGAAGCGGTCGCCGCCGCCTTCAAGGATGTGACGAACGCCAAGGAAGATCGAGAAAAGCTCATCAATCAAGCACAGGGGTATCGTAACGACATCATTCCAAGAGCCAAGGGTGAAGCGGCTGAACTGGTGAACCGAGCCAGGGGGTTTGCGCAGGCCCGCCTCAACCGTGCCCAGGGAGAGACAAACCGGTTCCTCGCCACCCTGAAAGAGTACAATCAGGCAAAAGATGTGATCAGCAAGCGGATTTACATCGAGACAATGGAAGAGATCCTGCCGAGCATGGAGAAGATCATCATCGATGGGAAGGGTGGAGAGCGCTTGCTCCCGTATCTTCCGTTGGATCGCCGCTCCAAACCGACGTCCCTGACCGGAGCCAAGACACCCCCACAGGCAGAGGGTGAAGAGTCGAGGCCGGAATCGCCCACGCTGAAACCGAGAGGCTCACGATCATGACCAAGCAGGGATTCGCACTGACACTCCTTGCCGTGATCATCGCGTTATTTGTGCTGGGGGCCTCTCCGCTCTTCGTTGTAGACGTCATCCAGACCGCGATCGTCGTCCAGCTCGGGAAACCCGTTCGAAACATCACCGAACCAGGGCTCTACCTGAAAGTTCCGTTCGTCCAAGAAGTCACCTACTTCGACAAACGGCTCTTGGATTATGACTCGAACGCCCAGGACGTCATTACCTCGGACAAGAAGACCCTCTTGCTGGATAATTTTGCGAAATGGCGCATTGTCGACCCCTTGAAGGTGTATCAGAACTTCCAGAGCCAGCGAGGCGCGCTCCAACGCCTGCACGATATCATCTATTCCGAGCTCCGGGTGGAGTTAGGTCGGCACGAATTGCTCGAAATCGTCTCGAGCACGAGAGCGGACATTATGAAAGTAGTTACCGAACGAGCCAAGGAAAAGGCTGCGGGGTACGGCATCGATATTCAGGATGTACGGATCAAGCGAGCCGATTTGCCGGAACAAAACGAGAAAGCGGTTTTCGCGCGCATGCAAGCGGAACGTGAGCGCCAGGCCAAACAATATCGAGCAGAAGGCGCCGAAGAAGCCCAGAAGATTCGATCGGAAGCAGAAAAAGACCGGGAGATTATCCTCGCCCAAGCCTACAAAGAGTCGGAAGAGCTTCGTGGCGGCGGGGACGCCAAAGCCTTCCGAATCTATGCCGACGCCTACCGACAGGATCAAAAGTTTTTCGAGTTTACACGTTCGATGGAGGCCTATAAGAGCGCGTTTAAGGACGGCTCAACCCTGGTGATGAGTCCGGACTCGGAATTCTTCCGCTACTTGAAGCAACGCTGACTTGTAACAGGCATGAACGCCTGCAGCTGCTCAAGAATTCAGCCAACCCAGCAAGGTCGGAGCGATCCAAGTAGCGAGGCCTACGCTTCGGAATGTTGGGCTGCTGCTTATGAAAGCCCTACAATTTTTCCACTGGTCGCATCAAGGCTGATCCGCTCACCAGCTGGCTTCTTCGGCAACCCCGGCATCAACTGAATCCCTGAACAAACGGCGGTTACAAATCCAGCCCCAGCCAGGATTCTGAGTTCTTTGATTGGAACGATAAACCCCGTTGGTCTCCCCTTGAGTGCTGAGTCGTGTGAGAGCGAGAGCGGAGTCTTAGCCATACAGACCGGCACGTTGCCATACCCAAGAGCCTCCGCCGTATCTATCTGGCGTTCAACCTCAGGCTCGAATTGCACCCCCGCTGCACCGTACATTTTCATGGCGATCGTTTGAATCTTTTTCTTGATCGGCCAGGACACGTCATAGAGATGCGTGAACTGCCTCGGCTGCTGGACAGCTTTCGCCACAGCGGACGCTAGTTGCTCTGCCCCCTTACCTCCGTCCGCCCAATGCGTTGAGACCGCGGCATCTACCGCTCCCATGTTCATTGACTGTTCACATACCCAATCGAGTTCGTCCTGCGGATCATCCTTGAATGCATTCACCGCCACAACCACTGGTACTCCATGTGCCCGTACATTAGCCACATGTTGTTCCAGGTTCGCGATACCCCTTGATAAGGCTTCCTGGTTCGGCCCCGTCAGGCTTGTGGGCAACGGCACACCAGCTTTTGCTACACCTCCCCCGCCATGAAGTTTCAACGCCCGTAGCGTCGCCACGATTACCGCCACCGTCGGTGTATATCCCGAGACCCGACACTTGATGTTGAAAAACTTCTCCGCTCCAAGATCACTCCCAAACCCTGCCTCCGTCACAACGAAATCGGCACATCGCAACGCAATCGCGTCCGAGATGACCGAGCAGTTGCCGTGGGCAATATTCCCGAAGGGACCCGTATGCACGAACGCCGGGGTTCCTTCCAAGGTTTGAACCAAATTCGGCTTCAACGCGTCCTTCAGAAGGACCTCCATTGCCCCCACACACCCCAGCTCTTCAGCCTTAACCGGCCTTCCAGAAGTGGTCAGCCCAATGACGATGCGACTGAGACGCTCCCGCAGGTCTCGTTGGTCCTTGGCCAAGGCCAAGACAGCCATGATCTCTGATGCTTCGGTAATGACAAACTGGCCGTGCCGTCCGCCCGTCCCTTCGCCGAGAACAATTTCCCGAAGGGCCCGATCGTTGACATTCAAGGTTCGTGGCCAGCTGACCTTCTGTGGATCAATCGAGAGCTGGTTTCCATGAAACAGGTGATTGTCTACAAAGGCAGAGAGCAGATTATGGCTGGCAGCCACCGCATGGGCATCCCCGGTCAGGTGAAGGTTGATCTCCTCCATGGGAATCACCTGGGCATGCCCGCCACCGGTGCCACCACCCTTCACTCCAAACACCGGACCGAGCGAGGGCTGGCGCAGTGTAAGAGCAGCGCGATGGCCCAGCCTGGCAAGCCCCATAGCCAGACCAATTGACGTCGTCGTTTTTCCCTCGCCCAGGGGCGTAGGATTAATTGCGGTAACCAGGACATAATGGCCTTTCGGCTTGTCAGGAAGCCGATCCATTATCTGCAGCGAAACTTTGGCCTTATCCTGTCCGTAGCAGGTCAGCTCGGCTGCATTGATCCCCAGCTGAGTCCCAATTTCAAGAATGGGACGAGGGGTCACGGATTGGGCAATTTCGAGGTCGGTCAAGAGGCTCTCACTCTAACTTGAGTTTAATCAGATAGGGCCGGAGTGTATCACCATTCGTTCAACAATGAAGGGTGGGAGGAAACCAATTTGACTTGGTTCTCAATGATGAGAAGCACGTAACCGACACAGGAAGAGCAGTGAGCTTCCTTAGCGCTAAACTCACCGTGCTATTCCAAGATGTACTTGGCCGGATCGAGCGCCTGTCCGTTCAGCTTCACCATATAGTGCAGGTGGGGACCAGTCGACAGACCTGAACTGCCGACTAACGCAATGACATCGCCACGGTCGACTCTCTGGCCTTCTTTGACCAAGGACTTGGCCAAATGCCCATAGAGCGTTTCAACCCCGAACCCATGGTCAAGGCGGACCATATTCCCGAGCTTCGGATCATAGCCTGTTGTGGTCACCCGGCCTTGTGCCGGCGCACGAACCGGAGTATTGGGGGCCGCCCCAATATCCAACCCATCATGCCATGCTGGCTTCTCAGTGAAGGGAGAAACCCGTGGACCAAACCCTGATGTCACCCAACCCTTGACCGGCCAAATAGAAGGCGTCGAAGCCCATCGAGAGGAGCGTTGTTCCGCAGCGTCTGATAACTCAGACAAGATGCGTTCTTGGGCTGTCGTGGCTTTCGAGAGCCATTCCAGGCCATCCTTCACGGCAGCAACCGCTTCAAGATGATCTTTAGATGGATCAACGCCCGAAGCAGAATCCTGGGTGGGTCTCTCTCCGCTATCCTTGGAACTTCCCGAACTTGCTGGACCCGTACCCACGTTTCCAGTTGGGCCTGGCATGGCTCCTCCTTCAATAAGGGGAACGTCCTCACCGCCTCGGCCATTCACCATATCACCTGATTTTGGAACCTCGATCCCGAGCATCACCCGAAGGCGCTGATTGACCTCGTTCATGGCCCCAATTCGCTTCTTGAGATCATCAATGGCTGCCGTAAACGCCGCAGTCTGCTCACGCGCACTCATTGCCTCACTGCGGAATGCAGACAGCTCCCAGACCTCTCCTGTCCTCACAACATAGTGGGAAACGACAAGCAGATCGGCAACAACAAGAAGGCCGACACAGGTCAGCAGCGTCCGGAGAAGCTTTTTCGAAAAGCTGAATCGTAGTGGTTTTGCCGTGGACCCTCGAAAGACGACAACCGTATAGGTCCCGCCGTCTTGATTCGTTGTCTGAGCCATAATGATCGCCCCCCTACCAATTGATCCCGGTCGGTTGACCCTGTGGAGACCGCCACGTTACCGACTTCTCTTCCTTCCGGTCAACCCCCCTAAAAACCGGGGTGCCCCTGAAGCCATCTCAACCCCAGGAGCTAGGATACCTCACTCCGGACCCAGTCAAGATACGGCTGAAATCCATGTGCGACAGAAATCGCTATAATTTCAGGCACCTTATAAGAGTGAGCTTTCAGAATCATCTCTTGAAGGGACAAGACTTTATCGGATGTTGTTTTCATTAAAATAAGCACTTCCTGATCGTTCACAATCTTTCCTTCCCACCAGTAAGTTGACCGAACTGCGGGAATGGTCGATGCACAAGCCGCAAGGCGAGACTGTACCACCAGGTCGGCAATCTTTGCTGCTTCCTCTTGATTTGCCGTACTGACCATGACAACAACTACCTCAGCGGATTCGGTACCCATAGGCCGCCAGGATACCTAACCAATCCTCGTACATTCAACCGTCCCGATACTTGACCCCTCGTCATTAGAAACCCATTGAAAACCGTATACCCATTTCACCATTGAGCAACTTCTATGCCCTATCATTGAGGCGGCAGGCTTTGCCTCGCTCGCACTTTCAATGACTTATGGGATTGGAATCGTTACGCGTTGGGAAATTTCATCCTATCACTGCAGAAGAAACAGCACAGTCAACCAATTTTTGTGAAACTCTGTTCAAAACTGGCCCTTGTAGGTCACGCAAGCGAACTACACAATTAGAGCTACTTTCTACCCCTAACCCTTTCCCATTCGTGCTAACTCCTCAAAGTAACAGGCAAATGCCTTCATTCCACCGGAAGCTTGCCCCCAGTCGAAATATTCATTGGGCGCATGATAGCCATGTTCCGGCAAGCTCAGCCCCATGAATAAGATTGGAACCTTCCACATATTCTTCATCGTGACAACCGCCCCGATTGATCCTCCCTCTCGTACGAAGGCTGGTTCTTTTCCGAATCCTGCCTTCACGGCCCGCTTCACACAATCCACATAAGGCCCGGCAAAGCTCCCCTGAAATGGATGGAGCATCCCCTCTCGCTCTACCTTGATGGTCGGATTGATCTTGGCAACGTATTTCTTGAAGAGGGCAAATACACGTTCAGGAACCTGGTTTGGAACCAGGCGCATACTTATCTTAAGTTCAGCATGCCCAGGCACGACAGTCTTCACACCCTGTCCATGATATCCCCCGCTGAGACCATGAATTTCGAACGTCGGCGAAGCCCAAATCCGCCGCAGGACATCGGCAGGATCCTGAACCCGTAGTGATCGGAAGCCATAGGCTTCCTTGAAATCCTTGACCCGGAAACCTGATTTCAGGAAGCTCTTGATCTCGGCCTTCGTGGGTTCAAGCACATCATCATAGAAGCCGGGAATCTTCACTCTCCCGGTTCGCGCGTCAAGGCAGGCGTGTGCAACCTCAATCAGCTCAGCCAGTGGGTTCCGAGCCGCCCCCCCTGTCACGCCGGAATGCGCATCTTTTTCTCCGGTGCGCAAAACTAGGCGTGCTCCGAGCAGGCCACGCAAACCATAGGGGACCGCAGGCCGCCCCTTGGCGATCCAGATTGTATCCGACACGATCACCGAGTCCGGCCTCGGGATCGCCGTACGATCTTTAAGACCCACCCGAAAATTCGGGCTACCAATCTCTTCCTCCAGCTCCCATAAGAACCGAATATTGATCGGCACCCCTTGCTCGATCGCATATCTGGCAGCGAATAGCGCCGTCAGGGCCGGCCCCTTATCATCAGTAGCCCCCCGGCCATGGTAGATCCCGCAATCGTTCCGAAACGCGAAGGGAGCCTGTTTCCACTCAGGCTCTTGCGCAGGCTGTACATCCAGGTGATTGTAAATCGTGACGGTGGGATACTCAGCCCCCACTGTCCAGCCGCCCGAAACAATAGGGGCCCCACCGGTCTCGACGATGTGCGGATTGGCCCCTAAATCGCCGAGATACTGCTTCGCGAGCTCCGCCATACGCCGCATCTCGCCTGCACGAGACGAATCCATACTGATCGATGGCACTTCCACCATCTGGCCCAAGAGATCCTCAAACCTCGGTCGCGTTTCCGCGATAAAGGCCCGCAGTCGTTGTTCATGTTCCATACCCATACTCCTCCTTGACTCAACGGGGCTGGATTATAACGAGGCGGGTGCCTAAGAGAAAGCCGCTGCGGGTTTCATACGAAGAACATGCTAGAATGACACTCAATCCCAAACTGTTTCTACTCATGATTCGTCGTGCAACTCACTGCCTCTACTACCTCGCGCTCTCTCTCTCAATCATGCCTTCGGCCCTGGTTTGGGGTGAGGAACCCACCAGCATCCAACAGATCCTTGAAGCGCCCAAGATCTACCATCTTCGCCACGTGACCGTGCGAGGCACAGTGCGAGATGTGCAACCACTGGCCCCTTATACCCTCGCGAATGGGGATCCTTGTTATGGAGCCTACCTCTTTCGCTTGGAAGAGGACGAGTCCACCCTCTCAATGGCCGTCTTGGGGATCTGTGGCAGACCCGTCGTCCGCGACCCGGAGGTCGAAGACGGTGATCGGGTCGAAGTCAGCGTCACGATTCAAGCGCCGAGTCACGGGGGAATGGTGTTGAGCTTCAAGGGTCCTAAAGCGGTGACCGACGAAGAGGCGGTCGTGCAGGCAGTCGTTGATCGAATTCTTCCCATCGTGGAATAACTCCTGCCTGGTGTCGGCTATCCTCCCTTTTCTTTACAGCACCCCGACCCAGCGATATAGTTTCTGCAAGTTCCCGACTTCTGAATACCCCTGCAACGGAGCACCCATGACATGGATTCCCTTGATCATTGTGGCATTGGGTGTACTGCTTGTCATCGGTACCTATAACAGCCTGGTGCGGTTGAAGGTTCAGTCTGAGAATGCCTGGGCAGACATCGATGTACAACTCAAGCGACGGCATGATCTCGTTCCCAATCTGGTCGAAACGGTAAAAGGCTATGCAGGCCATGAGAAACAGACCCTCGAAGCGGTAATCTCGGCCCGCAACCGCGCGATGTCAGCGACTACTCCCTCCGCAAAGGCTGAAGCAGAAGGCATATTGGCGCAATCCTTGAAATCCTTGTTTGCCATCGCCGAAGCCTATCCGCAACTGCGTGCGGTCGAAAGCTTCACACACCTCCAGACTTCCCTCAACCAAATAGAAGAAGCCCTGCAGAATGCTCGTCGCTACTACAACGCCGTGGTCCGAGACCTGAACACCAAGATCCAGGAATTCCCTTCCAATATGATCGCAAATCTCTTCAGCTTTAAGACACGTGAATTCTTTGAGCTCGTCGAGAGCGCAGAGCGCGGCGTGCCACAAGTCAGCTTTGAGCAGACACACTGATCGGCCCCGTGATAAGGCACACCGCATCGATCCTCAGATCCGGATTTCCCCCCATACTCATCACCCTGTGGCTTGTGGTCGGTGTCGTCCTGATCGTCAGTCCTCCCGCACAGGGACGGACGATGGTCATCGAACAGTTCCACACCGAGATTCAGGTGCTTACGGATGGGGACCTCATCGTCACCGAAACGATCCGCCCTCGATTTACAGGTTCGTGGAACGGGTTGAAACGTGAGATCCCGATCGAATATCGAACTCCGCAAGGATTCAATTACACCTTATGGTTGAATCTCGTCAGTGCCACGGACGAGCACCATGTCCCGCTGAAATATGAGAGTGCTCACGATCGGCATTATCAAGTCTTTACGATCTGGTTGCCTGGTGCTCAGGACACCACCAAGACGCTGATTCTGACCTATAGGGTATCTAATGGGCTGAAATACTTTGAAGAACACGACGAACTGTACTGGAACGTGACCGGCGACGAATGGGACGTGCCGATCGAATCAGCGGAGGCACGAATTCTTCTTCCTCCCAGAGCGACAGGTATCAAAGCTCTCGCGTTCAGCGGTGCCTACGGAGCACGTGAGCAACAAGCGGATGTCAGTATTACCGGCCCTGAAATTCGCTATCGGATGACGCGCCCACTCGGCTTTCGTGAGGGGCTCACGGCTGTGGTCGGCTGGGATAAGGGACTCGTCATCGAGCCAAGTTCGCTGAACTTGACTGGTTTCTTTCTCCGATCCAACTGGCCGTTGGTCCTCCCGATCGGCGTCTTTGGTCTGATGTGGCGTCTGTGGTATCTGCGAGGCCGTGATCCACATCGACGTCCCATCACGGTCGCGTATGAACCTCCGGGACAGCTGACACCCGCCGAGATCGGAACTCTTATTGACAACTCGCCGGATCTTCGCGATATCACGGCAACCGTGGTGGACCTCGCCGTTCGCGGATTTGTCCGCATTGAGGAATGCCAGGAACCCCAGCTCCTCGGCTTGTGGTCAAGCACAGAGTTCTCTCTGCACCAAGTGAAGTTCTCCGGGGAGTGGACGGAGCTCAAGCCGCATGAACAGACCATCATGAACGGAATCTTTGCGAACGGTCAGGTGACAGTCGTTGCCCTCTCAGATCTGAACCATCGCTTCTACACCTATCTTGATGGAATCAAGTCATCCCTTCTCGAGCAACTCCTGCAGAAGGGATACTATGCGAGTCGGCCGGATCGCGTCCGGTACACCTATGTGGCCATCGGTATCGCTACTGTAGTCGCGTCACTCTACGGAGCAGCATTCCTCCAGGAGCACTATGGGCTGGCACTCCAGACCGGTCTCGCAGGGGGGCTGCTGTCCAGCACGATCATCATGGGATTCGGATGGTTGATGCCTGCGAGAACGATTCGTGGCACTTGGGTGTTGGAGCAGATACTTGGCTTCGAGGAATTCCTGACCCGAGTTGAGTCCGATCGTTTTGATCGAGTCATCAAGACTCCTCAGATGTTTGAGAAGTACCTGCCCTTTGCCATGGCTTTGGGCGTGGAGCACAATTGGGCCCGCGCCTTCGAGGGCATTTACACGCAACCGCCCACCTGGTATCAAGGACGGGATCTCGCTGACTTTCGCCCTCACCGCTTTGTCGACAATCTCTCGCGGATGTCGACCACAACCGGGGCGATGATGACCTCTGCACCAAGAAGTTCTAGTGGGTCCGGCTTCCGTAGCGGGAGGTCATCCGCCGGATCGTCGGGGGGAGGCTTTGGTGGCGGAGGGGGAAGCGGATTCTAACAGGTGGCCTAAGATGCGACGGCTCTGCAGGCAGATAACCCAATATTCCTTTAGAATTTCCCTGGCGCTGATCGCGGCAGGGCTGGCTGGCTGTGCGGGCAGTCGAGGGTTTGATCAAGCTGCGATGCGCGAAGCTCTCCATCTCGATTCTCTCTCAAACCTAGAAAACCAATCGGTCTTACATCAAATCGCGCATCCCTCCCCGCCGTTTCGCCTCGGAGTCTTTTTTGCTAAACATGATGTTCCCGATACACCATCCATCAGGAAGGTCAAGTGGCTGAGCGCAGATCGGGATCAGCTCCTCCGCGAATTAGCACCATTACGCGATGAACAGCTCCTTGCGGACATGTTCGTACTGACGGATGTCAGATTACGCGGTGATGACATCAAAGAAATCAAACAGGCAGGGGCTCGGTTTGGAGCGGACGTCGTGCTCATCATTGATGGAATCGCGGCCATCGACCGGTACAACAACCGCCTTGCCTGGTTGTACCCAACCCTCCTCGGGGCCTATCTTGTCCCTGGCACCGAAAGCGCTGCACTCGTGATGGCCACAGGAAGCCTGTTGGCGACTCGCTCCGACTGGCATGCTCTTATTCAGGCAGTGGAAGGACGATCGAAGACGGTAGGGGCAGCGGCCTTCATCGAGGACAAGACTCCATTGCGCGACGCGAAGAGTCTGGCTATCCAGACACTTAGCAGACATGTCACCGAGCAGTTGCGACTCCTTAGATAGAAATTGTGTCACACGGCAGGGTATTAGGGCGAATCGAAGCTCAACAGGACCCCCAGCAAGAAGAGATGCTGCCCAGGAGTAAGACCGGCGACACCGGGACGGATCTCACCGTTCTTGAAAAACCCACCTCCCACCCCAGTTGAGTCGTCATAACGATGTTCCACCCGCACAATCGTATTCGCCCATTTATAAGAGAGCTGGTACTCGACTGTGGAAGTAATGGCTTTCACGAACTGTTCCGCACCGGTCCATCGACCATTCCGATCCCAGTAGAATTCTGGGCGCAGGGCCACAGACCAGGGACCGGTGACATGCCACCTCACAACCAGGTTGCCACCCATAACAAAGGCTCGGGGATTACCCGACTGACTTGCAATGCGTTCAGTTCCAATATCGAGAGACGCCGCGATAGTCACGTCGTCGCCTTTCCATTCTAGGATCTGATTGCCGTACAATCGCCAGAACTCCATCGACGTATTTGCTTGGTCCGGTCCTGCATAAAGTGTCTGCATGAGGGTGAATCGTGGTGTGGCTTTCCAGATCCATCGACCTCCATAACTAGGGTGATCGTTAGGATGGGCAAGATGATAATAACTGTTCACGACAAAGGCCGTGACGGTGAGAACGTCGCTCACAGGATACTGGGCATTCACGCCAAACATCATATACGGCGTGTTGTCCGCAATCCATGATCGCGTGTAGTTGGCATTGTCTTTTGCATAGAGCGACTCATACCCCATCAAACTGTTGAATAGACCGGCGGTGATCGCCAGCCCTTTGCCGACCGGAGCAAGATACGACACATTCGCACGATGAAGATGTCGGAGCACATCCGATCCCTCGACGCGTCTCTCGCCCACCAAGAACGCAAACTCTTCGGAGTCTCGCCCTCCCTGGAAACCCAGTTCCATACCCCAACGTGACGTCTCTCTCGCATCCTTGCGCACATAGGCCAGTCCCATGTTGGGAGAGAGCTCGTTGTGATGAGAAGCGGTGGCGCGGCTTCGCCAGAGATGGTTGTCGGGGGTATTCAAATTCCCGATATACCCCACATCCACATACGCCCCATAGTGCCAGCCGGTCGTAACAGTCTCCGTGGAGCCGACAGGACTGGGCATAGTTGCTGCGCGTTCTGCTGATCGTTGACTGAGATCTTGAGCCTCACACACAGACATCGTCGCGCCCCCCCCCCATACGACCAAAAACCAGCCGATACCGTTGGCCCAACGGCGCCCATGGTTCACGATCTTCATATTAATTGTCCAAAGAGATGCACGGCGTCCGCATCATAAACGTTCACCAAGTGCGAAAAACCTATTTCCACGCCTCGCTCACAAACTATACGTTGTCAGGTATCAAAATGGGATAAAAACCGAAGAGGTGAATGTCGGCGGAACGCGAAGGAGTAGGACGTGGGTCATTCCATCCGGAGCCGATAACCAACCCCCAGTTCCGTCATGAGATACCGAGGATGGGCGGGAGTTCTCTCCAATTTGTTACGCAACTGACGCATGTAGACCCGTAGGTAGTGTCCTTCCTCCACATGGAGGGGCCCCCAGACTTCCTTTAGCAGCTGGCGATGAGTCAGCACTTTCCCGGCGTACCTGATCAGCGTAGTAAGAAGCCTGTATTCAATCGGTGTGAGATGAACCTCCTTCCCTGAGACAAATACCTGTCGCCGCCCGAGATCGACCTTCAGATCGCCGAGCACAAATACCGAGTCAGGGGCATCGGCAGATTGTGCCGCATGTCGGAGCGCTGTTCGCACCCGTGCGAGAAGTTCCTGTACCCCGAATGGCTTCGTCACATAGTCGTCGGCACCAAGGTCGAGGGCAGCGACTTTTGCATGTTCTTGGTCGCGAGCAGACAGGACGATAATAGGCGTTGTGGTCCAATCCCTTATCTGGCGGATCACCTCGTTTCCCTCGAGGTCAGGGAGTCCTAAGTCAAGCAGGATGAGATCCGGATTCCTTGCTTTCGCTTCTGCGAGTCCATCCTTGCCCGTCATGGCTTCGTAGAGTCGAAAACCATGTGCAGGCAAGGTCGTCCTGAGAAAACGTCGGATTTCTGGTTCGTCCTCGATCAAGAGGATCGCTGCTTCCTGAGACATGAGATTTCCTGGACTGGACTACCACATTCGGATAAGCCGGTCGGCTCATCAAACCTGTGCCTGCTCCATTTCGACGGCCGGCTGCTTCTCCGATAATGGAATGGTGAACTGAAAGAGAGCGCCGCCTCCCGGCCGATTCTCCACCCAAATACGCCCGCCATGTGCTTCAACGATGCCGCGACAAATCGTCAGCCCCAGTCCGACGCCTCCTTCTCGCGCAGATTTGCCACGATAGAACTTGTCAAAAATACGAGACTCCTCTCCGGGAGGGATTCCAGGTCCACGATCAGCAACCTCAACAATGACTTCGTGATCGCTGACCGACGCAGACAGATCCATCGTACTTCTCAGAGGTGTATACTTCACTGCGTTTTCAACAAGATTAATCACGACTTGCTCCAGAAGCACTCCATCAACAAATACCAACGGCAGATCGGTCGGAAACGCCGTACTGACCGCATGACCCTCCAATCGTCCTTCGAGCCTGGCCAGGGCAGCACCGATGATTTCATCCAGGGAGTGCCACTCTTTATTGAGTCGTACGGCTCCGGCTTCAAGTTGCATCATATCAAGAAGGTTCTTGAGCAATCGATCAAGACGATCAGCCTCTCGATAGATGGATCGAGCAAGTTCCCGCCGGGCAGCGGCATTGAGCTCCTCCCGACCTTCAACCAAGCTGCCGGCAGCACCGCTGATGGTTGCAAGCGGCGTTCGCAGGTCATGAGAGACCGAACTGAGAATGGCACTGCGCATCCGCTCAGCTTCTGCCGCCACGTGCGCTTGCTGAGCCTCATCGGATAAACGAGTCCTTTCAATTGCCAAGGCCACTTGATTTACCAGGGACTCCAGCAAATGCAAATGCTCTGGATCGAGTAACAGCACGGGGTCTTTCGGCCGCACCGCCACGACACCGATCGAGCCGGACGAAGCCACCAACGGCATATAGAGGGCGCTAGCTCCCGGCAGCGTATCGGTTCCGAGTCCCGCTCGCTCATGGTGGTCGTATACCCACTGAGCAACACCCGACTCCTTTGGGTTTAACTCAAAAAACAGGAGCTCTCCGCGCTGCAATTGCACCCGATTGTCAGCATCCGCAAGAAATACGGCCACATGTGCGTCGAACACATCTCGAAGATGGTTGGCCGCGAGCTGGGCCAACATCCCTGTTCCCCGATGAGTGGCGAGATCTCGACTCATGGCATAGAGCACGCCGGTACGTCGTTCTCGATAGCGGGCGAGCTCGGCTTGCTGGCGCAGACGCACGGCAAGGTTGCTGATGACCAGAGCCACTACCAGCATGACGCCGAAGGTCAACAGGTATTGAATATCGGAGACGGCAAAGGAGTAGTAGGGCGGCACGAAAAAGAAATCGAACGCCGCCACACTCAGGACAGAAGCGAACACCGACGGCCCACGACCGCAACGAATCGCAACGCCGATCACGGCAATGAGATAGATCATGATCAGGTTCGCAGCCGCGAAATAAGGAAACATCAACCAGTCGATCCCCGTCGCCATCAACACACCAGCAACCCCGTAAGCATATACATCGACATCCCCGGCACCCTGATGAGCACGTCTTACGGCGGGTTGTCTGTCATCGCCCATTCCCGCGATGACATAGATGTCGATCTCGCCGCTCTGATGAACAAGGTCTGAGACCACGGATCCGAATATCCACTCCTTCCAGGGAGCCCGCACCGGTTTTCCAACGATAATCTTTGTGGCGTTCCGGCTCCGGGCGTAATTCAAGAGCTCCTGAGCCACATTCTCTCCCGTTAAGGTGACCGTTTCAGCTCCAAGCTGCTCCGCCAGCCGCAAGGTCTGCACCAGCCGGTCGCGTTCAGACTGGGGTGATCGGAGATGCCGAGGAACCTGCACGTACACGGCGATCCATTTAGCATGAAGATCCGTCGCCATCTGGCGTGCGGCTCTGATCAAACGCGGACCACGCTGCTTCATGTTCACACAAACCAAGATCGTTTCCGCAGCCGGCCAGGTTCGTACGACGGCATGGTCGCGTCGGTAGACCTCCATCTGCTGATCGACCCGTTCGGCGGTGCGGCGAAGAGCGAGTTCTCGAAGCGCAATCAGATTACCTTTCGCAAAGAAATGTTGAATGGCATGCTGAATCTGCTCCGGGACGTATACCTTCCCCTCTTTGAGGCGCTGAAGCAAATCATCCGGCGGGAGATCGATCAGCTCCACGTCATCAGCCCGCTCAAGCACGGAATCCGGTAGGGTTTCACGAACCCGCACGCCGGTGATCTGCGCGACCACATCGTTCAAGCTTTCCAAGTGCTGTACGTTCACCGAGGTATAGACCGTGATACCGGCCTTCAATAACTCCTGCACATCCTGCCAGCGTTTGGCGTGGCGCATACCCGGCGCATTGCTGTGCGCGAGTTCATCGATGAGGATAACAGTGGGGTGGCGGGCGAGCGCCGCGTCAAGGTCGAATTCCTGCAGTACGGTGCCACGATGGTCGACGGCCCGGCGCGGGATGATCTCGAGTCCATTGATCAGCGACTCCGTCTCCACCCGACCATGCGTCTCGACGACACCGATGACGACATCGATGCCCTCACGTCGTTGCTCGTGCGCCGCCTCCAGCATAGCGTAGGTTTTCCCGACGCCGGGATTGGCACCAAAAAAGACCTTGAATTTTCCTTGGTGTTGCCGAGCTTCCTCGGCCTGAACTCGCTGAAGCAGTGCATCGGGATCTGGTCGTTGTAGGTTCATACGAGCAGCTCTTCGTGCAACGAGGCATGCAAAGTTTAAGACGAACGACCGGCGATTGATTCTAGGGAAGGCTCAGAGGAGCGTCAACGGCACGATTGATCCTAACAAGAGCTGAGCCTGCTTCAACTAACGCCTCTCGTCCAGGGCGAGATTCAGTAGAAGAACATGAACTCGTGGTTCTCCAAGAACGCCGAGCTGGCGGCCCTGTGTGTATTGGGCAACGAGATCCCGCAGGACCGATTCCTCGATCCCTCGAGCACGAGCCACCCTTCCCAATTGGTAGAACGCTGCGGCCGGGCTGATGTGAGGGTCCAGTCCGCTTCCGGAGGCGGTAACTAGGTCGACTGGTATGGGCAAATCGTTGCCCGGATCTGCGGCTCGCAAGGCGGCCACTCGCGCGTTGACGGCCTCGATCAACACCGGGTTGGTAGGTCCGAGGTTCGACCCGCCCGACGCAGCGGCGTTGTAGGGAAATGGAGCGGTCGCCGACGGTCGGCTCCAGAAATACTCCGGTTTGTCAAAATACTGTCCGCTCAACCTAGATCCGATCACCCTACCTTCACGCACGATCAAGCTGCCGTTCGCCTGATCCGGGAACAACAGTTGGGCCAGCCCGGTAACCGCCAGCGGATAGACCAGCCCCGTCAAGACAGTCAGAAGTAACAGCATGGTCAGGGCGGGCCTTATTTGGTCTTTCATAGCTCTCTCCTGTCTCCTCACGACCTAATCGTTTTCCATGTTAAATAAGATGCAAGGCCACCAGAATCATATCGATTAGCTTGATGCCGACGAAGGGCACCACCATACCCCCCAATCCATAGATCAAGAGATGCCGTCGCAATAGGAATCCTGCGCCACTGGGTCGGTACTTGATGCCTCGTAGCGCAAGCGGAATAAGCGCGATGATGATCAGCGCGTTGAAGATGACCGCGGAGAGGACGGCGCTCTGGGGGGTCGCCAACTGCATCACGTTCAATGTATTGAGCGCTGGATAGGTCGTGGCGAAGGCTGCGGGAATGATGGCGAAGTACTTGGCCACATCGTTGGCGATGCTGAAGGTGGTGAGGGCGCCGCGTGTCATGAGCAACTGCTTCCCGATTTCCACGATTTCGATGAGCTTTGTTGGGTTGGAATCCAGATCAACTAAATTTCCAGCCTCTTTGGCTGCTTGCGTTCCGGTATTCATGGCGACCGCCACATCGGCCTGTGCTAGGGCCGGCGCGTCGTTTGTTCCGTCCCCGGTCATGGCCACAAGGCGGCCTTCGGATTGAAGATCGCGGATCAACTTTAGCTTTGCCTCCGGCGTGGCCTGCGCCAGGAAATCATCCACCCCGGCCTCCGCCGCCACGGCTGCTGCTGTTTGTGGATTGTCGCCGGTGATCATGACGGTCTTGATGCCCATCCGGCGTAGTTCACCGAACCGCTCCCGGATCCCCCCCTTAACGATGTCTTGCAACGCAATCACCCCGAGCACCTTGTCCCTCTCTGCTACCACCAGTGGTGTTCCGCCTTGTTTGGCAATCGTTTCGACATTCAGCCGGACAACCTGAGAAAACTGTCCTCCCTGCGACGTCACATAGGCTTCGATCGCATCCGCCGATCCCTTGCGGATCTGCCGTCCGTCAAGGTTGACCCCGCTCATCCGCGTCTGAGCCGTGAAAGGAATAAATGTGGCGCCCATCTCATGAATATCGCGCGCGCGCAATCCATACTTTTCTTTCGCCAAGACAACGATGCTGCGGCCCTCCGGTGTCTCATCCGCCAACGATGAGAGTTGGGCGGCGTCGGCCAGCGTCTGGATGTCTGCTCCTTCCGCTGCAAGGAAGGCGGTCGCCTGACGGTTTCCCAGCGTGATGGTACCGGTCTTATCCAGCAGCAGAACGTCCACGTCCCCCGCCGCTTCAACGGCTTTTCCCGACATCGCGATGACGTTGGCTTGCACCATGCGATCCATGCCGGCAATCCCGATTGCGGAGAGAAGAGCGCCGATTGTCGTCGGGATCAGGCAGACCAAGAGTGCCACCAACACAGTGACAGTGACCGGCGTCCCTTTCCCCATGGCCTGCACGCTGTAGAGCGAGAACGGCAACAGAGTCACCGTTGCCAAGACAAAGATGATGGTGAGAGCAGCGAGGAGAATAGTGAGGGCGATTTCATTCGGCGTTTTCTGGCGTTTGGCTCCTTCCACCATGGCGATCATCCGATCCAGGAAGCTTTCTCCTGAACTGGCCGTAACACGAACGATAAGCCAATCGGACAGAATCTTCGTGCCTCCTGTGACGGCACTGCGGTCGCCGCCGCTTTCTCGAATGACGGGCGCACTCTCGCCGGTAATGGCGCTCTCGTTCACTGACGCGACGCCCTCCACGACTTCGCCGTCGACTGGAATGATGTCTCCTGCCTCGACCAGAACCACATCACCTTTCTTGAGCTGATTCGCCGACACCACGCTGAACGTATCGCGCCGCTGGAACTGTCGGTTCCACATGGCATAGTGCTCGTTTCCCGGATCGACCGTACCAAGCCTCTTGGCCGTGAGCTCTCGGCGCGTGCGCCGGAGCGAATCGGCTTGCGCTTTACCACGGCCTTCCGCCATAGCTTCCGCAAAGTTTGCGAACAGAACGGTGAACCAGAGCCAGAGGGCAATGGCAAGAATGAACCAAGTCGGCGCTTCCCCCGCCCCGACCAGCGCCTGCAGAAACAGGAGGGTCGTCAAGACGCTTCCAACGCACACCACGAGCATGACCGGGTTTTTGGCCTGATGGCGAGGATCCAGTTTTCGACAAGCATCTAATAAGGCCTGCCGAAGAATGTTCTGATCAAAGAGGGAGCGGGTCTGGTGTCTTTTCACTTCCGTTGCCATGCGCATAGCCCTGTTCTCTTCATTTGTCCCCGTCACATAAGCAGGTGTTCAACCAATGGCCCGAGGGCCAGGGCCGGCAAGAACGTCAGCGCCCCAACCACAATCACCACTCCGATCAAGAGCGTGACAAACAGCGGCGTGTGAGTCGCCAGCGTGCCAGATCCCGGCGGCACCGCTTTCTTCCGCACCAAGGACCCTGCCAGGGCCAAGGTCGGGATCGCGAGCCAGTACCGAGCAATCAGCATCGCGACGCCGCCGGTGAGGTTGTAGAAGGGAGTGTTCGCATTGAGCCCCGCGAACGCGCTTCCGTTGTTATTGCCCTGTGACGTATAGGCATAAAGAACCTCGCTGAACCCATGAGGTCCGGGATTCAGCAGAGACGATCGCCCAGTTTCGGTCCCGACGGCGACGGCCGTGAAGCCCAGAACGATAAGGGGCATGATGAGGATGAGCAGCGCAGCCATCTTCATCTCGTAGGGCTCGATTTTCTTCCCGAGATATTCGGGCGTCCGTCCCACCATCAAACCTGCGATGAACACCGCAATGATCGCAAAGACGATCATGCCGTACAATCCGGAGCCGACACCGCCAAACACGACTTCGCCGAACTGCATGAGGAACAGGGGCACGAGTCCACCCAACGGCGTATACGAGTCGTGCATTGAATTGACCGACCCATTGGAAGCGGCGGTCGTCGCAGCGGACCACAAGACCGACTCGGCGATGCCGAACCGCGTTTCTTTCCCCTCCATATTGCCCCCGGCCTGGCTGACCTGGGCCTGCTGATCGATTCCGACAGCGGCCAGCAGGGGATTCCCCCGCTGTTCGGCCCATAAGCCCAGCGGAGTAAGACTGAGAAGGAGGAACGTCATGGCGGCGAAAATCGCCCAGCCTTGGCGGGTATCGCCCACCATGAGGCCAAACGTGTGGCACAGCGCGGCTGGGATGAGGAGGATCGCCAAGACTCCAAAGAAATTTGACAAGGGTGTTGGGTTCTCAAACGGATGGGCGGAATTGGCGTTAAAAAAACCGCCTCCGTTCGTGCCGAGTTGCTTAATGGCAATCTGGGATGCCGCCGGGCCCACCGCAAGGATCTGCTCGATTGCGATGGCAGACTCGGTTTTCGGTTTCCCCTGCTCATCGAGCACCGGCATGCCGTTCGTGTCGGTCATGGACTTGTCGTAACCGGCCGGCTGCAGCAGAGTCGCCGTCTGATATGACTCAAAGGTCTGGACGACGCCCTGCGATACCAAGAGAACGGATAACGGCAGAGCGAGAGGCAGAAGAATATAGAGCGTGCCGCGGACCAGGTCGCTCCAAAAATTTCCAAGTGTCGTGGACGTGCTACGGCTCAACCCTCGGATCAATGCAACAAGCACCGCCATTCCCGTCGAAGCAGAGAGGAAGTTCTGTACCGTGAGGCCCAGCATCTGCGTGAAATAGCTCAATGTCGTCTCTCCGCCGTAAGCCTGCCAGTTGGTATTAGTCGTGAAGCTTGCGGCCGTGTTGAAAGCCATGTCAGGTGCGACCGCGCCAAGATTGGCCTGGTTGAGGGGCAAGACATTCTGTAGGCGCTGTATGCCATAGAGAAATAGGAGTCCGGCTGCATTGAAGACCAGCATGGCCAGGCTGTACGTTTTCCAGCTCATCTCCTCGGCAGATCGAATCCCACCGAGCCGATACATGACGCGTTCAACGGGCCCGAAGAGACGATCCAAGCCACAGGGTTTGCCTTCGTACACTCGCGTCATGTACCAGCCCAGGGGCTTCGCGAGTGTCAGCAGCACGGCAAAAAACACAATCACCTGGAGGATTGCATTCGTCGTCATCAGAACCACTCCGCCTTCAGCAACGCGATGAAGAGGTAGATCAACAGGCCCAACGACACAATTCCGTCTAGCACGTAGGTTGCCCTCATGACTGCCCCCTCAGAGCCGTTCCAAACACGACATTAGCCATCTTGAAAGGAAGAAGAAGCCCACAATCAGGCCAACATAAATCAGGTCCATCGAAATCCCCCATGAGCAATTAAGCTACTCCCCTCGACATAAAAATGGCGTCAAAATGATTGGTAGCGCCATCAAAGAATGATGAAGACTTGAAAGCGAGACGAATTAGCAGAGAGTGGAACGATGATCTAGGTAGATAGCCGACGATAGTGCCGTAGCAAGAGCGCGCCTCCCCAGAGGAAGGAAGCGACCATCAAAAATATTCCAAGGTTGTAGGTCAGGTGAGCCAAGCGATGGTCCCATTCCAACAAGTCCAGCATCGTCAGGATGTTGTTCCAGTCGTGTCCGTCCGTTTCCTTGCCGGTTACTCCACCAAGTAGCATCAGATCCATCGCCCGCGCATCGTTGATGTAGGGCGCGATATCCATCAGGCTCTCTGCCGTCCACCAGAGGGCCACGGCTGCCCCAAACGGATCACGGGTCTTCACAAGAAATGTGCCGAGACAGATTATCGGCATGAGAATCTGGCCAAGTGTTCCTCCTAAAATCGTCATGAAGTGCCCAAAGGGGATAAAGAGAATGTGGCCGGCCTCATGAAACGGCAGATTGATCAGGTGAAGAAATGATCCACCGGTGTCATTAGTCTCGAGCGGGGTCACCATGAACGTCCATCCCCAACAGACCATGCCCAGAAACACCGCAGCTCGACCATAGAACGTCATCGAATCGGTCGTCTGGTCTGATTCGATCAGCCATTCCTTGGCTGCTATGAACCACCTAGACTCTGTGAATGCTGGCCGAGATGGTGAAAGACGCCCCTTCGCCGCTAGCTGCTTGTATTTTGAGAAGATAATCCCGCAGCGGATACATTCCTCTGCTCCATCAGACCGTTGCGCCTGACATTTCGGACAGAGGTCCGTGGATGCCTCACTGGCAATCATGTCTCCACTCTAAAAGTGGGAGATGAATCGGACAAGAAAATGTCAAGAAGGCTACAGTTATTCCCACCTCCAACCAGTCTATCCGAAGAGAAGCAGCAGATCACTTCAGCTTGAGAACACAGACGTGCTAACATGAGCAGGTGAGTGCACATTCATGCCGACAGTTCTGAAGGCTGGTCCGTATCGGTTTTTCTTTTATGCGGGTGATCGAGAAGAACCGCCGCATATACACATCGAACGGGAAGATAAGGTAGCAAAGTTGTGGCTTGATCCAATTCGGCTACAAGAAAGCGGAGGATTTTCTCGTTCGGAAATCCTCCGCATTCATACACTCGTGACCGAGCATGAGGGCAGCCTTGTGGAGGCATGGAATGAATACTTCGGCCGTTGAAATCTCATTGCCGGTAGCCAAAGCGGTAACCGTGACGGAAGACACGCTCACCGTCCACTTGAGCGATGGACGGAGCCTCTCCGTGCCACTTGCTTGGTTCCCACGCCTCATTCACGCCACACCTGTCGAGCGCAAGGGTTGGCGATTGATCGGTAGAGGGCACGGGATTCACTGGGAGAAGCTTGATGAGGACATCAGTGTGGAAGGCCTCCTCGCGGGTAGACCGTCAGGCGAAAGCCAAGTTTCATTTAAAAAATGGCTCCTTGCTCGCAGGTCCAATGGAGCACGACGCTCTCCTCGACGTGCCAGGAATGGCCGTCACTAGTTAATCAACAAGCTTTCCTTCCTGAATTTGTCTATCTTATAAACAACCGCAATGCTTTCATTGGACAGAGAGCATTCTTCTGTTCCTACCTTACTCGCACCCCCTTGGTCTCTGACTTGCCAGGATACCGTGGGATACGACATCCTTACTTCACTGGCGAGGGGATGATGCTGGCCCCAAAAACCTCGAAGGATCAAGTCACGTTGCCCAAGAATGCGCTAAAAGGCATTCCGAACACGGAGCACTTCGATGTCACCACCAAAGACGGGGTGCTGATATCCTCAAACCTGTCACCATGACAGAAACAGGGTCTCGACTGGCGGCCGTACGGAGAAAGATCAACAATCGAGGCATGGAGCCGGCTGACGTCGATCGCGCCATCGCCTGGGCACGAGGACGCCGAAACCGGCGCCGTGCTCGACACGGACGTCATCATCTCGGCCTTGCTCTTCTCTGGACCACCGTCGCAACTCGTCTCGGCCTGGCACTCCAGCCGTCTTCGACCGGTCGTCTCAGCTCCCATACTCGATGGATACATTCGTGTACTCGCCTATCCAAAGTTTGAACTCACACCTGCGGAGATCCGTAGCGTGATCGAAGAGGAATTCCTCCCCTTTATAGAGTCCGTCAAAGCTATTCCGACAACTGTTGCCTATGTTCGAGACCCAGACGATGCCAAATTCATCGCCTGCGCGGCAGCGGCAGGAGTCCGCTGGCTTGTCAGCAGAGACGACGATCTCTTGAGTCTTCGCCGGATTCAATCGGTCGAAATCGTTTCGATCACTGAATTTCTCTGCCTCCTGAAAGCCGAATGATAAAGTCCTGCAAAGCAAGCGGTGATCTGGATTGGATGCCTATAAAGGTAACCGCCCCTTTAACATCTTCCCTCTTGAACGTCGTCTTTGCCGACACGGCCTACTGGCTCGCCCTTGCCAATCCGTTCAATCGACACCATAGCCGGGCTGTCGACTTGTCTTCGAGCCTGTGACCTGTCCAACTGTTGATTTTCCCTGCCTTCAACTCGGACTGGATGTAAAGAGTCTTTTCTCGCTGTAAATAGTTTTTACAGTCCATACCCTCCACCTGGAATTGTATAAATATACTAATACTTCGATTACTTACATCACTAGTAGTCTTACCTGACATCACTCGTAGAAGCTGGTCTTGTCAAGAGTTTTTACACTCGCTCAGAAAGTGATAGATAGATAGATAGACATAACAAATACTTACAAATTAGCATGATATCTGCTTAAACAAAGTCAGATTTAATTCGGAGTTTCGAGAACAAACCATTCAAATCGCCAGTGTTTTGAGCGTTGATTTGCTGAAAGATTCAATTTGTCAGACCTTTTCTAATTCTTGACATGAGTGGAGTGGGGGCGTGTGTGCATCAACCAAGTGGAGGAGAGGAAATGGGAATTAAAGTACGTATGGGCATGTGGGTCTTTCTTTCGATTTCACTTCTGAGCTCAGGACATGTCTTGGCGTTGCCGACCACCTGGGTGGACTGGACTTCGGCAGGTTCTGGACCCAGTGCAACAAGTACTGGGTCCGCAAATGGAGTCACCGTCAGTTTTACTGGAGACATTTATTTTACCCAAGCCGGCGGCGGGGTAAATTATTGGTCAGTAAGCCCCAGCACCTACACGCAACCTCCTGCAGTCGATAATCCGCCTCCGTCCAGTGACATCATTGCATTGACGGGTGGCCCAGGGACAGGAATTCAAACATTGACATTCTCTACGCCCGTCGTAAATCCTGTTATGGCCCTCTTAAGTGTGGGAGCGCCTGGAACTGCAGTGACCTACGACTTTTCCGTTCCCTTTAATGTCCTCAATACCGGACCAGGTTATTGGGGCAGTGGGTTTCTCGCGTCTCTTCCTGGAGATCTACTCCTAGGCGAAGAAGGGCACGGTCTCATTCTATTCCCAGGGACATTCACATCGATCAGCTGGATCAATCCGACTGGGGAAGCTTGGCACGGGTTCACTGTGGGCCTACCAGGTTCAGCTGCGCCAGTCCCTGAGCCGTCGACCTTGCTCCTATTGGGATCTGGGCTCTTATGCCTCGTACCGCGGGTACGTCGGCTCATGCGCACGGATGAGTGACGACCTCGATCTTTATATGTGGATAGTAACGGGCCACAGGGTATCCCTGTGGCCCGTTCTGTATTGTCTGAAACATTTGGAAGAATTCGTGCAGCTATCGTGGCATGCGCTATGAGTAGAGTAGCCATGTATGAATCCACATATCAAATAACGTTCTCCTTCCCTACAACCGACGAAGAGTGACCTGTCAAAACAGCATGGAGCCTGCTGAGAGCCAATTTTTCTGTACATCTCGCGTAGATACGCAATGATCTGGTTGCAAGGGTGAGACTGACTGAATGCCGCTATCAGACGTTCATAGTAATTTGTCAGTGGATGGAAAACGGCACCGGCACAAAGGTGACGACAAACACCGCGAAGGCGATCCATCCGACGATCGTCCTATTTCGGCCTAACGGCACATAGGGGTCCATGACCGGTGGATGGCCGAGGCCCCAAAATCCCGCCATGAAGGCCCAGAGCAACCAGCCTGGCCAGCCGACAAATCCCAAGACCAATAATATTGGGACAAAGACCATCGCCATGATCCGTTGTCGTCGGCCCCAGAGAGCATAGGCGACATGGCCACCGTCGAGTTGACCGATCGGCAAGAGATTGAGTGACGTCACAAAGAGCCCGAACCAGGCGGCAAAGCCGATCGGATGGAGCACCACGTCGGCTTCCGGCGGAAGGGGCCCGATCACCAGCCAGGACAGGAACTGCAACAGCAACGGTTCACCCAATTGTAGTCCCAACGTGGCGGTTCGATCGACCACGGTCGAGAGATTCAGACCGACGATCAACGCCACGACGGCGACCACAAACCCTGCCAAGGGACCGGCGACGCCGATATCGAACAGCGCACGGCGGCTCAGAATCGGACCCCGCATGCGAATAATGGCGCCGAAGGTCCCGATAAAATGCGGCAGGCCCGGAATGAACAATGGCAAGGAGGCGGGCACACGGTGAATCTTGGACAAGACATAGTGCCCCAACTCGTGCGTGGTGAGGATAAAGAGTAAGGCTCCGGCAAACGGAATGCCCCGCCAGAGCATCTCAGGGGACGTCAGGAGAAAATTCAACGGGCCGCGCGCCGGCCCATTGTAGGTTTGGTAGGCGCCGGCCCACAACGTCGTAAAAACCGTCAGGAAAAAGAGGACGATCGGCAAGGTCCATTTGGAGAAAAACGACGGCGGAACCTCGTCTTCGTCCTCCGTGACATTCACGATCTGGGGTGGAAGTTGTTCCCCCACATCAAGAACGCTCCTGTTCTCACGCTCTCGATGTTCCTCTCGTCCCAAGCCATCCATGTCAACTCTGCTTAGCCCGCATGATTCATGACAGTTCGTTGCTCATCGACTAGCGCGGGGTCCTGAATACCGTCGAGGGACGAAACCCTCAAGCCGCGTGGTGAGACCGGCGCGCGGAGTCTGGAGAATCTGAGGCGTACTCGTCCAGTACGTCGAGGATCCGCAGGACGAGCCCACCAGCCGCAGGCTCGTCGGAACAGCGGATCAGGGATAGCAGCAGAAGTGTTCATGAATCATGCGGGTTAGGAAAGCACGGCAAACGGATTGTGCTCGAGTTCTTCTTCTACGGTTGTGGCCGGTCCATGTCCTGGGAAAAGACGATAGTCGGGCGAGAGTGTCAGCACACGGTGAGTGACTGAACTGAGGTGTGATGGATACAACGCTTTGGGATTAGACCGCCCGATCGATCCAGCAAAGAGAGTATCCCCCACAAAACAGACCGGTACCTGTACATCATCCGCACAGTAACAGATCCCCCCCGGCGTATGGCCAGGCGTCGTCATACATCGAAGCGTGCGACGGCCGAACCTGATCATGAGATCATTATCCGGGGCCACCAGCAATTCCCGCCGTGGCCGCCAACTGAGGAGTTCCACATCCTCTGGTCCGAGGTAGACGGGAACCTCATACCGGTCGAGAATCTGTTCGATCCCATCGGCATGATCCGCATGGCCATGGGTCAAACAAATGCCGAGGAGTCTCAACCCACGACGGCGAAGCTGCTCCAGCATGAGTGGTGCGTTATAGGCTGTATCCACCAACAGCGCGTCGCCCTCATCATCGACGATGTACCCCTGGACCCCATACCCACTGACGGACCCCTGCACCATCTCCACCCATGGTGGCATACACTGGGCAACCGGCTCCCACTTATTGATCGCGATCTGCTCCAGCGGCTCCACACGCAAGCCCAAGGCCTTCGCCAACGCGCGCACCTCGGCACGATCTTTCGGTTGATCCCCTCGTTCCAACGCCGTAATATCGCCGCCAGGTAAACCCGTCATTCGGGCCACGTCGCCGACCGACAACCCTTGTCCCATACGTGATTTTTTCAGGATGTCACAGAAATCGTCTTCTAGCGGCATATATTAACCATGAGCAATGAGTTCTTTTTCCCTTCATCCTAGGCGTAGCGGCGAGGCTATGCGATGGTGGGCGCTGACATCGTGATCGACTCTCACCAGCTACGCCACCCCTTCACCCTTCCGGACTCAACTTAATCTCTTTTACATCTCCAAAGGTTGCGAGCGCTTTCGGCAAGGTCTCACCGGACCCAACCGCAACAATCTTCAACCGATCCGGACGCAAATGTCTCTTGGCTGCGGCCTGAACCTGCTCCTTGGTCAGCGCCACGACCTTGGCTCGCAGCTGCTGCAGAAAGTCCTTCGGCAACCCATCGTACTCCAACTCGACCAGCCGGCTGACAATCGCCGAAGGGCTGGCAAAGGAAAACACGAACGAGTTCACATAGGCTTCCTTGGCCTCGGCCAGTTCGGTATCGCTCACCGGCTCCGCACGCATCCGTTCGATATTCGCCACAAACCGCTCAATCACTTCCTGGGTTGAGGTCAGCTTGGTTTCTGCCCGCATCAGCCAGACTCCTTGATCATGCGTACCTGTATGGAGACGACTGCCGACGGAGTAGGCCAGCCCCCGCTTTGTCCGTACATCATTGAACAGGCGACTACGAAACGAACTTCCCCCTAAAATGTCGTTGGCGATAGCCAGGGCGACATAGTCGGGATCATTTTCCTTAATCGAGAGATGTCCCAGACGAAGATGGGTCTGCGACGTCTCTTTACTGACGAATCGGACCACCGGTCTGGACAGCTCCGCGTCCGGCACATCGGCAATCTTCAACTCCGGCACCGTTCCCTTTTTCCAGTCTCCGAAGACCTTGCGCAGTGCGGCGAGCATCTCATCTTTTTTGAAGTCGCCGGTCACACCGAGAATCATCCCATTGGGATGAATGGTATCGCGATGGAAGGTGAGGAGATCCTCTCTCGTAATCCGCGTGATCGAATCCAGGGAACTTTCTCGGGCACTAGGATGATCAGCTCCATAGAGCACCTTGGCAAATTCTCGACCAACGATGGACCCCGGATTATCCTGCCTTCGGCGAATCCCCTCGATCGCCTGCAGCTTGGCCAACTCCACGCGAGCCGGCTCGAATGTGGGTCGTCGCAAGAGGCCAGCCAAGATTTCCAGCCCACGAGGCACATCCTTACTCAACACATCCAACGAAGCCGACCCTGATTGCCGCCCGATTCCGATGCTCACATCGCCTGCGAATTGCTCTAGCTCCGCATCAACTTGCTCGGCCGACAGCCCTCCTCCGCCGCCCGTCCGCATGACCGCCCCTGTCATGGATGCCAATCCGATCTTGTCGATGGGATCAAGCCAGCTTCCGGTTCGCATCGTGACCGTCACCGACACGAGCGGCAACTCATGGTCTTCCAAAAGATAGACGACCATGCCGTTCTCTAAAGTCATCCGCTCCGGCTCCGGCGGTAAAAACTCCACGGGTTGAAATGTCATGGTCCGAGGATCACCAAGTACCGGTTCCCCTGCGTACGCCGTGATGGCCGAGGCCTGTAGTACGGCCAGGCTCAACAATCCGGCTATGCGCCATCCCTTCACCCATCGGCCCTCACTCCTCACCATCCTCATGGCTGCACCTCGTTGCCCGACATGGCCGTTACACTTTTGCTGTGGCTTTTCTTGACCAACACGGCGACGGTTCGATTCGACCGGGTAAAGTATTGCGCGGCGACCCGCTGGACCTCGGCAGCCGTGACCTTCGCTACGTTGTCACGTGACGTGAGAACGTAGCGCCAATTACCAGCGAGAGCCTGGTACAGAGCCAGTTGAGACGCCAACCCACTGTTGGATCGTAGTCCGCGCACGAGATCCGCATCCAAGTTATTCAGCACTTTCTCCAGCTCCTGTGCTGAGACCGGCTCCTGCTTCAGCCGTTCAACCTCTTCATAAATCGCCGCTTCGACTTCCGCCGTCGTGTGGGGAGCCAATGGCGTGGCCGTGATCACAAACAGATTCGGCGCACGAACTCCGGGATGACTGGCATCGGACCCGACCGAGACGGCCAGACGTTTCTCCCGTACCAATTTCTGGTGCAAGCGGGACGTCAGGCCATCGCTGAGCACTGCATCGATCACATCGCACACATCATCATCCGGATGGCCCAGGGTCGGCTTGTGATAACCGATCACGATCGCCGGCTCGGCATCAAATTCCACTTCGACCCGGCGTTCACCTCGTTGTTCCGGTTCCACCGTTACCAAGGATGGTGCCGGCGGCGCGGCAGGAATCTTTCCAAACGTCCGCTCGATCAAGGCGATGACTTCCTTGGGATTGATATCCCCCACCAAGGCAATCGTGGCGCGATTCGGACCATAATAGGTCTTGAAAAAGGCTTCTGTAGCCGCCGGTGTCAACGACAGGATATCGGATCCCCATCCGATGGTCGGAATCCCGTACCCATGGGCTCGGAATGCCGCCGAAGTGAAGGTTTCGAACAACAGCCCGTTCGGGCTGTCGTCGTTGCGCATCCGCCGCTCTTCCATCACGACGCCGCGCTCCTTGTAAAACTCGCGCAAGACAGGATTGGCCATCCGATCCGACTCGATCGCCGCCCACAAGGGCAGTCGATTGGAAGGTAAGCTGATCATGTACCGCGTCAGATCTTTCCCTGTTGAAGCATTGAGTCCCACACCACCGTGACGCTGGTACAGCAGTGCCATTTCATTGCCGACCACATACTGACCGGCCTGTGCTTGCAAGGCCAAAAATCGCTTCTGCAGCGATTCGACTGTCGCTCGTTCGTCCGCCGTCGCCCCTCCCCCTTTCCCTGCCGCTTCTCGTTCCCGCAGATCGAGCTCCGTCCCGACAACGGCCAGCTCGGCGAGGATCGGTTTTTCTTTATCGTAATCGGTCGTTCCCACGACACGCGTGCCCTTGAAGGCCATGTGTTCGTAGAGATGGGCAATGCCCGTCTGACCGACCTGCTCATTGATACCGCCCACGGCGAAGGTAATGTTGATCGAGACAACCGGCGTCTGATGCCGCTCGACCATGAGCACCGTCAACCCATTGGCAAGCCGATGCTCGATCACCCGATCGGCAAAGCTTGGTGAGGCTGCCGACAGCGCATTGACGTTACAGACAAGACTGAGGGCCATGACAACAGCACAGATCGTGAAGCGTCCTTCGTGAAACGTGGGGCGTACTCCGAACGCTTGCAAGATATGCGGAGCAAGACGCGAGAGGCGGAGCCAAGGAAGACGCACTTCATCAGATACGAGTGATGGTTGAGTTTTCATATAAACAGCTCCGTGAGTTGTTCCGGTTTTTCGATGAACCAATCAGGCTGACAGGCTTCCATCTTCTGTCGATTGCCCATGCCGTACCCCACGGCACAGACCCGAATGCCTGCATTATGTCCGCCGTTGATATCGTTCGTGCTGTCTCCGACAAGGACCGTCCGATCCTTCGGCACGCCCATTTTGCTGATGATGTGGAGGAGCATCCCTGGCTCCGGCTTCAATCCGAAGCCGTTGTCTCCGCCCACCATGTACATGAAATGTTGTGGCCCCAACCCATTCAAGATTACGCGCGTGTACTCAATCGACTTGTTCGTCGCGATCACTTTCTGCTTGTGAGCAAAATGCTCGAGCATGGGCTCGATTCCCGGGTAGAAGGTCGTCCGGTCCAAGCAGTGTTCGAGATAATGGCCTCGGAATACTTTCAAGGCTTCTTCAAATTTCTCCTGATTGCCTTCCCCAACCGCCAGACGCAGCAGCCGCTTGACCCCGTCTCCGACAAATCCGAAGATCTCTTCGAGAGGACGCTCAGGCAGTCCCAACTCTTTCAACGTGAAATTGACGGCATGAGCGATGTCCCATTTAGACTCGATCAACGTTCCGTCCAAGTCAAAGATCAGGAGATCCACCGGCGTCTGTGCCATTAGTTTGCCTTTCGCAACGATTCGATAAGGTCAGTGAGTACTGTGCGTTGTGTGTCGTCCGATTCGTGGAGAGCCGCATCTCGAGCAAAGCTCACCATCCGCTTCAATCCGACATGGGGTGGGATGACCGGTGAGAGAATACGCCAGTAATGACCCACCACTTTCACATGAAAACGAACCTCTTCGGTCCTGTCCTCAGGGACGAAACTGGCCGTCTCGAGATACACCGAGCCCCGTACCTGAAAGGTCACCGGGATGATAACTTCCAGATTATTCACGATCTCCCATTGCCGGTAATCCTCGGACACGGTCGTTTTTTGCACCACCACGATGCGCCCCCAGGCTGGCTCCTCTTTCCACTCGATATAGGGCATGACCGTATCGAATGAGGCGGCCTCGAGGCGTGCCCCCTTCTGATCCAACGACACATAGCGCTTGACGACGTCTGCCGGAGATCTCCGCATCGAACCGCTCGGACTCATCTGCGCATTCGACGGCCCCGACAACGTGAGGAGTACCAGCACAAGTAGAGTGGAAACACATGCCCGCGATACACAGACCGATCCGCTCAAACCACTCCTCAGCACAGGACGTACATTCCGCAAGATAATCAATGGCGATATGGATGATTGTTTCGGTTTTGTCCGCGGCACACCCAGTTCGCTCATTCTAGCAAACAGGGCTGAAGACATCCAGGCAAGTACGTGAATCCCTATGGAGGATGTTTGACCTTCGCGAAAAGAGAATGCTACGGTCTTCTCGTCTGCCCCCCAGATCCACACATGAGAGGACCTGTGTCCACCCATCGATGGCAGCAACTTCAATTCTTCGGCCTACTCGTCACCCTCTGCTGTACGCTTGCACTCGTTCCATCGATCGGCATCGCAACTCACAACCTCAATCCCAACACCCTGACCACCAACGCCTCGATTCTTCTTTCCCCGCAGACCGACGATCCTTCATGGTTTGCAACAGCGCCTGAAAAAGCCTACGATCTCCTCACACAACTGGAAAAGCGAGGCGGGCGTCCGCTTCCAGGCTATGTTGGTGGGCGTGATTTCCAAAACCGAGAACGCCGTCTTCCTCCCGGTCGCTATCGGGAGTATGATGTCAACCCGAAGATCCACGGCCGCGGGCGTGACGCCGAGCGGATTGTGATCGAGCAGCGAACCGGGAAAGCCTACTATACCGGAGATCACTACAGAACGTTTGTCCCCCTCAATTGACAGACACTGCAGCAGGTGAGCGCCCTATGCCGGTAAAACTGTCCCTCCGCACCCATCTCAGCGCTTCAGTACCTCCCTGGTCAGGACTGCTCGTCTTACCTCGCGGGAGTTCGGCCACAACGATAATCACTGCTCCCGCCGGATTTCTGGTGCGCACGATCGAGGGCAAGAAATGTCGAACGACATCGAGCCTCTTCGATGAATTCGCGCAGGCATTGTCCTTCCCGGAATACTTTGGGCACAACTGGGATGCCTTGGAAGAATGTCTCGCCGATTTCGAGTGGCTACCCGCCAAAGGCTACATTCTCCTCATTTCGAACGCCCAGGCGGTACTCCCCAATGACGAAGAGGAGTATGAAACGCTGCTGGAAGTCCTCAACGACGCCGGAGAAGCCTGGAGCAAGGGACAAACGGCGGACGGTCGAAGCGCCCCGTTTCATGCGGTGTTTGCCGTGACGGCACAGGATAAGTCGACGCGACATCGGTGGGAGTTGGAAGAGTTCAGCGCCACAAAGCAGAGAAAGTCTGCAGAAAACCCAGTCCGAACACGCTCCGCGACTTCTAAGCAGAAACCCACCAAGAAATAGAGTTCCGCCAAAGCTGTTCAGAGTCTGATACGGCAGGCAGAGATCAAAAAGACCCGCAGGAACCAGCCGTTTGAGAGTCCCGCCCCAACTGCGGTGTAAAGAGCACCAACTAGCTCATACAGCAGGCAGGACTTCGGATAAGCCTGGCAGGAAGGGACAAGCCCCCTGTCGTCTGTCGACGCGCCTCCCAGCGAGCCCTGACTGCTGTTTCATGTGTGAGGCAGATACTATGCGTCTCCCGAGGATCATCAAACGGCGCTTTTTCCCCGACGAAACCATCCTGACCTTCCCCTCGGCACCAAGAACAAATAACCTTCATGGCCATCTCACTTTCCATATGTAAATACAGCAAGAATCGCGCCGCCAGCCATACCTGACAACCCAGTAGACAATTACAAAGGAATTTGACCGTTCGATCGAAAGACCCCGCCTTCTGCTGTATCCATATTGATAAGAAGTGGATCCTATCGACATTTTTTGGCCTTCTAAGGAACTGATATCCGATGACCTACCCTCCAGTTTCTTGACCGACTCTCGTCCTCCATGGTAGGGTGCGCCCCCGTTATGAAGACATCCCGCTCTGCCAAACTCTTTACGGAAGCCCAACAGCTGATTCCAGGCGGCGTCAACAGCCCTGTCCGGGCGTTCCGCTCGGTGGGAGGACAGCCGCGCTTCATCGCACGTGCGAAAGGATCGCGCCTTTACGATGTGGATAAGAATGTCTACATCGATTACGTGCTCTCTTGGGGGCCGATGATCCTGGGGCATGCCCATTCAGCGGTCATTGCTTCGATCAAGAAGGCGGCTGGACAAGGCACCAGTTACGGCGCACCGACGGAATTGGAAGTCGCGCTGGCGAAAGAAATTCGCCACGCATTCCCATCGATGGAAAAACTCAGGTTGGTCAGCTCTGGAACCGAAGCCGTCATGAGCGCCATTCGTGTCGCTCGGGGGTTCACCCAACGCACTGGAATCATCAAGTTCGAAGGGTGCTACCACGGACACAGCGACTATTTATTGGCAAAGGCCGGTTCAGGTCTGGCGACATTGGGAATTCCGGACTCACCAGGTGTGCCTGAGGATTTCGCGAAACACACCCTGACCGCACCCTATAATGACATTCGGACTGTTCAAGAGCTCATCAAAGCGAATCACAAGCAACTCGCCTGCATCATCATCGAGCCAATCGCAGGCAATATGGGTGTCGTACCGCCCGCACCGGGCTTTCTGCCGGCTCTTCGACAATTGACTGCCGAGCATGGAATCCTATTAATTTTTGACGAAGTCATTTCAGGTTTTCGCGTGAATTATGGCGGAGCTCAAGCGCTGTATGGCATCAAGCCGGACCTGACGGTATTAGGGAAAATCATCGGGGGAGGGCTGCCTGTCGGTGCCTACGGCGGACGGAAAGATATCATGGATCTCATCGCCCCAGTTGGACCGGTCTACCAGGCAGGAACCCTCTCGGGAAATCCCCTGGCCGTCTCAGCTGGATTGGCGACGCTGAAGCAATTACGGGGGAAGGGAGTCTATAAGCAGTTAGAGCAACGATCCGTGACCCTCGCCAAGGGCATCGGTGAAGCCGCAAAACGGGCAGGAGTTCCCGTGACGCAAACACGCGTCGGATCGATGCTGACGACCTTCTTTACTCCAGGCCCGGTGGTGGACTGGAGCACGGCAAAACAATCTGACACAAAACGGTACGGCCAGTTTTTTCACCACATGTTGGAGCAGGGCGTCTATCTTGCCCCCTCTCAGTTCGAAGCGGCATTCCTTTCCACTGCCCACAGTGCGCAAGACATCGAGAAAACCATCCGCGCGGCCCAGGTTGCATTCAAGAAGCTTTAGCTGGATGCGGATAAAGTCCGCCAGCGGCGTTCTCGCATCGCTCAGAAGCTCACCGTACGGCACTGAGTAGGATTCGCCTCTTCGCTCGCTACGGCCTTGCCGGACAGCATTTTTGCGCATCCTGCTGAGCTGTTCAGAGTCCTCTTATCCCTCGATCGCTGAGACAGCTACAGAGGTCAAAACGAGTTTTCCCGCAACCTGTTAGTGGTCCCCTCCTGAGACAGATATCTGAATCCAAATAGATACAGGGCGTATCTGTTTAGATTCAGGCGTGCTTCTCTAGAAGTCTCTACTCACCGCTCGCTCCCCTTACTATTCATCATCTTCATCTTCTGCTTCCATAGCTTCTTGCCGCTTCTGCTCTTCCATGGCGTTATGGAGCAGCATGCGGACAAACATTGAATATAACGACCCTTTTTCCAACGTCCCCCCGGGTGGAATGGCAATTTTCCCTTCCTTGATCATGCGATCCATCCAGGCTTTCTGATCGGGGGCGATCAGCATAGGAATTTCAATCAACCCCACCCGTCCCATCATATCCATGGCTTGAAACCTCCATTACATGAAACCAAGAACTGATAGAGAATAGCTAAGAACATACCCAACCACGCAGAAACGTGATCTTCTTTGTTCATGCCATAAGCCACTTACCATCAGCCATCCACACCTTCACGGGAACCATTCCAGCATGCCGTTTTGACCATTGTCAATTGGTCTGAACCTGGCACAACACCTGCTCTTATCTAGAGTACACCATGAAACCGTATTTGATTCTGACAACCTGGGTACTCATCGGCTGGTGGTCTCTCCAGATATCATCAAGCGCCTCTGCAGCGCGGCTTGAACAGTCCGACCTTGGATCAACCCTGAACCAGCAATGTGACCTCTGTTGGTATCCCTCGCCGAACGAAGACCGTTCTGATCGGCTCCCCACCTACAAACAGCCACGACACAAGCGCCCACCGGACAGCCGCCCACAACGCTATCCCAAAGGACGGTACAAGTTGAGAGCCGACCACAAATCTATTCGGCCCTCTACTCTTCGATCCAGCACACGACACGAGATGAGACTACTGAGCACCCTCCAGGTACGGGCAGTCGATGGAGACACCATTCGCGTTGGAGGCGAGCGCATCAGACTGCGCGGCATCGATACACCAGAAATGAATGAGCCGGCGGGGCCGGCCGCCAAACAACGGCTGGACGAGCTCTTGCGCAGTGGCTCTATTCGGATCGTGCCACAGGGCCGTGACGTCTACCATCGCCTCATCGCCGATGTGTTTGTGAATGGACAAAATGTCGCCGGTATTCTGCGAAGTGAAGGACTATCAAAAGCAGGATAGCTGACATCAGCATGATTCACGAACAGGTTCGACCAAGAGTGAACATGCCTTTTTCCAAGGAGCAGCCAGATGCAACCTCTCATCCAAAGCGAAACCGATTTGAAAGTGAATGTAACCCTTGTCTCTACGCATGGACTCTGGCTGTTGACCAACAACAGTGAGCTCTTTGTTTCGTTTCTCGAATTCCCTCAACTGCGAACCGCCTCTTCAATAAAGCTCAACCACGTGGTGCAACTCCATCCCGACATTCTGTATTGGCCGGATCTGAATATTGAGATCCCCGTCAAACGGGCACGATACTTCCCCCTCACATTTGTGAAACCGCACCCATCCAGACAATCCGCTCGACGAACGAAGACAAGATCCGTCACAGCCTAAGGGACAGCCTCTTACCCCTCTCGATGAATCCTTTCTGATTCACTGGATCGAAAAAGATACGCATACACGCTCTATTACGCAATATGCCCACTGATAACTCTTTGAAAGATTACTACGCCCTGAGAATGCACCAAGGCATGGTTCATGCGAAGTGTATTCTCAACGGTGCCTCGTGTCCTCAGAATCGATGGTTATGCGCAGCTGCAATGAGCTGTAACAGGATGACCAATTTCTGAAATATCCGGTTAACGATAGCCGACCTGTTGCGGGGCTTTATCATGACAAAAACTCCATCACCAGATTGATGATGTACCGAAAGGGCATACGAAGGAGAACCCCATGATCATGCTCAAAAGCCAGTTCGTCCAGATTGTGTTTACAGCAATCACTCTCGCGTTTATCCTTAGCGCGCTCTCGATGGTCTGGCCTGCCATCATCGCCGCGTTTCTCGGGATTCTCCTGCTGCTTCAATCGCTCGGCACCGAACCGGAGATCGCGAGACTGTCGTGGTCCGAAGTAGACAACGTATCGGTTGTCATCGGCGCCTTCCGACGTCCCGGTCTTCCGACAGTTCTCTCATGACGAGGCAAGGAAGCATCCCGTCTTGAGGCCATCACCGCACAGGCTAAAACATGTTGAGAACCGGCAGATTCTACAGACATTCCAGAAGCGAACACTGCCGGGAGAGTTGGGAGAGCCAAAATGAATGTGAAAGGGTTCATTCTCGAAGATGACCAAGGCCGAGAGTTTGTGATGGGATGTGAACGACCCTATGCCCAAATTGGGCGAACGTTTCTGCTCCAGAGATGGCAGCGCCGGAGACTGATTCCTTTACAATATTCAGAACGAGAAGCTCGTCATGTCGTGGGAGAGGCATTGATGGCACTCGACGATTTATTCACCGCACTGCTCAAACGATGCCATGACCAGCCCCTTGCTGAACAGCCCCTTGCTGAACAGCCCAAAGAAGGATGCTCGGATATCCGTAGACTGCCCGTGAAGACAGGCCACGGCTGCAAAACATGAGTTGCTGCCTAGGCATTCATACCCCACACTCAGGATCGACACCGACACCCGAGGAAGGAAGACCCTGGGGCTAGGCCTGCCCCACACGCATTCGCTCTGAACGACGGCGCGGATCCTAGGACGGGCCCCGAGTACCCTGAGCCGGGAAGTGGCCAGAAACCATGTATACGGCGCTGTACGTGTTGCCACGTGAAACGCTGCGGAGCGAATCAGTGGCTCCCTTGTGGCAGGCTTGCAAGGCCCGTCGCCATCGGGTGCGCGGCCAAGACCGCCGGGGCCAGATTCTCAATATGACCCCGATCACCGAACAGCCTGCCGACGTCGCCACCCAGACCGTCCCCGGTTGCTGGGAAGGCGACTTGCTGAAAGATGCCCACAATGGCTCGGCCGTGGGCACCCAAGTGGAACGGACGACGCGCCTAGTGCTGCTGGTCCGCATGGACAGCACGGTTGCCGCCGGTGCGTATCGGGGCTTTACGAAGAAGCTCCCGCATGTGCCCACCCCACCGCGGAAAACGCTGACCTATGATCGGGGCAAAGGGATAGTGGACCATGAGCAGTCGGCACCCCGCCTCGCGATCCAGATGCTCTTTGCCGATCCGCACGGCCCCTGGCAACGCGGGACCAACGAGAATACCAATGGCCAGCCATACCGATACTTGCCGAAGGGCACGGATCCATCGGGTGATACCCAGCGGGAGTGAATGTCATTGTCCATCAGCTCAACACGCGCCCACGGAAATGCCTCGGCTTTGCGAGGCCGATGGAGATCCACGCGCAACTGCGCTCTCATTCACCCCTTGCAGTTGGAACTTGAGCCCGCCCACCCAAAGCGGAAAGAGAACCCTCACAAGGAGGTTGGACGATAGGTCTATATGTATCGAATGAGATTCAGTCTGTATCGAATTCGATTCATCGCCATACAGCTCAGTGTGGAAACGCGACAAATCCCCAGAAAAATGGCAACTGCATAGAGGTCTGCTTATTGCACATCTAAATTTTAAGGACATCCATTTGAGAATGTCTGCAGACAATGATGTCAATGAAGCGACAGGACTATCTTTTTCATCGCGTTCGCTGTACGGGGGGATCGACCATGGAAGGATTTACACGCGCCAACTTATTTGAGCTCAGCAGCAAGACCATTCATGTCACCTATTCCACAACAAGTATCCTAGGAGGGCCGATTCTCAGTTATCGGGATGATCTGCGGAGTCTCACCTTCCGGGGTGATGACATTCAGATCGAACAGACGGCGTTGGGTGAGATCGTCACGGTCACGCTCGAAGTTGTTCCCGATCTCCGCACCGTTTCATTTTCGCTGATCGTGCCCACCGTAACGGTCATGCCGCAATCCAACGGGGCACGAGTGAAGGTGCTCGGCATCACAACGACTGCTCCAACAACAATCGCCGGACCGCCACCGGGGCCAGAACTTCTGTACTCAGCTGTATATTTGAGAGGGACCGCGCAGTTTATCGTGTCCTAGTCGTGTGGTTTAATGGTTTAAACGTGTTGCGATGAGCCATCGCGGTCGCACTTAACGTGGGACTCTCAGGCTTATGGTCGCTGGTAAGCGCTTGAGGATGACTACCAGTAGCGTTCAGAATGGGGACAGAATCTCCCCCTTGCAGGCACTCAGAGTATGCGAAAGGGTATTGAGGAGACACTTATGGCTATTCAATGGATCGGCAGTCCCAACAAGGACAAAGGGCGAGAGGGGTACAGACCGGAAGCCATCGTCATTCATATCATGGAGGGCACACTCAAGGGGACAGACGCGTGGTTCACGAATGAGGAATCGGGTGTGTCCGCTCATTATGGGATCGGGAAGTCCGGCGAGATTCATCAATACGTAGGAGAAAGCGATCGAGCGTGGCACGCAGGCCGCATCGTCTCTCCGACGTGGCGATTATTGAAGGCCGACGTGAACCCCAATTGGTATACGATCGGAATTGAGCACGAAGGGACAGAAGATAGCCCCTGGTCCGACGCGCTGTACAAGGCCAGTGCCGGTTTGATTGAGGCCATTAGCCGACGATGGGCGATCCCTTGCGATCGCGATCATATCATCGGCCATCGCGAGATTCGCGCGGACAAGACGTGCCCTGGTCTGGAAGTGGATCTCGACCAGCTCGTCGACATGGCCAAGGACATCCAACAGAGTCCGTCCACGTTTAATTTTGTGAAGAAACCGGGTATCGTACAAACTCGCGTCGACCTCAACATCCGTGAAAAAGCTCCGACATCAGCCGCTCCCCTTGTCCGCACGATCAAAGGCGGAAGGCGGCTACAGTATCAAGGCTGGACGAGCAATGGACTTAGCGTCAACGGCAATGCCCATTGGTACAAAGACGTTGATGGGAACTACTTCTGGGCTGGTGCGACAGCGCAGCCCATCCCTGGGCTCTGAGCGACCCACTCGTCCGATGACCGATTGTGCCGGCAAGTGGCCCTCCGCAGGCATCCTCGCAATCAGTGGTTGCTTGTTGGCCTGCAACCCGGTGCCTCTGGTTAATCCCTCATCCGTGAACCTTTCCTCGGATCAGCAAGCCCTGGTTATCACCTCCGTTGATCCAGCCATCTCTGATCAATTCACGGTGAAACACCTCCCGACTGAATCCAAGATTGCGCCCGGCCTGTATTTCCATCCAAAACGATTCGATCTTGTTCAGGTATCACCGGATGGGCGATTTGCAGCATTTTCCACGATGGACCACCATACGCTCGTGGGCCTCTTGGACCTTCGTACAAGGGCGGCACAAGAAATCGACGTGGTCACGGAGGGAGAGGTTCTGAGCTTTCATTGGGCAAACGATGGTCAAGTGCTCGCATACGACTACTTGCCGGCAAGCGGCTCTCAACGCATACGGGGCTATGATGTCCAATCCGGCGAACGATTGGGCATACCCCATACCAAGCACGGTTCTGACGCGAATCTCGTATTTGAGCAATGGGGATCACAGCCACGCGAAGTCGTCGTCAGCATCAGAAATAGACACAACGGCGAATCCCGGACCACCACGATCACACTGATCTCAATCACACAACTCGCCCCAAGCCCTTAAGTCACGGCAGTAGCACCGCCAATCATGCGTGGCCAACCTCACGAGGGTGAACCATATGAATGGGAAGATCTTGAACCATTGCCCACGAAATACCTGCTTTGAACCGAGTAGCCTCAGAGTTGGCCTCGTTCCTGGGGCCGCTCATAGCGGGTTGCATAAAAACTCGGTTATTGCCAAGAACGTCGTTGAGATGTTCGATGCCGTACTCATGCCACAAGAACTTGAGGATGCTCAAAAAGGTTGTCCAGCAAGGCCACAGTGAGCAAAGAGGTGAGGCGTAAGCTTCGGTACGCTGAACCTCTGAGTGACGTGAGAACGCTGCTGGCGGGTTTTTTCAGCATCCTCATAGACAGTCATTGATCGGAAGGCCCCAAGGGACTACAATTCCCGCAAATGGTTCATCCTGTGCCATTGATACATGGAGACCGCTGACCTTATTTTCATGGGAACACGCAACATGAAGCTCCGACAGTTCATCGTCCTCTGTGGACTGCTGATCGCGTCCCCGAGTCACGCCGAAAGCCCTATGGCGGCTCAAGTCTGCAGCTTACTCACATCTCCGAAGCTATCGGCCGTCCAGTCCAGAATGGGAACGGGTGAAGGCTGTGCATGGCAATGGCCTAATGCCCAAGTGCTGTCGATCTATGTGCACCGTGAGCTACAGAGCGAAACCACGGCAGAAACCAAAGAGATGATAGAGCTCTACATGCAGAATCCTGCCTTCAAGCGAACGACTTTCCCGGTTTGTACAGGAGGCGACATGGTCGTCGGTGATTTTCGAAACGGCAAAGGCCCTGGGGGAACCGGCTATACCCAATGTTCTGGTTTCGTCCTGACGTTCAGCTTTCAAGGTGCGGACGCCCAAGGCCATTTACCCGGCATCGCCAAAAAACTCGCCGGCACGACGCTAGTCCATTGACGGGACGACTCTATTAAAACAAACACCCGTTTAGCGCTTGTTGCTCTATCGAGAAACGATAAAACCAGGAAGCTGAAACATGATTCCGTCGATTTCCTCGAAACCGAGAAACCCAACCTCACACTGAGCCATAAAAGGAGCAGATCATGAAGAACGTCGAAATGAGCGTTGACGGTACTGTCTTAACCATCAAAGTGGATCTTTCGAAAGAGTTCGGCCCATCCTCAACAGGCAAAACAATCATTGTCGCGTCAACGGAGGGCAACGTCTCCATCCCAGATAGGCAAGAGAAAATCGGGCTCAATGTGTATCGAAAAAAATAGGGCTGGCTCGGCCATCGAGCCCCATCGCCTTCGGGTAAGGGGAGGCCACCCCTCTTTCAACAAGCCCATGACAGATTGAAACAGGACACTAGGTATACACAAGAGACGGAAAATCCCAAAAACTCCGGCAATCCTGTGGATAGCTTCAAGGGTGGTTGCATTCGCTACCCTTAGCCAAAAACCGTCGGCATTCTTGAGCACTCACATCTAGGAATGCGTGAAAATGGTCACAATGGCCGCTAAAACCACAATTAGTTGTAGCAACTTTCATCTCGTGCGGATGCACAATAAATAGGCAAGGTGATAAATCAATACGCCACAGGCTCGATTGTTCTCCAAAATGATTCAGTATCAACAGCCTTATCCACAGGGTATGGCGACTATATGTTAAGCCCGTCAGATCAACCCTGAAAGTACCGGACTAAGGATCATATCCCTCCCTGCGCCACGCAAGGGGCTTTCTCCGCTTGACTCTCTCCTGATCTTTCTCTGACAATCTCGTGGGATCTCTCAAGGTGTGCGATCCACCCCTCTCAGAGGAGTCCCTGCCAGACTAAACCAGGACGGTCTTCCCTCATGGCTCACTCGGGTCATGAGACACAGTGAACGTTGAAACTCTGTTGAGGTCTCGTATGCATTCAGCCGTCAGAGTATTGAGCATCCTCGCTTCGTTGTTGCTATTCTCCTGTGCCTCACAGACAGACCAGGTGCCAGGAGGAGCCGGTCAGCTCGGGAAAGTCACCGCGAATGGATACACGAAAGAAGGGTGCTTTCTGAATCTGAAGCTGGCGGCACGTGAGCAACGCGTTCGGTTGAATCCGGACGATGTCACAGTGAATTCCAATATCCTCCTCCTGATGTTCCCATTTCTGAATCAAGAGGGCTATCAGTGCACTGGCGTGGTGGTCGAGCGCCAAAAACGGGTCACGACGCGAGACAATCTGTACCCTGTCGATTGAGCGTGGCCGCATCGGAAACTGAGCACACGAACCCGTTCGCTTGACACGCACCGTTCTCGCCCGTCACGACTCACGAACCATGCCCTCTTGCGGAGGTCCATCCACATGAAGCTGTTGAGGGCTAGTCTCCCCCCTGAACCCATCGCGTGAATCTCGTGGGTTGCAAAGCAAATCAGGAAGACGATAGGATCGCCAAGCGCCTTTGTTTCATGTACGTCCGACATCGCATTCCCGTTCGTGTCAGGTACGCTGACCTGTGATGCCCCCTGGTCTCTTGAGAGACACATCCTATGGCATGACACGTCGGTCTCCGGTAGGATCTGACCTCATGAACAGTCACCGCATCGTTGGGAGTGAGACATGATCAGCACAGTATTCATCTTCATGATCGGACTTGTTGCCCTGCTTTGCGAGAATCCTCTGCTCGCGGTGGCCGGCATTCCATCGGTTGTGATACACGCCACATCTGAATCACGGCCGGATCATGCGCACAAGCCTCTGACACCTCATTTCATTTCGTTCCCGACTCCCACAGCCGAGATCCCTTCCGATCCACACGAGCAGATCGGACCTCGAGCAGTGGGTCGCTTGTCCGTGGACGAACAGGCCTCCCTCATCCAGACCGCCGGAGTTGGAGCCGCCCAGAAACCATCAACGGATCAGCCGCAGCTCGTCGCTCAGCTGGCTCAAAGAGAACAGGATTCCACGCCAAGGGGACATTCGGAAAAAGAGCTGTCGCAGGAGCTGAGCACCACGCGGAATAGTCTCCAGCAGGCGAGACAACGTATCGATGAGTTGGAACGACAACTTGCTGAAGGCAATCTGGAAACTGCCAAACGACGGATCGGCGAACTGGTTATCCAGCTCCATGCCAAGGAGAGTGAGATCGCAACCCTGCGTGCCAGCGTTCACGAAAACTCCAAAAAGTTTCGAGAAGACCTTGCGGCACAAACTGAGGAACTCGCCCAAGCCAAGCGCCGTATTTCCGACGTCGAGCAGCAGATGGCGTCCACGGGAAAAGGGCAGGAATCGGCGCAGGCCAAACGCCGTGTCACCGACCTTGAGCAACAGCTGACAAAAAAAGAGCAGGACCTGACCCAAACGAAGCGCCGGGTGCTGGAAGCCGAACAGCAGATGGCCTGGAAGGAGCAGGACCTCGCCCAAGTCAAACGGCGTGTCGCTGAGATCGAACAACAGATCGTTGGGAAGGAGTACGAATCGACGCAGGCCAAGCGCCGGGCGACCGATTTTGAGCAGCAACTGGTCGGCAAAGAGCAGGACCTGACCCAGGCGAAACGTCGGACCGCCGACGCTGAACAACAGACCGCCGGGAAAGAACAAGAGCTGGCACAAGCCAAGCGGCGTATCACCGACCTCGAGCAACAGATGACAGCGAAAGACCTGGAGTCAGCTCAGGCCAAGCGCAAGCCTGCCGAAACGGAACAGCAAACGGCTGGGAAGATGCAGGACCCGGCTCAATCCAAACGACGGATCGCCGACCTTGAGCAATTGTTGGCTGGGAAAGAGTCTGAATCCGCGCAAGCCAAACGGCGGGCAACTGAATTGGAGCAACAGACAGCTGCGAAGGAACAGGAACTGATTCAGACCAAACGCCGCATCGCTGAACTTGAACAGCAGACGGCTGGGAAGGAGCAGGACCCCGCACAGATCAAACGCCGTGTCACCGAACTCGAACAGCAAATGGTTGGGAAAGAACAAGAGCTGGGGCAGATCAGGGACAATCTCAAACAAGTGACACAAAAATATGCGGATCTCGGTCCGATGTTGATGGATCGAGATGCCGAGATTGCGCGCACGAAACGCTTACTGGAGGACCTTGAACGGAGCTTGCCGAAACCGGATGAAGCCCTCCCTTCCCTGGAAGTGAGTCCTGCCGCTCAAAATCCCGTCGCCGAGCTCCCTCCCGACAGTAATTTATCGGTGACCGATCTCCCCATTCCGGGTGCGTCTTCTGGAGATGGAACGGACGCCGGAGGCATCGACCTGACCAAGATCGGCGAAGCGCTTTCCGGCACGCTGGGAGAGGAGCTGAAGCGAGGCACCGTGGCCCTGCGACAGGAGCGAACCGCCCTCACGCTCGCGTTAATCAGCAGTGAGTTATTCCCCCCAGGGGAAGCCACCGTCACACCGAGCGGCAACTCACTGATTGGGCAGATCGGGACGGTGTTGCAGAAATTTCGCTATCGGAACATCGAAGTGACCACCCATACCGACACAAAGCCGATCCGCAACGACGCACGAAAGCTGTTTAAGGACAACCTGGAGCTCTCGCGCGCCCGCGTCGAGCATGCCAGCCAAGCCCTCATCAACAGCGGGGTCGATGCCGACCGCGTCAAAGCTGTCGTGTATACGACAGCGAAGTCACCCGACAACGATGAAAGCCGGAACAGAAACCGACGAATCGAAATCGTCGTGAGTTCATCCACAGCAGGGCATTCAGCTCACGGCAAGCTACAAACGGGGAAGAAGCCACCCCAATCCATTTCACTCAGTTCGCCTCGTCGGCCGTGAGTTCCTCGACAGGGAAGGACCCTCTGCCTCTTCCTGCCACGTTGGCAGACCATCCACCTCCATCGGGTAAAGGTGGATCGCTTCCCGGCTATCGCCTTTCGGCACAAGGCCGTCAACAAGTGGAAGATGAACGGCTCAGCCTGCTCGAAGAGATCTTCGACCCGCTGTCCCGTCAAAGACGCACCTTGGTCCAGCCAGGGTGGCGGTGTCTTGAAGTAGGTGCAGGCCGTGGATCCATGGCGAAATGGCTGGCCCTGCAAGTTGGTGAACATGGCCGGGTGGTCGCCACTGATGTCGACACCAGCTACCTTCAACGCCTCAGTATCCCAAACCTCGACATACGCCGGCACAACATTCTGAGCGATCCCTTGGACGAGCTTGGCCCCGGCTCATTTGATCTGGTCTGTGCTCGCCTCCTGCTCTTCTGGCTGGCCGGGAAACAGGAGAACGCCATTCGCCGTATGGTGGAGTGCTTGCGGCCAGGGGGATGGCTCATTGACGAGGATGGTGATTGGGGTCTGGTCGCCCCTGTAGACCCTGCGCATCCTCACTATGAACCGTATCATCGTGCCTGGAAGAACGGTGAGTGGTGGACCGCACGAGGGTATGACCCACTATTTGGGCGGAAACTTCCGGTCCTGTTTGAGCGCTGTGGCCTGGTCAATCTCCGCCATAAGGCGAGTGCATCGGTTGTCAGGAGCGATAGCCCGTGGGGACTGTGGTGGCGACAAAGTTTGGAAGGAATCCGTGCTTCCGAACAGGCCGATGGGAGCCTCACAGAAGATCGCGATAAGGAGTATGACTCGCTAACAGCCCCGCTGAACGACCCATCTTATTGGTTGATGACGGCCCCGATCCACGCCTGCTGGGGCCAGCGAAGTCTCTCTTGAATCATACCTGACCGCAAGCCTTCTCCAATCGAGCAAGAACAGGAGGGACATCCTCAACCACTCCACGTACTACCTCGGTTTCGGTGAGAATGTCCCCACAATTCGCTTGAACCTGCACTTAGAAATCGCCGGGTTTCACGTACGGGTGGCTCCAGAGCGTAAGCTGAAGCAGGCAAGACTTTATCCATGCGGCATACATCTTCTCGACTTCCTCGGCCGAGTGGCCCTTCTTTGCAAGAAATGGCTTCAGCGTAAAGGTCACCGGAAAGATGAGCGCGAAGAGGTCGCGAAACGGCACGATCGCGGCCGACGCTGACGCACCATCCGTCTGGTTCTTCTTCGTACGATGATGACGCAGGCCGATCTCATGTTGATAATCGAGCCACTTCTGATCGAATTCTGCACGGGCGGTGTCGAGAATCCACTGGCCGAACCGCTTACGCACTCCACCCAAATAGTCGCCGAGAGGCTTGCCGTCGCTCTTACCAAGGAACGATTGAAGCAGATGCGGCTGGGACCCGACAAAGCCGTACCACACATCCAAAATGGCTTCCACCTGGTCCTTCACCACGTCATGCGAGAGACGTAAATATTTCACGTCCTCGTCGCCGAACAACGCACTCTTTTTCATCAGCTCGAAATCGGCAAGGCTCACCGGCGACTTTGTGACCGCCGAGGTGCCATAGGTATATCCGGGAATCTGCTGGCTCATACGGGACACTCCTTTCATCTTGTTGCAATGGCCGCTCTCACAAATCAGGGCATGGCGACGACGCGCTGGCTGAGAGCAGCCGCTAGATCCAGGCACCGCGCTCATCATGGAACGATGACCGAACAGGGCCAAACGTGGGGACCGTCGTTCGTCCATTGCGGAAAGCAACGGACGGCCGCTGGCTCCTCGCAGTGCACATTACGGATGAGGTCTCTCCACAGTATGCGGCTCCGACTGTATCGCGGCGATGATCACCTTGTCCAGACGCTTTACCTTGCCGTTGCCGTCCGTCGCCGCCAACCGAGCTGAGCCTTTCACCACGACACGCCCACTCACTTTCTCACGGATGACATGTGAAAAGGTCAACGCCGCTCGAGTCACATCGTCGACTGCCGTTTCGACGACCAACGTGTCTCCATACCGACCAGGTGAGCAATAGTCCACCTCTGCCCGCACGACAACAAAGATAATGCCCTGCTCCATCAACGCAGTCACCGAATGCCCACGCATCTCGAGGTATTCGGTCCGAGCCCGCTCAAAATATTTCAGATAATTGGCGTAGTAGACGACCCCACCGCAATCGGTATCTTCGTAGTAAATCTTTATTTCCAACTGTTTACCTTGTTCATTTATAACTTTACAGTGAGTTTTCAGTGATTTTTCGATTACTTCTTGTCCCGTTCATCGCAAGCGTTTCAAAAACGGCGTGGAATTGTAGCAGAGTCCACTTGGGTATGACATTCCTGCTTGCGCCAGTCTCCAAGAATTTCACCTTCCCTCAAGCGATTCGGTTTGGGTAGTGTGGTTTCTGACTTGCTACCGACGGTCACTTCTCTAAAGATCATTTCTCAGCACCATGGGATACCCCTGACAGCCAGAAAGAAATCCGAAGAACTAGTAAGTCGGACTGTCGAGGCAAGGCAATTGTCGCATATGAGAGCTGATGGTATTCTGCCGCTTATTCTGACCCCTAGCCTTAGGCTGGACTTTGTCACGCTCCAGAGCCCGTCCTTCCTTCTCGGAGGTTCCGCTATGACGCTTCGCTCCATTCTTCTTACCCACATACTCCTCGGTGCGCTGGCTTCAGCAGCGCGTGAATCCGCCTGAAGCCGCAGACAACCCGCAACAATTAAAAGCCGAGTCTAAGAACGGGGATGCGACAACATGCGTATCCTTAGTGGCAGGGAACGGAACAAAGCAAGATTACTTACAAGAGGCAGACTTTACAGGAAAGCCTGTGATGGCTGGCCAGCAATATTGGACGAGCGTTTGGTTTTCAAGTAGAGTTGCTTCTCCTGTGACCACAGAGACACCTGCGCTGCCCCCCTATGACAGATTTACAGTTAGGCTGTTTATCTTTCCCATGAACAAATTGCCATCACTTCAGGCGCTCAGAGGCATTGCCGTTCTAGGCGTCGTAGCGTTTCACTCTTTATCCATCGAACAAAAATACTCCGGTGGAGACATACTACTTCCCGATTTGTTACGTGTCGGGCAATCAGGCGTTGATCTGTTTTTTGTGATTAGCGGTTTTGTTATGGTTACCGTAACGGAAGGTCGCTTCGAACGCAGCAGCGAAATAATGCGGTTTCTTTGGGGACGGATTACCCGCATTTATCCAACTTACTGGTTCTACTTCTTTTTGACGGCTGCCGTGTTCTTAGTCAAACCCAATTGGGTCAATTCCTCGCAAGGGCATCAAGCCCAGCTTATTTCCTCTTTTCTTTTATTACCTAGCAACCACCTACCGCTTGTCATGGTTGCTTGGTCACTCATTCACGAATTATGGTTCTATCTCGCATTCACCATTCTTTTAAGATTTCATGAACGCTTCCTATTCCCATCATTGCTCGTATGGGGAGCAATCGTCACGATACTCAATCTACTCGTAACAGTTGCTGACTTGTCAGCAACTGCCCGTATCGCTCTTCATCCATATTCGCTTGAGTTCATCATCGGCGCATTGACTGGCATCTCTCTTTCCAAAGAGCATGCTCCAAAACTGTCTGCGCGTAACGCCGTCTTGACAATTGTCTTTGTTCTATCGATTGGACTTCCTATCATTTATGGTTTCGATATTCTAAAACAAGAAGGCATATTGCGAGCGGGCATCATTGGTACTCTGTACGGATTTCTCGTATTCTCCGTTGTAACACTGGAACAATTTCATAAATTAGCCGCTCCAAAATCACTGCAATTCATCGGTGACATTTCATATACGGTTTACCTGTCTCATGTTCTCGTTCTTTCTGCAATTGGCCGATTATGGCTGATAGCATCTCCGGCGCCAAACAGCTTGTTAGACAATGTGCTTGCCTGCATCATGATGCTGGCGGTCGTTGTGGGTTATGGGTGGATAGGTTATCGGATGGTTGAGCAACCAATACTGCAAGTCTCACATCGTTTGCGTGCGCGCTGGTTTGAAAATGGTTTATGCCCGAGAAGTTGTCACAACCAATGAGATTTCTAAAATCAGCGGCATTTGTGACTATGGCGAATCTTGTTTTGTTATTCACGCTTGAAGCGTGCCGTCAGAATATATATGTGTATGCCTACGGAACATCCAACACAAGAATCGTAGGGGGAGTCTAGAAATTCGAACTACCGGCAAATGAGTTTACAGCGGGTACCGCACAAATGATTCGCATATGATTCATTTTATTGGGGAGTCCACTGCCGAAGCATTCTATTCGAAAACTCATAAGTTCAGAACGGGGAATTTTGGCAGCGACGACTCCACAACACCCGTCAGTCGAAGCACAACCTCATACAGCTGCTGGACCCGCTCAGACTTGATGGGCTCGAAGCCGTGCCCCAGGACAGCGTGATTGGCGGCATCAAGCAACGGCTTCATCTTCGGCCATTCCCTGAGAAAGGCTTGCCCGAGCTGATCGCCCAAGCCGGCTAAGACACGAAACTGCGCCTGGAGTGGCAACTTGTACTTGCCGTCGATATCTTCGAGGTAGCAGGTCTGACAGACTTCCTGAAGCGCAGCTGGCAGTTGTGCAGGCAGCGCATCCCAACTCTTGATCTTGTGTGATTTATACAGACGGACTTGAGCACAGACCTCCAGCGCCCGGACGAGCGCCGTCATAGCTGTTTCAGGATCATGGCGAGCATGCAGTCGTCTCCCGGCAGAGGCCAACAAGTCCAGGATCAGCGACTCCTTGACTTCTGCCGGATCGAGCACGAGTTTCTCAAGAAAACCGGCATTGGCCTTAATCGGAGGGATGATGGCCTTTAAGCCGGGCGGCCCACCCCAGAGTGACGCCATCTCCAGAGCTTTGGTGGCGGTCTTCAGTTTCTCCCACGCTTGACGATAGTGAAACCGCTCCCACAAGTCATACCCCTCAGCCAAATCCGCAAATGCCCGATACAGCGGCTTCTGCCCACCGCTGACCCGCACCTCCACATCGCGAAAAGTCTTGGCGGCAGCGGGGAAGAGACCGCGGTTGAACAGCTCACATCCGTCACGACGTGACACGGCCGCCTGTTCATCCCAGGGATTGCTGTGGGTCCAGATAAAGGACTTCCCGTTCACGTCAACGCGGTCATCCTCCTGCCCCTCTTGAGCTGGGACCAACGCCACCACACGAGAGGTCCAGGGCACGGCCACCAACGTGAGCGCGGCCGCCATCGCGGGTTTGGCTCCACTCATATCCACAACCAGTTCACCTGGCTGGATGGCCCAGGTCCGAAACAATTCCGGGAGTGAGGAGGCGAGCGTCTTGAAGGTTGATGAAAACTCCGTCACATCTTCCAGCACGATCCAATCCCACCGCTTGGGCATCTGATCGATATTCGGCTGGACGGCTGACTCAACCAGCGACTTGCTGCCTTCCGGCAGGACAAAACACAAGGCCTCAGGTTTGAGCCGGTTGATCGAATACGCCGCGGCCGCAGCATCATCGACTAATGCCACCACGAGTGCCTTGATGGGTTGATCTTGCGCCATAGCGCGACGACTATACCACTGGCTCTATTCCCATTCAATTCGGTTGACAGGTGTACAACGGCAATCAACGCAAGTATCTGTCACAAATTGCATGCCCTATCCTCCAAAGACACGCTCTCTGAAACATCAGAAATGGAAGATTCGCTCCGTCCGATTTCCCCTCGTTTTACGGTCAACTAAGAATTTGCACTCTCCTTCTGTTAGGCAACCCACAACTATCTAGAACGGGAAGGTGAACGATGTTCGATACGCGCCGCAACGGGATAGAAGTAACTCGGCAAGCCTTATACGATCAGGTGTGGTCGACACCCATGACCAGACTCGCCAAAGAGTACGGCATTTCAGATGTTGCTTTGGCCAAGATCTGCAAGAAGTTGAATGTGCCCTACCCTCGGCGTGGGTATTGGCGACGAAAGGAGACCGGAAAAACCGTCAAACAACTGCCGCTCCCACCAAACACTGACCCAGCCAAGCAGGGGGTCACCATTCACCGCACCATCAGACCCCAATCTGTGGCGCCACTCTCAGAAGATGCCACGCAACGGATCATCGCGGAGCAGGCTCCTGAACAGAAGATTGTTGTGCCAGACCGACTGACCAACCCGCATCAATTACTAAAAGAACATTTGGCCGAGTGGCGATCACCGAAAGTGGATGCCTACGGTGCTATTTGGTCAGGCAACATCAAACAGCGCAACATACGCGTGAGCCCCACAAGTTTAGGCCGAGCGCTGCGGATCATGGACACCCTCTTTAAAGCGCTTGAATCGCGTGGGTATCCGGTCGGAATTCAGCAGGGCTATCACAAGACACTGGGTGTCCGCATCAATGGAGAGCCGATCACGTTTGGGCTCGAAGAACGATTTCAGCGGATAAACCATCCCGATCAGAAGGATCTAACGCAACAGTGGTGGCAACGACAGCGCTACCAATATACACCGACCGGCACCCTTTCCCTGAAGATCACAGAAGTGTGGGCTGATGGGCTTCAAAAAAACTGGAGCGATGGCAAGACGGCAAAAATCGAAGGTTACCTGAATGAGTTTATCGTCGGACTACTCAGGGCGGCAGAAGCAGTGAAAGCAGCCCGGCTCAAACGTGAACTGGAACATCAAGCACAACGTGAAGCTCAGCAAAAGCGTGAGGAAGAAGCGCGAAAGCGGCAAGAGGAATCGGCCCGACGACAAGCGTTGGAACAGGAAGCGGTCAATTGGGCCAAGGCACAGCAGCTTCGAGGGTATCTGGCCGCTCTCAAAGAAATGCTGATTGCCAAGCATGGGGAGATCCAGCCGGGAAGCCCGGCAGAGCACTGGCTTTCGTGGGCCCATCAGCATGCCGATCGGCTTGATCCACTAATCCGCGAACCGTCCCAATAATGACGCCTACTTTGAGTCTCCCGGCCTTTGAGCTGTGGTGATTTCCTGCTTGGAAAGGGGTATTCTTCGGAACATTTTCTTCGTTCAGAAGCTTGATCCATGGCCATCAAGAAATCCGAACTCTATTCCTCTCTCTGGTCTAGCTGCGACCTGTTGCGTGGCGGTATGGACGCAAGCCAGTACAAGGACTATGTCCTCGTTCTCCTGTTCATCAAATACATCAGCGATAAGTATGCCGACGTCCCGTACGCCCCGATCACCATTCCCAAGGGCGCGAGCTTCAAGGACATGGTGGCGCTCAAGGGCAAGCCGGATATCGGCGATCAGATCAACAAGAAGATCATCGCCCCGCTGGCGAACGGCAACAAGCTCTCCGACATGCCGGACTTCAACGATGCGAACAAGCTCGGCAGTGGCCCTGAAATGGTCAAGCGGCTGACCGACCTCATCGCCATTTTTGAGGACAAGCGCCTCGACTTCTCAAAAAACCGCGCCGAAGGCGACGACATTCTGGGCGATGCCTATGAATACCTCATGCGGCACTTCGCGACGGAGAGCGGCAAGAGCAAGGGCCAGTTCTATACGCCCGCTGAAGTGAGCCGAATCATCGCGCAGGTCATCGGCATCCGCGAAGCGAAGACCAGCGCCTCGAGTACCGTCTACGATCCTACCTGCGGATCAGGCTCGCTACTACTGAAGGTCGCCGATGAGGCCAAGACAAAGCTTACACTCAACGGCCAGGAAAAGGACGCCACCACAGCCGGCCTCGCACGGATGAACATGATCCTGCACAACAATGCTGAAGCGCTGATTGTCCAGGGCAACACACTGGCTGACCCCAAGTTCAAGGACAGTGATACCCTCAAGACCTTCGACTACGTCGTGGCCAATCCGCCTTTCAGCGACAAACGGTGGAGCACCGGCCTCGATCCGCTGCACGACCCGTACGAGCGCTTCCAGCCCTTCGGCACGCCGCCGGCCAAGCAGGGCGACTACGCCTACCTGCTCCACATCGTCCGCTCGCTGAAGAGCACCGGCAAAGGCGCCTGCATCCTGCCCCATGGTGTCTTGTTCCGGGGCAATGCCGAGGCCGACATCCGCCGCAATCTGATTCGCAAGGGCTACATCAAGGGCATCATCGGTCTGCCTGCTAATCTGTTCTATGGCACCGGTATTCCGGCCTGCATCGTGGTCGTGGACAAACAGGACGCCCACACCCGCAAAGGCATCTTCATGATCGACGCCAGCGCCGGCTTCATGAAAGACGGTCCGAAGAACCGCCTCCGCGCACAGGATATTCATCAGATCGTGGATGTCTTCAACAAGCGCCTCGACATGCCGAAGTACTCCCGCATGGTGAGTGTGGACGAGATCGAGAAGAACGAGTTCAACCTCAATCTGCCTCGCTACATCGACAGCCAGCAGACGGAAGACCTGCAAGACATCGAAAGCCACCTGAAAGGCGGCATTCCACAAGCGGATGTGGAGGCACTTCAGCGCTACTGGGATGTGTGTCCCAAGCTCCGGCAGACCCTCTTCAAGGCCAACCGGTCCGGCTACCTCGACCTAGCCGTGGAGAAGTCGGCGATCAAGACCACGATCTACGAGCATCCTGAATTCGCCGCCTTCATCGGCAGGATGAACGCCCACTTTGCGACGTGGAAGGACAAGACCGCCCAGTCACTCCGGCAGTTGAAGGCCGGATTCCATCCGAAGGAACTCATCGGCAAGCTATCCGAAGACCTGCTCGCCCACTACGTCGGTCAGCCGCTCATCGATAGGTACGATGTCTATCAGCACCTCATGGACTACTGGGCCGGGACCATGCAGGACGACTGCTACCTCATCACCGCAGACGGCTGGAAGGCCGAGACCACTCGCATCATTGAGAAGGACAAGAAGGGCAAGAAGAAAGATAAGGGCTGGACCTGCGACCTTGTGCCTAAGTCGCTCATCGTCGCTCGCTACTTTGCCAAGGAGCAGGAGGCTATCGATCAGCTCACGGCGGAGTTGGAGGGTGTCAGCGCTCGCCTCACGGAATTAGAGGAAGAGCACGGAGGCGAAGAAGGGGCGTTCTCCGAACTCGACAAGGTGAACAAGGCGGAGGTCACCAAACGCCTGAAGGAAATCAAAGGCGATAAGGACGCCAAGGACGAAGCAGCCGTGCTGAACGAATGGCTGAAACTCAGCGACGAAGAGGCCGATTTCAAGAAGCGCCTCAAGGAGGCCGAGGCATCGCTCGACGCCAAGGCCTACGCCAAGTATCCGACGCTCACGGAGACTGAGATCAAGACCCTGGTGGTGGACGACAAGTGGCTCGCGGCGCTCGACAGAGATATCCACAGCGAGATGGACCGTGTGAGCCAGCAGCTCACCCAGCGCGTGAAAGAACTGGCCGAATGCTACGAGACCCCAATGCCTCAGATGGTCAACCGCGTGGCCGATCTGGAAGCCAAGGTGAACCGCCACCTGAAGAAGATGGGGTTCTCGTGGAAGTAAGATCCGGCTACAAGCAGACCGAGCTAGGGGTAATCCCGGAGGATTGGACTATTTCGTCGGTGGGTGCCGAGTTTTCTATTCAGCTTGGCAAGATGCTCGATGCAGAAAAGAACGTTGGCGTGCCAAAGCCGTTCTTGGGTAATCGGGCTGTTCAGTGGGGGAAAATTGACCTAACTGATATCGGTGAGATCAAGCTGACTCCTTCTGACCTCCAACGCTTCCGTCTCCGAAAGGGCGATCTACTTGTGTGCGAAGGAGGAGAGATTGGTCGGGCGACGGTTTGGCAGCAGCCTATCGAGGAGTGCTACTATCAGAAGGCATTGCATCGGTTGCGGCCACTTCGCGGTTACAACGTGCAACTGATGTTGAACATACTTCAACGGTTGGCCTCAACTGGTTTCTTGCTGAACTTTGTCACGCAAACTAGCATCGCTCATCTGCCAAAGGACAAGTTTGAAACTATCCCAATCCCCCTCCCACCCACCAAAGCCGAACAAGAAGCTATTGCCGAGGCGCTGAGCGATGCGGATGTCCTCATCGAATCGCTGGAGCAACTCCTCACCAAAAAGCGCCAGCTCAAACAAGGCGCCATGCAGGAACTCCTCACCGGCAAGAAGCGTCTGCCAGGATTCAGCGGGAAGTGGGAGGCTTACACCATAGAACAACTTGAAAAAGCCAAGTTGGTGAAACTTTCAAGAGGAAAGGTTATCTCGAAAAATGATATTGAGCGAGTGCCAGGTGATTACCCCATCTATTCTTCGTCGGTGAATAACAACGGGTTATTTGGCTGCTACGGCGAGTTCATGTTTAATGAAGAATTGATTACTTGGTCTGTCGATGGTGGAGGAAATTTCTTTTATCGTCCCAGACACAAGTTTTCAGTAACCAATGTTTGTGGTTTCATGCGCGTGGACCCCGTGAAGCTTAATAGCCAGTTTCTCGCCGCACAGCTGCAACTATTGCATAGCCGAAAGAGCTTCGATTATCTCATTAAGGCTCATCCCAGCGTTATCCGGAAGGCCTATCAGGTTCGTCTCCCAGGTTTGGGCGAACAAGCCGTGATCGCCGCCATCCTCTCCGACATGGACGCCGAGATTGTCGCGCTGAAAGCCAAGCTCGCCAAAGCCCGCCAAAGCCCGCCAGCTCAAGCAGGGCATGATGCAGGAGTTATTAACCGGACGTATCCGGCTAATAAATTGAGAATGGATAATGAATAATCGAGAATGAAAGAGAATGTCGTCAAAGCGAAATCGTTTGCGTTCGCGCTCCGAGTGGTGACGTTGACGAAACACTTGCAAGGCGAGAAAAAGGAGTATGTCTTATCAAAGCAAGTATTACGCAGCGGCACAGCCATTGGCGCGTTGGTGCGCGAAGCGGAACATGCGGAAAGTAAAGCCGACTTCACGCACAAAATGAATATTGCGCTCAAGGAAGCCAACGAAACCCTTTACTGGCTGGAGTTGCTCTATCAGTCCGAATACATCGCTGCGCAGGGCTTTGAGTCCATCCGAATGGATAGCGAAGAACTCGTCAAACTTCTGGTCTCGATAGTAAAAACATCCAGAACAGTTAAGAATTGAAAATGAATGACGAGCATTTTCATCTCTCCATTATCAATTCTCCATTAATGTGCCTCGCATGAAAGAGACCCAGCACATCGAATGGAAGGAGTCCTGGCGGGACGAATACCTGAAATGGATTTCGGGTTTCGCCAACGCCGAGGGCGGGGTGCTCGTCATCGGCAAGAACGACCTCGGCAAGGTTTCGGGCGTTGCTGATGCAAAGAAATTGTTGGTTGATCTGCCCAACAAGGTACGCGACATCCTTGGCATCATGGTGGATGTGAACCTGCGTGGGAAGGCCCCGCGAGAATATCTTGAGATCGTGGTGCCGCCCTATCCGAACGCGATCAGTTACCGAGGCGAATATTTTTATCGCAGCGGCAGCACCAATCAGATGCTCAAGGGTGCGGGGCTGGAGCGATTGCTGCTGCGCAAGCACGGCCGCACCTGGGACGGGGTGCCGCTTCCCGGCGTCGCACTGAAAGACCTCGATAAGAAGGCGCTCGCGTTCTTCCGCGCGCAGGCGGCGCGAAGCGGGCGCCTGTCCGCAACGATTATCAAGGAGCCGGATGGTGTGCTGCTGGACAAGCTGCACCTGCGAGAAGGCACGTATTTGACGCGCGCCGCCGTCATGCTGTTTCACCCTTTGCCCGAGCGGTTTTTCGGTGGCGCCTACGTGAAGATCGGGTTCTTCGAGAGCAATACCGATCTGCGCTATCAGGACGTTATCAGCGGTGACCTATTTTCCCAGGTGAATCATGCGGTCGAACTGATTCGGCTCAAATACATGAAGGCGCTGATTTCCTACGAGGGATTACAGCGCATCGAGACCTATCCGGTACCCGAGGCCGCGCTGCGCGAGGCGATACTCAATGCCCTGGTTCACAAGGATTACGCCAGCGCGATCCCGGTCCAAGTCAGCGTGTACGCCGATAAATTGATGATCTGGAACCCTGGCCAATTACCGGCGTCCTGGACTCTTGCGCGCCTGCTCGGCAAGCATTCGTCGGAGCCTTTCAATCCGAATGTTGCCAATGCGTTCTTCCGCGCCGGGATGATCGAGGCCTGGGGCCGTGGCATCGAGCGAATCTTGGAGGCCTGCAGCATTGCCCGCACGCCGGCGCCGGAGTTCCGCGCGGAGGCCGCCGGACTGTGGGCCGTGTTTCCCTATGCCGAAGGGGCTCAGCGGACTACCCAAGAAACTACCCAAGAAACTACCCAAGAAACGACGAGGGACAAGATCTTGGCGGCGCTACACGGCGACCCTACATTAACTCGCAATGCGCTCGCCGAACGCTTCGGCCTGAGCACGGACGGCGTGAAATACCACTTGGGCAAATTAAGGGCCGAGGGGCGCATCAGGCACGTGGGTCCAACCAAAGCTGGAAGATGGGAGGTGCTGAAGTGAGTGCCTTCGGGACGGTTGGCGAGCCTGAACGCGCCACGCAGAACCGCGTCATCGCGCTGTTCCGGGAGGAATTGGGCTACCGTTACCTGGGCGACTGGACCGGCCAAAACCGGTTGGGTGAAAAGTTGGATGAAAGGTTGGATGAAACCCGTGCTGCTATTGTTCAGACCCATGCATGTTTTCACGAAAACATGCTCATTTTCCTGAAAAATATCTCCCACTATAGACATGCAACCAATTGAACAAATGTACTTTTCATGGTGTATGGCCGTGGTGAGGGGTTGGGCATTCACCAAAGTTGATTTCATGGCTGAGTTCTGCGAGGTCGACATCCATCAATTGCTACTTAAACCATCCCGAAATTCGACGACATCATGACTACTCTGACAACGCTGCAGGACGAGATCAACCGGTGAACGCATGACTCACATCGGTCAACCTGAGCAAGCCACGCAGAATCGCGTCATTGCTCTGTTCCGCGACGAGCTAGGCTACCGCTATCTCGGTGACTGGACCGACCGTGAGGGCAACAGCAACATTGAAGAAAGGCTGTTCACCGACTCCCTCACTAAGAGCGGCTATACCTCAGCCCAGATCAGCCGGGCACTGTATCTACTGAAGACCGAGGCAGACAATCACAGCCGCAATCTCTACGGAAACAATCAGGCTGTCTACAAGCTTCTCCGCTACGGGGTGCCGGTCAAGATCGAGGCAGGCAAGGTCACGGAGACCGTTCATCTCATCAATTGGCATGAGCCGGAGAAGAACGACTTCGCGATAGCCGAAGAAATCACGCTCAAGGGAACCCACGAGCGGCGGCCCGATCTCGTGATGTATGTCAACGGCATTGCGGTCGGCGTGATCGAACTCAAGAACAGCCGCGTGTCCATTGGCGACGGTATCCGCCAAAGCCTTTCCAATCAACAGCCTGAGTTCAACGCCTGGTTCTTCAGCACCATGCAATTCATCTTCGCCGGGAACGACTCGGAAGGTCTGCAATACGGGACCATCGGCACGCAGGAGAAGTATTTCCTGAAGTGGAAAGAGGACGAGCAGGACAACTCCCGCTTCAAGCTGGACAAGTATCTGCTCAAGCTGTGTGCGAAGGACCGGCTGATCGAGCTAATCCATGACTTCGTGCTCTTCGACGGCGGAATCAAAAAGCTGCCACGGGTGCACCAGTATTTTGGCATCAAGGCCGCGCAGAACGCTGTACGCCAACGCAAGGGCGGCATCATCTGGCATACGCAAGGAAGCGGCAAGAGCATCGTCATGGTGCTGCTGGCCAAGTGGATTCTGGAGAACTCCCCCCATGCCCGCGTGGCCATCGTCACCGACCGCGACGAACTGGACAAGCAGATCGAACGGGTCTTTACCGATGTCGGCGAGCCGATCACACGCACCAGCAGCGGTCGCGACTTGATGAGCCAGCTTGGCCGTGCGACACCTCGTCTCATGTGCTCACTCGTCCACAAGTTCGGCCGCAAGGACGTGGATGATTTCGACGCCTTTATCAAAGACCTGGAGGCCCAGCCCAGCCGGACCGTGGGCGAGGTGTTCGTGTTCGTGGACGAGTGCCACCGCACGCAGAGCGGCAAGCTGCATCGGGTGATGAAGGCACTCATGCCGAATGCCGTCTTCATCGGCTTCACCGGGACGCCGCTGCTCGCCAAGGATCGGGCTACCAGCCACGAAGTATTCGGCCGATACATCCACACCTACAAGTTCAGCGAGGGTGTAGAGGACGGGGTGGTGCTCGATTTGGTCTATGAGGCGCGGGATATCGATCAGCACCTGGGTTCTCAAGAGAAGATCGACGCCTGGTTCGAGGCCAAGACCAAGGGGCTGAATGATTGGCAGAAGGATGAACTCAAGAAAAAGTGGGGGACGATGCAGCAGGTGCTCAGCTCCAAGTCCCGCATGGATCGGGTGGTGAGTGATGTCGTCTTCGATTTCGGGGTGAAGCCGCGCTTATCCAGTGAACGGGGGAACGCTATCCTCGTGGCCTCAAGCATCTATGAAGCCTGCAAGTATTTCACGCTCTTTCAGAAAACCCCCTTCAAGGGCAGGTGCGCGGTGGTGACCTCCTACAATCCCCATGCTCAGGACGTGACCAAGGAAGAAGTCGGCGCGAACACGGAAACCGACAAGCAGTTCATCTTCAACATCTATACCGAGCTACTGAAAGATATTGACGCGAAGCCGGGTATGACCAAAACCGAAACGTACGAGGAGTGGGCCAAAGCCCTCTTCGTCAAGGAACCGGCGAACATGAAATTACTGGTGGTCGTGGACAAGCTGCTCACCGGATTCGACGCGCCTCCTTGCACCTATCTCTACATCGATAAATCGATGCAGGACCATGGATTGTTCCAAGCAATCTGCCGCACCAATCGTCTTGACGGTGAGGACAAAGACTACGGCTACATCGTGGACTACAAGGATCTATTCAAGAAACTGGTCAACGAGAAGGGCACTGGGGCTCTACAAGTCTATAGCTCCGAGCTAGATCACAGTGCCGGGGGAGCTGCCCCTGAGATTCTGCTGCAAGACCGGCTGAAGAAAGGCAAGGAGCGGCTCGACCAAGCGTTGGAGACTCTGGATCTCCTGTGCGAACCGGTGGCTCCTCCGAAAGGGGAGCTGGAGCATATCCATTATTTCTGTGGGAACACGGAGATTCCGGCTGACCTCCAAGAACGGGAACCGCAACGGGCCGCACTCTATAAGGCAACCGTCGCCCTAGTGCGCGCCTACGCGAACATCGCTGATGAACTCGATCTTGCCGGCTACAGTGCAGCCGACATCAGCCGTATCAAGCAGCAGATGGATCAGTATCTGAATGTCCGCGAGATTGTACGAAAGGCTAGCGGGGAGAGTCTCGACCTCAAGGCCTACGAAGCCGATATGCGCCATCTCATCGATACCTATATCGAGGCGGATGAGCCGAGAAAGATTTCCCCCTTCGATGAGATGCCTTTGCTTGACCTGATCGTGAAGACCGGAATCGGAAATGCCATCGCCACGCAGCTCGGCGGCCTGAGAGGCAACAAGGATGCGATTGCCGAGACCATCGAGAACAACGTGCGTCGCAAAATCATCAAGGAGCATCTGAACGATCCCGCCTACTACGAGACCATGTCGGCGTTGCTGGACGAGATCATTGCTGCGCGCAAGGCGAAGGCTATCGAGTATGAGCAGTATCTGAAACGCATTGCCGACCTCGCCAAACAAGTGGAGGCCGGGCAGGCAGAGGATACGCCGGAGCCGCTCAAGAAGAGCCCGGCTCTACGGGCGCTCTATAACAACCTCAAGGCTACCCACGGAAGACATCCGGATGCCGATCGCGCTGCGGAAACGCAGACCGAATACAGGATTGCCGGTGATCCGACATTGAAACTGGCGTTGAAGATCGACGAGGCTGTGAAAAAGGTGCGTCACGATGGCTGGCGCGGAGTTCAGACACGCGAGCAAGTGATCAAGCAGGCGCTGTATGACCTGCTGCGGGATGAGACTGAGGTGGAGCGCATCTTTCTCATCGTCAAAGCGCAGAGAGAATACTGATGATGGCGCAGGTGCAGCTTGGCAACATCACGGCGGATGTCGTGCTGAAGGACATTAAGAACGTTCATCTCAGTGTCTATCCCCCGAACGGACACGTGCGCATTGCTGCCCCGGCGCGCATGAGTCTCGATACCATCCGTGTCTTTGCCGTTTCAAAGTTGGGCTGGATCAAGCAGCAACAAAAGAAATTGCGGGAGCAGGAACGAGAAACTCCTCGGGAATATCTCAATCGCGAAAGCCATTATCTCTGGGGACGGCGCTACTTGCTCACGGTGCGGGAAGACGACGAGGCACCGTCTATTGAACTGAAGCATAGCCGCATTCTCCTGCATGTGCGCCCTGGAACGAGCGAGGAAAGGAAGCAGGCGCTGTTCGAGGAATGGTATCGCGAGCAACTCAAGCAAGCCGTGCCTCTTCTGATTACCAAGTGGCAACCACTGATAGGAGTGACGGTCAACCGCTTCTTTGTACAACGGATGAAAACGAAATGGGGAAGCTGCAACCCCACGGCAAGGCATATTCGCCTGAACACAGAGTTGACGAAGAAGCCACCGGAATGTCTTGAATACATCGTCGTGCACGAGATGGCGCATCTCATTGAGCCGACTCACACGCAACGATTCATTGCCTTGATGAATCGCTTTATGCCGAAGTGGCAGTTCTACCGTGGGGTACTCAACCGCTTGCCGGTTCGACATGAGACATGGAGCTATTAACGTAAAGATCCCAAGATCTGCGTATCTTTTTTCTGTGCGCACTTCTCAGATCTGACCTTAGTTTGACAGGCTGAGCCGCCTCGCCTAGAATCGCGCCCATGCAAACAGTGGTATTGAAGGCTTTTACAGAAAGTGCCGACGTCAAACAGCAATTTGCACGAGCGCATGTCGATCGTATCGTGCAAGTCGCCACACTCATCGCCAAGGCCTTCGACAACGGCAACAAAGTTCTGCTCTTCGGCAACGGGGGAAGCTCCACGGATGCCGCACACATCGCCGCCGAATTCGTCGGACGCTATCGGCGCGACCGGGTGCCTCTCCCCGCGATCGCCCTCGCGACGGACATCGCCGCGATCACGTGCATTGCCAATGATTATGGGTATGAAGAGCTCTTTGCCCGCCAAGTTCGAGCGCATGGTCGAACGGGCGATATTGCCATCGGCATCAGTACGAGCGGGAACTCTCCCAATGTCCTGAAAGGCGTCACGGCGGCGCGTGAATGCGGACTCATCACCGTGGCTTGGACCGGCGGATCTGGAGGCAAGCTAGCCGGACTTGTCGACTACCCGTTTATCGTGCCGTCCACCCTGACATCCCGGATCCAAGAAAGTCATATTACGCTCGGTCATGTCCTATGTGAGCTGATAGAGGATCATCTCCTTGGGAACACGCCCTGACCGGACAACTCCAGCACGCCGTCCTGCCTTGATTGCCCCGATCAATGTATCGGATCTCAAGACCTATCCATTGAAGAAACGGTACAGCAAGGTCCGGGTCTCCGACTTTGCGATGCCGTGGAAACGTGGCGATTCTTTTAAAACGTTCTGCGACGGCTTGCCCGATATCCTCGGAGTCAAGTCATTGCGGGCCGTCACGCGAGCCATCGTCAAGGCTCATCGCAAGCGCCGTCCCGTGATCATCGGAATCGGCGCCCATGTCATCAAAGTAGGGCTCGCCCCAATCATCACGGATTTGATGGAACGGGGGATCGTCACAGCAGTGGCCATGAACGGGGCGGGGATTATTCATGACTTCGAACTGGCCCTCATGGGGCATACCTCCGAGGAAGTCGATGCGGAAATCGATGAAGGTCGGTTTGGTATGGCGGAGGAGACGGGACGGATCTTGAACGACGCCATCAGCCGTGGCGCCTCGGCAGGCCATGGATTAGGGGAAGCCATTGGGAACTACATGAACCACGCGGCCCATCAGTTCCCGAATCGCAAGACCAGCATTCTCGCCACCGGCGTTCGGCTTGGCATACCGGTCACCGTCCATGTCGCGGTCGGAACCGATATTATCCACATGCACCCCTCGGCCGATGGAGCCGCCATCGGGGCCACGTCGCTGCTCGACTTTCGGCGCCTGACGGCCGTGGTTGCCAAGATGGAAGGCGGGGTGTACGTCAATATCGGATCCTCCGTCATTCTTCCGGAGGTCTTTCTCAAAACGCTGTCGTTAGGGCGAAACCTTGGTCATCCGATTTCGAACATTACCACCGCCAATATGGATTTCTTGGTTCATTACCGCCCTCAGACCAACGTCGTGCGACGTCCGACACAAAAAGGCGGCCATGGCTATTCATTGACCGGGCACCATGAGATTATGTTGCCGTTGCTCGCGGCAGCAGTGTTGGAGGAACTGGGATGAAACCGGCCTCAACTGCTTCACCCACCTCAGGCCTCCCGTCTTCGGATGCATTACAAGCCTATTGGCAGCAGTTGAATGCGCAATATTTTTCCAGCTCGCTCCCGCCGATTGCGATCCTCTGGAGTCGTCGCCTGACCTCCTCGGTCGGGATGTTCAGTAGTCGCGGAGGCCCACGAGCCGCCTTCACGCATCGGAATTGCCGCCAGATTCGCCTCTCACTTCTGCTGTTCGAACAACTCGCTCACCGGACACTGTCTATCGAGCAGGAACTACGCAACACCCTCGCGCATGAAATGATCCATCAATGGCAGTTTGATATTCTCAAACGGCGGCCTGACCACGGACTGGTATTCCTAAAAAAAATGACCCAGATCAATCGTTCAGGAGAGGTTGCGGTTACGACGTACCACTCACTGGAGAAGGAAGTCATCGCCTTGTCGAGATTCTCCTGGCAATGCCTCGACTGCGGGCAGCTCTATCGGCGGCAACGGAAAACGATCCAGCCTCAACGACATCACTGCGGAGCCTGCCGAGGAACCTTGCAAGAGCTCACCTCAGAACCGGTGCAGCACAAAAAGGATCACCACCCATCCGCTGATCAGGCTTCTGAAGCGCGCGCGCAACCGCGACCACCACAAAACCCCACCAGATCACCGGAGCAGTTGACGCTCAAACTGGCGTGACAGGAGCGAAGCATACGGAAGGCACCCTTGCTACGCGGCTTCCCGGTTCTTCTCTGATCGGGACGACTCACGTACATTCTTTATGCGTTCAAGGACAGTCGCCAAGTCCTCGACCGAAATCGGCTTGGAAAGATAGTCATCCATCCCTGCAGCCAGGCATTGCTCACGGTCTCCCTGCATGGCGTTCGCAGTCAAGGCCACAATCGGCACACGATGGGGAGTCTCGGGTTTCGAGTTTCGAATTTCAGGTTGGAGGCTCGAATGAACCGGTCTTTGGCTTGAAACCTGGAACTCGGAACTAGAAACAGCTCCTGACGCTTCACGCTCTCGAATTACTCGTGTCGCTTCAAAGCCGTCCATCTCCGGCATTTGACAGTCCATGAAGATGACATCGTAACGTATCCGAGACAGCGCTTCGACCACTTCCCGCCCGTTGGCCACCACGTCGATACGATACCCCAATCGTTGGAAGAGGCGGACCGCCACTTTCTGATTCACGACGTTATCCTCAGCCAGCAGTATGCGAAGGTCCACGTTGGCTTTCGTCTCGGCAAGGGTATGACGAGTAATGAGGGGAGCCGGTTGATTCACCGCCGACACGCCGGCTCTCGCAGCGTACTGCGTCATGACTGCAACGAGACAATCGTGCAATTGCCGCTCACGAATTGGCTTCGTCAGGTATGCGGAGATCCCGGCTGTTTTAGCGGTTTTCGCATCTCCCCGCCGACCGAACGAGGTCAGCAGCACCAATTGAACTTCGGTCCCTCCCGTTTGGGTCCGTATGGTGCGCGCCAATTCGAGTCCGTCCGTTGGTCCCATATCCACATCCAACAGGACAAGATCAAATGCCGGTTGACGGTGTGCCTGACTTAGGGCCATGAGCGCTTCGGGTCCACTCGTGACGAGCGTCGGCTGCATGCCCCATTTTTTCGTCATCAGCTCCAAGATCTTTCGGTTGATGGCTTTGCTGTCCACGATGAGGATGTGGAGACCGGCCAACAAGACGGAATCCTTCTCGATCACATGCGACCCGCTGATCTGCTTGCGCAAATTCACTGTAAACCAGAAGCAGCTCCCGACTCCTACTTGACTCGTCACTCCGATCGCTCCCCCCATCAACTCGACCAAACGTTTGCAAATCGCAAGACCGAGACCGGTTCCGCCGTACTTCCTTGTCGTAGATCCGTCGGCCTGACTGAACGACTGAAACAGCCGTTCACGGGCCGCTTCAGAAATACCAATCCCCGTATCCGTGACCGCCACACGAATCGTGGTCTCTTCATTCGACTCAGCTTCAACGGTCACCTCCACCACGACATCTCCCTGGTCGGTAAACTTGATCGCGTTCGAAGCCAAGTTCATGACGATCTGACGGAGACGGCCTGGGTCACCCAGCAAATGTCTCGGCACATCGGCATGGAACAGACAAGCCAGATTGAGTCCTTTTGAGGACGCTCGCTCCGTCACAAGATCCAGCGATTCGTCAATCGCGAGACGAAGGTCGAATGCAATCGTCTCCAAATCGAGTTTCCCAGCCTCAATCTTGGAAAAATCAAGGACATCGTTGATAATCGTCAACAGATGGTCGCCACAGGTCCGCACCGTTTCAGCATATTCACGTTGCTCCTCCGTGAGTTGGGTGTCCAACAGGAGCCCGGTCATCCCGATCACCCCATTCATCGGCGTTCGAATTTCGTGGCTCATGCTGGCAAGAAACAGAGACTTGGCCTCGGTTGCAGCTTTGGCTTCCCTCAACGCTCCGTCTAATTGATGATTGATCTGCTCCATTTGCTGCGCATAAATTTTCAGCGCCTGCTCCGCTTCTTTTCGTCCGGTGATATCTCGAATGAATGCGCTGAAAATGGTGGTCCCCTCGATCGTCAACGGAGTCATGGCGAGTTCCATGGGGAATTCCCGGCCGTCTCGTCGAAGCCCGATCATTTCTACCAGTCGCTGAGCGGTGGGCACATCCCGAGACTGGAGCAGGCACTGAACGTACGCTCGATAGCTGGAGCGATGGGACAGCGGACAGAGCGTGTCGGCGGCATCTCTCCCGATGGCCTCCAGCGCAGACCACCCAAAGATCTGTTCCGCCTGGGCATTCCACTCCGTAATACAACCGCTTTCATCCATGGTCATCACTGCATCGAGGGCCGTGTCGATTATCAAGCTGGTGCGGGCCTCGTTCTGATGCAACGCCGTTTCCACTTCGGTCCGCTCGACGAAGAGGCCTATCTGGCTTCCGGTCGTGCCCAACGCGCGTAACAGATCCCGATCTTCCGCCTGAACCTCTCGGCTGAGGAATTCCATCACGCCATAGACGTTGGCTCTGAGCCAAATCGGAAAGGCACAGGCTCCACGGAGCACCCCTGGTGTCTCAAGAGACTCACGCGTAAAGAAGGGAGCTCCTGTCATATCCTCAATCCACAAGGGCTCACCACGCGCCCAACAGCACCCCGGCAGATCGGAGCCTGGACCGTGATCCTGTTGCCGGCTGTTGCGTACAAACTCCTGGACCACCGTCGAATCAACGGACCACCCATGCGCGCAGGTAAGCGATCGTCGATCGTCCTGTACTCTCCAGAACAACCCGACCTGCCAATCCAGACTGACCACAATCGCCTGCAAGAGGTCCGGGATGGCTTGCTCAACCGTAGAGGACCCCGCCAGTACTTTCGCCACTGCATGCTGGAGAGCTTGGCGACGATCGGCACGCTTTTGCTCTGTCACATCTTGAAGCACGCTCAGGACAGATCCGATTGACCCATTTTCAGCTGGAAGCGGAACGGTGGTCATTTCGACCCATCGAATTTGACGAGACAATCCAACCAGTCTGCACCGTCCACGGGCTTCACGTCCCTCGCGGGCAGCCTTATGCAGGTCGTCGAGTTGCTGATGATCACCCGTATGGACAAAATCCCGGAGATCGCGGCCAATGATTTCTTCTGAAAACCCGGCGTCGAAAAGCAAACATCCGGCGGGGTTAATCTGGACGACCCGATGGTCGAGTCCCGCCACCAGGATCCCCTGCGGCTCAGCCTCCAGGATACTCCTGAGTCTTTGTTCATTTTCTTGGAGCCGAGCATTCTCGTTTTCTGCTTGAAGTCGACGAGTCCGGTCCCGGTGCAATAGCTGTACGAGATAGACAATCAGGGGAACGACCAGTAGGAGATTGACAAGGCCAATAGCCCAAAACAGGTTTATGTCCCCATCACTCATCGGCAAGACTCCGGATACACCCATACCCTACGGCCAGACTGGTACCAGCCCCTACACTCCGTTATGTGCCGTATCGGCTCGTTAGGTGAGAACTTGAGCCGATGATCACCGTCTGAACAGGCTCTCCGTCATCCGGAGCCTCCCCGGACGATACCCTGCTCAAACGGCAGGAATCGCTCTTTCACTCGCACCGGCAGCCAGGTATGATGGGGCCATGAGCTCGAAGATCCTGCCACGAGAGCAACTTCTCCACCTTCTGGCCATGGATCGGACGAAGGGGAAGCGCATCGTGTTCACCAACGGGTGTTTCGACCTGATGCACATCGGGCATACTCGATACCTCCAAGCGGCAAGGGCACTGGGCGATGTCCTCGTGGTCGGGGTGAATAGTGATACATCTGTTCGGGCGTTAGAAAAAGCGCCGGACCGGCCGATCGTTCCAGAAGCGCAGCGAGCCGAAGTGCTGGCGGCCTTGGCCTGTGTCGACTATGTCGGGATCTTCAACGAACCGGACCCCCTTGAGCTCATCACGGCTATCCAGCCGGACATCCTGGTAAAAGGTGGGGATTGGCCCCTCGACCGGATCGTCGGTCGCAATGTGGTCGAAGCCCGCGGCGGCATCGTCAGGACGATCCCGCTGGTTCCCGGCCTATCAACCACTGAACTCCTTCAACGTATCCGCTCAACCGCGACGTAATTCGTGTCTGATACCACCGCTCACATGCCCACCTGGCTTGTCCCACTTCGATCGGCCCTCGATCACAAGCAGGCGCGTGTGTGCCTACTCGGGGCGCATGGCCCGACTTCGGCTTGCGCCGTCACACTACTGGACCGTCTCCGCCGTCATTCTCACAACAACGCCGGCCCATGGGTCGTGCTCACCGCAAGTGACGAGTCCGCAGAACGAATCTTCAATGACTTGCACTTCTTCCATTCGCTCATGGGACAACCTGTCGAAGGCCTCGCCTGGTTCCCGGAATGGGAGACCCTCCCCTATGAAGCAACGGCACCACATGTCGCGTTGATTGCACAGCGAATGACGACGCTTCATCGCCTGTTGATCAAGCCACCCACGATTCTCGTGACCTCCGTCGCTGCGGCCATGCATCGTGTGATCCCACGCTCGCTTTTCGAGGAAGCGGTGATTCGTTTCAAGACCGGTGCAACCTTCGAACGGGAATCTTTGGTCACAAGCCTGCTTCGCATTGGATACCGGCGGGTTTCCGTGGTGGAAATTCCAGGGGAATTCAGCATTCGTGGGGGAATCGTCGACATCTTCTCGACCGCCTACCCGAACCCGGTCCGAGTCGAATTTCTAGGGGATCAAGTCGAATCGATGCGGCTGTTTGACCCGGCGACCCAAACATCGATTGAAAAACTGAACGAGGGGTGGGTCTTACCCGCACGAGAATTTATCAGGCCTTCACAAACCCAGGACGCGACTGCACCGGTTCCTCCCGATGCAGAATGGCGAAGTCCTGACCTCTATGAGGCCATGGACACGTTGTTCGACTATCTTGGCTCGGATCCCTCCCTCGCTCTCGATCAACCGGAGAGTTTGAAGAAGGCCTGTGAGGCTGCCTGGAGCAAAATCGATGACGGATACCTCCGTCACGTCGATCGTGACATTGCCAATCCCTATCCGTCACCCGAGCGTCTTTTTCTCACGTGGGACGGCATCCAACAACGGATTGCCGCCTGCCCGATGATGGCGCTGGAACCGCTGGCAGCCCCGGACTCATCCTGGGAGCCGACCTTTTCATGGTCCACCCAGCTTCCTGGCAGTATCGGTCTTGGGATCAGAGGCACCGCCTTCAGCCAGACACTGAGCCTACTTGAGGGCCTCCGCGGTGAGCATCGGGTGGTCCTAGTTGCCCGAAGCCGGGGGCAAGTCGATCGCCTGCTCGCCCTCCTCCGAGAACATGACCTACCGGCCGAATCCTGGAATCCCTCCACCTGGTCAAACCAGCGAGCCGGCAAATCGCCGTTTTATGTGCTGCATGGAGATCTCTCGGTAGGGTTTCTATCCGGAGAACTCCGGCTCGCCCTCCTGACTGAAGAGGAACTCTTCGCAAAAGGCGCGCGCCATAAACCTCAACCCAAAAGTCGAACCGCCACGTTCCTGTCCTCGTTGGAAGACCTGAGCGTCGGCGATTACGTCGTGCATGTGCAACATGGCATCGCGAAGTATCGGGGCCTGAAACGCCTTTCGGTCCAAGACTTCGAGAGTGACTACTTGATCCTAGAGTTCGCAGGCGGCGATACCCTGTATGTTCCGCTCGACCGATTGAATCAAGTGCAACGATACAGCGGCGCCGAGAGTCATGTTCCTCGACTCGATCGATTGGGCGGCACCAGTTGGGCCAAGACGACCGCCCGAGTCAAGAAAGACATCGAAGAAATGGCCCAAGAACTCATCGACCTCTATGCCAACCGCGAGCTGGTGAAACGGAATGCCTATGGCGTAACCACGACTCTCTACCACGAATTCGAGGCCGCGTTTGAATACGAGGAGACCGCCGACCAGCTCAAAGCCATCGCAGACATCAGCCGAGACCTGGAATCAACTAAACCCATGGACCGCCTGGTGTGCGGCGACGTGGGGTATGGAAAGACCGAAGTCGCCATGCGCGCCGCCTTCAAGGCGGTGGAGCACGATCGGCAGGTGGCGGTCCTGGTTCCCACGACACTATTGGCCCACCAGCATTATGAAAACTTTGCCGAACGGTTTGCCCCCTTTCCCATGCGCGTCGCACTGCTCTCACGATTCCAATCGCCCAGGGAAACGAAAGCCATTCTGAAGGATGTCGCGGCCGGAACCGTCGATGTCGTCATCGGTACTCACCGACTGTTGCAGAAGGACGTGACGTTTCGCCATCTCGGTCTGGTCATCATCGACGAGGAACAGTGGTTCGGGGTCAAACACAAGGAGCGACTCAAGCAACTTCGGACACAGGTCGACGTCTTGACGTTGACCGCCACGCCCATTCCACGCACCCTACAAATGGCCATGTCGAGTGTCCGAGACCTCTCGATCATCGACACCCCTCCAGCTGGACGGCTGGCCATCAAAACAGAGGTGGTTCGGTTCAGCGAGAAAGCTGTACGGGATGCCGTCCTGCGCGAGCTTGGACGAGGCGGGCAGGTCTACTTTGTCCACAACCGTGTGGAAACGATGGAGCGGATCGGCGCCTGGCTGCATCAGCTGATTCCTGAGGCCAGAATGGTCATGGCGCACGGGCAGATGGACGCCAAGCCGTTGGAAGCCGTCATGCTGAAATTCGTGAAGCGCGAGGCCGACATTCTGATCGCCTCGGCCATCATTCAGTCCGGACTCGACGTCCCGAGCGCGAATACGATCATCGTGAACCGCGCCGATCTTTTTGGACTCGCGCAACTGTACCAGTTGCGTGGGCGGGTCGGACGGGGAGGTGATCAGGCCTACGCCTATTTCCTCATTCCCGATGAAGGCACACTGACCGGCGATGCACAGAAACGATTGATCGCGATTCAACAGTTTACAGAGCTTGGATCGGGGTTCCGCATCGCTGCGGCTGACATGGAGATCCGAGGCGCCGGGAATCTGTTAGGGAAGCAGCAGTCCGGCCATATTGCTGCCATTGGACTGGATCTCTACATGCAAATGGTCGAACAAGCCGTTCAACGGTTGAAGGGGCATGTGATCGAGGAGGAACCGGACCCGACGCTGCAGCTGCCCGTTTCAGCCTTTATCCCTGAGCCCTACGTGACGGATCCCCACCACCGGCTTTCCCTTTACAAACGGCTGACGGCCTGCAACCAAGTCGGCGAGCTCGCCCTCCTGCACGGAGAGATCCAGGACCGGTACGGCCCCGCTCCAGAGCCGGTCGAGCGGTTGCTCGAAGTGATGCAACTCCGAACCCATGCGAAACGCCTCCGGTTGACTTCGCTCGACGTACACGGTCAATCGGTCACGATCGTGTTCCAACCGAAGGTGACGCTCCCTGAACCGGCCGTTCATCGCTTGATGGACCAGCTGAAGAAACGGCTGAAGTTCCTCAGTCCCACCTCTTTTGAAATCTCCATGCGTCAGAGCGACTGGCCGTCGCTGTTTTCGGAACTCAATGCAATCTTGCAAAGCCTCGACCTCTGTGATACCAAGACGATCAGCACGGATACGACAAGTTCTTGATCGAGACCCTCAGGTACCACCACGTATGAGACACTTCCTGTTCCTGACCTTCTGTCGGACCTATCTCCTGCCTGGACTGCTTGCCGGCATGGTAGCCGGGTTCGGGCCTGTGGTCTCCGGGTGTGCCGATCGACAGGAGGAACCGGTCGTCGCGCTGGTGAATGGCCGAAGTATCACTCAAACTGAATTTGATCTTCGATGGGGAGAGCTCTCACCTGCCACGCGTTCTCGCTATGAGAAGGACGGCGGCAAGCGGAAATTCTTGGATGAACTGATTACCCGAGAGCTCCTCATGCAGGAAGGGCGCCGACGAGGCTTAGACCATAGTGAGATCATCCGGGACAAGACGCAACGGTATAAGGAACAGCTCATCCTCGACGAACTTCTGAAAGACAAGCTCCAATCCAAGGTCGAACTGACACAAGTCGAACTTGATGCCTACTACGAGAAGCACGCCGCCGAACTGCTGGACCCGTTGAAAGCCAGCATTTCTGTCATGCTTCTGCCCAATGTCTATGCCGCAAAAGACCTGGAATCGCAGGTGAATCGGGGCGGGAACTTTGCCAAGTTCGCCCAGAGGTATTCGATGGACGACAAGACAAAGTCCAAAGGCGGCGATCTGGGCCCCTATCGAAAAGGGCTGCTGCTTCCTGAGCTGGATACGGCCATTCATACCCTCAAGCCTGGGATGGTCAGCGGTCCCATCAAGACCGAGCATGGATACTATCTTGTCATGCTGTCCCCTCTGGATGAAGCGATTATCCAAACCGACCTGGCGACAAAAGAACGCCTTCGGCAAGAGCTCCTGGCCGATAAGCGGCGCAAACGATTCGACGAAGTGATTGCCGATATTCGAACCAATGCGGCAGTTCGGTTTGCTGAAGCCGCTCGATATATCAACGAGGACACCGGCAAGCGTTAGTCCCTGCTGATTTCCACGAACCCACCGCTTCGTGTAGAATTATCGAACGAGTGACGAACGCTTTCCACCCCAGGGTGCAGGAACCATGACCACCGCTGCTCAAAAATCCTCTTGGGAAACGAAACTCCTATCGGCCTTGACCCTCTTCGTATTCGCCTGCTGGTCCCCTCATCTGGCTTCAGCTCACCTGCAGGATCGTATCGTCGCCATCGTCAATTCCGAGCTGATCATGCTCTCCGATGTTCAGCGCGAGTTTGGAGCCGAGCAAGAGCGTCTCTCCCGCACACACCGTGGAACTGATCTCCCCCAACGGCTGAAGACCGCGGAATACATGGCCTTGACGAAGCTGATTGAACGGAAATTGCAACTCCAGGAAGCCAAGGCAAAGAAGGTGGAGGTGTCCGACAGCGAGGTCAAACAAGCCATGGAGCAAATGGCGCGGCAGGGCACGTCCCTCAACCCTGCGAGCCCCAGCGACCTCCAGACCGTGCGCGATCAACTCGTACTCATGCGAGTGGCCGATCAGCATATTCGCGGCAATATCATGGTCGGCGACTCTGAGATGAAGCGGTACTACCAAGAACATCGCGACCGGTTTGCTCTCCCCGAAGAGTACGACTTGAGTCAAATTCTGATCCGCCCACGCTCCTCGGATGGGCTGGCCGATGCGCTGACCAAAGCGCGCCGCGCCATGAATGATCTGAAGCGAGGTGACAAGTTCGAAGATGTCGCCAAGGAGTACTCCGACGGCGACAATGCTTTGCAAGGCGGACGGCTCGGCGTGGTTCGGCAGGGTGAGCTCATCCCCATCATCGATCAGGCCATCGCGCGCTTGGTACCCGGTGGGATCTCCGACATTATCGAGAGCCCCGAAGGAATTCAGATTCTCCGGATGGACGATCGCAAACCCAAACGGTTTCGGAAGTACGAGGAAGTCCGGCGAGAACTTCAAGACCTGGTCTATCAGCAAAAAAGCGAAGACATGTATCAAGCCTGGCTCGTCCAGCTAAAGAATAAGTCCTATATCGAGATTAAATTCTAGCGCAGCGGTCACGCGCCCCTCCCCCCGCTCCTCTCCGACAATGAACAGAGATCACTAAAGATCGCAGCGGCCGGCCGCCTCACGCAGCGATCCCCACAGCCGGTCTCTTCCCTCCCCCGTCATGGACGAATAGGGAATCACGGCGTCTCCTTCGGCCAGTCCTAAACTCTGATGGATCTGGCGCATGGTTCGCACCCGCTCATGTGCCTTTAGCTTGTCGACTTTAGTCACGACGACGACCGGATCGTGCCCGATCGAGTGGAGCCAGGCCATGGTCTGCCGATCTTGGTCTGTCACGACGCGACTGTCCACCAACAGTACAACTCGGAGCAACGCCTCGCGACCAAGCAAGTAGCTTTCCAGCAAGGGGCCCCACTGACTGCGAACGGTTTTCGGCACGTTTGCAAATCCATAGCCTGGCAAATCGATGAGATAAAATTGCGAGAGATGAGGATCTGATGTCGAGATCTGAAACACATTCACAGCTTGTGTTTTTCCAGGTGTTCGGCTGACCTTGGCAAGATCCCGACGATTCAATAACGAGTTGAGTAAGGACGATTTGCCTACGTTGGAGCGCCCGACGAAGGCAATCTCATGGAGATCACCGGACGGAAACTGTTCTGAAGAGACACAACTTTTGATAAACTCGGCGGCAAAGATTTTCATGTCGTCAGGCTGATCAATGGATACGAGCCGGAAACCCAATCAGAGTCCCGTCTTTCTGCGTCACTACACATACGACCCTCCCCCGCTCAAGTCAACCGGTGGCAGCAAAATCCGGCGCGTCTTGCTCTGGGGCACCCTCTTCATTGGACTTCTACTGGGTATTCTGGTGCTGAGCTGGTTCATAAGCTTGCCCGATGTGGAGCGACTCACGCGGACCAACCCGACATCCACCGCCCTGATGGAAACCCGGCAGACTCAGGCACAGGAGCAGGGGCGTGCCAGCAAACAGCAATGGACGTGGGTCCCGCTTTCTCGTATCTCTCCCCACCTTCGTCATGCCGTGGTGGCCGCAGAAGATGCGTTGTTCTTTACTCACGAAGGATTCGACTGGGAAGGCATCAAAGACGCGGCTATGCACAACCTTGAAGCCGGCGAATTCAAGCGTGGCGGCAGCACCATTACGCAGCAACTGGCAAAAAATCTCTACCTATCGTCCGAACGGTCCCTCTTTCGGAAAGCCAAGGAAGCCCTGATTACTCGGGAACTGGAACAACGCCTCTCCAAAAAGCGCATTCTTGAACTGTACCTCAATGTGGCTGAGTGGGGACATGGCGTCTATGGCGCGGAAGCCGCTGCCCATCACCATTTCGGCAAGCCCTCTCACGAACTGACGGCCGACGAAGCCGCCTGGCTCGCGGCGATGCTGCCCTCCCCCCGCCGATACGATCCCCTCAGGAAAACGACCTTCTTAACGCGACGTCACGAGCGTATTCTCCGATTGATTGATCGGCAATCCGGAACCTCTACGCCAGTGGCGGAAGAATAGAATTCCAAACAGCCATTACTCTGAGTACTCAGAAGAATCGCCGACCTGACTGTGATCCTGTTCTCCAAAAATGGCCGTTTCGTGGGTGTAGTGTTTGAACTCCAGTATCTTGTGAGAGGGGTCCACAAGAAAGATTCTGCGATGCTCAAGAGATACCACAGCAGCACATACACCAAGAGTCATGCCTGCCACCACAATCAGGTCATAGAATATTCCAGCGACTGCACACCGGTGCTGGAATTGACACCACGTCGAACCGATTCGATCTGACTGGCCCGTTCGATAGTCGCCCTGCTCGAGAGTTAGAGGAGGAAATCCCCGGCGGCGACGCTGCCGACCCCAGTCAGCTGGATTTCAAGATCAGCCACACCATTGCCGTCGGTGTCGCCTTGCAGCGTTGCGGTCGCCGCATGAAAGCGCAATTGACCCGCGACTGAGGTAAACGCCCCCGTGTTGATAAACGTGAAGGCGTTGTCGCTCCCACCCAGCACGGCATCGATGCCGGCTAGATCGATCTTGTCGCTGCCGCTGACAAAGTCGGTGATGACGTCCTTGTTCGCACCAGCGGGGCTTTCAGTGATCAGATTGAAGTCAACGATGTCGTTCCCCGCTCCGCCCGTCAAAGTATCCTTCCCGGCCCCGCCGGTGAGAATGTTCGCGGCACTGTTGCCCGCCAACACATTGTCCAGCGTATTCCCCGTCCCATTGATGGCCGTCGTCCCGGTCAAGGTGAGGGTTTCGAGATTCGCACCCAGGGTCCAGGTCACCGCACTCTGCACGGTATCCGTTCCGGCACTCGCCGCTTCCGTCACCGTATCACCCGTCCCGACGACATAGGTGTCGTTCCCCGTCCCACCAGTCAGCACATTCACCGCACTGTTCCCGGTGAGCACATTGTTCAGGGTATTCCCCGTCCCGTTAATCGCCGTCGTCCCGGTCAACGTGAGCTGCTCGAAGTTGGCCCCCAACGTTCGAGTCACGGCGCTGAGCACGGTGTCGGTTCCTTCATTGGCATTCTCCGTCGTGACATCGCCCGTCGCATTGACGACGTAGGTGTCATCCCCGGCCCCACCCACCATCGTATCGTTCCCGGCCCCGCCGTCGAGCGTGTCGTTGCCGGCGGCGCCGGTCAGCGTATTCACGGCACCATTGCCGATCAGCATATTGTTCAGGGTATTCCCCGTCCCATTGATGGCCGTGGTGCCGGTCAACGTGAGCTGCTCGAAATTCGCCCCCAACGTTCGAGTCACGGCGCTGAGCACGGTATCGGTTCCTTCATTGGCATTCTCCGTCGTGACATCGCCCGTCGCATTGACGACGTAGGTGTCGTCTCCCGCACCGCCTACCATCGTATCGTTCCCTGTGCCGCCGTCGAGCACATTGTTTCCCACGTTGCCGGTCAGACTATTGTTCAGCGTGTTGCCCGTCCCATTGATGGCCGTGGTGCCGGTCAAGGTGAGGTTCTCCAGATTGGCGCCCAGAGTCCAGGTCACGACACTCTGCACAGTATCAGTCCCTGCACTCGAGGCTTCGGTCACCGTATCGCCGGTCCCCACGACATAGGTATCGTTCCCGCTTCCACCGGTCAGGATGTTCGCCGCACTATTGCCGGTCAGGATGTTTGCCAAGGAGTTGCCGGTACCATTGATGGCCGTCGTGCCGGTCAGCGTGAGATGCTCGACGTTCGCACCGAGTGTATAGGTAACGGAGCTTTGGACCGTATCAGTGCCTTGATTCGTTTGCTCGGTCACCACATCGCCGGCGTTGTCCGCCAGATAGAGATCGTTGCCCGTTCCCCCGGCCATACTGTCAGCCCCACTGCCGCCATCAAGCGTATCGTTCCCCCCGCCGCCACTGAGCGTGTCGTCGCCGCCTAGACCAGAGAGCGTATCGTTGGTTGCGGCACCGGTGAGGAAATCAGAATCGTCGGTACCGACGAGTGTCACTCCTTCTGTCCGGCTTGCAATGGCGGCGGCATCCCAGATCGTCCCGTCCGCAAACTTGATCTGCTCAACCTGATAGAGCGGCCCAACGAAGTAGCTTTCGATCGTCAGCTGATCGGTGGTGCCGTTGATCGTCAAGAGAAGACTGTTCTCGATCGTCGCTTGGAGTCGGACATCCGCCGGTGCCACCGTGTTATCGAGAAGCACCGTGTCCACGCCCCCGTCAGGCCCCGGGTCCGGAAAATCATTCACCCGATCCTGCCCACCTCCCCGGCCGAAGAGATAGATGTCGTTCCCATCGCTACCGATGAGGCTATCGTTGCCGGCCCCGCCGTCCAGTCGATCGTTTCCGGTGAAGCCGGTCAACGTATCGTTTCCATCCAGCCCGAACATGTCGTTGTCATTGCCGAACCCGCTGAGGACGTCGTTCCCATTCGTGCCCATGATCAGCTGTACGCGACTCGCAATCTCGGTCTCCCCCCAGATTGTCCCGTCGGCAAAGTGAATCTCGCCGACCGTGGGTGTCCGAAGACCTGGCTCGATCAGATAGTTCTCGACGGTGATTTGATCAGACGTGCCCACGATCTTGAGGACCAAATGGTTGCCCTGCCCCTCGAACGTCACATCTGTCGGGGTCACTCCGGCAAGGAATTGGATGTAGTCAATAAAATTCGGCGTGTCATAGAACTGCGTTCCGGTCTGGATCACATCCTGTCCATAGCCATGTCCGAACACATAGCTATTGTCTCCCTGTCCGATCAACGTATCGTTGCCTTGCTTCCCATCCAGCAAGTCCGACCCGGTCATCTGGTTGTTCAGCGTGTTCCCGACGAGATCAACGGTGGCACTGGGGAAAAACGTATCTTCGCGCAATTCGATATTCTCCACTTCGTCGGGCAACACAAACAACCCGGGTATCGCCACGCTGACCGTATCAAATCCTCCACCAGCGGACTCGACGATTACATGGCCTGACCCATAGAGCTCATACAGATCATTCCCCGCTCCGCCCACTAAACGATCGGTTCCCAGGTCGGCCCTCACCTGGTCATCACCGGCTCCTCCATAGAGCACATCATTGCCCTCATCTCCTCTCAGCTGATCATTCCCGTCGCCACCGTCCAACGTGTCGTCGCCGGCGCCGCCTTGCAATTGGTCAAGCCCGGCTTCCCCTAGAAGCGTATCCGCCTCGCCCAGTCCGGAGACCGTGTCATCGCCGGCACCTGCCGCAATCCGATCAGTGAACTCCGTGCCGACGAGCGACTCGCCGGCGCTGGTTCCGACCTGCTGGAAACCACGCGCGCTCAGCAACTGACTGTAGGTGAGCACCGTTCCATCGGCAAATTGAAAACTGTCGATCGGGTGCGGATCGGCTGGAACCGATGCGTTGAAGTTGCTGATCTGCACCGTATCACCGACCGTCCCTACGCGAAGGAGCAACGTACTACCCACTTGCTCCAGCGCCACCGATCCTGCATCGACCCCGAAAACCAGCCGATTGCCTTCTCCCGCTGTGTCCTCAATCGTATCGACGCCGTCGCCGACGTTGAACACATAGGTGTCCTGCCCAGATCCTCCGATGAGTAGATCTTGACCGGTCCCGCCAACGAGTGTGTCGTTTCCGGAATCACCATCGAGCTCGTCGTCGCCCGCGCCACCGTTGAGCTGGTCGTTTCCCCCATTGGTTGGATTCGTCTCGAGCGCCATCCGATCGCCGCGCAGCGCGTCGTTCCCCTCTCCCCCGACGAGCGTATCGTTCCCGAGACCACCCTGCAGCTCGTCATCGCCTTCCCCGCCGTCGAGCAGGTCATCGCCGATCAGCGTCACGCGCAGAGGATCATCCCCAAAGAGCGCATCATTGCCGGCCCCACCGAAGAGCTGATCGGCGCCTTCGTCCCCTTTCATCTGATCGATCCCGTCGCCGCCGCTCAAGAGATCCGTACCGGCACCGCCCTGCAGGACATCGTCTCCCTCTTCGCCGAAGAGCGAATCGTTTCCTGCAATCTGTGGATCGAGGTTCGTATCGCCCAGGATCACATCATTTCCAATTCCACCGAACAACTGATCATCCCCGCCATCACCGAGCAATTGGTCGTTGCCGTCCCCGCCGTTGAGCACATCGTTGGCGCCGACACCAACAATGGGTCCGTCGCTGTCGCCATAGAGCAGATCATCGCCGGCGTCGCCGAACAGCGTATCCTCCCCGGCATGCCCGAACAGCGTGTCGATGTCCGCGCCGCCGTTGAGCACATCCTTTCCTTGCCCACCGGCCAGCGTATCGTTCCCGGCGCCGCCATCCAACAGATCGTCGCCCCCCACCGGATCATTCACAAAATCCCCGAATAGCGTATCCGCTCCGTCCCCGCCGATCAGCCGATCTCCCCCACCACCGCCATACAGCCGATCGCTGCCAGCCCCGCCGTCCAGCAGGTCGTTACCAGGTGTCACCCCATTCAGTGTCTCATCGTCGCCGTAGAGCCGATCGTCCTCAGTGCCACCAAGCAACACATCGTCGCCGCCGTCACCTCGGAGGTAGTCGATGCCGGCCCCGCCGTCGAGGATGTCTGCCGCGCCCGTCACGCTGACAAAGGCCGTCTGTGCCACATTCACAAAAGCGCCCTGCCCATCGGCGACTTGCGCAATCCACCCGTCCGGTCGATTCTCTCCCCACAGCTGATCATCCCCCGCCCCACCGTTGAGGACATCGACTCCAAGCGCCCCCATCAAGATATCGTTGCCCGCCCCGCCGTCGGCATAGTGCTCGCCCGACTCGATCGTATACTGGGTGAAATTGACGACGCGCGTGCTCCCGGCCATGATGTCCGCATCGTCTCCGCCCTGAAATACATCGCCGTCGCCGACATAGGCGAAATCGTTCCCGGCGCCGCCGATGAGATAGTCCTGGCTGTTTCCCCCAACCAACGAGTCGTTGCCCGCCCCCCCGTCGAGCACATCGCCAAACTGATCGTTGAGGCTGATGCTGCTATCCAAGATATTGTTCAGAGCATTGCCATAGACAGCCCCAGGGCCGCTGAGATTCTCCGGGAGCGAGCCATTGATATCGGTTGGCCCCAGGGTCACAGTGAGGTCAAACGGGCCGGTGGGCACGCCCGTATCTTGTGGAGCACTGGTGGCATCGATCAACTTGATCCCGAACTGGCCGCTCTGAAAGTTCTCGTTAATCGTCAGGGTGTTCCCATTCAGCGTCAGCTTGAGATGGCCACCTTCAAGCCGATACTCAAATTGCCCATCTGGACTCTTCCAGGTCGTATCGCCAGCCTTCTTAATCCCGCCAACCAGTAAGTGTCCATCCACCTTGATCATGCCGGTGGCATCCGAATCTTCGATCGTATCGTTGCCGTCGGTGAGACTGGTAAAGTAGTACGTATCGTTCCCCTCGCCACCTTCTAAGCGATCGTCCCCGGCCCCACCCGTCAAGGTGTCGCTATTCTCCCCGCCTCGCAGCACATCCGCACCATCTCCACCCTCCAACACATCGAACCCCGCCTCGCCAAGCAAGAGATCCGCCTCAGAATCACCCAGTAACGTGTCGCTCCCGGTGCCACCGTAGAGCACATCGGTCCCACTCCCGCCCTCAAGTTGATCCATCCCGCCTTCGCCGAAGAGGAGATCTCCCTTGCTCGTCCCTTTCAGGGTTTCAAACAGAGCCAACGCCGGAGCCGCATCCTTTCCCACCAGCACCTCACCATCGATCGTGCGGCCTTCGGCATAGTTACCGACAAGACGAGTTTTTGCATTACCGCTTTCATATGCAAAGGTATCTGTGGCAGAAGGGGCGGTATGTATATCACTCTCATAGGTCTGAATGGTGTCCCGATGTGCTGCGTACATGCGAAAGATTGACTTGGCTTCCGCATCGTTCAGCGCTGCGTTCTCGTACAGGCTGAACTTGTCGGACTCCGCATAGCGACGATTGGCAATGCCTTCCGCCAAATTCGGATCGGTGATGCGCTCACGGTTGGATTGATATCGAATCTCATACCAAGCCTCGGCTCGATCGCCGGTTTGCAACGCATGGACCAAGTTGGGGCCGATGAGGCTGGGAGCATTAAACATCAGCGACAGCAACGCCACCATTTCTTGTGACCCGGCTAGGGCGCCGAACGTCGGCTGCCCGATTTTAGTGATCAGCGCTGCCGTGGCGTCATCGACGAGCAAATTGAACAACGGCTGAAACTGCGTTTCCGTAATCGTGCCGAAACTGAACGGGGTATTGGTCGGATCAGGACTTCCCGCATTCCAATGGGCGATGGTGGGGATATTTGATGCGACCGGGATACCATTCAATCTATCTACGGCAGCTTGAAGAATATCCATGTCATCGTCAGTACGCTGAGGATCGTTCGTCAACGTGACACCCAACGCCTGCATTTTATCAGCCACGTCAGATCTCAACTCATACAGCCCAGATGACCTCTGAATTGCCAACGCGAAGCCGACTCCTAATGTGGGGATATTCTTCCCGTCCAGATAGATCCGCGGCACAAACCCTTCTTGAGCCTTGAGGAAGGCAAAGACCGCCGCATTGAAATCACCCGCAATGGTATGAGGAAAGTTGAGCGTTGACATAGACAAACTCCTTTACTGCCAGTAGCGGCAGATAATTTTAAACCTGTCCTGGCGTGCGGTTAACTCATTGAGGTACAGCTTGTATCCGCCTGCTGCCATCAAATCGTAGAGGTACAGACGTCCACGGTACCTGATCACCCCGTTGTATATTGGAAACTCTGGTGTCCCGCCATCCCCCACCGTGACTCCACCAAGCACCGCGCAGTCTTCAAAATCAACAGCCACATATTCTCCCCTGGTGTTATCGCCCTCATGAACTGGCGGCAATTCTTCGCCTGGCGGAGGCTCTCGCACAAATTTGTCACTGTAAAACACATGCTCTTTGCCATTGGCCTTATTGTTATCGATGTCCACCTTGTACAAGCGGAAATGGGCGGTGCCCACCAACGTGGGGGCTAGCTGATGACGAAACTCTTTGGTGTTCAGGCGATAGCCTGGCTCATCCGTTTCGTCCCCAATCCATTTCACCGTGGGACACTTGGCAAAAAAAGGCGCCAATTTTGGATCGTCAACGCGGTCAGCTTGGATGATTGGCTGAACGTACTCAATCTTGTGCTGCTTCTTGAAATCCTCAAAAAACTGCCGACAGAACTTTTCATCAATCGAAAAGTTCATCTTCATACTTATGCTCGCCAGTAGCTTGACGATCTGTTCTTTCACCGAAGGCGGTGCCCCCACTTCCCCGGCCCATACCGGCACCACAAGCATGACGATCAGCCCAAGCACCACCTGACAGATTGCTCTGTTCATGCCGCCATCCTTTCCATCGCCGAATCAGTCAGATCAATCCCAAACTGCCCGCTCTGGAAATTCTCCACAGTCCAAATCTGCGTACCACCCTGCGTCACAATGAGATTGGTGCCCGACATCTCGTACCTAATTGTCCCATCGGCATTTTCCCAATAGGGTTGATTGGCCTCCTTCACCCCGCCGACCAGCATTTGACCGTTCACGAAGATCGCGTCGTCGGCACCTGAGTCTTCGATCCGGTCGTTCCCGTCGCCGATGCTCCAGACATACGTGTCAAATCCCGCCCCGCCTTCGAGACGGTCATCACCTGCGCCACCCTGCAGTGAGTCATAGTTGGCCCCGCCTCGGAGCAAATCAGCATCCGCGCCTCCGGAAAGCGTATCGATGCCGTCACCCCCATAGAGCACATCCGTCCCCGCCGCACCACGCAGCACATCATTGCCTTTTTCCCCGAACAACAGGTCCCCATTCGCCGTGCCATCGAGCGTGTCGCCAGGAAAGACGTCATCCTTCCCTACCCACACCTCACCATCGATCGTGCGGCCTTCGGCGAAATCGGTGATCAGCCGGTCCCGTGAAAACGAGAGGTTAAAATCGATCCCGTGGCTGATGGGCGGTGACCCCGCCAGCGGTGAAAACAGTGCCTCGTAAGCACGAATCTCTTCGTGATGCATCGTATACATCCGCATCACCTCCCGCGCTTCGTCTTGATTCGGCGCGGCATTGTTCTGGTCAGGCCCATCATAGAGGCCAAACTTATCGGATTCCGCGTAGCGGCGGTTGGCATGGGTACCATCACCATTCGACTGATACCGAATTTCGTACCAGGCTTCAGGACGGTTGTCTGAATCTAATGCTGCGCGTAGCTTAGGTCCGATAATCCCAGAGCCTCCGTTATAGACCAGCGAGACCAATGCCGCCCGCTCCTGCGATTCAGTCAGATGGTACCCAAGGGCAGCATCAAGCTGGACCTCCGCTTTTTGCTCCAAATAGAGCCCCATGAGATTTGAGGCGGTGATTTCGTTGCCGAGAGTGAATGAAAGACTCGCTTTCAACTGACTTGGTGTCAGCGTGTTTCGATTGTTGAGCGCATTGATATCTGATTGGGTGAGGGTGACACCCACTTGAGCGAGAAACGCCTGGATGTCACTCACTGAATTCTTGTAGAGATCAAATCCGTATCCCACCGCCACTGAAAACTTCCCGCCACCAAGATCATCAAGATAAGGCTGAAGCTTTAGCCGTATAGAGTCAGGGCTATTAAACGCGAACGTCTGTCCTTGCTGACCATTCGTGACTTGTTCGTACAAAGGCCTATTTTCTTCCCGCTTCACAAGATCGTTTCGATCGGCAAAATACGACCCCAGCGACCAGTTGGTATGCAAGCTAGAAAGTGCCATGTCTTGTTTCCCTTCTTACGGTGGAGAGCTACAGTTTCCGTCGATCCACGTAACAGATATCTTCAAGCTGAGGAGAGAGCTTCTCTGACCGTTTATAGCGCGCGATGACGTGCATCCCGCTCAGACCGTGCAAATTTAAGTACGTTTGCCCGCCAAACTTAAACGGATGCATCCATACCTTGCCACCTATCCCATGTAGTTCCTTACGTCCAAACTTATTCTTGAATGGCGGAAGTTTCTTGAGCTCGTACCATTGGCCTGTATAGCTGATCTGCCCAAGCAGCCGCTCTTGGTTGGCTTTTGCCTGAGGGCTATCTGCGAGCGGCGACTTATTCATGAGTGATTCATAGATCCCTGTTGGCGGCTCTTGATTCCGAAAGATATACAAATGGTCGCTGCGAATCCCCCCAAGACAGGCACTCCATTTAACAACCAACTCGGCTTGCCCATCATTGTCGATATCAAACTGCGCCCAGAGATAGAGGCTACAATGGTCATCATTAAACTCCGGACCATCCCGAAACTTTTCGTCAAGGCTGCGTATCGACTCCCACTTCACAAACCATTCATGGACTGGAGGATCTTGAATCCAATGGTCGTTATATTCATCCGACAACACCTGTGTAATAGCTGGACATAATTTCTTGTCTTGGCTCCACTTCAAGATAAATTTGAACTGCTCCGGAGCAACCGCCTCTGTTGCAACACTCGTCCCCAGCACCAACAGCAGGCCCAACAGAAACCCTGCCGTTTTCCGTTTCCTCATCATGCCGCCATCCTTTCTTCCTTCTCCACACGCCGCTGAATTCTGAACTGACCGTTCTGAAAATTCTCGTTGACGGTCATGATGGTCTGGTTACCCAGCTTCACCACCAAATCCGTGCCCGACATGACGTACTTGATCGTCCCATCAGGGCTGGTCCAATCCTGATCCTCGTCCTTCTTCACGCCACCGATCAGCAGCTGGCCATTGACAAAGATCACGCCGTCGGCGTCCGAGTCCTCAATCCGATCATTCCCGTTGCCGGTGGTGTAATAGTACCGGTCGAACCCGGCCCCACCGATCAACGTATCGGTGCCACCTCCGCCCGTCAGGCTATCGAACCCCGTATTCCCCACCAACAGATCGTCGCCCGTACCCCCGGTCAACGAATCAGCCCCGCGACCGCCCAGCATGAACGCCCCACGATTCTGCGCATCCGTCGCATCCATACCACTGGTTCCCGCCTGCACATACCAATCGCGCAATCCCGGTAGCGCGTTTTCAATCCGCTGACGATCGGCGAGAGAAAAGTTGTTCGCCAGATACAAGTGAAAATCGTTGTAGCCCTTCACCGTATTGTCGTACGTCGTGGCAACATCCGCCCGATCGAAGCGCACGCCGCCTGACACGTTGGTAAAGATCTCCTGATTGTACCCGGCGCTGGCCTGAGTCTCGGTGTAATACTTCTGCATCGCAAATGCGATCATCGCTTTACTGACCAGTTTGGCCGACGCGAAGGCATCATCGGCCATCGTCAACCCGCCATCTTGCGCCAGCTTCCAGAGGTCGCTGGTGAAACGGGTCACCATCGCATCAGCAGCAAATGAGCCTTGCACACCTACTTGATGGCGAACGAGATGGTCGAGGAAATTCCTCTGATTTGTGTCGGTCTCATTCGCAAACAAGTTCTGATCAAATACCATTTTCAGCAAGTCGGTGAGTTCGCCCGTCACCTGGTTCAACGTCTTGCCTGTCACAGCTGTCTCTTTACTTTGCAGAAACGCGGTGAGCACGGACTGCGCATGCAGGTCGTCGCCCGAAACGCCAGGCGCACTGTTATTGATGTCGAAGAGGGTGGTGCCGATGCGGTCGGGGATGTTCCAGGGTACACCAGACAGAAATTCACCCTGCACGTTGATATTGGCCACCAAATTGGAATTGGGAATGCCGCCATTAGTGGCACGCAGTTGCAAGAAGTTGGTCAGGCCGACGAGGTCAGCTTCGGTGCGGCCGCTGGCCAGCAGATCGGCTTTGAGAGTGGCTGCGACATCGGGAGTGAGCACATTTAGTTGTGCTGACCTGGCAAACGGGGCTTGGTCAAAGGTCATCGCCTGTTGACCAAAGAACACGCCCATCAAGGCGGCGAGCCCGCCGCCTAAACTATGTCCAGTGAACGTAATGCTCGTCGCAGTGGGATTTTCAGCCTTGACCTGCAGATAGTATTGGGCCGCTTGCAGGAGTTGCGCTGACCCGAGGCCGGTGGCGAGGTTAAAGTCCGCAACCATATCCCCCGTGAGGTCTTTGGCATAGGTACCAGCATAGGAGATAACGATGTCGGTACCTTTTTTGAAGGCAACAGCTTCAAAGCCAGCGGCCCCAGTGATCTGAGGAAATGCTGGGTTGTTTGGAACATGTGCAACCGCAGCCCATTCCTGTGGAACTGACAGTCGATTGATTGGATTACGAGTGTCAATATACGAAGCGCCCGCCATTAACGCGTAATCGAGTGTTGAAGGCATGATTTATTCTCCTAAACTTTCGAGATTATTATTCGCTGATAGGCGTTACTTGCCCTTACCATAGGTGCGTTGAAACCATTCCTGTGCTAGAGGCCACCAGTTATAATAAAGAAGTTTCCCGTCTACTTCTGGCGCGATGAGCTTTCCAGTCGCTCCTGAGGGGATTGGGCAACTAGTCATGCCGATCCCGTTGTCCAATATAGGCATCCGCAGGATGGTCTTGAATTCAGGTTGTTCCAGCTCACCATTCAGTTTCTTGACAAGCTCTGCGGTGACGACGGATTGCGCCGTGAGGATTTTCTCCTTACCTTTGGAATTGACAACCAAATTGATGTCTTTGAACTCCGAAGGGAGTTCTTCCAACGGGATGCGCTGCCATGCCGTGCTGTCATATCGGAAAAGCACGTACGGCGGGTTTGGCCGCCCCCATTTGATATAAGACGGGCATAGGTTGGGCACGGTCACGATGTACGGGATGCCGTGGAAAATATGCAGCGATATTAGCTGGAAGTTTGCACGCCCGATGGCTTCGCCATATTCGCTCTTAAATTCAAGGGTTGTGCTCGTATTGGGCAGGGTAAACGTCACCGTTTGTTCTTTGATCGGCGATGATTGTCCGGGTTCATGCCGTCCCCCATAACTTTGCGACCGCTCCACAACTATCTTGCTCCCGTTGTGCAACAGTACTTCTTCTTTCCAACTGGGATCGCCGAACGGTAGAGCCCCTACTCCTGCACATCCACCCATATCGAGACTGACGACCAGGCTGAGTAGCAGCAACAGTCGTCGCCATTCGTATGCGTTTCTCATGCGACGATCCTTTCGAGAGAATTTCTGAGCACATTCAGCGTTGCTGACCTGGCAAACAGGGCCTGGTCAAAGGTCACCACCTGCTTACCAAAGAACACCCCCATGAGCGCCGCCAAGCCGCCACCCAGACTATGCCCGGTAAACGCAATGTTGGCAGTAGGGTTGGCGGCCTTCACTTGTAAGTAGTATTCAGCGGCCTGCACGAGCTGAATAGATCCAATGCCAGTGGCCAATCCGATATCAGCCGAGATGTCGCCTGTAAGATCGCTGGGATCAGTACCCGCATACGAAATGATGATCTCATTCGTCAGTGAGTTTCTATAGGCAGATGTCTCAAAACCGGTCGAATTATCCTCCGGTACAATCGAGACAACACTCCAACCGTTCGGGATTGGGAAGCGGTTCAGGTCAGCCCTCGTATCATGGTAAGAATCACTGGCGAGCAATGCGTACTCAATTGTTGTTGCCATGACTTTCGCTTCTAGTTGAGGTGAGATTCTATTTCATCTGTTTGTCAATGAACTTCTTCGCAATCGGGTCATTCGGAAGAATCCAATGACCCTTGTACAGTACCCGTTCCTCGCAATTCGTGGATCCTTCTGATCCCGGCTTCACCGGCTCCCGCTGAATGGTTTTGAATTCGGGCTGTGGATAGCCAGCGATCACTCCCTTGATCATGTCCGCCGTGATAACCAGCTTGTCGAATTTCTCGACGACAACATCGGGCATGGAAAAGATCATGTTGGGAGTGTTGATTTCACTTGGTAACTCCTGCAAGGGAATCCGCTTCCACTCGTTCCCTTGGTACTGGAAAATCACATAGGGCGGATTGGGTCGCCCCCATTTGTTGTACGACAGGCAACCCATTGGATAGACCACGAGGTATGGTGTACCACCAGAAATATCGACTGCCATAGGCAGAAAATTCGCCTGGCCCAGATCCTGGCTAGCGTGATCCTCCCAGGTGATAGTCTGGTTGCTACCAGGGATAGGAAAACTCAGCCACTGTTCTGTGAAAGATGGCTTTTGTCCGACCTCATGCCGCCCACCCCGTTTCACCATGCGGTCGACCATGATCTTGCGCCCATCATGCAAGAGCACTTCTTCTTTCCATCTATCGCCGATCAATCCTGAGATCCCCGCGCAGGAACTTGTGCTGATCCCCACCGTTAAGATTAGGCACATCATCAGAGCCCGCTGCCACATCACCTGCCGAATCCGCATGTCGCGTTCTTTCATGATTTGGTCTTCCCCTGCCGCGCGTCTCGCAGACTGACCAAGACCTGTTGGATCTGCTGATGCAGCCGCGCCAGGGAACCGACATCCATCGCCACCCGGGTGACGAGATGGCGCTCTAACCCTTTGGGGGCCGCCTGACCATCCTTTGCCGTCTTCGCGATCGCGGCTAGCAGCGTCGGCTCAATGAAGCCGAAGTCGAGATAGGCCGTGCCCTGCGCCACGCCGACGTTGGTGTAATTCACCGCACGCGGGTGCGCTGACGAGTCGGACGGTTTCAGCTGAACGTTCAAGGGAATCGTGGTCGGTTTGAACTCACTCATAATCTGACACTCCTCACGCACGGGTGACAGCACCAGATGGAAGTTGTATTGGGAGAATCCCAACGCATGAACCTTCCTCACCGGATGGAAAAAGTGGCAGACTGTACGATGACTCTTCACTGCGTGTCAATACAGATACCAAGGCTAAATGGCCCTATCCATCTTGTAGATGACCTGTTCCCCGGTAACGGCACCCACCCCTTACGAACAGCGCCTGAGAGGATGTTGACCTTGCCTCTCGCTGCGTTCTCGCGTTGCTCCAAGACTTACCGTACCGAAAATGGTATGCCCCGTTGCTCGCTACGGCCTTGCAAAATCATCACGGATCACAACACGCTAGCAGTCTGCTGAAAAACCTCCCGTTCGTGCTGAGCTGGGCGAAGCACACAAACCGAATTTTTCAGCAAACTGTAGGGCGGGCATGGCAAAAAGCGCCGTGCCGCGTAATCCAGTGTCGGTGCCGCTGTTGTTAATCAACACCTATGGGATCAGCTCGTGGTTCGCTGCTGCGCTGATCAAACAGGAGTATCACGTCAAGGACCGACCCTGATAGGCCACCTCTAGAAAAACAACTCGACGCTCGCGCGGATGTTGGACTTCTGATTTGAACTCACAGCGAGGACTGGTTTGATATAGGTATCCGATACCTTAGAATCGGAAACCCGCGGCGCCCGGACCGGTCACCGAGGAGTAGATCAGCCAAGCTGCGGTATTCTGCCTACTCCGAGGCATCGCCAACCTGGCCATGATCCTGCTCTCCAAAAATGGCCGTTTCGTGGGTGTAGTGTTTGAACTCCAGGAGATTGCGGGAAGGATCTTCTAGGAAGAACGTGCGGTGCTCGATACGTGTGCCAGGGAAACGCACGCGAGGTTGTTGGTAGAAAGAGAGGCCGTTGGCTCTCGCACGATCCGCCAGTGCCTGCCACTCTTCCTGTGAGAGAAAGACCAACCCAAAATGGCGCGGATAAATACCCTTCTGTTGAGGAGGTTGCTCCGGCACGACATGCGCGACGAGTTGATGACCGGCTAGGCCCAGCGTCATCGCATGTTTCGTCCGCCGCCCGACCGTGCAGCCGAGACCATCCACATAGAATGTGACTGCTGTTTCCATATCGTGGATTGGGAAGGCAAGATGGAAGAGCGTGCGGTTCATCGAAACCGATCTTTCACGATGGGCTCTCCTGTCCCATCCCACCACCCAGCCGCCATGTGGGGTGTCACATGTGCAATGGCAAATCGGCCCTCCGGAGTCAGCACCAGCGTACCAGCCGATCCTTTGACCCTCGTGACCAGCTTCTGCAACACCCATCGCGCTGCTCTTCTCGCTGTCTCTCCCTGCCCTAACCGATCACAGATTGTTTTCGCAACGGCCACACGCATGATACTCTCACCCCATCCCGTCATCGATACGGCACCGGCTTCATTATCCGCGTACACTCCACAGCCGATAATCGGCGTATCTCCAACTCGTCCTGGCAGCATGAGGTCGATCCCCCCCGTCGAGGCACCGGCAGCGACTGTCCCAGACCGGTCCAGCGCAACCGCCCCGACTGTTCCATGCCGATCCCCCTTCGTGACCATCCGCTTGAGCATAGAATCGTACGAGAGCCTGTCTCTCGGAGCCTGACGCTTCTGAAGCTCTATCTTGTGATGCTTGGCAAACTTGGTCGCCAGAGGGCCGACGAGCAAGACATGCGCCGTCTCTTCCATAATGAGGCGGGCGGCTGTAATCGGATGAACAATACCTTCAATAGAGGCGACCGCACCAGCGCGCAAGCATTCCCCTTCCATGATGGATGCGTCCATTCTCCGCACTCCATCCAGCTGTCGATGAGCCCCGTTTCCGGCATTGAAGAGCCCGCTGCGCTCAAGAACTCGAATAGTCTGCTCCACCGCGACAAGTGCAGAACTACCACGATCCAGCAAGTGATAGCCGACTTGCAATGCGCCACGCAGACATGCGGCTTGTAGGGAGGTCATGGTACGGGAGCCGGCACCCCCGTGCGCGAGAATGATCGGTCTGATGGGTTTCAATTTAGGAGCAGATCCCGGGTCCTTTGGTAGGCAGGATTCTGCATACGATCGAGGTCAGATCGCACAAAGCCCAGGCCGGTGACACAGAGCTCAAAGTTCTCCGATAATTTCTTGAACAACAGCAAGCTGGTTTCCCCATCCTCACGACCGATCTGCGCGACAATTCCGTACGATCGTTTGCCGGTCTTCACATAGTCCACGAGGAAGTCCTTGTGATAGATGCGCCCAGCCGATTTGAGCCGTCTCAAGTACTCGGGAAACAATCCCGCCATAAACAGCGTGAAATCCCCGATATGGCGATGGACGTCCCGCTCACGATCCAGCGATTGCGCTTCCAGCATCACCTCAGACTCGAACAGCAAATCGACAACCGAATCGACCGGCTGATCCTCCCGGTTTCTAATCTTATAGAGCTGATCTGTACGGGTAAAATCTACTAAAAGATTTGAGACGTAGGATGTAACCTTGGTATCGGGCCAACCGAGATGTTCCGTGAAACTCTTCTCGGTAAGGGCGCCAAAGAGTTCTCTAAGCGGGTGCCGAAGAGGAACTTGAGCTCCCATCTCCACCTCCTGTGACGTCGGTGTGGCTTACGCTCAGTATACCAAATCCGGACCGGGAACGGATTGTCACTCTTGTCGATCTTGAATTCAAGGTTGAAGAGCAACACCTGCGGCCCGCGCAAAGACTTCGGCTGGGGTCCGATAGGCGAGGCATTTCCGGGGTCGATTATTCAATTCCTCCACGACCGACGCAAGTCGGTGTGCCGTGATCGTCGAGAAATCTGTCTGTTTCGGGAAATAATCGCGTAATAAGCCGTTGGTGTTCTCATTCGTCCCACGTTCCCATGCCGCATAGGGAGCGGCAAAGTACACCTGGAGCCCCAGGGTCCGTTGAAGACAGCGAAACGACGCCCATTCACTCCCGTTATCCACGGTGAGGGTCCGCCGTACATGCGCTGGAAGCGGGTGCAGAAGTTTCCGCGTGGCCACCGTGACCTCTGTAGCAGTCCGGCGTGACACCTTGGCCGCCAGAAGAAAGCGACTGCGCCGGTCCACGTGCGTAGCCACGAAGCCGCGCTGGCCTCGACCGACCACGAGATCCCCTTCCCAATCTCCCAGGCGTCCTCGGCGTTGTGCAATGGCCGGTCGCTCGGCGAGAGACACGCGTCCTTTGAGGCGTGGAGCACGCGGCCCACTCCCGTAGCGTTTCCGACGCCGACAATGGTGGCGGAGGTACCGCGACCAAGATCCTCCCGTGCGGTGATCAGCTGCCAACCATGTATAGATCGTTTGATGGCTGATCCGCATCTGAGTGGCGTGGGGATAGTCAACCCGCACACGGTGAGCAATCTGTTCGGGCGACCAGCGGCACTGCAGCTTCTCTTGGACATAAGTTGCCAGCATACCACTCGTCAGATGTGACCGCCGAATGTTACGGCGACGGCGCTGCGCATCGCAATGGGCCCAGTACCCAGCATAGGCTCCACTTCCATCACCGTTCCGTCGCAGTTCCCGGCTGATGGTACTCGGCGCTCGCCCGAGCTGGGCTGCAATGGACCGAATAGACCAGCCAAGCATTCGCATCGGGGCCATCATTGACCGTTCTTCCAAGGTGAGGTGCTGATAGGGCATGGCAGACTCCTCGTTGCTGGAGGTGAAATGTCTGCCCCACTCTATCGAACCGCACCACCCAAATCTCTTCGTCGCGACCTGCGTTGCACTTCAAATTAGAATTCATCGATCTATCGGAACTCCTCCGTCAGATCTTGAGGCGCGAGAAGCCTCCTTCCCGACTATCCAGCACAAATGTCACCGGCCCATCGTTGACCAAAGTCACCTGCATATGCGCCGCAAAGATCCCTGTTTCAACCATCGTTCCGCTCTCTCGCAGTCTAGTTACGACCTGTTCATAGAGTCCCTTTGCCAGATCAGAAGGGGCCGCGTCATCAAAACTCGGGCGGCGGCCATTGCTCGTCCGGCCCAAGAGGGTGAATTGAGAGACCAACAACACCGCGCCGCCCACGTCGGCCAGCGATCGATTCATCTTCCCCTGTTCGTCGGAGAAAATGCGGAGGGTCCTGATCTTGTCAACCACGTAGCGTACGTCGGACTCGGCATCACCTTTCGCGACACCCAGCAACACCATCAAGCCTTGCTGGATTCGACCGACGACCAGTCCATCGACCTCAACCGAGGCACTGGTGACACGCTGCAGAACCGCCTTCATCGATCAGGCCCGGCCTCGCTGGAGTTGAACCAGGGTTCCTTCAAGAGAGAGTAGCTTGCGTTTCATCGAGAGTCCTCCCGAGAACCCTCCAAGCGTGGCATCCTGGGAGACAATCCGATGACAAGGAATCACAATTGGAATCGGGTTCGCACCAACCGCGTTACCGACCGCACGGGCATACTGTGGTCCACCCACACGCGCGGCGACCCATTGATACGAACGCAGCTTGCCGTGCGGCACACGGAGAAGCACCCGCCAGACCTGCCGCTGGAACACCGTCCCTTGCGACAGATCGAGCGGCACGTCAAAGGTGTGTCGCGTGCCTGCAAGATAGTCGAGTAGCTGACGACGAGCCATATCCAGTCGTGCAGACTCGCCTCGCTGTAGTGGACCGTTTGACTGGGCTCTGAGGTCAGCCTCCACCGCCCGTTCTGACCGTTTCGGCAAGACGATGGCTTGAATTCCTTTTGAAGACTCCGCGACCCCCATCCACCCCCAGGGTGATCTAAACATCATCACCTTCTGCATAGACCACTTCTCGCTATTTCGCGAAACGCCCGAGCTTTCTGCGCACCATCCCCCAGAGGATCCCCAGTTCCTCAGACCGAAATAAGGCATGGACGCCCAGATATCCGCCTACACTCAGTCCAATGCCGACGAACAGCATCGCGGATTTCGCGACCCAATCGTCGGGTTGGGCCCAAATCTGCGCGTTGGCGACCCACCAGCAAGCCGCTATGATCGGCACACAGCCAATCCCTACCCGACCAGCCGAACGGAGCACTGAAAACCAGTCGACACCGCCGAGTCTCCGATTCAGCACGGCCACAAGGATTCCGCCATTGACCATCGCCGCCAGGGCCGTGGCGAGTGCAAGCCCGGCCGCCCCCAAGCGCGACATCAAGACCAATGAGAACAGAATATTGGCCACGACCGCAATAGTCGCTGAGATCACCGGCGTCGTCGTGTCCTTCAGCGAATAGAAGGCTGAGACGATGATGCGCACTCCCCCGAACGCCCATAACCCGACAGAATAGCAGAGCACCGCAAGGGCTGTTTCAGCGGTATCGTGTGCCGTAAAGGTGCCATGTTCAAACACCAGGTGCACGATTGGAGTCCGTAACACAATCAACCCCACCATGGCCGGCAACATGATGAAGATGATCATGCGGAGTCCAAACCCAAGCGTCGTGCGCAGTTCATCCAGTGCACCTCGCGCTGCTTGCGCCGACAAGGTCGGCAGGATGGCGGTGACCAACGCCACGCCAAAGATGCCCAGAGGGAATTGGATCAACCTCATACCGTAAAACAAATAGGTCGGCCCACCAGCAAAGAACGACCCCAGTATCGTGCTCACCGTGATATTGATCTGCGTCACCGACAGTCCGAGCAATGATGGAATCATCAGTCGGCCGATCTTTCGCACACCGGGGTGGCCGGGGTTAAACTTGAACCCGAACAACATCCCACGCGACTTGAGTCCCGGCAGTTGCATGGCAAATTGCGCGGCACCACCGGCCACCACACCAATCGCAACACCGATGATGGGCTCCGGCATGGTGGGCGCAAGAAACACCGCGCACCCGATAATGAACAGATTAAAAAAGACGGGAGAAAACGCCGGAGCTGCAAAGGCCCGTAATGAGTTGAGCACGCCCATGGCCAGAGCCGCCAAGCTGATAAAAATGAGATAGGGGAACATGATGCGGGTGAGCATCGTCGTCATTTCCAGCCGGGTTGGATCATCATGAAATCCCGGCGCCAAAAGCCACACAATGCCCGCCGATCCCAGAATCCCGATGAGCGTAATGCCCGTGACGATAGTCAGCAGTGTCGTGAACGCGGCGCTCGCCAACTCCCACGCGTCCTGCTTCGACTTGAGGGTGTGATATTCGGTGAACACAGGAATAAACGCGGCGGACATGGAGCCCTCCGCAAAGAGCTCACGGAGCAGATTCGGGATACGATAGGCGACAAAAAACGCATCCGCAGCGGGAGTCGCACCAAAGAGTCGTGCGATAACCATGTCTCGGATAAACCCAAGGATGCGGCTGGAAAAAGTGGCGACCCCGATGATGCCGGCCGATTTGATGACTGATTGATTCTCGTCCTGCTGTTGGGGTGAAGGAGTGGGGAAGGCGGTCGGCTCTGACATGGGTCGGATTCTAGCCGAACAATCGCGGGGCGTCTATGGAAGGTGAACGTCGTCTGATCCGCCAGTCGCTTGGAGCCTGGCACCTTGCCGCCATGACCGTCCACACAAGCGAACGATAAACTCCTGACGCGTGCCGGACATCACGCCAGGAGTCTTCGAGCCCTCGTTTACGCAGCCAATCGAATAGGGGGGCGACTGCTCATACTCGTGGAAGGCGCGTCTGTATCACGCAACACTTCGACTTTGGCCTGGGGCTTCATTTCCAACGTCCCATTGAATACCACTCCCTCCTCCATCGAGAGCACCGGCGTGGTCAGGCTGCCGTCAACAACCGCTGGAGCGCATAATACGATCTGGCTGGTCGCCTCAATGTCTCCCGTGATACGCCCGTGGCAGACAACCGCTCCCGCCGTCACCTTGGCCTTAATCACTGCCTCAGGACCAACGAGCAATCCGCCGTCGGTATGGATTTCTCCTTCCAAGGCCCCATCGATTCGTACCGTCCCTGAGTAGGTGATGACACCCTTGAACGCGACATCTTTGCCGACAAACGCGACCTCATCCGGTAATATCGGACCGTTGTGTTTTGGTAAAGCGCTCCGCCGATCCTCTACCCACCGTTCTTGCTCGCGCTCCTGTCCCCGCTCCATATCGCCCCCTACCGCCTCCTCATGTTTCCACATCGTACGCCTCCTCCTTGTCGAGATTGGTCTGGCCAGACGAGCAGCCCGCCGAGTCTCTCCTCTATCGGCTGGTCGTGATGTTTTATTGAGTGGCGGGAATAGGGATGAGCAGCTTACGACTCTATGACCAGTTCATTCGACAATTCATCAGGATTGTCGCCGGAACGGCCTGGGGATACCTCAGCAAGCAACGTGCCACAGACCTGAATCCCTTGGCATAACCCGCCGACCAGATCTCCCCTTGTCAACCGGCTGACAGCCGCCTCCACAACCGAGGACCAACCTTCCGATGGAACTCGCTGTGCAATAGACTGATCCGCCAACACATAGATCTGACGTTCCAACAACGAGACCAGGATCAACACTCCGGTACGCTCACGTGTCTGCGAAACCGCATGTTTCGTGAACGCTCGTTCGGCCCGAAGTCGTACTTTGTGCTGCAATCGATCCGTCGGCGTCAGAAAGCGAATACACGGGGCCAGAGTCCCCAGCCAGGCACCGGCGCCGTACGCCAAAATTGTTGCCGAGACGAGCCACACCGCGTTGGAACCGTGCCATCCCCAAGGAAGCCAGAATCGTTCCGTGGTAAGCATGAGCGCCAGGACCGCGAGGGAAAGCAACAACCCGGAACGATGTTGAGCATCACGGTAGAGCCCGGACCGACTGACGATCATAGGAACGATTTCTGCATTGGTATGCTGCTCCGCCGCATACACCGCCAATCTGATCCGCTCACGCTCCTCCGCTGTCAGCTCCAGTCGCTCACCAGTTTCCACTGGCACCCCCTCCCCCAAAGTCGCCTCCGCCGCCACTGAATCCTCCCCCGCCACCGAACGATCCTCCTCCCCATCCACCATTACGGCTGCTGTACCAAATCCAATCATCCAACCCACGGGACCGAGTGGCCCGCCCTCCCGTCCCCGCTGCACCAAAAAGCAGCAGCAGGACCACCGTCACACCACCCGCAAGCAGTGCCGGCCCCACCCAAGGCGCAAGGAGCGTTGCGATTCCTGCACCGGCAACAGGTCCGACGACACGATGAACATTTGTGAACAGGAGTCCGACGAACAGCCCGGCGATGACCGCCACCACAACCTGCTCGACAACAGCACCCTCTTGCCGAGGGGGAGCGTTCTCGGTGGCCTGATAGGTTCCGTCAATGGTCTTCAAAATTGCATAGGTTCCTTCTAGGATCCCACCAGGCATATCTCCGGCTCGAAATCGAGGAACGATCTCATGTCTGATGATCTGTGCCGACCGAATGTCGGTCAGGATACCTTCCAACCCATACCCGACTTCGATTCGTACCTTGCGTTCTTTGATCGCCACCAGCAAGAGCACTCCGTTGTCCGTCCCCTTTCGACCAAGTTTCCAGGTGGTGGCCACGCGATGCGTGAACTCCTCGAGAGGCTCGCTTTCGAGGGAAGGAATGGTTAGAACGGCAACTTGATTGCTGGACTGCCCTTCATGCGCAGTGAGGCGAGCGGTAAGCGCCTCCACGGTGGACTGTGGCAAGACATGAGCGAGATCGACAACCCGCCCGGTCAACGGAGGGACATCGAGTGCGGAGACTGGAGAGGCTGAGATAACGGTAAAGACAACGGCGATTCCAACCAGGACCGCCTGCAGCAATCGAGTCGCATACCTCTGCTCCACGACTGTCCCCTAGGCATGAACCGCGTTAGAATTTCACTTCCGGTGGTTTCGCCACGGCTTTTTCGTCGGCCACCGTAAAGTTGGGCTTCTCTTCCAAATGCAAGAGGAACTTCGCGGTCAGATTCGTTGGGAAATACCGAACCATCTTGTTGTAATCCGCGACTCGATCGATATACCGCTTGCGGGCCACGGTAATTCGATTTTCCGTCCCCTCCAGCTGACTCTGAAGGTCTCTGAAGTTTTGATCGGCCTTGAGGTTGGGGTAGTTTTCGGCGATCGCGATCAGTCGTCCCAACGCTGAGGCCAACCCCGCTTGCGCCTTTTGAAACGCCTCGAATGCAGCCGGATCTTTCAGCACCTCCGGCGTCACTTGCATTCCGGTTGCCTTGGCCCTGGCGTTGACAACGCCTTCCAGCGTCTCCTTCTCATGGGCGGCGTACCCTTTGACTGTTGCCACGAGATTGGGAATGAGGTCGGCACGGCGCTGGTATTGATTGATCACCTCGCTCCACGCGGCCTTCGTATCTTCATCCAAGCCTTGCAGATCATTGTACCCACACCCAGACACGGACAATGCCGTGACCATCATTATTGTAATCGCCATCGTTTGCCACCAACGACGTCCCATTGTCTCCTCCTTCAGCGATACCCTAAGGACGCTGCCCCCGAAGCTGGCTAGCATGCTACCATGAGGAATAATCATGAAGATATGTCGGTCAAGGGCCCTACGCTGAGCTGAGCGGTAGTGGATAGAACAGATGGATCACACGAAAATGCAGGTAGCGGATCGAGCAGCTACTCGGCAAGTACCGACTGAGGAATTTTAGATGGGCTCAATGCGGCGGATCCCGAACGGGTTTGGATAAAGGCGGTCAACCGCTTATCCTCTTGCGCTCTGCGCAAGAACTTGAACGCGATCCCGCGGGTGCTGACGGAACGAACAATGGCTGCCGCCTCGACCGGGGGCTCATCCTTGGCCAGGATGATCTCGAGGTAAAAAATATCATCAACCCGCACATGAGTCTCACTCTGGATAATGCAGCCCCCTAATGACATATCCAGTACGGTCCCTTCTCCGCGTACTCGTCCTCCGGAAAAAGAGAGCGAGAGCTTGACCGGAATACGCATGTATTCCCGGCGATCAGTGAGCTGCGAGTCGCTCGGGAGACTCACGCGACGAGCGAGAAACCGGTGGTCACACTGTTGACACTGGAAGGGCACCCTCCACAGCAGCGAGGCAACAAATTCACGTGGCGACTGAGCCTGCACACGAACTGCGCTGTCCTGTCGACATTGAGGACACACGATCTGTCGCCCCATGATACTCTCTGGCATACACCATCCTGATCACAGCCCTTGATCGCACTATAACGGCCTTTCCTTCACAGTCAAGCTCATTGCCTTCTATCGCAAACAGCTTCCGTCTGCGTGTTCTGCCCGTAGGGATTCGCCATGTACCGTCTCGAGTCCGCGAGGGTTCAGCTATGAAGATTCTGCATGGGGAGACTCCGGCTCACTGGGACGGCCGGATTCGACGATGCCGGCACGGAGATATTCATGATTGAGATTGGCAATGAAACGGGCACTGATGTTTTTGGGGCACACAGCCTCGCATTCATATTGATTTCCGCAGGACCCGAACCCTTCTCTGTCCATCGCCTCCAGCATGGCGCTCACACGGCGTTCTCGCTCCGGGCTTCCTTGTGGAAGGGTTGCCAGGTGGGAGACCTTGGCCGCGACAAACAACATCGCAGAAGCATTCTTACAGGCTGCGACACACGCTCCACACCCGATACAGGAAGCGGCATCCATCGCGGTTTCAGCTTGGTCCTTCCCGATCAATAAGACGTTCCCGTCCACGGCTCCACCGGTATTGACTGAAATATACCCGCCCGCTTGTATGATACGGTCCAGCCCACTGCGATCTACCACCAAGTCTTTCAAGATCGGGAAGGCTTTGGCTCGCCAGGGCTCAATCGTAATGTGGGCCCCATCACAAAACCGCCTCATGTACAGCTGACAGGTCGTGATGCCCTGGTCCGGGCCGTGTGGCAAACCATTGATGACCAGCGAGCAACTCCCACAAATTCCTTCCCGACAGTCCTGTTCGAACGCCACCGGCTCTTCACCATTGCCGAGCAGGCTCTGGTTGACGCCATCGAGCATTTCAAGGAACGACATGCCGGGGCTCACATCGTGCGCCTCATACATGACAAACCGACCCCGTTCGTGCGGGCCATTCTGGCGCCAAATCTTCAAGGTGAATTTCATAACGTGTGCAGCAATCCGATTCCTCTTCCTCTCACCTTTTACCACCTATTGATAGCTTCTCATGGTCGGCGGCACGAATTCGAACGCCAGCGGTTCCTTATGCAAGACCGGCACGGCTCGATCCCGATACTCCCATGCCGCCACGTAGGCAAAGCGCGCATCATCGCGCCGTGGCTCACCATCCTCTGTTTGATATTCCTCGCGAAAATGCGCGCCGCATGACTCCTGACGATGGAGGGCGTCGTGACAGAGCAATTCAGCGAATTCGAGATAGTCCGCCACCCTTCCCGCATACTCCAACTCCTGGTTGAAGGAATCTCCTGACCCTGGGACCATCACATCCCGCCAAAATTCCTCACGAAGCTTGGGAATCGATTGCAACGCTGAGGTGAGCCCCCCTTCGGTGCGTGACATCCCGCAATGATTCCACAAGAGCGTCCCCAACTCCCGATGAAACATCGCCGCGGTCCGACGTCCCTTTACCGCCAGCAGACGGTTGATCCGAGTCTCAACCAGCTGAATCGCCCCACGAGCCTCCGCATGATCCTCCGGAATAGGGAGGAGGTTTGCCGTCGCCAGGTAATGACCAATGGTATAGGGAAGGATGAAATAGCCGTCGGCCAATCCTTGCATTAATGAGCTGGCACCCAACCGGTTGGCGCCATGGTCCGCAAAGTTTGCCTCGCCGATGACGAAGAGTCCCGGGACCGTGCTCATCAAATTGTAATCCACCCAGAGCCCCCCCATCGTATAGTGCGGCGCCGGGTAAATCCGCATGGGAGCGTGGTAGGCATCCTCTCCTGTGATGCGATGGTACATGTCGAAGAGATTGCCATAACGCTCACGGACCACTTCCAGCCCTTGTTGCTCGATGACGTCCGAAAAATCCAGGTACACACCCTGGCCGCCTGTCCCGACACCGCGCCCTTCATCGCACACAACTTTGACTGCCCGTGAGGCAATATCTCGCGGAGCGAGATTCCCGAACCGGGGGTATCGCCGCTCGAGAAAATAATCTCGATCTATTGAAGGAATATCGCCCGGCAAACGATGGTCCGATGACACCTTGGGCACCCATAATCGGCCATCGTTCCTGAGCGACTCGGACATCAGGGTCAACTTGGCCTGATGAGCCCCGCCCGGTGGGATGGCCGTCGGGTGAATCTGGGTAAAACATGGATTGGCGAATACGGCACCATGCTTCCATGCTCGATATGTGGCCGTCACATTGCATCCGCTCGCATTGGTGGAGAGATAGTACACGTTACTGTACCCACCCGTGGCCAAGACCACGGCGTGGGCCGTGTGCGCGCTGATCCGTCCGGTGACCAAATCTCGAGCCACAATGCCCCGAGCCTGACCATCGACCAGGATGAGATCGAGCAGTTCCGTGCGCGGATGCATCGTGACCTGGCCACGTTCGATCTGCCAACAGAGCGCTGAATAGGCACCTAATAGGAGTTGTTGCCCCGTCTGTCCTCGACAGTAGAACGTCCGGGAGACTTGCACGCCCCCAAACGAGCGGTTCGCCAATTGACCGCCATACTCCCGGGCAAAGGGAATACCAAGCGCCACGCATTGGTCGATGATCTGTGTACTGACCTGGGCGAGCCGGTAGACATTGGCTTCTCGCGAGCGGAAATCACCGCCTTTGATCGTGTCATAAAACAAACGCCCGACACTATCTCCGTCGTCCTGGTAGTTCTTCGCCGCATTGATTCCCCCCTGCGCGGCAATGCTGTGAGCCCGGCGTGGACTATCGTGAAAACAGAAGCACTCCACGTGATACCCGAGCTGCCCCAAGGTCGAGGCCGCACTTGCGCCGGCCAGGCCGGTCCCGACGACGATCACGGTGAGCTTCCGCTTGTTGTTGGGGCTGACCAACTTTTCGCCGAACCGGTGCCGATCCCATTTACTTTCCAAAGGTCCTGACGGAATTTTTGAATCCAGCCTCGTCATCAGTGCACGATCCTCAAAAAGACGGCAAGGATGATCGCACCATTCCCGAGGATCACGATCAGCCCAATCACGGGTCCGAGCGCTTTCAACAACCGACTCAGCCCCGCGTGCTCAAACCCCATCGTCTGTACGCTGCTAGAAATCGCGTGGCTCAGATGGAGACCGAGCCCCACCTGTCCCGCAAGATAGATGATGACCATGAAAGGATTTTGGAAGGCATGCACCACCTTGCCATAGACATCCCGATGGCCTTCCGCATCCACGCGATCAGAGAATACAGGATCGATGACTCCGGCCGTGAGATGAAGGAGATGGAAGCCGAGAAATACCAACAGAGTCATTCCAGAGATCATCATTGTGCGGGACGCGATCGATGCCTGTCGATAGCGATGGATCGTATACTCAACGGGACGAGCCCGACGATTTTGTATACTCAGCTGGACTGCGAGCCCAATGTGAAACACCGCTATACTCAATAATCCGATGCGGACCATCCAGAGCACGATTGGCATATCACGGAGAAAGGCGGCATACCTGTTCAGTGCGTGAGGCCCTTCAAATAGCTGAAGATTTCCCAGCATATGGACCACGACGAACACGACAAGGCATAGCCCGGTCAGAGCTATGACCATCTTCTTTCCGACTGAAGACTGGAAATGGCTGAAGAGGCGTACCATCAAGGGCCATTATACAATGAACGACGCGTGAACGATCGCTTTGTCTGCCTACCTCACACACCCATGGCTCAAACGGCTCTCTACGCTTGACCATCCTTCGACGACTGCACTCCAAACCATATAAGGCATCTTCCTGCTCTACTGGACTGGATAAGGCTATGACGGAGAGCACGAGCATTGATGCCGATGTCATCGGCACCATTCGTCATACATTCACCGCTTATCTAATATGGGCAGACGTCGACGCGCGGGGGGTGACTCGGCGGACCTGAAGTTCAAGCTGTTCAGAAGGATTGAGCCCTGGGACCAGCACATCCATCGCCATGACACAGTTGCGGCCACCCTCCTTCGCAGCATACAGCGCTTTATCTGCTTGATCGATCAACTCCAGTGGAGCGCGGGAGCCAAATACACTGGATGACGCACCAATACTTACCGTCAGTGTCATGCCGGATGCCATTCGCACACGGTTGCCAGCTTCCGCGGCCACACGGGCTCGAAGGCGTTCCGCCAACACCGTCGCCTCGCCCAAGGTCGTTCGCGGGAACATCAAACAGAATTCTTCACCTCCATACCGTCCGACCATATCCGTCAGCCGCAATCCAGACTGAAGACAATCCGCGACAGCTTGGATCGCTTGATCCCCGACGGCATGCCCAAACTCATCGTTCACGCGCTTAAAATCATCAATGTCGACCATGAGACAGCAGAGCTCACTTCCTTGTCCACGGCCCTCGGCAAACGCCTCCTCAAACAAGGCATAAAATGCACGGCGATTGAGACATCCTGTCAGTGCATCACGTGAGGCCAGACGCTCCAGTTCATCATTTTGCCGTAGGATTTCTGTCTGTGCGGCCTCAAGGTTCGCAACGGTCTGTACCAGTGCTTCATTGAATTCCCTAAGCTGTCGGTTCGCGTGTTGGAGCTCCGTGGTCCGTTCATCGACAAGATGGCTCAATTCGGTCATCTGTCCGGAAACCTTTCTCGCAAGGTCCCATTTCCGACACAGCGCAGTCGCGAGCTGCAACACCTCGATGCTATTGAATGGCTTCTGGAGGATCAACAACTTATCAGTTCGCCCAATTCGGTCTCTGATCTCATCCCACGGTTGGTCGGAATAGGCGGTACAGATCACGACTTGCAACGCAACATCTGCTTCCCAGAGACGCTCGATGGTCTCCAACCCGTCCCAACCGGGTGGCATCCGCATATCCACAAAGGCCGCCGCATAGGGCTTCCCCTCTTTAACCGCCGTTTCAACTAAGGCCAGCGCGGTGGCCCCTTGATCTGCGCAATTGACCGTGAACTCATCATTGGTCCGAACCGGATTGGAGTCGCCGAATAAGGACGCCCGTGCCTGTTCCAGAGCCTCCGATCCCATATCGGGCCGTAGAATTTTCAGGAAGTCATGATGAATCGACACGTTGTCGTCCACGACCAGGATACGCCGATTGATCTCGTCGCTTGTCACTCCGCACTCCTCCGACTACTCTCGATCATGATGGCTTAACTCGCTTTGGCACAAATCGACTGAGCGGTCGATTTTCCAAGCCTCATCGTGCACCAAAATGTCGAGCCTCGTCCGGGAACACTCTCAACCCCCACTGTTCCGCCCATCATCTCAGCTAACTGCTTCACAATCGCCAAGCCAAGTCCGGTCCCGCCGAACTTGCGTGTGGTGCTGCCATCGGCTTGTGTAAAGGGTGTAAAGAGATTGGCTTGGATCGCCGGTTCCACACCAATCCCTGTATCCTGCACTTTCAGACACACGTTCGTCTGCCCAACGGCATCATCGACCACCGTCATGGAAACAGTTACCTGGCCTTGCGCGGTAAATTTAATTGCGTTCCCAATGAGATTCGCGAGGATCTGACGAATGCGTACCGGATCCCCCACATACTCGTGAGCGACGGCTTCGGATAGGATGGTCGTTAATCGAAGCCCTTTGCTTCCCGCCTGCCCCGAGAAGAGTTCCTGCGCCTCCGTCACAAGTTGACGAAGATCGAAGGCGATCTGTTCAAGCTTCAGCTTTCCGGCTTCAATTTTTGAAATATCCAGAATGTCATTGATGATTTGGATGAGTGTCTGGCCGGACTTCTGCAAGGTTTGCACATACCGCCGCTGCTTGTCATTCAGTGGTGTTTGCATCAAGAGTTCGCTCATTCCCAGAATCCCATTCATCGGGGTACGAACTTCATGACTCATGTTGGCCAAGAACCGTGACTTGGCGACATTGGCAACCTCGGCAGCCTGCAGACGTTGGTGCGCCTGACGAGCCAAGTTCCATTTTGTCGTGAGCGACATCGCCAGTTGAGAGACTTCAACGCCGGAAAAAGGCTTTTGCAGGATCAGCAGACGATCGTCGGAACCTAATCGCTCGATGATCTCTTCCCAAGAATGATCCGTGTACGCCGTGCAGATCACCGCCTGAATCTCTGGATCGACCGCCCAGAAATGCTCGATCGTTTCCAACCCATCCCAGCCGGGAGGCATGCGCATATCCACAAACACCACGGCATAGGGTCGATCTTCCTGACGCGCCTTCTGAACCAGAGCCAATGCAGCTTGCCCCTGATCCACGCAATCCAACTCGAACCGGATCAGCGGCCTCAGACGTGGAGTACCGCCAAAGACGGCTGCACGGACTTCCTCCAGACGGTGAGCCTCGTCCCCCGGTTGAAGGATTTTTCGAAAGTCATCGTGGATGAGCACATTGTCATCGATGATCAAGATCCGTCGATTTTCCGAAGATTCCATCAGCTCCGTCGTCATCGTCATTCGAGCAAATTGGATGAACGGTCCTGTTGTTAGGCAGCCCGTGACTCACTGGTTGGTAACCACTGTTGCAGCACATTGCGAATCTCTTTTATGCCTGCCGGCTTCGAGAGGAAGCCGTCCATGCCGCCAGCAAAGCAGGCATCTTGATGGCTGCTGAGCGCGTACCCTGATAGGGCGATGATCGGGACTCGTTGACCATCTGCTCGTCTCACTCCCCGTCGGCGAATTTCTGCGGTGGCGGCGAGTCCATCCATCTCCGGCATTTCACAGTCCATAAGAATGAGGTCGTACCTGAACCGTTCCAGCGCATCAATAGCCCCTCTACCCGTACTGACCACGTCGACTGATTCGCCGCAGAGCTCCAGCAGGCCACGGAACACCTCCTGATTCGTCGAATTGTCCTCGGCCAAGAGGATACGCGCATGCGACCGTGGCTTTGAGAATGTGCGAGCGGACCCCTTGTTGATGAATACGTCAAGATTCGTGCACGAATCCACACGCTTACTCTCTCCCCCCATGCCTTCACTCATTCTCTGTTTCTCAAGACAGACGGTAAACCAAAACGTGGAACCCCTTCCCGGGGTACTGGTTAAGCCAATGTCTCCCCCCATTAATGCGACAAGCCGTTTGACGATCGCGAGCCCCAACCCTGTTCCCCCATATCGCCTTGTCATCGACCCATCCGCCTGGGCAAAGGGATCGAAGATCTTCTGCTGCGCATCGAGGGGGATACCGATCCCGGTATCGCACACCGTGACTTTGAATAAGGCGTTGTCATGGCTATCCTGAATCCGCGCAATGTGAATTAAGACGCCACCTTGTTCCGTAAACTTCACGGCGTTCCCCACCAAATTGGTCAGAATCTGCCGGAATCGTGCGGCATCCCCTCGCCACATGGCGGACAACTTGGGGTCGATCTGACATTCTAAACTGAGCTTTTTTTTCTGGGCCGGCGCGAAGAACCCATCAATGACAGCTTGCACGGTCGCCACCAGGTCGAACCCTGCGATATGGAGATCCATCTGGCCGGCTTCGATCTTCGATAAATCGAGAATATCGTTGACGATCTGAACCAGCTGCTTGCCTGAATTATCGATGGTTTCAACAAAATAACGCTGCTGGTCGGTCAAGGAGGTCGAGAGAAGCAGCTCATTCATACCGAGCATGCCGTTCATGGGCGTCCGAATCTCGTGGCTCATACGAGCCAAGAACTGCGACTTCGCCTGGTTGGCATCATCGGCCTCCGCCTTGGCCTCTTTCAGCGCCTCCACCGCTCGCTCTAACTCCTCGTTACGCCGTTTGAGCTCTGCAGTCCGCTCGGCTACCTGCTGCTCAAGAAGTTGGTTCGTGACCCGGAGTTCCCGGTTGCGGGCATTGACCTGTGCAACGAGGTCTTCAATCTGTAACCGGACATCACGCCCCAACTCCCACTTGCGTGTCAGTGCGGCGGCAATCTGCTGAACCTCGATCGCATCGAAGGGTTTGCGCAGGATCAGCAACCGATCGCTCATACCCAACCGTGCCGCAATTTCGGCCCACGAATGGTCCGAATAGGCTGTGCAGATTACGACCTGAATGCGACCATCAACCTCCCACAGTCGCTGAATCGTTTCCAGGCCGTCCCAGCCCGGAGGCATCCGCATATCGACGAATGCCACGGCATAGGGGCGCCCCTCCTCCCTTGCCATCTGGACCAATGCGAGAGCAGCCTGCCCCTGAACCGCGTAATCCAACTCGAAGCAATCCAGCGCTTCCACAAGCGGCGCCCCACCAAACAAATCCGTACGCGCTCGATTCAGATCTTTGTCTTCCGGTTGAGATTGAAGGATCCGCCGAAAATCTTCATGGATCGACTGATTATCGTCGACGATCAAGACTCGAGGATTCTTGCTGTGGTTATCCATCTGAATGAATACCGGCTCCCCGTCGGGAACGTCCTACCATCAAGACTGATCGCGGACTTCGGTCTCTTGTCTTCGACTGGTCAAGAATTCATGCATATCTTTGATCAAGGAGAGCAGGTCCTGTGCGCAGTGCTCAAGAGTCGACGCATGCTGACGCTGGACTGGATTCAGCGGGCTATCGAGCAAGAGAGTCACTTTCGCGATCAACTCATTCATCGGTGTGAGGATTTCGTGGCTCATGATTGCGAGAAACTCTTCCTTCTGGCGAAGCATCACCCCAACTGGTTCCTGTGAATCGTCAGTACGGGATCCGGTTATTCGGCTGGCAATTTGCTCCTGAAGCTGTTGATTCACGGCGCGTACGTCAGTCGTCCGTTGCCTGACATTCTGGGCCAGCCCCTCAATCTGTAGCTTCACCGCACGAGCCAGGTTCCATTTCTTGGTCAAGGCGTTGGCCATCTGAACGACCTCGATGCTGTTGAATGGTTTCATCAGAATGAGCAACTTGTCGGTATCGCCAATGCGGCGACTGACGTCTTCCCATGGATGGTCGGAATAGGCCGAACAGACGACGATTTGGATTTCAGGATCGACATACCACAGATGCTCGATGGTCTCGAGCCCATCCCAGCCCGGGGGCATACGCATATCCACAAAGGCCGCCGCATAGGGCACCCCACTCTGACGAGCCGTCTGAGCAAGCCCGAATCCCTCGCGACCTTGGGTTGCAAACTCCAGTTCATACGACACATGCGTGGGAAGGGTCGGGGTCTCTCCAAACAGAGCCGCCCGTGCGTGGTCCAGTGCTCCCGAATCTATCGGTGGAGACAATATTTTCCTGAAGTCCTCGTGAATATTGACATTGTCGTCAATAATGAGAATCCGACGGTTAATGATGTCTCGGTCAATGGTCATGCCGCTGCCTCGACAAGAACCAGCGGCAGGTCCAACGTGAACGTCGCCCCCTGTCCTTCACCGGCACTTTGAGCCTGCAAGGCGCCGCCAAGATTCTTCGCCACAATGGCGGAACTGTGCAGTCCAAGCCCATGACCAGCCTTTCGCGTGGTAAAACCCTGTGCAAACAGCTTGTGGAGGTTTTCCGCCTTGACCCCCCCACCCGTGTCGATCACTTCCAATCGTGCGAAGGCGCTGCCAGCCGGCACGCCAAGCCGCAAGGTGAGACAACGCGTGCTGCCCGAGTGCTCGATCATCGCGTTCTTGGCATTCGTGATGAGATTCACCAATACCTGTAGCACCTGGTGCCGATCCGTCATAATGGCAGGGATGGGGCGATATTCCCGCACCACTTGGATATGATACTTCTCCGGCTCAGGCATCGCCATGATCAACGCCTGTTCCATCATGTCTTCAACCGAGACCGGTTCTCGAATACTCCCCGCACGTGCGATGTCTTGCTGCGACATGATCACTTGCTTGATGTGATCGACCTTCTTCACCAGCGAGTCGAGTTCCTGTTGGATGGTCTGATGGCTTCCACTGAGAGATTCGGCGACCAACCCCAGATAAGAAGGAATCTGCTTCCCCTTTGGATCAGCCGTCAAAAATGACTGCAGATTATCCTGATGCTCGCTGAACAGTGCCGCAATGCGGCAGACATCGCCCACCATCGGCTTCTTGAGCGTCTTGAGCAAGGTATCCGTCGAGACGTTAATACTGTTGAGCACATTACCGACATTATGAAGAACACTCGACGCCACATCCGCCATACCTGCTTGGCGTGAGGCATTCATGAGCTGCTGATACAACTTCTCCTTTTCGGCTTCGGCTTTTTTTCGGTGATCCATCTCGATGTGCAAATTCGTATTCGTCACCTCGAGTTCCTGGTTCTTTTGGAGAATTTGAACGCGGGAGACCTCCAATTCATTGTTTGCTTCCTTGAGTTGTGAATTTGCCCGATCCAGCTCCGTGACATCGTGAAACGAAACGAGCGCACCTCGCACCGTCGATCCATCATCCATGATCGGGACTGTCGTCACGATAAACTTTTTTGACTCTCCCTCTTCGCCTGGCAAGAAGAGTGAAATATTGTCTTGCGGCTGCTTGTCCATAATCGCCCTGGTCCAGGGATACACCGTCAAGGCCCCAGTTGAATTCGACGACTTCCAGGCAATGGCCCCAAGGTCGGTGCCGATCAGAGCGGTCACGGACTTCCCCACCGCTCGACTGAAGGTTTCATTCGTCAATACGATGAGGTCCCGTGTGTCGATCATCACCACACCCTGCGTAAGTGCATCGAGCGCGGCTTTGACTCGTGTCGGAACTATGCCGGATGGGTCTAATTGTCGAAGAGTGCGTTTCATGAAGACAAGATAGCCGATAAATCCCATCACGCCGACGAAGGTGAGGAACCGCACCCATGGATCGTTCAAAAACCGCTCCGTCTCCGACATGTCGGCTTTACGGAATGCGACTTGGAGCACTCCCCACGACTCATCCCCGGCAAAGATTGGGACTTGGAGAAATTCCAGTGATGATGCGCCACCGGATGGCTGCACCCAGATGCGAGTATGGTCCCCAATCTGAGCAAGAACCTCTCCGCTTTGAAGGACCAACGCCAACGAACGGATCTCAGGATTCCGCTGAGCAAACCGCGCCATCGATAGTTTGATGGTCGCAATCTGCTGATGCTCCGCCAACGCAGAGTATTGAACTGCCAAGGCCTCGGCCACATCGCGACGATATTCAAAGTCTTGGCGATCGTGGTTAGGCACTAGACCAACCAAGGCGTCACCCGCCAGCATGACGCTGAGCGTCAGACTCGTGAGACCAAAGCTGATCCAGACCAAGGGACTCACATTCATGATAGACATACCCTTATATGAGCGTTTCCGCTTCTTACTCGGTTTCTAGCCTGAAGAAGTTAAGCCCCGTCCCTATCTGCGGAATGGCTGTTGCCTCGGTCTCTCGATGACCGGATCTCCTCTAGATCTCCCATCTGTCTTTGAGTTTCGGTGGTGCTAGAACCAATTAGCTTGGCATGAACCACGAACGCTTCGATGAGGCAACACCAACGTCGATCTCGCGATAGGCGTAGCCACGCGAGCTACTCGTGGGATTATCGGGACATGAAAGCGGCCTCTGTTCCCCTCCAGAACCCCTTCAGCTCAAGCAATACGCGCCTTGGCCGCTTGATCCCTTGGCAAAGTCTTGATAACCCTTTGTTCATCATGACAAAATTACTTTTTATCTACACTTCACGGATTGCGAAATACACAGTTGTGCCTTTTTTGATACAGAGTGACATTTTATTGATTTAATATTTTACATTTAAAATCATGCTGTTATATTAAATAAACCATGGCACTTTAATTGCTTGTGTCTTTTTGGGAGAATGGTGCCTTCGGAACGAAGCTCTAACGAGGGAGGACTTGTGCGGAATCAACAAACCTTAGCATCAACGGTCACCTGTTCCGGCGTCGGGCTACACTCAGGACAATCCGCGTCCATCACGCTGCGCCCCGCTCCTCCAAACACCGGCATCGTTTTCGTTAACCGTAGTTCAGACGTTGATGCGTATCTACCTGTCTCCATTGAGCATAAAATCCCAACCGAACTATGCACCGCTATCAAGGGAAATGGGTTTCAGGTCCAAACCATTGAGCATTTACTGGCGGCTCTGTCGGGCATGGATATCGATAACGCCTTTATTGAAGTGACGGCCACCGAAGTGCCGGTCATGGATGGAAGCGCTGCACCCTTTGTCAGACTCATTCAGTCTGCCGGCATAGTGCCCCAGGAGCGAAAACGGTCGTTTCTCAAAATCATGGCGCCGATTGAAATCACAGATGGATCAAAGCGGGTGCGGATCGAGCCATCTCCTACCCCCCGGATTACCTATTCGATTCACTATGATCACCCGCTGATCAAGACACAGACGTATGACTACGATTGCTCAGTCGGTACATTTGAGAATGAGATTGCAGAAGCCCGCACATTCGGCTTTCTCCAAGAAGTTCAAGCCTTGTGGGCTCGTGGGCTCGGAAAGGGGGGGACACTCGACAATACGGTCGTCCTCTCCGGCGACGGTATCGTGAATCAATCCGGCCTTCGATTTGACGATGAATTTGTTCGTCACAAGATCCTGGATCTGATCGGTGATTTTTCGCTCTTAGGGATGCCCTTCATCGGACATATCGTCGCAGATCGTTCAGGGCATGCGCTCCACACCCGGCTTGTCCAGCAAATCCTGTCCCAGCCAGACAAGTGGGTGCTCCTGAACGTTGAGACTTCAGAAGTGGCAGTGCATGCAAGTCCCTACAGCACCCCACGTCAACCAGCCGTGGCTCTTCAGGCTTCGTAGCTCATAGGCACTTTTCTTACTGTCTAGTGAGTTGCGGTCTTTCGGTAGGACGTACGACACAATTCAGAACATCGTAGGATGGTACGCCGGGGGTGAGGAACCTCACCCCCGGCGTATCGCATCACATTGGGGTTACTTCTTCTTCTTCTTCGCTGCTGCCTTCTTCGTTGCCAAGAGTCTCACCCCCCTTCGCATTATCAAGTTTGGCCCATGAACAGCAATTACTAGACGGCTTGAATCAACATATCGTCTAACGCTTCGAACGTATTGGGACCCACTTTTCTGAATCGCTTGTCGCGCTTGAGCGAGGTGGCAATCGACGTTAGCGGAGTTTTCCCTTTGATCTGCAACCCGCCTTCGATCAACCGCTGAACAAGCTCCTTTGCATGCATGGCTCGATTGGACTCCCGGAGTATTTCATAGGCGGCCTGGGGCACGCTCTTCCCTACATATTTACTCCGTCCAAGAAGAATTTCTCGAGACTGATCAGTCACATCCATAAGGGGAACCGGTCGGATTCCCTTTGAATCGTCCGTGGTAATGATTTGATTAGAAAGACTGGCAAGCTTGGCCTTGTCGGCCTCGACACGATAGAGCGTTTCAGCAAGTTCGAGATACTTCTTGATGGTGGCAATCTCGTCATCGAGCCGGCGACGTTTCTTTTCGAGCTCCTGATACCGACTCTTATAGGCATTGATCCGCTGCTCCAGACCAACGAGAATGTCTGTTAACTCCTCCACAAGCTCCTCACATAAAGCATGCTTGCTTTATATCATTGCTTAGAAACCTTGTCAAGTTTCATTATTTGAATAATACATTGCCTATTCAGTTCTATCGCTTGCAAGCAAGTAATCCTTTGATAGTCGGTGATCATAAGGCTTGCCTTGACAAGAGTAGCAGGATTTTTGTTGGCCGCAAGTCCGGTCATGTTACAATCGGGCGTGCCAAGTCCTCACGAATCACCCTCACATGATGTCCTGCTCCAAGCGGCAGTCGACGCCAGTCAAGCAGCAGGGGTTCTGTTGCTGCACTATGCCGCAACCGGCTTTCAGATCGAATACAAGAATCCCATCAATCTGGTCACCGATGCCGACCGAGCCGCCGAACAGTGCGTGATTGATCATCTAAAGGCTCGCTTTCCCGATCATCATTTTCTGGCCGAAGAGCGGGGTCGTGACAATGGCGGATCCTCCCCCTATCGATGGATTATTGATCCGCTTGATGGGACCACGAATTTTGCGCATGGTTATCCCACTTATTGCGTCTCCATTGGCCTCGAATACGAGAAGCGGTGTATCATCGGGGTCGTCTTCGATCCATCCCGGAATGAATTGTTCACAGCCATCGAACATCGTGGGGCGCAGGTAAATGGTCGGCCCATCCATGCGTCCGACACAAAGACGCTCGATAGCAGCCTTTTAGTCACCGGATTTGCGTACGACATCCGAGAAACTACACGGAACAACCTCGATCACTTTGCAAAATTTGCCCTGAAAGCTCAGGGGATCAGACGAACGGGATCGGCGGCTTTGGACCTGTGCTACGTGGCGGCAGGGCGGTTTGACGGATTCTGGGAGGTACGACTCAGCCCATGGGATATGGCTGCCGGTTCAGTCATCGCTCGTGAAGCTGGTGGGCGCTTGACCGATTTCAGCGGAAAAGACCTCTCCATCTATGGACAAGAACTCGTGGCGAGCAATGGACAGATCCACGAGGCGATGCTCGCCGTTTTGAATCACGCATCCCCCCAGCCATAACACGACAAGGAATCCGCACCGCTGTCGGCCGCGCGAATATACAATCCGATAGAGGATGCGGTATGCTGTCGGACGATTGACCAACAAAGGACCTCATGGCACGCTCCATTCCTCCGTCCGAACAGCCGAATACGCCAGCTTCCAGTGACAACCCAGGCAACCAGGCCTGGGAAGTGGAGTTACTCCGCGTACTCGTCAGCCGTAAAGGCACACAGGTTGAAGCCCAATGGGCCATCCATCCTCAGCTGAAGCAAGACCTACTGCCCGCTGAATGGCAAGAAGTGATGGATCTTATGGCCAAGGCGACCGACATCGTCGGTGAACGATTCTCCAAAGCCCTCGCCGATGTCGACCCCATTCGTCCTGGCAATGCCTGACCGTTCCGCCGCTTGTTTTTTCTCTTCACATCCGATCGACAGAGGAGGTCCCCATGGACTCGTATTACCATTCGCATGATTTAGGGAAGTTTGCTGAAATTGGGAAAGGCAATACTGCCTTGTGGGAAAAGTTCAAGAGCTACTACGATGCTGTATTTACTGAAGGCGCACTGACCGAACGAGAGAAGGCACTCATTGCCCTGGCCGTCGCCCACACCGTGCAATGTCCCTACTGCATTGATGCCTACACGCAAGCATCACTGGAGAAAGGATCCAATGTCGAAGAGATGACCGAGGCCGTCCACGTCGCCTGCGCCATCCGCGGCGGTGCCTCACTGGTCCATGGCGTACAGATGCGCAACGTGGCAGAGAAGTTGTCGATGTAGGAGCACGCTTTAGATCAGAGATACGGATTTTCCGGAATCGCCAGTGTGAAGTATTTGCCGCGCTCTTCGTACAGGATTCGCTGAGTCGTGAGATCATCAAGAATTGGCTTGAGGATCGTATCACTGCCATGGGTTCTGTCCGCTACCGCTATTCGGATCTGCTCCATGCTTTTGCCCGCCTCATTGCAGATCTCGATCACCAACGCCGCTAGCCCTTCATATCGTCGACGAGTCGGCTGTTTCGGATTACGCCCATCGTAGATCGTGACGTAGCTCGGCGCTTTGGAATAATACAGAAAGGGTTTGTCTCCGGACCGATGCATCCGCTGCCAGTTTTCAATCGCCGCAACCAGCTCTTGATCCAGATCTGGATCGACCGGCCAGTTGTCGAGTTCATACTCAAAGTCGTATGCGATCTTTTTCAAATCCACCTGTCGCGCGTCATACACATACTCGTAGGCCATCCCGGACCCAGTAATCCGGATACCATACTCATGTGGCCTGGTGAAATACGGACTGAAGCGTTGGAGCCAGAATTTCCCGGTCGCTTCTGGTGGCTGCAAATGGAGCAGTGACGGGATCAGGTCGAGCTGCCGCTGGTAATCATCATTGGTCTCGCCTGGGAATCCCAGTAAGATATTCCAAGACACCATCACATGATAGTACTGGCTCCACTTGAGACAGACGATGTTCTGCAGCGGCGTGACGCCCTTGTCCATCGCCTGCAGCTGATTGCGACTCAGACTCTCCAGACCAGGCTGCATGCACTTCACCCCGCCGGCTGCCAAGGTCTTGATCTGGCGCTTCTGCAGATTGCTTTTCGTTTCAATGAAGACATCCAGGTCGCAATGGTCGGCAGCCAGCTTGCCAAAGAGGTCGTCGATGTAGCCCATATCGATAATGTTATCGACCAGCCGAAACCGGACAGCGTCGTAGCGTTGTGAGAGGTCGGCGATCTCTCGCAGCACTTGGTCCGGCGCCTTCGCCCGAAACTTCATACTCTGTGCGTTGAGCCCACAGAACGTGCAGTGATGCTTCTCACCCCACCAACAACCGCGTGAGCCTTCATACAAGAGCACACGATCCAACCCCTGCGCCGTTTGGCCAAGCTCTGCAAGCAGCTGATAGTAGTCGTCATAATCAGGCGGCCCGGTCTTCGCAAAATCTGAAAAGAGCGAGGGGTTGGGCGTGAACATGATCTTCTCGCCTTGGCGGTACGCCACGCCATTCGGATAGTCCTCGGTCTTGCCGGCGAGAACCTGCCGAACCAACGCAAGAAAGCTCTCTTCACCTTCACCGACGACGACATGATCGAGAAAGGGGAACGCTCGGAAGTACTCATGACCCATCTCGCCATCGTAGTTCGCTCCACCGAAAACGATCGTGACATGAGGGTAGAGATCCTTGATCAACTTGGCCATGGTGAGGCTTGCGACATTTTGGTCAAAGGTCGAGGTAAAGCCGACCAGCTTGTATTGGCCCCAATCAATCGACCGTAGCGCCCAGGTTAAAAACTGAGGAGCAATACGCGTAGCGATTTCTTCGAAATAGCCAACCGGCTTACCACACTCTTTCGCCGCCTGCTCAAAAACCGGCTTAAAGACCTGTGGGTACTCTGCCCGCTTCGGGTTGTCTTTGAACAGAAGAGAGGAGAACAGCCACTCACCGAAGAGCGCCCGCTTCTCACAAATGGATTCATGCAACTCCACGCCGATCAGGTGGGCAAACCGGACGTTTAAGTGGTGACAGTCGACGGGAATTCCGTTGGACTTGAGCAACGCGGAGAGTGTACCGAGTTGAATGGAAGGATACTTGGCATAGCTGAACGGCATATTGACGAGCGCGATTTTGGTTTGGTCGCTCATCCCATGCCTTGTACGATTACGCCGCTCAAATCTTGTCAAAAAACCGTTCGCCCTGAGCCTGTCGAAGGGCGTGTGAATTCAAGACACTCCGCTCCTGGTTCGATAAGCCTGTCCTGAGTTCACCGAACGGGCTCACCACGAACGGGAGTTTTTCCGATCACGCCTAACTTGCGGTAGCTCTAAACGGCTCAAACTCTCGATCGGCTTTTGCCGCCAGATAAAAATCGCTCTCAGTCAAGCCATTGATCTTGTGCGTCCAAATCTCAACCTTCACCTTCCCCCAGGCAAGATAGAGATCGGGGTGGTGCCCTTCGGCCTCAGCGATCGCCCCAACCTTGTTCACAAAGGCTAATGCTTGCGCAAAATCTGGGAAAGTAAATAGCCGTTCTAGATGCCCTTGAGCATTCAATGACCAGCCTCGTCCCAGTTCTTTCAGTAGAGCCTGCGCACGATCATTCGGCACCGGCGGGACACCCCCACGACAGGGGATACATTTATTGTCGGCGAGACTCATAGCGTCCTCCTTACCACACGATCAATGCGGCATTGTAAAGGGGATTTCAGGAGATAAACAAGATTGAGAGACGAAGAGGCAACTAGCTACTCAGTCTCATCCGGTGCCCCGCCTGACTTGGCCAGATCGTCGAGTTTGACCTTGTCAGGATTGAACTTCTGTGCCGCCTGCGTCATCCGGTCAAGGGCCTCATCGAACGACAAGGGCGGAGCCTCTTTGGGACGGAACCGAATGGGATTCACGCGGGCGACGACAAAACTCTTGAGATAGGGACTAGTCAACCCCTTGGCCTTGAGGGCTTCGACTTGCTTGACGATGAGATCATCCAACTCGAGAACCACTTTCGCTCTTTGTTGTCGAACAGGCAGCGAAGCCTGCAGCGGTTCCTCTAGAAATTGATCCACTCGCTTCAGGACGGGATGGTAGGCACCCCCGCTGAATCGAGGTCGCTCTTCATAACAGAGCCCCAGTGTAATCAGCGCTGGCTCCTCGAACTCCAGGGCATAAGTCTCTTCGGTAGCCTCATCGAGTTGTGCAAGTTCCTTGTACATTCGAATCACTTCGAGCGCCTTTTCACGAAGATTATGAGCTTTCTCCGTATTCAACGCGAGAATCTGATAGGCAGCAGCCGGTTCCGGCACCACGATGGCGATGATGCTCTTGGCCCCCAGCGTTCGCATGGCGGAGAGGCGATGGTTGCCGTTTGGAGTCCAATATTTCGCCACATGGTCAGGCTTGGCAATTCGCACGGTGATGATGGGATCGAGAAAACGACCGATCTTCCCAATCACCCCTTCCAGCTTTCGGACATGGGTATCGGAAATATTCCGTTGATAGGGCGTCGGCTCCACAAGATCGATCGGCAGTGCCGCGAGGGCCAGCCAGTGGCCACCATAGGGTTCCCGATAGACCGCGAGGGCTTTCCCTCCATCCATTTCGATCTGCCGATGAAGCTCAGCCACAGCTCCGGGTGGTGCCGCAGCCTGTAATTCACCAGCAGCCAAACCCGTGGAGACTCTGACGAGTTTCCGGCGACGCTTGGCCCCGTTGGCCGACTGTGGTTTCTTAAGTTTCTTTTCAGTCATCACACTATGGTAGGACAGCTCCTCGAGAAAAGAAACGCCGACCCGGGGTTATCGTGTGCGTCGATCAGCGGTGTGACTGGTGAGAATTGAAAAAAGTTGCGGGCGACCTTGCACTGAGGTGGGAGGTCGCCCGTCACTTGGCGCTTAGGACGCCGACAGTATCTTGTGTTGTCGCGGCCCACAAGACCCACGCGATAGTTGGGATCCTCGGTTTCCAACCTGGGGAGACCTCGTCATTCCCAGGCGATTGTGTACTTCCTGTCGCCGAAGTTTTCTCCGCTCAATGGCTGTTGGCCTTCTTTATGGAAGGACACCTTGTGCCTTGATGGCACGGCCAGCGAAGAAGTCGGTCAACAGAACCGATGAGAAACCCACCCAGGTATCGATGGGCCTGATGGGCCAGGTGGCGTTGTGTCGTCCATATCCACCCTCCTCTCATACTGAAGTCATCGAGAGACCTGGATGGCAGCCGCGCGGTCTACCCGATCTCTCGAACTTCGATTGATAGATGAGCCGCATTTTTTCAATACGCCCATTAGGAAACCTTGTCAAGAGTCGTATGACTCGCTTGAGCACCGACACGTAATGCAGAGCTAAGACCAACCAGCGCGAAGCCTGCGAGTGGAGAATACGCCGTCGCATCCACAGTTTGGAAGATCGAGACCGCGCATGAGCGTGACGATAATCCCCATGGCGTAGAAACCGTTCAACACCATCGCCAGGAGGGCTCCCGTCGGTAATTGCCATCTAACAAGAATCCATGTTGCCAGCTCCACTCGATCCCCGTGATCCCAAACGCCAGCCCCCAGAGAGACCAGTCTGGGAACAGGCGATAGGTGACCAACACGTCGACAAACCCCTGAAGATCAAGTGACTTTCCCAAGGCCGAGGCCAGCAGCACACCACCGATCAGGAACCGACAGCACCAGGTCAGCACAATCCAGTTCATGACACAGTCCTCACAAACACGAAGGAGGAGCGCAGCACCCCTGCCACACTCCTCCTTACGTCGCACCTTTCCCAATGACCGAGCGTCTATCACGGCACGTGACCCGTCACCCGCTGCCTCGGCCGCCCGCTACACAATCCTGAGTTTCGTGAAATCCACACCGTCCGGCGCTGGAGGTGTCTTAAGTTTCATGTCCTCCAATACATTCACGATGCGTTCCGCGACCACAAGATTGCGGTACCATTTCCGATTAGCCGGCACGATATACCAGGGAGCGCAGTCGGTACTGGTCGCTGAAATGACATCTTCAAACGCCTTGAGATAATCCTCCCACAACTTCCGTTCCTCCAGATCTCCTGAATTCCACTTCCAGCGCTTCTCGGGATCAGCAATGCGGGCTTCTAACCGTTCCTTTTGCTCGTCTTTTGAGATATGCAGAAACAACTTGAGAATAGCCGTTCCGCTTTCAGTCAGTAGCTCTTCGAATTCCTTGATTTGGTCGAAGCGCCGCTTGACCACTTTGTCAGAAACCCAACCATGCACTCGTGTAATCAAAACGTCTTCGTAATGGGAACGATTAAAGATTCCGATGTAGCCCTTGGGAGGAACCTCCCTGTGCACGCGCCAGAGAAAATCATGCGCCAATTCATCCTTGGACGGAGCCTTGAACGCCACCACCTTGCAGCCCTGCGGATTGACACCGGACATCACACTTTTGATCGTCCCATCCTTTCCGCTCGTATCCATCCCCTGCAGCACAATGAGGAGGGATCGAGTGGCGTTGGCATACAACCGTTCTTGTAGTCCATCGAGCCTGGCGATGAGCTTGGCCGTTTCGGCTTTCGCCTTGGCTTTCCCCTGATCGTTCTTTTTATAGTCTCCGGTGTCATCGGGATCGTAGCCCCTCAATGACAGTTTGCAACCTGCTTTTACACCATATCGCTTCAAAGGCCCCTCCTTTGTGGTGGTGATCACAAAGCCTTAGCCTGAGCGTCGAATACGATACGCTGATACCAAGCAAGGCCGTGCAAGGCTTGGTCTACTTGGGAACATCCTGCGCGCAACGGAAACCGACGTTCGGATCCTGTTCAGTCGGATTGCCTTTGGTGCGAAATGATGAGCGAAGCCGATAAGGGGTGTTAATGTACGACCCGCCCCGCTGGACTTTTGCCGTCCCTTCGCTGGGACCTCGAGGATTGGTGGCAGGATTATTGAGAAAGCTGGAATAAAAATCTTCCTCGTACCAGTCCATCACCCATTCGTAGAGATTACCGGCCAGGTCCTGGACCCCGTATGGGCTCTGCCCCATGTGGTGATCTCCGATAACAGATACCGTCTCGGCGCCACCTTCCTTGAGCCCATAGACAGCATGGACCGGAGTCGGTGGATCGTTTCCCCATGGATACAGCCGCTCATCAGTCCCTCGCGCAGCCTTTTCCCACTCCGCTTCGGTGGGAAGCCGTTTCCCGACCCAGAGGCAGTACCCCATAGCATCCATCCAGCTCACCCAGCGCACCGGACGATCCGCATGAACCACCGGAGTCTCTTTATCAGAAAATCCCCATGGCGGCTCACTCTGGATCGCCTCGACATATTTGGCGAATCGTGCATTCGTGACTTCAAACTTATCGATATAGAACGTATTCAAATACACCCGATGCACAGGGGCTTCATCTTCATCCCCCCTCTCGCTTCCCATGATAAATTCTCCGGCGGGCACCAACATCATCGGTGCGCCATCTTTTCCATGGAGTTCAGGGAAGGAGACAGCGGGTCTGGTTGTGGAAGGCTTCCCCTTGTCTCCAGGTTTGGGTTCACCATTGGTCCCAGTGAGGTCCTGTGGTTTCCCTTGGACGAGAAGCATGTCGGGTTTCACTGCCCGGCCATCAGCCACCGTCGCGAACCCATCGGGCAGAAAGAAAGAACCCCAACCAGCCAGAAACACGGTAAGAATTCGTAGTGCGCCCATTCCTCCCCCCTTGCGGAGTAAGGTACCCAAAAGTCACCTAGAAATCCAGTCGCCCAGTGATCTGTAGCCATGGGACTGATCCCACCACAGAAGATTCCAAGAGAGTTGCACTTGGCCATCGTCCAGTGTAGCGTAGGCTCCAGCATGCCTGGTTCGATATTTTCCGCCCACAACAGCTGTTCCCATCTCCTCCTGTGGTCCCTGCTCATCACACTCGTGATGAGCCTCTCTGGATGTGGTGGCCCCTGGCGCGACGCCTATCTCAAGAAAGGGGTTGGCCGACTGACGCAGGAAGACATCCGTGAACGACTGGGTCCCCCACATACTGCAAAAACGCCTGCGCTCGGCGGAGACAGCCTCTGGACCTACCGCTTCCCACTCAGCGAACAGGACCTGACGTCGTGGAGGTCCTCCATGCTCGGTGATGCCTCCAATTCACTCACGAGTATGATGGGCAAAGGGACGGAAACCACCAAGCCGACACTCTATTGTTACCGCTATGCGTTGACCTTCTCAGAAGATAAGACTCTCAAGACCTGGAGCCGAGAAGAATGTGTTCCTGGTACCCGCGAGACACTGACTGCCAAATAGAGGATACCCGTGCCCCAGAACGAATGGTTCTCCATCGACAGTGTGGTGGCGCTCGACAGCTTGAAATCGCTGGTTCTGCTGCTGACCTTGGTCGTCGCCCGAACGCTCATTGTGCGGTGGATCTCTGGGAACCCGACACTTTCGATGGAATCGAAACGTCGATGGGTGGTCACGACGAGAAACACCGTCGTCTTCGCCTTCCTCATTGGCCTGGTCATAATCTGGGCGCATGAACTGCAAGCGTTTGCGGTGTCACTGGTCGCGTTGGCAGCCGCAATGGTTCTGGCGACCAAAGAGCTGCTTCTCTGTTGGAGCGGCGCGGCACTTCGGATGGGGGGCAAGGTCTATGCTGTCGGCGATCGAATTCAGATCGCAGGCTATCGCGGAGTCGTGCTGGACCACGATATGTTCGCCACAAAGCTTTTGGAGATCGGCCCAGGGCAGTCCGCCCACCTCTACACCGGACGCGTAACCGTGTTCCCCAACAGCTTGCTCTTCACGAATCCCTTGATCAAAGAAAATCCCGAACAGGAGTATGGGCTGTATACAGTGGTCGTACCAATCAAGAATGATGACGAGTGGCAGCGATCGGAGCGCGTACTCCTGGAAGCGGCAAAAATCGAATGTGCGTCGTTCATGGAAGAAGCTGTACGGCAAATGAAGCTCTTAGAACAGGCACATCTGCTCGAAGCCCCTTCCCCGGAACCCCGCATCACTATTCAACTGCCGGAGTCCGGGAAGATCCATCTGGTGCTCCGATTTCCGGCCCCGGATCGAGGTCGCTCCCGCATCGAGCAAGCCATCCTCCGTCGTTATCTTCTCCGCATGAACGATCGCGGATCCATGCCTTTGGCCTAACAGGCTACGGAAAAACCAAATTCGACATCTGTAGCCGTCGCAGAGATCGAGGTATTCACCGACTGTGAGCAGCCATGCAGAGTGCGCAAAAAGGCCGTCAAGCAAGGCCGCAGCGAGCTCAGAGGTGAATATCGTACTCTGCGCCGTACGGTGAGCCTCTGAGCGAGGCGAGAACGCCGCTGGCAGTCTTTTCCCGCATCCTGCTAAAAGAAAAGGGCCATCTTGCGATGGCCCTCCCCTCCGCTTCATCTATCGTGAACGGTTCGCGTTATTTTGGATACGACTTCGGCGGGGCAACATGCTGCCATCCCTCGCCGTTGAGCGACTTGAGCATGGCCACCAAATCCTGTTGCTCATCCTCCGTCATTTCCAAAGGGATAATGGTATTGTCCTGATGTGGATTCTTCACACCGCCCTGGTTATAGAATTTCACGACCTCTTCCAAGGTTTTAAACCGCCCGTCATGCATATAGGGAGCGGTTCGCGAGATCTCGCGTAAGGTGGGAGTCTTAAAGGCCCCGATATCCTCAGGATTCTTCGTCTCCATGTATCGGCCCAGATCGACCTTATTGTCGTCCCAGCCAATTCCCAAATTGTGGAACTTCTCGTCCGTAAAGTTGAATCCGGAATGGCAACGCGTACAACGGGCTTTCCCGCGGAACAGTTCAAGCCCCCGCTTCGCAGCATCGCTCAAGGCATTTTGATCTCCGCCAATGTCGTACTTGTCCACCGCGCTGTTCCCAGACAACACCGTCCGCTGAAAGCTGGCCACCGCTCGCCCAACATCCTGAATCGTAATCTCCCCGCCGAAGACTTCTTGAAAGAGCTTGCGATAGCCAGGCATCTTCTTCATCTTGGCAACCATTTCGTCATGATTGGCAAACCCATGCTCGATGGGGTTCGCAAATGGCCCGATGGACTGATCTTCCAACGTTGCCGCTCGACCATCCCAGAACTGTGCCTTGCTGTACACCCGATTGAATGACACCGGCGCACTTCGCCCGCCCTTCTGGCCCTTGATTCCGGTCGACACCGGCATGCCGTCCGCGAAGCCCTTCTTCGCCATATGACAACTGGCGCACGCGATCGTGTTGTCCTTTGACATGCGCTTATCGAAGAAGATCGCCCGTCCTAATTCAATCTTTTCCTTCGTGAGCGGATTATCAGCCGGCACATACGTATTTGGATCCTCTAACCCTGCGATCGTCGGCAGGGTTACCGGTTCTCCCGCAAACGCCCTGTGCCCCTGTCCATCTTCACCAATCACAGGGACAAGCGGCATGGCCATCACCAGTCCAAATGCCAATGCCCCTGCCCATAGTCCTCTCCCTGCTATCGCCCTCCGTACCATTACATCCTCCTCTCTGCACACGTTGATGTGTGTGTTGATGCCCATCCCTGGCTCACTCACTCATCGCGCTTATTGCAGTTCACCCTTCACGACGGTCATCGAGACCGCCGTGAGTGCTTAACCGAATTGCGGCTGGGGCTTGTCATACCATGACTTGTCCTATCGACTCAATCGGTTGATCGCGAACAGAACTTTCTCTCCGTATCCATCCCTCCTCACAGCTATTGATAATCCCATATGTACAGCATGGCCTACGAACCAGAAAATTCAGAAATCCATCCACATGCGTGAGTGCACGATACCTGGCCCGCCGTACTTAGTCTAAGTGATAATGTATTGTGAGGACATAAGTCCTATTCATGAACTGAGACCTGGGAACAGATGACACTTGCTGAGCTGCAATATGTTGGGGCCGGCGTGCGAGTCTTCGTCACACAGCCAACCCTAAGTCTCGCGATCAAAAAACTGGAACACGACTTAGGCACAACCATTTTTGAGCGTCGACAGAACAAGGTGGAGCTGACGCCGCTTGGCGAACAAATCGTCCATCAGACTCAACGAGTATTAGGGAAGGTCTGTTGCCGTATGCCGATCATTGTTTTCGGCAACAGATCCTGGAGGCATGTCCTGAACTCGGTCGGTCAGACGCAGAAGGTCGGCAAGGGAACTCCCTCGAAACCATCCGACAGATGGTCGTCTCTGGGTTTGGGATCACCGTGATGCCCTACAGCGCCCTCACATCACAAGTACCAACACAAACGACTGATTGGGATCAAGCTGGCGCAACCCGTACCTGGCCGACGGACCGGTCTCGCCTGGCGTCGAGGTTACACTCGCCCACAAGTTGCCGAAGTTCTACGGGAAGCCGTCAGGGCCTTAAAGATCCCCGGCCTCAGCATGGTGGCCGGATCACCACCTTCAACCGGCGCTTTGTTCTGCTTGTTGCCCCGGAGTGCATTTGTTAGGATGCGGCAAGTCGACTGGAGCACCTTCCGATGAAAATCGCCACGTTCAATGCAAATTCCTTACGCAAACGCCTGCCGATCGTGCTTGCCTGGCTTGAACAGCACAAGCCGGACGTCCTTTGTATCCAAGAAACCAAAGTTCAAGATAGTGAGTTCCCGTTACTGGCATTAGCACCCAGTGGATATACCATTACCTTTCGCGGCATGAAGTCCTACAACGGCGTCGCAATTCTCAGCCGTCGTAAGCCAGAGGCGGTCTTTTACGGATTCGATGATGGCGGGGAGCCGGACGACTCCCGTTTACTGAGAGTCATCATTGATGGGATTCCCATTGTGAACACCTACGTCCCGCAAGGATTTGAAATTGATTCCCCCAAATACACCTATAAGCTAGGTTGGTATGAGCGCCTACGGAACTACTTTACCAAACATCTTTCACCACAGGCCCCGGCCATCTGGTGTGGCGATATGAATGTGGCTCCTCGACCCATGGACGTCCACAGCCCGGAAAAACATCTCAATCATGTGTGCTATCACGAGGCAGCCCGCACGGCGTATGAGCAGACCGTCGCTTGGGGATTCGAGGATGTTTTTGTGAAACTCTACCCGACTCGTCAACAATACACATTTTGGGACTACCGTGCGCCCAGCTCACTGGCAGCCAACAAGGGCTGGCGCATCGATCATATGATGGCAACAGCACCATTGGCGGAGAAATGCGTGAAGGCGGATGTGGATGTCGAGCCGCGACGAGCGAAAGAACCTTCCGACCATACATTTTTGTGGGCAGAGTTTTCGATCTGACCACGCACGCGACACCCACTCCATCCGAACTCTCCATCCCCCCTGTTACGCGGCAAGACGGAATGGAGAGTCCCCTCTACGCGGCCTTTGCTCGCAGGTGGTTGTTGCGATTCACCTCGATCAATGGGTCAATGATCAAGCCGCAATTCAGACAACGAAGAATGACGGTACTGGAAGACACCGCTGGTTGGCGCTCTTGAATCATCAAGCCTTTGCATTTTTGACAGGTCATGGAGTTCCTCCTCCTGATAATGATGACCGGTCTCTTCTAACACCTAAACATTAACGTCGTGTTAACGGTCAGTTAAAACTATCTAATGTACTTTTCGGTCTCTTTCGCTGAAACGGAAGTTCCTTCTCTGTTTTCAAAATCTTGCACAGAATCATGAGCGGTTTATCCACAGATATCTTGAGAAGACTTGTCATGCTTCCTCACCCAGCTCACCCTGAATGTCCTGACGGAATACAACACGCGCCCCCCTTGCAGAAGCGATATAAATGGGCCTACACCAATACCTAGCTATGAAACAGCAATGACAAAATGACAGATCGCCCTACCACTATCGTCATTGTAGGTGCAGGCGCCGCTGGCTTGACCGGCGCGATCGCTGCAGCACAAACTCTCACACGAGCACAAATCGACGGAGACGTCCTCCTACTGGATGGCGCGAGACACATTGGAGCGAAGATTCTCGTCTCGGGCGGGGGACGGTGTAACGTGACTCACGACGTCGTGACACCAAAGGATTTCTTCGGGAATCGCAACATCATCCGGAATGTGCTGGCAGCTTTTCCGGTTGAGCGAACGATCGCCTGGTTCACTTCCCTAGGCGTTGAGTTGAAGCATGAACCGACGGGTAAACTCTTCCCCATGACTGACAAGGCACGCACCGTGCTTCAGGCATTGATCGATAGCGCTCGACGCGCCGGCGTGACGATCTGTCCTGGTCACCGCGTAGCTGCCATTTCTCAGACCGACAGAGGGTTTCTCATACAACACAACCATGGCACCACACATGCTTCCCACGTCATGCTTGCCACCGGCGGGCAATCGTTACCAAGAAGTGGGAGTGACGGATTCGGATTTCAGTTGGCGCGCAAGCTTGGGCATCAGATCACTCCGACCGCACCAGCCTTAGTTCCACTGGTACTTGACCGCTCCATGTTTCAGGCTACCCTCTCAGGCCTCTCCCATGATGTGGAACTCACGACACTGGTCGATAAGCGAGAAGTGGACCGTCGCACGGGAAGTCTCCTCTGGACCCATGTCGGAATTAGTGGTCCCGTGGTCCTAGACGCCAGCCGCTTCTGGACCTTGGCAACGAAACGAGGCGCCGTCGTCGAAATGTACGGCAACTTTGTTCCCGGACAGTCGGCTGATGCACTTCGATCATGGTTCGTTGCCCAAGCGGCTCAGCATCCCAGACGCTCATTGGTTCGAACACTATCATCGCTGGTCCCGGATCGCTTTGCCGAATCCCTCTGTCGCCATCAGGCATGTGAGTCGCAAACGACGGTGGCCCAGGTCCCACGCCCCCATCGAGATCGGGTATTGAATGCACTCACTCACTTTCACTTTCCGATTATCGGTGATCGTGGATGGAACGTGGCAGAAGTTACCGCCGGAGGGGTTCCACTTGAGGAAATTAACTACCGAACAATGGAGTCGAAACTGGTCCCAGGGCTTTACCTTCTCGGGGAAATGCTCGATTGTGACGGCAGAATCGGTGGGTTCAATTTTCAATGGGCCTGGACAACCGGGTGGCTGGCTGGAGAATCCGTGGTAAGGAGCCTTCTCAAGGACACGCCTCTACCTCATCCAGCTTCATCACTTGCATGACATCTCTACTTTTGTGAGCCCTCAATACTTCGAGACCACAATCACCACGTGCCCGCTTCCGCCTCCGAACACACCTTAGCTCTCGGGAGAGGGTGATACGAAATCTCTCCGTCCCCCCGGGGAGATTCATTCGAAGGCAACATCGTGACTTGAAGCGTTTCGTCGGAGAAGCCGTCATTGCGGCTCCGCAAGACCCCTTCCCGATTCAACATTTTGACCGCATTCGTGCGTGAAACAATCGGTGGATACTCTCTGAATTGCTCTGCGGCGACGTAGGGGACCTGGATGGTGACAGGACGACGTTTAGCATAAATAAAGTCCCGTAGATTGTCATCAATGGGAGTCTTGAGGGTCACAACCACGGAGCTCTCCGCCGACAAGGTTGCAATTGAGATCACATACAAGGGCTTCACATCGGGAGGTGCTTCCTTGTTACCCGAAACCATCACGGTGGGAGCAGCCGTCAACTGCGTCGTCTGATTGATGGCCGGAGACCGCACGCCGACACGGAGGCTCGTCAGGTCACGATTGGACACATTTTCAAGAAGAAGCTTGATGAGCACCCAGCCCTGTGGATCAAGCGCCTTCGCCCGTCCATTCGGAATGGACTGCTCCTCCCGTCGGATGCTGCAGTCTGAAACGAGATTACGTCGTTCAAAGAAATACAGTGTATTCATACCCTGCGGCTGAACCCCCCGTTCATAGGTGTAGAACGATACCCCAACATGGATCATCGTCGGCCTAAACCAGGCTACGACCGTCGGAAGCACAAAGGGGACAAAGGCAGCAATGAGGCCGAGGATGGCGACCTTGCTGAGAACACTTTGCCGCCAGAACCACGCCCAACCCTTTTTTAAACTATCCATGCAAAGCCCATTTGATTGCTTCAGCCTGACCCATCGTAAAGATACGCTCTTGGAGGAGTTCCCGACAAGGGCAGGACTTCGCCTTGACCGTCGACAGTCCCATTTGCCATGCTAGTGGTTCGTACGCCTGGGGAAGCAAATGCCGGATGGAATTCAGGAAGGTATCGTCGAGACTAATCGCCGCTTCACGTTGCGCTGGAAGGTGATGCTGGCCTTGAGTGTCGTCTTCATCGCACTCGGCATGTGCGTCGACTGGTCGCCATCTCAGGATGCCAGTCTGCCGGACACGTCCTCTTTCTTGGTCATCCTAGGGGTACTTCTCGGCTGTGCAGGACTTCTGACTGCAACTCGGCGGTGATGGATGCACACGTAGGAGAACGAGCGTGGCCCGATCTATCAGCCCTGTTCACATGAGCCCCGTTATCGATTTCCTCCCTGAAGTTGAACTGCACTGACGCCATAGGGACTGAAGAAGGCTAACACCTTGTCACCCACCTTGAACTGAGCCCCGAGTTGAGTCTGCTGAGTAAGATTGAGGATGTGAAGCTGCCCTTTGTCGTCCCGAATCACCATGGTTCCGGGAATCCCTGTTGTCAGGGAAATCACCTCCCCTTCGACCGGGGGAAGAGAAAAAACGGAACCAGGCCAACTACCCATCATCACAGCCATGAGCACCAAACTGCCCACTACTCGGAATACTAGCGTCTCCATGGCGACAGCTCCTTTCGACTCGTGTGCTTGCGATTCGTCATCACGCGAAGATCATGACCATTGATAGGTTCACTTACCGCTGGATATGGCTCTCATTCTACCAAGATACAGAGCTTCCTCTAGGCCCATCTCGCCTATTCGGAGAAGACAGATCAATTTATCGGCTTGCTGCACAGCGTATCGGCCGGAGCCCATCTCAGAGAGCCATTCCTGATCTATACGTCTCTCTTTCCCTCTCTCCGTCAATTCGGATAGCGAATAAGGCGTCTTTCATTACATGGGACCGCACTATTCTCCGTAAATATCCGACAGTCCGTCAGGTCCTTCACGGCTTGGCGATAACGGCGGTCGCATCGGGGTGAATCCAAGATGCGGCCGATGATAGTGATACCGGTCCAGAAATGCACGCACCTCGCCCTGGAGTGTGGGCAGTTCTTCTACTCGATAGGAGATCCACCCCAAGCATTCCTTGCGCAGGGTTCGATTGAAGCTCTCAATATACGCCTGCTCGTTCTTCTTATAGGGACGGGCGATGCGATGTCGTGTACAATACTGGAGCACCTGTTGGGCAAACACGCCTTTGAACTCTGAGCCCCCATCGGTCTGGATGATCTGCACAGGCCCGGTAAAGCGGCGAGTCATGGCTGTGCGCAAAAACATGGCCCCATCCTCGCTTGTTAGTCCGGTCCGCAGAACGACATCCGCTTCCTTCGTATAGATGTCCACCCCGGTAAAGGCGAAGACCTCGCCAAAAACCACGGTATCCATCTGAATGACCGCGCGGGGAGCCGTGGCAATCGGCACAACGCCGCGTGGCTGATTGGTCCGGCCCCGAGGCCGTAAGACGTATCGTTCAGCCAAGATTTCATAGATCTTGGGAACAGAGAGATGGATATGCTGTTCATGAGCCAGAAAGTACTGAATCTTCTGCCCACAGCAGTCGTATTCACGGGCGCGAATCGCCCAGACAAGGCGTTTGACCGCTCCCGGGACCTGTCGTGCCGGACGTGGCCCCGTCTTGGCCGCAGCATAGCGATCCAGAAAGACAGAGAGTCCTTCGATTCGAACCGCCTTCAGCCAGAGTCCTATGGTTTCTCGATGGCGCTCAAGTTGGCCCGCGATCGCGGAAACGGAGAGCCCTTGAGTCGCCAGTTCCGCTGCAAGAATGATCCGAGTTCTTGTGTCCATGTCCAGAGTCTACTCTGGACTGTCGGATATTTACGGCAACAATGCGGGGACTTGCCATCGATCACCGAAACAGTGCACTATCCACTCTCTTGTGCTTCAAAATTCGGTGAAGCAGAGGGCCTTGTAGAGGAGAGCTGTTTGCTCAAATCCACATCCCCCCTCTTTTGAGGTAAATATTTCGAGGAAGGTGCTCAGCTACTCTCCCAGCTACCATTGTATTACCAATCCGATGGACATAGATGATAGGGAGCGTCCATGAGCCATAGAACAGATCCCATGCGGCGACATAGTCGGTTTCCCGTGAGCTGGCCGGTGCTATATGGAAATGGTGCCTTTCTCGCAGAAGGAACGGTCCTTGATCTGACTACTCGCGGTTGGCGAGTCACAGGATCAATGCCCGTCGTAGCGGGCATGCAACTGACTTTAAAGGTGTCAGTCCCAGACAGGTCCACCCCATTGTGCATTCATCGTGCAATTGTGCTGTGGGTAAAGGAACATGAGTTTGCTGTTGAAGCGAATGAGATCGCTCCGGATGATCAAGCGTGGGTTGCCGAGTTCCTTCGACACAAACTCGGACTCATGTGGATGTCGCAAACCACCGACCAAGAGCCTTCACGACAGATCGGAATGACACAGTCCCGCGGTGAAGACCTTTCACCACAGCCTTCCCTTCCATCCCTGGAAGACATCCTCCGCCGCGTCGCTGCTGCAGATCTCGCTTCGACCATGATGACGGCGAAAACCCATCGGAATAGCAATTCAGACCGCTCCGAGGTTGAGATCACTGGGCCCATCGATGACGTGCCTGAGAAAATCTGGGGTGAAGCGCGCTCCATTGTTCGGCGCATGCTCGCAATCAAGGCTACTCGAGGCCGAACCGGTTGCAATCCGGTTCCGGATAATTAGCCCTTCCCGCGCTAAAGCCTGGGTCCCCTGACAACGCCCTCCCAGGGGAAAAATCAGAACATTTTTAGGAGCTGACCATTTCTGCAAGAAGAAAGCTGATCTTTTACAGCAGTCCCACCATTAAGGCGCCACCTAGCCATGGTGGCTATTAGAAATCTTCAAATAAACGAAGCTGATTCGGTCGTCCGATTCCTCTCATCCAAGCTGGTACCCGTGGCGGTTTCTTTGGCTTCTGAGGAGCTGGGCCGCTTGCCAACAAGGCCTGCGCCGTGATCCATGCTCCAATTAGTTCAAAGTGGGCCAGATCTTTCTGTCGGAGATTTGAGCTCCACTCGGAACTGGCTCGCTTGCTCACTCCCACCGGCCGACTCAAGTAGCGCAACTGAAAAAACCATTCGCCGGACCAGCTGGTACCAACTTGATGTACAACGGCAATAACGCCGAGGCGTTCACCGGTTGTCTGCCTAAGATAGACACCGAGAGCAATGTCCTCACGAGTCACCATAGTAACCAATGGTTACACTTTTATCACGCCACAGTCAATCAATTTAAATGCATGGCAATAATCACCTAATAATTGTGACGCGATATCAGACGGGCCAGCATGGCTACACCTTTCTGTTTCATACCCACACTTGTCGAACCGAGCATCATAATCTCCAATAGGATCACAGGTATCCAGCCTTAAGACCTTCATGAGGAGCCGTTGTCTCCTGAAATCCTTTTTGTTCGATCACCTACTGAAACCCGCGTGGGGGAAAGATGCAATGGAAGCTGGATTTCGGATTGTGCTGCTCCCATCCCCGCATAAGTAGGTGCCAGTGTTTAGTTGCGAGTAACGCGTCTTCGTAGCAAGATTTCCGCTGTCTATGCATCTTCCTGACCTGCCTTTCATTGTCTTCAGGGCCATACATATCTGCATTCTGATCCATACATATCTTACCCAAGAACACGCATAGGTTAGCGCACCTTCTGTCCATCTTCCGGAGAGACTAAGTGATACAACGATATTGAAATCATGGATTTATAGGGATTAGAAGCATAGGCGAGCCAGCGAACGGAATCGGGGGCACCATCTTTGCCTTTAATCAGGGGACAACCAATCTGATGGGCAAACAAAGGCTTGGCTTCAGTTCAAAACTGCTGCCCGTGAAAGCAGACGACCTACAGCTGTATGTTTCAGGAAGGGACTAAGGAAATGAACCATTCTATCCCCATAACACGGAACGCCAACTTTCAAGACCGGCTGCGAGGTACATGGGTCCACAAATTCTATACCGGTGCCCGAAAGGCGAAACGTCGTCTACTCCGCCAATCCGAAGGGGAAGCCATGCTCCTAGCACGATATCATCGAGTGCATGGCAAACCTCTCAACATGAATGCCCCGAAGACATTTACGGAAAAACTCTTCTGGAGAATGATTTCCTGGAACCGAGGCGTCCATCCTATCTTTACACAGCTGACCGATAAGTATTCAGTGAGAACTCACGTGGCAGATACGATAGGAGATCAGTACCTGATCAAGCTCTTATGGTCTGGCGAAACGACTCAGAACATCCCATTTGAACGACTTCCAGCAAGCTACGTCATGAAGCCGAGCCACTCAAGCCAACAGGTGATTGTGGTCAAAGGGCAGTCTGAACGGGCTGACTACATCGACCGTGCATCAGGCTGGCTGGGCAGTAATTACTATTGGATCGCACGAGAGTACCAATACTATCACATCAAACCACGGGTCATGATTGAGGAGTGTCTTGAAAATCCAGACGGGAGCCTTCCCCTTGACTATAAGATCTGGTGTTTCAACGGAGTGCCGGAGCTTATTCAAGTGATCACCCATACGCGGGACATGAGCTCATTCTTTGACAAGACATGGACCCTCTTGGACCTCACCAACAAAGAAGGACGTTCACAACGGTCAATCCCAAAGCCCACGAACCTGGAAGAGATGCTCGCCATTGCATCGAAGCTGTCGCTTGGTTTCGGGTTTGTCCGTGTCGATTTATACAATGTCAACGGAAGAGTCTATTTTGGGGAATTGACCTTTACCCCTACGTCCGGACACATGAAACTGCAACCGGACAGCTGGGATACCGTGCTAGGGGAAAAGTGGGACTTATCACTGGAACATCGACCACCAGCTGTCAGAGAGTGAGTGCCAGCTACCTCTTACTCGACTAATTTCTGATGAAACTCCATCGATAGGCGCCGACAAAACTCTGAGATGGGAGGAACGAGGGCATATCCGTATGGGGTGGATGACGGGTATAGACCTATGACCACCCGCAAATCCTTACCAAGAGCCATTTCGCCAGGTTACGTGTAACCCTTCCGTCCGAGACCGTAGCAAAACTGTAGCAGGAAGACGTAGCAGATTTTCCGGGTGAAAGGGAAGCCCATGGGTGCCGGTTCCACTCAAGGTAAATCAGGGCGGTTGTGCTGTGGGGCTAACACGTAAGGCTTGTATCTATGATCGGCTTTCTTTTGATTCAGGCTTTGTGCCAACTGCCAGAATGGCTTGATTGGGGGTCGGAACGTCTAAGACCTGTATAAAGATTGATGGGAGTCCGTCCGCGTTAAAATCCCGGAGGAGGTTCTGAAATTTCCCTGGCTGTAAGATTATAGAGACGTGGTTTCCTCTCAGAACGAGTTCACCTACTTTACCCCCAACTGTGAATGTTAACCTCTTACTGTTCTGGTCATATCGCAGATCTGAGAAGCTCAAAGCGTACTGTACGTTAGGTGTACCGCTGGTGGTTACTTTCGGTGCATCGCTAGTGGCATGGATCGGGGCATTTGAGGTTAAATTTACTGGAATTATCTTGGCATCGTTTGTGAAACCGGCGGCTTTTGCCTGAGCCCTGTATTCTCCGCTATTGAGCTTTTCTAATACGAGTATTTTTGACTCAACTGACTTAATCCTTTCTCCCCAATCTTTAGTTCTCTCGTCGATTCGTTCTACTGCTTCACTCTTCTGTGTGAGTTTGTCCTGTAGCTTCGTGAATTGGCTTGAATGATCTTGCCAGATATAAACCAACAGGGCTGCTACACCTGCTGCGCTCCCATACTTACTGATGAATGATTCCTTTATCCTCTCTCGATCAGAGGGGACCAGTGGTGACGTAGTACTAGGATTGTGCTTCTTGTTCTTGTTTCCCACACCAGGCCCCACAAATCAGCAGGGACATTTAACACGCCCTCTCTCATGTGAGCAATCCCCAAGACGTGGTAGCGGTAGCTCTCTGCCCTTCTTCAGCAGTACCCTCTACCGCGTAGGGTGCTACGCCCCCGCTCGCGTTGAATTGTCTCACGGCAACCGCATTCGATAACCTGTAAGGACGACAGGGGGAGGGATCAGCATGTACCACTTGCTTGTTCAGATCTTCTGTAATGCCCTTGCTACTCTGGTGTTTGGAGCACTCCTGTTCTTTGCAGCGCGAGAGGCCAATGCTACCCACTGTCCGGGCTGTGACACGACCGAACCATCCTACGGAAGCTCCAGCTTTGAAAACCGCCGGGAAGCCGGGAAGTATCAGCCGGGTGATGGGCGGACACCCTATGAGCCAAGGGAGAGTAGCGCCCAGAGGTACGAGAGGGAACGCCAAGAGCAGGAGCGTTCAGCGACGCAGGAACGACAGGAACGGGATAGGCAAGAGCAACAGAGACAACAACGTTCCTCCGGGAACTACGGTTACTGAAGGGGGGAAATAATTCAGGTGCAAAAATCTGTTTGCCTAATACGATAGAGCATCCGCCCAATGCTCCCCCGTAGGGTACTCGGTTCGGTACACAATCGGGTACCTTAGGGAGTCTCCAGAGAGTTGCCGAGTAGGATCAACTAGATCGGCTCAGGTATTAGGATTTGTTGTCATTGCAGCTTGATAACACTCGCTGAACCGTGCAGTTCCCCACATGCAATGTCCTCGCAATCGCTCGCATACCAAGCCGCTGGCTATCCCGCAGGTGAACGATCTGCGCTTCAACAGCGGGGTCAATGCGGGGTCTCCCGAGGGTCTTTCCTTGTGCCTTCGCTCGCTTCAATCCAGCCTTGACCCGCTCAACGATCATCGACCGTTCAAACTCAGCGAACACACCCAGCATTTGAAACAGCATCTTACCCGCAGGCGTTGAGGTATCGAGGCCCTGTTTGTGGAGGTAGAGGTTGACTCGTTTGCTCTGGAGTTCGTTCAGGAAGCTCACCAAGTCCTGAAGACTACGACCTAGCCGATCTACCGACCACGAAGCCACCAAGTCAAACTCACCACGAACCACACCCTTGCACAACCTATCGAACGCTGGCCGACCATCCCGACCCTTGGCACCCGAGATGCCCTTGTCGATGAACCGCTCGACCACTTCCCAGCCTTCCCGTTTGGCGACGGCCTCCAGGTCTTGAAGCTGGTTCTCGACCGTTTGGCCGTCCGTTGAGACTCTGGCATACAGTGCAACCTTCATGGCCTACCCTCCAAGTGATGACCAGACTATACCTTTGATCTGTCCTATAATCACGTATATTTAGGTCACTCAAAAGAGGGGTACAGACTGCGCGTGTTTGTTGGGTATTTGAGAGGTCAGTTCTGACGGGTTTATAGGACAGGCTTACCAGTGCTTGCGGTCTCAGCGATGCTACGCCGCGTAGCGATGCCTAGAGGAGATACGCCCACATGTGGGATGAATGCAGTAGTGTGCTAAATTAGGTACTTTACCCTAGTCTTGGAGAGTGATAGAAAGACCGTCAGGCGTGGTCAATAATCAAACTGAGGAGGCGTTATGCGGATCATCACCAAGCACTTTGAATTGGAACTGGCGCATTATCTGTTCATCAGCGTCTTTGGCTTGGAACTATATCTAGGACCGGATCAAGGCTTAGGCCGCTTGGTGTGGAGCAGGAAGGTGTAGCCCCCATGAACCTGGATAAATACCCTGAACACGTCAGGAGCGAACTGGAGGCGTACTACGCGAAGGAGAGCCCAGAGGCTAAGAAGCACCGTCTGGAGATCGAGAAGGTCAAGGCTGATGCTGTCAAATCTCAACGGGCTTGGGAAGCCGAGAAACGGGAATTTCGTGAGAAGTACGGGCGTAGCGGTATGCTTGAACGGGATGATTTCTGCGCCCCAAATAATTGGACACCCTACCGCCCAAGCTACTGGACCATCAAGGAGTTGAAGAACCGCCTGAAGTGGTTGAAGGATCAGCGGGGAACACTGCTAGGGAAGCCTGAGAAGGTGAAGGAGCTGGCCGAGAACACCAGGAAGATACGGAAGTACACCTTGGAGCTGTTCAGGAGGTATGGAGCCAAGAGGCTTGCTAGGGAACTGAAGGAGAAGAACCGCCTTCGCCGCTATTGGAGAGCCATGGACAAACGGAAAGCGAGAAAGGTACTCACAGATAAGTGGTTTGAGGCACGGAAACAGAAGCGGCTTGCACGTAAGGCATTGGAACAACAGGGACCACAAGAAACCACGAAAACCTCAGAAGCCCACGGAACTTCAGCATAAACGAACACCGGCGATCTGTATGAATAACAGAAACAGTTTCTCTCCCTCCCCACAAGCTACCTAAACATCGAGCGTTCGCTTACCCGTTAGTGTCCGTTCTTTTTTTCCTACGAAATGTCCTCACTCATCCAGTAATAGTCAGCCGTTTGTCTCATATCTATCGTTTCTCCGCGAAACATCTTCATTGAAAGGAGCATCATGCCCTATACCGAAAACCACAACCCCGAGGTAGCCGGGAAAGGTCGCCGCTATGCTGTTGGTTCAGCAGCTTGTCTTGCAGTTCGCCTTGATCCTGAATCATACGGTGTCCTGAAGTGGGCGGCCAAGGAGCTGTCATACCTCAAGGGACCAAAGGAGAGGTTGTCTCAGTCAACCGTGGTGAGACGTGCCTTGAAGGTCTACAAGACGCACCTCCTACACGTCCTCAATGACCCAGCCCTTGTCAGTAGCGAGAAAGAAGAAGCACGGCAAGGCACCAAACTTCCAGACCCGCCAAGACCCCGCGACATTGACCGGCGGGATAAACGCCGCGCAGCAATCGCGTACAACCGGGCGAATCCAAGTAAGCCTACATTCCCAACTATTGATCTTGGCAAAGGTAAGCGTTGAGCCTCGCGTTGTGGCAACGCCTCTCACCTTCCCTGTCCCTGTTTTCCGTCGCAAGAGCCTCGGTTTGATGTGCGAGTCACCTTCTCCCGTAGTTCATTCCAAACAGAAGCAAGTAACCAGGCAGACGCCACCTATCGTGAGACGGTGGGCCAGCTAATCCCTGGTGTTCAACGTCTGCCTTCCTCTTGAACAGGAGCCGTCAGCGGCGACGGCCAGGAAAGGATTATTTACATGAAACTCACAAAAGAAGAAGTAGCTCTCTTAACCAAGACCGCGTTTGCCATTACCACCAAATTTCTTTGTGACAAAGGCAACCGACCCCACCCCAAGCACCTCCAAGCCCTGGAAGCCATCCTCGATTCAATGGCGAACATGGCCCAGGGGACGTTACAGGGACGGTGGGCCTTCGGGCTTCAGACTGGACTAGGCAAAACAACCTGTGCCACTGCCTTCTGTGCAGCCTTGGCCCGGTTGAACCTGTTAGATCGAGTGTCGGTTGTGATTGCAGCCCAGGACGTAGAAGCTCTCTGCGAGACCTGGGACACCATGACCCAAGACTTAGGCATCAGTGAGAAGCATATCGGTCTCCTTCACAGGAAGCCTGATGCCCGACACCAAGCCACGGAGAACGCCATACAGAGACCCTTACTCCTCCTCTGTCATGCCAGGGTAAAGGAACGGTTTCTCGATCAGTTCAAGTATCGGGGTGAGATGCGGGACCTATTGATCTATGACGAATCTCTCATGACGACCCGCTCAAGTACCTGTTCCTCCAAAGACCTCTCAGCAATCGCAGGAGCTTTCCACGCTCAATGTGAAGACAGCATCTCCTACCGCAAGAAGTACGGAGAGCTGAGTATCTGGCTGGACGAAGTACGGGAAGCCGTCAAGACGGAGATCGAACGGTTAAAGACCATTGCTTCAACACAGAGCGTCATGCTGCTCCCTCAACGATCTGAGGAAACCCTGACCGCCTTTGAGGAACTGGTGTCATCAAAGGGCAATCATGGGGGACACGATACAATCCTCTCCCTCCTGGCTATGTGTCCAACGCCGGTCAAAGTAGCCAACTTCAAGGATAAGGGCATCATGTCCTTTCAAGTCGCCGTACCGATGGAGTTACACAACATCATCGTGCTTGACGCCAGTAACCCTATCAGAGACCTTGTGAAATACGACAGGACCATCCTGAATGCCGAGGAGCATCTTCCCAAGTTCAAGGCCCTCGGTTGTCGCTTGACTGACCTGAAGACCTACCCTGGAACGATCATCTACCGCATGAAGGCGGGAGGTGGAAAGAGTTCTATTGCCAGGTCCTTGGGCCATGCCATGCAACACAACAGCCGACTCTGCAAGGAAGCCGTCGAAGTCTTGAGGACGATCCCCCAGGACCAAGCTACCTTGATTATTGCCTTCAGACCGATCTACCAAATCACGGGAACGGTCAACTGTGTGAAGGCCCTTGAGGATGCTATTAACCTGTCTGGGATTGCCACGATGGAGCATCAGCAATCGAAAGAGACTATCTCGGTGATTGAGAACGGGAAGACTGTCGAGAAACCCCGAATCTCGATCATCACCTGGGGTCTACATAAGGGGACCAATCGGTACAAGTATTGTCAGAACGAAATCCAGATGGGCATCATTCACAGACACCCCTTAGACCTCCTGGGAGAGATCGGAGGCCGAGAAGGTCTTGAGACTGACCAAACAGAGCGACGGGTACGAGATATCCAGATGTCTGAGGTTGCCCACGATTGCTTCCAGGCGATAGGCCGCATTCGGTGCCGAAGTGTGGTGGATGGTCACGCCTTACCCGTCAAGGTCTGGTTGATTGAGTATTCCAATAGTCTTCAGGAGAGGCTTGAGCCGGTGATGGCCGGTGCTATCTGGAAGACCTGGGAGACCAAGTACGATGAGATCCCCGAAGGGAAGGAAGGTGGGGTCATTGAGACGGCTGCTAGGGCTATCAGTGCCCACCTCGACACTCTCGCTTCCCAAGGGGTCGGTAAGGTATCGAGTAAGGTTCTAAGGCAGTTGCCCTGTTGTCAGAGGCTTAACCCGCGAACCTTCCAGGAAGCTTTGGTTAAGGTCTTGGAAACAAACAAGACTTGGATCAGATCCGGTAAGAGCTTCTGCTACGGGGTGAGTCTCTTTGAGGAAAAAATAAACACATGACTTCTGTATGTTCTATACAGAAAGTATGTGCTTATCTTCTCAACTTTGGCTGAAGTAGACATGTTTCCGTATAAGACCTCTTCTATACGGAAGTATGTCCACTTGGGCAATACTCACAAGCGATTGTATTTAAACCACTTTATTTAAATAAAGGAACGGACACCATGTCCCAACAAGACCATATCACTGACTTAGGGAAGCTCTGATTAATTCGAAGTTTTAAGGAGAAGGCAGTTGAATCTCCAATGGTTTGAGAGACAATTGACCAAAAATCTGAATTAATCAGACATTCCTTAGAAACCCAACTTGAGCAGGCCTGCCGGGATGCCATGCCGTCCATTGTTGTCGAGGTAGACCACTCTACAACGGAACACACAACCAAGAACCTGAAGACGGGAACGGTACGGGTAGACCTCATCCTGGACAAGCCCCAAGCACAACCAATCACAACCCCGCCGAGTTCTCCCCAGGCAATCCCTGGGATGGTATCGGCGGTGTCTCCGATTGGAGAAGTTCTAGAGAGAACCGAAGACCACATTGTGCAGAAGCTCTCCTCGGGGACGATCCGCACGGACATCACCAAGGTCGAACCACCCACCCCAATCAACTATTGGTCTTTCTAGGAGATGAACCTACATAGCCTGTTCGCGCCCAGAGAGATCGAGACCAAACTCAACCAACATGTAGACAGCCTGGCTAAGATAGTCCCCACCAAGGGGACTTGTCGGAACGATCATTAACCTACCTAAGCCATAGTAAAGGAACCCTCAGCATGTCAGTCAACACCACCATCCACCACTACAAGAACGTCCCCGTGAACTCTGTGAGATATAGTGTCTATCTGGAAATGTCCGATGCAGCCGAACCATTTCAACCCAAAGCAGGGCTAGCCTACAACTCCCCTGGTCTGTCTCTGTACTACACTAAAAACAGGACGGCACCAGTACCAGTGGCCTTGGTAGATCTCACGTCTGCCCAGGATGTCTGGACCAGTGGCGGTGTGAAGGAAGTGGATAGTGTCAATCTCCCTGGTCTCGTAAGGTTCGACCTACCCAACGACGTGTTCAAGGGAGATCAGAAGAGCAGTGAAGTCTTGGTCACGATCAAGGCCACGGGGTTTAGGACACTCACTGTACGTATTCCGTTGGTAGACAATGTGCAGGATGCTTCGCCTAAGGGTGTTGTCTCAGCAGTGCCCTATGCAGGGTGGAAGAACCAGACCGTGAGGACTGACAACTAAACCAAGATGATCCCAAAAATTGCTTCGGGATGATATTACTTAGAGTAGGTAGGGTGGTCTGTCTTCTCGTTATTGGAGCGCAGGCCGCCTGTTCTTAAAAGAAGGGTGAGTTCAAGGGCAACAAATGGTCAAAAGATCTTTTTTGTAACATTTTGAATCCTTTTGCACCTTTTTGGAACTTTATGGTACCTTAGTCCCACAGTAGGCCTGAAGTAATAGAGTAGATGACAATGACAAAGAGTAAAAACGTACAAGTAAAGAAGCTCACCACCGATCAGGCTCGCAAAATGTTTGATCGTCAGGCGAAGACCTACCTTAAAATGAGCGGCAGTGAGTTCATCAAGCGCTGGGACAGCGGGAAGTTCAACGGTTCCGCTGATACTCCTAACGTCATGCGCGTAGCAATGCTACTCCCCTTTGGCCGGTAAGACCCCCAAAGAAGCTGTCGATAATTTCCTTCGTCCTATCCAGTTAGTTCTTTCTTGCTTCACAAAATCGGTCATCTATCACGCGGGTTCTTACCAATTGGACGGTGGGCCTTATGCTGCTACCGTGGCAAAGGGCAGCAGGTTTTCGCTACCTGGTGTTTCCCTCTGGCTTTCAGTTTCCATGCAATACAAGATTGTGGAAGCCGATGGAGACCGGGGACCGTACAAGGTGAAGATGACTTCGTATCGTTACGGAATTGAAGATAGGCGCGGTAAGGAGATTCTATCCTACGATTGGCACCCAAACACAGGCATGTTATCTCCACATCTTCACCTTCATGTTCCAACCTCGATCCCTCCAATTGTCGACTTCCATAAGAAGCATCTACCTACCGGGCGCGTATCCATTGAACAGATTCTACGTCTAACCGTGGAGGAGTTTGGAGTAAGGCCAATCAGGAAGGATTGGGGAAAGATCCTATCCGATGCTCAGGGACAGTTTGAAAAATGGCGGACATGGCACTATTGTCCAAAGCCCTGACTCCTCGATCGAGGCTGAAGGGACTATTAAGCTTCCGTGAGAACCTTCACCACTTCCGGGTACTGTAACTTCTCCAACCCCTCCTTTAGTGTCTCCATAGCCAACAGCTCCTTGTGCACATACTGTTCATGAACATTCCCCGCTGAGTGTCCTACGAGGGTTTCCACGATATTGACTGGTACACCAGCACTATGGAGTTTGGTAATTCCCCCATGTCTCAGTGAATGGATCACCAACCGAGGATCGGTCAGACCAAGTTCGGTAAGTGCTCGACCAAACCACTTCCCCGCCGGATCAGCATAACCATTCTTCCCCTTCCGCTTGAGCTGGGGGAATATGCGAGGATGCCCCGTCTTCTGTATTTGTGAGACGTACTCCATAAATCCAAGCTGGATCAGGCTGGAGTGAGTAGGTACCCGTCGCCTACTTTGCTCATTCTTCAAGGTCTGGTCCGGCTCCTCATCGGTGATCTTGATACAGGGAATCCCCTCCACGTGGATCAGATCCTTGTGGTAGAGCTGTGCAGCCTCCTCCCTTCTACAGGCTTGGAAGAGACACAAGAGGATAACCCAGTACCGCTCAGGTCTCTCCGTTCGTTGTCGTAGGAACTCCTGGGAAGAGAACACGGCCAAGAGCTCCTCAGCGCTAAACGGACGCCGCTTCAACGCCGCCTTCTTGGATTGCCGCTTACTGATGCCGAGGCCCTTCATGGGGTTCTTCCCCTCTGGGATATATCCATGCACTTCGGCCCAGCGGAAGAAAGCGTCAGCATTGGACAGATGCTTCATAGCGGTAGTCGGGTGACTTTTCCGCGTGAGTTGTAGACCCTCCTTGTAGCGTACTCCATCGGCCTTGGTGATGGTCGCTATGGGATTGTCCCCTCCTATGGCTTGCAGGAACCTCATGAACTCTGCTTTCATTGGATCGGCTGTTCTGGCAGGACGGGAATTGGTAGCAAGATACTTCTCTAGGACAACGGAGAAGGGCAGGCTTGGCTCTTGGGTCTCCTTGCTTGGAATAGGTTCAGCCGCCGTCTTGTGGTTCTCCTGATACTTGCCTCCCCATCGATCCGCTTCAACACGGGCATACTCTATCTTAGCCCTCAGGAGACGGCGGCACAGACGGGCAAACTCTGAACTGGCATGATCGAGGGCGGGAAGGTTGGCGGCCTGTAGCAGTTCATCGGCTTCGGTGGCAACCGTGCGGTAGTCTCCTGAGGTTAAGTCTTCACTGGCCCCATCTTGAGACGAGTGCTTCTATCTGGCCTTTGGTCATGTGTCTGCCACGTTTCCGCGAGGCTTCGCCGAGTCTACGCAGGGTGAAGAAGAGACGTGTCCCTGAGGCGATCCACTGCGATGCACGGCAGGATGCCTCCTCCTTATCCGTGGTCTTGAGAGACTTCCAGACCTCTACCCTTCCTCGGAAATAAACCCGAAGGGCTTTGGGGAATGGTGAGACGAGCGTATAGGAACTTCCGCTTTTTGTGAACGAAGAACGTAGACACAACCGCCCCCGAGACCGTAGCAAAACTGTAACAGTGCTACATTCTCAGGAACGGAAAAGACTGGAACGTCGCTCTAGGATAGGCTTCTATGATTTGTATGGGGTGGATGACGGGTTTCGAACCCGCGACCTCCGGATCCACAATCCGGCGCTCTAACCAACTGAGCTACACCCACCATACGGGTTTGAAGAATCGAGATATTAACAAAGGGCCGACTGCTATCGCAACTCAACTCCAGCTACCCACGTGCATCAAATGCCGCTTGCATCTCCGACAGGATAGCGCCGACGGTCGCAGCAGGATCTGCCGCATCACGAATCGGTCGACCGATCACCAGATAGTCCGCTCCAGCGGCAATGGCTTGCGTAGGCGTCGTCGCGCGAGCATGGTCATCAACCCCTTTACCGGCTGGCCGGACACCCGGCGTCACGATCGTGAAATGCGGCCCGACGGTCCGGCGGAGTGCCGTGGCTTCTTCACCGGACGCGACCACACCGTCGCAACCGACTTCTGAGGCCAGTACCGCCCTAGCGGTCACAAGGTCTTGGACCGTCCGCTGAATCCCCATCTCTCGCAGGTCGTTGCCGTCGAAATTCGTCAACACGGTCACAGCCAGCAACTTGAGCGATGAGCCTTCACGCCCCTGCACGGCGGCGGTCAGTGCCTTGCGATTGGCATGAACGGTCAAGAACTCGACCCCCATCGCGGCCACCCGACTCGTCGCACGACGAACTGTTTCCTCGATATCGAGAAATTTTAGGTCAAGAAACACCCGCATGCCTCGCTCCACGATCCGCTTCACCATCTCCGGTCCCGCTGCCGTGTAGAGTTCAAGTCCGACCTTCACGAATGTCAGATGCCCCTGGAGTCGATCCAAAAGCTGATCGGCATCCCCTGTCGAGGGAACATCCAATGCAAACATAAGCCGATCGCGTGCCACGATCTTCATCATCTTCCTTGCTCCTCTCCAAAAACTGATCCTTGACGGTCAGCAAGACCCTATGATACAAAATTATTTCTTTACTTACAGGAGTAATCGATGCCCCGAATTCACAAATCAACGATTCGACGAGCACGCCAATCCGAGCGACGCCATGAGCGGAATCGAGCCACCGTCAACACCGTAAGAACGCTCATCAAGAAGGTCCAATCCGCAGTGGCCGGAAAAAAAGTTGACGAGGCGAAGACCAGCTTGCTGGAAGCCACCTCGGCGATTGGAAAAGCTGTTTCCAAAGGCGTGCTTCATAGCAATACCGCCTCCCGGCGTATTTCACGGTTGGCCCATCGCGTCAACGCACTGTCCGGTTCCGGCTCTTAATCGTCCGCACGTTCGAGACAGTCCGTGTCCCGCTTCGCTTCGGTGAAGCCTGTGTCGGAGGCGTTGGCTGAATTCCTTTACCTGCTGACTCCCCACAGAGCGTCAAAAGTAGTCGTTCTAAGATCATCTTCGGACGACTACTGCTTCCCCCCTTGAGCCGTCCGTCAGCGTCCAAGAAGAGCCGGATTGCCAGGGCGAGGTGAGACTCGGAAAATTGATTCAAAAATGCCCTGACCCTGCCCGGGTCCATTCGCAGGTTTCGTGCGGCTTCCCCTTCACGCCCTCCTTGGACCAGGGTGTCTTTCGCCTTCCAAATCCGGCGATATTGCCACGCGAGTGACCCGAGGATCCGAAGTGGTGCTTCCCCAGCCTCCAGATTCCTCGCCAGAATTGATAGCGCCCGCCCTTGACGACCTTCAGCAATAGCCAGCGCCAGGTCAAACACCGACGCACCTGGCTCCATACCACGGAGCTGGTAAACATCTGCAGCAGTGACCATGCGATCAGGCGGCACATACGAAGCTAATTTCTCCAACTCTCGCCGCACACTATACAGCGAGGCACTGCAGACCTCCTGGAGTAATTGAGCGGCGGCGTCCTCCAAGCGAAGACCAACACGTTCGGCCTCGCGGCTAATCCAGGCCGGTAATTGGGCATCACGAAGTGGGGAGCAATCGACCACAATCGCCGATCGGGCAAGGGCTTGGGAGAATTTCAGGCGACCGTCCATCTTTGAGCTGACAAAGACCACGGTTGTGGATTCAATAGGATGGTTCACGCACTCGAGCAGAGGCTCGCTTTCTCGCGCATTCAGTTTCTCCGCGGCTTTCACCACGACCAAGCGGCGTGCTGAGAAAACCGGGACAGCGGCCATACTGTTCCGAATATCGGCCCCACTCGCTTCATCACCATAGAACTGTTCACAATTGAATGCATCCCCTTCTGCGCCAAGAACCGCTTGCGTGAGGGCGTTCACGGCAGAATCTCTCAATAAATCTTCTTCCCCCACCACGAGATACAGACATCCGGGTCCCTGCTGTTTCAGAGACGACTCGAGCTGCAGATGATTCAGAGTTGAGGCCATCGGTATTTACCGTATCGAGGCTATTGCGGCAAAGAGACTGACGCGGGAACCTGCTTCCTCAATGCCCCGGTCTCCACCTGTAACAGAAACCGTGATGCCAAGTCAGCAGCCAGGATGCGACCTGCCTGCTCCACTGCTCGATTCTGAAGGACACGGTTGAATTGAAGGTCCGGCGTAACGAAGAACTCTGACCCGCCCTTGGCGAGTTGCGTCCAGACAATCTTGCCCGAACGGACCTCTTCCACCCGAATCAGCACGACAACCTCGGCCCGGCTTTCCAACGTCGTCGTCTGTGAAAAACTGAGGGTCGGCAGGGACACTGACAGAATTTGCCCGCTCAACACGAGATCCGCCGCTTCAGACTCAGAAACAACTTGCGCCCCACTGCCGCTGGAAAATTCGTCACGGAAGTAATTGGTATAACGCGCTTCTAGATTCGGTTCAAAACTATTGTTGATCAACGTCTTGATAGCAAGCCGGGGAGGAGGCTCCGTGGACGTGGTAACGGGAGCCCCACCGATGGTTGGGCCAGCCCCGCCCACCCGAAACTGATAGCCGCATCCGGTAAGCATCGCGGCAACGAGTGCTGAGATGAGAGTGCCGAGAAGAAACATGAACGGCCTCCTGCTCTCTTGATTCCTAATTATTTTGCATTCAGTACTCAGCACTTCTCTAGACCACGAAGTTCAGTAACTTCTTCTCGACGTAGATCACCTTCTTCGGCTCTTTTCCTTGGAGCCATTCCGCCGCTTCCGCACGAGCGAGTCGTTCAACCTCTTCGCGCGAGACCTCAAGCGCCACCTCCAGCTTCGCCCTGAGCTTTCCGTTAACCTGGATCGGAATTGTCACGCGTTCGCTGACCGTCAGGGCCGGATCAAACGTCGGCCAGGGCTGTTGGGAAACACTGGGTTGATGCTCGAGGAGTCTCCAGAGTTCCTCTGCGACATGCGGAGCAAATGGAGTGAGCAGAAGGATGAAGGGCTCAATCACTGCCCTTGGTCGCTGCGACGCTTTGGTCATCTCATTCGTGAAGATCATCATCTGTGAAATCGCTGTATTGAACCGGAGCGCCTCAATGTCCTCCGTCACTTTCTTGATCGTCTGGTGGAGGAGTCGCTGATGCTCGAGGCTCGCAGCGGTTGAAACTACGGTGCTGGACAAGTGGCCTTCGTCATCGACGATGAGACGCCAGACTCGTTCCAAGAACCGGGTGACGCCTTCGACGCCTCTGGTGCTCCAGGGCTTCATCGCCTCCAGCGGTCCCATGAACATTTCGTAGAGCCGCACCGCATCCGCACCGAACTGGTCGATCATCTCATCGGGATTGACCACATTGCCGCGTGATTTGGACATCTTCTGATTGTCTTCACCCAAGACGATGCCCTGATGCACGAGCTTCATGAACGGTTCAGGAGTACTCACCACACCGATATCGAACAACACTTTGTGCCAAAACCGCGAGTACAGGAGATGCAGCACAGCATGCTCGCTCCCCCCAATATATAAGTCCACCGGCATCCAATAGCGTTCTTTTGCCTGGTCGACGAGCTGAGCGGAATTCTTGGGGTCGATGAATCTCAAGTAGTACCAGCAGGAACCCGCCCATTGCGGCATCGTGTTCGTTTCGCGTCGAGCCGGCTTACCGGTGGCGAGGTCGGTTGTTGCCAACCAGGTCTCTAAGTTCGCGAGCGGGCTTTCACCGGTGCCTGACGGCTTAAAGTTGCTCGTCTCCGGCAGGATCAAAGGAAGCTGCTCCTCCGGAAGTGGACGGGCCTCGCCATCGACCCACACGATCGGAAATGGCTCACCCCAATACCGCTGCCGGGCAAAAAGCCAATCTCGAAGCTTGTAGTTGACGGCCCTGGTGCCCTTCCCTTGCTTCGCAAGCCACTCGGTGACTTTGGGAATCGCCTCGGACGGGATCAGCCCGTTGATCGAAAAGCTGCCGTCGCTGGTCGATGAATTGACGACCGTCCCACGGTTCGTGTCGGTAAAGGCCGCTTCCTGCACATTCCCGCCGGTAATGACCTCGCGAACCGGGAGCTGATATTGACGCGCGAACGCCCAGTCACGCTCATCATGCGCCGGCACGGCCATAATGGCGCCGGTCCCGTAACTCATCAGTACGTAGTCTGCAATCCAGATCGGCAATCGCTCCTGGTTCAGGGGATTCACCGCATAGCCACCGGTGAAGACCCCCGTCTTCTCCTTCTCAAGTTCTTGCCGTTGCAGATCGCTCTTCCTGGCGGCACCCTCACGGTAATTCTGGACAGCGTCTGCTTGCGCCTTGCCCGTGATGACATCAACGAGGGGATGTTCCGGCGCAAGCACCATATAGGTTGCGCCGAACAACGTGTCGGGTCTGGTGGTGAACACGCGAATGGCGCCCTTCCCATCGGCCAGCGCAAAATCGACCTCGGCCCCGATCGACCGCCCGATCCAATTCTTCTGCATCTCCAACGTGCTGGCAGGCCAATCAACCAGCTTCAAGTCTTCAAGCAATCGATCGGCGTAGGCGGTGATTTTCAGCACCCACTGCCGCATCGGCTTGCGGATCACATCGAACCCGCCGACTTCGCTCTTGCCGTCGATGATTTCTTCGTTCGCCAATACCGTCCCAAGCTGTGGGCACCAATTCACCGGCACTTCCGCCACGTAGGCCAATCCCCGCTCAAAGAGCTTGAGGAAAATCCACTGCGTCCAGCGATAGTACCCGGGATCCGTCGTACTGAGCTCGCGTTCCCAGTCATACGAGAGCCCCACGCGCTTCATCTGGCGCTTGAAGGTGGCAATGTTGTCCGCTGTCGTCTTGGCCGGATGGATGCCGGTTTTCACGGCATATTGCTCTGCCGGCAACCCGAACGCATCCCAGCCCATGGGATGGAGCACATTGAACCCCTTCATCCGTTTATAGCGCGAGACGATATCTGTGGCGGTATACCCCTCAAGATGGCCGACATGGAGACCGGATCCGGAGGGATAGGGAAACATATCGAGACAGTAGAACTTGGGCTTCTCGCGATCGTCCGCAACGCGGAACGTCCGATGATCCTCCCAGTACTGCTGCCATTTCGTCTCAATGGCGCGGTGATCGTATCCTTTGCCCATTAATTGCTACTCACTCCCTCTGTCAAAAATGACGAAGGACTCTAACATAGACCCTCGGGGGTCACAAGATTTCTGCCAGGTAGAGGAGCCTGTCCGATATGGCCTTCGTAGCGAGACGAAGGAGATGCGGCGAGCCGCAAGGCCACAGGCACTGAAAAGCCGGAGGTCTATTCGCTGGAATACCGTGAGGATTGTTCGGAGCCGAGAACGATGCAGATGGCCGTAGATCGTTTATTCCAGTAGAAAAGGTCACTGTCGGAGAGGCTCCTAAAGTTTGCTATACTGCCCCTCGGATGGGACTCTATTGCAATCACGTCTTCCCTCGCCTGATGGAACATGTCATGCGTGGGGAGGAGTTCCAGCAATTACGGACCGAGGTGCTCCAATCGGTGGCCGGCGAGGTGCTGGAGATTGGGATTGGGACCGGACTCAATCTTTCTCACTATGGCCCTAACGTGTCGCGGGTGCGGGCCGTTGACCCCACCCCTATGCTTCCCACGCGGATGGCGAAGCGTCGTGCAGGCGTGCCCTTTCCGGTTGAGATCACCCATCACAGCGCCGAGCGACTACCCTATGAAGACCGGACATTCGACTGCGTAGTCAGTACCTGGACCCTCTGCACCATTCCCGATGCGGTGCGTGCGCTGCGGGAAGTGCGCCGTGCACTCAAACCAGACGGCAGGTTTCTCTTTTTGGAACATGGCAGGAGCGACGACCACAAGATTGCCCGATGGCAGGACAGACTCAATCCTGTCCAGAACATCATCGGCTGCGGATGCAATCTGAATCGCCGGATTGATGATCTGATCGCTCAAGCCGGGCTGAACATCACTCAGCTCGATCGATTTGCCATGCAGGGGGTACCAAGACTAGGCGGAGAAATGTATCGAGGCACGGCGGTGAGACAGAACTAGCCCATCGACCTGCCGTTCAAGAGCGACGTAAATCCCGTGACCGAGAAAAACTGTGGAAGCGGGGCCGGCGGCAATTCCGAACTCGACTTCGCACTATGCACCAAATGAGCAACTCCGAATGCTTTTGCCGCCGTTAGACAGCCTTCATCGTCATCCATAAAGAGGGATCGCGAGGGATCAAAACCCAACAAGCGCTGACAATTCGGCCAATACTCCGGCCGCATCTTCAGATACCCCACCTCAAAAGCATCCACAATTCGGTCCACATACCGATCCAAACCGGTCTTCGAGATTTTGACCGACACTCCGGTCGAATGGGCATTCGTGATGATGGTCACGCGTTTCCCCAGCTGTTGAAGATGGCGCAAGAATTCCTCAGCGCCTGGTAGAAATCCGATCATGTGATCGAGTTCCTTGTGCATCGCCACCACATCAATGCCGACCCGCCTGGTCCAATAGTTCAGGTCCGTCCACGCGAGTTCTCCTTCGACCGATCGGTACATCGCCATGAGACGATCGCGAGACTCCTGAAATGAGAGCCTGTGCAACGCGGCATACCGCCGCGGCAATTCTTCGTCAAAGAAGAAGTTATCGAAGTGGCGGTCCAGCAATGTGCCGTCCATATCCAGGAGCACATCATCGATCTGGGACCAATCGAAGTAGGGCTGAGGACTGCGGGCTGAGGACTGCGTCATTGACCAGATTATACCCGAGTGAGTGAAGAGAAGACGAGGCAGGTTGTGTTTATGAAAAACCATGTGTTACCGTCCGAATCATCATGCCTCGTGCAAAATCAGGTCAGAAACAAGAACCGACCCTTCCGTTGCTCCCAACCGAGGGCGGACCTCCCCCACTCATTGCCATCATCGGTCGCCCCAACGTGGGAAAGTCGACGTTGTTCAACAAGATCCTTGGCCAGAAGATCGCGATCGTAGACGACGTCCCTGGTGTGACGCGCGACCGCAACTATGCTGATGCCACCTACCGCACCCGAAAGTTCAGACTGGTCGACACGGGGGGATTGGATCTGTCTTCGTCGGACAGCATGCTGACCTTGATCCGACGTCAATCGGAACTCGCGATCGCCGAGGCAGACATCCTCATTTTCCTCCTGGACGGCCGGTCAGGATTGACTCCCCCGGACCATGAGGTGGTGAAACTCCTACGCGGCGTGACGAAACCTTTGTTCTACGCAGTCAATAAGATCGATACGCCAAAATCCGAGCCCTTACTCGCCGACTTCTATAAATTGGGCACGGATGAGCTCTATCCCATCTCCGCCGAACATGGGCTCGGGGTCTCTGAACTCTTAGACGCCCTTTACCCCCTACTTCCCTCAACGGAGGAATCTGACGAGCTGCAACAACTCCCCCGTGTGGCCATCGTCGGCCGTCCGAACGTCGGCAAATCCACGCTCGTGAACGCGCTGCTCGGAGAGGAGCGTGTCGTGGTCAGCAATGTGCCGGGAACCACGCGCGATCCGGTGGATTCACTGGTCACCCACCAAGATCAGTCCTACGTCTTCACCGATACGGCGGGGATCAGACGACGAGGCAAGATTGACCGAGGAATAGAAGGCTACAGCGTTCTCCGATCGCTCCGTGCCATCGGACGATCCGACATTGCCGTGTTGCTCTTGGACGGAGTGGAAGGCGTCACAGAGCAAGATACCAAGATCGCCGGCGCGATTCTCAAGCAGGGCCGTGCCTGTATTCTCTTGATCAACAAGTGGGATCTGCGGGCCGGAGACCAGAACGCGCGACAAGCGTACGAACTCGAGTTCAACCGCCGGTTTCCCTTTCTGGCCTGGGCCCCCGTCCTCTATGGTTCAGCCCTCAAACCGGAATCTATTCGCCGCCTCTTCCCGCTCCTCAAAGATGTGCACGGGATGTTTACCAAGCGCGTCTCCACCGGCGCGTTGAATATCTGGCTGCAGAAAATTCTGGAGACCCATCCATTACCGGCTCGGAAGCACAAACCCACAGCCGGGACGAAGTCGGCCTTTATGACTCAAGTCGCCACCAAACCGCCGGTCTTTGTCCTCTTCGTCGGTCATCCTGAAGACATCACCCCCGCATACCTAAAATACTTAGAGAACCAACTCCGCGAGACGTACCTCTTCACCGGCACCCCGCTCCGCATCATGGTGAGAAAGAAGTAAGCAGCCCCTTCGAAGATCCTCGTTCACTGTTGATACATAAACTTTAGCTGGTCCGTTGAGAATACACAACAATCCCGCAGATGCCCCAAAAAGGAAGAGGCACAATGGTTTCCTATCTTCTCGTTTGTCGTTTTTACACCTTCACACATGTAAAGAATCTTTACAGATGTTGCACGTCGGGGCTCAGCTCCTAAATAAATACAAATGATCAATGCTTTGTAATCAAGTGTCGCGACGACGTGGGCGCTTTTCAGGGATTCTCTACCATACAATGCTGTAAGATTTACTTACACTCATCTCTGTCAGCGCCGTTGGGACGTATCCAACTAAGTTGATTTTCAATGACCGAGAATCTCGGCACGGCAATTGCTGCAAATTTGTTGCAGATTCATTCTTGTACAAATACCTAATTGGAGGAATAAAGTAAAATGATCCGATTGATTGGGTGTTTTAGCGTCGCGATTCTGTGCTGCATCATATCCGTTCCCGTGGTGGGTGCCGTCCCGATAACGTACAATGTCTCCTTTAGTGCCAGTTCATTTGGCATCTCCACAGGAACTGATCCAGCACCAGTAGACCCTGTTACCGGCAGCTTCACTATCACGCTTGATCCCACAGTGACAGTGGTTGACGAAACTGCCGGTATTGCATTGAGCACCTTAAATATTTCCTTAGGGTCTGCACTCGCCTACAACTTCGATGCCAGCACTCAACTCCTAATCGTTGGCGGGATTGAGACCGGCGCCGAGAGTATACAGATCCTTCCATCAACGGATGATTTCTACCTCCATATTAGTAATTTTGTTGGGGCTCCGGTCTTTAGCTTTTTTGAGTACACCCAAACGGCTGTCAGTGGAAATAACTCTTTCCTCGCTGCCGGGGGTTCTGTCAATTCTGTCAATACTTCCTCACCGGTCCCAGAGCCTGCCACGGTCCTCCTGTTGGCAGCAGGCCTCGTAGGGGTAGGAGTGTGGAGGTCCCGAGTCGGTAAAGACAAAGCATGAGTTGAAAAGCTCTCGCGCCTTCCGCTCAACCAGCAGCGTGCATTGTATAAAGCATGGCCTCAGCAGTCGTTGCTGGGGCCCATCGCTTCACCCCTGAAAAGCCTGTGCTTCTATAGGAAGATCTGACTTTCGGCTCACCACGAAGGCTTAACCTGGAGAAAAAGATCGCGCTTCCTCGATCGCGGAGAGGAAACCAGAGGAAGATAGGTGCCTTGAGGAATCGGCGAGAGAGCGAAGGTCGGAGTCAGAAGGCAATTTTTGAAAAGCCGCCCCTGCCAGTTGAGATGCCACTAACACAAGGCCGCTCTGACCTCATTTCTCTGCGCGGCTTGCGGAATCATCCCAGATCGATAGTCTGCCAGGAGCGCACCTTTCCTCAAAATTATTTCGTGGAGTCTGTCGAGATGGGAGTCAGGAGGACTAAACACGGGGACCGACTGACTTTAGGATAATCATGGTAGTCGAGCGGGGGCAGAGAACAGTCCAGGCGATTTCAACCTATTCCCTGATACTGACACGATCCGATTAACGAACTATCCATCACTCACTCTGCATTCAAATTCTTCAGGATTTTCTTCGCTAATGGTTCTTTGATCTCGGCATGCCGTGGGACCGCCTCGATAACCCCGGTCTTCGGGTTCACCCAAAGGGAGTGGGAAGCACCCTCCCGTTTCATATAGCAACCAGCGATCCGCAGCTTGCGCTCTAGATCTCGCCGTTTCACTCAATCAGTACCTTGTCTTGAATCGCATCTTCGGGCAGTCCGCGAAGAATATCCGCCTTGCGGTCTTCGAGAATCAATTCAATCGCCTGCCGCAGACTATCCTTCGCCTCCTCCAGTGTTTCCCCTTGCCCGTTGGCGCCGGAAATCTCCGGGCACATAGCCCAGTAGCCCCCCTCGGGTGCCGGTTCGATAATTGCCGTGAACTCAGCTTTCATTCAAGCTCCTTTCTGCTATTGATCGGAGAACGGACTCCCTGGCCCCGTATGAGAATCCGAGGCACCCAAAGCAGTATAATTCCTGTCTGCCTCCTCGCAATAGAACTGATCTGATCAAACACGAGACCGAGCAGGAAAATAGGGACAAGCTGGGTTTCCAATGATCGCCACGACCTAATCTTGGAAGTGCAGATCGAGGCTTTCCTATCGGGAAGAGGAAATCACAGGAAGAAACGTGCCCTGCCACCTTCCAGCACTGTGCCGAAACGCTTCTCGGTCCGCTGTCGATGGTGGGATGAGGATCGTGATCATCATATCCTGACCTTCCGGCAAATCGACGCGGTCCAGTGGTTCGATGATCCCGCCTTTCATTCGAGCCCGTATCGTAGTCGTCATATCGCGGCTCCTTCAGTCAGATGAGCCTAATCGTTCGTTGACAGCATCCGGCTATGCAGCCGTGTCATCTAGAAAAGAAGTGTAGCAGAGAGCCTTCGGGAATCCAACATGAACCAGGCTCAACCACTGTGGCAACATGGACACACGCGCCCACTATGAGTCATGAACTTGCTGGCAAATGACAAACCGTTTGGCTGTCTGAATTTCTCATCGCATCCATTGCGCTGTTGTATTTTGATTCATATTGAGAGCCGATTCAGCTTTCGCTTCTCTCCCCACGAACAAATCCGATTTCAAGTTGACTCCCATTCTGACCTCATGTTATTCGCATAGGTGAATCCTTGGTTCTTGGAGGTTGATCCCCTCATCACTCTTTTCACACGAGAGGGAGTCTCTATTTAGACAGAATCCAACGTCCACCTCTTATCCGGACCACGCGTTCTTGCCATGGATCAATTTGGACAGGCTCGACAATTAGCATTGGCTGTGTTTCTGATGGGAGTCGTCAATGCCGGCTGTGCCACAGCCAGCCTCGCAGACGGCGACAAACCCCAGGAGCATCTCTCAAACTCCGTCCCCTTCGAAACGCAACTCGATACCACCTCAACAATGGCCCAAGCCCAAACTGACGAGCCCCCACCCACCCAACCAGCAACCGAAGAGGTCATCCCAGCACAGCCACAGAGCGATCTCCCGCCAGCCGTTCAGCCACAAGAGCCTGAAGCACCACCTGCTCAGGCCACAGATACGGCCCCGGCGGTTCAGCCACCGGTGGACAGTCCGCCGATAGACAGCCAGCCGACCGCTCAACCAGCAATTGCAGAACCGGCGCCCGTTCGCGTTGACGTCAACCCATCCATCGAGATCACAGGCCGAGTCTGGCGAGCCAAACCGGGAATCGTCTTTTTGAAAACGCCGATCGGGCTCATGTCGCTCAGTTCAAAGACCACGCTCAAAACGCTCCCCGCTTCCCAAGAAGTGTCCTTCCTGGTCCACGACGAGTATATCGTCATTGATATTGTACGGCGGACTGATGGGACCTTCGTTCACCGCTACCTCACCGGACCGTTTAGGCGAGACAGCGGAGACAATACAAAGTTACTCCTGTGGACGCCGAATAGTGGGCTGAAAGCGTTCCACATGGGAACCTACGAGTCTGCGCTCACGGCCCCCAAAAACAGCGATTCTGTGACGGTGGAAGTGGACGGAACCGGTAACGTCATCGGTGTGCATGACCTCCAGTTCGATCTTCAGATCGGGCAGATCGCCCCCCCGGGAAGTAAGGCGCAGCTGTTACTGACCGGAACGATCGCTAAAATGAAGTCGAATTTTATCTTCTTCAAGACGCCCATCGGCATCGTCAACGTCAACACCAAGATCGGCATCAAGAACGCCAAGATCGGGCAGACCATGACCTTGCATATGCATAACGACTCCGTCGTGGCGGATCTTGCAGCCGCCAACGATACGGCTCTGATCCGCCGTTTCGTGACAGGACCATTGGACTTCACGGCTCCGGATCATGCCCAGGTTCGACTCTGGACGCCTGAAGGAGAACAGACCTACTCCGTCGGAGTCAGCAAATCCGACCTGAACGGGGCGCGAGAAGGAATCCCCATTACCGTGGAGCTCAACGGCCAAGGCGAGGTCGTTGAACTGTATCGCGTGAAGTAGGCCGACTCCTCTCCTGTCCATCCCCACCCTTCGTCTTGACTCTCTTTTCAATCCACCCGTAGACTGCGCGACATATGAATACATCTCTCATGACCCGTCGCCGGCCAGAAAAATCCTCAGCTCGGACCCAATCGGCGAAGGATTTTGATACGCTATACAGAGATCATGTGGATCTTATGCATCGTTTCGCTCACCGCTTGTGTGGTGAGGCGGAAGCGGCCAAGGATTTGGTTCAGGAGACCTTTTTGAATGCCTATCGAGGCCTCGACCGGTTCCGTGGCGATGCGCAGATTTCGACGTGGCTGTACACGATCGCCTCGCGCGTCTGCCTCCGCATGCGGCGAAAACGGAAGGGCGCTCCTGAGCGAGAGTTGTCCCTTGAGGAATTCATCCCCACATCCGACGGTGAGTTTCGGTTACAGATTCCGATCGATGGCCTGAGCCCCGAAGCCGCACTCCACAATAAGCAGTTACGAGAGGCGCTCGACCGCGCGATCAATCAGCTGCCGAAAAAGTATAAGATGGTCTTGGTGCTTCGCGATATGGAAGGCCTCAGCGCCAAGGAGGTTGGAACCATCATGGGATTGAATGAACGAGCCGTGAAATCACGTCTCCATCGAGCGCGGTTGTTTGTACGCCGTCAGCTCAGTGCACGAGGACTTGGGGAACCGCTCAGTGACCATGAGCACCACGAGATGAGGTAGCGGAAGGACTGTTCAGATGGCACCACGTCGAACTTCGACACGACCACGACGATCGGCATCCACGCAACGAAAACAGGCTCATGGGAAAGCCCACTGCCTGCGTATCCTGCGCCAGTTGTCCGCCTATATCGACGACGAGCTCTCCGGAGATATTTGCGAGGAAATTCGCCGACATCTGGGCGCATGTCCGAATTGCGAAACCTTTGTGACATCGCTGCGCCAAACCGTGTCACTCTGTCGCCATAGTCCTCCGCCGACATTATCGGCAGCAAGCCGAGCGATGATACGGAAAAAGATCCTGGGGACCACACACACTCGCTAACCTCCAACAGCCTGAGCAATACTGATCATGACCAAGACCTATTTTCGTGGATTACTCCTCCTCTCCGGACTCTTGACGGCTGTTGAATTGAACGTACCGGAGACGGCAAGCGCCGCGTCGAAAGCGCCCCGCACCACGGCAAAACACAAGGCCGTCCAGACCACCGCCATCGACACCGCCTTGCGCTATGCCACAGCACTTGCCAACGGCGACAAGATCGGGGCTGGGCAACTCGACTTTGCCTGCCAGTACAATTTGGTCACCGCTCCGGCAACAACAGCAAAATCCGCCGTTGCAAAGGAGCCTTCCTACGACGAATGCTGGAGAGTGATGACGGCAGGACATGGTCCTTTCCTGAATCGGTCGGATATCGGAATGGATGTCCTCTGGCCCAGTTCAGGTCCTCTCGTGTTTTATGGGGATACACTAGCCGGCGCACAAGCCTCGGCCTTTGTCATGGATGTGCTTGGAACCTCCCCTCCAGGCACCGGCCTTGATCTGTCCGTCACCGGAAGCCGCGCTATTCCAAGCGGATCCTTCCGGCTGAAACCGAATGGGACGGTGTTTGGAGTACCCGCGACACTGGTCGACCTAACCGTTCACTACCACGACCCGCTCACATCTCCGATTGCGTACGGGCCGGGCACCGTTCACTGGACCAGCACCATCAAGCGCGAACGCCGCGCCATCAAATCCATTACCACGCAATGGGTCGTGCTCAGCGGACTCCGGTCACATGGGTTTCCACGCGACACAGCCGTGGTGCATCTTCTCGTAGACACAAAGGCTGAGCCTCCAAGCACGGTCCCCGAACGCATCCCGTTCATCACCGAGCGAAGCCGCGCCCTTGCCGACTCCATCATCTGGTGGAGCCCGAACGATCAACCGGGCACATTGACTGCGGCGGCGGCCCGCGCTGCCTCGTTCCCCGAGCTGCGTGACCGCGTCGCCCTCCTCAATCGCATTCTCCTCATTGACCCACAACAGACGGAAGCCCTCACCGTCTTAGCCAAGAATCTCTATGCGGCTCTGCTGCAGGACGCGACCCGAAGCCACAAGCTCCTCGTCAAGGATCCCGCACTCGCCCAAATGCTCAACGAGTTTTATTGGACGATCGCCGCCGCGTCGGACCGCCTTGATCTCTCGTTGGGGATGGAAGTCGGTGGGTTTTCGCAACCGACTTCTGCAGATCTGCTGTACCGGCTATTGCCGGCACTGCAAACTCTCGCACGCACCCATCCTGAGCAGTTGGAGAACCGATTTCGGCTTGGGATGGCCTATCGTTGGAACAACGATCAGGTGCCGATGATTGAAACATTCGAAGCCTTGGCCAATGAGATTCCGTCCGACCGACAGACTCCCAAGGCTGAAGCCCTGCTACAACTGGCCTGGTCCCGCATCAACAAAGTGGCCTGGAATCGGATCTTGCATGACCAGGACAGTATCCGCGCCTATGACGCTGCGAAGGCGTCGCTGGAACTCGCGGAACGGCCGCTCGACAAGTTTCTCGCCGAATACGCCATGGCCTACAGCATGATCTTCCTGCCGAACTATGGAGATAAAGAACAGATGCTCCACCATCTGACCGAGGCCAAACGCTGGTTCGATGAGATCCCCGGAAAGGACGACGAAGTCTGGCAGTATTTTCTCCACAGAGAATTGCTGAAGGCCGTACTCGACGCCGATCCGATGTTTCAATCCATCCTGGCAGCCACTGAAAAGCCCTCGCATTAATCTCTTCATCGCCGCTGAATGATATGCACAGCGGTCGGTCAGATCTCTCCACGCTGAACGCCTCTCGTTTGGAGAGAATAGCCCCGATAGTGGGTTCTCGTGCAAGGAGCGGTCATCCATCATTCCGCTCCTCTATTCCGTTGACGTGAGAGCCTAATCGCGTATTGACCGAACAAGGGACATAGATGAATTGGTTGACCTCACCAGGTATAGTAGCCAGAAATTTCGAGACTGAAAAATTCAACGGCGGCTGGCGACTGATTGTAGCGGCTCGCTGCTAACTCGACCTATTGGAGAACACAGCATTCCAGAGCCATGAACGCCAAGGATTGGGTGGGGCTCATTGAAGAAGTGTATCGGCTTGAAGAGGACGACGACAGCTGGCTGAACCGTCTACTGGAACACGCCGCTCCTCTATCGAAGCGAGGATTCTGGCCCACCATCGGCACCTATCGCTATACCCCAAGCAACCTAGAGCTTGAACGGTCGGCCGCACTGGGGCCGACGCACGCACGCGACATTCTTGCAGCCAGTATGCAGGTGCACACTCCGGCGGTCAGCCACTTTTTCCGCAGCGGGCCGGCCGTGACATCACTCAGCGAAGCGCTGTACACACGTGAGCCAGATCTTGCGGCGGTTGTTCAGCAGATTACGAACGGTGTGGTCCTCGATAAGATCGCAATCAAGGGGCTGACAGGCCAAGGCAGCGCGCTCATCCTGTGTTGGTTGTTTTCAGAACGAATCGTACCGACCGTGCAGGAGCGCCACCGTTGGCAATGTGTGGCGAGCCATCTGGGTGCCGGACTCCGGCTGCGCGAGTTCGCACAGACGTTGGATCTCGACTCTCCGTCCGTGGAGGCCATTTTCGATGGATCCGGAAAACTCCACGAAGCCCGTAAGGGCGCGGAACGTCCGTCCGCACGTGTATCATTGCGTAAGTCTGTCCGCCGCCTTGAACAGCTCAGAACCCATCACGGCCGGCGTGACCCGGATCAGGCGTTAGCGGCCTGGGAGGGACTCGTCCATGGTCGCTGGTCGCTCGTTGATCACTTTGATTCCGATGGACGCCGCTTTGTCCTTGCAATCAAGAATGATCCCCGGTTTCCCGATCCGCGTGGCCTTACCCCGCGCGAACGCCAAGTTGCCGAATTCATCGGTCAAGGGCACAGCTGCAAGGAGATCAGTTATATGCTGGGGATCTCAGCGTCCGCCGTGACGAACTGCACGACGCGCGCAGTTCGCAAACTGGGTTTATCATCGCTCACAGAGCTCGCGGCATTTTTTTCACCGAACGGACCACGAGCCACGCTGGCGGAATATGGAGTGCATGAGAATACATTGCTGATCGGCACCTATCCGTTCCTTCCTGCCGGTCAGGTTGCGAACCTTACTGACGCCGAACGAGAAGTACTTGCCGCGTTGTTGATGGGCTCCACGAACCGTCACATTGCACAGCGCCGTAACTGCAGCGAACATACCGTGGCGAATCAGGTGCAGTCCATTTTTCGCAAAGTCGGTGTGCATTCGCGGAGCGAGCTGCCTGTACGATTGCAACGCGACGCGTGAGACCAGCCCAGCACCTTGAATCTGCTTATAGGCTGTACGTGTAAAATTAACTATAGCGTCTCCTCACGTCTCCTTCTATTCTCGCCACCATGACAGCCGCGACAGATCCCGTGGCCTTTCCTGTTACATCTAGGGAAGAACTGATTACTGCATGGAAGGAGAGATCTACTCCTGAACCGACTATGGGAAACCATGGTATTCAGACGGCGCAATAGAAACTACGAGCCTGTGCCACACGCTCCAGCCACGGAAGCGAGCTTCATTGGGCTAATTCTGATCATGACGGAGCCTGACCTATCGGAAGTGTATTCTTCATTCTTCGACAGCCTATCGCGTATCTAAATAGATACACGACTGTATCTCATAGGACGGGCATCATCGTGATCGCATGTTCCAACTCAAGGAGACATGGGCCGTTTTCATAGTGCAACTTGAGGAATACTTTTTGCTGATTCGGCCTACAGCGGAGCGATTCCTGAATTGATCGCTTTGAAAACACGTGAGACAAAGCATGTGGTCAATGATCACCCACTATCGAGGAGGTGCTTGTGATGACACCAATCCGGAGAACATTCTCATTCTTGTCTTTCAGTCTAGTCATATCACTCGGAAGTCTCGTCGGTAATACCGAAGAGATGTGGGCTCAGCCCTCTGATCTGCAGTCAGCGTCTACCACTATCAAAGCTCAGGTTGAAGAGACGTTACGGGAACATCCTGACCTGATCCTTCGTGCATTGGAACATGATCCTGTAGTTCTCGCTGATCTCGTGGAACGTGGAACCGAGATTCGAAAAACGAAGGTTGAAGAATCCCGATGGCGGGCCGAGCTGGCAAATCCCAAAGTTCCTCACGTGGCGACTGATCGGCCGATGCGAGGGACCCGCCAAGCGCCCGTGACGATCGTTGAATATAGCGATTTCGAATGCCCGTACTGCAGAGCGGTGTCGCCCGCCATACAGGACGTGCTTTCTACATATGCGGACCAGGTTCGTTTCGTCTACAAGCACAACCCGTTGAGCTTTCACGCCACGGCTGAACCAGCCGCACGATATTTTGAGGCGATCTCGCTACAGAACGAAGAGGAGGCTTGGCGATTCCATGACCTCATGTTCCAGCAGCAACGGAACTTGTCTCGCGGCGTCGAAGCCGTGCAGGAAATTGCCGCAACACTGGATGTCGACCATGCGCAGCTCGAACGCGATTTACAGAGCGACGCAGTGGCGCAACGTATCGCAGCTGATCGAGCGGAAGCTGAACGGTTCGGCTTCGACGGCACACCCGCGTTTCTCATTAACGGCATCTCATTGATCGGCAACCATCCGAAACGAGATTTCGACCGTATTATCGGCAACCTGCTGCAGAAACCACAGGCAATGGCACACTGAGGAGTGAAGGTGACGCGGATTGGCTATAAGGCAAGCTGCGATGGAAAGGAACTCGCAATGAAGATCATATCCATTGTTCTCTTGCTCGCATTAACTTCAGGCTTCGCATCGGCAGCGGACAATTTTGACGAGTTTCGCCTCAACCTACATTTCGTGAACGGGACGAAAGACACAAGCAATGAAGACTTGGAAGTTCGTCGTATCCGATCGTGGATTGAAGAAGCGGAGAGGCAATATGCGACGAAACCGCGGCTAACAATCACCTATACCATTGAGCGGAAGACCACCGTGGCCGGCCGAAACCTCTCCAGTCTTGCCTTTAACGGAATGGCAGAGTTCAACAAATTCATGGATGAACACTTTGACAATCAAGCCAGGACGGAAACGGAGGGACATCTCACCTTGCTTGTGGGTAACACATTGTGCTGGAACGACCTACTCGGCAAACAGAAGTGTTGGGGTGGCTGGGCAAACTTTCCACATGACGTCAACCCCTTCAACCGCAAGAAGGGGATTTGGCTGAGCGAGGGTAGCGATAAATATCTCTTAACGCATGAACTGGGACACTTCTTCAGCCTCAAACATACTTTCGAGCCCTATATTGGCTTCAACAAGCAATGCAACAAGGATTTTGCCAACAAGAATGTCTTCAATCCCGACTTAGGCCATTGCAATTCGTGTAATGGAAGGATCGCCGTACGTGATCGTAGCAACGGTAATCAGTACTACGCCTGTGAGGGTGGAGTGTCGAACATCATGGACTATTGCTCAAGTCTGATCTCGGATGAGACGGGAGAGTTTACTGTAACAGGCACCGAAACCTTGAACACCTGTCAGCAAGAACGTGCGGCCAACCAACGACAACAGTTCATGACTAAAGACGGCAAGGTTGACTATGTAAAACTCGCCGGCTTACGCGGTGAAGGGCAGTGCGAAGCTGACACCGACTGCGAGGATGGAGAGTTCTGCACCGCAGGGATCCTGAATCTCAGCAGAAATGTCTGCAAGCCTAAGTTGGACCGCGGGACGCTGTGCACCACCAAGCGGCAATGTGCGTCTGACCGTTGTAGCTGGGGTGTATGTGCCGATCCGGACGAATGCCGAGCCGACGCCGACTGCGGATCGGGCAATTACTGCGGCGACCCGATTTCTGGTAAACGCACCTGCAAAGACAAGTTGAGCGACGGTTCTGTCTGCACCAAGGATCAACAATGCCAGGCAGGCCGATGCAAGACAGGATTCTGTTCTGCATCAGCTTCCGCATCAATGGGCGAATCCTGTCGCTTTGACGACGAATGCCGAGAGGGGAAGTGCACCGCACCGGTCGGTGGACTCACCAAGGGCACCTGCGTCTGTAAGAAAGACTCAGACTGTGGCTCGGGGAAATGGTGTGATGGCGGAGTTGATGCCAAAGCGAATGTCTGCAGGGCAAAACTTGATAAAGGAGAGAAATGTGGAGCACTCGGCACCTTCGGCAATGATCATAAATGCAAGTCTGGCGAATGTTCCGGCGCACCGAAGTACGAATGCAAGTAGTGCTTGCTTGAACGAGGAACACGAATAGGGGGTGGCTCATGAATGTAATCGTACAACAGTCGACTGGTTGGACCAGGCTGTCACGCGCAGCCGTTGGCATGTGGTGTCTCATTGCGATTCTCGAGCTAGGACTTGCTCTTCGATCTCACGCTGAATCTGAGAGCGCGTCGGCACATTCCTTGATGGCCAAGGCATCCAAGGCGCCGGAGGAAAAACAAAAGGGTCAAACTGTGCCAGCAGAGTCCAATGGGGCTGCGGTGTGCGAGCCCTCTGCTCAAAAGGCGTATGCAACCTGCATGGACGGGCCGACGCCGGATCAGGACCTCTGCCTGCGTAAGGCGGACGAGACTGAACGGCAATGCCTGACTATGCAGGGCTTACTCCCGCAGTTAGGGGTAACTGAGGTCAAAGTCTCCGAGGGGTTGTATCGGATACCTTATGTGGATGGGACCAAGGTACACGTCAATCGGAATTTTCAAGATCACAATCCTCCTGGAAAAATCGACATGGTCGGACGCGGTGGGGGACCCTATAGGATCGTGGCGGCAGCCGATGGTGAGATCATGTACATCGAGGACAGTCGAGATAAGCAACAACATCCCAAGCGATGGCTTCGAAATGCAAAATGCTTTAACAACTTCGTCTGGATCAAACATGACAATGGGGAATGGACCAAATATTCGCATATGCAACTGGGCACGACCACGGCCAAAGCTAAGCGGAAGGTTGGCGATCACGTCCAACAGGGCGATTATCTGGGGGACGAAGGACATGTCGGATGTGCGTGGCCAGCCCACCTCCATTTTGAAGTTGTGCAGCCCTCCATCTCAAATCCTACAGTCGACCCGGCGAGTGGAGAGTTGGAGTTGGAGGGCGACTACTATCAGTACGTACGAAATCCGCGTTTCCTGGGGCCACAGGGTACTTTTACATTTGCGGATGGGGCTGATTATGTAGTCGGCGGAAAATCCGGCTGCAAAAAGGACGACGATTGTAACGATGGGCAGTACTGCAATGCCGGGATCGACTTGACCAAAAACGCCTGTCTGCCGCTCAAAAGCGACAACGAGGCTTGCGAAGCGGTTGGCGGTGGACATCAGTGCAAGAGTGGGAAGTGCCAGTACGGACGATGCTATACCCCACAGTCTGTGGACCCAGGCAACACGTGCTACGTCAATGACGCCTGCAAAGCAGGACAATGCAGTGACCTTCAAGGTGTTAAAGGAGTGTGTGTCTGTCAGAACGATGCGGACTGCGGTGATACAGACAAATACTGCGATAGGGGAATGGACTTCAAACTCAATGCCTGCCGAACCAAGCTGAACAAGGGTGAAAAGTGTGGGAAGGCTGGTTCCGTTGGAAATGACCATAAATGCAAATCAGGGGAATGTTCGGGCTTCCCTAAGTACGAATGTAAATAGCTCGGGCCAACGCCTAGCCTAAGGGGATGAACATCTGCTGTCCGTCATGTCACGCTCAGGAAGGTTCGTCTCGCCAGGCTTGAGACGGTTGTGCCTGCAACGATGTACAAGACCCACTGGGAGGAGTCTCGGGGGTCGGGAGGAGATGTGATGAAATCGATATGGGGATTGATGTCGCTCGGCCTAGTACTGCTCACGACGCCTGCTTATGCCGACTTATGTGACAGCGTGAAGGACAAGACCACAACGAGCGAAACAAAGAAGGATGTGGATTTCTATGAAGAACTCTTTCCTAGTGCGGTAGAGCGTGGCCATCGGATGTGGAATGAGATTATCCTGCAGTGTAACCGTCAACGCGACACGAAGGGGAATGATGTCGCCAAGATCACGGCCAACGCCGGAACCAGTGCCGACAAGCAGATACTCAAGGCGCGCGACGTTGAACCGAAAGTCATCCGCGGACACTACAATTTCTTCGGCACGTTCGTGACACAGCTCAAGTATGTCTATGTCTTGAGCAAACAAGATGGCATTTGGACCATGATCATTCCGTACCGACCGATTATCAACGATGTGGTCCCTGATCGTGTGGATTTCAACTTTACACATGCCGGCCAATTGTACGATGCCTCACAGCTGGAGTCTCCGGCCGGTGGAGGAAAGGCGCAGAGTTTCATCCTGAAACCTGGGGCGGTGTCGATCGCAACGACCTTGTGCTCCACCACAACATACTTCCCAGGAGACGCGGGCAAGTATGACAAGAAAGAAATCCATCAGCGGGATCCCGAGAACAAGTTCATCAGCTTGGGGAGAATTGACTATCAGTACGGGAAGGACGGCTCTGCTTTCTCAGGGTGCCGTGTGGACAAGACCCGAGATCTGTATTGGCGTCCTGACCCGGCGGAAAATCAGGCCGCGAAAGTAAAGCCTGAGGATTGGATCCTCGATAATTTTGTGCGGACCGCCGAAAACTATTGGTCGATCAAGGATCTGTTTCAGCTCAAACTGCTCATGAAGGGGCGAAACGAGTCTCAGTTCCCCAAGTCGACGTTGAACCTCCTGGAGGATGACGACCATCTGACAATACGGTTTGCGACAAAATTCTTACCCTATGATTTCAATCAGATGTATAAGTCCAACCTGATTCAGTTCAACAATTTCTCCACGATGACCACCGATGGCACCTATTGGCACGAAGTCGGTCATGCATTCGGCTTAGACGACGAATACGGGAAGGTGAAGGACAAGAAAGACGGTATCGAATACAAGGACAATGGGTGCGACAACGAGCAGTACGCGAATTGGTCGCCCAAAACATACCAGATGTGTGATGCCGGAGTTTCAGAAAAGCGGACGATTTACCACTATCTGGCCGTCTCTCGATATATTACGAAGCAGAAAGAGTGTAACGCCGACAATGATTGTGGCAACGGCGAATATTGCAACGCGGGCGTCGATCTCAAAAAGAACCAGTGCATGGCAAAAAAGCCCGATAACGAGACGTGTGATATTGCCGGCGGTGATCATCAATGCAAAAGCGGTTATTGCAAGCTCTCTCGCTGTTATACCCCCAATTCAGTGCCGATGGGCGAAACTTGCTATCTCAATGATGCCTGCAGGGAGGGTAAGTGTAGTAGCCTTGATGGAACAAAGGGCACCTGCGTCTGTCAGGCTGATACCGATTGTGGGACGGGCAAGTACTGCAATGCCGGGTTGGATGCCACCAAGAATAGTTGCCTGATGCTGAAAAATGACAATGAGACCTGTGACATCGCCGGCGGTGATCATCAATGCAAAAGTGGCTATTGCAAGTTGTCTCGGTGCTACACCCCCAATTCGGTGCCGATGGGTGGGACCTGCTATCTCAATGATGCCTGCAAGGAGGGTAAGTGTAGTAGCCTTGATGGAACCAAGGGCACCTGTGTGTGCAAAGCAGATGCGGACTGCGGACCTGGAAAGTGGTGTGATGCAGGAATCGACACAACAGTGAATGCCTGTCGACCGAAGCTCAACAAAGGCGAAAAGTGCGGCAAGCTCGGTTCCTTCGGCAATGATCACAAATGCAAATCCGGGGAGTGTTCTGGAGCGCCAAAATACGAGTGCAAATAGTGACGTGGGGTAAAAGCTGATTCCAGCGGCGATACCCAGCATAGGGAATAAAAGGTCGTAGGACGGATGAGGGCAGGAGGCAAGAGCCCTGCTCTCATCCGACTTGGAACCAGGTATTGCACCAATTCAATGATTGCAGGAGGGGCAACGATCATTCTGAAAGCGACGGAATCATTTTACGTCGCCCAACCTGCCGCTGGTCAGGTTTGGCATTATTCCTTCGTAGCCCGTTGCTGAAGGTCGTGCTCGACGCCGCTCCGATGTTTGAGCCGATCCTAGCGACGGCGGAAAAATCCAAGGAGTAGTCCTCTCAGTTCTATTGCTCGTTCACGTATTGGGCAGACATGGTCAAAGGAACAGATGTCCCCAGCGGCTGTTTCTAGACATACACTGTGCGAACCAGGTGGTGCGGGGCAAGTAACACCATGAAATTCCATCACTCGAAGCAGGATTTTCATGGTATAGTTATGTGTCATGATTGACCGCGCTCGCGACATCCATGCCATACGGACAGCGCTCCGCCACAACCCGGTCGTCGCACTCATCGGTCCACGTCAAAGCGGCAAAACGACATTAGCTCGCCAGTTTGTCGCGACCGACTCCCCCAACTATTTTGACCTGGAAGATCCGGCAAGTCTCGCCAGATTAGCAGAACCGGCCACGGCTTTGCGTCCGCTCAAAGGGCTGGTGGTGATCGATGAAATCCAACGCCGGCCGGAGTTGTTTCCGCTCTTGCGGGTATTGGCCGACCGTCAGCCGGTGACGGCACGATTCCTTATTTTGGGCAGTGCCTCACCGGAATTACTCCGGCAATCGTCGGAGTCACTCGCTGGCCGAGTGGCAACCGTTCCATTGGAAGGGTTCCGCTTGGCCGACCTGGGGGCCGAACTGCAGCCCCGCCACTGGTTGCGCGGAGGATTTCCGCGAGCCTTCACGGCACGCGGCGAGATCCAGTCTGTGGCCTGGCGCCAACAATTTCTGCAGACCTTTCTCGAACGGGACCTACCGCAATTCGGCGTCACCATCCCAGCTGTCGCGCTCCGCCGGTTCTGGCACATGGTGGCGCATTACCATGGACAAACATGGAATGCCGCAGAACTCGCCCGCGCCCTAGCCATCAGCGAGTCCACCGTGCGGCGATATCTGGATCTGATGACCGGCGTACTGATGATTCGGCAATTGCCACCCTGGTTTGAGAATCTTGGCAAGCGACAGGTCAAAGCTCCGAAAGTCTATGTACGGGACAGCGGCCTCCTGCATACGCTCTTAGGTGTCACCGACCAGCGTGCCCTGGAGCATCACCCGAAAGTCGGTGCGTCTTGGGAAGGTTACGCGATTGAGGAAGTGTTGAAGGCGTACCGGTCTGACGAAGCCTATTACTGGGCGACGCACACTGGCGCTGAATTGGATCTACTCTTGTTTCATAGAGGCCGCCGGATCGGGGTGGAGTGTAAACGGATGGATGCGCCACAACTCACACCCTCAATGCGGACTGCGCTGGCCGACCTCAAGCTTGATCACCTCACGGTCGTGTATCCAGGCGAGCAGCCATACTCGTTGGCAAACAATGTTGAGGTGGTACCGCTCGCGCACATGGTGCGCGCCACATAAGGCTCTGCCGCCTGATTCATAGCGCTTATCTTGCCCCTAGGTTGAGATGGACTCCCGTTCCCTATACCAGAGCATGATCTTTATGCCAAACCATGAAGACAAAGGTCGGATGCTTCACCGCCTCACCGAGGTCAAACGCTGGTTCGATGAGATACCCGGCAAAGACGACGAAGTCTGGCGCTACTTCCTCCAGCGCGAATTATTGAACTCGATGCCGATTCGATGTTTCAGCCTTATCCTAGCCTCAGCGGAGAAACCTACAGAGTAGTCCACTCGTTTCGTCTGGGCGTTGCTTCATAGGGGAACAACTCCGGATGAATTCAGACATCAAACGTCTATTCCCAGCCAATCGCGAAAGTCGGCACGGAGATCACACCGCGTCATAAAGTCGTCCTTGGCTCTGTTGCATTGATACAGGCTGTAACCGGATGAGATGGAAGCGTAACGACGAAACGTATCGTACGCATGCCTTGCGGACGTTCGGTCGACAGCACGGTTAGACATCGGCTTTCAGATGAAATTGCCCTGAGGCCTTGATCTCCTTGAATATCTCATTCCAACTTCTTCTGTATCCTGGCCCGAGCCACACCACTTGTGAAATAACGCCGTCACATACATATCGCCCGCAGTAATGAACCAACCCTGCCTCTATGACGAGTCCGGTACCGCCGACAATATCGCGGATTCCCTGCGTAAGCCCGAGCACCCCGAATGCCCGATCAGCGGTTGAATCAATCATCATGGAATGACGTATCGTGTCGCAAAGATAGACCCACTGCCGCACTTCAAGCCCTTCGATGGCCATTATGACCTCGCGATCGAGTCTGACATTTCGTTCTTCAAGCCGCGCAATCGACTTATGCAACAAGGCCCGCTTACCGACGAGTTTTGCACGCGCCTTCGCAAGCAACGGAACGACGCTGCCGGTGATGCGATCTTCCTGTTCACCTAATATCTCAAGCATCAAAAGCTTGTAACCTTGAATGAACCGCTGTGCGTCGATAGGAGCAAGGTGCATTTCGATGCCAAACGACGCCGCGCTCTTGCAGCGTCCCTTTCGAACGATAGGCTACGGCTATAGCACGCCACGTTCTATCTCCTGCAGATAAATGAACTCGGGCGCTTTGACACCAGCTTTTGGGTCTTCAATCTGCATGATCAGCCACCTGTGTTCAGCTCAATTCGCTATGCAATGCGTAGCCTGTTCCCACATCGGGGAAGGGAAGGTGAGATAGAACTACCGGAAGTTCCTGAGGCTAGCAATAAACATCCCCCGGCCGAATTCCTCACCTAGAGCATGGGCAAGGTGGCGGATGAGCCGGCTACCGTATCCTGCGTGGGCGGCTCCATACTGTTCCCCCTCGACAATTAGGCAGATCGATTATCATTCCGGTGGCCCATCATGTACCGAACGAACGAGAAGAGTCCAGAGAATCGGCAGGTCGAGTCCACATAGTGCTCGATCACGTAGAATGCGAAGTAATAGGCGCGACAAAAACACCAGATGCTGATGGCGAATAGCAGCACTGTTTTGAGATCGAAGCGATTAAGTAACAACAGAGTGGAGGACAAGAGGCCGACAACCAGAAACAGTATCCCCTTGAATTTGATCCAACGTGGGTCGGTGATGTCTTTCATAAACAGCGAGGTGCAAGATATGCCCAACTCTGTTTAGGCGGATCCGCATAAGAACCGGATCTGTCAGTTTCCATCCGCCTAATACACCGTTCCTGTTCGCGAACCATACGCCATAAGTCTTATCGTTTCAATGAATGCGATTACAGGACCAATTCTCACCGGGATCCGCATAAGCCTTTTCCATTTTGAGAAGGCTCACATCCTTAGTCCACCGTACACACCGACGTTGGGCTGCTTTTCAATTCGTTGATCGACCGTTTTGAGTCGTGCAGAGGCTATCCGACATACCTCACGTCCTATTGATCCTTCCTCTGCTTACCAGTTCCCTCACCCATTCGGTGTAGCCGCAAATTCACTCTTCTGGGCGATAGCAGAGAAATGTTCTGCTGATTAGTATGGAGCAAACATAGAGGGCGGTCCAAACACTCTTCTGAGGAACAAAGGAAGGTTCACACAAGGAGGTGCTCTATGAGTGATCTACATCTAAAAGACGTAAAAGACGACCTCATTCACGAACCAGGATGGGTGTATTTGTATGGCGCGCTTCTTATCGGGATCGTCGGATTTGCATTCTATTTCGGCGGTTTCATGAGATGAGTCGTGTGTTGCTGAGTGCCGCAACTGGAGCGTGAAGAAGCGAATGCCTACCGACGGAACGGGAGTACGGGTCGGAGCCGTGGTCACACGGCTCCGACATCCGTACAGTTCTTGTCAACTCAGTGAGTTCCACGTGCTTCCAACCCTTCCTGGCTGGTGTCCTTCAATGTCAGAAGTTTAGAGCTGTTCTGATCGTTGATATATTCACTGTCGTTCGTAAATTCCCCACGCTCGACCTGAAGTCTTGAGCCATTGATCCTGCTGTTTTGTGCCGACGATCACCCTGCGTGCCGTTCCCATCGTGAGACCTCCGATATAATCATACGATTGAAGCCGATTGGCGCTTTCTTGAGCATGTAAGAAACCGTTGCCCCCGGCCGGCATGGTCTTTTCACCCCACTTCACGTATCGTACGTAGCGATGGTTCGTTTACACCGACACGACCTTCGTTTCCCTTCAGTAGATCGAGCCTCCCCAGAAGGTCTGCTTGCTGTCGGAGGAGACCTCCGTCCCGAACGATTACTCGAAGCGTACCGGCACGGCATTTTCCCTTGGTACAACGAAGACGATCCCATTCTCTGGTGGTCACCGGATCCTCGGGCTGTGTTGTTTCCCGAGAAACTTCACGTGCCGCGAAGCCTGAAGAAACGACTTCGCTCAAATGCATTCATGGTCACGCTCGACACCTGCTTTCGGCAGGTCATGGAGCAATGTGCAGGGCCACGTCCTCAATATCCAGAAGGAGGAACCTGGATCACCGGAGACATGTTGAACGCGTATACCCGCTTACACGAACTCGGTTACGCCCATTCTGTTGAGACGTGGCAAGACGGCCGCCTGGTCGGTGGCGTCTACGGTGTGGCCCTCGGTGGCGCCTTCTTTGCCGAATCCATGTTCACCAGAGTGGATGATGCATCAAAGGTTGCCCTCGTGCGGCTTGTCCAGCAACTCCAGACCTGGAACTTCCGCCTGATCGATTGCCAACAATCTTCTCCCCATGTCATGCGGTTCGGTGCAGAAGAGATTCCACGGTCGGATTTTATCGATCAGCTCACCGCAGCACTCACACTTCCAGACCGCCGGGGACGCTGGGTGTTCGACGAGGCATCAGACACGGAATGAGCAGAGGAGTTCGGTTAACCAGGCTAGCCGACCACATTTGACAGCCTTTTCTTCACTCGCTTATGATTTGTTTTAATACAAAGGAGGCGGTCACATGAGTTTTACGATTACACCAAAAGAGCTGAAGGCTCGGATCGATAAAGGGGATCAGTTGGTACTCTTGGACGTCCGCGAGCCCTGGGAGAACCAGTTGGCCAGACTGGATAACTCGGTGCTGATTCCACTCGGCACGTTACCCCAGTCACTGTCCAAATTGGATAGGGACACCGAGATTATCGCGTACTGCCATCATGGTATGCGCAGCGGCGATGCGACCGGATTCCTGCTTCAACAGGGATTTTCCAACGTGAAGAATTTGATCGGTGGGATCGATGCCTGGTCGATCCAAGTGGATGGGACTGTCCCCCGGTACTGATCACAATAGGAACGCCCGCCACTGGCCCCCCTCGCTCAACGCGGCAAGGGCTTCGAGTGACCGACGTTCCGTGTACATGGGATGACTGGTTATTGAACTTTTCCTTGGAAGAATTCCACCGTCTGCTTGAGCCCCTCTGCGAGGTCCATCTTGGCCTCCCACCCGAGCTCTTGTTTGATTCTCGCCGCGTCCACGACGCTCCGGATCTGCTCGCCGGCTTTGGCCGGCCCATGAACTTCCTTGGCACTTGACCCGGTTAATCCAGCCAGCATGCGGAATAACTCGTTCACGGATGTTTCAGCGCCGGTGCCGACGTTATAGACTCCATGCGCATCCTGACCCATGGCGGCCAGATTGGCCTCGGCCACATCTTCAACGAACACAAAATCTCTGGTTTGACGGCCATTGCCGTTGATGATGGGCTGTTCCCCGTTCAACATCTTTTGAATGAAGATCGCCACCACACCCGCCTCGCCTTCTGGATCTTGTCTCGGTCCATAGACATTGGCGTAGCGAAGGCTGACCACTGGGATCCCGCCGACTCGCTGGAAGTACGATAAGTAATGTTCGCCGCACAGTTTGCTGATCCCATAGGGCGACAAGGGGTTGGTGACGTGCGATTCAGGGGCCGGAAAGGCCTCTTGTTCTCCGTAAATCGCCCCGCCGGATGAGGAGAACACCACTTTTCGGCACCCGTATCGGACCGCTTGTTGCAATACGTTCATGGTACCCAGCACATTCACCTGCGCATCAAAGACCGGATCGGCCACAGAATTGCGCACACTGACTTGCGCCGCAAGATGCAGCACGATATTGGGCCGTTCATTGCGAAAGATCCGTTCGAGGCGCCAGCTGGTAATGTCGGTTTTATAGAGACTGGCGGCGCGATTGACATTCTTGCGCTTTCCGGTCACCAGATTGTCGACGATGACAACTTGATGCCCCTCCTCGATCAGTCGATCCACCACATGAGATCCGATAAATCCTGCACCACCCGTGACGAGTACTTTCATTGGCCCTCCTGAATCAATACTCTCCGTTACCGATGCTCCTTACATATCATGAATCGGCGCATTGTACTCAAAGATTGCGAATATCTCCTGATTCCCCTTCTTTCCTTTGACGGCGGAGAGAACGGTAGTCAGAGTCCGTAACCCCAGCTCCTCAGCAAATCGTATCACTCGCTGAACAACCTCCGTTCGCTGTCCCTCATCCCGTACGATCCCCCCCCGACCAACCTGACCTTTGCCGACTTCAAACTGCGGCTTGATCAAGGCGACGACCTGACCCTGTGGTCGGAGAAACTGCGTGATGGCCGGCAGGACCTTCGTCAATGAGATAAAGGAGACATCGATGACGACCAGCTGAATCGGGTCTGGAACGGCGGAGCGCTCCATATAGCGGATATTGGTCCGCTCAAGCAGCACAACCCTCGGGTCATGACGGAGCCGCCAGTCAAATTGCCCATAGCCCACATCGACGGCGTAGACCTTCATCGCTCCCCGTTGGAGCAGACAGTCTGTGAACCCGCCCGTCGAACAACCGACGTCGAGACACACCCACCCCTGTGGATTGATCGTCCCTGCGTCCAGCGCCGCGTCGAGTTTCTCCCCACCGCGGCCGACAAACGGCTGGTCCTCTCCGGCAATCTCGATGGAGGCATCGATAGGGATCAGCCTGGAGGGTTTATCGACAAGCACTCCGTCGCTCTTGACCTTTCCCGCCAGAATCATCCGCACGGCGGCATCACGACTCTGGACGAGGCCCTGAGCCGTCAACACCTGGTCACATCTATGTTTCTCGCGTCGCGCTCGTGTCGCCATGCGGTCGAGAGGGGAAGATCAAAAAGGAATCGCGGATCAGCGGAACAACTGACTAGGACTCTTCGGCAGAGCCGACGACATCAATGTCATCCGAGGTGAACGCCCGCAGCTGCTTCTTCCCATTCTTATCCTGGACGAGCACTTCGACCTTTCGTTCGGCCTCTTCCAATACTTTGAGGCAACTCTTCGACAGTCGAATACCCTCCTCAAAAATCTTCAACGATTCATCGAGGGGCAGATCGCCTTTTTCCAACTCCCCCACGATGACTTCCAATCGAGCCATCGCCTGTTCAAATTTCACCCCAGCCACAACCTTCTCCCTTCAAGAGCGTTCATTATAGCGAAGCCCCGGTACGATTTTAAACCGATGGATTCGACGTGACGTCATTCACCGTACAACGAACCTGCCCATTGGTCAGACGGGCCACCACCTCATCTCCAACAGCCACCTGCTCAACACCTCGTATGACCTGACGGCTCGGCACCATTTCAAGAATGGCATATCCACGTTCCAGAATCGCAAGCGGACTCAGCCCATTCAATCTCCAGAGGGTGCCGCGTGTCAGTTGCATTTTCTGCGTCACGACATGATCCATCGCCGCAGCTAAACGCGACCGCAACTGTGGAATAATCCCCAAATCCCGATGCACGCGGAAGACCGGATTCTGCGACATCAACGCTTGCGTCCATGCTTGGGCATCGACCATCGCACTCCTTAGCGTGGCCTGTGTCGCTTCTCGCAGATCAGCCACGGCCTCATCCACTCGCTGGGCTTCTTTGAGAATCCGTAGCCGAATGTGGCCCATCTCGGCCAACACAAGATCAAGGCGCTGATGCTGCTCCACGCACTGCGCGGTGATAGCTTGCCGAGCGCGCGTGACGAGCAACTCTAGTCGTTCGACCAGCTCCGCTAAGACCGGAACGACCAGTTCGGCAGCGGCAGAGGGTGTTGGGGCTCGGACATCTGCGGCAAAGTCGGTCAGCGTCACATCCGTCTCATGTCCGACGGCTGATACGATAGGCACCGCTGAGCAGGCGACTGCCCGTACGACAATCTCTTCGTTGAAGCTCCATAGATCTTCCAATGACCCGCCGCCTCGCCCGACGATGATGACATCGACGGCCTCCAGTTGATTCAACGCGTCAATCGCAGCCACGATCTGTTCCGCCGATCCGTCGCCCTGTACTGAGACCGGCACGAGAATAATGCGCACGATGGGACATCGACGATGTAGGACCGCCATCATGTCTCGAACCGCCGCCCCAGTGGCTGAGGTCACAAGACCAACGGTCCGTGGCAATGCCGGAAGTGATCGTTTCCTGGTGACATCGAAGAGCCCCTCGTCTTCCAGGCGGCGCTTCAGTTGCTCCAAGGCCAACTGAAGGGCGCCCAGCCCTCTCGGCTCAACATGATCCAAAATGAGCTGATATTCCCCCCGCGGTTCATAGACCGACACTCGCCCACGCACGATGACATGGAGACCGTCCTCCAGGCCAAACCGCAATCGAAGGGCGGTTGATCGAAAGATCACCGCGCGAATCTGACTCGTCTGATCCTTCAGGGTACAATACAGATGCCCAGACCCTGGTGCCCGGAGGTTCGAGATTTCCCCCTCAAGCCACACCTCCGAAAAGGACGTCTCGAGGGAGGCCCGCACCATGGCCGTCAGTTCTGAGACTGTCAGCACCTGTCTCGAGGGCGAATCGAGAGGGAAAAGAGATGAAGACGGTTTGGTATGAGTGAGTCCTCTTCTCATGAAACCCGTGAGGCACTCAGAGTGATCAGGAAGCAGCTAGCGACACGTGAACCATCGGGTAACGCTTCGTTTAATCAATCTGGCGAATCCGTTCGAACGCCACGGCCTTGCCCAAACGCACATCCAGTTCGAGCAAGACGGCACAAAACACCGAAGGCCCTGAGGCGACCTCAAAGCGCTTGGGCATGCCGGTCAAGAACTTCTCGATGGCGAGTTCCTTTTTGACCCCGATGACTGAATGAAGCGGTCCCGTCATTCCAATATCCGTGATATAGGCGGTGCCTTTCGGAAGGATCTGTTCATCGGCCGTTTGCACATGAGTATGTGTTCCAACGACGGCCGTCACCTCTCCATCCAGAAAATGCCCCATCGCCATTTTTTCAGACGTGGTCTCCGCATGCATATCGACAACAATGGCCGATGTCTCTCGTTTCAACCGTGACAACTCACGCTTGGCTGCTTGAAACGGACAGTCGAGCGTCGGCATGTAGACCCGCCCCATCAGTTGAAGGACGGCGAGCCGTTCTCCACTTGCCGTCTCGAAGACCACGCTGCCATTTCCCGGGACTCCCGGAGGATAGTTTCCCGGTCGTAATAGACGCGGTTCACGAGAGAAATATTCAACCGCCTCTTTTTTATCCCACGCGTGATTGCCGGTCGTAATGACCGACACGCCCGTTTCAAAGAGTTCCTCCGCCAACTCCCGTGTAATTCCGAACCCCCCCGCGACGTTCTCGCCGTTGGCAATCACCGCATCGATCTGGCGCTGGGCCACCAGCCGAGGCACCATGCGGGCAAGCGTTCGACGGCCCGGCTCTCCCATGACATCGCCGATGCATAACACCTTCATTTGGCGTATTCCACGTATCGGCTTTCCCGAATGACCGTCACCTTGATTTGCCCCGGATAGGTCAACTCCTGTTCGATCTTCTTCGCCAGCTCACGCGACAGCTGAAAGGACTCAGAATCCGTAATATCTTCCTGTCGGACAATGACCCGAATTTCACGCCCTGCTTGGATGGCGTACGCCTTCTGGACGCCTTTGTGCCCGGTTGCGAGCGATTCTAATTTCTCCAGCCGCTTCACATACGACTCAAGTGCCTCACGCCTTGCGCCCGGACGTGCGGCCGATAAGGCCTCAGCCGCCGCCACTAATACACTCTCCGGACAAATCGGCTCCACTTGCTCATGGTGCGCCGCGATGGCATTGACGATTTTTGCCGATTCTCCGTATTTCTTGGCAATCTCAGCCCCCAGCATGGCATGCGGCCCCTCCTCTTCATGACTGACGGCTTTGCCGATATCATGAAGAAGTGCCCCCCGCCGAGCCAACTTAACATCAAGGCCCAATTCCGACGCCATGATGCCGCAGATGTAGGAGGCTTCACGGGCGTGATAGAGATTGTTCTGGCCGTAGCTCGTTCGATATTTCAAGCGACCCAAGACTTTTATCAACTCCGGGTTAAAATCGGAGAGACCCAGTTCAAAGATGATTTTCTCGGCCTCCTCATACATCAACTTGTCGATGTCGACCTTAACCTTTTCAACGATCTCCTCGATACGCGTGGGATGGATGCGTCCATCATGCATCAGGCGTTCCAAGGATACTTTTGCAATCTCGCGCCGCAACGGATCAAACCCGGAAATAATCACGGCTTCAGGCGTTTCATCAATGATGAGGTCAATGCCTGTCGCCGCTTCCAAGGCGCGAATATTGCGCCCCTCACGGCCAATGATCCGCCCCTTCATCGCATCATTCGGAATCGGGACGACAGAAATCGTCGACTCCGAAACATAGTCACGAACCACGCGTTGAATCGATGAGGTAATGATTTCCCGCGCCTCGCGTTCGGCATTCTCGCGGGCCTCTTCAATGGTCCGCTTGGCAATCCCCACGGCATCCAGTTTCGCCTGCGACTCCATCTCGACGATCAGTTGTTTCTTGGCTTCTTCCGCCGTCATGCCTGCCACACGCTCCAAGGCCTCACGGTGCTCACGCTCCGCCTTGGCGCAGGCAGTCTCTTTCGCCGCCAAGCCTTCCTCCCGTTTTGCGAAATCCTGTTCGCGCTTCCGGGCTTCGCTCTCGCGCTTTTCTACGGCCGTCAATTTTCCATCCAACACACCTTCCCGCTGGATGAGCCGCTTTTCCACTCCTGATAGTTCACCTAGCTTCGCCTTTTGCTCTTGTTCGAACTCGGACTTGGCCTTAAACGCAAGATCCTTGGCCTCAAACCTGGCTTCCTTAAGCACATTCTCCGCTTCTCGCTGTGCATTCTGGACAACCTGCTTCGCGAGTTCTTCCGCCTCAGCCTGTTTGGCTCCCGTCACACGGCGTCGGAACAGCTCAAATACACCCGCCCCGACTACAGCGCCGACGATCAGAGAAAGTATGATGGACACAATCGTTTCAGTAGAAATGGGAGTCACCCCCTTCTTAAATTTCGCCCGGTCAGATCCGCTTGGATCGAGACGGACACACCATGGCACGTCACAGACAACGGACACGATTCGGACATGTGCGGTGATGACGAAGGAAGGGCTTAGGAGACGAGAAATCGCTTCACTTGGAAGTACAGGCATTCATCAGGATACAACTTCCTAACCTGCCGGGTTCCGCTGTTTGCCTTTGCCTCGCACTCCTCAGTCAACCACACGAGGCGGCGAACAACACAGCTCTAGACGCTGGATCATCCCCCTGTCCGGCCGGCATTTGCCGTGATCGTAGTGCGCCTTGCGCATCTGCCCGTCCTAAGGTGAACCGGCATGATCGACTATCCACGATCCGCAAATTGCACACCCCTTGAACAAACACTTCGTATCCCTTCAGAACAACACTGCCTGTGGCTTTCTTGACACGTATTTCCAAGTCATTCAACGGTTCAACGCTATGCCCTTACCTCATCCACCGATACTGACATATCTACACGATAACAAAGGGACTCTTTGAAAGCAAGGCGAATCACCGCTATCGGAAGAGCGACGACGGCATCTGCTCCTCGATCGATTCCATTAAGGTCACCATCCGCCGTTCGACATCGGCCTCGCCCTGAACCCGCTTCTTCTCGGACTCGAAGAGTTGGTGAGCTAAATTAATCGCGGTGAGCACGGCTAGTTTCGAGGGTGTCGTGGTCTTCATTCCCTCCGCGAGGTGCTTCATATGGTCGTCGACAAAATGAGCCAGCCGACGGACATAGGCATCATCGCTGTCTCCGGTGATGGCATAGCGGTGACCATAAATTTCCACATCGATGGTCTTAGTCAATGGCCACCTCCCTTGGATCCTCGATACACTCGAGCAGCTCAATCTCGCTCATGACTTTTTCGATTCGCGTCTTGATATCAGTTCGCTCCACTTCCCATCTGCGATTCACGTCATCCTGCTGGGCCAACTGCTGGCGAGCCGCCTTGAGTTCTTCCTCCAAGAGTCCGTTCTTTCGTTTGAGCTCTTGAACGAGCTTGACCAGGTCACGAATTCGCGTTTCGAGCGCATCCATTCGATCCAGCGACATAATCATCCCCTCTTGGTTAGAGGCCACAACAGAGTGTGGCGCACTATAAAAATTTCACAAGATCCTGTCAAGAAACGGTTTTGGGGGCACCGTATAAGCGGAGATACTCCTTGTAACTACGGAGCACCCGTTTGACGTATTGCCGGGTCTCTTGGTACTGAATCAGTTCTACGAACTCATCTTCACTTCGACCGCGATACGTCTCCGCCCAAGTCCCCACGACAACCGGACCGGCGTTGTACGCTGCGATCGCTTGGACGATATTGCCGGAAAACTGTGCCAGGAGCTGTTCCACATACCGCACACCGATCCGAATGTTGATTTCTTGATCGAAGAGATCCTCTCGAGTCACGTTTGGCAGATGATGTTGCTGCGCAACGGCCGTGGCCGTGGTCGGCATCACTTGCATCAAGCCGATGGCACCGACGCGGGAAACCGCCTTCCAATCATACTGGCTTTCCTCTCGGATGATGGCCGCAACCAGAAAGGGGTCAACCCCGTTGGTTGCCGACACTTTAATCGTCGGGATCAATCCGGTTGGATAGGCCACATTCCACAAGCCGTCGGCGATTGTTCCCCCGGTCCGCTCTAATTTCTCTCGGAATCGCGATCGCACGAGGCGCAACGCATGATGGTACGCGCCGACTTCATTCAGCATGATGGATAATGCTGCTAACACTTCAGGCTCTCGACTATACCGATCCGTCAAGGCGCTCAGCTCCCTCGCGGCATCTTGCTCTCGGCCAAGCAGTCTCAATTCAATCGCCCGCCGGAAGGCCGATTGTTGTTCGATCTGTGTCCGATTCGTCACCTGGCTCTCCGGTGTCGGTGCGTGAGCGGCTTCAAAAACGGGTTGGACGGCTGACACAGGTGAAACGGTCGACTCCTGTTCCGGCCGTGGAAGCACCGGTATGTTCCCCTGCTCACGTGCCATCTGACAATAGTAGGTGTACGGGAACCGTTGACAGACTTGCACAAACAGATCTTTCGCCTTGGTATCCCCAAGCTGCCCGTGGGCGCGCGCAATCCAGTAGAGCGCTTGCGGTTCAATGTCGCTGTCTTTTTGATCGATAATCTGTTGCCACACACGGATCGCTTCCCGTTGGCGCTCCGTTCGATACAACAACCACCCTTCCCGCCACTGCGCCTCAATTCGTTGAGAAGCAGGGTCACCCATCTTGGCAACATGCCGATATCGTTCAGCTGCTTCGTCGAAGCGAGCTTGATCCTCCAGCCAGATTCCAGCGAACAGGTTGATCTGTCCTTTCTGTTCCGGCGTCAAAGTCCGCTTGGACAGCGTACGACACAAATCCAACAGCTTCTCCCCCAACCCCTGGCGGAGGTAGACTCTCCCCAGCCAAACCGTCGCCTCATCCCCCCGAGGCCCTTGATCCTCACTCAGCGCAGAGAATGTGTCGCGCGCCTGGTCGTAGGTCTTGAGTCGAACCTGTGCAATCCCCAATTTGAGTTTGGCATCCGAGCGTTGCGGAGAGGACGGATCGAGGGTCATGAACTTCTTGAGTTCATCAATCGCTTCCGAATGAAGGGACTGTGCCAGAAATGCCTGGGCACGCTCATAGTGCAGGTCAGGAGATACACTCCACGACGTGCCTCCGCCGTTGCTCGCCAATAACGCCTCCGCCTCCTTGGCTTCTTTCGTTTGCGGAAACTTCACCCAGAGCTGCTTCAACGTGTCTCGGGCTTCGGTCAATTGATTTTCACGGAGATAACACGAGGCTAATCGCAGCCAGGCCTGCGCGACTTGAGGGTCTTTATCATTTCCACTCACTGCCTTCAGAGACCAAGAGATGGCCTCGGGGCAACTGGCAGCTCGGTACCAGGCTTCCCCGGCACGGAGCGCGGCCAAGTTGAGCAAGTTGGAATCGGGGACCGCTTGCGGCACTCCTTCGAACATCGCCGCAGCCTCCTTGACCTCCCCCGAGCGTAAGTGCGCCTCGCCGATCCAGAATCGGATGTAATCGTCGAGGACCGGAAAGTCTTGCTGTGCAGCTCGAAGATACGGCAGCGCGGCAGCAGGATTACGATCCGTCAGAATCACGCCGGAGAGTAACCCGGCCCTCTTAGCCCAGAGCGACGCCGCCCCCCCTTCCATGACCTTCCGGAGCCGCTCCAGTTTCAGTGCAAGGACTTGGTCCTTCGTCAAGACATTCCCCAGTCGTTCCCTTGGCCAAACCGCTGCCAGAAAACACTCCTCGGGAGAGGCACAGCTCTCGGTATTCGGTTGGTCCAGCGCGGCAACCTGCGCGGTGTGCGCGTCACGCGACGGCACGAACACACTGAGCAACGTCACACAGATGCCGACGATGGCCGATACATTATGGTTTCTCATAGTCACCCATCACAACCCACCCGTTCCTATTATATACAGAGCCACCTCCAATGGAAAAAGAATTGCGGGTCGGTGAGTGACCCGAATCATATGCGGGGTGACATGAGCTATGGTAGGCTGCTCATCCAAGGCAGGGAACATATGGTCAACGCATCGGTTCATCTTTTGGCCCTCACCGAACTTCAGATGGCCCGGTTTGTCCGCACACAACGCTGGCCTGCGTATCGAGCCACACAAATCCTGCGCTGGTTATACCAACGACGTCTTCGAACGATCATGGACATGACCGATCTGCCGATGCAGGATCGAGTCGCACTCTCGCAATCCGCCTCCATCGGTCGCTCGACACAGGTGAGCGTTCTCCAATCTCAAGATGGAACACGTAAAGTACTCTTGACACTCGAAGACGGAATGTCGGTCGAATCCGTACTGATCCCTGACGACAGCAGGCTGACCCTCTGCGTGTCGACACAGGTAGGATGCATGTTGGACTGTGGGTTCTGCCTCACCGGACAGATGGGACTGAAACGTAACCTCAAGCTCCATGAGGTCATCGACCAAGTCCTGACCTCCCAAGACCTCCTGACATCTGATGAACGCATCACGAATCTCGTTTTCATGGGAATGGGAGAACCCCTCGCCAATGTGGAGACACTCAAGGCCGCCGTCGCTGGTCTCACGAACAAACTGTGGGGCCTGGGGTGGTCGCGGAGACGCATTACCGTCTCGACAGCCGGCCTGGCTTCCCGCCTTTCCGACGTCGCGGCGATGGGCGTGAATCTCGCCGTCTCTCTGAATGCCACTACGGAAGAACAACGTCGAGACCTGATGCCTGCCGCCAGTAATATCGCGTCCCTCAAATCGCTCCTGGCTGCTTGTCGACGGTACCCACTTGCCCCTCACCAACGGTTGACGTTCGAGTACGTCCTGCTGGCCAATGTCAACGATCTTCCAGTCGATGCTCGGCGCCTCGTGCAGTTGCTAAAACCCTTGCGCTGCAAAGTCAATCTGATCCCATTTAACGAGTTCCCTGGAAGTCGCTTTCATCGTCCGTCCGACAAGGACGTGCTTCGTTTTCAATCCGATCTCCGTAAGGCGGGACTCGATGTGTATGTCCGCCAGAGTCGCGGGCGCGACGTGTATGGCGCCTGCGGACAACTTGGTGACGTCTCCGGTAACCAACCTCCCGTTACCTTGACAGCTATTGAAACTCGTTGTTAGCATGCTCCATCCAACATCCATCATGATCAGGCCGATTATCACACGCATTTGGTTTGCCTCCCTGGCAGGGATTCTCCTAATCCTGGGCGACCGTTCCATCTCCATGGGAGCCGACCCTAACGAGTACATCCTCACCAACGGTATGAAGGTGCTGCTGATCGAGGTCCCGAAAGCCCCAGTGGCTACGGTCCAGGTCTGGTACAAGGTGGGCTCCCGTAATGAAGTCATGGGTCGCGCGGGACTCTCGCATATGCTTGAACACATGATGTTCAAAGGCACGGCCCGGTATCCCAAAGGCTCGTTTTCCCGAATTATCCGAAAGAATGGTGGGATCGACAACGCCTTTACCGGACAGGATTTCACCGCCTATTTTGAAAATGTGGCGGCCGACCGTGTCGGGCTTGCCTTGGAACTAGAGGCCGACCGGATGCAGGGGTTGCTCCTCGATCACAGTGAGTTCCAGACTGAGCGCGACGTCGTGAAAGAAGAACGCCGTTTGCGGTCCGAGGATGACCCGCAAGGTGCCTTGGTCGAAGCCTTGTTCGCCCAAGTCTTCATGAGCCATCCCTATCATTGGCCGGTGATCGGCTGGTTCGCAGACCTCGATGCGATGGCGATCGAAGACTTACAGCGCCACTATGACACCTTTTATTCCCCCAACAACGCCACGTTGATCGTGGTGGGCGATATCAAAACCGACTCGCTACTCCCCACGATCAAACGCTTGTTTGAGCCGATCCCCAGAGGCCCATCGCCGAAACACGTTCTGCCGCCCGAGCCGGAACAGCGCGGCGAACGTCGGTTTCTCCTCAAGCGGGAAGCCCAGGTTCCGTTTGTGATGACAGGGTTTCGCATCCCCAACTATTCAAGCGACGACAGCTACGCCCTGGACCTCCTTGAGTCGATCCTTTCGCATGGGAAGAGCTCCCGCCTCTACCAGAGTCTGGTCTATGACCAGAAAATGGCGCTTGCAGTCGGTGCAGACTATAGTTTGCTGCAAACCGACCCCGGCCTCTTCTATTTTTATGCGGTGGTCAATCCTGGAACGAAGGTCGAGGCTGTAGAAGAAGCGCTCCAACGAGAGGTCTTGCGTCTTCAGAATGAGCTCCCATCGGAGCTGGAACTCCAACGAGCCAAGAATCAGGTGGAAGCGTCGCGCGTGTTTGAGCAAGACTCGAATTTTCGCCATGCCATGCTCATGGGACAAGCAGAGACCGTCGGCGCAGGGTGGCGACGTATCAATCAGTTTGTTGAGCATATCCGTGCGGTCACGGCCCAAGATATTCAACGTGTCGCGAAGCAGTATTTGACTCCTGACAGTCGGACGACAGGGATTCTCATCCCCTTACCAGCAAAGCCCCCCGAATCGCCTTCCTCATCGACCCATGATGGAAAGTCCTAGGACACCATGACTCACACTGCATGCCCTGCGGGATACTCTCATTCGCGCTCCCGACTCGCTCGAGTGCGTTCACTTTTCCAACCAATGTACTGGGCTTTCTGTGCCACATTGTCGATGAGTATTCCCCAGGGAGCGGCCGCTGCCGACCTCGCACCTGTTAAGTTCACCGCGCCGAATGGGATGACGGTCGTCGTGTTGGAACAACATTTCCTTCCCATCGTGGAACTCCATGCGCTCATCAAAGCCGGCTCATCGCAGGATCCTCCGGAGAAGGCAGGTGTTGCCAATCTCGTAGCCAGCCTGCTCGATGAGGGCACGACATCACGATCGTCCAAGCAACTCGCCGAACAGATCGACTTTGTCGGGGGATCACTCGGCGCGCAAGCCAGTGAAGACTTCACGACCGCGTCGGCCCGTATTCTGAGAAAGGATATTGACCTGGGGTTTACGCTTCTTGCCGATATCCTTCAACGTCCGGCATTTCCTAAACAGGAATTTGAACGGGTTCGATCACAGATCCATGGTGAAATCGCGAGCGACAACGATGATCCCGGCCATGTGGCGATGAAAGCCTTCAACCAACTGGTCTATCAGACTCACCCCTACCGCTGGCCGGTACAGGGAACCGAGGAGACCCTCAACAAGATCACCTTGTCCGATATCCAAGGCTTCTACGCAAGAGAATACCTCCCTAACCAAGTCATCCTGACCATCGTTGGTGACGTGACGGTCGAACAAGCGACGTCGCTCGTTCAGCTACATTTCGGGTCTTGGAAGAAAGGCCTTGCACAACCTCGGCCCGTCAGAAAACCCCCCAGCGTCGAGAAGAAGGCCGTCCAATTCATCGAAAAAGACCTAACTCAGTCTACTATTATGTTGGGTCATTCTGGAATTACCCGAACGAACCCTGACTTCTATGCGGTTACCGTCATGAATCATGTTCTAGGAGCCGGTGGATTTTCATCGCGTCTGATGGATTCCATTCGTGACAAGCAGGGACTTGCCTACGGCATCACGAGCCACTATGACGCGAGAGCCATGCCGGGATCATTCTGGATCAGCCTCCAGACTCGCACTGAGACCACCAACCAGGCTATCAGCAGCGTCTTAGCTGAGATGAAAGCAATCCGTGAGGCACCGGTGACCGACCACGAACTAGCCGAAGCCAAGTCGTTTTTGATGGGGAGTTTCCCGTTACGACTGGATTCCACGGCGAAGTTGGCTCAAGTCTTGGGACAGGTGGAGTTTTTCGGCCTCGGATTCGACTACTTCAGCCAATACCCCAAATGGATTGACCGCGTCACAAAAGATGACGTGCAGCGTGTGGCCAAACAATACCTCAACCCTCAGCTTTACGCCCTTGTGGTAGTGGGGAACATTACCAAAGCGAAAGTCCGTCACTAGCCGGGCGCGTAAAAATCATCGTGATGTATGCGCGACGTTAGGAACGAAGCACCTATGCAAGTGGCTGGGCTCCAAGACAAACTTCTTCGACTTCGAACCGTACTCACAGATTTGGGTTCTGTGGTTGTCGCCTACTCCGGTGGAATCGACAGCACCTTTGTACTGAAGGTTGCGCATGACCAACTTGGGGAAAACGCGATCGGCATCACAGCCGTCTCGCCGACATTCCCATTACTGGAACTTGAAGCCGCCAAGCGAGTCGCTCAAGAAATTGGCGCCCGGCATGAACTGGTGCAAACTGACCAATTGACCATTGAGGATTTCGTCAAGAATGACGCCAGCCGGTGCTTTCACTGCAAAACAGATTTATATCAGCTGCTCGGCAATGTCCGACAATCAAAGAACGCCGCGTATGTCGTGGATGGCACCAATCTGGATGACCTGGGGGATGACCGCCCTGGTATGAAAGCGGCACGGGGATTGGGCGTCCGGAGCCCGCTTGTCGAGGCTGAGCTGTCAAAATCCGACATCCGCATCTTGGCCAAGGAACTCGGTCTCTCGAACTGGGACAAGCCTGCAGCAGCCTGCCTCTCGTCACGAATCCCACGTGGAATGCCAATCACACTGGAAAAACTGAGCCGAGTGGAAGAAGCCGAGGCCATGCTTCAACGCGAGGGGCTGCGCCATTTTCGAGTCAGAAACCACGGCGAGATCGCCAGAATTGAAGTCGCCCCCGGCGACCTCCCCTGGATCATTGAGCCGGCTCGGCGCACACGAATCACTACACAGCTGAAAGAACTGGGATTTAAGTTTGTGACGGTAGATCTTGATGGGTATCGGCCAGGGGGAATCAGCCTGAGCTGACACCCCCTGAAAATCCCGATACGGGCAGATTAGCGCTGTTGTGATCGAGAGAGGGCTTCAAGCGCTTCGTCGGCGAACTTCCGTTGATCAGCGTCGGTCAAACTCCGCTGCACAACCTTTTCCGCAACCATGAGCGCCAATTCCGTGGTCTGGGTACGGATGTCCTGAAGGGCCTTACGCCGTTCTTGTTCGATTTCTCTCGTGGCATCGCCTTTGATCCGCTCAGCGTCAGTGGTCAACCGTTGCTCGTTTTCATCAAGCAGCCGCTGTGCTCGTTCTTTTGCCGCTGCGAGGATGGCCTCCGCTTCCTTACCGGCTGCACTGAGCTTCGCCTCATAGTCCTTCAGTCGGCTTTCGGCCTCTGTTCGGTGACGGTCAGCCTGATCGAGACTGTCCTTAATTTTCTTTTCTCGTTCTTCAAGGACGCTGAGGATCCCTGGGAATGCATACTTATACAGGATGAATAATAAAATGCCGAAGGATACAACTTCCCAGAAAATCAGGGACGAGAAAAAGTGCGATTCAAACTGTGGCATACACGCGTTCGTAAAACGTTACACGTGAAACGTCAGACGAGAATGACCTCTCGATAAACGGTTAACGAGTAACGGTTAACGCTCCCTAGTTATTTACGGAATCCCATGATGATAAAGGCAATGACCAGGCCGTAGAGCGCAATGGCTTCCACCAATGCGAAACCGATCCACATATACTTCGTGACGCGCGCTTCCGCCTCAGGCTGACGTGCCACGACCTCGATCATCTTTCCAAAGATGAACCCGATACCGACACCCGCTCCGGCAAACCCTGCCGCGGCACATCCCATACCGATTAACCCTGCTGCTGCTGAATCCATTATGTCTTACTCCTCTCTTGTCTAAACTGGCATGCGCTAATGCGCGTGCTCATCGTGGCCATGTAAATGAAATGCGTCACCCAGGTAGACGCAGGTCAGGATACTGAAAATGTAGGCTTGAATAAATGCGATACCGAATTCCAATCCATAGATGGCAACCGTAAACGCAAAGGGTAACCATCCGATCAGCACCCCGCCGCCGATCGTGAGGCTGAACAACACCGCGAGCATCACATGTCCCGCTGTCATATTGGCAAATAACCGAACTGCCAGCGAAACCGGCCGAGCTATCTGGCTAATAATCTCAATCGGAATCATCAAGGGCACTAACCATCCGGGCGTCCCAGGAGGAACTAGGATTCCGAGGAACTTCGCACCGTGTAACATGAACCCTATGACCAGGCTCAACCCATAGACCACGAAAGAGAAAACGGCTGTGACAATAATTTGGCTCGTCACTGTGTAGCTACCAGGAATCAACCCGATCAGATTACTGAAGAGGATAAACACGAAGAGGGTGGCGACCAGAGGGAAAAACCGCATTCCCTCCTTCCCCATCGTGTCCAAGATCATACTGCGAATGAAATCCACCATCATCTCCGCCAAACTCTGCAATTTTCCTGGGACCAGCTTCCTGGCAGACCCTGCCATGACCATGAGCACCGCCGCAACCAGCACGACGATCCACATAAAGACAACGGCCTTATTGATGGAAATATCGAATCCACCGAGCGAAATCGGAACCCAATTCTGAAGCTCAAATTGATGAAGGGGGCTTTCTTCCACGATATTCTCGTCAGTCCTTTAGGTTGTAGTTATGGAATCTTTACTCTGGACGCTCGGTCTTCGGCCACCGTTGGACCGACCGATACGCATTCCTCATCCCTGCGACGATCCCCATCAGAAGCCCGATGATCATACCCCATGGGGTCGAGTCCAACACATACGTATCACAAACCCACCCTAGTGCTCCCCCCACAATCAAGGCCGCAAGCAGATCAGTTGCGATCCTAATCGCTTGGCCGAGCCCCGCATATAAGGGATCTTGTGGAGGGGCCATTCTGAAACCCATGGGAGGCGGAGCACGCAGTCACAACTCTGCCGTTGATGGGCGTGCAATTTAAGCAAAGGTCTGCTTGTAATGTCAAGCCGTTAGCCATCTATCTCCCTAGAAATCTCTGCGGTATAGTGAGCCGACGTTATTTTGCAGTACTGATCGAGGCACCCCCAACCCATGCGACAAGCTACATCATCAAAGTTTTTGCATGGGCCCCCTGCACCGCTTATCGTCACTTGTCCCTGCCCACCGACGACCCCCTTGGCACTGTATGCACACATCGCTTCGACCAGGCAACCGTCTTTTCTATTGGAAAGTGGCGGTGGACGATCGATGGGGCGATATTCGTACCTTTCTTCAGACCCCTATTATCGGCTGTCCGGAATGGGCAGTCACCTGGTCGAACAACCGGCAGGAAGGTACGGAACCTCACAATTGGTTCCCTTTCAGCGGTTGGCTCAACTATTTGCCGACCAGCACATCGCTCGCCCGCCCGACGCTCCTCCGTTTTTCGGAGGGGCCGTGGGTTACCTCAGCTATGACCTCGTTCGCCAATTCGAGACATTACCGTCACTCGCCTCATCTCATCCCACCGTTCCTGACTTGGAATTCGCATTTTTTGATCTCGTCGCAGCGGTCGACCACGAGCAGAACCGTCTGATACTGATGTTCTGTCCGCCACTGACACGATTTTTAGGAGAGTCGCGAGAACAATTACTCCGCGAAGGAAGGGACCGGCTTGCTGCATTCGAAGCCCTCTTGACGCAGCCAGATACCGGCGATACCCATCCAGACGATCTAGGCCTCCTGACCTTTACACCGGAGCAGGAACAATCCGCCTATATGCAGAGTGTCCGCCGGTGCCAGGATTACATCGCCGCCGGTGACATCTACCAAGCAAATCTCTCACACCGCTTCGCCGTCAATTGCGCGGCACTCCGGCAAGGACAGCTACAAGCCGATCTCTCCGCCTATCGTCGCCTACGGACCCTGAACCCCTCGCCCTTTTCAGGAGTACTCCGGCTCGATACCGTCCGGCTCATCAGCTCTTCACCCGAGCGCCTTGTTCGCCTTGATGGGCGTCGAGCCGATACCAGGCCAATCGCAGGAACCAGGCCCCGAGGGAAAACATCGCTCGAAGATCGACAACTCGTCGGGGAACTGCGGGCCAATGAGAAGGAGCGCGCGGAACATATTATGTTAGTCGATCTCGAGCGAAACGATCTCGGTCGTGTCTGCCGGTTTGGGAGCCTCCAAGTCGATGAAGTCATGACCTTGGAGCAGTATTCGCATGTCAGCCATTTAGTGTCTCATATCGCCGGCACGCTCACGGAGCAGGCAACCGGGTTCGATCTACTGCGAGCCATGTTTCCGGGAGGCACGATCACTGGCGTTCCGAAGATCCGCTGTATGGAGATCATTGAGGAATTGGAACCGGTCCGCCGCGGTCCCTATACCGGTTCCATGGGGTATCTCAGCTGGAGCGGCGACCTTGACTTCAATATCTTGATTCGTACGCTCACGATGATACAAGGCACTGGATATCTTCAAGTCGGCGCCGGAATTGTGGCCGATTCCGACCCGGCACGCGAGTACGAAGAAACCATTCATAAAGCCCAGGCTTTTTTCAGCGCGTTTGGGTAGCACGATGTGGATCTACTTGAACGATCGATTTGTGCAAGACCACGAAGCCGTCATCTCCGTCTTTGATCATGGATTTCTCTACGGCGACGGAGTCTTTGAAACGATGCGCTCGTATGGTCCTCGCCTCTTCATGCGAGACCGCCATCTATCACGACTGTTTCAGTCCGCCGATGCCATCGGCTTGAGGGTTCCGATTCCGCTCGCACGGTGGGCCGACATTCTTCAGGAATCTCTGGTACGCAACGAGGTGGGAACCGATCAACAAGACGCCTATGTGCGAATCACCCTGTCGCGTGGAGTCGGAGACATTGGGCTGGATCCGGCCCTGTGTCCCTCACCGACCGTCGTCGTGATGACCAAGCCCCTGGTGCCTCCGGCATCACATCTCTATGACCAAGGCATCGCCGTGATGGTCGCGTCGACCACACGTAACTTGCCGAGTGCGCTCCCACCGCGAATCAAGACCACCAATTTCCTCAACAACATCCTGGCCAAGCAAGAGGCCATCGCTGGAAACGCGTTCGACAGCCTGCTGCTCAATTGGGAGGGCCACCTCACCGAAGGCACGATCAGCAATCTCTTCTTCATCCGGAATCGCCGCTTGAGTACGCCTGCCTTGGACTGCGGCCTACTCGACGGCATCACCAGACAAGTCGTGATTCAATTGGCCCAAGAACTCCACCTGCCCATCGAGGAAGGACATTTTACTGTTGACCAGCTCTATCAAGCCGATGAGTGTTTCTTGACCAACACCAGCATGGAAATCATGCCGGTGATATCGATCGACAGCAAGCCCGTCGGGAATGGCGCACCAGGCCCAGTGACCCGCAAGCTACACGCACGGTTCATTGAGTCTCGAGACCGATTCTCGGAACCGTCCCCATCGCGCTAACCTTCTGAATCTGTACAGTTTTCCAAGGTCTTCCCCAAGCCGACCAACAGAAGATCTGCAATTTCTTGACAGCCCGCTAGAGGCTGCTATCGTGTGACCATGCTGAATCACAGATACCCGTCCGTCACTCCATGCCTGCGTACCGTCTTGGCAACTGCAATCTTGCTTGGCGGCTGTTTCCTGGGTCGGGTTCAACCCCTACACGCGGAGATCTACCAGTATATTGACTCCAAAGGGACTATTTCTCTGACCAACGTCCCTTCTGATGTCCGATATCGACGAGTCGACATCCGCCAGAATCGGCTGCACCCCGTCATATCCGAGCAGGAGTTGGAGCCGATGATCAAGCGATTTTCGCGGCAACATCAACTCCATCCGGCTCTCATTCGCGCCGTGATCAAGGCCGAGTCGAATTTTGATCCTCGCGCAGTGTCACGGTCCGGCGCAATCGGGTTGATGCAGCTCATGCCGCAGACCGCGCTTCAGCTGGATGTTCGGGATCTCTACGATCCGGAGGATAATATCGGCGGGGGAACCAAGTATCTCCGCCACTTGCTGGATCGATTCCGAGGGAATCTCCCCCTCGCACTGGCTGCCTACAATGCCGGAGAGCGCGTGGTCGACCGGTATCGTACCCTTCCACCCATCGATGAAACGCGGCAATATGTCAGGAAGGTCCTTCGCTACTACCGAACCTTTCTCGCACATGACCTGGCGTCGACCGGCCATGTCATCCCGTCTTCGGAGTACGCAATGGCACCAGTTTCCCCTGAGGTCTCGATTCCACCCGCCCAGTAGTCCGATCCGTGAGACACAGTCTACTATGCGCCTTCCATCCAGGACGTCGCGTCCCAGGGAAGTCGGATCGGTAGTGAGCACCCACACTGTTCTCTCTCCACAAGGCCGCCTCGGCCACACAACGTGCCACCTGGACCATGTTCTTCACCTCGAGGTCGGCCCTCGTTGAAAAGGATCGCGAGACCATCCGTTCCCATCGAGCCAGTTGCGCTGTAGCTCGCACTAATGACTCTCTGGATCGGATCAACCCGACCTGTCCCCACATGATCCGGCGCAGAGAGTTTCGTACCTTTTCCACATCCTCGAGTCGATCACCCTGGCCGCGTGGTAGCGGCTCACGAGACTCGATCATATTCGAAACCGAGCCGTGAGCGGCCGATGCGATGGCGGCCGCGCCGGCCCGCCTCCCAAACACAAGCCCTTCTAATAATGAGTTGCTTGCCAATCGGTTGGCCCCGTGTACCCCGCTGCAGGCTACCTCTCCGGCCGCGAACAAGCCCGGCAATGTGGTCGCTCCATTGAGGTCGGTCGTGACCCCTCCCATCATATAGTGGGCACTTGGCGAGACCGGAATCCACTCTTCCGTAATGTCGATATCGTGACGAAGACAGGTTGCATAGATCGTGGGAAAGCGACGTTTCACAAAATCGGCGCCGAGATGCGTGACATCAAGATAGACATGCCGAGCACGCGTCGCCGCCATTTCCGCCCAGATGGCCCGTGCCACGATATCTCTCGGAGCCAGCACTCCGAGCGGGTGATATCGCGTCATAAAGGACTCGCCCTTATTATTGCGCAGCTGACCACCTTCCCCACGCATGGCCTCCGACAGCAAGAACGGTGGGCTTGACGGCAGATACAGCGATGTCGGATGAAACTGCACGAATTCCATATCTTGCAGTTCCGCCCCTGCACGAAAGGCCATCGCCATCCCATCGCCCGTGGCATTGGGAGGATTCGTCGTTCGGGCAAAGATCTGGCCGGCGCCACCGGTCGACAGTACCACCGCTTTGGCCGGAATAATGAACTGCTCACCGGAGTTTTCATCAAGAACCACCGCGCCGGAACATCGCCCTCCCTCGACGACAAGATCCACCGTAAAGTGGTAATCCAAGCGGGCGATCCGCTGTTGCCGAACCGCCTGCGCCATGAGGGCTCGGACCATTTCATTTCCCGTGGCGTCGCCTCGCGCACGAAGAATGCGGCTACGGCTATGAGCGGCTTCCCGTGCAAAAGCAAACTTTCCGCCGGCCTTGTCGAACTTCGCTCCCCATTGGATGAGCTCCTGAATTCGATCCGGCCCTTCTTCCACCAGCACACGAACCGCTTCTCGACGACACAACCCATGGCCCGCTTTCACCGTATCCGTCAAATGGATGGAGACATCATCTTCTTCACTCAACGCAACGGCAACGCCGCCTTGCGCGAAGATCGAATTACTCTGGAGAGGATGGCCTTTGGTGAGCATGATCACTCGCCCGACACGGCAGAGCTCCAAGGCGGCACGCAGTCCGGCCACTCCGCTGCCGATGACGAGAAAATCTGCTTCCGGCACAGATCGCGGCATTGTTTATCGTCGTGATGGAGAGGACGGCTCGGACAACATCTGCTTGGTCTGCATCCCGAAGGGCAGGTCGCCCTGCGCCCCGCTCAACAAAATCGAGGGTGTCCCGACCCATTGCAATCGGGCATGGCCACGTTGACGCGTGCCCGAGTCATTGGCGTCTTTTTTCCATGTCCCCTGCCAATTGACCAACACATCGAAGGCGTCCTTTGCCAACATGACCCGCTCGATCTTGAACTCAAGCGTAATCGCATGGAACGCCTCAAAATCCATCTCCGCTTGTCGTCGCAACTCTTCTGTCTGATCGAGCGGGGACAGCATCGCCCGAAACCCTGCCCGATCCTTCTCCTCATACGCCCTTCGGAGGGATTCCAGGGCCTGGTCAAGGCGAAGCAGCCGCTCGTGCTCGGCGGGGTACTGAATCGTCTTGGAGGGACAGCCTGTGACAAGAAAAGTCAGCAACAGAAGCCATCCTATACGCAGAGTTGGTGAAAGACAGGTTCGCCGGACAAACATAAGAAAGGCAGTATAACATAGGGGAAAAGGGTACCGTGAGCTTGCATTTTTCCGAAAAAGCTTTTAGACTCCCCCTTCTTTGGAGATACTAAGCATGTCAAGCGTCTTGAAGAAACGACGGAAGAAGATGCGCAAGCACAAGTACAAGAAATTGCGCCAACGTCAAAAGTTCCTTCGCCGGAAAAGCTAAGCTCAGCCTGCATGGCGGGAGGCCAAGGCCGTGTCCGAGGGTAAGGGCAAGAAAGTTCGAATCCGCGTACGGACGGTCAGTTGTACCTACGTGGGAGACTTCCTGGTACCCCCAATGCGAAATCGCGTCTCCGACGCGATTAACGAAGAAGCTCGTCTGTTCATTAGCCTCACCGACGTGGTCATCAATGAGAAAGAACAGTCGGATTTTGTCGCAGTCAATAAAAACCTGATCGAGTCAATCGTTCAGATCTAGCCCAAACCACCCCCTGCCCTCCTCACGCTCCGATATCGTGGAAGAAGGCTGACACGACCACTCAATGTCACCGTCAATCGAACCACCTGACTTGCCATGGTGATCTTTCGGCGATTCCTGCCGTTCGTTCGCCCCTACGTCCCTCGCCTATTACTGGCCGGACTTCTCGTGACCGGAGTGGCTCTCATCAACCTCACCTTGGTCCGGCTGGCCGGGACACTCTGGGACGTCATCACCGTTCAACATGACGCTGACAAGATGACGCGCTCCATCGGGCTATTCCTCGGCCTGGTGATTCTCCAGGGGCTCTGCTCGATGGGCCATAGTTACCTCACCGCCTGGGTCTCCCAGACCGTCGTCGCTGACTTTCGCAAACATCTCTTTGGGCATCTCCAAAAGCTGACGGTCAGCTTTTTCGCTCGCCGACGCACAGGAGAATTACTCTCCCGGTTGATGTCCGATGTCACCGTCATTCAATCCCTCGTCACAGAAGCTCCCATCGACGGGGTCAAACAACTCGTGACCTTCATCGGCGGCATTACGTTCCTCCTCTTGATGAATTGGCAGCTCTGCCTCCTGATTCTTGTCCTGCTCCCGTTGTTGGTGGTCGTCTCAAAAATGTTCGGCCGACGGCTGAAATCCCTGTCGACCTCGATTCAAGACCACACGGCTGCACTCAGCACCCTCACCGAAGAAGTCATTTCCGGCATTCGCATCGTCAAGTCCTTCGTTCAGACAGAACGGGAACGGACCCGTTTTGCTGATCAGGTCGAGCAGACACTGCACCAGACACTCCGTCGAGCCGGCATCATGGCCGTCTTCATTCCGGTGATCAGCCTGCTGACCTTCTCATCGGCCACCGCCGTCTTGTGGTACGGAGGTCGCCAGGTCATCGACGGTGTGGTCACGCCGGGTGATCTCTTCGCCTTTGTACTCTTTGCCGGCATCTTGATTGGTCCCTTCAGCTCAGCAGCCAAGATCTTTACCCAGATCAAGGAAGCTCAAGGTGCGACACAGCGAGTCTTCGAGATTCTGGATGCCAAGCCGGAGATCGACGATCGACCAGACGCGCAGCCGCTCGGGACAATCGCAGGGCACGTGCGGATGGAAGACGTCACCTTCAGCTATGACACCCGTCATCCAGTGCTTGCTCACCTGTCGTTTGAGGCGAAGCCTGGTGAATTGGTCGCCTTCGTCGGACCAACCGGCGCCGGGAAGACCACAGTGATCAATCTCCTGCATCGGTTCTACGATCCCATAGAGGGACGCCTGACCATCGACGGACGAGATTTGCGGGATGTGACCCTGGACAGTTGGTATCGACAGATCGCGCTGGTGCCACAAGAAACCATCTTGTTCGGAGGCACCATCCTCGACAACATACGCTATGGGAACAGAGAGGCGAACGAAACCGCGGTGGTTGAGGCAAGCCAAGCGGCCCATGCACACGACTTCATCACAAACTTGCCGGATGGGTACCAAACCGTGGTGGGCGAGAAGGGGGTCAATCTGTCCGGCGGACAGCGCCAACGAATCGCGATCGCTCGAGCCGTTTTGAAGAATCCTCGTATTCTCTTACTCGATGAGGCCACGTCATCTCTCGATACCGAATCGGAGCGGTTGGTGCAGGAAGCCCTCCAACGCCTCATGGAAGGTCGGACAACCTTCGTCGTCGCCCACCGGTTGTCAACCATCCAACGCGCCGACCGAATTCTGGTTTTGGACAAGGGGCAGTTGGTGGAGGAAGGCACGCACGCACAATTGATGGAACGCAAGGGACTGTACCACTACCTCTACACCATCCGGCTCAACGAACCCGCGTAAGCTAGAGGCCTCTTTTTCCCTTACCTTTTCAACTCCCAGCTCACCCATCACCCTTCGTAAATCTACGGTAGAATGAGGTATGGCTGTTTCTCGTCGACTGCTCCTCATCATCCTCGTCTGCCTCCACACTCACTTCCTATGGGTAGGGATTGCGCCAGCGCTGGAGACGGGCACGGAGGTCACTCTGTGGTTGGAGTCCGACCACGCCGTGGCCACTAGCCCATTCAGTGGCCGAAGGGAAATTCGCTTGGAGGCTCAAGAACGGGTCATCGGTTCGGGAGCGATCGGTATCAATGGCATTGTAGTGACCTCACGACGGCTATTGGGGTTTTCGAGCCGCAGCCTGACGTGGACCAAGATAGATCTGGATTTGAACGAAACGGTGTTGGAACGAAAGATTCTGGCAGCCTTCAGCCTGGTTCGAACCGACCGGAATCTATACGCCTTCCGTGGCGCCAATGGTCTTTGGTTTGAGGACGCGTTGGGAGTGCGAGAACAGGTCACCCGCTTCCACAGTAATGACTATGGAGCCGTGTTCATCACCAATGAACGGATCATCGGGTTCACCTCGCTGCTCGGCAGCTTTTCTTCGAAGCCCTTGGATGTGCACGAGCGTATCGTGGAGATCACAAACGACAATGGACTCATTCTCGTCTCCACAAACAGACGCTCGTTGGTCTTAGGGAGTCGGCTGAGTGGGTGGGAAGAATTCAGTGAATGATTCCGTGAAATCAGTTCCGATGTTCGCTCGACTGTCTATAATACAAGACAGAGGTCGTAAGGAGTCAGACGATGATTGAGCAATGACACCCGGGCTATTCTTCGCCCCTCTGCCGAACGACCCCACTCATTATGGTTAACAAGAACGATCGGAGACAGTCGCAACAGAAGTATTTCATATCCAACCGCGAGAAGCTTCGACTTCACCGTCGTGCCTATAAGGCCCAACAACAAGATCATTCTGAAGTATGCGGTGTATCGATCATTGACCAACGAGGATACATCTCCTTTGAATTTTTGAAGAATTACAGTGCTCAACCTGGCAGATATGCGCTACGCCTTTCAGACGTTAGATCCATCAAGAGATCTATTTCACAATATGGCAAACGTCTCCTCGGCACATTTCACTCCCACCCTTTAAGTGAAGCAATACCTAGCTTAAGAGACCGCAAGAATGGGTTTTATCGGGGCATTGAATTGATTTACGATGTCTGTGGCCGAGAGTTGAAGTTATGGCAGCAGCTGAGCCGGGGAAGGAAGAAGATCTTGAGGGAGCTTCCTCTGGTTTTAGAAAAGAGAAGAAAACCAAAAAGAAGGAAGAAAGGAGACCAGCAACAGTTTTGTACATCAAGCATGGGATGATATCTTGAAATCATCCAGCTGCACATATTTTGGCCAGGCTGTTGGGAAAGCGCCCATCAGGGCGAACATTTATCGAACACCTCACACTCAACCTTCAAGATAGGCTCTCTCTTCATCACGATGTCTTGTGTTGGGCAGCACGTTCCTGACGGCGAAGGATATCGTCCAGTCTGGCCCTCGCTCGCGCATAGAGATGTCGCCGCTCTTCCTGGGCGCGAAACGGATCAGCAAAGGTCTGGTCCGACGGTGCCATTGGCGCCAGGGGGAACATACGGAGCGCCGACCGTTTGACGGCTGGCTTCTGTTTCCAAGGATTGTAGAGGGGATCTCCAACAAGCACCATGCGCCAGCTCACCCAGCGGCTGGTCAGATAATAGGCTTCGAGCAGGGTATATTGGCCGGTCATCAGCAAAGCTGAAAACTCCAGTGGCTCTGGGAAAGCGTCTAGGTAGGGTTCCCCTACCGAACCAAGTGTGGCGGTAATGCCGTGTTCTAACGCGTTCTTGCACCAGCCCGTCACGCCAGATTGATGCAGACTGACCGCCTCGGCCGAGGCCATGTGATATCCAATGGCACCAGGCCGAAAAGCAAAGGCATCCTCATAATGCCTCAATCGGTACCACCCAATATACAGTGCCACATCAGGGGTCTGGCCGGGATGGTCAAATCGTGCTTTGGTATTTTCCAAGACGGATCGATACCCACTCTGTTCCGTGATAAACGTATCGAGGTGCTGGAGGCTCTGATCGTATTTCCTGTAGGTATCTGGTCGTTCCTTGGCAGGCATCCCTTGAGCATCGAGATACATTGATCCGGTTAAACCGTTCGCTTCTGCCTCCATCGCATGATCGTCCAACTGTGCGGCCAACTCAGCTGTTGGCGCATCCAGACGGCTGACCATCAAAGCTGGAGGATCTCGAATGAATTTGTTCTTTGAAGCAGGACCTGCATGATAAAAGGGATTCGGATGCCGCCAGGCGAGCGGGTAGTCACCCCATTCCCACCAGAGCAGGCTTAGTTCACTATCGACACTGGCATTGCTCGATTCATCGGAAAGCAGTTCCAATTCCATCGCCGCCAGCACAAAAACCCCCATGTTGTCCGTAAACCAATTCGATTCGCCGATAGAGATCATCTCGGTTCTGCCGAACCGGAAGCTCCAGCGATCCCACCAACAACTGCAATCCTTCACGTTGTTGCGCTCGTCGTTCTTCGTGGGTACTGTCCGACCCTTGCACTGATGACGGCACCTCATGGTGCAACTCGGCCACACCTGCCAGCCCCTTATAGCGTCGAAACAGGAACTCCAGCTTAGCGTAGACCTGAGGATTCATCGGTGAGTGCTGTCGAGCCCATTCCAGCGAACTCAGGACGACGCGATCCAGGCGGAAGACCGTCCCCATGTTCCGCTCATAGGTCGGCAAGTTCTGATTCTGGTCGCTACCAGGCGCGCCCCCACCATCGGATGGAACCACGAGCGCCCGAACCTGCTGTTCCACCTCAACCAGGTGAGTACGCGCAGCTTCCAATCTTTCAGCAGCATCACGACGCAGCGTTCGTTCTGCTGTTGTAAAATCGGAAGGCCCCACATGAAGCGGAACTCCATAGACAGTCACCAACACGCGAACCCGCTTGTGCAGATTCTGTTGCTGCAGCATCTGTCGAATCGGCACCACTATCTTCCGGTCATATTCGCTTCGGCTGATTGTTTCACCCTCCGGCAGATCCAACTTCACAATCTGCTAGGATGGGACACTGCGGCGTGCCGCGTAATATTCTGCAACTTTGACACTTTTACGACTATTACCATTGGCCACAATCATGACCTGATCGGAATGAAGCTCCCCGCAGCAAGCTGCGGGGTATCACAGAACTAAAACATTCGGAGTTGCCAGAGCTCTGCGCGGGGTTGCCCTTGCCGCTGTACGTACCGCTCGACTGTCTGCCAGTTCGCTCGCTCTCCGACCGTCGCCACATAATACCCGTCGGTCCAAAATTCACCGCCCCACAGCACTCGTTTGACGGCAGGCTTCCGTCGAAAGATTTCCCGGGCCGTGATGCTTTTGAATATCTGCACAATCCGTCCCGGAGCCATTTTCGGGTGGGCACTGCAGAGCAGATGAATATGATTCTTATCCGTTCCAATCGCTTCCATTTCGATCGGAAACCGAGCCGCAATCTCGGCCGCCGTTTCCTGGATAATCGCGGTCACCTCCTCATCCAGCAGCGCCTTGCGGTATTTCACCGGAAACACAACATGGTAGTGGATTTGCCACGCACAGTGCGCCCCCTTGCGAACTTCATCTTCCCTCTGATCCGTCATGCGCCAGAGGGTACCAGAGGAGAGGATCCCCGTAGCAAGCTACGGGGAATCACAAGTTGAAGCTCAGCTCTGGCGGAAGAGGCTGTGACGACCCAGTCATGCCCAGCAGCAGAAATACTAGCGGTACGCAGCACCCCCCCCCAAGCGATAGCCCAGACCGTCGACGTACTCATACTTGTTGGCTACCGCCCTACTATCACATAATTCTCACTGTCTGAAACAGTGATGGTGCGCCAACCGCCCCAATAACTTTACATGCTTGTAATAGACCCATAACGCTCCAGCAACAGACTCTTGCTACCCTGATAGCAATACATAATCTTAAAAAGGAGGATCAGATGGTAACAGTTGGCAACTTGATGCAGACAGAACCGGTGACAGTGGAGGCAGGTACATCAGTCATCGAGGCAGCGAAACTCATGAGAGCCTGCAATGTAGAAAGTGTATTGGTGACACACAAAGCAAAGATCATCGGGATCGTCACCGAGTCGGACATCGTCAAGAAATTCGTCGGTGCTGAGAAGGCATCTTACTTTGTGCCGGTTGATGCCATCATGAGCAGTCCCGTTCCTGGTATCGAAGAGCGGCGGCCATTAACAGAAGCCGCCGACCTCATGGATAAGCATCGCACGCTGCACCTCGGAGTGACCAAAGGAGGCGCACTCATCGGGCTTGTTTCTGTTCGAGACTTTCTTCGACCGGTGTCCATCGACGAGTTTTAAGCATCTCTCCGCTCGTGAGCTGCCTGCCTAGTCGACGCGGCAGTTCCGCCCCGTTCTTCAACCTCTCCCAAGCGCATCTCTACCTTGTCTTCAAAAGGGGGCGTCCTCTCCGGCCCTTCCTACTCCTCATCTTCACGGTAACGCCATGACACGCCACAGTCTACCCCCTCACCCTCCCTGCACTTCGAATCGTACGAGCCTCCCGCCAAGTACCCTTGCAGTTAACATAGGTTTTACTTGTTCGTGATCTGTTTGGAATGAGCATCCGATACCCTGCTTGTGAAGGAGAACAGGAAGGAAGCGATGGCAACACTCGAAATCGGGATTCCCGCTGGAACCCAACGACACGAACAAGGCCTCACAATACTGTGCCTATTGATCTTCACCCCAAGGAGGTGCGCTATGATTGAATCACCGGCGACGAAACTACTGGCCATTGTGCAGGAACGGAAACGTATTCCACTCGAAGAACTCCTGGACCGCTGTCCCGAACTCACCTGGAACCAGGTCTTCGCGCTCGTGGATAACCTCAGCCGTCATGCCTTGATTTGTTTGCATCGACGCGGAGTTGATTACGAGTTACGAGCGGTTTCGTAATTCGGTACGCGGCAGGCTCACTTCTTGACCAAACTCCGTAGCCTGGATGCACTTATCTACAGCAAATCACAACTGGCACTGTCTGGCAGACGTTTACCACTGGTTCATCGCCGGCAATTGGAACGAATTGGTGCGAAGTTGACCAAAGAGCCGCAGACCGAGTGGTGAAGGGGCACGCAGGCTTGTTTGGTTGCTACCAATCCGCGCCAAGCCGATCGATGACGATCTGATGGACAACCGTGTACTTTCCCAACGTAGAAAGGTACACAGCGGCCTCGGCCACATCAAATGGGTCAATCTTCTCACTGCGTTCAATCTCTGCCTGAGGCGCATCCACCAATTCGTCAGCCACAGCTCCTGGACAAATAGCACTGACCTTGATGCCGTAGGGTCTGCCTTCATCAGCCAAGGATTTAGTCAGCGCCATAATGCCGTGCTTCGACGCGCTGTAGGTTCCCGTGCCTCCCCAGGCTTGCAGACCAGCCACACTCGACATGTTGAGAATCACCCCGCCGCGCTGCTGCTTCATCTGCCGGAAGCCGGCCCGACAACACAAGAAGGTGCCACGTAAGTTGATCGTCATCACCTCATCGAATGCCTGGATACTCGTGTCAGCGATTCGCCCACCACCGCCGATGCCGGCATTGTTGACGAGAATATCGATCCGACCGTAACGAGAGACCGATTCGGTGATCAACCGTTCCACCTGCCGCTCGTCGGCCACGTCTGTTTGGACCGCTATGGCTTCTCCACCATTCTGTTGGATCTGTTGCACCGTTTGCTGACAGCGTGCCATTCGCCTGGCCGCCACGATAACCTTTGCGCCTTCCTGGCCAAACCGAAGGGCAATGGCCTTGCCGATCCCGCTGCTACTACCGGTGACAATTGCGATCTTGTCTGTTAATCGCAACATGTTTTACACATAGCCTCTGCTCTCATTTAGCAATATGCTGAACAACTCAGTTATGAAAGTCGCTGAATGTTCCCTGTGGGATACACACCACAATAACTTAAGGATGCTCAAAAAGGCCGTCCGGCAAGGCCGCAGTGAGCGAAGAGGTAAGGCATACGCTCCAGTACGTCGAGCCTCTGGGCGATGCGAGAACGCCGCTGGTGGACTTTTTCAGCATCCTGTTAGTGCACATCAGGCCTGGGATCAAGGATAAACCCGTTCCGGTTGGGCATCTCAACCTTGGGAAGACTGTGGGCATCCAGAATAGCATCCTCGGCAATAATCTGGTTCTGATGCAGTAGCCAGGCAACCAGTGCGTAGATTTCATCCGCCTTCAGCGACTGAGGGGCAGTAAACGGCATCGCCCGACGGAGATAGTCATACAAAGTCGTGGCGTATGGCCAATAGCTCCCGATGGTCTTGAGCGGCTTGGTCGTCCGCAAACTGCCTTGCCCTCCGACCAGCACGTCATTCGGCCCTTCTTTTCCCGTCGGCCCATGGCACGCAGCACACTTCATCGCATAGAGCTCTGCCCCCTGTTTCACCGTGCCCTGACCCGGTGGGAGACCCTGTCCATCCGGTGAGACGTCGATATTCCACGCTGCGATATCGCTCGCCGACGCAGGCTGCCCCGCGCCATAACCTGGATCACCCATTTCTGCAGACAATCCGACCGATGGAATGAACAACACCAGCATCACCAAACCGATTGGAACACTCCAAAGACCGTTAGCAGTACGTTGATAAACATGTTCATCATGCTGAACACGTACGGCATTCGGAATGATTACCGAGAGCAAAGCGGCCCACAGGCTGTTCAAAAATTCCGTCCAGCAAGGCCGCAGCGAGCGAAGAGACGAGACATACTCTGAGCGGTATGGTGAATCTCTAAGCAATGCAAGAACGCCGCTGGCGCACTTCTTCAACAGCCTGTCAGGCATAGACGTTCCTCACAGTGCCATCTCGCCCGATCTTCCAGCTCTGAATCCCGTTGTAATGGTAGCTTGAATGGAGCCCACGCACCTTGATGAGTGCATCGCGAGTCGGCTGCTGGTATCCAGTTTCATCGAAACAGCGACTCTGGATGATGGTCTCTTGACCATCCCATTTCCAGGGAAACCGAAAGCGCGTATGGCATTTGGGCAACACCGGCTCTTGTAGCTGTGCCAGTCTCCAGATCTGTCCGCCATCCACCGACACTTCGACGGCTGTGATGCGCCCACGCCCACTCCAGGCGAGACCTTGAATTTCGTGGACGCCTGGGTGAAGTTGCTGTCGTCCAGAGGGCCTCGTGATGACCGACTTCGCCTCCATGGCGAGACTGAACTGATAGGCTGTCCCGTTAGGGAGCAGATCCGTGTATTTCGCCGTCTCCCACCGGGTCATGAACGGCGCTGAACCAAACTTCAATCGTCTCAGCCATTTCACGTTGATGTTGCCCTCAAATCCGGGGAGGAGTAATCGCAGTGGATACCCCTGTTCAGGCCGCAATGCTTCACCATTCTGGCCATAGCAGACCATCGCTTCGTTCAGCACCTCATCGGTGAGCGGCACACTGCGAGCCAAAGCAGCCGCATCGCTTCCTTCCGCCAACATCCAGGTCGCTTCCCGCTGTACATGAACCGCATCCAATAAGGTGGATAGCTTGACGCCGGTCCACTCGCTCGTACTCGTCAAGCCATGAAGCCCCTGCACGGTGGAGTCCCGTGCCTCACCCCACCCGTCTCGACTGTTCCCAGAGCATTCCACGAAGGCGATGCGAGACGCCGACGGCAACCGCATCAATTCCTCCAGAGTGAAGAACAGGGGATGATCGACCAACCCATGTATTAACAAACGATGGCGGGTTGGATCGATGGCTGGTACCCCATTGTGGTGTCGTTCAAAGTGGAGTGCTGAAGGGGTGATGATCCCCTGGAGGTCTTGAAGCGGAGTGGTTGAAGAGGTCGGCGCGACGAGTCTTGCCTGCTTCTCAAAAGGCGACCGCTCGCCATAGGGATGTGGCGAGGCACCAGGCACCCGCGTGGGATCACTGGTGTCATGTGACTGTTCGGCTTGTGCATCGAACAGCGCCGACGATGCGCTCATTGCCAGCAGCGATGCACCGCCAGCAAGAAACTGGCGTCGATTGAGTGCCGGCGCAGTCCGCGCTCGGTTCGAATATTCCGAATCATCCCGAACGTTGTCGCTCATAGCACGACACTCTCTTGAGCATTGAGGAGGTAGGTGGATAATTCTACGCCGGTTCGTGAGCTGAGCCAACAGCCAATCTGCTGACCACCAGATTCCTCCTTATCACTAGGAGGGGGCCATTACAGCTGCACCACCACCTTGCCGATGCTGGTGTGCTGTTCCAGCATGGTATGGCCGGCACGAAGATGTTCGACAGTCAGTCCGTGTAACACCTTGTTCGCCGTCGTGCGCATCTTCCCGGCCTCAACACAATCTTTCACCTCCGCAAGAATTCTTCCCTGAGACTCCATGCGATAGTCGAACATGGACTTGGTAAACATCAATTCCCAATGAAGACTCACGGCTTTTCGTTTAAAGATGGATATATCCAGACCATCGGCGTCGTCAATAAGCCCAATTTCGCCGAACGGCGCTACGATCTCAGCCATGTTGGTCCAGTGCTGACCGGAATGGGTTGTACTGAAGATGCAGTCGACGAACTGTACTCCGAGTGCTCGAATGTCTGAGACGAAGTCCTGATGTGACACCACATGATCTGCACCCAAACTGGTCGCCCACTGTCGGCTCTCCGAACGAAATGCGGTGGCAATGACGGTCAGGGGAGTTTTGAGCTTGAGCAATTGGATCGCCTGTGACCCCACGCCTCCGGCGCCGCCAATGATGAGGATGGTCTTACGGTCAGGCCCAGTGAGGCGCATCTTTTCGAAGAGCATCTCGTAAGCTGTGAGGCTCGTCAGCGGAAGAGCTGCGGCTTCGGCAAATGAAAGGTTCTTCGGCTTCATGGCCACGAGCCGTTCATCGACCAGCTGCCAGCTCGCGTAACATCCAGCCCTGTTCAGATCTCCGCTATAAAACACTTCGTCACCGACCTTGAAGTGCACTGCATCATTGCCGCAGGCCCGTACAATCCCCGCGGCATCCCACCCCAAGATGACAGGCTTTCCGTCTGTTCCGGATCGCCGCGAGCGGATCTTGTAATCAATTGGATTCAAACCAATGGCTTTGACCTCAACCAGAAGATCATGGCCAGTTGGAATGGGATCGGGCAATTCCGTCAACTGAAGATTGAACGCATCCAGCTTATGTGCCTGTGTGTAGCCAAGGGCTTTCATGTGTGCCTCCTAGTTCTGGCGTCTACCATAAAGATCCGCAAGCTCGGAAGACAAGGCCACCCACGATTGGGCGAATATGGGAAGTTGACCATAATGGCGCAACAGAAATTCTGTTCATTTGAACTGGACGACGGAAACGAGGGAGACCAATCGAGTCTGACTCACTGCAGAGAACTTGACAGAGGCTCCGCCCTCTTCACCATCTCGAAAGCACACGACAACCACTGAAGACGGGGTATGGTCGGACTGTTCATAGGTCAAGGGCTGCTCGCGTGGGATAGCTGAGAGGACGTGAGGGTCCTAAAACGGTAATACTTTTTTGACATCCTGCTGCAACCTGACGAGGTCGTACTTCACCAGAAAATTGACTCTGAATCCCTCTCCTGATACATCGTTTTTATTAACTCTTTGCCCCCACAGAAACCCTCCACCGATCGTGATCCCTTCCGCCGGACTATACATGAGATTACAGTCGAGATACTGCGTTCGCTTATAGGTCTCAGCAGGAGAGAGTTCCGTTGTATTCACCTGAAGGAAACCGTAGCTCACCGTTGACCTCCAATGTTCATTCCAGAAATGCTGAATGGCCGCATAGCCTCCATAGGTCGGCTGCACGTTAATGGATCCCGACAACTCATATCCCGCGTCAAGATTGAGATTCTTCGTATCGCTAAAGTACCGAGTGATCCCCTCCCCATACACCCCCTGAAATACAATATTGCGCATTGTTGCCGTAAATATCCGACAGTCCAGAGTAGACTCTGGACATGGACACAAGAACTCGGATCATTCTTGCAGCGGAACTGGCGACTCAAGGGCTCTCCGTTTCCGCGATCGCGGGCCAACTCGAGCGCCATCGAGAAACCATAGGACTCTGGCTGAAGGCGGTTCGAATCGAAGGACTCTCTGTCTTTCTGGATCGCTATGCTGCGGCCAAGACGGGGCCACGTCCGGCACGACAGGTCCCGGGAGCGGTCAAACGCCTCGTCTGGGCGATTCGCACCCGTGAACACGACTGCTGTGGGCAGAAGATTCAGTACTTTCTGGCTCATGAACAGCATATCCATCTCTCTGTTCCCAAGATCTATGAAATCTTGGCTGAACGATACGTCTTACGGCCTCGGGGCCGGACCAATCAGCCACGCGGCGTTGTGCCGATTGCCACGGCTCCCCGCGCGGTCATTCAGATGGATACCGTGGTTTTTGGCGAGGTCTTCGCCTTTACCGGGGTGGACATCTATACAAAGGAAGCGGATGTCGTTCTGCGGACCGGACTAACAAGCGAGGATGGGGCCATGTTTTTGCGCACAGCCATGACTCGCCGCTTTACCGGGCCTGTGCAGATCATCCAGACCGATGGGGGCTCAGAGTTCAAAGGCGTGTTTGCCCAACAGGTGCTCCAGTATTGTACACGACATCGCATCGCCCGTCCCTATAAGAAGAACGAGCAGGCGTATATTGAGAGCTTCAATCGAACCCTGCGCAAGGAATGCTTGGGGTGGATCTCCTATCGAGTAGAAGAACTGCCCACACTCCAGGGCGAGGTGCGTGCATTTCTGGACCGGTATCACTATCATCGGCCGCATCTTGGATGCACCCCGATGCGACCGCCGTTATCGCCAAGCCGTGAAGGACCTGACGGACTGTCGGATATTTACGGAGAATAGTGCGTATTGTCTCGACCCCAGAGCCTCACCAGCCCTGATGCCATTATTCCATAGCCAAATACATGATCCGATTGCCCTAAGCTCGTCACCCCGCCGACGGAGCGAAAGAGTCCCGCAGTGTTGAAGTGGTAATCATCGGTTTCATACCGATAGCGAAGGACAAAATCTGGGAATGGACTGTTTGAGGACACCGATTGAGCAGTGACCGGATTCGTGGAGGGAATCCCAGAGGAAGGCTGTTCAGCGGCAACCGAAATGGCATGTCGTGTGGCCAACCGGTGCGTATATCGCACCTGAGGGCTAAACTGGAAGATCCAAGAATTCGGGCCATTGAAATCCACTGTTTCGGGGATCACATCCGAATCGTGAAAGGTCGACCACGTTTGCCCAACGAGAAGATTTTTTAACTGCCCGTAGAAATGTCGCAGGCGAAAATTGGTAGTGTTCCCGGGGCCGACAAAGTCAAATTCGATATAGGTTCGCAAAACATCCCATCGAGTATCCGTCCTCGTTTCAAGGCTGATGCGCGAGGCTCTTGCCGCCATATTGTAATTTGATGCATCGAGGTTCGGCGTTGGGATAGTTTCGGTCCGAAACTGGTTGATATTCCCAAGCTCGCTGGAGTCATAAATCGCGTCGGTCCTGATATATCCCCCTATCCGCATCAGCGTATGGGAACCAGGAAAGCGGAAAAATCCGCGAAGGGCAGGGTCAAACGGGGCATTATCCAGTCGAGCATCCGCATACGCATCTTCTGTGACGAGCTCTCGTTCACGATCTATGGCAGGCACTTCCGTTTGAGTTCCCGATGCAAGTGGTTCATCCGGCTGCGGTTCTTTTCTTCTCATGTCTTCAACTGATTGTTCCAGCTGCTTAACCCTGGCTTTCAAGTCCTCTATCTCTGTCCGCTGAGTCCGTGCTTCAGAATTTTGGATATCGAAGCTGGGACGTTGCGCAAATGCCCAGGGCGACGCATATGTCACACTCAGAGCTACAAATGCATGTGCGATTACCAAAATCCGCGGACACCGGTTCATTCTCCTCATGGAGGAACAGTAACCCTCAATCAGCTTTCCTTGCTCTTTGATCATTCTCGTTGAATGAAGATGATTTATCGGAGGCACGATCTCACAGATAAGTGAAATGTCTGTGGCGAGGAGAGACAAACTTTCGTGACCACTTCGCTCATGGAAAATCTACGAGAACAGAGAAGCATTTGCAACTGGCAACCTCCCCTAACGCTTAGAGAGCCGTCTCCCCAGCAGTGTTTTCTTTCGGCAAATCGGTGCTGACTTGAATCGGTGTCTAGTTCACCCTGGAGAACTCGGCGGGGATTCTGATTTCCTTGCCGTCTTGGAGATTGACGACAAACACGGGACACAATCGGTCAGGATGCAACCTTCAATGTTTTCGACCCGGTCCATGGTTTGATCTTTGAGAGCTTCGAACCAAGGACACGTTCGGCAACTTCCGTATCATGGGCGGCTTGCGCGCGCAGCCAGTAACCATTCGAAAGACCAAAAAACCGGCAGAGGCGTAAGTCGGTATCGGCCGTAATGGTACGTTTTCCCGCTATGATATCCCCGACTCGCTGCGCCGGCACACCGATTTCTTTCGCCAATCGATACTGACTAATCTCCATTGGTTTCAGAAATTCCTCCAGTAAGAGTTCCCCGGGCGTGACAGGCTTGAGTTTACGCATCGTTCTCCTCGCTCAATGATAGTCCGCGATCTCGACGTCTTCAGGCCCCGTGTTCGTCCAACGGAAGCAGAGACGGAACTGATCGTTAATACGGACACTGTGCTGCCCCACACGATCCCTTTTCAAAGCTTCCAGTCGATTTCCAGGGGGAATCCGCAAATCGTCGAGTTGGGCTGCGACCTCTAATTGTCGCAGCTTCCGCCGTGCCACGGTTGCGATCCTCGCGAATCGCCTAACTGGCGATCCCTTTGAAAGCGCTTCCGTCTCGGCACACTTAAACGACTTGACCACAGACACTAATAGTAACGCGTGGCGTGATTATCAGTCAAGAACGAGGACGATGCTTACTTCACTTTGGAGAATTCGGCGGGGATGCGAATTTCTTTGCCATCTTGCAGATTGACGACAAACACTGATGAGGCGGTGGGGTCAAACTGCTCGTAAGCAAAGAGCGCGGTAAAGCGGGACCGGTAGGCTGGGCCATTCGTTTCGTTTTTTCTCCCTCGCTCGGCTTTGCCGATGTCGATGGCTTTGATCCGCTTGGCCCCTTGCTGCAGCTCGATCAGGGCACCCTCGGCGAAGTACTCATCGTCGCCGCAAAGCTGTACCTCGATCTCCATGTTCGGCATGTCCATCACTTTCTTGATGAACTCTTCGGGCATACGAATTTCGGTATTCCGTTTCTTCGATTCCGCCGCTTCCTGGCGACCGAAGGCTTCCAGCCGATAACGTTTTGTCCGTAGAACGGCGCTCGCCCCACAGGGATCCGTTTCTGGATCGGCACCTACGCGGGTAGCCAACGATGCCTGTTGAAGCACCTTCTTCACGTCTTCCGGGGAGTTGGCCTTTTCCATCGGAAGCCGGCCGGTCTCCAACGCCTTATGTGCGTCTTCTGACGACAGCTTCACATCGATCGCCCAGGCTGCACTCGTGCCCGCGCTCAGAATTCCGATGAGCCCACACATCAGTATCATCTGTTTACGACAAGTCATGGTGTCCTGTGACTGTGTTGATGGTTGAAATCCAGTGGCTGCTGCCCTTTCCAAGGATCGGTGGGCATTGTAGGGGAACCATGCTGCCTTTGCAATTACACCGCGAACCGGCGCCAGTTCGCGTAGGGCCTTCGTTGATAGAGAGATCCCACATTTACGGCAACTTGACATGAAGCCGATTGAAGTAACTCCACGACAAGCTTCAACGGTAAGCCCACCACAGTAGTATAGTCGCCCTCGATTCGTTCCACTAAATCTCCACCGAGCCCCTGAATGGCATAGGACCCGGCTTTCCCAAGTGATTCCCCTGACGCAAGATACCGTTCATACAGCTCCCCTCTGTCGGGTTTCATGTGGACCGTTGCCGTTGCCACCTTGACCGCTTCATAGTTGTGTTCGCCGTTGATGAGTGCCACAGCTGTATGGACATGATGAGATCGGCCGGCTAGGGCCCCCAGCATGACCCGCGCGTCAGCAAGGTCTCGGGGCTTTCCCAACAATCGCCTCTCCAGCTCAATGAGGGTATCGCTGCCCAGCACGTAGGCTTGGGGATGAATCTTGGCCACTGCTCGCGCTTTTTCAAGCGCGAAATGTTTGACCTGCTCGAGTGGTGACAGTCCCACCGACGGAAGCTCGTGGAAGTCCGACGGATAGATCTCAAAGACCAGCCCCAAAAGAGCAAGAAGCTCGTTGCGGCGCGGTGAACTCGAGGCGAGGATCAGCTGCATCGCGAAGCCAGGAGAATGGTTTCATCGACCGACTCTGCGGATGATGGTTCAAGCCCCTTCTGGGCGCTGCTCCGAAAATCTGAGAGAACTTGGTTGAGCTCTTCAACGGATGACACCCGAACCATTCGCGCACGGAGTGCCGCGGCATGAGGGAAGCCCTTACAGTACCATCCCAAATGTTTGCGCATCCGGTGGAACTGCCGCTCTCCGAAGATCGTTTGGAACTGATGGGCATGATCACGCAGCACCGCAAAGCGTTCGTCTAGCAAAACCTTCTCAGCCGGACCTGAGAGACCTTTTGCTTCAGTTGTTGTTTGGGAACATGCGCGGAACCGCTCCTTTGAGCGAAAGAGCCACGGCGCCCCGAGGGCTCCCCGTCCGACCAATACCCCATCAACGCCGGTCTCGCGCACACGCATCGCAGCTTCTTCGAGATTCTGAATATCGCCGTTTCCCAGCAACAACGTTCCGGTCCCTTTCATGAACGCCGCAGCACGAGCAATGGCAGACCAGTCTGCTGTGCCACGGTACAGTTGCTTGAGCGTGCGACCATGGAGCGAAATCACCGTCGGCTTTTCCAATAAGAGCTGTTCCAGCCAGGCTTCCACCGTCACATCTTCATACCCGAGGCGGGTTTTTACTGAAAGCGGCAGCGGTCGTCGTGGCACGGGACTCGCGGCGCCACGCTGTTGATTCATTCGTTCAAACGCGACAATCCGTGACGACTTGAAGCCAGCCTGTTCCAGCGTCTGTCCGCTTGCCCAATCGTCAATTCCACATCGAGCCGCCTGCATGATGGAACGGGCTAGTTCAGGGGTTCGAATGAGACCTGCGCCGGATCCGGAATGAGCCACACTCTTTGATGGGCAGCCCATGTTGATATCCAGTCCGTCGAACCCGAGCTCGCACACAGCCTGCGCCGCGAGATAGAACAACTCCGGATCTTTCCCATAGAGTTGGGCCACGATGGGACGCTCGACATCACTGTAGAGAAGCGTCTCCAAATGAATCTCAGGACCACGGCAGACATCATGCACGTGCGTGAATTCAGTATAGGTAACATCCGGCTTACCTTGGCCCGTGATCACGGACCGAAATGCTGCATCGGTCACACCGTCCATCGGTGATAATCCGACGAGTGGTCTGGGAAGTGTCGACCAAAAGTTCATCTTAATTTACCTGCGCGGCTCCGTGAGGAGTATTGGCCGTACGATAGCCCTGTCGAAGCACCTCGGCCTCTCGCTCAGCAATCGCTTCCAACATCGGTGCCACCTCGCGGACAAACTCCACAAATCGGTCAACCTTGAGCAAGAAGAAATCATAGGTCCCTGAGAGCGATCGTGGTTCCCGAAACCAGAACTGGACAAATTCAGCGAGTGACAGGTGCAGTTCCTCGAGTCCTCGGCATGACTCTGGAAACATATCAGGGATCTCGCCGCCCCAATGGAGAATCTCATGCGGGAGATAGCTGAAGCGATAGAGACCGAGCTCATCGAAACAAGCTTGTCCCCCATTCCATTCTTCCCCAATAGCCTCTGCCTTGCCAACTACAGCCCGCGCATACCGATCGTAGGCTTCTGCAAGCGCCAGCTTGTCAGCGGGCGAAACAACCTTTCGCTCTATGGATATGGCCTCTGATTCTGACGCTGCACTGTTCTCCACGTTCATACGTCGAAAGCCGTTGGAATAGCGTCGGGTGAACCTGGCAAACTCCTCGACAATCAATTCCTCTGGTTTCATATCAACCTCCAAGGCCAGACCTTTGAGGTTGGTCAGCTGAGGCTGAGCTAAAATCTGATCCAGCATCTCGAACAAGACCGAAGGAATGGGCGCTGCATGGGCATCGGTCCATGCCGGAAGGACACTATTGGAGTCTGACCGGACCTGTGCAGAAGCAGCATCCAAGCATGACTCATGGATGGCCAGCCCTGCTACATGAATCTCAACCACACGGTTCAGAGGAAACTCGTCGAGAAAGGTTTGGACGAATGTCTCCAATGAACTCGTTCGATATGCTCCCGAATATCGAAATACGGTCCAGAGATGGCCCACATCCAGAACCAGCCCGCACGGAGCCAATTCAGTTACTAGACGAAAAAAAGTGGGAATCGGGAGAGTCCCCGCCACAAAATAAGTGAGCGGTGGCATCTCCAGCAACAGCAACGGCGTACTCTCGTTTGCCAGCACACACCGTTCATCCAAGAGCGTTTGGATCTGCCTCGCATTCTCCGCCACCGTCTCAGCACTGGCTCGTGTATAAAGCGGAGGAAGATAGGTTCCGTACGAATAACCTGCCAGGTATTTTGTCGCACATTCATGATTGAGCCACGCACTCTGGAGGATCTGCAGATGGGTGATCGCATCATCCAGTTCTTGCCGACCGGCCCAGGAACCAGACATTTCAGGCTGGGTTATCCACAGCCCTTCACCATGATAGGCAAGAAAACGTTCGCCGACCTGCTCTCGCACCACCTCTAATGCCGCCGGTTCTGTATAAAATACTTCAAAATAGCCAGGTGGCACTTGACGTGCTCGTAGACTTCGCAGCAAGCTAGTGACCTCTGGGGCATGGATATCCACGGATAGTCCTAACCCATGGATCGGAATGTGCGTCACACGACGAAGGAATTCTTTGTGAGACAGGCTTGCCATCCCCATATATCCCATTCTGTCAACCGGCAAAATGACGCCCTAGTGTATGCCGTCAAACCCTTGAATGACAAGGATTTCACGTCACCAAGGCCTGCAAAAACCGTCTGCTATACTTGGCATACATTGCGGCCAGGCAAGAAGATTCGTGAGAAGAAAGGACCTGGCTGAGCGATGCTGGAGAAGGATATTCAACGGCCGCGAGGGGAGGATCCGCAGACTATCCTGGTTGGACATATGATGACACCCGGTGTAGTCCAAATTCCCGGAGATGTATCGGTCACTGAAGCGGCCTCACTGCTAGAACGCGAGCGGATGCCCTGCCTGTTGGTCAAAGACAGCGAATGGCGTTTTGGCCTCATGACTCCAACCGACATCGTCAAGAAGGTCGTGGCTCAAGGACTCGAACCAGACGATGTCGAGGTACGGACGATCATGACACGTCCGGTCCAATTCATTGAGTACGATCGAGCCATAGAAGAGGCCTCTACCCTCATGATGTCCTCGGGAACCCCGATTCTCATCGTCACCAAAGAAAATCAGCCCGTCGGTGTATTGACCGCCCGAGACTTGGTGCTGTCACCCAAGCGATGTGCAGCCAATATTCCGGCAACCATCAGTGTGATGGAGGGAGAGGGCGCGGGAGCAGCCCATCAGAGCACCATCACCCAACTAAGCCATGCCGGTGCGTCGCTGGTCTCTTCCGCCTTACTATTACCCGGTGCCCGAGTTGTTTTGGGCTTCTCGCTTTCAGAAACAATGAGCCCTCTCACTATCAGAGCGACCGTACTGAATAACGCCAGCCTTGAAGCCATATCGGGTGTGACCCGACCCATTTTGTCCACGCCTCCTGCCGTAGAAGTCCAGTTTCTCGATCTTTCTCCTGCAGATCAGTCTCGAATCAAAGCCTGGGTGCTCGGGCACCTTCCTCCCTCGCTCAGTTCATCGTAGACTGGTCCTGTTTGCATCAATCTTTGACCAGGATCCATTCCGTTGGTAAGCTCTCTTATTACTCACACACAAGGATACCCATGACGATGTCCAGCAAGTCTGCGTCGCTCCGATCCCGCCCCGCCTTATCGCGAGAGGAGATCCTCCAGCAGATCAACCTGCTCCTTGATAGTCCGGAAGACGACCTTCATGCCGCACTCATGCGTGAGCTCATGACCGGACTGTTGAAGCTGCACGAAGCGCAGTTGGATCTGCTGGACGTCAAAATCATCAACCGCGCGGTCAAAGAGCTCCGCCATGCCTTCGGTGTATTCCACAGATATCGCGATCGACAAAAAGTGAGCATTTTCGGTTCGGCACGGACTCCCACCGACGACCCTAATTATCAGCTGGCCCACCAATTCTCCCAAGCCATTGTGCAAGCGGGATTCATGGTCATTACCGGCGGTGCCGATGGCATCATGCGCGCCGCACAAGAGGGTGCGGGACGTGAGCACAGCTTCGGCGTCAACATCATGCTGCCGTTCGAACAGGGACCGAACTCGACGATCGCCGACGACCCGAAACTGATCACCTTCAAGTATTTTTTTACCCGCAAGTTGATGTTCCAAAAGGAAGCCAATGCCATCGCGCTGTTTCCCGGAGGGTTCGGCACACATGACGAGGGATTTGAAATCCTGACGCTCGCTCAGACCGGGAAGAGCGATCCGCAGCCGATCGTCTGTCTTCAGGCTCCCGGCTGTGACTATTGGGACGATTGGGCGGCATTCATCACAAGACAACTCTTGCGCCGCAAACTGATCAATGAGGAAGACCTGGCGCTCTTCACCATCGTGACCTCCGCCGATGAAGCCGTGAGCCACATTCTCCGCTTCTACCGGCGCTATCACTCCATGCGATTTGTGGGCAGACAGTTGGCTATGCGACTGAAACAGCCCATTGCTGCGGAACAACTTGAACAGATTCGAGAACGCTTTTCCGATCTACTCTCCGACGGCACCTTTGAACAGAGCGGCTCTCTGCAAGAAGAACTTGATGAACCGACCATACGAGAGCTCCCACGGCTCGTGTTCAGCTTCAATCGACGCAGTGCCGGACGGCTCCGCCAACTGATTCACCATCTCAACGACTTGTAAGACACTCCGATTCCATGTACAGTTAACCCGTTGTATTACGCCAGATATAGGTCCTCGCCGAAGTCTATGGTTCCCGTATCAACCGCTCCACCATTCCACGGTTCCCCTGACATCGTCCTGTACCATGCGGACTGTTTCGATGGGTTTGGAGCCGCCTGGGCGGTCTGGAAAAAGTTTCCGAACGCCAGATTTCTCCCCGTGAAACACGGCCAGCCTCCGCCATCCGACCTCAATGATCGTCGAGTATTAATCGTCGACTTCAGCTATGCACGACCGATTCTGGAGACGATGGCCGCAGAAACTAAAGAACTCCTGATCTTGGACCACCATATCACCGCCGAACGAACCTTGGCCGGATTTCCCCATGCCTACTTTGACCAGACCAAGTCCGGAGCCGTCTTGAGCTGGGAATGGACTCATCGAACGACCGCACCTTGGCTGCTCCAGTACGTGCAAGACAAGGACTTATGGACATGGGCATTATCCGGCAGTCGTGAAATCAGCGCGGCATTGGCTTCCTATCCACTCGACTTCAACTTATGGGATAAGTTTTCGCAATCGACACTCGAGCAGGAAGGTCGGGCCATTCTCCGCTATGAACAGGAATTAGTTGGGAAACTTGCGGCACAGGCGGTGATGGTCTCATTCCAGGAAGAAGTCGTTCCGTCCGTCCAGAGTGCGATCCTTACGAGCCAGATCGGCGAGCGGCTTTCGCCAAAGCATCCGTTTTGCGTAATCTGGCATGATCGGGATGGCCGTCGCTACTTCAGCATGCGTTCTCGACCAGATGGGACGGACGTGGGCGCGATTGCCGCTGCATTCGGCGGTGGCGGCCATACTCATGCTGCCGGGTTTTCGGTTCCGTTAAGCCCCGATGGATATCCCCCAATCGACGAGCGATTGCCTCGTTTGGTTATGGATCGACGCTAACACCTATACCTGTGAAGAGTCGTGATCCCACTCCACGACGATAACCCGACCAGACTGACCCCTTTCGTGACGATGGTGTTCATCGCCATGTGTTTCGTCGTGTTTCTCTATCAGAGCAATCTATTAGACGTACCAGCTCAGCTCTTTGCCATTCAATATGGTGCCATTCCCTCTGTGATCTTCGGCCACGCCTCACTCCCAGAGGAAGCGGCGGTCGCGTTTCCCGCCGTATTCACACTGGTGACGAGCATGTTTCTGCATGGAGGCTGGATGCATCTCCTGGGGAACATGCTCTACCTATGGATTTTCGGGAACAACATTGAAGACGCCATGGGTCATGCCAAGTTCATCGTCTTCTATATCCTATCCGGGATTCTGGCGGCACTCAGCCATGCACTCACAGATCCTTCCTCCGAGATTCCTATGGTCGGTGCCAGTGGAGCCATTTCTGCGGTGCTGGGCGCATACCTCTTGCTTTACCCACGCGCGCGGGTCTTGGTGATGCTCCCGGCAATCGGAATGACCCGTGTGCCGGCCGGCATCGTCCTAGGCATGTGGTTCGTGACTCAACTCGTCAGCGGAGGCATGAGTGTAGGATCCAAAGGCGGTGGGGTCGCCTTCTTCGCTCACATCGGAGGATTTCTTGCAGGTATGGCGTTAATCGGACTGTTCAAGCGGAAGGACGTGCGGTTCTTTGCTCCAGGACGGTCAACCTGGGATCGGTAACTAAGCAATCCAGACGCCGCCGAAGAAGGTTAGGCGGCATCCAACATTTCTCTAACTTTCCCGATCAATCCGGTTTGGCGATACGGCTGCTGCAGGACAAACCGCTGATTGATTCGATGCTGTCGAATCGTTTCATCATCATAACTGGATAGAAACAATGCCTTCATTGTGGGCTGGAGGTCTAAAAGCCGGCGAGCCAATTCACGCCCACCGATCTCCGGCATGACCAATGGACTCACCGTAAGATGCACAATCCCCTGATACTGTTGTGTCAGCATCAGCGCTTCAACCGGTGAGGCGGCTTCCAGGACATGGTAGCGGTGCCGCTGCAAGACCGACTTCGCTAACTTTCGTTCAATTTCGTCTTCTTCCACCAGCAGGACGGTCTCTCCCCCCCTGGCCAACATAGACTTTGGAAGTGATTCCTCTTGTCCCTCTGGTACGGATGCAGCGGGAAAGGACAGGCGGACGACCGTCCCTTGCCCTGGCCGACTCTCCACACTAAGCCGACCTCCATGTTGTTTGACAATCCGAAAGACAGCGGTTAGTCCGAGTCCAATATTCATTTCCTTGGTTGAAAACAACGGCTCAAACATGTGGGCTTGGGTATCCAGGTTCATACCGGTTCCGGTATCGCTGATGGCAATCTCAATCTGAGAGGCCGCCGCACCGATCTGAGTTGTCTTGGCGGATTTCACTGGCGTTTCGATCGTCTTGACCTCGATCGTGAGCCGACCTCCATTCGGCATGGCATCCCTTGCATTCACGACCAGCTGAAAGAGGATGGTTTCTAATCCCTCCCGATCAACTTCTATATGACTCACCTGGGGATCCAGCATGACTTTCAGTTCAATCTGCTCGGGTAGAAGATCAGCAATCATGCTACGTACATCACCCAATACGGCATTGACCGACACCTTGTTTCTATCCGAACCTTTCTCAAGGTTCAGCGCAATGAGTTGTGCCGTGAGCGTAGCCGCCTGCTCTCCGACCTTAAACAGTTCATCAACCGTACCTCGAAGCGGGTCATGTTGCTGAAGGTGCGCCAACATAACACCCGTCTGTTTCCCAACCGCTGAAAACAGGGATCCAAATTCCACCGCAATTCTCGCCGCGACTCGACCGACGGCCTCTAGTTTCTGCGTTTCCTGCAGCTGCCGCTCAAGCCCCTGACGGGTAAGTTGACCTTCTCGCAGATCCATTTTCGCCTTGGTCAGATCTGATTTTAATGCCGCGATCCTGGCCTCCAATTCTGTTTTCGCAGCGACCAGGCCCTCTTCGGTCTTCTTCAACCCTTCGACATCTTTTTGTAAGGAGTCTTTTTCCTGCCGGACAACCTCCGTATTTTCTAAAGCCACTCCATAGAAAACCGCCATCACGACCAGCACCGGGATTCCCAACAACTGTCCGGTTACCGGCGCTCCCGTGTTGAGAATGCCTTCATACAGGACGACAGAATATCCGGCGCTCAAGAGCAAGGAGAGACCAAATAGATGACTGAGTCGCCGAACGGAAGCCGCCAGTAACATAAGCACAAAATAGGTGATATAGAGATCAGATCGGGCATTCCCTGAAAGATAAATAGCAGCGGTCACCAGAATCGTATCGAGGGTCACCAGCACGGACCCAAACCAGGCTGCGTCAAAAACGGTTCGAGGCAGCATGACCAGGGCAATGGCCCCAAGCCAGAGCCCCAGCACCAAGCTATTGGTAGTCACTCGGCTCAAAATGGGGTCTGCACCAAACAGGAGCTCATAGGACAAGATGATGGTGACCAGCCCCTGAAGGACAAGGTAGCGTGATCCCGAGTCCGTCAGCATCCGATAAAGTCTGTCTGGCGCTTGGGGGGAGTGAGATTGGGTCGAGCGAGTTCCCATGCTAGGTCTACCTCCAGAGGTGAGAATAGCGGGAAAACAGCAAATTGTGTGCCCCCCAGCTCGTGGTGAATTCTTCGATTTTCTGCCTGTGCCGCCCTGGCTTGGACCGCTTCCGGACCATCACGGGACAAAATCGAACGGACACTGTCGGTCAAGAACGAACGTTTGAAGGGCACCTTTGGCCTATTGATGGAATGGAATGGCGGAGGGAGGTTTGCGGACTTGCGACAGGAATTGCTGAGCCGATGCGACTGCAGCTTCTCTTTCTGGAGCCGTAAACGTCACATGACCCATCTTCCTTCCCTGGCGAATCACCCGCTTTCCATACAGATGTACTGCGGCACCTGGGATGGAAAAGGTTCCCCGGCTTCTCTCACCGGACAGCACCGTGGTCACCTCGTCACCAAGGAGGTTCACCATGACAGCAGGGGACAGGAGTCTCACTTCACCCAATGGAAGACCACACATCACGCGCACTTGCTGCTCAAACTGAGAGACGGTACAGGCATCCAATGTATAGTGGCCGGAGTTATGCGGGCGCGGTGCAATTTCATTGATGAGAAGGCGACCGTCTTGGGCCTGAAAGAGCTCGATACAGAAGATTCCGACTCCATGCAGCTCAGCCACTGCCCGGACGGCAAGCTCACAGGCTGCCTCGGCGTCACTGGGGGAGATGGAAGCAGGAACGACGCTATCACGTAAAATCCCCTGCTCATGCCGATTCTCAACGACAGGATAGACTCGTGTTTCCCCGCTCGCACTTCTGACCACGAGGACCGAGAGCTCCCGCACAAACGAGACAAACTGTTCGGCAATCCACCTGACCCTGGTAGAGGATGTGGCAAGAATACGCTCAAACCGCTGGATATCAGAGGGCTCTCTAATCAGCCATTGCCCTTTCCCATCGTAACCACTCCTTGCCGTTTTACAGATCAGCGGAAGACCAAGGCGACTGATCACCTGATGAAGTTGATGCTCCGATGTCACTTCAGCAAAGTCAGGAAGGGGGAGCGAACAGGACGATAAAAACTGCTTCTGGGTAAGCCGGTCTTGAATGATGCGCAGGACGGCACTGGACGGACGCAGCGGCCGCTGTTGTTCAAGCCATTGACAGAGCTCGGCCGGGATATTTTCCCATTCGAGCGTTATGGCCTGAACCGTATCGATGAACCGCTCCCTAATGTCATGATCTGCGAAGGATGTAGAGAATGATTCGTCCGCAACCCGATGGGCGGGGGCATCGGGATCGGGATCCCAAATGGCAACCCGGTAGCCCATGCGACGAGCTGCTCCGGCGAACATCGCTCCGAGTTGCCCACCACCAAGCACCCCCAGCATAGCCCCTGGGTCAAGTATCGTATGCATCACGGTCGCCGTTTGGTCGATGACACCTCTGACGTGTCACAACCGACTCCCTTCGCTTCAGGGGAGTGGAGAACCGTCTCTGTCTGAATACGCCGGTACGCAATCAGGCGCTCCGCTATGTCAGGACGGCTCCCTGAAAGGATCTGCGCGGCCAGGAGACCAGCATTTTCTGCACCACCGATCGCCACCGTTGCCACAGGAACACCTTTGGGCATCTGAACGATGGAGAGCAATGAATCTAAACCACGAAGGTTTTCCGTCGGAATCGGCACACCAATCACGGGGAGATGGGTCTTCGCAGCGAGCATTCCAGGAAGATGCGCCGCACCACCTGCCCCACCGATAATAACTTGAATACCTCGTTCCGGAGCCGTGGTGGCATATTCAAAGAGTCGATCTGGTGTCCGGTGCGCCGAAACAACAAGGAGTTCATACGGAATCCCCAATTCAGCTAAGATCGCCCCGGCTTTTTCAAGTATAGGAAAGTCCGACTTACTACCTCCTAATACTCCAACAATCGGCCGACCACCCAGCGCTTTCGCACGGGTGCTGACCTGAGATTGTCGTACCGGCAGCTTACGCTTACCCATACCCTCCGCCTCCTTTGAGTAGACAGAACACACACCAATAGCAGCTTGATAGCGGCACCATAGCGAGTCCGCCGAACCGGGTCAAGACAATCCACCCACAAGGACCCCGCGAGTACCAGCTTGGTACTGAGTACTTAGGAGAATCCCAGCTTAGACATTCAAGATGTGATGCCGTAAGCGGTCAGCTTAACGCTGATTGGTTTACATTCGGCCGGAGGGTTCAAATAAAATGGCCCAGGGGGGATTCCCCTGGGCCATTGTTCTGAGGATCTCGGCGCCGCGGCGCCATTCACTTACTTAGCGGCAGGCGCTGCCACCTTCGGCGCGAACATTTCAAACAGACTCGGCTCACGCTCCAGATAGTCAGGTGGGAAGAAGTTGAATCGCCGCCACAGTTCGTACCAGAGCGGAACACGATTCATAACCACCCAACCCAGCACCTTTGTTCCCTGTCTTACCTGAGTTTGCTCAGGCCATGGCTGAGGATCATCTGGGTCCGGAACCACCCAGAATCGGTAGTTCCCCTTACCATCATCGATCTGGTCAACTACCTTGATGATACCTCCACGGGTGCCAGCCATTAGGCCGGGCCAAGCCGGCAGCGGAATAGCCGGAACCCCGAAGAAGAGAATCCGCACCTTGCGCCCAGGCTTCAGGAGGGGAGAATCCAACCCTTCAGCCTTCATTTCAATAGCTGGATCGGCAGCGAGGGGAGAGATGGTGACCAAATTATCTCCCTGCTTGACCGTCTCATTGATACCAACTTTCGCCATCTTGACGACCGTGCCGTCCATAGGGGCAAAAAGTTTTGCTGCTTCAATACGTTGCTGAACCCCCTGTTGCCGATAAGCGATGTCCGCCAACGATTCGGTGGCCTTCGCAGCTTCAGCAACCGCGGAATCGCGGGATGCGATTGCATCCATCAGCCTCTGATTGACATCCGCTGAGACTTGATCACGACCAAAGCTCAGCGATGACCTGGCCTGCTCGGCACCCTGCAAACTCGCCTGTGCCGCCTGCAAGCCTGCCTTGGTCCCGATCTCGGTTTGGATCGTCAACTCAAGTTCACGTTGGGAGACCAACCCTTCCCGAACTAGTTGCCGATGGCGGTCGACATTGAGTTGGGCTGTGTGCACGTCGATCTTGTACTGCTCAACCTTCTGTTGAGCCTCACGCACTTTATTGTCTGCCTCAACAACCCGCGCCTCTGCTGAAGGAACAGCCGCCTGGACCAGTTTCTTCATCTCACCGATTCGCCGGTTCAACTGGTCTGCCCTGGCCAATGCCGCTTGCTTGGTTTTCTCCAAGGCGTCTTTTCTCTGCTCAAACAGAGGAAGGATCTCTGGGGCCATAAAGGTCGGATCGTAATCTTCAAGCTCACCGACAAGTTCACCCTTTTTAACCTTCACACCTTCATAAATGTGCCACGCCTTGATCCGACCAGTAATTCGAGATTCAATATTCTGGGGCCGATCATAGGGAGTATAGGCAGAAACCTTGCCGGACGCTTGAATCGTTTGTGTCCAGGGGACAAACTCAAGGACGATCAGAAACAAGAGAAGAATTGTGAGAATGGCACGGGACGCCGTAAACATCCCTCGTGGTATTTGCACAGCCTGCCAGCAAGGCAACTTTGCCAATGCCGGGCCTTGTTCAATCGTGATCGCTGCCAAGCCGACCCCTCGTTGAACCAGCGCACGCTCACCGTTACTATCATGACCGCTACCTAGGCTAGCCATGGAGCCTCCATAATAAAAGTACTGCTATGAATTGGCCGTTTCAACGACTTACGCATGAGTATGATGCAACATGATACGACGATCAGCATGATCCGTTAGATTTGGATCGGTCGACACAAAGATGACCGACCAGGCCTCATCCTTCGAGCAAAGCCGTCGTAAAATGCGCTCGCGCAATGATGGCTCAAGCGAATGAATCAGCCCATCAAACACGAGCACTTGTGGACGACCGAGAATCGCACGGGCCAGAAGAATCTGGACCACGTGAGTTGGCGACAACGACTCTCCGAGTGCGGAGACCTCGGACTTCACCCCGCGCGGAAGGCCTTCGATATCTTCTTCCAACTCCGTGAAGCGGAGCGCCCAGTTCAGGTCATCATAGGTGACATAGGACCGGCCCATTACAATATTTTCTTCGATCGTGCCCTTAACGAGGGACAACTGCGAGTCAATCATGACACTGCGGCACTGATTGATCGCGCTGGGATCGATGTAGCGAAGATCGACACCATTATATTGCACAACGCCACCGGTCGGTACTTCAAGTCCACCAAGCACTCTTGCCAATGCCGTTTTTGCAGCCGTGGTTTTAGCATATATCCCAAGCTTCTCACCGGGGGCCACATCCAGATTGAAGCCATCGAACACCGCCACGCCACTGTGAACCAGACTCACCCCTTTGCAGGTCACGCGAACCCCTTGACCGAGGTGCTTTGGCAGAGCCACGGTAGATTCGGTGGACACGTAATCCTGTTCCTGACTAAACACCTCATCAAGGTGGGTCAGCGAAGCAAAGAAATAATAGATGTACCCCATGTTCTTGATCAGCGAGTCAAAATTGATGACCAGGGCGCTGACGACCGCTTGAACTGCGACCAGCTGCCCAAGTGTCAATTGTCCTGAGGCCAAGAGCGAGCCTGAGATGGAGAGCGCACCGGCCTGTGCAATGGCTTGTCCGGCCACAGACCCGATATACTGCCGCACCAACACGGCAAACCGTGCTTTCCGAGCTTCGACATACCTGGTGACCAATGCATCGGTCTTCTGGATAAGAAACGGCTTACTGTCGGTCGCCTTTAACTGTAAGGCGTTCCGCGAAACCTCTTGGATGAAATTGAAGACATCGTACTTGGCGTGAGACATCTCCAGGGTTCTTTTCAGCGCACCACGGGAGAGTACGAAGAACGTGATCGCAAAGCCAGTCATGAGCATGAGGTTGTAAATGAGAAAATAGGGATGGTACACGACCAGCATGATCATCCCGACCGATCCGCCGACCACCACGTTCAACAGATCGATGAGCAGCGTTGAAAGCGCCCGCTGCATGAAGACCGTTTCGATAAAGTAGTTCGCAATTTCCGGACGGGCTCCTTTAAATCGATTACGAGGCAATGCCTCAACCATCGCCACCGCCACGCGGGCAAAGATTCTGCGCTGGACGACGTCCACGGCATAAAAATGAAAGGTCTTGAACAGACCGACGAACAGGAGCACCGAGAACATCACCGCCGTCAAGGTATAAATCATGACCGGTTGAATCGCATAGGAAAAGGTGCTGACCAATTCCTGTACGGTCAACGGAATGATAAGGGAGAAAAAGCCAACCGCAAGGGCGTAGGAGAAAAGAAGACTCATAATCTTTTTCTCAGCCCGGATGGCCACGGACAACTGTTTCATCAGCGCTTCGAACAGGCCCCTATAACCTTCGCCCTGAGGTTCCTTCATGAGCACCCCCAGTAATATGTCAGAATGTGAATCATCGGCCCCTTTCCAACTCTTGTATACAACGAAAAATACGCTATTCTTTGATCAAGATCCAAGCCCACCAAATGAACTATGTGGTACTACCAGCTACATCAGGAGTCATTAATCACGTCCTGGGAGTTTTCGTCCGGATGAACCCGCTGATTGTACCTGGTCCCCATACTTGGCAAGCACACTGTCCGCCAAAGGCTTCGACAAGGCTCCTCTCGCCCAGAGCATCCCTCCACGAGCCACGGCATAGTCGGCTTGTGCACGGTAGAGCTCGTACGCTGCCTGAACCACCGCACGCTCTCGCAGGTTGACGAAGAGCACGCTCGTGGCTCCCATGTTAAATCTCGCTCGTTCGCCTTCTTCCAAGGTCTTGGCCAAGCGCAACGCCTCGGTCGAAGCTTTGACTCGATCTCTGGCCCTCACGATGGCCGAGAGCCAGTTATCTACCTCGATCTGAACCTGGCGCTCGGTGTAGGCCTGCTTATATGCCAACCGTGTCTGCTCTGCCTCTGCATGAAGAACTTTCCCTCTCGCAGCGCGATTGAACAACGGCATGCTGAACAGAGCAGCCATTCGATAGCCGATCCCACCGACCCAATAGATGGCGCCGATCGCCGGACCACCTTCAACTGAGAGCTTTGGAAGGAGGCCATTCTTGGCGAGTTTCAGGTCGATATTGTTCAACCTAGCTTCAATGTAGAGATCGCGCACTTCCGGACGATCCTCCGCAGCTTCCACCTTAAAGGCCGCGACATCCTCTTCGCTTGGTAATGGCGTTTCACCCTGAAACTCTGGAGCCCATTCCGGTCTCGGCGTCACCGGTTCCCCGTTTTCCCAGAGAAAGAGGGCGAGTTTATATTGTTCGTACTCCACCTTCCGTTGCGCGGCAATGGCAGCCTCACGACGCCGCTGAACTTCTTCCCGGGCTTCGACCACGTCGATCGGAGCGACCGCGCCGGATTTGGCTCGGCCCTCCACCATACGATAGCGTTCCTCCGCGATCGCCAGCGTACGCTTAACCACATCGGCCTGCTTGACGACAACCTGCCAATCCCAGTATTGAACCGCCCCAGCAAGATAAAGATCCTGCCGTTTCTGAGCCACCTTCACTTCCGCTTGTGGTCCAGCGAGTTCCGCCTGCTGGAGCTGGGCATACTCTTCATTAATCATGAACCCCCGCAGGAGATTAATCTTTCCACCGACTATGCCCATTTGCTGCGGATAGAACAGTTGAAAGTCTTGAGGGACCGCAATCGCAGGACTCTGGACGTTGCGTTCATCGATAATAGGGTAGGCTCTGTTCCCCTCAAGCGTTGCACGATCGCCGAAAACGTTACGGATGCCGCCGAAGAGCTCCAAGCCCCAGGGGTGCCCGATCTTGAGCATGGTATCGACATAGCCAGCACTTAGGCTATTCAGACCTGTCGCATTCGTCAGATTGTAGGTTTGATACCGATCGTACTCGATTTCGTTTCGAAATTTCGGCTCCCAGGCACCTAGTGCTTTGAGAATTTTTGCCCGAGCCTGCGCTCGCTCCAGTCCGACGGCCCTGAGCAGCGGATGAGTCAACTCAATCCTGGCCAATACCTCTTCAATGGTCAGGGGAGCGGTGCGAGTTGACTGAGCCTGCATGACACTGGAGTCGAGCACCGGTTCCCCCAGTGCGATCGCCGGCACCATCATCAACGAGAACAACAAGAGAAAGATCAAGGAATGATGCTCCTTTGTTGCGGAATTAATCGCGGCCCGGTTGTTTAAAGCCGTTCATGCCCGCCGCTGTCAACGGGTTCCCGTACTTGGCCAACTCGCTTTCTGGCCAAGGCCTTGCCAAGGCGCCCCTCGCCCACAACATGCCTCCACGCGCCACGGCGTAGTCGGCCTGCGCCCGATACAGCTGGTACGCATGCTGAACGACGTTGCGCTCACGGAGGTTCACGAACAGGACGGTGCTTGCGCCCATATTGAACCTGGTCCGCTCGCCCTCCTCCAGCGTCTTGGCTAATCGTAAGGCCTCCGTCGCCGCCTTCACCCGGTCTCTCGCACGCACTTGAGCTGAGAGCCAGTTATCCACGTCGATGCTGACTTGTTGCTCGGTGTACAGCTGCTTGAAGGCCAGTTGCTGCTGGTCCGCCTCCGCGTACAGGACCTTCCCCCGCCCTTCCCGCTGGAAGATCGGCACTGCAAACCACGATTCGACCCGATACCCGACTCCCACATTCCAGTCCGCGCTGGCCTCCATTTGCCCCCCCTTAAAATCAAACTTCGGGAGCAGGTAGTTCTTCGCAAGTTTAATATCGATATTATTCTTCTTGGCTTCGATGTAGAGGTCCCGCACCTCTGGGCGCACTTCCTTTGCCTCCACTTTATAGGCTGCAATCTCCTCGTTGGTCGGAAGCGGTGTTTCGCCCTGAAATTCCGGCGCCCATTCTGGTTGCGGGGTCACCGGCTCGCCGTTCTCCCAGAGAAAAAGAGACAGCTTGTACTGCTCATACTCCACCTTCCGTTGCGCGGCGATGGCAGCCTCTCGCCGAACCTGAACCTCTTTGTTGGCCTCAATGACATCGAGCGGCGAGGACAACCCCCTCTTCGCCTGCCCCTCGATCTGCGTGAACCGTTCTTCGGCCACAGCCAGGGTGCGCTTCACGATATCAGCTTGCTTAACGGCAACTTGCCAATCCCAGTACTGTACGGCCCCGGCGAGGTAGAGGTCTTGCCGCTTCTGCGCCACCGCGATCTCAGCCTGCGGCCCCGCGAGTTCGGCCTTCTGAAAGTCGGCGTACTCTTCGTTCATCATGAATCCTCGCAGCAGGTGAGCCTCCCCCCCGATGAGCATTTGTTGGTTATGATAGAAGAGCAGTCCATCATTCGGGATGAGTGCATGGGCGCCTTGGTTGATGCGATCCCCAAACCCGTTGCGGATCCCGCCGTTGAGCCTGAAGCCCCAAGGATGTCCCATCTCGATCGTGCTGTCGTTATATCCCCCCGTCGTCGTATTGATGAAGGCCAGAAAGTTCCACGACTGATAGCGATCGACCTCTGTCCTGTTCTGAAACTTTGGTTCCCAGGCCCCGAGCGCCTTGAGGATTTTTGCCCGGGCCTGCATCCGTTCAACGCCGGTCGCCCGAAGGAGCGGATGGGTCAACTCAATACGTGCGAGCACTTCGCTGATGGTCAGAAGCTCGGTGCGGACAGACTGCGCCTTCAACGCGCTAGAATCGTGCACCGGTGCCGCCAGGGTCGTCACGGGAAGCAAGATCAGAATCACGAGTAAGAGAGCGGTCATCGACAGATGCTCCTTGTGCAGGATTAATCGCGACCCGGTTGTTTGAAGCCGTTCATGCCCGCTGCCGTCAGCGGGTTTCCGTACTTAGCCAACTCGCTTTCGGGCCACGGCTTGGACAGCAGCCCTCGAGCCCACAGCATCCCTCCACGCGCCACGGCGTAGTCAGCCTGCGCCCGATACAGCTGGTACGCCTGCTCCACCACGTGGCGTTCACGGAGGTTGACAAAGAGGACGGTGGTCGCGCCCATATTGAATCGGGTCCGTTCGCCTTCTTCCAGCGTCTTCGCCAACCGCAGCGCTTCCGTCGCCGCGGTTACCCGATCTCTGGCGCGCACTTGGGCCGAGAGCCAGTTGTCCACGTCAAAGGTGACTTGTTGCTCGGTGTACAGTTGTTTCAACGCCAATTGTTGCTGAGCCACTTCAGCGGCCATGACCTTCCCGCGCGCTTCTCGCTGGAACAGCGGCATCTCGGTGTGCAGGCCGACCCGATACCCGAGTCCCACCAACCAGTCCGCAGCGCCCGGGGTCGGCCCCCCCTCTAGATCTAACGTCGGGAGCAGCTTGTTCTTGGCAAGCTTCATATCGATGTTGTTGAGCTTAGCTTCGACGTAGAGGTCTCGCACTTCCGGCCGCACTTCTTTCGCCTCTGTTTTATAGCCTGCGACCTCCGCGTTGGTCGGGAGCGGCGTTTCCCCCTGGAATTCAGGTGCCCATTCCCGTCGGGGCGTCACCGGCTCCCCATTCTCCCAGAGGAAGAGGGACAGTTTGTACTGCTCATACTCCACCTTGCGTTGCGCGGCGATGGCGGCCTCTCGTCGAACCTGAACCTCTTGGTTCGCCTCAATAGCATCGAGCGGCGCAACCCTCCCGCCCTTCGCCAACCCTTCGATCTGGACTAAGCGCTCTTCAGCCACAGCTTGTGCACGCTTCACGACATCAGCTTGCTTAACCGCAACCTGCCAATCCCAGTACTGCACGGCTCCAGCCAAGTAAAGGTCTTGCCGTTTCTGCGCCACCTTGATCTCTGCTTGCGGGCCCGCGAGCTCGGCCCTTTGAAATTCGGCGTTCTCTTCGTTGACCATGAAGTCTCGTAGGAAATGGATGGTCCCACTGTAGTAGAAGTGTTGCTTATGATAGGCAGCGCGCAGATCAGGGGGTAGGGCAATACGGTTGATACTTTCGCTATCCCCGAAGCCGCTGCGAAGTCCACCGGCAACCCTGAAGCCCCAAGGATGCCCGACCTCGACCGTGCTGTCGGCATATCCAATCGTATGTTGATTTGGAATGTCGAACGCCGTCGTAATGTTCCAGTTAGTATAACGCTCGAACTGTGTATAGTTCTTGACCTGCGGCTCCCAGGCCCCGAGCGCCTTGAGGATTTTTGCCCGGGCCTTCGTGCGCTCGGCTCCCGTGGCCTGAAGCAGGGGATGGGTCAACTCAATACGCGCCAGCACTTCCCCTATGCTCAGAGGTTCGGTGCGTGTCGACTGTGCCTGCACCGTGCGGGAGTCGATCACCGGCTCCGCTATCGCGGTCATTGGCAGAATTACGACCAGAGCCAACACCAGTGCGACCATGTGGGATGCTCCTCTCGTATACATTCGGCGGACGGCGCACACACTAGCAACCTCCCCTTCTTTTTTCAAAATAGATAAAACAGATTTGTGGTATCGATTAATCCGATGGTATAGTACCGCCGCTCTCCCAAGAGCTACGGGCCATATGGATTGGTTAAACTACCATCACTTGTTATATTTCTGGTCCGTTGCCAAACACGGGACCGTAACTAAAGCCTGCGAAGAACTCCGCCTCGCTCAACCCACGATTAGCGGGCAGATCCATCTGTTAGAAGCGACCTTGGGCGAAAAGTTGTTCATTCGAACAGGCCGGCGTCTGGTGCTGACGGAGATGGGTCAGCTCGTGTTCAAGTACGCGGAGGACATCTTCGCGACCGGGCAAGAGCTGATGAATACCGTGAGAGGGCAGGAGAACGGACAGCCGACACGTCTGGTCGTGGGCATTGCCAACGCCGTTCCTAAACCGCTCGCCACCCAACTGCTCAAGTCCGCTCTCAGGCTCTATAAGCCGACACGCTTAATCTGCCAAGAGGATAACCTGCACCAGCTTCTGACCGATCTGGCCGCTCATCGTTCCGATTTGGTGATCGCTGATACTCCGGCTCCACCTGGAGTAAAGGCACATGCGTACAACCACCCGTTGGGCGAATCGGGCGTCACGCTGTTCGCCACGGCAAGACTGGCTGCCCAGTATCGTCGAGACTTTCCCTACTCACTCCGCAATGCCCCGCTCCTCCTCCCCACCTCGAGTGCGGTGCTTCGTCGCTTGATGGACCAATGGATGGTGAACCACGGCGTCCACCCCACCGTGGTGGGCGAGTTTGATGACAGTGCGACTCTCAAAGCCTTCGGCCAGGATGGCCATGGGATCTTCCCCGGCGCCACTGTGATCGAAAAGGAGATCTGTCGCCAATACCAGGTGCAGGTGGTTGGACAGCTGGACGGACTCATCCAACATTTCTACGCGATCACCGTGGAACGGAAGCTGAAACACCCCGCTGTGCTTGCGCTTGTCCGCACCGCCCGACGCGAGTTACTCAACTGACGGAGCTGTTTGAGCACCTTGCGGAGGTGTAGCCTTTTTAAACACCTCCCCGCTAAGCTGGTTCATTTCTACCATGAACATCCGTCACATCTGATGGCGCCCAACAGCGTCCAGCAGTTGCGCTCGCTCCTGACTCGTGAGCTCCTTCCACTCACCGATGCCCAGCCCGTTGACTGTGATGTGCATGATCCTGGTTCGATGCAGCAGGATCACCCGATAGCCGAGCGCATGGCACATCCGTCTGATCTGCCGATTCCGCCCCTCGGTCAAGACAATGCGAAACCGGTCAGGCCCGACCCGACTCATTCGGCAGGGCTTCGTCCGGCTGCCGAGAATCACGACGCCCTCCGCCATATGATCCAGAAAGGTCTGATCGAACGGACGATCCACCCGCACAAGATACTCTCGCTCGTGGCCGAATTCCGTACGGAGAATCTCGTTCACGATGTTACCGTCGTTCGTCAGCAAGATGAGCCCGGATGAATCCTTATCGAGCCGCCCGATCGGAAAAATTCGTTCAGGATGTCCGATCTCGGCAATGATGTTTCGAGCGACGTGCGATTCGCTCGTGGTCGTGACGCCGACCGGCTTATGGTACTTGATATAGAGGGAAGCTTTTCCCCAGGGTAAGACCTGGCCCTCGCGAGCGATGACGTCTGATGGCCCGACCTGGTCCCCGAGCTTGGCCACATGGCCATTGATCGTGATCGCTCCGGACTCGACCAATCGATCGGCTTCACGCCGAGAGCAGATCCCCTGTTCGGTAAAGAATTTATTGATGCGGATGGTGTGCGCCACGAGAGCAGGTGACGATTAATATGTGTATCGACTACGAATGAACGCGGCGGCCAGCTTTGATACGCCCCAAGACACGATAGATCAACCGCGCGATTGAAAATTGCGGCGCGACAAATCCCTCTATAGGAGCTATCTCGCTGAGATCCATTCCCACGATACCCGGTCCGTTGGCCAGCGCTGTGATGAGATTGAGAGTGTCGTACCATCCAAGGCCCCCCGGCTCTGGAGTGCCCAAGGCCGGAATAATCGAGGCATCCAGCCCATCGCAATCGAACGTGAGGTACACCGGGGTTCGGCAGGCTGCAACGACATCGGGAATCCATTTGGCCGCCTTCCCTTCGTAGGGACCGGATGGGTCGAGGATGCTTGCTGCAAAGAAGGTCTTGATTCGGTCCGTCCTGTCGATACGGGCGACCTCTTCAGCGCTGATCGATCGGATCCCCACCTGTACAAGCGGTAATCCATCATCCACCACCCGTGCCATGACACTGGCGTGGCTGAATGGATTGTCTTGATAGGCCTCCCGCAGATCGCCATGTGCGTCGATTTGCACGACCGTCATCTGCGGATATCGTTTGGCATGGGCGCGAATCGCCCCCAAGGCACCGGTATGTTCCCCCGTCAGTGTGACCAGAAACCGGCCGGATCCCACATGTGGTGAGACAAACGCCTCAATCGCATCGACGGCAGCGCGATCGACCTTGCCGTTCAGTTCCAACGGGGATACCGTGGCTACGCCACCCCATTCTCGATAGGGTTCACATCGCAGTTGTTCGTCGTAGAATTCCACCTGACTGGAGGCTTCAAGGATAGCGGAAGGGCCGAGGTTCGAGCCCCGGATGTAGCTGGAGGTGTGCTCATAGGGAGCCGGCAGGATATAGACACCAGCCTGGTCGGGATGGCACCAGGGTTCGTCGATTCCTAAAAAGTTATGGTTGGGGCCTTCCCAGCCAACGGGAAGCGTCATGCGCGTTCTTCCCTTCGCGGAGTAAGCGACTGAGGCGTACCTATGGCGCACACCACAGTCATTTACCGGCGAGGACGGGAGGGCACGTTTTCCGGCGGGATAAACACGGCCAGTGCGATGACGGTCGTCCACTTGCCCTTCTTCCCGACAGCCGACTGGGTGATATTCAGCGTCTGCACGATCTTCCCACCCATCTTGAATACCTGTTCCCGCTCCTTCCAGGCGACATTGGGGTCGAACTCAACGCCTAACGTCGTGGCCAGCATCTGTGCCGCCAAGTCTTCGGTGTATTCTCCCGTCTCTTCATCTGTCTCGCCATGCGCATGGTGCTCGGACAGATATCCGTATGTTCCGCGATCGGTCGGCTTGGCGAGCCCCACGGACGCCGACACGAGCTGATTCCGCTCATTGGTTTCGGAGCGGGCCATGACGCAAAACGTGATTTCACCGGGTTTCAGCAGTTGCTCACCGCGCTTCCGGGGGATGATCTTGCAGTGCGGCGGAAGGATGGAGGACACGCTGACCAGGTTGCAGTACGCCACACCGGCGCTGCGCAACGCCTCTTCGAAGGAGGCCAGCTTTTCCTTGTGGACTCCCACCCCTCTCGTGAGAAACATATGCGTAGGTACCATCATCTCCCCTTTCGTCCGACTATCGGCCTTTCTGGCTGTTCGGAAGTTGCTGCGTGACGTGCGCTCAAGCGGTCAGCCTGACACACAAACTACGCCGTACCAACGGTCGTATCGGGCGTTTGTTGTAGCAAGATTGAACCGGCTTCGCAATATATTCTAATTACCTTTTTCGGATGGCGTGGATGGTTCCTTGAGGTTCATGATGAGCATCCTGGGCTCGGTCATATCCTCGATCGCGGCACGGACGCCTTCGCGTCCCAACCCGGAATCCTTCACGCCGCCGTAGGGCATGTGGTCTGCGCGAAACGTCGGAATTTCGTTCGCCAGGACGGCTCCGACTTCACAATGACGAAACGCGTAAAAGATTTTGTTGATATCCTGGGTGAAAATACCAGCCTGTAATCCAAAGTCTGATTGATTGAGCAACGCCACGGCTTCACTGAGCTCACGATAGGGCGTCACGGTCACGACCGGTCCAAATACCTCTCGACAGGAGACTTTCATCTCCGGCCTCACATTCCCCAACACCGTGGCCTCCATCAACGATCCGATCCGTTTCCCACCCAAGAGCAGTCGGGCCCCGTCCGCCACCGCTTCCCCGATCCAGCTCTCTACTCGTTGCGCAGCTGCTTGATCGATGAGAGGCCCGATGGTCGTCGTCTCCTCGGCAGGATCACCGAGTTTGAGCCGAGCCACATGCATGAGAAGTTTGGTCGTAAACGCGTCGACGACCGCCTGATGCACGAAAACCCGCTGCACCGAAATGCAAGTCTGGCCGGCATACCCGAACCCGCCTGCGGCGCAGCGCTGCGCCGCCAGTTCCAAGTCAGCATCCGGCTCGATCACCACGCCTGCATTGCCGCCGAGTTCGAGCGTGACTTTTTTCTTCCCGCATTTGGCCTTCAACATCCATCCCACCGAGACACTGCCGGTGAAACTCAGCAGTTTGAACCGAGGGTCGATCACCATCCGTTCGGCAAGAGGGTTGTCGCAGGGTACGACGTTCAGTCCGCCTGGAGGCACGCCTGCTTCGAGTGCGATCTCGCCGAGCAGCAGCGCCGTCAACGGCGTCTGCGGAGCCGGCTTGATCAGAATCGGATTCCCCGACGCGAGTGCGGGCGCCACCTTGTGCGCCACCAGATTCAGTGGAAAGTTGAAGGGGGTGATGCCGAGAATCGGACCGATCGGGAACCGACGGACCATGCCGAGATGGGTGTCAAAGCCCGGCGTCCAATCGAGCGGTACCACCTCACCCGCAATCCGCCGCGACTCTTCGGCTGCCACGGTGAAGGTCTGGATGGCTCGGCTGACTTCCCGCTTGGCATCTGTGATCGGCTTCCCCGACTCGGCCGTGATGGTCTGCGCACATTCATCGCGCCGTCGGTAGAGCAACGCTGCGATCTGCTGGAGCATGTTGTACCGGGCGTGTCCCGGCAACTGCGCCATCACCGCAGCAGAGCTGGACGTCGATGCGACGGCCTCTTCTACATCAAACTCGGTGGCTTGAGCGACTTGAGCCACGGATTTTCCGGTGAACGGATCGACGACCGGAGTCGTGACCGCACCCGGTTTCCACTGGCCATGAACGAGAAATGGACGGGATTCCTGCACAGGAAGATTCGCTGGAGTCTCTTGGATGAGGTTGGTATTAGTCCGCCGCTTCCACCGACGCAGCCGCTTCGGCCGCCGATTCCACAATCGCGGCTGCCTCCTGTGCGGCAATCGCCTTGGCGATCAATTCTTCCGTCCCCCAATCGCGAATCGCCTCCAGGGTAAACCCTTCGTAGGTCGAGACGCCATGACAGGACGGACAATCCGGCATCGGGACTTTTCGATAAAAAACTTCCGTGAGGCAGGACATGCACACCCAGAAGTCATCGCGATGAGAGACCGGCCAGAACGATTGCATCGAATCCATAGGGATACCTCTCCCTTGTGTGATACAGAGGACTATCGCACCTGAGTACCGATGTCAACCCTACGCGCACAGACTTACCTTCCGTTCCACATTTCTCAGCGAGAGACGTCTTCTACTTTTTGCCGTTCGCCAACAAGCGATCGATCTCTTCCGCGAACATCTCGAACGGAAATGCGCCCGGAATCGCCACAGCCGGTTCCTTGTCCGTCGGCTCCGTCGCCGTCCGGACCAGGATAAACCCAGGGGTTCCATGAAACCCCCACTGATTGGCTTCCTGACGATCTTCAAAAATCGCCTTGGTATACCGCCCATCGCTCATGCACCGTTCAAAGGCGGCTTGATCCAGATTCAACGTCGCCGCATGTCGCCGATACACCTGCTTATCCAGCTGTCCTCCTTCGGAAAACAACCGGTCATGCATCGCCCAATACTGACCCTGCTCACCGGCACATCGTGCCGCCGTCGCTGCATCGAGCCCCGACCCTTGGTCGCCCCGCGGAAAATCCCGATACAGAAATCGCACTTTCCCCGTATCAACGTATTGCGCTTGAATACGCGGCCAGGTTCGCTTGAAGAATTTCAAACAAAACCCGCAGGTGAAATCCGAGTATTCGATCAAGGTGACCGGGGCGTTGGCTTGCCCCCTCATCCGCAAATCGGTCTCACCTGAATTTCCGGCAGAAGCCGGCACAGACCACAAGAGCATGCCGCCAAGGACAGCCAGACATACCCGTTGTCCCATCGACCAGATCATGAACTGCGCACCACCCCGGCTTTTTTTCTTTCCATCAGACCCATCATCAGCAGCGGCCACACGACGGTGGCATCGCTCAAGACTTCAGCAAATCGTCCCCCATCCTTCGGCGTAACAAACTTGCCCCAGGAGAGTCCTTCCTGATAGGTACAGCCGCTCAGTCCACCCCAGTAATCCGGCTCCGGACAAATCCTCACACCATAGTGAAATCGTGGCGGTGTCACGTTCAGCCCTAACCGAAGGTTGCCCACTTCAACATAGGGGCCGACTTGTTGCGCCCAGTTGCGTGGCACGCCGCCACCGATCGTAAAAATTCCCCGTCGCTTCGCGGAGAGCATGTGGTCGGCATAGCTATTCAAGTCCAAGTACGGATTAAATGATGGGTGGTATTGCAGAATCGTCTGCAAGATCCCCAGATCACCATTCTGATCGCCCCGTGAACGAGCTTGCTCGACTTGCCGCGCCATCGCCAAGGTTCCTATATCCAGTCCCACTTCTGAATCCGTAAAGGCTGGAATGTACACCGGTACGTTTTTCAGGTAGGCGCTTTTCAGAATGCCGTCACCATGCAGTTCTTCCGCCAACGTCTTTCCAAGTTCTCTCGTGATCAAGTGCGACGACAGCGGCTGATCCTGATCCAGGCGCTTCAGCGTCTGCGCCACGACATGCTCAACGTAGTTTAAATTCGCTTCCATCTCCAGTGTGTCGTAGACGCGGTTGTACCCCTTCTTGAACAACTCCTCGTCACTCATCGAGGGATCATGCCGATAATGCGTCTTTCCGACGGATTCGCTCAGGCCATGCGCCATCAATGCACCGGTCGAGATGATGCACTGCACCATCCCCTCATCGATCATCTTCGTGATGATCTTCCCCATCTTGGCGATGGTCATTGCACCAGACAACGTCATGACCACCTTACACTCAGGGTCTGCGACCATCTCCCAGAGTACCTCGAAGGCTTTTCCCACGTGCCGCCCACCGAAGGCGGTTTTGCCCATGGCCTCCAATAGGTCACCGAATGAGGAAATCTTGTCAGGATCAAGCGGCTCAAGCGCCTCTAACCCGTCTTTTGCTCCATCACGAAACTCGCGTGCGTACATAAGACAACCCTCTATAACCAACTGCACCAGTGACTAACGTGGATTCGTTTATACACAACCCTGAATAGAGGCGTCAATGAATGTTGCGCACGGACTCGTATCAATTGATTGTTCAGCGAGAATGATTCAGAACACGAAGAGAGACCTTCTCCTAGAGAACTGTCGCTACATCAACCTCGGTATAAAGCTCACACAACCCGGCACCACAAACCTGGATGGAAGTAAGAGCGAGTCGATTCGAAAGAAAAGAATGGGTGAGAACGCCCTCCGCCGGCCTGTCGCAACCGCGGGTCGACAATTGCCACGGAAGTGTTCATGAACAATGCGGGCTAGAATAACGGCTTCTTCCCGCCTGCCTTGCTGATGGCGTGACTCAGCGCTTTTGAAAGGCTCTCCGCAGCTGCTGCATCGCAAACCGGGAGAGAGAGCTCCCCCTTCTTTTCCCCCTGTTTGTCTCGTGGCGCACGATCCTCATACACAAGCTCCTCCAGATTTGTGACGACCAACCGGCCGGTCTTGAGATCCTGCATGGGCTTCCCCGGCATCGAAAGCGTTGCCACCCATTCGGTCACACAGGCCGCACGTGTGCAGCGCAGCCGAATCCCATAGAGATTCGTTCCTTCTCCTTCTCGTTCAGGATTGACGGCGGGAGACATGGCGCTCAGGTCGAACTCCTGAACTTTTTCAACCGGTGCTTGGAGGTCAAGGGCGCCGCCGACGCGCATCCGCTCATTGAGCCGCGTAGTCAGTTGCAGTCCGGAGGGAGGCCGAACTACCACGTCAACTTTCGCCGTTCGATCCATCTGCCACGGCGCTCCGTCCTTCGGAGCCATCCGTTGTAACCCGCTGCGCATCGTCGCACACGCTTCCCATGTACCTTTGATAAACGCCATTGTCTCTTCCAACGAGGGCCCCTCTTCTGGTCCAGAGCCTTCGCTCGATCCAGCCCACACAGTCGATAGACCAATCAGGAGAAGGAAGCAACCAACGACGACCCACCCCACTTGCCATCTAGCCATCATGTCATTTCCCCTTAAGCCGACAGTCCGGACCGAACGGATTATAGTCGATTTGCAACAGTTCCATCAGTTACAGAGACTTCGCCGCCACCGACAAAAAGGGGATACCTCGTGAGCGGTGGTACGTAGATACTGCGGCATCAATGCAAAAAACACTGGAGGGGTTTATCTGCTGCCATCAAGCCTGAACAAGTCATACAGAAGCAGTCTGGCTACGGCTGCCATCAGATCGGTACCCGTCGTCAGCTCTTCATCGTTTTGTCTGAAATTCCACGTTGACGAGTTTTATTTCTGAGAGATCCGTGAGCCGCGGACACCAACGTGTGCCGGCACGCCATAAGGCCGAGTCTAGTTGATCATCAATCGTTCCTGGGTGCTCATAGTGAATGCCATAGGCATAGGTGGCCGCACTTCGACAGGGGAACACGAATGACTTCGTCACGTCTTCGGACTCCACCTCGAATCGTGTCACGGTCAGATCAAACGTGAGCCGGATCTTGAACCAACAATGAGCATGGTGATCGTCGACCTGCATTGAGTGCTGATAGCATTGCAATACATCACGGACCGTCCCCATGGTCAATGACGTATTCCCAGAAAAGACCTCGGCTCGCTTGTCGAGCACCAAGGCCTTGGCAAGGGACAAGGCGTGCCCGACTTGAATCGGGTTCAGGAGATCGAAAGCCGACTCGTAGATGACGATGTTGGGATGCACCTTGAATTCGCGTAGGGATCCACGCTTGGCCAGCTCGAGGTTCCAATAAAAGTCCACGGCCTGGGACTCGCGGAAGCGAAAGGTCAGGAGGTTCATAATTCACTCCCCATCACGAAGGGGCGCGATGTCTGAAACCTTTAGGAAGGGACACGGGCTCGACTAATCCATTCCCATCCCTCTTCAACCTGTTCAGCTCCTTCCTTGACGGAAGCTTGAACTTCGCCAGTTCTGCAGAGAGCAGGAACGTTTGGTGGTCCCAACGGGATTCGAACCCGTGTTTAAGCCTTGAGAGGGCTCCGTCCTAGGCCAGGCTAGACGATGGGACCAGCCGAACCAATCTGAAGGGTCGACGGTAGCACAAGCGGTTTTCCCTTTGCAACGAATCGCCGTTCCATCGAAAGGGGAGCCCTTTGGGGGTCTGCTCTGTGGGCCTTTTGCATGGGGCCATAATACCTGGCATTTCCATGCCAGACAAACTTGACAGAACAGGGCAGAAAGCCTAGCCTAATGAGTGTTTTTACGATACTCCCTATGCGTTATACCTGCTTTACACGACCCACGGTCGTTGCGGTTCGAGGCTGCTAAATGGGTGAGTCGGTGCCGTTTCGCGGGACCGATCCCTTCTCCCGTTCACCGGCGATGGGGGTATTGTCTAAGCCGCGACTCGAACTTCGAATCGGATCGAATATTTTCCGAAACACCAACGGCGTGGTCACGATTCACGGAAAAGAGCAGCTCGTGGTCGAACTCAAACCCGAGCTCGGCCAACTCCTCATCACCCTCGACCTCTACAACGAACAGGGTGTTCGCAACGCGCACCTACGCCGAAACGTTCTGACATTGAATGAACGTGGACGATTTGCCGTGGAGACGTCTCACGGTCAAACGTTGCCGGCTATTCAGTTGTCCGATCTGCAGTCCGGGAATCTGGCGCTCGAGGTCCACATGATGTCCGTGCATAGGGTCGACCTCGTCTGCGGGAAACTGTTCTCGCACAAGGGCATGCCGGTGGAAATCACCCCGCACTATTGTCGAATCGGCTCCCACACGACGCTCTTTGGAGAGATCCTGGACATGCGCGGCGGCCCCGCCACCCTCGGCTGATTCAATTGATCGTTCGCACTCCTTCACTTACTCAGGTGCGCGCTTCCCACCCATTGTCCCTTGAGAATTCCATACCGGCCATGTATTGTCCTGGGCGATGAGAAACCGTTTTACCTTCAGCACCTTGTCCTAGAAGCGCAACATGATCGATATCCCCAAGCCGTCCGTGCAAGCGTTTCTCGTCTGCGACCAAGTCATTGAAGATAGCCTCACCAAAAAGAAGAGCCTGATCGGAATTTTCACACATCTTCAGACGGCTTCATTCCCGTTTCACCACCAGCATATGGGACTCTACTTCTGCCTTACCGATGCCGAAGGCCTCTATCACTTTGATATCGACTTGATCTATCTCAACTCGGAACAACTGGTCTGTCGAGCCACGCTTCCCAACATTGAGATCCATGACCGTCTCCAAATTTCCGATTTCGGCGTCAATATCCCGCTTCTCATCCTTCCGGCACCCGGTCGATATGAATTCCGCCTCCTGATGGAGGGCCGGCTGATCGCCCAAAAAGACTTTACCGTCATGCCGATGCCGAATCCCACGGCAACCGAACCTGCCGCCTAGCGGTTCCCCCCATTCCTCTCATCGCCCTGTCTGTGATAGAACTCCTCCCTGAACACAGCCTTCACAGTACCAGGGCTGACAGGACTGATCCAACACCATGACCACACCAGAGTCTTCCGCCTCTTCAAATTTCATTCGTGATCTCATCGTCGCTGACCGTGCAGCAGGCAAACAGGAGGGGCGGCTTGTCACCAGATTTCCTCCTGAGCCCAATGGCTACCTTCATATCGGTCATGCCAAATCCATGGCCCTTAATTTCGGGTTGGCGAACGAGATGTCCGGTGGTGTCTGCCATCTCCGATTCGACGATACGAATCCCACGACCGAGGATCTCGAATACGTTCAAGCCATCCAGGATGATGTCCGTTGGTTAGGGTTTGATTGGCACGGTCAGATGTTTTATGCCTCGGACTATTTCGAGCAGCTCTACGCCTTCGCGGCGGTCCTGATCCGGAAAGGGAAGGCCTACGTCGACAGTCTGACGCCCGATCAAATTCGAGAATACCGCGGGACGCTCACCGAACCGGGCCGTGACAGTCCCCACCGAACCCGATCCGTCGACGAGAATCTGACCCTGTTTGCACGCATGCGTGCCGGAGAATTCCCCGATGGGACCCAGGTCTTGCGCGCCAAGATCGATATGGGATCTCCCAATATCAACCTCCGCGATCCGATCCTCTACCGAATCCGCCATGCGATCCACTATCGAACAGGCTCCACCTGGTGCATCTACCCCTCATATGATTTTGCCCACCCGTTGTCCGATGCGATCGAAGGCATTACGCACTCCATTTGCACCCTGGAGTTTGAGGATCACCGCCCGCTGTACGATTGGGTGGTCGCTGAAGCCGATGCGCCCCATCGCCCACAGCAGATCGAATTCGCCAGGCTGAACCTCACCTCGACCATCATGAGCAAACGCAAACTGCTCGAACTGGTCGACAAGAAACTGGTCGCCGGATGGGATGACCCACGTCTTCCTACCTTGAAAGGCCTCCGTCGGCGAGGCGTGACGCCGGAAGCGATTCGGACCTTTTGCGAGCATATCGGCGTCGCCAAGCGTGATGCGATCGTCGAGATGCAGCTGCTTGAACACTTCATCCGGGAAGACCTCAACAAACGGTCGCCTCGCGTGATGGCGGTCCTCCGACCACTGAAGGTGGTCCTCGAGAACTACCCAGATGATGTCGTTGAAGAGCTCGAGGCCGTGAACAATCCTGAAGACGCATCCGCGGGAACAAGGAAAGTGCCCTTCACAAGAGTCCTGTACATCGAGCAGGATGATTTCAAGGAGGACCCACCAAAACAGTTCTATCGCCTTGCCCCGGGTCGAGAGGTCAGGCTGCGCTACGGGTACATTATCAAATGCATCGGCGTGACGAAGGACCCGCAAACCGGTGCGATTACTGAACTCCGGTGCACATACGATCCTGAGACCAGAAGCGGGTCGGTGCAGGAGCAGCGCAAGGTGAAGGCTACTCTTCATTGGGTATCGGCGGTACATGCCGTCCGGGCGACCATCCGACTCTATCAGCCGCTGTTACTCACCGACCAGGCCAAGCCTGCGGCCGATCAGGACTGGACACAGTCCCTGAACCCACAATCTCTTGAACGACTGACCGATTGCTGGGTGGAGCCAGGCCTTCGCTCCGCCGCACCTGGTTCTCGATTTCAGTTCGAGCGGCAGGGGTATTTCTGTGTCGACTCCGACTCATCACCCGACACACTCCTCTTCAACCGAACCGTGCCCCTCAAGGATGCATGGGCCAAGGTTGCGAAAACCCAGCAGGCTTCCGCTTGATCGGCCTTTCAGGCTGATGACTCCCAGTGCCCTTGCGGATTTTCGCCCGACGCGTGCCACCGCAAACAAGGCGGGCTATACTCTCTCGAGGAGCCGATTGTTGAGCCTGTGGTTACCAGCCTTGCGGCTCCTCGAGAGTAACCATGATCGAATGTCGAGAACATCCTCGCATCCCCATTGAGCTCCAAATCCTTTTTTCCATGACCGACCAGACGGATGTCCGCCAAGGGACGACGTTCGACATTTCAACCGGCGGTTGTGCAGTGACCAGCGCCGTATCGCTGGCACCTGGAACGGGCGTCAAATTGTTGATCCAGGCTACGGAATTAGCTGTCCCGATTACCGTCCACTCTGCCGCAGTTCGATGGGCAAACCATGGTGAGTTCGGTGTCGAGTTTCTGCGCCTCACCGACCTTGATCGAAGCCGATTGCAACGGCTGCTTCATGTCGCCACCCTCCGGTCCTCACCCCGCCGCTGAGGCGTTCGGTAAGGACTTCCCTTTATCCGCCATCACCGTTACACTTCCCCCATGATCTGTCCCCTCTGCCAACAATCCACAACGTGGGAAGGAAATCCTTGGCGTCCCTTCTGCTCGGAACGTTGCCAGGTCACTGACCTGGGCACATGGGTCATGGAGCAATACCGCATTCCAGGACCATCCTTGACCATGGAACAGACCGTCCTAGAATCGTCCGACCGTCAAGACCGCACAGACAGCACCTAGCCCACATTCTTCATGAACGCTTCTGTTGCAATCGTCGATCCGCGATTGCAACAAGCCGGTGGCTTGCGGACTCGTCGAGCACGCGATCATTCCCACATGGCAGAAACCGCCAACGAGACCTCCCAGTTTTTTGGAGAGATCCCTACCTTTTACGGTTGGCAGAATCACAGTCAACTTGCTAAGGTCTGCCGACCATTTCTCCCGTGCAAAGGAGGACCGTCATGCTCCCGACCAAAGGTTATGCCGCGATGGCCGCGAAGGAACCGCTCCAGCCGTTTTCGTTTGAACGGCGCGATGTCGGTCCACACGATGTGTTGATTACGATCTCGCATTGCGGCATCTGTCATTCCGATATCCACCAAGCCCGCAATGAATGGGGTATCTCGCTCTTCCCGATGGTGCCCGGCCATGAGATCGTTGGAACCGTCGCACAAGTGGGCACAGAGGTGAGTACGTTTAAGCCTGGTGATCGAGCCGGTGTCGGGTGCTTCGTGGACTCCTGCCGAACCTGCACGGCCTGCCGAGAAGGACTCGAACAATACTGCGACGGGGGCACCCTCTGGACCTATAGCGGGCAAGACAAAGCAGGCCAGATCACCCAAGGTGGATACTCCGCCCAGATCGTTGTGGATGAGCGGTATGTCCTCCGAATTCCAGCGGCGCTTTCGTTGGCCGGAGCAGCGCCACTGCTCTGTGCGGGCATTACCACCTACTCCCCCCTACGGCAATGGGGCATCGGTCGCTATCACAAACTAGCCGTTGTCGGCCTTGGCGGGCTTGGCCACATGGCGGTGAAAATCGCTAAAGCCATGGGAACGGAGGTGACGGTCTTAAGCACCTCGGAAAATAAACGACAGGATGCGAAGCGGCTGGGGGCGGCAAACTTTGCGGTGACGTCAGACCCTCAGACGTTTACCAAACTCCAAGGGTATTTCCACTATGTCCTCGACACGGTTTCGGCCCCACACGATTATAACGCCTACCTCAACCTCCTCAAGACCGACGGGACCATGATCCTTGTTGGGGCACCGGAAACCCCGACCCCAGTCGAGGCATTTTCGCTGATTTTCAAACGACGGCGCCTGGCCGGCTCTCTGATCGGCGGCATCAAAGAAACCCAGCGTATGCTCGACTTCTGTGCCCAACACCAGGTCGAGTCCGACGTGGAAGTGATTCCCATCCAACAGGTGAACGAAGCCTACGAACGTGTCCTCCGCGGCGACGTGAAGTTTCGATTTGTGATCGACATGGCGTCGCTGAAGTAACAAGCGACCTATGATTTTTTGAGTGTCTAGAAATGGCTGGGGGACTAGGAATCGAACCTAGGTAGCCGGCTCCAAAGGCCGGCGTCCTACCGCTAGACGATCCCCCAGCGCGGTACGGAAGTAGTGCGTGGGAATGGGTCAAGAAAGAAATTTTTGGCTGGGGGACTAGGAATCGAACCTAGGTAGTCAGATCCAGAGACTGACGTCCTACCGCTAGACGATCCCCCAACCAGGCTTCACAGTAATATATCAATCGCATTTCCGTCAAGATCGACGCGGGTTTGGGAAGAGAAAACCTTCATCCGTTCGAGGCACGCTCAATCCCGTTTCGCAGACGCAACAGGGTTCGATCCCGCCCCAGCACCTCCATTACCTCGAAGAGGCCCGGGCTTGCCGTTCGCCCGGTGAGCGCCACACGAACGGGCTGGGCCAAGGCACCCATTTTGATACCTTCTTCTTCGACCAGCTTCTTGAAGCTTTCTTCCCAGGTTTGTTTGGAAAAGGTGGGAAATGCTTCAAAGCGCGTGACCAGCTTCTGCAGCAACGGAGCCATCGCCGGTGTGAGAAATTTCTTGGCCGCCTCTTCCTCGAGGGGAGCGACTTGCCCGAAATAGGGTTTCACCCATTCCTCCATGTCGACCAACGTCTTCGCCCGCTCTTTCACTAAGACCACCAGCTGTGCGAGCCATTCGTCCGAGACACCCTCGACGTCCTTTTTCAACCCTGCCTGGTCTAACAACGGCACGAGGGCTTGAGCCACCTGTTCTGAAGGGCTCGTCTTGATGTATTCGGCATTCAGCCACAATAACTTGTCGGGATTGAACACGGCAGCCGACGTCTGGACATGATCCCACGAGAATTTTTCGATAAGCTCCTGCCGAGTAAAGAGCTCCTGATCCCCGTGCGACCAGCCAAGTCGAACGAGATAGTTAACCATGGCATCGGGCAGATACCCCATATCTTTATAAGCCATGACCGACGTCGCCCCATGACGCTTTGAAAGCCTCGTCTTATCTGAGCCCAGAATCATCGGGAGATGGCCAAAGCGCGGAACCGCAAACCCCAGCGCTTCGAAAATCGGAATCTGTCGCGGCGTATTGGTCAGATGGTCATCCCCCCGGACCACATGCGTGATGCGCATCAATGCATCGTCGACGACGACCGAAAAATTGTAGGTCGGATAACCGTTGGATCGAAGAATAATGAGGTCATCAGCCGCACTATTATCAAAGGTGATCGTACCCTTGATGAGATCGTCCACAACGATCTGTCCTTCCCGTGGCGCCTTGAAGCGAAGGGCTGCCTCGCTTGGCGGACTTGCAATTGCTAAGTTGCGGCAGCGGCCGTCATAGCGGGGTGACAGGCCTTTGGCCTCGGCTTCCTTCCGCCGAGCCTCCAACTCCTCCGCCTTACATACGCACCAGTATGCATGCCCCTTCTCCAGCAACTTCATGGCATGGCCGCGATACAGATCCATCCGCTCCGTTTGTCGAAATGGTCCTTCATCCCAATCGAGACCGACCCATTTCATCCCCTGAATGATGGCCTGAATGGACTCATCGGTCGACCGACTTTGATCGGTATCCTCAATCCGAAGAATGAACGTCCCCTGTTGTTGGCGCGCAAACAGCCAATTAAACAGGGCTGTACGTACTCCACCGATATGCAGAAAGCCCGTCGGGCTGGGAGCGAACCGAACACGAACCTCACTCATATCAACATTGTCCCTTCTTTACACAGACGAAGCCGCCCATCTATACCACGCTGAGAAAATCCTTGTACACCGCCGAGGTGCTTCCATCTCTTAACGGCTTCTGCTATGAGAATGCCGAAGGAGATGGGGATGGCAGAACAGAAGCAACCTGCCACAGTGCTGTCCGCGACAGATCTCACACCTCACGTCCGCCAGCTGGTCCTCAAGCCCAAGACCGCCAAGATTGCGTTCCAACCTGGACAATGGGTGTCCCTTCACCTCCCCATAGGACCCAAGCCGCCGCTCAATCGAGCCTACTCCATGGCCGATCCTTCCTCGCCCTATGGAGAGTTGACGCTGGTATTCGATCTCGTTCCCGATGGACTCGGCTCTCCGTATCTCTATCAGCTGAAGTCCGGCGATGAGATCACTTTGTCCGGACCCTATGGGCGGTTTATTCTTCCTGAGACTCTCGATCGAGAACTCATACTGATCGGTCGCTACACAGGTCTTGTTCCGATACGATGCCTATTGAAGCAGATGTTTTATAAAAAAAATCATACGCCGGTCCTCTTAATCGCTGTGGCACCCAGCGAAGAGGAGGTGCTGTTCCATCAGGAATGGCTTACCATGGCCGTCCAGGAGCCCCCGTTTCGCTATCTTCCGATTGTAGCGGATCAGAATGAATCCGTAGCCGTGGAGAAAACTTTAGCGATGCTGGGCCCACTGCTCACTGGCCAACCTAAAGTGATCCCCATGCTCTGTGGAACCAAAGCCTTTGTCCGTCCTCTTCGGGCTTATTTTATGGATCAAGGATACGATCGAAAGGAGGTCAAGATCGAAACCTATGACTAACAGAATCATCGGTCTTTATCAGTTCTGTCGGACCCAACCGAACTGATCAACCGATGATACCGGCGAAGAGCGCAGTTGCTTTTCTTCAGTGGCCTTCTCGAACGAGATTTTTATTCACAGCGGGAATTTCTACGACGATATTCGCTTTCCCATTCGGGACACATTGGCAACCCAGGCGAGACTGAAGTGTCGTCATGGGAGCTTCATCCAGTTGATCGTATTCGTCATCGGTGCCTTCGTTACAACTTTCCAAGCCCTGCTTCACAATGACGTGACAGGTTGAACAGGCGCAGACCCCACCACAGACATGCTCCAGATCTATTCCATGGCCCATGGCGATATCCAAAATGCTCCCTGGTAACCCCGTGACACCGTAAGGAATCTTTTCTGGATCGACGGCAACGGTGGTCGAGGTTCCACTTGGTTGGATAAATGTCACGGAATAGGAGGCCGTAGGAAGTTCGTAATCGGCTTTCTCGATGTAGGGGTTCGTCCCACCCATGTTCCTGTTCCTTTCTGAAACGGATTAGATTCTTGTCACGTATTGACACAATTCAAATCTGCATGGTAGCTTTAGTGCGACCATATTGATCGGAGATCATTATAGTCTCCGATCTAACCGATCGGCAATAGTCATGTTGAAGATTTCGAAAAAAGCTGATTACGCCCTAATGGCACTCCAGCATATCGCCTCCGTCCAGTTCGGCGATGTCACGCCCGGCCGCGTGGTGAATACAAAAGAAATCGCCGAAGAATATAACATTCCGCTGGAACTGCTCGCGAAGGTCCTTCAGGTTCTCTCCAAAAACGGCTTGATCGAAAGTCACAACGGCCCCAAGGGTGGCTATCTCCTGGCACGGAGCGCCAGACAGATCACCATTGCGCAGATCCTTGAAAGCATCGAGGGCCCACTGTCCATCACCGACTGCTCGCACGAAAGAGATGGCGACTACTGCATGCAGCGTGAACACTGCAACATCCGCACGCCGCTCCTGAAAATCCAAGACAGCATCTACCAGCTACTGAACAATATGACGTTGGGAGACATGTTGGGGGGAACACCTCTGATTACCATTCAGTCTCCTTCGGCACAAGGAGTCGAACAATGAAGCTTCCTATTTTCCTCGATAACCATTCCACCACGCCCATGGACCCACGTGTGTTGGAGGCCATGTTGCCCTACTTCGTGGAAAAGTTCGGGAACGCGGCCAGTCGTAACCATGCCTTTGGCTGGGCGGCTGAAGAAGCCGTGGAAGAGGCTCGGAAACGGATCGCGAAGCTGATCAAGGCTGATGCCAAGGAAATCGTCTTTACCAGCGGCGCCACGGAATCGGACAACCTCGCCCTGAAGGGTGTCCTGGAGATGTACAAAGAAAAGGGCACCCACATCATCACCTCGGCCACGGAACATCGGGCTGTGCTCGATACCGCCAAGTCGCTGGAAGCCAAAGGATTGGCGACCGTGACCTATCTGCCGGTCGATAAATACGGCATGGTGAATCCGCAAGATGTACAGAACGCCATCACAGACAAGACCATCCTGATCTCGGTCATGCTGGCCAACAATGAGATCGGCACGATTAATCCCATCGCGGAGATCGGCAAGATCGCCAAAGCGAAAGGCATCTTGTTCCATTGCGATGCCACACAAGGCGTCGGAAAAATCCCCGTTGATGTCCAGGCCATGGGGATCGACCTCATGTCTTTCTCAGCCCATAAAATATATGGTCCAAAGGGGATCGGGGCCCTCTACGTCAGGAAACGAAACCCACGCGTGCGGATCGCCCCCCAGATGGACGGCGGCGGGCATGAACGCGGCATGCGGTCCGGCACGTTACCCGTTCCGCTGATCGTCGGATTCGGGAAGGCCTGTGAACTCTGCGAACAGGAAATGACAGCGGAAACGGCTCGGCTGACCAAGATGCGTGACCGTCTGCAAACCGAGATCATGGCGGCCCTGGAGGAAAGCTATCTCAACGGCCACCCAACCAACCGGCTGCCAGGCAATCTCAACATTTCCTTCGCATACGTCGAAGGTGAGTCGTTACTCATGGGCATGAAAGACATCGCGCTCTCATCCGGATCGGCCTGCACCTCGGCCACGCTGGAACCTTCATACGTCTTGCGTGCGCTCGGTGTAGGAACCGAGCTTGCCCATTCGTCGATCCGTTTCGGCTTGGGCCGTTTCAACACCGATGACGAGATTGACTATACGATCAAGAAAGTTATTGAGATCGTCACGAAGTTGCGGGAAATGTCCCCGCTCTATGAGATGGCCAAGGAAGGCGTCGATCTGAAATCTGTTCAGTGGGCCGCGCACTAACCTGAAACGAGACTTGCTTATTTCGGAGGATACCATGGCATACAGCGATAAAGTCGTCGATCATTTCAACAACCCGCGCAACATGGGAAGCTTCAAGAAGGATGAAGAAGGCGTGGGCACCGGGATGGTGGGGGCACCGGAGTGCGGCGATGTGATGAAGCTCCAGATCAAGGTGCAAAACGATACGATCGTCGATGCCAAGTTCAAGACGTTCGGCTGCGGATCGGCCATCGCCAGCTCCAGCTTGGCCACCGAATGGTTGAAGGGCAAAACGATTGAAGAAGCGCAACAAATCAAGAACACGGACATCGTCCAGGAACTCAATCTGCCGCCGGTCAAGATTCACTGTTCGGTTCTCGCGGAAGATGCGATCAAAGCCGCCTTGGCAGACTATCAGAAAAAATCTGACGGAGAAGCATCCGGCACCAAGTAACAGCGCTATCTACGAAGGGAGTGCCTCCATGGACACAACGAATGTCGAAACACAGGCTCCGGTCATCACACTCACCGATGCTGCCGTGAAAGAGATCAAACGATTGATCAACGTACAAGGAATCGAGGAAGGCGGCCTTCGACTCGGCGTGAAAGGCGGTGGCTGTTCTGGCCTGAGCTACACGATCAATTTCGACGACAAGATCGGGCAATATGACCAAGTATATGAAATCAACGGAGTGAAGGTCATCATCGACACCAAGAGCGCCATCTATCTTCAAGGCACCCAATTGGATTATCAAAAAGACTTGATGGGGGGGAACTTCAAGTTTCTCAACCCCAATGCGAATAAAACGTGTGGCTGCGGAGAGTCGTTCTCCGCCTAATTCTCCACGAGTTTTTTAACCGATTGGTGCGGCACGCACCATGCTGAATACCCCCATGGATCAACACACACCAGAGTCACCACAACCGCGCGGACTGCAGATGGCCCGGAGCATGTGCTGGCACTGCCAGTCTGCCGTCACGGGGGAATACTTCTGCGACCGATGCGTCAAAGTTCAACCGGTTTCAAAAGAGACCGACTATTTCACCTGTCTTGGATTTCCTCGACGTCTCACGCTGGACCCAAAGAAACTCGAGGCCAAGTTCTACGAGTTGAGCCGGACATTCCATCCTGATTTTTATCAGACGAAGAGTCCGGCGGAACAAACGATCAGCCTCGGCAATGCCGCCGTCCTCAATACGGCCTATCGTACACTCCGAGACCCCATTCAACGCGCGGAATATTTGGTGGCCCTCGAAACCGGTTCCGTGAAAGACATTCGAACGTCTCCTCCAGCTGAACTATTTGAAGAGATCTTGGAACTACAAGATACGCTTGAGGCATTCAGGTCATCGGAGCGGGATTCGCAGGAAGGTCGTGAGCTTCGTGCCGTCCTTGAGACCGAACAACGGGGGCTCGAACAGCGCAGACAGGAAATGGAAGCTCAGCTGCATAGGCTGTTTACAGACTGGGATCAGTTACAAGATCGTGGGGAAGCGACGAGCCAGGCGAGAGCAGAACGAGACCGGCTCCTGAAACACATGCGGGATCTCCTCTCCAATCGAACGTACGTCACCAGCATCGTCAACGACCTTGCGGCCACGATTGCCTGAGACATCCTGCCCAAGACCTAAGAACATGACAAGAATTGTCGGCATCGACCTCGGCACAACGAATTCTCTGATCGCCTTCATGAAAGACGGCCAGCCTCACGTCGTCCCTGACCGCAACGGTCGTACGATGGTGCCGTCGGTGGTCGCCTTGACGGACAATGGGTTGATTGTCGGCGATTCGGCTAAAGAACACTTGACGCGAAATCCCGAGCGAACGGTCTATTCCGTCAAACGTTTCATGGGCAAGGGTCTCGCCGATGTGCAAAACGAACTGGCGTATTTCCCCTACACACTCACGGAGACCGGCGGGGTCATCCGGATTCGGCTCGGCGAAAAGAGTTATTCCCCACCACAGGTCTCCGCCATGGTGCTCAAGGAATTGAAGCGACGCGCGGAAGCCTATCTGGGGGAAAGTATCAGTAAAGCCGTCATCACCGTTCCCGCCTACTTCAACGACAGCCAACGGCAAGCGACTAAAGATGCCGGGCTCATTGCCGGATTGGAAGTCCTGCGCATCATCAACGAGCCGACCGCCGCCTCCCTGGCTTACGGACTTCAGGGAAAGACACAAGGGACGATTGCTGTCTACGACTTCGGAGGCGGCACATTCGACATCTCAATCTTGAAGCTCAAGGACGGAATCTTTGAAGTCCTGGCGACGAATGGCGATACCCACCTGGGAGGGGACGATCTCGACCGGCTGCTTGTCGATCTGTTTATCGGACAAATCCAACAACAGTATCGGATCAACCTGAGCGAATACCCCGATCATATGCAGGCCGTCCGTTTGGAAGCAGAGCGAGCCAAGATTCGCCTTTCTGATGATCTCCAAGCCACGATCACCATCGAACTACCGGATGACAAGGGACACTTCACCAGAGAACTGACGCGTGAGCAGCTCGAATCCCTGGCGATGCCGGTCATTGAACGGACGCTGGCCCCCTGCCGTATGGCCTTAAAGGACGCCGGACTTACCTCAAAAGACATCGACGAGGTGGTATTGGTGGGTGGTTCCACCCGCATGCCTTTGGTTCGCCGACGCGTCGAGGCGCTGTTTGGAAAGGCGCCGCATTGTCACCTGAACCCGGATGAAGTCGTCGCACTCGGCGCTGCCGTACAAGCCGATATTCTGGGCGGTGGAACGACGGACATGTTGCTGTTAGATGTGACGCCCCTGTCGCTCGGCATTGAAACGATGGGCGGTGTCATGAGCAGTTTGATCCGCCGAAACACGACCATCCCAGCAAGCGCCAAAGAACTGTTCACGACCTACGTCGACGGGCAAACCGGCGTCGATATTCATATCCTGCAAGGCGAGCGCGAACTCATCAAAGACAACCGCAGCCTGGCACGATTCCGGTTGAAAGTACCGCCCCTTCCGGCCGGCGTCCCACGCATCGAGGTGACCTTTCTGATCGACGCCAACGGCATCTTGAACGTCACGGCGACGGACATGCGAACCGGTCAGAGCCAGTCGATCGAGGTCAAACCTTCCTATGGGCTCTCGGATGCGGAAGTGGAGCGGATGATCGAAGACTCATTTAAGTTTGCAGCCGACGATGTCACCGCTCGGAAGTTGATTGAAGCCCGGCTGGATGCCGAAGCGCTCCTAAAGACAACCGAGAAGTCGCTGACGGAAGCGGGACATCTGATCATGGCGGATGAAGCCAAGGGTATTCGGAACGCATTGTCTCAACTGGCCACAGCGAAAGACGGCTCCGATCCCCGTACCATCCGCGCACGGATGGCAGAACTCGAACAGGCGGCAAAACATTTGAACGTCGTGATGCTGGAGGATTCCCTGAAAAAAAGCCTACAAGGGAAGAAAGTCACAGAAATCACGTAAATAGAGTGTATCGCTGATGGCTTATGGTCGGAGCCACCGGCTATATGCTATAGGCCATACAGCATCTGCTCGTAAGGAGTGCCCAATGGACCTGAAATGGCAAGACGCCGAAGACATCGCCATACGGCTGGTGGAAGAACACCCTGAGACGGATCCGTTGACTGTACGGTTCACCGATATGCATACCTGGATCGTGGCGTTGCCCGACTTTAAAGACGACCCCAAGAAATCGAACGAAAAGATTTTAGAAACGATCCAGATGGCGTGGCACGAGGAATATCAAGACTCGAAATCGTAAAACGACAAGACCGAACCGTTCTCTGAAATCTTCCTCTCTTTCATCACCTCCGCCGTGCGCCTCTCAGTCCTACTGCTCGGCGTCACCGGTCGGTTGCCCTTCCGGAATCTGATCCAGTCTATAAAAATCCGTTGGGTCGAGTCGTCGCTGCACCGCCTGTGTCGGTTCACTGCCCTTCGCGAAGAGTTCCACAGTTCCCTGTTGGCCTTCACCATCCTGGTCGGCCTCCAACAGGCCGGTCGAGGAGTCAACTTTGACAAAGGTGACTCCATCGGGAATCTCAAAGGGGACGACCGGAAGCTGTTTGAGGGCCTCCCTCATAAAGTTCGTCCAGATCGGCAGGGCCGACCGAGCTCCGGTTTCGCTCTCTCCGAGCGACCGCCGGTCGTCAAATCCCACATACACACCCGTCACCAGATTCGGGGTCCCACCGATAAACCACGCGTTGGTGTAGTCGTTCGTCGTCCCGGTTTTCCCCGCGATCGGACGCCCCAGCGTTTTGGCAGCCTGCCCGGTTCCTTTTTGGATGACATCTTCCATCATATTCGTGATCAGGTAGGCCGTTTCTTTCGGGATGACCTCGTGCGGCTCGGGCTCGATGGATTCAAGCGTTTGGCCCGTATTATCCTTGACGGCTTTAATCCCAAACGGTTCCACGCGGCTGCCCTGATTCAAGAACACACCATACACCGACGTCAGCTCCATCAAGCTCAGAGACGACGTCCCAAGCCCCAGCGAAAGATCAGCCGGAAGCGGGCTCGTGACGCCGACGGCACGGGAGAACTCAATGACATTTTTCACACCGACCTTATCCAATAACCGAACCGTCGCCAGATTATGCGACTGCGCCAAGGCATCCCGGAGACTCACCATGCCGTGGAATTTTCGTCCATAGTTCTCGGGCTTCCAGGTCTTGGCCTCCTCTTCCTGTTCATAGACCACGGGCGCATCGAGGACCTGGGTGGCTGGGCTCAAGCCCTGACTCATGGCAGTAGCATAAATGAGCGGTTTGAAGGCGGATCCTGGTTGCCGGTGTGCCTGCACGGCACGATTGTATTCGCTTCGGGCAAAGTCGTAGCCACCGACCATCGCGCGAATCGTCCCCGCCTTTGGATCGATGGCAATCAGTCCCCCTTCCACCACCGGGGTCTGCTCAAGTGTCAGAAGCACCCCCTCCTTCGTCAGTCGCTTCACTCCGACTTCGATGACATCACCGGGCTTCAAGAGTTGCTTCACATTGGGATTCACAACAAAATCGACCGTCGGGTCCGGCCCTTTGAGCATCCGCTTCGCCCAGGCCATATCGTCAAAGGCCAGTTTCCCTGTGAACGGCCCAACCTGAACGAGGAAGTGATCCTTCATTATCTTTAAGACGACCCCTTCACCCACATACCCGGGTTTGAGCAATTGCTCCCCGGAGCTAAGCTCTGAGGGCTGAAACCTGTCGATATCCACCGTTCGTCGAGGCCCTCGCCAGCCCTCCCGCTTATCGAGTTCTCGAACACCGCTCAAGAACGCCGCTTCAGCTGCTCGCTGCATCTCCAAATTCAAGGTGGTATGGATTTGAAGACCACCCTTGTACACCATCGATTCCCCGTACTTTGCCACGAGCAATTGCCGGACATACTCGACGAAGTACGGAGCAAGATGCTCGCTAACCGGTTGATGGAAATTCAGTGTGTCACGAACAGCTGCTTCCCGTTCCGCAGCCGTGATGAACCCGACTTCCTCCATACGCGCGAGTACATGTTCCTGCCGCTTCTTCGCCATATCGTACGCTGCAAACGGCGAAAACTTGCTCGGCTTCTGCGGGAGTCCTGCCAAGAAGGCCGACTCGGCCAGCGTCAGTGTTCTAATGTCCTTGTCGAAATAGGAGCGTGCCGCCGATCCGACACCATAGGCTCCTTGTCCGAAGTAGATTTGATTCAGGTAGGTCTCAAGAATCTGCTCTTTGCCCGACACCACCTCCATCTTGTAGGCCAGAATGACTTCGCGGATCTTGCGTCCATACGACCGTTCAGAGGAGAGAAAGAGCGACCGAGCCAATTGTTGCGTGATCGTACTGGCACCTTCGACCTTCTTCCCGCCATGCCGAATATTCGTCCAAGCCGCCCGCAACATCCCGATAAGATCCAATCCCGGATGCTCGAAAAACCGGGCATCTTCCGTTGCGATGACCGCCTGCGTCAATGTTTTGGGAATTTCAGAGAGCGGAGTCAGAATGCGGCGTTCAATGAAGAACTGGCCGATCGGCTGACGATCGTCCGAATAGACGGTTGTCACCAAGCTCGGTTGATAGTTTTGAAGCAGATCGAGCGAGGGAAGATCTTGGGCAAAGTGCCAAATGACACCCGCCACTGTCGTAGCTCCGGCGATCATGGCGGCCACCACACCGAGCATGATCACCTGCCATCGGCGCAGGCGACGACGCGGCTGTTCCTGATTTCTTCCAATCAATCGACTGTCGTTCGGCATCGAGTCTGGAATCCTATCGACGTGAGTCGCGAGGTACGCAAGAACTTACAATGTGCCATGTGAAAACTCAAGCAAGACACCGATTGCCCCCCCTCGAACTCTTGCGTCTGTTGATCTCAGCGGAAAAGAACATTTCGTTTCAGAAATGATTCACTTCATAGTAGAAACATGCAATACCTCCACGGGAAAAGTGAGCCTTGGTCTAGCCACCGACTACACAGCCGCGGGGCGACAACAACGAATAAACAAGAAGGCCTCGCGCATACTGATTATTCATTCTGCCACCACCTCAGAAAACCGGGCCGCTTAGGAAGATAAGGTTTCTTGCATGATCGAACAACCTGTTATCAATCAGCCGATCCTCCTGGTCGAAGATGAACCAGATACCGCCGCTCTCGTGACGCTCATCTTGCAGGAAAAGGGCTATCCGGTCGTGCATGCCGCCGACGGCCAGGACGCCCTGAACAAGATCGCTTCGATGCCGCCTCCTTCGCTCGTGCTGCTGGACATCCAACTACCCCATGTCGATGGGGTCACTATTCTAGAGACAATTCGAGCAGCGTCCGGCTGGCAACACGTCCCGGTGGTCCTCCTCACGGCCGTCGTTGATCCGTCCTGTATCCGTAGGGCGGTGTCCATCAAGGTGCAGGATTACATCCTCAAACCATTTAAGCGCGACAGTTTGCTGAGATGTGTGGAGCGGGCCTTGATACCGCTAGCACGCCCATAACGATACCGGCTCCCGCCACGAGAGTTCCCGAACTGGCAAAGAGTTTACGTCTTTCACCCTTGAGGAGTCTGTGTGATGGGGCATTACGAGTATTCCCCCTCCGAGATCATGGAGAGCGTGACCGATACCATTGCACATCTAACCACGGTCATTGGTTGCCAGCAAGATAGCGCCTCCCCAATCGAGCACGCTATTAGCGAACAGGGCATCGCTGGAGAACGCTGATTCACCGCAGCGTCCGCGATATCACTGAGTACAAACAGCTGGATATTACCTTACAAGAGCGCAAGCTGAAGAGTTCACTGTGGTTCGGAGTGGGATCCGCCTTCCAGGTGAGAAACGTGGTTTGATGCGCACATTGCCAAGCAGCTGGATCATGGCAGCAGCAGCAGCAGCAGCAATATTTATTCTCGACCTGTTCATCCCTCTCGGCGTTGCAGTGCCGATGTTGTATGTCCTCCCAATTCTCCTGTCGTGGATAAGTCCAGGCTGGCGAATCACTGCGGTTACGGCGGGCAGCTGCATTATCCTGACCCTGCTCGGGGCCGTCCTTTCCCCTGGAGAACTTTCTAGCGCAGTCGCGACAAACCGTGCCCTGGCTTCAACATTGGGACTCGTCATCGCCTGGCTCGTGATCCGACAGAAACAGTCGGCAGTTCAGGTCGCTGAGGCACACCAGGCCAGGGAGGAGAGCGAGGAGAAATTCGCAAAAGTTTTCCACGCAAGTCCGCACCCGATTGGGATCACGGAGGTGACAACCGGTCGTTGTATAGAAGTGAACGATGCCTGTTTGCAGCTGTTTGGTTTCAGTCGTGAAGAAGTGATCGGCAGCACGACATTGATGCTGGGCATCTGGCCGAATCAGCAGGATAGAGTCCGGCTCGTTGAGCGCTTGAAAGCCGGTGAGCCGATCCGCAATTGCGCGTTGACGTTGAAGACCAAATCAGGTGATGTCCGCCACATTCTCATATCTTCCGATTTGATGGAGATCAACGGAACACTTTGCATGATCACTCTCGGCAACGACATCACGAATCGCAAGCAGGCGGAAGACGCCTTGCTCGAAAGAGAGCAACAGTTCCGGGCGGTATTCAATCAAACCACCTGTGGCATCGCGCAGACGGATTCGACCGGCCGGTACACGCTCGTCAACGACCGGTATTGTGAGATCGTCGGCCGCTTGCGCGAGGAACTCTTGACTCTCAGTATGCACGATATCACGCACGCAGATGACTTGCTGGCCAACGCAGACCAATTCCGCGCATTGGTTCAGGGCGGGCCCAGCTTCGTCATCGAGAAACGTTATCTGCGGCCCGACGGTTCCGTGGTGTGGGTGCATAAGGACGTGGCCGCAGTGCGCGACAACGGAGGCAGGGTCTCGCACATTGTCGACGCCATCACAGACATCACGGACCGAAAACGGAATGAAAAGAACCTGCACGACCTCAATGCCTCGCTCGAAAAACGGGTGGACGAGCGGACAAAGGCACTGCGGCAGGAGGAGCAGCGGTTCCACGGCGCCTTTGACCATGCCCCCATCGGTATGGCTCTGGTCGCCCCAGACGGCAGATGGTTGCGAGTGAACGGCGCGTTGTGTCAGATCATCGGCTACACGGAGGCCGAACTCCTCGCAATCGATTTCCAGGCGATCACTCACCCCGACGACCTCGAAGCCGACCTCTCTCACGTCAGGGACATGTTGGCGGGAACGATACAGACCTACCAGATGGAGAAGCGGTACCTCCACAAACGAGGCCACGTTGTCCACATCCTGCTGACTGTCTATTTGGTTCGTGACACCAAAGGACAACCGCTGTACTTCATTTCTCAGAGCCAGGACATCACCGAGCGCAAGCCGGCCGAAGAACAATTCCGCCAAGTCGTGGAATCGGCCCCCAACGGAATGCTCCTGGCCGACTCGAACGGGATCATTACGCTGATCAACGCCCAGCTCGAACGATATTTCGGGTACGATCGTCACGAGCTTGTGGGACAGCCTGTTGAACTGCTACTGCCTGAACGGTTCCGCACGCAGCACCCCGCTCAGCGCGCCGCCTTCTATCACAACCCACAGGCACGGGCCATGGGAGCGAGGCGCGATCTCTTTGGTCGCCGTAAAGACGGGTCAGAGTTCCCACTGGAAATTGGACTGAATCCTATCCAGACCGCTCAAGGCCAGCAAGTCTTGGCGGCCATCGTCGACATTAGCACCCGCAAGCAGGCCGAAGAGATGTTGAAAGAGGCGGCGCAGGAATTGGTCTCGAAAAATGCTGAACTGCATGAAGCGAACCAGTCCGCCCTCATCGCCACACGCGCCAAGAGCGAGTTTCTGGCCACGATGAGCCACGAAATTCGCACGCCCATGAACGCCATTGTCGGCATGGCAGAGTTGCTCGGGGAGACATCGCTCTCCCCAAGCCAACAAGAATATGTCGGACGCCTTACACGCGCCTCGACCAGCCTGCTTGATTTGATCAACAACATTTTAGACATCTCCAAGATCGAAGCTGGCCAATTGGAATTGGAATCGATCGCCTTCGACATTCAGAGTCTCGTCGACACGATCGGCGAACTGATGGCCATCCACGCCCATATCAAGCAGCTTGAGCTCATAGCTTTTGTGCATCCAGATGTCCCTGCCTGGGTCATGGGCGACCCGACACGCCTCCAGCAGGTGATTATCAACCTCATAGGCAATGCCATCAAGTTTACGGAGCGCGGTGAGGTAGTTCTGCGCATTGAACCGGATAGCGCCGACCCCGACCTGATACGTTGTTGTGTTTCCGATACGGGCATCGGTGTTCCCCATGATAAACTGCACAGCATTTTTGACAGCTTTACCCAAGTCGACTCATCCATGACTCGGAAATACGGCGGCACCGGGTTAGGCTTGAGCATTTCCAAACGCCTGGTGGAGCACATGGGCGGCAGTATCAGCGCCGACAGTACCGAAGGCCATGGCAGCACGTTCTCGTTCGCCGTACGCCTTCCGAAAACAACTTCCCCGCCAACTGCATTGCCATTACCCTTGTTGGACCTTCGGAACCGCCGCCTCCTCATCGTGGACGACACTGAGACCAATCGAATGGTCATACGAGAACATCTCCGACCGCTTGGAGCCTTGCTGGTTGAGGCATCCGACGGTCCAGCGGCGTTACAAGCACTAGACGAAGCACTCGGAGACGGAACGCCATTCGATGTTGCCATTTTGGATTATCACACGCGGGGCATGAACGGACTGGACCTCGCACAGGCCATTCGCAAACGCCAGGACTCTGCTTCGTTGCCTCTGGTGTTGTATGCCTCGGACATGCTGCAGCAGACCGCAGCGCTTTCTCGCGAGTTAGGCATCGACTCCTTCGTTTATAAACCAGTTAGTCGCAGGCGGTTACTGGAGTCATTGGCAGTCGTACTGCATCAGGTGCCGGCTACCACGGTCCGCCAAGAGCAGGCGGCCCATCAGGAACTGGACTTACCACCGCCTTGCCGTATTCTGTTGGTGGAGGACTTAGAAGACAATCGCGACCTGGTACGGCTCTTCCTGAAAGATACTTCCTGTCAATTGGAGATGGCGGAGAATGGCGCCATTGGCGTAAAAAAATTTGCAGAAGGAACTTATGACTTGGTGCTTATGGACATGCAGATGCCCATCATGGATGGACTCCAGTCGACGATGGCCATTCGTCAATGGGAAGTCGAACAGCAACACAAGCCCACGCCGATCATTGCCCTCACCGCCAATGCTTTCTCCGAGGAATCCATAAAAAGTCTGAACGTGGGATGCACAGCCCATCTGACCAAACCGATCAAGAAGAAAGTGCTCCTTTCGACCATCACTCAATGTCTCGGTGCCCTAAGAGATCAAGCGGCCTGAACATCAACCCTCTTTCTCCTCAGACCACTGCTCCTTGGGCATTTTAGTCCTTTCAACCCCTATACAGACCTTTGGACGAGCCGACTAGGCCTAACAAACTTCCCTCCCTGAGGGGGGTGAACTCAACGAGGCACTGACTGAGACTCGATGGATCGCCAGCAACCAAACAAACCCTTGAAAGATGACACTCGCCTGTCTCTGAGCAGGTCTCGCCTCAACTTCACCTGATCAGCACCAACCACGGAAGGAGTGATCGATGCGGAAAGTGACGGCTGAGTCAGGCCCGACGGTGCTGATGGTTGAAGATCATGACGACACCGCATGCTTGGTCCGCTTCATGCTGGAGCGCCAAGGCTATACCGTTCGACATGCGCCTGACGGAAGTAATGCCAAGCGGCTCACAGAAACCAGTCCTGCTCCTGATTTGGTGCTCCTCGATATCTCACTCCCAAATCTGTCGGGCCTTGAGATTCTGCGTACCATTCGCTCGACACCGGGATGGCGACAAATTCCTGTCCTCATGCTCACAGCGAATACCCTCCCGGAATCGATAACCGAGGCAAACAACCTTGGAGCGACAGAATACTTACGAAAGCCCTTTTCGCCAGAACGCCTCCTGCAGATCATTGAATCCTTTCTCCCGTTCCCACAGACTACTCCCCCCTCTCCCATCGACGGGCAGCCCTAACCCCACCCCCATCAAGAACACTGCATTCCTGTACCCCACATTGGATCTACACCAACTCCACATCGCTGCGCACTGAGAGAGACAAGCCCCCCGGTTGGCTGATCCGGACTTGACCCCATCTGACACTTTCATATCAACCTGTTGCTTGTGTCAGAGTACCGTCTTCAAGTATACTGCTGAGTTTGCGCCTCACTACCGGGGCGTCATTTTTGTCATTAAGGAAGCACTGTCACCATGTCCACCGTACGCGCCCCTCAGGACCGTCGCAGCGATATCCGCAATATCGCGATCATCGCCCACGTCGATCACGGCAAAACGACCCTGGTCGATGCCGTACTCCGCCAAACTCACGTCCATCGCAAGATCGATGACATGGGCGAACGCATTATGGATTCGATGGATCAGGAACGGGAGCGTGGGATTACGATCCGGGCCAAAAACGCCAGCGTCATCTACAATGGAGTGAAAATCAACATTGTCGATACGCCGGGCCACGCCGACTTCGGCGGGGAAGTGGAACGGACGCTTCGAATGGTGGACGGTGTATTGATTTTAGTCGATGCCAAAGAAGGTCCCATGCCGCAAACGACCTTCGTGTTGCGGAAGGCGTTGGCGTTGGGACACAAAGCCATTGTCGTCATCAACAAAATCGATCGGCCGGACGCAGTCATCGACGACGTGGTCAACCGCACCTTCGACCTGTTCGTCCATCTCGGGGCCACCGACGAGCAACTCGACTTTCCGATCGTCTACACATCGGCCATTAAAGGAATCGCCACGCTCGATGTCAACAAACCGGGAACGGATATCGTCCCATTGCTCGATACCGTGCTGGAGAAAATTCCTGCTCCAGCAATTACCGTCGATGCCCCGCTCCAAATTCTTGTGCTGGCCCTTGTGCAAGATCCCTACAAAGGCAAGATGGGAATCGGCAAGATCCAGTCCGGTTCAATTGCCAGGCGGCAGAATGTCATGGTGCTCGGGAAAAACGGTGCACAGATTCCAGGTAAGGTGTCCGACCTCGCCGTCTATTCCGGCCTAGACCGGGCCGACACCGAACAGGCAGCGGCCGGTGAAATCGTTGCCGTCGCCGGACTTGATGAGGTGAGCATCGGCGACACCATCGCCGACGCCGATAAACCGGTTGCCCTCCCGCGCGTGTCGATCGATGAGCCGACCGTACAAATGACCTTCTCCGTCAACAACAGTCCATTCGCCGGACGCGAAGGCAAGTTCCTCACCTCGCGCCACCTGCGCGAGCGTCTGTTCAAGGAACTGGAGACCAACGTATCGCTCCGCGTCAATGAGACCGACAGCGCCGATCGCTTTCTTGTGGCGGGACGAGGGGAACTGCACCTCTCCGTCTTGATCGAGCAGATGCGACGGGAAGGGTACGAACTGCAAGTCTCACAACCAGAGGTTATTGTCCATCGCGAAGGCGACAAGGTCATGGAGCCGTACGAGGAGCTGACCATCCAGGTACCGGAGACCTACCAGGGAACCGTGATCGAGGAACTCGGGAAACGCCGAGGCGAGATGCGGCACATGAAGCTGATTCACTCCGACGTCGGCACCAGCGAGATGCATTTGGAATACCACATTCCGACCCGCGGCATCATGGGACTGAAGAACGTGCTGTTGGCAAAGACCCGCGGCACCGTCATTCTGCACCATGTCTTCTCGGCCTACGAGCCGGCGGAAGAGCGAGACCTTCTCGTGACCCCGCATGGCTCGCTCGTCGCGTACGAAGACGGGGCGAGTACAGGCTATGCCATCTTCATGACCCAGGAGCGGGGCGCCATGTTCATCGGCCCCGGAGTCGAAGTATACCGAGGGATGGTCGTCGGTCAAAACAGTCGAGACGAGGATCTGGACGTGAACGTATGCAAGGAAAAGCATCTCTCCAACATGCGGGCCTCCGGGTCCGATGAGGCCTTGGTGCTCACCCCTCCGCGGGAGATGACCTTGGAATTTGCGCTGGAATATATTGGATCCGATGAACTGGTGGAGATCACGCCGCAAAACCTCCGCCTCCGTAAACGATTACTGAATCCCGACGACCGTCGAAAGGCCAAGAAAGCCGGCAAATGAGAATCAGAAAAAAATCACCCAAGCCTTCGGCTAAGCGACCACCACTCTACTTTATCGGATATCGAGGCACTGCTCCTGGTACGGATGAGGTCAAGGCCCTATATGATCGAGAGTACGGTGGACCGCTCGTGATCCAGCACGAGGAGGGATCGCCCGAGTCCTGGCAGGCTACCCATGGCCCATGGTCAGCCCATGTCGTCATGCCCCTTCCGACGGATCAGGTTGCCGCAGTCATGAAACAATTGTCGTGGGAACATGACCTCATGGGGGCGATCGCCCCATCCATCACCGTTCCTCGCGACATGCCGGATACCATCCTCCTGGCGACGCGCTTGGCTCGCTGCTTGACCCTGTTATCACAAGGTACGGCCTATGACGTCATCACACAGGCCTACCTGAATCCCTCAGATTGGCAGCAACGGGCGCTGTCGAGTTTTCTGTTGGACGACCACGTCACTATCGTTCATGACGACAATGCTCACCCGGATCGGGTCTGGTCGTATTCACTGGGACTCAGCAAGTTCGGGATGGACGAGATCGAAATGTTTTCAGCCAAGGGACTCCCTGACGGTTCCAACAAGGATATTTTGTCCGCATCCGGCAGCGAATTTTTGCGACTGGGCCAGCCGATGAAAGTAGGGACCACGCTCGATCTTCCTCTGCTCGGACGTACGGTTCGCGTTCGAAACTACCGGACCGCTGCGCCGGCCGGCCGGATGCTGGGATTCCGAGAGCTACATACCTCGTAAATGTACCCTTACCACGGCCACGCACCTCTCCCGATAGGCCTATCGGCCCGTTGACATCCCTTCGAAACACAGGTTACAAAGTTTATGGTCTGAGTGGGGTCCTACCTATTCCGAGACCTCAGTACAGCTATCATCCATACAGATGTTCTAATAAGGAGGTTTGCGATGAGTGACGTGGCACCGGAAATCAAAGTGGGCGATACAGCACCGGATTTCAATCTGAAGGATCAAGACCAGAAGGACGTGAAATTGAGCGAATTCAAGGGCAAGAAAAACGTTGTCTTGTGCTTCTATCCGCTGGATTGGAGCCCGGTCTGTCAGGGTGAAAATAAGTGTCTGACCGACGACTTCCCGAAGTTCCAGTCCGCCAACGCCGAGTTGTTCGGCGTCAGCTGCGACAGCTTTTTCTCCCACAAGGCCTGGGCGGATTCATTGGACCTGAAGCATCGCCTGTTGTCCGACGTGCACCGGACAACGGCCAAGTCGTATGGTCTCTATTTTGAGCCTTTGAACTGTTCCAAGCGTGCGACCGTCATCGTGGATAAGAACGGCAAGGTCGCCTATGCGAAGGTACAGGAAATCAAGACCGCCCGCGAGGACAAAGAAATCCTCGATGCGCTCGCGAAATTGAGCTAACAATATAGGACTGAATAACGAGGACTGAGGGCTGGGCGACTCTGACGCTCAGTCCTCACACCTCAACACTCGTTATGAGCGGAATCGTTCAAGACGTCAGCGACGCCAACTATAAGGAATTCACCGACAGCTCCGGCGCGGTGGTTGCCTATGGACTGGCCACTTGCGAGCCCTGCAAAGCTTACGATCCTATTCTGGAGGAGACTGCGGCCAAATTCCCGACCATCAAGGTCGGCAAGGCCAAGATGCATGTCCCTGGGCGCTGTCGCGAAATTAAAAAAACCCACACCTTTGAAACGTATCCCACCACCCATCTCTTTGCGCATGGTAAGTTATTGTTGACGCGCGAAGGAGTCGTCGAGCCGGCCGAACTCGCCGCACTCATTTCCGACTACTTACTCAAGTAGCCCCGTGGCTGACCTGTTAGGAGGCGAGCAACGTATGACGACCATGATGCTTGGTGTGCTGTCCGTCATGATTCTGGCCCTTCCGCTATCGGCCAGTGCCCATACCGATGAGTATTTCGAGTCCGTTCAGGCGCCGCACGGTGGACAGTTGCGGATGACCGGGCCGTATCATATGGAACTGTTGGCCAAGGATGGGGAACTGACGGTCTATGTCACGGACCATGCCGACAATATCATCGGCGTCGACGGCGGGTTGGCAAAAGCAACGGTTGAAACGGGATCGAACAGGACACAGGTGCACCTCCACCCAGTCGGAGGCAACATCCTCAAGGGGTCCGGCACCTTTTCTCTGACGCCAAGCACCGTGGTCATCGTGTTCATGAAGCTGCCGAACCAGGACGGCTATGCCGCTCGATTCATGCCGTTGAAACCGAAAGGTGAGCAGAGCGAGAAAGCTCAAGCCCATACGGATGATGATGCAGGGCCACACCATCATCACCACTCACCGAAACATTGAGAGCGGACAAGGCGCAATGAATAGAGATCAGACTGAGTTGTAAGGAGAACTGATCGTGAGACATCTGCTCGGGAGCTTGTTCATACTGTGCGTCACGCTGCTGGGGACCGTTCAAGTCGGTGCCCACTCAGCCAAACACGCCGAACCAGTCAAGTCCCTTCACGGTGGGCAGTCGCTGGCCGCAGGACCGTATCATCTCGAATTGGTCGCCAAAGATGGGGAATTCCTCCTGTATGTGAGTGATCATTCGGACAAACCCATTTCCACCGAAGGCGCCAAGGCAAAGGCCACGATTCAGCAGGGATTTGAGAAGGCCAACGAGCAGGTAGAGCTCATTCCAGCCGGTGAGAATACACTGAAGGGAACCGGGACGTTCACATTAAACCCGGATACGGGAATTATCGTCTTCCTAAAATTGGCCCAACGAGATGCCCACGCCGCCCGTTTTACGCCGCTCAAAGGCAAGGGCGGAATCCAGCCAAATTGACGAGGAACAACATGACCACGACACGAGTTCAACCACCGATAAGAGTCTACTTGGTGAACGCATAACCTCACCTGTAAAGTTCCATGCAGTGAAGACCTATAAACTGGCCTCGACACCGCCATCAACTGTCAGAACTTGTCCTGTAACGAATGATGCCTCATGAGAGCACAACCATGAAACGGCCTTAGCCACTTCCTCCGGTTGTCCCAACCGCCTCATAGGTACCTTTCTAACCAGGTCGTCATAGTTTCCTTTGGTGACACGATATAACATCTCAGTTTCAATACAGCCAGGCGCTACGGCATTGATTCGTATGCCTCGTGCGGCATACTCCAACGCAACCGATTTAGTAAACCCTATAACTGCATGCTTTGTTGCGCAGTACACAGAAGAGCCCGCAATACCGCGCAGACCGGCTATTGATGCGCAATTGACGATAGCCCCTTCTCCTTGTCGCAACATACATTCGAGCTCCAATCTCATACTATGGGCCAGTCCATGTACGTTTATCTCAAAGGTCTCTTTAATTTCCTGCTCCGTGTGATTCAACAGATCGCCTAGTGGTCCTTCAATCCCGGCATTATTAAATGCACAATCAATTCGCCCGTAAGCTTCCATGACATTCTCAATGACCAATCGAATCTCATGTTGATCGGACAAATCTCCACGAACAAAAGAGGCATTTCCTCCTTGGTTGACAATCTCAGCCACCACATCGCTGCCCTCTTGTACCCGTCTCCCCACGACACTTACCGATGCACCACATAAAGCAAATTCTATTGCAACAGCTCGGCCTATCCCGCCTGTGCCTCCCATAACGAGTGCAACTTTTCCATCTAGACGCTTTTCTCTATTTGAGGTCATTTTCCTCGAAGGCCTCTCTAACCTGTCCATGAGGTATCACCCCATTGGGGACGCATAAATGCGGCGTTTCCATTCGACAGAGCCACGTCTACGATAGCAATAGACTGAATACCCCGGATCAAACCCGGAGCTTTTCCACATCGATCGTATACGCCCCCAACGGAACAGAATAATAACAGCCAGCAGTGGCGCAAACCAGCCACCTCACACCAAGCACCTGATCCAGGCCGCTGAGAGAATCATGGCCACAACTTATAAAAACCCTTATAGACATAAGCCAGTGTACTTATAGCATACCCTCACCGTTCGCCTACCACGACAGTTATTAATACGTATATTATTGTAACGTCTTGCGGGGTCTATTGAAGTTTGAGCGCAATAGATATGCCATTGAACGCATATAATTATGACCGGTCGGGAGAATACTGCTTGACGGCGACATCTGAACAGCGGTATCCCAATGACCATGTCACAATCTTCCACAAGTCTGGCCTATGGGTCAGTCGCACTTGCGGCGGTCCTCTGGGGTGGATCGATCGTGGCGCAGAAGATGGCGCTCACGTCGTTTTCCGCGGTCGAGGCCTCGGTCCTCCGAGATACCGGCGGGCTAGCGATTCTACTCGTAACCTGGTGGGCCAAAGAGGGTGCGGCCCTGAGGTTGAGCGGTGCCGATGTTCGGCTGCTTGGCCTACTGGGACTTGGCGTGCTGGGCAACCACCTGCTCATCCTCATGGGGCTGAACTATGTGAGTGGCGCCGTCGGTGGGGTGATCATCGGATCGAGTCCGGTGGTGACGTCCCTGCTCTCGGCCATGTTGATTCGAGATGTGCCGCTGCGCGCGGTTTGGGCTGGTGCGATGCTGTCCTTCGCAGGAGTTGGTGTGGTTTCCGTGGCAGGGTTCCAGGCGGCCGGCGATCAGCCGCTGCTGGGCAGTACGTTGGTTTTTCTTGGCGTGGTAAGTTGGGCGCTCTATAGCATCGGGAGCCGCACGATCATGGAGCGGATTTCACCCCTGACCGTCAATTGGACGACTCTGATGGTTGCGACGGTCCTTCAGATCCCGCTTCTATGGACAGACCAAAAAATGCTGGTCGCCGGCGTCGCATCAGTGACGGTGTCTGATTGGCTGGCCCTCGGCTACCTCATCGTCTTTGCGACGGCTGTGGCGCAACAGGCCTGGCTGTTCGGCGTCAAAGGTGTCGGTCCGTCACGGGCCTCGGTGTTGGGCAATCTGACCCCGGTCGCAGCCATTGGGCTCTCTGCGTTGATCTTGGGGGAAACCGTAGGTTGGATTGAAATTATCGGTATCTGTCTCATCCTTGCCGGCGTCTGGGTCGTCAATCGCCAAACAGCCGAACTCAAAGGCTAGGAGCCAAACTCAACAAGCCAGGATTCCGCCAGTAGAGATGCGCGTAAGGGGAGGCTCTTGGTGTGTGGGGTGACGGTCTGACTGTCGGTACCGTGACCATCAGAGCGCGAGCGGAAGCAGCCTTCGTCTCATCCGCCTCAGCCCACCCCACAGGTTCTCACCCCCCACTGTCAAACCATCGCGATCGAGGATTGTAGCCTTAACTCATCTCTACCGCAGAATCCGGGATAAGATTCCTTGTCCATACCAAGAGGGCGAGATCAGAGTCCTCAGCTAGGATCTCTGAGAATACAAAAACGATACAGTCTGAGTCTGAGCCGATACACCTTATTAATATCAACCCGTGCCTAAATTAGGCGGCGCACAAGAACTCTTCTGCCTTTTAACGCCATAGTGGATGATCGCCATGTCATCAGACACACAAACAACAATCTATTTGAAGCCAACGGTCTATCGAGCCCTCAAAGTCAAAACTGCCATCACAGACCGCTCTGTCTCCGACTTGGTCAATACCGCTGTGCTGGAACCTCTTCGAGAGGATATCTTAGATCTAGAGACGTTGGATAGCCGTGTGAAAGAGGAGACCCGGCCTTTCGTAAAAGCGTTGAAGCGAGTACTGCAACGCAGAGGCCTATAGGATCAGGCCTCAGCTTGCGTAGTCGTAAGCCAGGTCGCGGGAGGGAACCAAGCGAATGTTGGTCAGGGTGCCTTGGCTGATGCCGGGAGCGAGTTCGTGCCAGATGTCTTGGGCCAACTCTTCGCCCGATACGGACTGGCGATGCAGGGCCACCGATAGGTCCTTGTGGTCGAATTTTGCGATCACTCGATTCTTGACCAGCTGATCCAATGCCCCAATATCGGTCACCATGCCGGTCAGCGGATCAATCGTGCCCCTCACCGTCACAAAACAATCCCACTCTCGGCCCTCAGGCCCCGGCTGGACGGCATTAAACGAGTAGCGCTTGGTCATCGTGGCCCTGTTCGGACGATCCCCAGCCGTCACTTCGGCATAGAGGTCTTCATCCTCACAGAGCCGGAGGGTATGTAGTGCCCCGATATCTCGTTGAACCGCAAACTTGTCCCACAGCACATGCGCGAAATTTTCAGAAGTAGGAATACGATCTTTGAAATAGGCCATGTCGAGATTGAGATTCTTGTGGTCGAATTCCTCAATCACATCCAACATCACCCGCTTGAGGTCGAACAAATTGACCACCATGCCGTTCGTGGGGTCAATGTCTCCCGAGACGGTTAGTTCCAAAAAATAGTTATGCCCGTGCGCTGGGAGATTGTAGCAATGGCCGAAAGCCGCCCGGTTCTTCGCCTCGTCCCATTCAGACCTGATATAACGACACGCCGCAGCGAATTCAATACGTTTGGTCAGTAATACAGGGGGCATAGTTCTCCGGTGCTGAGGACTGAGTGCTGAGTTATGAAACGGAGGAACAATCTCGTCAAAAACTTAACACTTTATTTCAAGTCTGAAAGCCATTCTTCCCTCATGCTGCCTGACACTGGCACTTCTTCACGATAGGCGCCGTGGCTGACACGAATCGTTACGGGCTTGATCAAATTCGCGAAAGCGGCCTGCATCGAGGTAGTGGGGCGAAATCGAACGAAGTGCACTGCGCTGATTTTTGTTTCGTGACTATGGCCGCCTTCAAACTCGCCGAAGGCCTCTTCTCCATCGGCTACGATGGCCACCTTCTCGCCATGGTCCAGCCCCATAAACTCATCCAGTCGTTCCTTGATATTCGCTTCGTCGGTAATTTCGATCAAGAGCGTCGCACTCAACTCACCGGGTGCCGGAAGGATGGCATTGTACACGTCCAGCTCGTCCTGAACCTTCGTCTGGTCGAATATTCGTTCAACTCGGATCATTTCCTGAATCTGGAATTGCAACGTACGACGATTCTCAAACACCAGAGTCATCCACGGGCCGATTGAAATACGCCGCCGCTGTTTGAGACCGATGATGTTGGCCCGAAAGCCTTCACGTTGCTTTTCGTACTCTTCGTAAGGAATCAGGTCAGCCGATGTCAGTGCCTGCACAGATAGATTCTCTCTTTCTCAACTATTTGTGAGAACCACACGCTCCCCACTTGTTCACCCTTCGGAGGAAAGCCCATAGGCATCCCGCACAATCTGAATCGGATGCCGCACGGTCTTCACCGGCATCTGCGCAGTAGCTCCGGCCTGCTCTAATTGTAAACCCGCCAATGGACAGTCAGAGGCGACGAGATCCACACTCGTCTGGTCGATGGCCCGCACGGCCTTCCCCGCGATCTTCATCGAGAGGGGGAAAAACTCGACCTTGGCCGACCAGGACCCATCATGCCCTGAACATTGTTCAATGACGTCAACCTTCGCCCCAGCGCACTCCATCAGTTCTTTTGATTTGAATCCGATGTTCTGATCTCGCAAATGGCAGGGAATCTGATAGGCAACCTTCCCCGGCTCCTTTGTGAAGTCGGTCGCGAGCTGCCCCTCCTTTCTCATCTTCATGAGGTACTCACAGATATCAAATGTCTTCTCGGCCACCTGCTTGGTCTGCTCATCAGGCTGAAGTTCCGGATATTCCCGCTTCAACATCAAACTACAACTCGCCGTGGGCACCACCACATCGTACCCCTTGAGCACCCATGGGTACAATGAAGCGATATTGCTGCGGGCCGCCTGTTGGATGGCCTGGGTGTCACCGATGTCGAAGTTCGGCATCCCGCAACAGCGCTGCTCTGGGACGACCACGTGTACACCGTTCTTTTCCAGCACTTGCACGGTGGCCTTCCCGACATCCGTGACCTGCGCATTCACCAGGCAACTGGCAAACAGCGCCACTTTTCGGATGGGTGGATCGGCTGACATGGTCTTGGTCCGACGCCCGAACCAGCGCGAAAACGTCTCCGACGAGAAGTGCAGAACCTGTCGGTCTTGATGGATTCCGACGATCTGCTGCAAGACACGACGGACGACGTTGTTCCGCAAGAGCCGGTTTGTGATCGCGGCAGTCGCGCTACCCAGTCGCCCGATGGCATCCGTCATGATGAGCAGCCGATCCCTCCAGCGGACACCTCGTTCCGTCGCAAGTCGCTTTTTCCAGGCAACCATCAAATGCGGAAAGTCGATTTGGTAGTGATGGGGAGGTGTATAGGGACAATGGTTGAAACAGAGCTTGCAGTAGTAGCATTCGTCGACTACTTGATGATGGTCGGTCGGAGTAAGCTTAGAGACATCACCTTCATACACGTCGATGCGGTCCAGCAACGTGTTGAAGGACGGACAGAGGTTAAAGCAGCGCCGGCAGCCGTCACACACCTCATAGATCCGTAGAGTCTCTTTCTCCAACTGCTTGACGTCAATGGGGGAAATCAGGCTGATGCCCTTCATGATTCGTCTCTTGGAAAACAATCAGCGGCCAGCTCCCACCGACGGACTTTCGCCCAATCACCGGAAACTGACCGCTGAACGTGAACGGATACTCAGCTATTAGCTTTTCAAACTATCCAGTCCCTTTTGGAAGCGATTGGCATGAGACCGTTCGGCTTTCGCCAAGGTTTCAAACCACTCGGCCAACTCAGGGAACCCTTCGTCCCGTGCGGTCTTGGCCATTCCCGGATACATTTGTGTATATTCGTAGGTCTCCCCTTCAATGGCAGACCTGAGATTCGCGTCCGTATTGCCGATCGGCACACCGGTCGCCGGGTCTCCGACATCTTTCAAGAAGTCCAGATGGCCGAAGGCATGGCCGGTTTCCGCCTCTGAGGTGTCCCGGAAGAGCCCACCGACATCAGGATACCCCTCGATATCCGCTCGCCGAGCGAAGTAGAGATACCGGCGATTGGCTTGTGACTCGCCGGCAAACGCATGCTTCAGATTGTCGTGACTCTTTGTTCCTTTTAAGCTCTGTCCCATATCATCCTCCTCGTTGTTCGAAGGCCCACCCTTCCCCCGCGAAGATTATCGTCGCTTGGAAACTGCCGGGTAAGATAGCGCAGCCATCATCGGAGGTTCAAGAGGCTTTCCACCATTCGCCGGACGGCACCGCCGGCCCTGGGCGGATCCACTCGCCGGTCGAGTGAGTATTTGCGCGGCTGGGTGTTATAATAAATTGTTGTGGCCCTGGCGTATCAGAACTCTTCCATATGAGGCGCTTCGTGACGATCTTTCTTCCTCACGGCTTCTACCAAACCGTCGGCATAATATCGCTGTCTGTTTTGTTGCTCTCCGGTTGTGCGCAAGACTCGTATCAACGGAGGGCCGATGTGATGAAAGATCACGTCGAAAACTTCTACAGCCACCTGAAGGCCAATCGGGTGGGGTCGGCTGTTCACGAAAATGAACAGATCGAACTCATGGCCGACCAGATGGCGGACAGGGTCAAGAAGCGTGGACAGATGGGAGGAATCGGGCAAGTCGAACGCGAGTTCGCGCTGATGAAAACGGCGCGGGAAACAAGCGCTCAAAATTGGATCGCATTGGGGCAATACTTCAGGCTGAAGCAACAGCCGGACAGAGCCCGCGCGTCCTACCAACGGGTCATCGATACTTATACCAATCCGACTGAACAGGCCTACCGAGAGCAGGCGGCTCGAGCGTTGAAAGATCTGGATATCGTCTCGGGGCCTTCATCCGATCCCACTCGCTGAGCACACTGATTTGAACGTTGTCCGGAGAGCGCTTTTTGCCTGATCCCGCAACCCTGAGACACTCAATGCTCCGTCGTGTATTCCTGCTGGCTCTTTGCCTGGTAGCAACGGGATGTGTTCATCGCATTCATGTGACACCGGTGCCCACAAGTGCTCCGCCCAATACCATCCCTCGAGACCTCCAGGTCACCCTGAGCCCGATTGCACTGGAAGGCCCGGACCATCGACCAGGCATCACATTCCTGGACTGGTCGCATCAGGATTTGACGCAGGGAATCCTCGACTACCTGCGGCAACGAGGCACCTTTGCCTCAGTCTCGCCCGAATCCGGCGACCTTTCGCTTCACGTCGCCGTCAAGCTGGCGCTGAGTTCTCGACGAGGCCTCTATCACTACCAGATCATCCTGCGGGCAGATATGCGGGAAGCCTCACAGCTGATCAAATCCTATCTCACGGAACAGACTGCGGTAGGATCCTCGGTCCGGTGGGTGACGGCCTCTGATCGTCACCCGATTGAAACCGCGTTGCAGTTGGCGTTGGAAGACTTAATGGGAAAGATTGAGGCGGATAGACTACTCTACCTTAACCACACGACGCGACCATCGTCCTAATCACACGAAAACAGACAGCCCCCTGACGACGGTCACATCTGCGCCACTTGAGCCTGTGGCTCAACGTGGCCGGCATCTACATTCTGATCGAGTCCGTCCTTTGAAGCTTCAACATACTCGTGACAATCGAGACGGAACGCCTGGTCTCCGAATGCGACGTTGTAAAAGTTGCAATGGTGCGGCAGATCGGATTCTGCATGGGTGTTCGGTTGAAAATGTTCGCACGACACGCACATGCGCGCGATCGGAATCTCTCCTTGCAATTGAAGCGCACGAATCAGTTTCACGAGCGTCCCGAGAAGTGAGACCTGTTCCTGAGCCGATAGATTCTCGGTGGCCGATGCCAGAATTTCAGGCCATCGGTTTTCCACATGACCCGCTTTGGCCCCAAGGGCCGTTAAATGCACCGTCACGACGCGATTGTCGACTTCCCTGCGTCGCCGCCGAACGAACCGTTTCTGTTCCAGTGTTCTGATCACCTCGGACGCGGTCGGCAACTTGACCGAGAGTTCCCGAGCAATGGTCGAGACAGTAGCCGAATGGTTCGGTCGAGATCGCAGAAACGTGAGCACCTGAATTTGCAAGGGACCGATCCCCTGTCGTCCCTTCCGTCTCCAGGTTCGGCTCTTCATCGCCAGACCGATTTTTGAAAGTCCCGTCACCAAACGATCAGGGAGCGAGTCCTGGTTGATCGTGGTTATCGCTGTCATAACTACCCCTCCTCTCCCTATTAGTTCGGCAATCGGCACTAGCTGTCCGGCAATTGGCCGGAGGGTAGTCTATTGTCCTGTCTTCCTCCCCGTCAAGCCTGTTTCGCGCCCCAGAGGCCATCCCCTACTTTTGTTTTTCAACGGACCACGAGCACGCCACAGTGAGCATGTTGCACCACCCGAGTGGACACGCTGCCGAGCAGGACACGGCTGATAGCGCCCAGTCCTTTCGCGCCGGTCACGATCAGGTCTGCCTTGTTTTTCTTGGCCACCGTCAAAATCTCATCCGCCGGCTTCCCCAGCCTCACGGCTTCACGTATCTGAAAGCCTGATTTCGCGAGTTTATCCCCGTAGCGCTGCACGAGCCCCTTCCCAACCTCTTTCACCTCGGGATACTTCAAAAAGGGCATGGCGTGCACAATGGTAATCTGAACCGGCTCTCGGTCCGGACCATCGGGAGTCGGATTGATCGTACGCATCACAAACTTGACCGCCTTATCCGAAGCGGCCGACCCATCGATGGCCAGAATCAGATGCCGTACAGGCCTTGGGGGCTCTTTCACAACCAGGACAGAGCAAGGAGCATGGTGAATGGCATGGTTCGAGATGCTGCCCAACATGAATCGATCCAAGGCATCCAATCCTCGGGATCCGATCGACAAGAGTCCGACCCCACGCTGCGCATGCTTCATGATCGTGGCTGCCACCGTGCCTCGGTCGATCGTTACGGTCCCGCTCAACCCGAGCGTGGACAACAAGCTCTCCGAATCCTTTTTCGTCACCTTCGCCGCTGTCTCCATCCTCTTCACTTCAGACTGAATATACCGTTCCGTCCCGACGATCACCGGTTGGATCATGAAGGGAGCCCGAAGGCTCGCCGCATCGACGACTTGCAGGACCCGAACGACGGGCTGCACTGCGAACGGGATCTCCGCCAACCATTCCATCGCCCATCGGCCATACTTTGATCCATCAGTTGCCGCGAGAATCTTCATCGTGGATATCCTTTTCTTCAATACAAACCATACCCTATGACTTACAGGACCGTCTTGAATCGATCTCGAAACGCCTCTATCGGCAAGTTCGCCACCATGGCATACCGGCCCGCAGCATCCTGACTCCTCAGATCATCCTCATTGAGTCGGATCATATATTGTCGGGCAATGTGGTAGGACTGGGACCCAATCTCGACCATTCTGACCTTGGTCCGTCCGGTGGCATGATCCACCATCTGCTTGAACGGAATCGGAATGAATTGCCCATTCTGTATCGACACCATAGCCGCTGTCCCACCATCCAGCAGATACTGGGCCGCGCAGTACCCCAAGTCTCGGGTATATTCAATATCGTAGGGGATCGGATCGGCGCAACGGAGCTCGTACCCGACATTCTTCGACACCACGGTGATAGACAATCCGAGCGCGCGAAGCTGCTTGGTCAACTCCCGGCGTAAAACGTCGCCGATATCTATCTCCGTCATCCGTAAGTGGCCGTGCTCATCATGTTCCACATGTTCCAGGCCGCCAAGTTCATGGGGGTCAAGAATTTCAATCAGCCCTTCCGCCACTACTGCAACTCCGTCGGTTCGACCCTGCTCAAAGCGCTTGATCATCGCCCCGATCAACAGATCGACCACTCGTTTCAATTTTACGGGCCGTTCACGAAACTCTTCCGGAATAATCGTCAGGGTGGCGCCTGCGGCCTTTCCAATCCCCAATGCCAGATGGCCGGCCTTACGTCCCATGGTTACAACCAGGTACCAGCGAGCGGTCGTACGGGCATCCACCATAAGATTCTTGACGATCTCGACGCCGACATGGCGAGCCGTTTGAAATCCAAACGTCGGGACCCCATAGGGGAGATCCAGGTCATTGTCGATCGTCTTTGGGACGTGGACGACTTGAAGTCGCCCACCGGCTCGCTCCTCCAGCTTCATAGAGGAAAACGCGGTATCATCTCCGCCGATCGTGATCACCCGTGTGACGCCGAGCCGAGACAGCGCGGACAACACATTGTCGAGTAACTCCGAACTTTTCGTCGGGTTCGCGCGAGATGTGCCCAGATATGACCCGCCTCGAAAATGAATCCGACTAACATCCTCGATCGAGAGTGGGCGCACCTGTCCCGTACCACCCTGCATGAGCCATTTGAACCCATCGATGATCCCCAGGACATCCGCTCCCCCAAGAATACTGCGGATCGTCGCTGCGCTGATCACACTGTTGATTCCGGGGGCAGGCCCGCCTCCCACCAGGATTCCGACTGTCTGACGTTCTGCTGCCATTGACTTCTCCTTATACTGAGGATGGGGCAACGCCCTCCAGTGTCGTTCTCACATCGCTTCCGTCATGGTAGATATTCGCCCTTCGACGGAACTCACGACCGCGAGTCTGTCGAACAGTGACGCGTCCTGTGCTCGTGATAATGGATTCCCCATCAGCTCTCCCGTTCCCTCGCCATCTGCGGCATGGTTGTATACTCCATCCGCTCGAGATGGCAAGCGGTGAAACGTCCCTCCCCACGGAACCATTCCTGTGATTGAGCGACTGACTACAACGGGGCTGGACGAACAGGCCTTCTCGGATAGCGAGGTGGGTCAGTCTGATCTTTCGTCCAACCCAACATGCGCACGCAGGCGGTTGTAATCAAAGGCTGTCTTGCCGAGGCGCCGGCGGCCCGGATCATGCCGCTCCATGTCGTCGATCAACTCCCCCACCTTGCCTGTCATCGCTGGAGTCAAGGCGGCATGCCGAGGCGTCTGCCCACCCAGCGCGACATGAGGCTGATCCGACCATTCCAAATAGGTCTTTTCTAGGAACTGATTGAGCACCGTCCTCTCTTCCTCAGGTGTCACGGTCAGCCTCAGCGGAGCGTCCGCCATCAGCTCATCCGCCGAAAGCTGCCGAGCCGGTGGCACCACGGTTTCACCTCGAAAATGTAATGAGAATCCCAACCCAGCCGCGAGCCGATGTTTGAGGAGATCCAGCCGCTGTGGGTTGTCGCATTCCACGAGAAGCTGATATGCCGTCAGTGTCAGCCTGGCCACGAGCATACCACCCTCCCGTTGGACCCACTGCCGGGTGACGGGTAGCTTCACCGTAGCAGCCTGCCTGTCGGCGGGATCATGCTGCTCCGGAGCCAGGTCGGTCATCCCGGACAGCACATCGGTGAACATGTGATGCTCGTGGTGATCATAGAGTGCAATTGCATACAGATAGACTTGATCATCAGCTGTGCGATATTCGACATGAACGGCGGCATCAATCAGCGCCGCAAGGCGTTGTTCGGCAAATGCCCAGAGGACCATGTAGCCGAACCGCTTGGTGAATTCCTTCCATTCCCCCAGCGAAAAGGATCCGGTACTCATCTCCATTTCACGTCGCCAATCAGAGGTCGTATCGAGCAACGCCTTCGCATCAGCTTGTGACATGGTGACCCCACAGCCGCCCCATACGGCTCGGTCGGACTCCAAAGGAGAATTCGGGTCATGGATGACCCTGGTGAGCAACGGACGGTCCACGCTCAGATCCTTGACGAATTCACCGCCTGGCAGGACCACCCTTGTCCCATCAGCAAGGGATTGCAACACAAGATCTTGGCCAGCTTGCGGTAACGAGAGCGGCTTCAGAACATCGACATAGGAATGCTTCAAGGGATCGAGCCACTGTCGCTCCTCTTCAGGGATGTGTTCAGTGATCACGTCTCGCAGCTGTTCGATGAGGGTCAGCTGTCCGTCTTCGGGATAGTAGTCACAGAAGAGATAGAGACTCGCCAGTGCTATTTCCTGTTCCAGCGGCGCGACAAGCCGTCCTGCCTCTCCCTCAACATATGGCTTCAGGACGCGCGCCAGCGCGCGCTCTCTCTGCACGCGAAACTCCGGTCTGAGAGAGAAGCGATTCAGCCGCGCGAGAATCGCGTCCAGTGTCTGCGGGCGCGGCACCCACAAGCCCATTCCCTTGTCACTCACGCGATTCATGAATTTCTTCCATGACGATTTCCTCTGCATCGAACCAGTCTCTGAGGGCATTCCCATCTTGACGGCCGCGCTGTTCCCAGAGCTCGTAGGCTTTCTGTGAAATCCGTTCCCACATTCCTTCCGGTAGTTCGATGGGCTTCTCAACCCGCCTCACAGCAGGAACGGGGCGGCCCTTCCCTTTGCTGCTCTTGGTCTTGGGTTTGGTCTTGGTTGTCGTCTTGCGCGTTGGCATGACTCGCTCCTCTACTACACGTTGTTTGGCATGGATGGTCTCACAAGGACAGGGCGATGGCTTGGATGAAACTTCGGGCTCCGGACCGTCAGGACTGGGCACGAAGACTTTCGAAGAACGAACTCTGCGACACTACCAAATAACGCGTGGGACAAACCACGTCGACCATGAGTCCCCATGACAATCAACCCCACATCAGGGGCCAGAGCCGCATTGAGGATCGAATCAGCCGGTAGCCCACCGGAGATGACACAATCAGATACCAGCCCTGACGAGGTGAGTGCTGCGGTGAGATCAGACAACCGCTTGGTGATCACTGTCCGATCAGCGTCACGCTTCGCCAGATGAGGCAAGGTGAAGTCCAATCCGTACGAAACTGGCTCCAAGACATGGAGAATTCTGATGGAGGCCTTGCATCGTTGAGCAACCAATGCCCCATACTCCAAGGCGTCGAGCGAACAGTCCGAAAAATCGATCGGGACCAGAATCCGCTGAATCCCCGATGGATTGTGCCGAGCTCCACCCGCGCTCTCTTTTTCAGATCGCTCAGCGTGCACCGCTAGAACCGGGCAAGGCGCCGCCCGGATAATTCGTTCCGCCGTACTTCCCAAAAGAACATGTGCCAATCCGGTTCTGCCTCTGGTACCCACCACAATCAGATCCGACGCTTCGTCCGTTGCGGCTGCTAGAACTTCTTCACTCGGAATGCCTGTCGTAATCTTCGTCTCCACCGAAATACCCCGATCGGCTGCCCGTGCTTTCAATTCAATTAACTCTTGCGTTGCCTGCTTCATTAATTCGGCCAAGTACAGCCGATTGACAGGATTGTCCGGGTCGAGCCCAGAGGGAAACTCCAGCACATGCAGCACGGTCAGCAAGGCATCCCATGATCGTGCGAGCGCGAAGGCATAGGCCTCCGCAGTCGCCGACCCTTGTGACCCATCGGTCGCAAATATAATACTCAGGCCTTCCACAGACCCGCTCACACAGCCTCCGCACTCAATAGAAGCAACTCCCCGTTCATCGTCGGATGAATAGAGCATCGGAAAACATGCCGACCTGGTCGCGTCATGTCAAATCGAATCGTGGCGCTCTGTTTCGAATCGAGATATACCCCTCCCACGCCACGACCATAGACAATCACCCCATCCTTCTCAATCTGAGTGGGAATACCCTCAAACATGGTCGAGCTGAAATCGTGGCGCTCCGCATCTTCATTTTGTACCTTGATGGCGGTTGGAAATCCCAAGCGCAAGGGGCCCTGCTTCGTCACAAATCGAAAATCCTTGATCGTCACGTCCACCACCTGCTCGGACTGCGCCACCAGGACTGTACCGTACATCCAAGCCAGACAGGCCACGGTGAGAACCATCCCTAACCTTCGCCATTGCATACCACGTTTCCCGAGAATCATACCCCCCTCCCTCTGATCGCTATCGTGACGCCCGCCGTTGCGAATCAGAAACCGGAAGCGGCACAGTCAACACAGGACAACCCGCCGTGCGAACGACCTTTTCCGCCGTACTGCCGAAGAAAATCTTATCCACGTTTCCGACTCGCCCGCCATAGCCGCCGATCACAACCAGGTCAACCTTCCCCGTCCGCGCAACTTTGGCGATTTCAGCGAACGGCACCCCCTCTACAATCCGGCGTTCGACCGTAACCTCCGAGGCTACCTTCGATTCCAACAATTGCCTGACGTTTAAACGGGCATGATGGCGCAGCCGACGGCGTTGCGGGGCGGCATCTGACGGAACCGCCAAGAGCCCCAAGCGATGGAATGCGGTAAGCGTACTCGTATCGATCACGTGCAGCACGAGCACCGTCGCACCACACAAGCGCGCCATCTGACAGGCCACCCGAAAGGCTTCCTCTGAACAGGGGGAAAAATCCACTGGAACCAGGATGGTCTTGAAGAGATCCGTATCCTGCCGCATGAACGATCCTCCTGCTATGGAAAACTGAGCAAGTGCGATGCCACTGATACAAACTGATGGTTCACAGCTGATCGCATGAAGAGACTCCGAATTTGTTGCTTTCGCTCATGCCATTAGCCATCGACTATTCGCTTCGTCTCCGAAAGTCGTGGCTCTCTGCCACAGTGGTCATTCACTCTCTGTAGCAGAAGGGGGCAAGCGCGGAGCAGCGTGAAAGGTGAGAAATAAAAGGTAGTGAGCGGACAGTCTGAACAATCCTTTTCACCCTTTACATCTCACTTGTCACTGCTCTCGATGGCATTGGACTTGCTGCACCTTTGCCATTGAGTCAGGGAGCGAACGATGTCTCGCACACAGTGCGCTCCTACTCGGAGCTATAGCGTTAGGTCTGGCGATTGCGATCTACCTCATTTTCTTCTGTCCAACCGCTTGCCAGTGAGGTGCGTATGAAACTGTTACTCGCCGTTGATGGCTCTGACCATTCCTACGAGGCAGTCCGATCGCTCAAGTATCTGCCTCGGGCTGAGGCGTTGCATCTTGTCCATGTGCTCGACGTCCCAAGTCCGGCTTATCCTATGATGATGCCGGAAGTGGCACAGGAACTGTACGAGACCGTCGAGCGAAACATGCACGACGACGGGACCCGTCTGTTGGATCGCATCGTGTCCTTGCTCCCGTTGGACGTTGGGCCGGTTACGAAGCATCTGGTCGTTGGATCTCCGGCAGAACAACTCGTGGCCTTGGCTGAACAACTCAAGGTAGGACTGATTCTCTTGGGTACTCGGGGCCTTGGACCGATCAAGGAACGACTCATCGGAAGCGTCTCCCATCGAGTCCTGACGTTCGCGCCGGGCGCCAAGCTGATTCTCCCCGGTCCCTTAAAAAAACTACATCATATTCTACTGCCCTTACAAGGAACCTATGATGCGGACCATGCCCTCTCCCTCCTTGAACAGAAACCCTTTCGTGAGTTGCCTACGGTGACCCTCTTCACCGTCCTGCCCCACACCAGGCCCCCTTGGCCGGTGGATGCGGTTTCCGCTGAGCATATGGAAACCCATTCCCTCCGCAAAGCGAAGGACTTTCTCGACGAGACGGCATCCAAACTCCGCCTCTCAGGCTACGAAACCCGCTTGATGACGACATTGGGCACCCCAGTGGATGGAATTCTTCGGGAGGCCAGAGCCTTGAATTCGGACCTGATTCTCATGGGGTCTCGAGGGCGCCACGGCGTGACCCGCATGGTACTCGGCAGCGTGTCCCACGCCCTGTTACACCAGGGCACCTATCCACTGATAATTTTTGGCTGACGATCGAAAGAGGTGTACGATGCCGATGTATGACTATACGTGTCTCGATTGCGGGAAGGAATCGCTGATCGTGGTAACATTGAAAGAACACGCAGCCGGAGGGATTGTCTGTCCGGCCTGTGGGAGCAAGAAGTTGCAGCAGTTGTTTAGTCCGTTTATTGCTCACACGACAAAGAAAAGCTAGAACTATGCTCACGACTCAGCAACAGATTAGATGGCATCGATTCTTTTTTGCAGGGCTCGTGAGTCTCTCCATGCTGAGCTGTCTGGCTATACCCTCACTGTATGCTCAAGACTATCCACCCGACCGTGAGCGCGGGAAAGCCTTGTACGAACAGCACTGTCAGAACTGTCATGGCCCGACTGGTCGGGGTGATGGCCCAGGCGCCATGGCGCTGAAAGTCTCACCGGCCAATTTTCAGCGGTTCCAGTCCTTCCTGAAATCCGATGACGAATTACTGCGAACCATCGAGCACGGCGTTGTCTACAGCCCGATGCATTCGTGGCGTGGTCAGCTCACCGATGGAGAAATGCAGGACGTCGTGGCGTACATCCGTGTACTGTCGCAATAGGAACGATGATCGTCCTCAATGCGAGTAGCGGGACCGGTTTGAGTTGGAAGTTGCTGGTTTCGGGTTTCACGTCTCACATCTAGGGAGACTGATACCAGAAACTTGAAACTCCTGACGGACGGACGAGATGATAAATCTTTGTTCGCGGGAAGGGCACCGCAGCGATGGAGCAGTTGGCCCTTCATGATGCCCCCTCATTGTAGAGATTGAGAACGAGTTCGTCACGGGTGGGACACGTGGGGTCAAGGAAGGAAACAAGATCATCCCGGCCCTCGTCAGCTACATCCACCGATTTGAGGCGCACGGTTGTCTCATTTCCCTGACTCTCGATTGGCACCCACCAAACCATTGGTCACTCTGGAAGTAGGGCAAGCGATGGGCAATCCGTTGTTTGACGACGACTCTTGTGTGTCGGCTCGATGAAGGATGCACCGATACGAGGGACGGTAAACCGTATACCAAAACCATGAAGGAGACACGAATGAAGAGATCCTCCGTGCCAATCACGATCGTGGGAATGATCCTCCTCATCGGACTCAGCACCACATGGGTCTGGGCCGCTGCGCCCCCGGCTGCCGATACGGTGTCACCGGCACTTCCACTCTGCAAAAGCCCGCACAAGAAGAAACCTGTCACGGCCAGAACGTTACAAGAGCTTATACGCGCTCATGAACGGTGGGTGGAATATCGTGGCAACCAGAATGCCAAGCGGATGGAGCTCTGCCAAGCGGATCTGAGTCGAGCCACACTCACGGGGGCAAATCTTGAACGAGCCGATCTGGAAGCCACCGTTTTACGGCAGGCAAATCTGACTCAGGCCACCCTGGCTCAAGCCAGCTTGGCTGGGGCTGATCTCACCAAAGCCATCCTCAAAGACGGTAATCTCTCAGGAGCCGATCTGCGTCGTGCCAGACTCACGGGCGCCAATCTTTCTCGTGCTGTGGGTGACGAGGCTGCCTTGTTTGACGCCGTCCTCATCGGCGCCAAATTGAATGAGGCTGCCTTTGAGCGAGCCCAATTTGAGGGTGCCGACCTCAGCTCTGCCGACTTGACCGACGGCAACTTCACCGAGTCGTATTTTTATGGGGCAATACTGAAAGGTACGGTCCTCGTGAATGCTGACCTGACGGGCGCCGACCTGCGCCGCACCATCCTGACCAGTGCTAATCTCTCTCGTGCCAATATTCAAGGTGCGTTGCTGGATCGGGCACAACTGGAACAAGCCAAACTGGTCGAAGCAGACTTGGAAAGTGCCTATCTGGACGAAGCAAATTTGAGCGGAGCAAATCTGAAAACCGCGATCCTTCGTGGTGCAGACTTGCGGTACGCGAATCTATTGCGTGCCGGCCTGCAGGAGGCCGACTTGGAAGGAGCCAATCTCGAACAGGCCGCTCTCGTCAAGACTGATGGGAACTTGGCCAAGCTCAGGATGGCCATTCTCTACCACGCCACTCTCGATGAGACCAATTTCCTGGACGCCACCCTCACCCGTGCGGTCCTGATCGGGGCCAAAGGCTGGCACACCAACTTTATGAACGGCGACCTCAGCGAAATCTATGCGCCAAAGTCCTCGTTCCGGCAGGGTCAGTTCAACAGGACCAATTTGGAAGGGGCAAATTTCGTCGGTGCGGATCTTCGGGAGTCGAATTTCAGCCATGCCAACTTGACCCAAGCCAATCTACAGGACACGAATCTGCAAGATGCCCTGCTCAATTCAGCCAATTTGACGGGTGCTCGGCTGGATTCAGCCGATCTGCGTCGCGCGAACTTCAAAGGCGCCACCCTCTCGTCGGTCATTGGTCTCACACAAGCACAGCTCAACGGGGCCTGCGTCGACGACCAAACGAAATTGCCTCCTGGCTTGAATCGTCCCGCTCCCTGCAGCTCACTGAAGAAAGAGGGGCGATGACCGCACAACACCAGCACAGTATCAGTATCAAAGCGGATCGCCGGCAGCTACGATGAAGCGGTAACAAGCCTCGTACGGTTTGTCGATCTACGAAAAGAAACTGAGCATCGTTCCCGGCGCAACACACCTCTTTGAAGAACTGGGCACGTTGAAAGAAATTGTGGAACAGACGGTAAGTTGGTTTCGGAAGTATCTGCAGGAAGTGAACTAACGGGGAAGAGAATGGAAGGTCTTTCTAGCAGAGAACTGCTGGGTCCTACACAGACATACAGTCCTATTCATTGGCACGTGTCGTCATCGCGTCTTGATATGCTTGCCAGTCGTGTAGTATCGCTGAGACCATAACAGCACCGTTGAGCCACACATTCGTATTCTTATTAATAAAGAGCGGAACTTGGCAACTTCTCACTTGTCCGCAATCATCGCGTGTGACGCACGCCACACTTATTCGCGCGCACAAGATCAACGCATACGTTGCGTTCAAAAGAATCGCTGTGGGACCACAATGATATCGTTCGGATAGACAGGGTCGTCGAGCTTAACCGGAATCGATTCTTCCTGCCCATTGATTATTCGTAGTACCTTTGTACGACTTTGGGAGGCTTTGGGGGTAAAGCCTCCGGCCATCGTGACCGCCTTGTGTATGGTCAAACCCTTCTCATACATATAGTCGCCTGGGCGACCCACCTCTCCGTTCACATAGAGTCTAGGGGCTTGCGAGACGATGATGAGGTCATTAGGCAGAATCGGAGCATCTAACGAAACCGGAATGGTTTGGGAGCTCCCTCCGCTTAGACGAGTCACCATCACCTCGTCTCGATTAGCTTTTTCCGAAAAACCTTCCGCAAGGGCGAGTGCTTCCCGGACGGTCACACCCTCTCTGTATTCAAATCCTCCCGGCTTCCTGACTTCCCCACTCACCGTGAAGCTCCGATGTTTTGTGATGAATACGGTCACTTTTGGGTGCCGCAGATAGCCCGCTCGAAGACGAGCCGTCAATTCCTCCTGAAACTCTTGGACGGTTCGTCCCTCAACGGATACGACGCCGATCAGCGGGAAGGTTATCGTGCCGTCGCCGTCCACCGTGCGCTCCACGGAAAGATCGTCTTCGCCAAACACCTGTATGTGGACGATGTCGTTCGGGCCCAACCGATAGGTTTGTTGAAGTTCAGCGCCAGTAGTTTCGACAGCACCTGCAACAACCATCGCGATGAAGGCAAGACCGATCATGTTGATAACGGTATATGTCACGATCGTTTGACCATGGTGATGATATTGACGTCATGCTGGCTATGGGTCGTGATAGCCGAACCATTCCCTATGGCTGACCCGATAACCCGAACGCTGGCAGTCATTGTAGGGTACGACTGCCAACACTCATTTGTGATAAATCCGTATCTGACAGGCCTCGTTCGGCTTCCGCAATGACCATATCTCCTGTGGGCTTGAAGGTTGGCACCAATTCACGAAGAAGCTCAATCACGAGATCGGCTTCCTGACGCGCTGCGGCCTGCTCCAGTATGGCGATTCGCGACCTTAGCGTGTAAAGAGTCCAGGGACTGTTCGACCTGACCTTTGCAATCTTCTCCAACCGCGATGGCTCGATCAATTCTGCATGCCCAACCAATTCCTCATACAACTTTTCGCCTGGCCGAAGCCCCACAAACGATATCGCAATGTCTTCTTCCGGCACAAGACCAGTTAGGCGTATAAGCTGTCGCGCCAAATCCACAATCCTAATCTGGTCGCCCATATCCAGCACATAGATCGCACCGGGCTCTCCCATCACAGCCGCATGCAAGACCAGCTGCACGGCTTCTGGAATCATCATGAAATATCGACGGATCTCAGGATGTGTGACGGTCACCGGCCCACCTGCCTTAATTTGCTCAAGAAAGCGGGGGACGACACTGCCGTTGCTTCCCAGCACGTTCCCAAATCGGACGATCGAGAATCTCGTTTGTCCGCATTCCTCCAAGCTTTGCACGATCAGTTCAGCCACCCGCTTGGTCACCCCCATGACACTGGTAGGGTTCACGGCTTTATCGGTTGAAATCATGATGAATTGTTCGACCCCGCAACGGGCCGATGCTTGAGCCGCAATTCGGGTCCCTCGCACATTGTTCTTCACCGCTTCGCATGGACTTGCCTCCATCAATGGGACATGCTTGTGAGCCGCTGCATGAAAAACGATCGCGGGCTTGAAGGATTGCAAGATCTTCTCCACCTGAGCCTCATCTCCAACATCTCCCACCACAGGACAAACAGAGATTCCACAAGCACGATCGACCAGCTCATTATGGATGGCGAACAAGCTGTTTTCATACCGCTCAAACAGGACCAACAGGCTAGGCTCAAGCACCGCGATCTGCCGGCACAACTCGGATCCGATTGAGCCACCCGCCCCTGTAACCATAATCGTTTTGCCCTTAATGAGTTGGCGCAGGGATGTGACATCAAGTCCAACGGGAGTTCGTTCCAAGAGATCTTCAATCGCCAGATTCCTAATTTGTGTGATCTCGACTAATCCATCGAGGATGCTTTGGAGATTCGGCACTGTCTGAATTCTTACCTTATGCGGTTCGAACAGCTGTACAAGATCACGCATAACTTTGGGCTTGGCGGTTGGTATTGCCAACAAAACGACCTGTGGGGCAATTTCTGCCATAATCTTGGCAAGCTGTTGACGGCTGCCAAGGACTGGTACCCCATGAATACGTTTCCCCATTTTTGACGGATCATCGTCAAGAAATCCCACTGGTTTGTACTTATTTACTGAATTCTGTTTCAGTGCCCTCACCAGTCTCTCACCAGCACTGCCGGCCCCGTAGACGACAACGCGTATTTCGCCTTTGGAACGAGCACGCTCATGCAAATATCGACGGCAGAGCCGAGCCCCTCCCACAAGAACAATCACCAGAACCGTGTCCAATAGGTATATAGATTGTGGATACACCATGAGCCCTATGCCCCACCGAACGATCAGATGGAACACCGCCATTCCACAGATCGAAGCGGCGATAATATTCCCAAGGTCCCAGATGCCCGTGTGCTTCCACACTCCCTGATAAAGCCGGAAGGTGAGAAAACTCGCCAGACGAACCACCATCAGCAACGGGAGCGTCTGCTCAAACAACCCCATCGCCCAATCTGGGACAATCCCATCGAACCTGAGCCAAAATGCGAGATAATTGGCCAGCCCGATCAACGCCAAGTCAATTATGACAACACAGGACAGACGGATTCGCAGCAATGATGCGATCATGGTAATGGACTTACACGTAAGAGATCGATTTTAGACCAAGACTGCCTTTCCACTCAGGAGCGGAGTGGCAGCAGGCGGCTATGCATGGCGGTGGTGCAACCACGCTACGCTGGAATTGGAACGACCATGAAGAAGCTCACGGCCGTATGGTCTAAGCCATTCGTACAATTCCGGAGAAAAGCGACCGAGCATCGCACACCCAAGACTGGGAAAGAAGGATCGGATCTCACGAGCAGATGGCACTTTCTGGGAAACATCGAGCGGAGTAGCCACGATGTTCACCTCAAGACCAGAACCGAAAAAGACAAGAGTGAAGATTGCCGCTGCCCTCACCACATGGTCTCGCGACGTCACAATCATCACGCGATCCAGCCCCTCCCGTGCGAGCACTCGACGCATGGTTAAGGCTTCGTCGACTGTATTGCGGACGCCGGTTGCACACAGTGCCCTGACTTTGCTCTCCCGGAAACAGCCGGGATCGATCAAGGTGGATAGCGTTCGCGGCGCGAACCCTTGTTCGACTAACGATGCGGCATGTTGAATTCGCTTGATATCTTGCGCCAAGACAACGATCACATCGGCTGATCGCGGCTGTTCAAATAAAGGATGCTGGAGAAATACCGTCACAACCTGGGGGTGAAAGACGAGCCAGTTCAGGCCATAAAGCCCAAGGAAACCTACGAACGGCAACGCTATGACCATCAGCGCCACACAGCTGACTCTCGATAACCGCTTCGGCACAGCAGTCATCCTTCTTCCATCGAACTTGCTGTCTGTTTGGATCGTGATCGTCAACGGAGTAACCGCTCCACCTGCACGCACACGTGGTCTATTTCCTCCAACGTGGTGTGCGAATACAAGGGCAACGCAAGGGCTTCGCCGCTGATCCTGTTTGTGTGTTCTAGTCTCGAGCTTACCCGTCTGGGGAAGCGTTGGAAAAGCGCTTGCGCATGAAGCGGTGGATAGAAGTATCGCTTCGTCTGGATTCCAACTCCCTTCAACGCCTCCTGGACTTGATCCCGGCTCGCTTTTGCGCTGTCCGTGATAAACAAGACAAAATAGTTTCCGCTGGTCGTCCGGTCATCGGGAAACTCCTGAACCCAACAACCGGGAAGACTGCTCAGACGGTCTCGATAGATCGCAATGAGTTCCCTGCGCGCTGTAACGAGTTCGCCCAGCATTCTTAATGAGAGTAGCCCGACCGCCGCGTGAAGCTCGCTCATGCGGGCAGATAGCCCCAGACAATGCATTTCTTCCCCCTTCATGGGGTCTTTGCCGTAATCTCGAAGAGATCGCATTTGCTCCGCGAGGGCTCGGTCATTCGTGGTGAGCAATCCTCCTTCCACTGCCGTCACCACTTTGGTCGGACTCATCGAAAACACTTCACAGAGCCCAAATCCTCCCAATGGCCAGCCGTTGTAGGTTGCACCGAGTCCTTGCGCACTATCAAAATAGACAGGCAACCCCTTACGCTGGCCCAGATCAAGCAACGCCTCAATATCAGGAGGCAACCCAAAGATCGACACCCCACAAATCGCCACCGTGTTCGGAGACAGATTGCGTTCGATATCCTCGGGATCGATCGTGCACGTTTCCGGCAGACAGTCGCAAAATACGGGAATCAAGCCATTCCACAACAAGGCCTGTGCTGTCGCAGCAAAGGTAAACGACGGTACGATCACTTCCTTCCCCGGCGGCAACCCCAGGGCGCGGGGTATCATCATCAATCCGGCCGTACAGTTTGACAGCGCGACACAGTACTTCGCTCCGGTCTGCTGACAGACCTCTTCCTCAAGCAGTTTGACTGTGGGACCAAGCGTGACGGTACCGGCTTCCCAGCTCGGCCCGAGGAGTTGCATGATTTCGTACACCGATGGAAGGGTCGGACGTATGATTGAAAGCTGCATAGTTTTTCTCCTTCGGCGTTTTCGCCCTTGGAATGTGATGTGTCGAGATAACCGAATACTGCTCGTGGGCTTCGTTCTAGTCAGTGGAAGAGGGGCGCGACACCAGACCCCGCTGGATGAAGCGGGCGGCGATTTCTGTGCGGGTTATGGTGACGACAGAACACTCGCCAGTTGTACGCTGCCCCCAACAAGGTAAGTGCACGCTGGTGGTGATGCGATCAGAGTACGGCTAGAGTCTGACGGGAATGGCCCGGTGGTTACACCGCCTCCGGGATAGCGAGGATTCCAGGTGTTCCCTAATAGTCGTACAAGACGAAACGAGTCGTTCACTTTCAGCGATCAGCCGCGCGGCCTTCGAAAGTGGCGCGGCGGTATCATCCACCGATCCAACACAGAGGAGTTGTCGTTGTGGATCAATCCTAGTCAGTCCTTGCAACGCAGCAGGATCGCGGAGGATCGAACCGGTACTTACCCGGAACAAGCCATGACTCAATCGACCAATATGATAGGTGCCCGAAGTTGTCGAGAGGGTGAACTGTGAAAATCCATAGCGGAGATAGCGCGCACTGCTTTCGGTCATTCCCGAAACGGTCCAGTGGAGCGCCTCCGTGGACTCCCCTGATGGAAGCGGTAATTGAATCCACCGTGCGTGATGTTCAGGAGTCATCCCCCACGACCGATACCATGCCCTCGCACGAGGATTATCGTAAAAGACGTCAAGGGCAAACTTCTGTTCCTCTGATCGCCGTATCCGCTGTAACCCATCGAGAATGAGCATCGTGCCAAGGCCTTGGCCACGAAATTCTGATGCGAGATAGAGATGATTGAGTTGCAACATCGTACCCGTGTGCCGCCAGGAGCACATACCAATGACGTGCCCTTGCATCATCCCGACCACATACTCGTCTCCTGTCTTTGCCGTAATCTCGTCGGCGATATAGCGTGCGAGCTGTGGGCTCCCCATAATGGTGATTTGACGCACGGCATCGCTCACGCCCTCACGCATCAAGACAGCAATGGAATCACTATCGCCTACTGCAGCAGGTCGAATGAGAGATTGCGTGAGAACGTTGTTCATCGTTGGAACTGCGAAAGGCCTACCCACGATAGGCTGGGAAAAACCCATCAGCAGGCGACCAGTTATTCCCCTGTTCGCGTTCCCAGGCTGCTCGTTTGTCGATCAGGGTCTGATACAGATGACGGTTCAGGATTTGTGCCCCGACCGTAAACGGAACATTTCCGTTTCTTGCAAACTGTTGCTTGAACCGCAGAAGACTATCCTGCCCGGAATATCCGCCGCCCAAGACAACCTGTTGCTTCCCCTGAGCTTGGCCCCAAAGATGGACTCCGTGGCGTAACAAGGGATTGGCGCGGCACCGATACCCTTCTTCGAGCGTTCCAGCCAAGAAGGAATAGAGATGGTTAGCGGAGATCAGCAAGAGTTCTGAGGATACGATGCGCTGATTGTGGAGTGCGTGGAACAACGCGACTCGATTGGGGACTTGGGCGATCAGCCGTTCAAAAAAGGATTTCTGGAAGTAATACATCGGCAAGGCCCCGAGACGGTCCATAGTCGAGTAATACACGGTGAGGAATTCATCGAGGCGCCTGCACTCAGGATCCGGCTCGAGTATCACACCAGCTCGTTCTGCCTGGCGCACATTTTCTCGGACGCTCTTCTCATAACTCCGCAGCAGCATGTCAGCCGGCGTTTCGAGTGACACAATCACACAGGGCCCCTTCACCACGGTGTCCCCGTAAAATGGGATGAGTTGGTCCTTGAACAGCGAGAATCTCGTGAACAACGATACCGCACGGATAGCCTGTACCCACTGTTCAAACTCACTCCAAAAGGACTCGACATTGTATGGTCCCCACCCGAATGGCCCGCCATATCCGTATGCTGAAACAAGATCACAGATTTCACCCTCCCCACGCCCCCACGGTTCAGCCCAGAGAGGGCGAACGATCAACGGAAACAGTATCCCGCTTTCCAAACCTCTCTGAGCGGCACAGATGACCTGATCTCCCGGCCGGGCAAAGAGTTCAACATACCCTGGATGGGCGACCACATCCTGCAGCGGCCACAGATGCCAGAGATCGAGCCATTGAGCTCGCTGTGCTGGAATGGCAGCATTCAGAAGATGGAACATATCTCGGTCGGTGCCCATGGCCGTCGGCTACAGTGTTTTCACTGCGGTGGTGGCTACTTCCAGAGAGTTGGGAAGATGATCGGATCGGCATAGTCTGGAAACCCGTCTTCTCGTTTCGGCGCGAGATCGTCAAGGAAGATATGCCAGGGGACGCCTTGTCCGTTACGATGGAGGTGATATCGATTGTCGGCGTCCTGTAAATGTACCGCGAGCGCGAGGCGAGGGGCTTGACTGGTATTCGGCCCGCTTCCGTGAACTAGGCGGCAATGATGCACGCTGAGTTCACCTCGACGAAGGGTCATAGGAATCTTGGTCATGGGGGCTCGGTCAGGGAACCTTCGTTCTAGTTCACCGAGATCCTTACACCGAAAGGTGCGTAGATCTTCAGTGCCTGACCACCGATGGCTGCCATCAACATAGAGTAACGGCCCCATCTCGACGGTGCAGTCTTGAAATGGAATCCACATCGTAAGCAAGTTATCTGATGTACAAGTGCCCCAGTAGGCTCGATCGGTATGCCAACCGACGACCGATTCTTCCTCCGACAACATACCGGGTTTGTCGACCAAGGTATCGGCGAAGTACCGGATGGTAGGACTTCCTGTCAGACGGGCGGCAATGGCGCCCAAGATTGGAGATAGCGCCAACGTTCGGACCGCTGCATTTTGAAGCGCTACGACCTCCGCGTTACGCACGCCATTGCCATTGCCAGGCTTCCAGTCGGAAAACCCGCTGGTCTGGGGAAGGATCCAATCCCGTTCTCCAGAGAAATGCCGTTGAATACCGACAAACGCCTGGTCGAGCAGTGCCTCGGATAACACGCGTTTTGATCGGTACCAACCATGCTGACGATAAAAGACCACATCTAGGTTTGAAGGCAGCAGAGCTTCTTCTTCCGGTGTTAACGGCATCATTGGATCCTTAGCTGGTTGTTAGAGAAAGGAGGGGATTGGCCCCGAAGACTGCTTCACGTTGCTTACGAGGACGAAGAACGTATCACTGATAGAGGGTCGACATGGTGCAAAACGGCAACGCCTGCCCCTACGATTGACCATTCGCCAACTACAATGGATTCCCGTATCACGGAGTTACTGCCAATGAACGAACCCTGCTTAACCTTGGCGGCACCGTTCACAACAGCAGCAGTAGAAATGTGGCAATGGTCTTCGATCACGACATCATGCTCGATCAGTGCTTTCGTATTGATGATGCAATTCCGTCCGACGGAGGCCCCGGCATTGACGATTGCCTGGTGCATGACGATCGTCCCCTCTCCAAGTTCAGCCCGACGTGACACATGAGCTAGTGGAGAGATGATGATGGGGAAAACGATGTCGAACTGTTTAAGATGCGCGAACACCCGAGTCCTCGGCTCTGAGGATTTAATCTGCCCGATCGTGATGAAGAAGTTGCGACAGGATCGCACCAGCGACGGGAGATCTTCCTCCCGGCCCAATAATGGATAGTCGGTGAGCGTCAAGTCTTGAGCCGGCTTTTCGTCGACGATGCCGAGAATGGTAAACCGACCCTCCATTTCGATGACGTCGATGCAAGAACGACAATGCCCTCCGCCGCCGATCAATATCAGATCTTCTTTGTGTTTCATCACATCATTTTAGCACACGATATCGAGTGGTACCTCGTTAACGGGAGAGTGGATCCGAGGGCGTGCCCTTAAATTTCCCTTCCCATGATGGGTCATCAGGATGTGTGACACCTTCCCGTTTCAGAACTTTCCAGGGCGTCATCAGGAGGATTTTGCAATCCAACCAAAGCGAGCGATGATCGACATACCAGAGATCAAGAAGAAACCGCTGGTTCCAGTTGGTGTTATTCCGACCATTTATCTGAGCCCACCCAGTCAAACCGGGTGGAACCTGATGACGACGGTGTTGTTCAGAACTGTATTGTTCCAGATATTCCATGAGAAGAGGCCGCGGACCAACGAGGCTCATCTCGCCTTTCACGACGTTGAACAATTCCGGAAGTTCGTCCAGGCTGGTGCTGCGCATCAACTTACCGAATCGTGTGAGTCGATCCGCATCGGGCAAGAGATGCCCATCGGAGCCACGGTCATTGGTCATTGTCCGGAACTTATACAGCATAAAGGGTTGTCCGTATAAGCCAGGACGTTTCTGCGCAAAGAAGAGCGGCCACCCATGAAACACCCCTGTCACCGCGGCTGTGACTCCGATGATCGGAAGAAGGACCGGAAACAGGCTGATGGTCAGCACGAGGTCAAGCGCTCGCTTCCCTGGGAAGAGCCGCGCGATCGTCGTCTTAGAAGGGTTGATCCTAGGGTCCATACTCAGGTCACTTTTTTGTGCTGCATGGCCTGCGCTGGAATCATGAGATCATCGGGGGAATCAAGGCCGAGTCACTCTGCTTTTCAAAATGTCGATATCCGGGGAAGAAATCAGCGGATGCACGAACATCTGCGCTCAGGTTTACGAGCAGATTCAACGCCCTGTTCTTCACATTATCCATCACGACGCGATAACTGCAGAACTGGCTCCGCATGGGTGAGAAACCTGCCTTGAAGTGAAACAGCGAATCTTCCCTGCCTCCTACCCCGCCACCAATATGAAAGGTGTGACACACTTGCTCTTGGGCCCAGCGCCACATGCAGTCCACCACTAATTTCGATGGTGATCGACGCTGATACTGCTCGGCGGTTGCAAGAAGATGGTGCTGAGCGATCCCATCGGTGATGATCATCAGACCAGCTGCCGCAAGATCATTGGTGCCGGTCATCGCACAGACCAGGTGCACCCGGTCGCCAAGTTGGGTCCTCAGCTTTTCAAAGTATGCTCGCGAAAAGAAATACCGCCCTTTGGCACCTACCCGCTGCATATTGGCATGATACAACGCGATGAACTCGGGAAACCGGTTCCAGTCATCACGAGTACAATAGTACCCTCGTCGCATGAGCCGTTTAATGTCGCGTTGATGGTTCGTCGACACCTGCTGCCAAATGTGCTCCTTGGAATCAGACAAATTGATGTACACCGTCGGCCCGTGCGATATCAGTTGACCGAACTCTTCTAGCGGGCCTTGTGGCAACGGAAACAGAGGATGCAAACGGATGAATGCCGTCACAATTCCACGTTCCCGTGCGATATCGCAAAACGCTTCGAGAAATAAGGATAACTGCCCGTGCGAGGGTGACAACAACACGCCCGGGTATCCATAGGGGGACATGCAATCGCACCAATCCCTTGGAGCGTTGAGCATTTGGGGTATGGGACGAACAAGAAGCGGAATCAGACAGGCCTCCGACTGACGTTCAGCGTAGAAGGCCATCGGTATCGCGGTTTCTTCAGCTGCCGCCAACTCGACATACTCAGGCAAGTCATAGAAGTCATGTTTGGTTCTTTTCAAGAACTCTCTCCAGCGTACATCCTGATGATCGATGAACTGGGCGATCATATGTTGTGAGCCCCACCATTCTTGGAGCAAATGGTTCCCTGTTGGTCGAGACACATCACTCTGGTTGCACCTCGCGGATCTGCGGGTCTCATTTCATTGCCTTCCACGCGGGTCTCTCGCTTAGATGTGGGTCTTTCATGAAGCGTAGAATCGGTCGTCGAGGTGATTGATCTTCATGAGCGATGCTTGTCACGTACGGGTGACAGTGACGCAACGATAAGCGGTACGATGCGGTCTCCGATGTACTCGGCTATGGCCCTATTGGCCAGCGGAGTAAGGTGGCAATCATCGGTAAATGCATCGTCTTCGATTGCTCCGAAGATATCGGTCAGGTCGATGAACGATGCTCCCACGCCGGCAGTGACCTGCCGAAGCTTTTCAGCAACCATTGGTCGAGCCCTGTTTTTGAACTGCAGGTAGTTAACCGGCTTTGACTTGATGATTTCGGCCAACCGTTCCTGTTCGAATTCTGTCAGTATCTTGTGCTGCTCAAACAGCAGATCCGGTTGAAGTGCAAAGACAGGGACAATTCCCTCGTGCCGGAGGATGAGCGCATTTCGTTCAACCATCCGGATGAAATTTGCGTCAGCATTCGCATCAAGATTCTGTAAGGCCTCATCCACATCCAGCTGTGGGCGGGGCTGTGGCCGAATACTCTGGATGGCCGACCAGAGCGGGCGAAGTTTCTTCCCCGCCAAGTATACAAAATGACTCTTGCGATACAGCCAGAATCCGGTATAGCTGACCCATGCCTTCAGGGAGGGCTCATCCAGATACAAATGTGACCATTCGCGGTAAGGATAATCGCGGAACTGATCATACCCCTTCTCCCATGGGAAATAGTCGTTGGTGCCGTCAAGAAGGATAATCATGTCCGGATGGTACTTCAAAATCGTCTGGTTGAGATAAATCAAATGGTGATGACTAGAATGGCTTGGAATGCCGGCGTTGATCACCTCAAATCGACGAGATGGAATCTTGTGATGCAGCAGCTCCTCCACGTAGTGATCAATGGTCTCGTTGTTGTTGAGCACCGGATATTTGAGATGTCCCTTCGGCGACAATGATCCCAAGCCGTAGGCTGTCGACCCTCCCATAAGAAAAATACGGTAGGTGTTCGGAGGTTTTGCCATGGGAACATCTTCTGTCCTCCGAAATCCCTGTCCATTGTGCGTGATGCCTCTGGTGTCTTGATAGTGAGGAGTCGGATGAATGTTCTTGTAATCATCAAACTGATGCATCATCAAATGACGTCCGTCATATCCTTCCTCGACACGCAGATAGACATACGAAGCACATTCCAAGAAAGCCAGCGTTGAACACAGGGCCAGAATTGAACCTGCGATGACGGCTCGCCGTGAGATTCGGGCGCCTGGACGAACCCTCTCCGCTATTTTCTGTATGGTCTGGCAGAATTCCATATTCGATGTCCGTAACTCGATCCGGATGGATCATCAGCAGATGCGACTTGATGGATAGCTCCCTATAGTCCAGTGGGGAGAACATCGTACGACCAGCGCTCACCCGGCTCCAGAAAGATCATGACCATTGCTCCCGGGGGCGATCGGCTTGGGCATTGTCACTCCACGCAAGCGGTGCCTCCCCTTGCGGCGTGAATCCTTTGCTGAGCAGCCACCGTACATACTCGTGATACACGGCCTGCCAGATGTTCTCTGGGCGGAACTCCCGCAGCACCCATTCGCGTGCGGCCTTCCCATGGCGCCGGCGGAGTACCGGATCGCACACATATCGGTTTAGCCCTACAGCGAGAGCACTCGCATCAGCGACTGGCACCAGAGTACCTGTCATGTTGTCTTGGACCGCATCCAGACAACCTGTGGCCCTGGTGGCAACAATCGACAGTCCCATGGCAGCGGCTTCCAACAGGACAAGTGGAAACCCTTCACGATGCGTGGGCAACACCAGAACGTCCATCGCGTTGTAGAGCGGAGGCGTCTCCCAATTTTCTCCCGTAAAACGCACACGCGAGTCCGTTCGCAGCCGTTCAAGTACCCCCGGTGGAGGGGGATCACCGGGCTCCTCTGGTCCAATGAGGAGGAGATACAGGTCTGGATGTTCCTTCCTCAAGATCGTCCAGGCATCATTCAATTCGACGAGTCCCTTCGCACGCGCCAAACGGCCTACAAATCCGATCACCGTAGCATCCATGGGAATGCCATATCGGCGCCGGGTCTCGCTCCGCACAGCGCCATTCGCTCGATCTGGATTGAACTCTCTCTCGGCATCGACACCATTGCAGCTCCCCTGCAACAGAACATGAATTTTCTTTGGAGGTGACAATTGGAGATCCACTGCCATGGCCTCCACTGACCGGCTGACACAGAGAACCTGCGAGGCCATCCGACAGGACACGAACTCGGTGGCCATGAGGATTCGTCGTGTAAGGCCGGTTGCTGTAATAAAGGGAAGGCCATGCATATGGTAGATCCGCACCGGCACGCCAGCCAATCGCGCCGCGATCATTCCCAATAATCCACCTTTCGGCGTGTGCGCGTGAACGATGTGCGGGCGAAGACGACGAAACAGACGCCACAGCTGAAAGAGAGCGACAAGGTCACGTAGCGGTGTGATCCGTCTGGCCATGGACACCGGATGCACAGTGACAGATTCTTCCGCCGCGAATTGAGCTAATGGCTCCCCTGGTGATGAGACCGCATGGCTTTCAAATCCCCTGGCCCGCATATAGGCCGCTTGCCCAGCCACAAATCGAAGAGACAGCGGGACGGTGGTCACGTGCACCAGTCTTATCGGAGCAATCGTCATCAACGGCTCAGTCTGTGCGAAAAAGAACAGGGTGTGACCTGATCAGAAGCGATGTATGAGAACGACCCTCGGCACTCAGGAGAATAGCGGTGATGTGCGGGCCATGCGTGAACTATCAAGACGTAGGTCTACCCCACTCGATAGCCGTTGGCCCACAGACCTTCCGATTGGGAAACTAGTGGCCTGAGTCTGAAGTTCGCATCAAAACTCTGGGAGCTAACTGTTTGATTTACAGAGACTGTATGCCATGGAATTATTCAACGCATATCAGACTCAGGACACTAGAACAGCGTGTATACAAACGGGGCCACCGCCGACCCTTGCGTGAGAACAATCAGCGTCCCTAGCAGCAGCAACACCATGAAGATCGGCAACAGCCAAAACTTCTTCCGTTCTTTCATGAAGGCCCATAATTCACTCAGAAATTCTCCCATCACTTGCTCCTCATCTACCTTAGAATTGATTCCGCATATGCTGGCGGGGCCTGGGAGCCCGCAAGACGCGATAGGTGTCGGCCTCCTGGGCGAAGACCCGATGCATGGAATCTTTGCCCATCAGACGCATCCCCAGCCCCATCGGAGTCAATAGGAGATAATAAATGACTCCGAGGATAATCCTCGTATTGATCGCACCAAGCACATGACCGATCTTCATCCACACATGATGCACCTGTTTCAGACTCTGTGGTACAGCCGTCCCCAGAACGATTAAGAGGCTACCGAACATCAGTGTCCAGATGCGAGGAGACTCGCTTCGAAACAGGACCGGCCATACACCAATCACTGTCAACACCCCTCCAACCAGAAGACCGAACTGGCGGAGATCCTTCGTCGTCGGCTGCTGACCTTGCTGATTCATCATCCCCCCTAATCGAGCTCAAATTCCTTCTGCCAATGCGTGTCGTTCACTAACGGCTTTTGCTGCGTTTTATAGAGCACACAGTCCTCCAGGACAAGTACATCCATTTCCGTTCGCATGAAGCACCGATAGGCATCCTCCGGTGTGCCCACGATCGGCTCTCCCCGAACGTTGAAGGACGTATTGACCAAAACTGGACAACCTGTATGCACCTCGAACGCCTTCAGGAGCCGGTAATACCGGGGATTGGTCTCCTCATGGACCGTTTGAATTCTGGCAGAATAGTCCAGATGCGTCACGGCCGGAATTTCAGATCGTGGAACGTTCAGCAGCTCGATTCCCCAGAGACCGGATTGAGAAGCCGGCAGTGGCAACCGTCGTTTTTTATGCACCGGCGCCACCAACAGCATGTACGGACTATCCGCATTCATCTCGAAAAAATCCGACACGCGTTCCCGTAACACCGAAGGCGCAAACGGACGAAACGATTCGCGATATTTGATTTTGAGGTTCATCACCGATTGCATCGTAGTATTTCGAGCATCACCGAGAATGCTTCGGCCGCCGAGCGCCCTGGGACCGAACTCCATCCGACCTTGGTACCACCCCACCACCTTCCCTTCGGCGAGATCCTTTGCAACATGATCGACGAGCTCTTTCTCGTCGAGGCGTTCATAGGGTGCGTCCGCGGATTTGAGAAATTGTTCGATCTCCTCATTGGTATGTCTTGGACCGAGATAACTCCCCTTCATTCGGTCACTGCCGGTCGCACGTCTTGGCTGATCATCATACCGATGCCAGGCGGTCAGTGCGGCCCCGATCGCTCCACCGGCATCCCCGGCCGCCGGCTGAATCCAGATCCCCTTGAAGGGACCTTCGCGAAGGATCCGGCCGTTCCCTACACAATTCAACGCCACCCCTCCGGCCATACAGAGATAGTCGACCCCCGTTTCACGATGGAGTGTTCCGGTCACACGAAGCATCACTTCTTCGGTGACCTCCTGAATTGAGCGGGCCAGGTCCATTTCCCGCTGGGTCAACGTACTTTCGGGCTTCCGAGGAGGTCCGCCAAACACCTCGTCGAATTTATTTCCCGTCATCGTCAGACCAGTACAGTAGTTAAAATAGTCCATGTTCAAGCGAAACGTCCCGTCTGGCTTGAGGTCGAGGAGATGGTCATAGATCTGCTTCACATATTTCGGTTCGCCATACGGAGCCAGGCCCATCACCTTATATTCGCCTGAATTCACCTTGAACCCGGTGTAGTACGTGAAGGCGGAATAGAGGAGGCCCAGTGAATGGGGAAAGGGAATCTCCCAAAGTGGTGTGACGACGTTTCCCTCGCCGAGCCAGGCCGAAGTGGTCGCCCACTCCCCGACACCGTCCATGCACAGAACGACCGCCTTTTCATAGGGAGACGGATAGAAGGCGGAGGCAGCGTGCGATTCATGATGCTCGCCGAACAAGAACTGCGGAAGTTCCGATTGCTTCAGTGCTGGAGCGAGCGCCACGAATTCCTTCGCAAGGACATTCCGAAGGAACAGCTTTTCCTTCAGCCAAACCGGCATGGCGGCGACAAATGATTGAAGGCCCTTCGGGGCATAGGCGAGGTACGTCTCGAGCAGTCGCTCAAATTTCACGAGCGGTTTATCATAAAAGACGATATACCGAAGATCCCTCAGCGTGATTCCCCCCTCCTTCATACAGTAGGCGACCGCATGTGACGGAAAACCGGGATCATGCTTTTTTCGCGTGAACCGTTCCTCCTGCGCTGCGGCAACGATTTCTCCGTCACGAATCAGGCAGGCAGCGCTATCATGGTAGAAGGCCGATATGCCAAGAATGTGGCTCATAGATCCCCCTCATCTTCATAATTCAGCAATCGCCATGAACACCTGGTTCGCGACCACCGTCCGATAACGCTAGAATCTGTCAACATTCCTATGATCCACGCCATCGCTGCGCCAAACGAGATGAAACTCGGGAGGTTACAAGCGCAGTTGGTACGACACCTCGTGATGGCTACAGTGCAGCCTTAAATTCTTTACTTCGATCAAAAGGGCCCTGCACTCCAGGCACGAAGGATGTAGTACTGGTCAACCTGTACACCACATTGGCGACCAAGAGGAAGATCACGGCCCGCATACTTTCCTTGGTTTCATCGAGTGCATCGCCCACGATGATATTCTCGCCCACGATCGCGTAAAGCGCCTGTGTCGTGAAAATGTGGATCGGTACCAGTCCGGCAATCCACCAAGGAACAATTGGGAGCCCGATACGAGCGGCCCATGTACGTAGAACTCTGCTGAACCTAGTGAATATTGGAACCAGTGTGCACAGTGCAAGTTGAAAAACAGCCAGCAGTCGGTCCATGACCAGCAGACGCGCCCAGAACGATTTTTCAGCGCCTTCCACGGTCTGCCCATGAAACCAGGCAAGATTGTGCAAGTTCCATTCTTCTTGTCGATTGATGTCCTTAAGCCAATTCGGGACCGAATAGTCGAACAGTCGTTGCCCCCAACTAATCTCCTCGCCAAAACAGATGAAACAGAAAGCCCCAAGGAGAAAGAGCGCCAGAGAATTGTCAAAATGGTTGGCTCTGGATTGACCTCGGAGCTTCGATGAGCGATACGCGGTCATGAAAAAGAGGGTACTGGCGAGAAGGAAACTGAGCGCCCCGATATTCTCGATCGGACCATCTTCCATGCCCAACCAGACAACTGTCTCATCTGAACAGAGCAGCAGGCTGGCGTGTCCAAGCAGTAGCAGATAGGCTGCAACGATCATTGCGCCTGAAATCGTAAGATACTTATGTCGCAGCTTTTCCATATGGAGTTTTCCTTACCCGCCGCACGTGATACTGAAGTCATATGCCCTAACATCAAACGTCACGGCCTATCAAGATGTACCAATTGTGTACCACGGGTTTGGACCGCCTTCTCCAGTCAGATACGTACCCAGTGGTCACCGAATGGTTTGAGCTGTTGGACCAGGGTATGTGGACACCATTTTGGCCAGATTCGAGGCGGACACAGCATCGGCAGCAACCTGATGTCCCAAACCGTTCCAATGCCCATCCGTTGGAAACTCGAAGCGTGCGCCATCCTTGTCGTGTCGGGCAATGAACGGGGACTGTAGGTCAATCACTTCATAGCCTTTCAAGATTGCCGTCTCTATGAAGTACTGCCGTATGAGGTCGAAGTAGCTTCCTTGTGCCTTTAGGAGATCCTCGGGCGAATATAGTTGTGGCCGCATACCGTCGACCACGAACTGAATCCTGGCTGGCTCCAGTTCGACGCGACGCGAAAGTTCGGAGAAAAATGAATCCACAACCAGCCGAGAATCACGAACACGTTCGAGTGATGCATCGCGTGAGGTATTTCCCACATAGAGGACCTCGGACCGTGTGAACCATTGAGGGAGTCGTGTTAGGTCTCCGACACCAACCGTTGACCAGAGATAACGAACAACCGCCGAATGCTTCAGGATGGTTTCGAGAACCGTGGGCTGGTAATCGGTTCGTATCAGACTGAGCGATTGGTCTTGGCTATGTCTTTTAAACAGGTGCAATCCGCTTCTCACTTGGACCAAGCTTTCGTCGAAATCATTACCAATAATCACGAATACCAGTCCCTGTGGATGAAACTCACGCCACACGTATTCAGCCATGGCCACATACTGGGCCAATTGAGAGCCAGAGATCCCGAAGCTGTAGACCTTACCCTTTCCCTTGTAGAGCTCTGCCAGGCGTCCTTGCAGGGACTGCTCATACGGCACCATGAGGGCTTCGACATAGCTATCGCCGATGACAGCTAAGAGAAGATCCTCAGGGTTGGATTGATAGTCCTGATTGTTGACGAATCCATAATTGTTGAAGCGGCCATAGTTTAGGATCTCAAAGTTCCAGCCTTTCGCATAGGTAAAGCGCTGGTTGGATGGGAAACGGAGAATCGGATTGTGCTGGTCGACCGGTAGTTTCTGCATGCTGCTACAGACGGGCAGAAATCTCAGAGCGATTTCGATGATCAGCAGCGAGGAAAGTACGCTCCCCACCACAGTAAACATCGCCAAGCCCGCCGAGATACGTCGATAATTCTTCATGCGGGTACCACACGCGGATTTCGTACCGATAGACTGCATGTGGCTTCTTCCATCAATCGCATGGGCCGCTGCTGAGAGTCGAACCAGGCTTGGAACATGAGGACGTCCCACAGCGTACGCCAGTCCGCCTTCCCAGATTGATGTTCGATCCATTTGCCTTGGATACGGTCCGGATTGAGAAATCCTTGATCGTTCAACCGCTTTCTGTCCAACAGTGCCTCGCCCCAGTCCTTTAGGGGGCCGCGCAGCCATGTGCTGATCGGTACAGAGAACCCCATCTTGGGCCGCTCAGTCAGCGTGGGTGGAACGTACCGGGAGAGGACTTGCCGGAGAATCCATTTTCCCCGTCCGTCGCGAACGTTCATCGAGACCGGGAGTTGCCAGGCGAACTCGGCCACACGATGGTCCAAAAGCGGCACGCGCGCTTCCAGACTCACACCCATACTGGCCCGATCCACTTTCACGAGGATGTTGTCCGGCAGATACGTGATCAAGTCGGTGTACATCATCCGATGGAGCACACCGGAAAGCCTCCCCCATTGTGTCCGATCGGTAAACGCGGTCGGAGGCTCCGACGACCCAATCACCACTGAGTCTGGAACATCCCAATGCGTGATGATCCCCCGATACATGGTTTCGATACAGTCTGCGGGCAAGAGCTCCGCTAATTTCTTGAGCCGAAGACCTTGGTGCTGCAGCGTGAGGCCATTCGAACTGATCGGCCCGACCATCCGAAGCAGAAACTTCCAGGGCGCCGACGATAGCGCGCTGAGTCCTCTCCCAGACAGCACTCTCAAAGCTCGCGGCAACCAGCCCATCAGCTTCCAAATACGTACCCCATGGAGATAGGTATCATAGCCGGCAAACAACTCATCTCCGGCGTCGCCCGATAAGCATACCGTCACGTCGCGGCGAGCCAGTTGGGAAACCAAAAACGTTGGTATTTGTGAGGCATCGGAAAACGGCTCGTCGTAGAGCGTGGGAAGACGGGGGATGACCGCCATTGCCTCTTCAGGGGCCACATAAAGCTCGGTGTGATGTGTCCCAAGATGCTTTGCCACGGCTTTCGCATAGTCAGCTTCATTGTAAGCCGCCTCGTGAAACCCGATGCTGAAGGTCCGGACGGGTTGCGCGCTTTGCGCCTGCATGAGTGCGACGATGGTCGAGGAATCCACACCGCCCGACAAAAATGCGCCCAACGGCACGTCCGCTTCCATCCGAAGTTTGACTGCATCTCTCACCAAGTGATCCAAATGTCCAATGGCCTCCGCCTCCGTACCGACGAAAGGATTCGCACTTCCCTGTTCAGCAACAGCTCGAACGGACCAATATGGTATCGAGTCTGGAGGGGACCCCGCCTCCGGATCCACCGTCAAAATGGTTCCAGGCAAGACCTTCGAGATCCCGCAATAGATCGAATAAGGAGCTGGAATGTAACCGTGGCGAAAGTAGAGTGCCAACACATCCCGATTGATATGTGTGTCGAAGTCCGGATGCACTCGCAGAGCCTTGAGTTCCGAAGCAAACAGAAATGTCCTCCCCATCCACCCGTAGTACAACGGCTTCTCGCCAAACCGGTCCCGAGCCAGGTGGAGTCGGCGCTCGTCACGATCCCACACAGCAAATGCGAACATGCCATTGAACCGCTCGACGGCCTGACGGATACCCCACTGTGAAAAGGAAGCGAGCATGATCTCGGTATCTGAGTGGCCACGAAACGTATGCCCAAGGCATTCCAATTCGCTGCGTACGGCCCTGAAATTGTAGATCTCGCCGTTGAAACTGAGTGCATAGCGGCCGGAGCCCGAGTGCATCGGCTGGTGGCCGAGCGGAGAGAGATCTAAGATCGACAAGCGGCGATGCGCCAAGGCGATACCGGCAGATGGATCCGTCCAGACCCCTGAATCGTTCGGCCCTCGATGGTGCAATGTGGCAGCCATGGCCGCAGCTGTCGCTTCCAACTCCTCTCTCGTACTCCGAGGCACAGTCTCACAATAGCCGGCGATGCCACACATGACGAAGCGTCACTCCATTCGATTCAATGCGGACGATGGCGAATCATGTCTCATTGATTAATGATTACCTTAAGCGACACGTGAGATTGCAAGGTCATCAAACATTGTTTGGTAACGGTCGACTATATTCGGCAGATCAAAATTGTCTTTGATCCGTTGTCTCGCCTGCAAGCCTGTTCGGAGCAGCTGCTCTTGACCGAGGTTAAGCATATGCTCCCAAGCTCGCGCCAATGCCTCTGCATCTCGAGGAGGAACCACAATGCCGGTCGGCCCTACGATGTGAGCTGAATCACCAACATCTGTCACCACACAAGGGACCCCACAACTCATCGCTTCACTGACCACATTTGCAAAACTTTCACCGAAGCAGGACGAGGATGTCGCCAAATCAAACGAGGCCATCAGTTGCGGCACATCCTCACGGCGTCCGAGTAGACGACAGTTCTCACGAATCCCGGCATCATCAATCCATGCGGCAAGTTCTCGGTTGTTCCAGGTCACACCTTCGCCGCAGAGAATAAAATGGACCGATGGTCGCATAGAGACGAGACGTTTTGCGGCGCACACAAAATTCTGATGGTCTTTCTGGGGATGAAATCGTCCCACGAGGCCGATCACGGAGGCCTCAGTGGGAATCCCGAGAGCTTGTCGAGTCAACCGGCGCGCCACTGGATCGGGTTTCAATGCCGTCAGATCGACACCGTTGGGAATGACCACCATTTTGTCGGCTGTATAGCCGAAGGCCACATGAGCCTCACGGGATGCCTCAGAACAACAGACGATCCGTTTGGGAATCCAGCGGGACAACCGAGCGCAGAGTTTGACCGTGGGAACCGTCAGCGGACCATACCCTTGAGTAAGTGGGTCACTGTGCCGGACTCCCCATGCGATCGGAATGTGTCCTGCCAGTCGAGCTGCCACACCCCCGAGTAAGTCTGCGTGGTACATCCAGGTTTGCATGACATGTGGACGGTCTTGACGAATCCAGCGCAGGAGACGCCCAATGGACACTAAGTTTGGCTTGCCTGGTTGCATCCCGAGCGATCGAACGGAAATTCCCAATCTCTCAATTTTTTCACTGACCGGCCCGAGCTGGATAAGGGAGATGACCGATGGCATAAAGCGTTGTCGATCCAAGCGCGAAAGCAGCCGAAGTAACATTAATTCAGCTCCTCCTGCGTAAAGGCCGGTCGCCAGGAATAAAATCCGTTTGGGTGACATAGATCCCTTAACAGAGGCGATTGTAGTTTTATGGATATAGGTTGAGTGCGAGGCCTGATCTTGAAGAATTGAAGCTATGAGTACTAGATCCTAGATAGGTGCATCGGTGATGTAGATGAAGGCCGATCCACACACATCACCCCATACATTCCTACAGGGTTTGGGAAATATGAAAGAGGTTGTTTGGGAGCCAAAACTGAGAAAATTGAAATGATTCCACATCATTAGCACTCACAGGCAAAAATCCGATTCCTATAGGAATACAAATTGCTTACGTCAGTCGGCGGCGGCTGACGACAATGTCAGCTAGATCATCGATAGAAATAACAAATGACTATTAGTGAACGAAAGGAGTTACGCATGATATTCCTGCTCTTTTTGCTGATGATGCTGATGCCTCTGCATAGTTGGGCTTTCTTGACCGACAGCGTTGTCTATCCAGAGCCAGCTCGGCCTTCCCTGCCCACCGCTGGCTCGAAGGCAACGGACCCCGTGTTTGGGTCCACTATCCTGCGCGTGACAGATGCCGGAGACGGCAGCGGTGACTGCATGACGTTCTATTCGAATATGCCCTCCCTGAATGTCAACAACACCAAAATCGCGGCGCAATGTCGAGTTGTTGGACCGAAACGCTTCAAGGTCTGGGATTTCAATGCGTCGACGATGACACGCTCCAACGGACGCACCCAAAGCAACCCGATAACAGGAGCCCAAGAGTATTTCCCGCAATGGTCCCGCACCACTTCCAACAAATTTACCGTATGCGCGCAAATGAATCTGGTTGAAGTGACCATTCCCGATGGGACATCGACCCTCTGGACGAATACAATCCTGCACAGTTTCACAACCGATTTCCCCGGCGCAACCTCCGTAACCCAGCATTCCGTGTCGAACAATGATGATGTGTTCGCTGTGATGTCCAATACCGGGGGTTATGCCGTCTGGAGGCGCAGTACGAATTCCATCCTGTTGAAAGTGACCAACGTAACCGGTCTCAATGAAGTGGAGATTGATAAGAGCGGCCGTTATCTCGTGGTCAGGAGAAGTGGGGCAACAGCTGTCTGGGATCTGCAGGTCGGACCGACCCAAACACAAGTGTCGCCGACACTGGCTTTTAGCCATCGCGCCATGGGAAATAGAATCGTCGGGAGTTCCTGTAACTACCGTCGGCTGTGCGTGCGGAACCTGGCAACGCCTAACACCGTGACCTTCATACTGCCGAGAGATTTATGGGCCTACTATACTCAAGATGATCACTTTGGCATGCCGAGTGGCACTGATGCCTGGATGACTGCCAGCCGCTATTCACCCGCCGGAGGGTCTGTGCATCAAGCGTTCGACAACGAGATCGTGCAGATCGCCACTGATGGGTCGAATCGAGTGCGACGGATCGCCCATCACCGCAGTGTCGTGTTGAACAATAATTACGATGCTCAACCCAAGGCATCGGTGAGCCGCGATGGAAACTTCATTACTTTTACGAGTAATTGGGGGAACCCCAGCGGGCGTAAAGATCTGTATCTCGTTCGGGTCCAATGACCGACAATTTCATACCGGTGGTCTCCTACTCTCACGTTTGCCCAAATGTCATTTGGATTTCAGGCTGAGGAGAATTGCGATTGCACTCTGTAATACTTCTTGCCTCTCTGGTTCATCTGCACAGAAACGTACGTCGCGAATTACATTTCCTTCCTTAGTTGGACGAGATAACCATGGATTGAAAGGATTTCTGGAATAAGCAACTAAAAACTCACGAGATACCGAATAGTTCAGGGACAGAGGGTCATAACTACACCTGGCATGCTCGTTGCTCGGCTCCACAATATTCTTATCTGGGATTCACCGATTGAGTAACCTCAGTCAACCATGGTAACACCGGAGGCGAGCTATGCACGTGCTGTATCTGGTTCCGCTAGGAGTGCTGTGGGCCATACCGTCGTGGGCATTTCTTTCGGATATGAACGTCTACCAGATGCCTGCTTCTCCACCCTCGTTGCCAGCTGCCGGATCGATAGCGATTGACCCCACGTTTGGCACCACCATCCTCCGGGTAACAGATGGAGACGATAGCACGTCGTACTGCATAAACGATTATAGCAACGAGCCACCTTTAAACATCGATAATACGAAGGTACGCGCCATCTGTCAGGTGGGATACAAGAGGCTCAAGGTCTGGGACTTCAACGCCGCTTCAATGACACGCTCGAACGGACGGATTCAGGGGAATCCGCCTCCCGGATTACGGGAGTATGAGGCTCAGTGGTCTCGTAGTGCCCCTAATAAATTTTATGCGGTAGGACTCACATCACTCTATGAAATCACGATTCCAGATGGATCCAGTACGACATGGGGGAATACGCTGATCCGTGACTTTGGAACAGAGTTTGTTGCCGATTACATTACTCAAATGTCCGTGAGCGACAACGACGATGTCTTCGCATTTCACTATGTCAAGAATGGAGTGAGCACGGGCTATATGGTCTATAAACGGAGCACCGACACTATTGTGCTCAACGTCACCGATGAAGGTTCGATTAACGAGGTCGAAATCGACAAAAGCGGACGCTATCTCGTGTCGTTGAAAGCCAATGCGACCAAGGATCTGCACGTGTGGGATCTGCAGGGTACCCCAACCCGCACGACCGTTGATAGTCTCGTATGGTTTAGTCATCGCGCTATGGGCAATGGGGTTGTTGGGACTAGCTGTAATACCCGTCGCCTGTGCATACGGAATCTGGCTACACCGAACTCGGTGACCTTCCTCCTACCAAAAGACTCCTGGTCCTACAACACCCAGAGCGATCATTTTGCCATGCCCGGTGGGGGCGATGCGTGGATGGTGAGCAGTCGCTACCACATCAATGGAGGATCCTCGGTGAACCCGTTTGACAATGAAATCGTTCTCATCGCCACTGATGGATCGAGTCGAGTACGACGGATTGCGCATCATTGGAGTATCGTCATCAACGATGATTACGACGCCCAGCCAAGAGCATCAGCCAGCCGAGACGGAAATTTCATTGCCTTTACGAGTAATTGGGGGAACCCCGGAGAACGCAGGGATCTGTATCTTGTTCGTGTCAAAGCCGGCAGTTCGACCACTCCCGCAGCTCCTAGCAAGCTAAGAATAAACAAATAAGAAAGTAGTAGCATCTGAATTGGTAATCACTCACGGCCCCATGTGAGATCAGAGGGTTCCTTCGATCCTGGTCTGCACTCATACGTGATCTGTAATTGAGCACCCGCTTCATAACGGCCGGAGCTGTTCCTCCTCTATTTCCATGGAGTCCACCAGCTTTGGGTGCCGGAATTCACTGCGCATGCTCGGTCCCGCTTTGGAATCGATTGTGAGAGATGTTCTACTATCGTGTCTAACAGGAAAGGCGACTCACGCGCCACGACCTGCACCCTACCCTAGGCGGGCTGCAACACCCCAAGATACTTGCAAAGTTTTTGAGCGATCAGTTGTCCTGCCAGATGATGCCCTGCGATATTCCAATGACCGAGTCCAAGTCCAGAATTAGGGAAACCATGCAAAAAGATGCGGTTTTCCTCGGCATAGGCTTGGAACAGCGGAGCGAGAGCAAGCACCTCAAAACGATTATCTCCCAGAGCCCGTATTCGATTCTCGGAATAAAAAAGGTCCGATACACCCAAACGACGCTCCAACATCCTCCGTCCGGCTTGATCAGGACCCACCTGAGGACCACTACTCACCGTGATAGCCATAAATGCTTTGCCTCTGCCTTCGACCTCTGCATGCATCTGCTTGATGAGGTACTCCGTGACTTGCCAGGCCTCTTTCCAGATAGACTCTTGTGGCTCCACATATGTCTCCATATCTAGACCAGCTTCTCCTTGTAACCATGGGGATTCCTCCCCTTGATAGCCAGATACTCTGGTCATTCCCTCTAGCAGTTGGCCAGCGTGGACTGATTGTGCGTCTGTGGCCCGACTCGGTGACATCACCCGCCGCAGTGCCTCGATCGTTAGTTGGAAAATTCGCAACGAGTCCCGGGCTTGCGTTACGACCTGCCCGAATGAGGAGGAGCGTAACCAGAATCCACCTTCATGGCGGAACGACGTATCTTCGACAAGCTGCCCATCCTTAAAGAAATAATACGGCCTCCGGTCGTCCTTTTCTAGGGCTCGGGAATTATTCCGAACGTCGTTAGTGGGAGTGATTGCCAGAAGGACGACATCCGGCGCATAGGCCCATACTCGGCGGCGCAGCATAATCAATTCTTGCGCGGTGCCATATCCGGAAACTCCGAAGTTAATGATCTCCGGCTCCCGACCGACCATGGCTGTACATGTTCTGATCTCTCGCTCCGCAACCGCCCAGAATGTATCTTCCATCGGCACCTGCATAGCCTCTGCGAAAGAGTCTCCCAATACCGCAATCCGCAGAACATGATCCGGCTTGGGCATGGCATGTTCGCGATCCCGGAGTCCCGCCGAATTGATTCGGACAAAGGCTTCACCCTCTCGTTTCCACCATCCTTCGGTGTGGGGGCGCAGCGTTGAACCCAGGTCATCATCGATTCGAGAGAAAATCGGGTAGGAAATGCCGACCGCTCGTAACCCAGCCTCACACATCACGAGGCTGATCAGCGCGCTGATGAAAATTACTAGGAGTGTGTGATTCTTCGACATGACATGAGGTCCGCAGTGGCTCAGGGACTCAGTACTGGGAAGGCACCAAAACGGTGGTAAAACGACCACGATCTGAATTGGCAACCTGCCCGCTTTGTTTTGTTTTTGCTTTCGGACGGACAGGTATTGCTACAAGTGCCGCGACCAGGGCTATGAGGAGAAGGCTGTGCGCATTATTCAAGAATGTGTGCGTAAAGAAACCAAACCACAGTGTCACGACGCTGAAGATAAAGACAATTCGCCGACGCTCTCCTTCACCTTGCCAGATCAAAGCCAGCAGAAGCATCGGCATGAGCATTGCTCCGAAAAAGCCATGATCGATCATATGCGACAGGAACTGATTATGCGGTTGGATGTCTAGTCCCTTATGTACCGACCCAGTTCCGCCACCGAAGAACGGCTGTTCGGTTACTCGTTCCCAAGCTTCTCGGGCAACAGACTTGCGTGATCGGCCTGATTTATCATCCACTTCAAGTGGATCCATGAACCAGGCGAGTCGCTCTTGTGTGTCCGCATTCAACGTGCCAACCCTTTCCAGCGTGGTGAGAATCTGGTCGGCTTTCGGCAACAGCACGAGGGTGAGAAGGCAGACCGTCACGAGACCTATCCGGACCAAATGCCTCGCGCTGATGAACTGTCCCAGCATCAGCCCCCCTACCACAATAAGCCACCCAATCAGTCCCGCCCGAGAATAGGTCACACACACACCAACGCCTGTGAGGACAATGAACGCGCCGCGATACCAGGAGGGTACCACCGTGATGCCAAGAATCATTCCAAGGACGAGTGCTTCCGCGGACATATTGGCATTCACATACAAGCCGGCGGATCGTCCAGAGACATCGCTGAATGTATTGGGGGCAAAGAGTTCAAAGACATTGATCACGATGCCAACATGGACCGCCGCCACCAGCGTGAGTCGCGCGCATAAGTGCGCCTTGCCATCCATAAAAATCGCGAGAAAACCGAGAATTTCAAATATGGCGAGGATCCGCCATCGCACTTCCTGCCAGGCCATGTCCGACTGTGACCCGAACAAAAACCAGACGAGCGTGACCCAGAGATACAGGAAACACCACCCCACAATCGGAAGTCGGAGAATCTCGGACGACATCACCTGCCTAACCAGTAGTGGCAGGGACAGAACAAGGAAAGCGAGAACCCACTGCCACGGCGCCACGACCTCGTACGTCCTGTGCAGGTATGCATGAAGGTTGCTGTAAAAGAGCGCAACTGCGATCACCGCCAAGGTGTTACGGAAAAGGGTACTCGTCATGACATTCGCTTAAACGTTCTGCTCAGGCATCAACAGACAGGCTTATGCTCCCGTGATGGGACGGGTTTACTGATCGGTTGATGACATAGTGCCAGCAGTGTCTGCTCCGTTGTGAGAACAAGATTCTCTAATGTAAAGTGTTCAACAATACGGTGGCGGATCTCCGACGCACGTGGTTTGGCATCCAGGACTTGTCGCATCGCTGCTTTGAGAGCGGACGGATCCTTGGGTGGTACGAGTTGACCTGTATCTCCGATCACCAGACCTGAATCCCCCACATCAGTTGCCACACATGGCACTCCGCAGGCCATACCCTCCCCCAGCACATTGGCAAACCCTTCCCCATATGAAGAAGAACTCACCAGTAGGTCAAGGGCGTTATAGATATGAGGCATCTCCGATTGCCTCCCAACCCACATCATGTGATCGGACAGCCCAAGCTTCTGGGCACGGTCTTGGAGCGCAGTTTTGTATTCGAGTGCCCCATCTCCCACGCACACGAAGCGTACCTGATTGCATTCTTGTAGCAGTAGCATGGCTGCTTGCAAGAAGGTTTCATGATCTTTCATCGGATCCAGCCTGCCGACGAGGCCGATGAGAAATTCATCCTCGCCTACTCTCCACTGGGTGCGTATCCGCTCGCGCGCTTCCACATTCGGATAGAACCGGTTGGTATCGATGCCATTCGGAATGACCACAATTCTCTCGGCCGGATATCCGTCTGCGACACGAACTCGGCGACCGGCATACGAATTCGAAATGATCAGATCTGCAGATTTGGAGAGCCAGCAGTTTAGCGCATAGCTCGGGCCACAAAGCCAATCGTAGCGGCTATAGTCCATATTTGAACTGCGAATGCTCCAGACAATCTTCATCGAACGTAGAAAGGGTTGTACGAACACCGTCATGAAATCCACGATGTAGGCATACAACAAGTCTGGCCGCTCCGAACGCACGGCTCGGATCAGTCGAACAAGAAACCCCACCACATCCCACCGTCCTCGCTTGTCGAGGGGAATGATCCGGACGGAAGCGTCCTTCAGATCGACTTCCAGCGGTCCTCCGGAATAGCACACAGCAACGGAGACCTTGTGTCCACGCTGATGGAGCTCGCGAGCCAGAACAACCAGCTGCCGTTCCGCCCCGCCACAGTCCAGCGAACGGATAAGAAAGAGAATGTGCATGTGATGCTTGGGTTACACAGCAAGAATTATTGTAAGATTGACTCTTTGTCACGCATGGGATAGCCTTGCGATCCCAGTCAGAAGGTCGTCCCATAACTTCATGACTCTGTTTAGACTGAAGCGCTCGACAACCTCGCCCGCTCGGCTTCCAAGCCGTTGACGTTCCGTTTGGTCCCCCATCAATCGCTCCATGGCATTGGCTAAAGCCGCCACATCCTTCGGTGGAACCAGAATGCCATCGACCCCGTCACGAATGATGTCACGTGGTCCGCCGCTGGAACAGTCCGTGCTGACGACTGGAAGTTGACAGGCCATCGCCTCGACCAGGGCATTCGGAAACCCTTCATATCGAGAAGACAATACAAAGAGGTCCGCTCCTTTTAGAATGGTGGCAGGCTCCCGCACTTGTCCAACTAAATGAACACGTTCTCCGATCCCCAAGTCCTCGGCAACTGTCTGCAAGCTCGCCCGCCGCGGCCCCTCACCAAGGATGACCAACGACCAATCAGAATGTTTTGCGGCACATCGGCTAAATGCCTCGATCAGGATATCGAACCCCTTTTGCTCCACCAATCGGCCCATGGCAACGATGGCATGAGCAGATGCGTGAGGTTTTGACGCCTGTTTGGACTCACTCTTTGTTTGGCGCATAGGGTTTGGGATCACATAAGTGGCTTTTATTCCCGGAAGCTTCAAGGCCCAATCACGTATGGCGCATGATTGCACCACGATCGCATCAGCACGCCGATACAATACGGACCGCAACACACTCCAAGCCAGACCGATATTATATTCACGGGGATCATTGCGCTCAGAGATGACAACGGGGATACCAAGGCCCCAGCTTGCCATGAGCGTAAGCACATTGGTCTTATCGAGAAAGCTCACGATCACCTCAGGCTGTGCCCCACGTAATGCGCGGCGCAGTCGTAGAATTCTCCGAACGTTTTCACGTAGGGCTTGGACAACGTGTGCTGAGCTCGATAAAGCATCTAATGCTACCCGCTTGATACGACGATCGAGCGTATACCAGTCATTGGGCTGCGGGCTGAGGGTGATGAGAGTCATGTCCTCTCCCCGCTCTGCCCAATAGTTAGCCATAACAGACATCACCCGCTCTGCTCCTCCAGCCGTGAATGTTGAAATGACCAATGTGATGCGCATTGGGGTTACGGACGCGAGGTCGCGAGGTGGGGGGAAACACCGGCACTCTCCAATCGGAGCCTTTGAAACACCATGACATACAGAAAACACATTGAGACCAGGTACATCACGCTGGTCGCCAGGGCAATCCCGGCGACACCGAGGAGTTGCATAAAGACGTAGTTCAAGACGATCGAGAGGACCAGACTGATAGCGGAACTCCACATCAAAATATGATTGGCCTTGAGAGACGAGAGCAATCGAACGGCAAGAATACCTAAGGTAAATGGAACGATCTGCAAGAGGGCGAGGGATTGCACCCATGCCGCCTGATGAGTATGTGCAGCCGTAAACGCTCCGCGTTGGAAGAGAAGCTGGACGATGGGTTCTGAGAACACCACAAGAATGGTCGTCAGGGGAATCGTGATGGCGGCGATCAAGCGGGCATAGGTGAGCAGCGTCTGTCGTATCTCAACCCACTGCCGTGCGGCGACCATCTGTGAAAAATACGGGAGCACCGCCGTGCTCGCAGCCATGGACGCGACGCCGAGTAACAGCATAGGAATCTTGTTGCCGTAAGACAGGATCGAGACACTCCCCGATCCCAAGGACGCAGCCATGATCTGCCCGATCATCTCTGTGCTGCCGATCAAGGCTGCCCCCGCAAGCATTGGAGCATACTGATACCACACCGTCTTCAACGCTGGACTCACGCCGCTCCACCCGGGAAGAAGCCGGACCCCTACCCGAGCCACACCCCATCCGAGAAGCACAGCATGACATACCGCGCCGGCAACCACGCCGATGGCAAGTGCATGAATGTTCATAGAGTGCGTGAGTGCCAGAAGGGCAAGAATGGTCATACCTGCCATGATGGCAGGAGCGATTGCGGCAAGCGAAAATTGCTCGTGGGCGTTCAGTATCGCTCCCCAGGTGGTGGCGAGTCCGCTGAGAAGGAGACAGGGCAACAAGGTGTTGAATAACGACACCGTCAACGCAAATTTCTCTTCAGGAAATTCCAGAGCCACCAGACGAAGCACGAACGGACCCACGGCAAACAAGATCAGTGATGTCAGCGCTAAGAGAACGACACTACCGGTCAGTACACTCGCGTACAGGTCCGTAGCCGCTGCCATTCCTTCTTCTTTCCGTACCTGAATATAGGTAGGGATCAGCGCAGCATTGAGCGAGCCACCGACTAGATTGATCGCAAACGAGGGAATCACAAACGCCATGAGAAACGCGTCGAGTTCATCGCCGGCCCCAAATTGATAGGCCACCACTAAATCTTTTCCGGCAGAGGCAGTTTTTGCCAGGACGGTCAGGGCACCGACGGTCACCAACGCACTCAAGATCCGGCGATTGATCGATCGCGCCTTCCACGTATCCCACCATTGAAGACCTACTTGCAGCACGTTCTGCACGGTTTAATCCAATGGCTGAACCAGAGACGAATCATCTTCCTCAACGTTTCAAGCATCGCTTAGCTGAATTCTCACCAGCGTGTGTGAGACCTACCTGCCCATCACTTGGAGGAGAACCTTGCTGGATCTGCCTACAGTGGGATCCCATTCTCTTCAAACTTCTTGCCGACGTAGGAAGGGTACAGGTTAGTAGAGACTCGGACTTTCTGCAAAACGATCCCCAGTATTCTCCCTCCGGCACTCGTCAGCTGGTCAATGGCCGCTCGACAAGCTTCACGGGTGGTCTGGCCGGCGCTGGCCACCAAGAGCACGCCATCGACCTGAGAGGCAAGGATCACAGGGTCCGTCACAGGGAGCACCGGCGGGGCATCCAGAATGACATGATACCGTTCTTCTCGGCATCTGTTCAGAAGCTCTCTCAGCTGTTTGGAGTGCAACAGTTCCGATGGATTTGGTGGGCGATCCCCTCGAGGAATAACAGACAGGTTGGCCAGATCGGTCCGATATATAATCTCTCTCAAGCTGGCCCTTCCAGCCAGGAAATTCGCGAGTCCATTTGTGTCAATCCCCTCGCGTTGAACTCCATGGATATACTTATGTGAAGGATTCCGCAAATCGGCGTCGATCAGTAGAACCTTCGTATTCTCCAACTGGGCCAGTGCGACCGCGAGGTTCACCGAGAGGGTCGTTTTCCCTTCGCCTTCTCCAGGACTCGTTATGAGGACACACGACGGTAATTCATCGGGCCTGGAGAGTAGTACGCTGGTCCTGATAATGCGAACGTGTTCAGCCGCGACACCTGAGGATTGCTGGGTGAGGAGAGACACTCCCTCCCCGATCTTGGTTTTTGGCAGCAGTGGCATCACTCCGAGGAGAGAGACCTTCGGCAGATACCGTCCTAAATCATCAGGTCCCCTCAAGGTCCGATCACGAGCTTCTAAGAAAAGAGCCAGCCCAACCCCCGTCATGAGCCCTACCAGAAGTCCTAACATGATATTTAACTGCTTCTTGGGCTTTACTGGGATAGCGTTCGGCACCGCAGGGTCGGCGAGATACACATTGGCACTCCGCAACCCAGCCGAAAGGTCTGCTTCCTTCGTCTGTTTAAGAAAAATGTCGTACAGGTGCTGGGTGCTCTCTGCCTCCCGCTCGAGGATTCCATAGTCGACTTCATATTGTTCGAGCTTAATTTTCTCTTGTCGATGACGGCTTGCCGCTTCCTTAATGACGCGTACCCGTCCGCGCGCCGAGTCATATTCCTGCTTCACGGAGTCAAAGATCTTCTGTACCTCTTGCTCGATTCGCTCATGAAGATCCTGCATCTCCGCCTTGGCGTGAATCAGCTTAGGGTGAAGCGGTCCATACGTGTCCTCCAACTCGGCAACCTGACCCGACACCCTGATATCTTGGGCTCGCAACGTTTGCATCAGGGTCGAACTCAGCACTTCGGTCGAGGCATCCAAACTCGACCAGTCTGTTTCGATGGCTCCATTGTGGCCGGTTCGGCTGCGCAATATTGATTCAATTTGTTCGAGACGAGACTTGGCCTCCGCTTGCTTCATCTCTGCCCTGACAAGCTCTGAGTCCAATTCGGTGTTCGTGTGCGCCCTCGCCGTTTGCTGCTCACGCCCTCCCATCAACCCATGCTTCAGACGAAACTGATAGAGGGCCTGCTGCGAGTCTTCGGCTTTCTTACGCAGTTCGTCGAGATGGGCGATATACCATGCAGCAGCTTTTTCCTTCGATAGCGCGTTTAGCTCTTGGGTGCGTTCAATGTAGGTCGAAGCCAGCGTATTGGCGATGCGAGCGGCAAATTCCGGGTCATTGGAAGTTGCCATCACATGGGCCAGTCGTGCGCCACGAATCGGCACGATTTCAATAGCCTCAGCAAACTGCTTCAGTAAGCGTTCGTCCTCGTCCCCTAAAACTTGTGCATCGACATCTCCTTTGAACCCGACAACGCCTGCGACAGCCGCAGGCAGGATGTCCCCCATCGTTGAGGAAAGGATCGAGGGTCTGGGTTTATATTCCGGCTGTTCGGACAAGTGGAGAAGCTGCGCCGTCCGTTGGAAAATATAATGGCTTTTCATCAATTCAAACTGAGTTTGAAAGTATTCTGGGGAAAGGTCGCCCTGGCGGTAGTCTCGATCGTATTCTAAGCCACTTCGTCCTACTTGTTCGACCACCACTGTGGCTTTTGCTTGGTACCGCGGTATCTGCATGAACGACCACACAGCCGCAGCCGCTGCACACCCAACCACAATGACAACGATCAGCCAAACACGGCGCCGACAGGCGCCGGCATACTCGGCAAGGACAGTCTCACGGCCGTTACTTTCGGCCGATTGCGGCGAGATACTATCGTCATCACGAGTCATGTCACAGCCCACGTTTCATAGAGGTGCGCCTCAATTCACCATTGGCACCCATAGCCAGAACGATGAAGACCACCTCTGGGCTAAAAGAGCGTTTCTGCAAACAGCATCACCGTGTTTGCTTGGTAGGTGAACTGCGCCTGAGTCGAGTGTCGATCCTCAAACATATATTGCGCCCCAACACCCACCCATTTGACCGCTTGATAGTTCACTCCCACCGCAACATTCTTTAAATCCTCATTCCTCGCTGGCCCGCTCGTTATCCCAGCGGAACTCACACCTTGAAATTTGTCGTGCTCGTACCCGAAGTTGATATTTACCGTCATGCGATCGGTCAATTCGTGCCGAGCCGTAAGATTCACACCCGTCGCTGTGTAGAATAGGGAACCGATCGATACCGTTTGTTGGATTGTCCGATACAGCTGCAACGATAGCCGCAACAACGGCGTCGCCTGCCAATTGAGTCTTCCCATCACAAAGAGATTAGAGTAGGTGTTTTTGTCTCTGAAAAATCGGTCCAGCGGAGGAGGTTGATTGACCTGCGCACGGGTAAATTGCACATGCTGATATCCGACCAGAATATCTCCGGACGTCATCTCGCTGATATTCCAGGTCGCTCCTCCACTGAAGGTATAGATGACATTGTCCAAATTCTTATTCTGGTCATAAATCGATTGCTGCGCTCCAATCATGGCCCGGAGGGACATGTTGTCCGTCACATCCCGCGAGAACAGTAAATTGGCCCGGTTTATCAGTCTGTCACGAACAGCGCCCTGGTTATTATTGAGGTATTGCCAGCGAAGCGTTTGCACATGGAGTCCCACGCTAGACTGTGCCCCGAAATACTCGGCATGCCCGGTGAAGCCATCGGCTGTCCATTTGTTCACCCCAAGACGTTGCGTGTTCACGTTATCCACAGCAGAGCCTCTGGGATCATGTCCAAGCCTGTGCTCGCCTTGGAGATCGACTTTGAGTCCACCGGGAAAATTGAACTTGACGGCTCCTACCGCAGTCTGATCCTGCACGTCGTTTGATGTCGTGCGTGAATAGTATTGAAGGTTGGTCCGATAATCGATTAGGACGGAGTGAAATCCTCCAAACGGCAGTTGGGCTTGGATCCCCGGAGAGAGCGTGGTCAGGAAGTCACTGGTTTTATTGCCGTTCGTCCTGAACACATTATCTGTATACATCTGAGCAACTCCCATATGGGGATGCAAGCGGAGTGGTCCGACCGAAACTCCCTCACGGGGAAAGGCTTCAGGCAAGCTCCCCGGAAAGATGGGATAATACCCAGTCATGGGCCACTGTGGGGTCAAGTACAGCGATCCTAGGAGCGCAGGGTTGGCGAACTGCGATAAGAACATCGTCCCCGATGCACCGAAGGGTGCCCCACTACTGACAGAGAACGTATTGAGTGTTTCCGATTGCTGTGCCAATGGCGTTCCCACTGTTGTCAACGTTGAGAGGACAGCCATAGAACACGCAACTATCTGACTAGAGGGAGACAGAAACGCCCAATGGGGTGGATCCTTGATTCCACACAAGAAGAGAGGCATAGATCCTGCTTTGAGCCTTTCAGAAGAGACTGCGATCTATGTCCGATTCCCTGAGTGTGCGCCTCAACTTCTTATCCGATTGCTGAGTAATTTCATGCAGCCTGCGGCTGGTTGAACCTATGCCACGCGGAGATGCTGAGTTCGTTTTCTTTTCAGGCTGTCTCAACGCGTTCATATGAGCGCATAAAACCGACCTGAGGATCGTTGATTTCATAATCTGCTCACCGTGGCACAACCCTTCGCACTGTCCCATATCACGACGACTCTAGCACTGGGATGTCAAACGTGAAGAACGCTCTCCCCACCTATTGACTTGCATGGCTGGAGAATATATTCCCCTTGCTCGAGTGGGTATTTGCCCGTCCGATTCTCCCCTACTGTCACCGTAGTCTTCATGCGGAAGAAGCCGAGGCCATGATGAATATTCGGCACTACTCTGCTGGTACCACCTCGCCGGCTCCGATGTGAATGAGCGCCGCTTGTTGAATGAGAGCGGCGCGGATTACCAACCCTTGATGGCCTTCCCTTCTGACGAATTGGCCACGAAGGCCCGCAAGGGGACCCCGTATCACTTCTACCCATGTGCCTTCAGTAGAATACTCGTACGGCTCCGTCGCACAATCAGCAGCGGCAACCCGCTGGAGCACCGCGATCTCTTCGTCGTGAATAGGTTCCGGCTTTAGGATACCAACAATGCGCGCGACCCCTGCAGTTTTGAGAATGACAAGGCTGCTGTCTAACGTAAACCTGGCGAAACAATACCCACGAAACAACGGTGATCTCGTCCACACCTTTCGGTCGGACCACTGACGCTGCACCCTGCTTAAAGGAAGAAATGGCTCAATTCCCTCTGCAAGCAGCCGGTCCCGAACTTGTTTCTCCTGGTGGGAGCGCGTAAGTATGGCATACCAGCGAAGCTCGGTCTCACGTGCTGCTGTATCATGTGGACTCACGGCCCACTCTATTCAATTGGTGATATGCATAGCTTCGCCCCATCTCCCCCACCGACTCCCTTCGCAGAGCTAGAGCTATATAGCTCTACACAGTACCACTTATACGCCATACTACATACTAGAGCCATTCGGATCCGTCAAGGGGAAAGGTGGCTCCCCATGGCATCTTCATCATGTTTCAGCATGTCATAACGGACGTGCTACAAAAGATCGACGGAACATACTGTTTCAGCCTACAGCCTCACAGTACAGTCGCGATAACGAGCGATATACGTAGCTTCTTCGCGCATGTCCCAGCCATGGCTTAACCGTGATAGGTATATACAGCCCTAAGTGATGGCGCGCTATCCTACAAATACCTACTAGAGTTATACAGCCCTAGTCAAGGCTAAACGTAGCTTTACTATCAATTTGGGTATCGCACCGAAAACAATGATGTCACCCTTCCAGGTTGGTCGCCCATCATGGACATTGCCTCACTGTGCATCGCGGGCCATCAGCCGTACTTCACGAGGTACACCCGGCTACTTCTGTCACGACGGTGTGCCTGCTCACTGATTACGCTCGGGAATTAAGCCGTTTCGTAACTATCGGGTAGGCTGGAGGCCCATGGTGCTCGACAAAACGGAATATTCGTGTGCGCAACCAACTGTTGCGTAGAAAGCAGTGTGTGTGTGCTGGGGACCGTTCAAAATCAATCGGAGAGGGCACGACTACGTGAAGTACCGAAAATGCGGCAAATGGAAACGCCTCGCCAAGCTGCCTCGTGCGAGCCGGCTCACGTCAAGATGATCGTGTCACGAGGAGGATCTTTCAACCTTCAATGCACTCAGCATATTCCAGTCCGTTCAGACTAATCGTCCCCAAAAGGCGAAAGAATCAGAGGTACAGCAACGTGATGAGGATGTTCCAGATGAAGAGAAGCGGAAGGATCATGGGGCTGCGCTGCTTGAAGTACTCCAGTCACTGCCTCCAAGTGGATTCAAACGGCTCACTCAACGACTGCTTCAGGAATCAGGCTTCCAATAAGTCCCGGTAACCGGCAAGAGCAGGAATGGAAGGATCGACAGTATAGGAACTTTAAGGGGATGGTATCAAGTTCCAAGTGCAACGGGTGAATAATGACGCCACTGCGCGTACACCTCCAGAGGCGTCGCAAAGTTCAAACATTTTCGAGGGCGCGTATTGAGCCGATGCGCGATGGCGTTCAACTCACGCTGGGTGTATGTGGAGAGATCCGTGCCCTTGGGCAAGTATTGACGCAGCAAGCCATTGGTATTCTCGTTGGTTCCGCGTTGCCAGGGGCTGTGCGGATCGGCAAAGAACACCTGGATCGAGAGGCGGTGTGCCAACCGCTCATGCTCCGCCATCTCTTTCCCCCGATCATAGGTCAGCGTTTTCCGCAGTGGGGTCGGGACATGCCGAAGCTTCTTCGTGAAGCCCTGGTACGCACTCGCGGCATTCGTCCCGTCCATGCGAGCCAGCAGGACCAGACGAGTCGTCCGTTCCACCAACGTGCCCACGGCCGAGCCGTTGCGAGCCCCTTTGAGGAGGTCACCTTCCCAGTGCCCCGGCACCGCACGAGTGGCCACATCGGCCGGACGCTCGGCAATTGGTGTGAGGTTGGGCAGCTGGCCGCGTCGGTCCTTTCCACGCGCCCGAGGTCGACGGGTCTTGCGCGCCTGCCGCAGAGCCGCCAACAATTCGGTCCGCAAGGCGCCACGTGGCAGCACATACAGTCCCGCATAGATGGTTTCGGCAGACAGCCGCTTGCTCATGTCGTCAGGATACAGGCGGCGCAGACGTCCCGCAATCTGCTCGGGCGAGCAGCCCTGCGTCAGCTGGGTCTGCACGTACTCCCACAGCCACGGGTCCAGGAGTTTACGCGGGCGCCGTGGGCGTTGCGCTCGGATATCTGCGTGGTGCTGCGCCGTACAGGCCAGGTAGGGACCGTCAGGTGTCGTGTTCCGAGCGACCTCGCGGCTCACGGTGCTCGGGGCCCGTCCCAAGATCCGCGCCATGGTACGGAGCGAATGCCCTTGGGCGAGCCCTAGACTGACGGTGGCACGTTCTTCGGCACTCAGATGTTGATAGCCTCGTGTTTGCATGGCAACACCATAGCCCATGAGGGGCTGGCAGTGTTGCACTTGGAGTTAGAACTCAAGGGGCTAATCCCTTCGTCAGTTTCAACGTGCTTTTTCAATGCAAGTGATACCAAGGAGCAGTGACTCAGGATGGGTATGAAACAGCCGACGTCGGTTAAGATTAACTAAGGGTCACTTCCTCCGTGTCATGCACTCGGCGAGAGCAGGAAATCGATATCGGCCTTTGTTAGCACGCCCTGCCCTGAGCCTCGCACCGCGCCGGCCAGGACTGCATCGTACAACTCGAGCTTTCGTTGCTTGAGCGCCATCATTTTTTCCTCGATGCTGTGCCGCATGAGAATCCGCACGATTGTGACGGTCCGCTGTTGCCCGATGCGATGCGCACGATCCGACGCTTGCCGCTCCACGGCGGGATTCCACCAAGGATCCAGATGAAAGACATAACTGGCCCGGGTCAGATTCAACCCTTGCCCCCCCGCTTTCAAGCTCAGGAGAAAGACATTGGGCTGGTCACCATCTTGAAAAGCCTTCACGCGGGCTTTGCGCGCAGCCGGTGCCGTGGAGCCGTCCAATCGATGATACGGCAATCCATGCTGTATGCACGCTTCCTGCACCAGATCCAGAAAGCTGGTGAACTGTGAGAACACCAGCGCACTATGCCCTTCCTCTCGCAATACGGTTAATCGTTCCAGGAGAAAGCCAAGCTTAGGAGAGCGCTCCTCCGGTTGTTTCGTAAGGAGTCGTGGCGAAAGACAGACCTGTCGCAGCTTGAGGATAGCCGTGAGGGCGATGAACTGTGCCTGCCCGGACGTCTTGCTGCGATAGGCCTCATCGATTGTTGAGCGAACCTGTTCGACCGTCTGCTGATAGAGTGCCTTTTGGCGATCCGTCAACTCCAGAAACACCTCATGCTCGATTTTCGGGGGTAAGTCCTGAAGAATCTCTGCCTTGGTTCGCCGCAGAATAAAGGGCCTCGTCCGACGCAGTACCCGGTCAAGCGTAGGACCCGAGAGACGTTTCAAGTCCGTCTTGAACCGATCACTCTCGCCCAAGAGCCCCGGCACGCAGAGATCAATCACGGAGAAATACTCACCAAGATGGTTTTCGAGTGGTGTACCGGTCAACGCGATCTTGAAGCGCCCCTTGAGTCGTCGGACTGCCCCCGTCGTGTCCGCCTGAATGTTCTTCACCGCCTGGGCCTCATCGAAGACGACCACATGGAACATGGTCTGCTCCAAGATATCGATATCCCGACGAACCAACCCATAGGTCGTGAGCACGATCTCACCGTCCCCGGCCTCGAATGTCCGTTCACTCCCGCTATACACATGGACCGTAAATTCTGGCGCGAACCGAGCCAGTTCCTGCTCCCAATTGAAGAGGAGGCTCGTCGGCACCACGACCAGGTGAGGGCCTTTTACCCCGCGCGCTGCCTTGAGGCGTCCCTCCCTGATGGCAGCCAGAAGGCAGATGGTCTGGATGGTCTTGCCCAGCCCCATGTCGTCCGCCAAACAGGCCCCGAATCGATGGGCATAGAGAAATGCCAACCAGGCATAGCCGTCCTGCTGGTAGGGGCGGAGCGTTGCATGAAGCTCCTTCGGTAACGGCGGCTCCTCAATCCGTACAAATCCCAGCAAGCCCGCCAGCACTGCTTCGTCTTCGTCCGGCAACGACACGTGGATTCCCTGCTCGCGCAGCGCGAGCCAATCGAGGATCTGTAATCGAGGCACCCGTACAACCAGCGTCGATTCCCGATTCACCGGGGCGCTCACAGTCAGGTCGAAGATGGCACGTAGCCGTTCCATGCTCGGGCCGTCCAGAAGCCGTAGACCGCCTTCCCCTCCAATGAGTCCGCCTCGCTGCAGGACCGTCCTCCATTCATCTTCGTCAATGGCTATTCCATCGCAACGAATCTCCGGCTTGATCTCGAACCAATCGATTCCCGTCTCCTGTCGATCCTGATGCCCGACGTGAACGGAACAGTCCCACCGAACCGACCGGAGCGGCTTCTCCTCGTACAACAGTGTGGTCCCGACCATGGTCAGCTTTTCCAAGAGAGCCGGTAATCGTGGGAACAGCACCCGCGAATCGATCAGCATCGCATCATGCGAGGTCATGCCACGAAACGCTTCTGGGCCGAAGATCTCGAATGGAACTTGATAGAGCCATCCCTCTCGAGACTTGTCGATCGTGTGCAACCCCCACCGCCCTGCATCGATCTGCAACCGTACATCTGGCCTGGCATAGACAGCCAAGTGCTGTTTCAGCCATCGTGCGGCCTCTAGCCGAATGCTTCTCACCCAATCGGTCTGATCCAGCGCCGTCTTAATATGGAGGTCTCGTTCCTTCGCCTCACCGACCGTCAGCAGGCGAAAGAACAACTCGTAAAGCACCGCCTTGCGTTTCTGTGTTCGCAACGGCCCTGACACAGCGCGACCCTGCTCCAACGCCCGGATGAAGGAAAAGGTCGATGCGCTTGGCGCACACCACGTCTCACCTTGCCGGCATTGTGCCTGAAGCCTCCACGCAGTCGTTGGTGCACCAGACTCATCAAGGAGCGGCCTGAGCGTCAACGCGTATTCCCGCTCCTCGCTTACTGATCCGGCAACAGATAAGCGAACCAACGTCTCGCTTCCATTTCCACGAAACAGCAGATCGTCAAGCGTGTCGTCCGCTTGCTTGAAGATCAGATCGATCTGAGAGGATTGAAACTCCTGTCGCGGAATGGTGAATTCCAGCTCATGGTGCAGCCCCTGCCATCTCCGATGACCCTCATTGGGTGGTAAGACAACCGCATAGGGCGCTTCATCCAAACCACTGCGACCATAAGGACTGTCAGCCCTCTGGATGGCATTGCGCAGTGACAGAAAGGAAGCCCACCCACCTTCATCCTCCAAAAGAAGCAAGCGTCGACCATTCACATCAACCACGAAGCTACGAAACCGGACAATTCGGTCGAGCACCGTGCCGTCCGCAACACACACCGCGCGAATCCTCACGGCTTCACCGGAAAGAGCCAGCTCCGTCTTACTTTGGCACGCGACCGTCGGCGCCCATTGAAGAACAAGCGAGTCCTGGTCGACTTTGAGGACAATAGGGAACCGGCGCTTGGCCAAGTCAAGGTAGCGCAACAAGGGATCATCCCCGTAGGTCGACGAAAACCAGGATGGATGAAGCAGCGGTCGCAGCTCGGTCGGTAAGTCTGGAACCCAGCCCGCAGCCAGCCTTACACCATTGCGATGGATGGAGAGCTGCGGAGAGGGCAGGCTTGCGTCGATCACGATTTCATAGCCCGACTCGAGCGTACGGCCTTTGCTCGGGACACCCGTCTGAATGGGTACCCCCAGCAAATCGGATCTGAGTGCGGCAAGATGGGCTTGTTCTCGATCGGATAATTGGAACGTCTCGGGCACAAGGAGATGTTTGGTGGTGAAACAGGCACACAGGACATGTTTGCACGGACAATCAAACTCCCAAGCCGGACAGTCACAGAAAGCAGAGAGAAACCCGTCGTCCAGGGAAAATACGACTTCGTACAAGACGGTGCCCTGCACATGGGCCGTGAGTGTCGCGCCATCTTTGCTCCAGACATAGTGTTGCAGTCGCTGCCGCCGATAGTAGTCATGCCCCCGCACCACCGACGCTTTCGGGGCCATCGTATAGACATCATTGACGGCAAGATTACGAAATGCAGCAAGCAGCGCGGCCGCAGCGGGAGTTTGAGCGATGGGGCTCACCGTCGCTTCAGCCGGAGGGCTATATGTTGTTCTAAAACGAGACGCAGGCTTTTTTCGCATGGCGCGCCACTATAACGGGCGGGAAAGACCCCCATCAAGTCACTCTAGAGACTGGCGCTTCCGGCTTATCTTCGTACCATGATATGGAGGGTGGAGACCATGGGAACTGCGATCAGTGAGGCACATCCTCTTTGAATTTCTCTTTCACAACTTCCAATACGATTCTCGCCGAGTCTGTTGCGGAGAGTTGCGTCGTATCGATTCTCACTTCCGGATGAAGCGGCGCTTCATAAGGGTCTTGTAGCCCTGGAACGGTTGACGATTCGCCACGCTGACCTCGTTGATAGGTCCCTTTGTAATCACGCTCCATCGCAAGTCCTAATGGGCACTCTACTGCTACCTCAACAAACTGATGGATGAGACTTCGAGCGAAATCACGGTATACGCGCTTGCTCGCCGTGGCGTCGAAGATGACCGTGACGCCATGCGAAACCAATCTCGCTCCCATGAAGGCGAGGGCGCGATAAAAGAGATCCCGCTCTGCTAGTGAATAGGTCGGTGTCGGCGTGAGGACTCGCCTGACTGCGTCGGACTCAAGGACTTCGACGGACAACTTCAACTGCTCGAGCTGAGATCGCAGCGCTACGGCAATCGTACTCTTGCCCGACGCTGGCAAACCCGTAAGCCAGATGGCAAAACTCGGGGTATGGTCAATGGTCATAGGTCAATGGGGAAAGCTACTGGTTGCTGGGATTTAACTAGTTCTGCCTGATTCGCGATAGGCTTCACTCTTCACTAATGACAAATGACCAATGAGCTTCTACACCCCGCAATACTCATTGACCCGTTCGGGCTCAAAGCGTGGCACGTCGAGCACATTTTCAATGAAGCGAAAGAGACTCCGTCGGGTGTCGATCGACAGGTTTGGATACCAGAGCGGGCTGGCCACGACCAAGCCGCGAAAGGCAAAGAACGGTGCGGCTGTTTCCATCACTTCCTTGTCGCCACTTGCTTCTACATAGGTCTCCCAAAACAACCGGAAAATGAACTCAAATGGCCCCTTCAGCTTTCCACGGCTGATCAGCGAGTTGAGCAGATAGTTGATCGTCATGGCCGTAACGTCGTCGGCCGGCTCGCCCCATTCTCCGCGCGACCGGTCCAGTACCGCAAAATCCGTCCCGCGACGGAACAATACATTGTACGGATGGAAGTCCCCATGCACCTGTGTAAGCCGGTTGGTCTTGTCACGGAGACGCCACCGCCACCGGTTGCACGCTTCCTCCACCGTTCGTAACAAGTCGGCGGTGATAAAGCCAAAGCGTGTGGGATAGCTGTCGGTCAATCCCATGATGCATTCGCCATGACCGATCAATTCACGCAGCCGACGCTTATAGAGATCCGCGTCTCGACGCTTTTTGGCATGGATCTGTGCCAGGTACCGCGCCAGCGTGACCGTACGTTGTCGATCCAGCTTACGAAGCGCCCCACCTTTCATCAATCGTTCGAGATCCGCATGATAACTCGCCCCGTCAGTCCATTCGTTCAGCACGAAGAATTCACGGGCTTCTGCAATCGAAAAGAGCGTTTGGTCGGCATCGAACGCCCCAACATCGAGGGCTTTCACATGGTGTGGGAGTTGTCCATAAGAGTCATAGTCCCAGAGCATCGCCTGGGCGCGATCTGCCATATGTTCATGCCCGAACGGACCAGGCTTCATCGTTTCAAGCACCGCTGACTGAACCCGTCGCCCAATTTGGAAGGTCAATTTGACCGGCGTGCCATACCCATACCGCTTCTGGGCTCCCTTGGAACTCTCCTTGCCGATGATTCCATAGGACAAGAGTCGCGTCTCCGGCCCAAAACGGGTCTGTAGGTAGTGTTCCAAGGTCTGCTTGCGCAACGCGGGCATACCCTAGCCTCTCGCAAATCGCGTTCCATGGACACCTCATTCGTTATCACCTTGTGTCTCGCCCCTTACTCCTCTAGCAGTGAGTGGACAAACCCAAGAACGAGCTCAGAAATGGAACCCTGCCTGAGGTCACGAACGTCTGGAGAGTACCGCACAGGCTGTTCAGAAAGGCCATCCAGCAAGGCCGCAGCGAGCGAAGAGGCGAATCGTACTCTCTGCCGTACGTTGAGCCTCTGAGCGAGGCGAGAACGCCGCGGGTGGACTTTGTCAACAGCCTGCTAGCAATCCAAGAACTGTCGCATCGAGCGACACAGACCAGAGTGGCACTGTGGACAAATGCCCCGTACAGGAATCAGATGGAATTGACTCGGGTCATGAATTATCAACCCATTATTGATTGGCTAATATTCTTGGGCTCTTGCCTCGTCGGCATATCGTTTGCGACTCCTGGTTCATAAGAGGACGTGAACTATTGCGATGTGGAGGCAGGAATGGAGCTAGAAATTCACAGCCGCAATGTCGCCATGCCCCCCCACTGGAAGACCGAGATTGAATCCCGCATGGAAGACCTCCAACGCGGACATGATGATGTGATTCATGGTCGAGTTACCTTGACCAAAAATCGACACCACAAGAAACTTGCGAACCTGGCGGAAGCACTCATTATGGTCACGTTGCCCGGTCGTCATACCCTGACAGCTCGCAAGGAAGACAAGACCTTCGAGGAAGCGATTCGTTCGGCATTTCAGGCCGTTGGTATCGAACTCCGCAAGTATCGCGAAAAACTCGCGCAGACCAAGATGCGCCTGCCGCCCAGGCCCCTGCATTGCGGCGTCGTATCGAAGCTGTTCCTAAATGAGGGGTATGGCTTCATTCTCAAAGAAGGAGGCGGCGAGGTCTACTTCCATGCGAATGCACTGCAGGGACTCACAGTTGAGCAACTGGAAGATGGAACCGACGTGGTCTTCAACATCGAAGAGGGTGACAAAGGTCCTCAGGCAACGGTTGTCGCACTCCCGCCATCGATAGCCGTAAAGGTCTCCTAGGATGAATATCGAAAAATATAAGGTCCCCGTCTCAATGCTGGCCCCGACAATCGATCCCCGTCAGCTCGGCTTCGAGGATACGAGCGAACTCGAACCACTGACTGAGATCATTGGACAGGAGCGGGCCGTGGAGGCGTTGGAATTTGGGCTCAATATGAAGAGTCCCGGATTCAATCTCTACGTCTCCGGCCCGGTTGGCACAGGAAAAGCCACCGTCATTCGGCAGATGGTCCAGCATATGGCACGGACAGCTCCCGCTCCAGCTGACTGGTGTTATGTCAATAACTTCCAAGCCCCCTCTCGGCCGACCTGTCTCGCACTGCCCGCCGGACAGGGGACGTCATTCAAACGAGAGATGTCCGGATTCATCGAGGGACTACGACGTGACATCCCCTTGGCATTCGAGAGCAAGAAATATCTCGAGGCCAAGGCCAAGTTGCATGATGACATCGATACCAAGAAAAAGGCGCTCTTTCATGAATTAACGGAACACAGTCGCACACAGGGATTTGGCTTTGAGGAAACCTCGGTCGGTTTTGGGATTGCGCCGCTCAAAGATGGCCGTTCCATGACAGAGGCCGACATGGAGGCGATGACTGAGGAAGAACAGCGAGATCTGACCGAACGACGTAAGACCCTTGAAGGGGAAATCCGAGAATTCCATGTCCGCATCCACGGACTTGAGAAGGAAGCCGAGTATCAACAGCGTCATCTGGACCGCCAATTGGCCACCGATGTCTTGGAAGGTCGTTACGAAACCCTACGACGGACGTACCAAGATATGGCAACGATCACAACATTCTTGGAACATGTTCGAGACGACATCGTGAATCACTTCAAAGATTTTCTGCCGCGGGAAGGTCCCGCAATCGCCATCCCCGGTTTGGAATTCAAGCGACCCGACATGTCACGCTTCCTTGTCAATTTGATCGTGCAACATGATCCATCAGAAGGGGCTCCCGTCATTGATGAGTCACACCCGACCTACTCCAATCTCATCGGCAAGATCGAACGACGGGCCCACATGGGGGTGATGTACACGGACTTCACGGAAATCCGTGCAGGAGCTGTCCTGCAAGCCAACGGTGGCTATCTGATCGTGAACGCAGTGGACATGCTGCGCCAGCCGTTTTCATGGGACGCGCTCAAGCGGGTGATCAAGAGCGGCGAGGTGAATATCGAGGATCCTGCTGAATTCTATGGGTTCTCCACGGCAGGACTGAGACCGGAGCCGATCCCCGTGACGGTGAAGGTCATCATGGTTGGGCCACCCATGCTGTACCATACCTTGCAAGCCTACGAAGAAGATTTCGAAGAGCTGTTCAAGGTGAAAGCGGATTTCGATACTGAAGTCGTGAGGAGTGCACGACAGGACCGCCAATATGCCAGGTTCATTGCAAGGCTCTGTCGAGAAGAGGGACTGCCCCACTTCGGAGCGGATGCCGTTGCGGAAATTCTCCGGCAAGGACTCCGCTTTGCCGATCGTCGCGACCGACTGTCGATCAGGCTCAGTCTCGTCAGCGACCTCATCCGGGAAGCAGGATATTGGGCGAGGAAAGAAGGCCATGCATTTGTGACGCGAGCAGACGTCGATGCCGCTGTCACGCATAAGCGTCATCGTTCAAATTTGGCGGAACACTGGATCCAGGATGAGATCAAGGAAGGCACGTTGATGATCGATCTCGACGGTGACGTGGTCGGTCAGGTCAATGGTCTGTCGGTTCATGAGCTTGGCGACTATGCGTTCGGCCGCCCCACGCGAATTACCGCCCGTACCTATGTGGGTGCCAAAGGCGTGATCGATATTCAGCGTGAGGCGGAACTGGCCGGCATGATCCACAGCAAGGGGGTACTGACGCTGGCCGGATATCTTGCCGGAAAATTTTCAGGATCCCATCCCTTCGCCATGAGCGCTTCGTTGACGTTTGAACAGACCTATTCCGAAGTGGAAGGTGACAGCGCAGCGGTGGCCGAGCTCATCGCCATTCTGTCCAGCCTCGCCGATCTGCCGATCCATCAGTGGCTGGCCGTCACAGGCTCCGTCAATCAATTGGGCGAAATACAGCCGATCGGCGGCGTGAACGAAAAGATCGAGGGGTTCTTCGAATCCTGTTCGCGCAAAGGGTTGACCGGCACACAAGGTGTCATCATCCCCGCCCGCAATACCAAGCATGTGGCGCTTCGCCGTGATGTGGTGGAGGCCGTCGAGTCAGGTCATTTTTCCGTGTATGCCGTGAACACCATTGAAGAAGCATTGGAGTTGCTCACGGGCATCACTGCCGGCGAACGTGGGCTCGATGGGGCTTACCCGTCCGACACGGTGTTTGGCCGAGCCGCACTGCGATTAGCCGAAATGGCGCAGGCCGTGGCGGAATGGGGTGATGGGGAAGAGAAACCCAGCGGACACATCATCACGGAGCCATAACGGCTATTTGCGCATCAATTGATATTTTTCAATAGCCAATCTACCGATCTGTTTGCCCATCTCGGTTCCCACTTTGCCGCTGTTTCGATAATGGACACCATCATAGATCCGTGCATTCGGGACTTCCTGCATGAACTCGTCCACACTCGTCCAGTTGCGCGCGATGTCACCCGCGGCATGACTGGTCGTGATGAGGACCGGCATTGGGTCATTGCCGATCTCAGCCTTTAACACCGTCCCCACGACACCGGACGTAATACAGTGTGCGCAGGGATATTCCGGATGCATGGGTGTCTCGATGAACGGCACCCAGGACTCGTCCCGTTCCGTCGCATCGTTCCCATCGATATCGCCGTTTCGAATGGCGGTGAGTGGTCTCCAGAAGCCATAGTGATACTTCGCATCAAACACCGCAATTAAGCCATCATCAGAGGCTTGTGTGACTGCGGCAAACAGACGTGCATTCCGAGTGATGTCTCGTCCCGGGATATTCGCGACGGATCTCACAATACCATGATAGATCGGCGGCATGACCTCTTCCCAGAAACGGGCGATGTCAGTCTGTGCCGCGGTTCGCTGTCGGCTCTGCTTTCCACCCAGCGCTTTTACCTCATTGTAGTCGCGCACCCATACTTCGCTGCCCAAGTCCGGAGGTGGCCCAGGGCGAAATTGCGACGGATTTGTCATCAACCAGGGGGTGCGATACCTCCACTGTGGAGCTTCCGGTATCACCGTGGGCACATAGGTTCCCGCCCTCGTCTGTGGACGGTAGGATTCCCCTGCTGCAGCCTCGTCATTCGCACGCCGCGCTAGAATGCCCGCGACCGCCTTTTCACCGACAGCCATGCCGTTCGATTTAGCCGAACCATCGGCGATGGCTGTCATAGCAGCCTGATAGGCGTGATCGATAATGGCTTGCTGGGATGGGACAAGCTTCGTCAACATGGCACGATTCGCCGCCGCGACCGCCGCTTCTACCGATGCCCCAGAAGCCGTCTCTAGTTTCAAATCGCTGACGGGATACCGTTGCGTGATGGCGTTCACCGCTTCATAGACTGAGGCTTGAACCATCGCTAATGCCCGTTCTGCCGGCAACGGTCCCAACCCAGCCTTCACCACGATTCCACCAGCCTGCTCGTTCCATTCGGTGACAGCATCGGCACAGGCATCCGACAGTGCCGATGCACTGAGGAGTAGTGCGATGAGACTTACTCGCAATATCTGTGAATAGACGATCGTTAGCTGCATAGTTCTACCCTCTTAAATGGTGACTTGTTCCCTTATCAAGCATTTATTGATCGCGACGTATCGCCGTAACCGAGCAACTATCGTGCTTGGACTGCCGAAATTATCCGCCTGACGATTCTATACATCTGCGGTTCTTGTCAATGCCCAGGACCACTGGTCGAAGATGTGAGGAGAATATCCTCAGAGCCGTCTATCCAGCTAGACAATTTTGGCGAGCTATCGTTAAGACCACGGAATTGCTATTTCGCACCAGAAACGAAGGTTCGAGGGAATCTGCGCCTTTGATTCTCTTCCCTCTGTACTGGACGTAACGATCAAAAAAGATGGTGCAGGGCTTTACGAAAGAAGGTAAAGGGGAGAAGAATCAACGCAGCCATCTCCTGGCAGAAGTTTCCAAGATTCCGGATCGGATCGCTATTCACTCATACCATCTTGGTCTGAGAAGGGCGTTTTCCCCCTTCTCAGACCATTTCCTCTCCTTAAGCATTACTCGCCAGGTTGTTGACGCTGTCCGATCCACGGGAAGAAATCTACCGTGTGAAGACGTGAAAGGAGGTGTCATGGTCCATAGCATGACCATGTCAGCTCCACGGCAACCCTGCAGCATGAGGAGAGGCAAGCGAGTTTGTGCATCGCTTCATCGATGCACAAACTACCTATTTGTCCTGCAGATTCATGCTTTGCCGGTCTATTTTGATGCTTTCAATCCTGTTTGCTTCATCGCATAGGACAACGCGCCGGTGGCTGGAGAATCAGAGTCAGCTTTCCCGTAGGCCCCGACCAGTAATGCCGCAGCATGGGCGGCATGCTCATGTGTTTGCCTGATACCGGTTCCATGAACCGACTCATGGGCGTGTTCCTCCACCATAGACGCATGCATAATCGCATATTCCATAGCTTCCTGAACCGATGCCGGTGCATTGCTGGCTTTCAATGTCTCGTAGGCTTCTTCCATGTATAGCAGCGCACCATGCCCATCCCCAGGATTTCCGACCTTTTCGTTAAAGCGTGGGTGGAGCTTGTCAGTATATTCAGATGAGTCGGCATACTCAGGTGAATCCTTCCCTCCGAGAATATTAAGCGCCCGCTGCATATGAACCCGGATTGATCCGCTGCTTCTGCGAGACGATCCAAGGGCCTTCTCAGTCTGGTCAATTGCTAGTTTCAGTTGGTCATGCGCCTTCTGCAAGTTTACTTTTGCCCTCTCGTTGATGTTTTTTTCCGTCGACGCCACACCTGGACTCACCGTCCACCCGAGTGCCAGTATTCCCAGCGTCCCTACCATCAATCCAAGCTTTACTCGTCCAACCCGTTCGATCATGATACTGCCTCCTTCGGTCTAATCTCTTAGTACATCCGCTGCATCCGCATGCAGGTATTCTTCAGGAATATCCCTACCCCAAGTCGACCCTTACCATCTGTATCATTCTGTAATGTATCTATTCTCAAAACTGGAACTTTCAACCCGTCACCTACCGCAGAGCGCCTCACACACGTGAACCTATGAAGTACCCACGGACGCCTGCCTCATGAGACTGTACGGCTTGCGATGGGCAGGCAGGCGCAGGCTCCCAACATCTCCACTACTCCGCACCAAATGCTCGGTACAAGATCCCCAACAAGAAGCTTACGGTGAGCACTGAGAAAATGATCATCGTCATGACCGGCCTCCTTTTTCTTCTTCTGTCGACAGAGACGACATACTGCTGAAGCATGAAAGCCCGATGAAGGATATCCGAAGAGTTTTTCATCTCACACATATCGATCGGTTAATGGCACCGTCATGCTTTTCCCCAATTCGGCGACCCTATGGGATGTCCCGGTATTGATCTGACTTTTTCGCTCGACGCTGCTATATCAAATGCTAGGCGGGCAATTCCCCGCCCCTGAAGTTCCTCAGTGTTATTGGTTTTCTTTCCAGTCACGCTTGCAGCTGCTATGACGGCCTGACCTGCTCCCATGACGACGTACGGAAAGTAGACCATCGAAAGATCCAGCATGTTGTGCACGAGCAATGCCCTCCTTTTTGGTTAGTATTACATAACAATATATACATCGCCCGGATGAAGAGACCGTGAATGCCGGGTGAAAATCTCTTCATCTACGCCTTTGAGAGGCACAAGTGCCTCGCCTTGTCGTTTCAAGGTTTGAAATCAGAGGCAACGCTACACAAGACAAGTGGGGATTAGTTTTGAGATAAGAAGCTGAGCTGAGGTGGGGCTGTAAGAAATGTCCGCTTGGATAAATTGGGATTAACGATACTCGTTCCAGGTCTGAGGACGGGCAGAACGCCCGCCTCAGACCGTCTCCTTCTCCAAACCATGTTCAGCTCAGTGGATGACTGGGTGAATAGAGCGACCCTCCGGCTCAGATTCGCTCAATGACAGTTGCTATCTTCCCATCATCCTCCGCGACCGAACAGCCATCACTCTGACTGGAGGAATACATTGATCCCCCTGCTCCAATGCGATCGATGACATCCAGCTTCACCTGACAGGCGCTCACCGAACCAGATTTTGACTAGTAGATCGACCTGCCATGTCCGATACGCTCCGTGAAAGCCACTTGGTCTACCTCCAACGCGAAGCTGCTTGGCGCATTCACAATGCCGGTGACAGCCATCATTGCTATGAACCCGAGTGACTCCGTTCTTCCCTCTCATGATCTCCTCCTCATGGTGTCATCCGCCTGCGGGTCATTCCGCATGCTGGAGGGGAGGATAATGGCTCACCAATGGTCAGCCAATTGATGGTTTATACTCCATGAATAAGCTGTACCTATCATCTGTGGACACATCGGCACCGGACGATTTTCTCAGAGGTCCGATGATGCGACAATGTGCATCCCGTGAATAAGGTCATACCGAGATCACAAACCGACGCAGAGTAGCTGGTTGGTGTGGGCAGGAAACGGTTTACAGACTTGGATGGCGATGGATGCGAGGAACGCGGGACGGAGGTTCACTAACGGCATCTCAGCATATGCCCAGGACAATGGAGAGTGGTGCCAGGCTGAATGTCCAGCCCCAGCTCCTGGATGGTTTGGCTCGCTATTCAGTGATGTGTGAACTGATCACGCTTACAACTTTCTTCCGCCAAGAGTCGCTGCCCTGCCGTCGCTTCGGTGGGAATACGTGCCACACAGGCGTCCAGCGAATCACCTTGCGTACCGGCGGATGCACGGTTGGCGCTTTTCGCCACGGCAACCCCAGCCACAGCCTGGTAAAGCTTTTCATTGTCCTGACAACTTTGCTCGGCCACCATCTGCGCCCCTTCACTGGCATCGTTCGCAATTCGTGCCAGGCACGCCTTCACAACATCCGATGGTCCAGCAGGAGCCACTTCAGGCGGGGCCGATGAGATCGCCGGGCCTGATGCTGTTGGTTCCACAACGGTCTGTTCTGCCACACAGCCTCCGATGATCAACAGGCAGACAATCCCACGAAGCAACGTTTCCGTCGGTATCCCATGCATAGTTAGCGTTCCTTCCTTAACTAAGTTGGACCAGCCCTGTATAGCGAAGTCTCCTGCTTCGAGCAAGCCATATTCTGGCCCTATTGCGAGATTTGTTGCCCTGAGTTCCCTCTCACCACGTTTCTTTGACCCATTCGTACAACGCTAGAGAGAGACACGGGTTGAGAGAGTAGGAAGCCGTCCAGTATGATGACTGCTATCTCTCCCGCGACAGATCAATCAGGGTAATAGTGGCGCATAAGTTGAGACAATCATCGCGAAGGCGGGTGGAACGGAGCCATCAATGCAGTGGGTGAAGAGAACCTTGATTGGACTCGTCGTGCTAGGCGGCCTCACGTACCTGTACTATACCGAAGTCAAACCGGTCGTCATCTTCGGCTTGCGTGAAGATTACGCCCATGCCATCCCCCATCAAAAAGTTCCCGACGGTCTCGTGAGCTTGAAGGCGGAGGCCTGCGGAGTCTGCCATGTCGACATCTACAACGAATGGAAAACCAGCATCCATGCACAGGCCTATACAGACCCCTTCTTCCAAGCTTATTGGACGAAGGATAAACGTATCTGGGTCTGCTTGAACTGTCACACCCCCCTGGAAAATCAGCAACCAACCTTAATCAAGGACATTCCACGCGACCGAGTGGAACGAGCCGTCCAAGAGCCCAATCCGCACTACGACAAGGAGTATCAACAGGAAGGTGTGACCTGTGCGGGCTGTCACGTACGAGATGGCGTCATCCTAGGGCCGTACGCAGACGCCAAGGCTCCTCACCCGACAAAACATGATCCCATGTTTCGCACCGCACAACTGTGTGAGCGCTGTCACAGTGTCGTGGGGGGGCCGGCGCAATTTTATAATGGCGGACCTTGTGGCACCTATCCCGAATACGAGGATGGATACTGGAAGAAAGAGAAGAGCTTCATTTGCCAGAGCTGCCATATGCCGGAAATCGAGCGATCGGTCGCAATCGGCGGCCCTGTCCGCCAAGGCCGTCAACATCTCTGGCGGGGCGGGCATGACCCCGCAATGGTCAAGCGAGCCATCGACGTGAAGGTAAGAGCTGAACCGGCCGAACCGAAACCCGGCGACAAGGTACGAGTGACTCTAACCCTGGTGAATGCAGGCGCAGGCCACAAACTCCCTACAGGGGACCCAGACCGCCACTTCACCGTCGAATTTACAGTGGAAGATGAAGGTGGCAAAGTGCTGGAACAGCAGTCGGATACGACCGGACGTTGGATCCTCTGGCAACCAGCTATTGTCGAGCTGCACGACAATCGGCTCATGCCATTAGCCAGCAGAGACTATACGTTTGAATATCGAGTACCAAAAGACAGCGCCGGTTTGAAATTACGCACGAAGATTCGTTACCACATCCAAACCGAGGGGCAGCATCAGATGCTGATCGACAAGTATGGTCTCACGGCGAAAGACCCCTACAACTTTACGGTCTATGAACGAGCGGCGTCTTTGACCGGCAATCTTGCCGCCTCCTTTACGCAGAGCGTGACTGAGACACACCTGGCCTGTGCAGCATCAAATCGAGGCTGACCAATACACCCTCCAGGAAAGTCGTTATGGGGAGCGAGGATGGATCATGCGACGACATACTCAGTTACTCATAATTGTATTCTCTGCTCTCAATGGCATATCGATGACAAATGCCTATGCCGGCCCAGAAATTACCGGCATTCCAAGAGAGCCGGTGGATAAAGTTAAGATGGAAAAGGCGAGATTATCAGCACAACTCTGTGGCCCAGGATGGAGGCTATCGGACGATCGTGAACATACCCCAGCGAGCTTCCTGTGCGTCCCTGTAAAGCCAAGAGTACAGTGTCCGCCGAATGCCCAGTTGCTTGAAACAGACTATTCAATAGGGTGTATGGCAAAGCCACGCTAGGCAAGCATGTGTATGAGGCCACCAACCGTTGGTGGCCTTCCCTTGAAATTGAGCCACGTTGGCATTATGAAGGCATCCGACGCCTCACCGAAAACCGGTTAAACTCATGAGGCTATCGAGCCAAATTTCTGAGGTTGGGTCAACCGACTATCTCCGGACTGGTTGCAATGCCGCACCTTGAAACGCACACCGTACGCCGAATTGGATGGCTCCGTGCCGCTGTGTTAGGCGCAAATGACGGCATTGTGTCCACGGCCAGCCTTGTCTTAGGCGTTGCCGCAGCAGGCGCAAGCTCGACGAGTATTATGACCGCAGGCGTAGCCGGTCTTGTGGCAGGATCCATGGCGATGGCTGCTGGCGAGTATGTTTCGGTGAGTTCACAGGCCGATACCGAGCGAGCCGATCTAGATCGAGAGCGTAAGGAGTTGTCGGCAGATCCTGAACAGGAACACAGGGAGATGACCGCAATCTACGTTGCACGTGGGCTCGATGTAGAACTCGCATCCAAAGTTGCAACCCAGCTGATGGCATATGATGCACTCGGTGCCCATAGTCGTGATGAGCTCGGAATATCTGAGACCATGACCGCACGACCGGTTCAAGCCGCCTTGGCATCCGCTGTCACATTTTCCGTTGGTGCCGCCCTACCTCTCTTAATCGTCCTGCTGGTCCCCACCTCTGCACTTATGTGGGCTGTTTCTGGAAGTTCACTTCTCTTTCTCGCTCTTTTAGGCTCCTTGGCTGCGCAGGTCGGCGGCGCTTCCGCAATCATTGCTGCCACGCGGGTCACCGTTTGGGGCGCCTTGGCGATGGTCGTGACCGCCGGGGTTGGAGCGTTGTTTGGGGTTCCCGCCTGATCCCTGCCATTCCTGATCGCTGAAACATTGAGCAAATCCAATGCGAGCAGGCGACCGCCGAGTCCCCCCAGCCTCTGAACAGCCACTAGATCACCCGTCTTGGATCCGCTGCGATGGAAGCCATTGAACATCGTGACCCCGGTGCGGAGAATCGGCGTCGCTTCCGTTGGTATCAACACACCAGGAATGGCCGTCAGCGCCTGCGTACGTGCGATCAAGTACTCGGCATATCCTCCATCCTCATGGAAGCCCGTGACGAGGAATTTCTGAGACCACAGGGATCGGATCCCTTAGATCCGCCACCGTGAACCTTTTGATAACCGGCAACGCGCTACGTCCGACTTGCTGCCAAATTCGCTTTAGCTACCCGCTGCCTTCTGATCCTCGAATTTTCGCCCCATGACCTCATGCACCCCGCCTGCCACCAAATGCTGGATGAGATTGTAGAAGATGATTGGCACCATGACCTGTGGATACGATGCGAGTACGAGCGACGCTAAGACAAGGCCGGTCCCATTATTATTCATCCCCAATCCATACATGAGCGAAACCTGTTCTGCGTCATCGACCTTGAACAATCGACTCAGCCCATAGCCAGCGGAAAAGGCCGTGATACAGAGGCCCGCAGTGATGGCCAGCGTCACCGCCAAGAAATCATAATCTCGGTCGGCGACTGCCTGCGGTAGCGACACCGATCCGTTCGAGTAATTCAGCAGCAGCAAGACGACAGCATTGATCAGTTTGATGAACGGCATGATGGCTGTCAGTGTTGCTTCAGGCACGACGAAGCGCATCGCAAGGCCCAACAGGGAAGGCAACACGATCCAGAGCCCCAGGAACGCTCCCGATCCATAGGCGGCGATGGTGTGGATGACCTGCTCATATTCTTCTGTGGCCATCTCCCCGAATGTATACAGCGCAACCGGTGTCAAAACAGGACTGAGCAGGGTTGAAGCGAGAACCAATCCCAAGCTCAGCGCCAGATTGCCATTGGAGTTCTGAGCCCAAGCGGTTGAAGCTCCGGCAATCGGCATGGCTGCAACCAACGCCAGCCCCACGAGGATGTGTTGAGCTTCATCCGGCTCATACCACAGCCGCATGATGAGGGTGACCAGATAGATATAGGCCATGGGGATGATCAGATTGGCGGTGAGCCCCGCAGACAGGACCCCTGTCTTCTTGGCCAACGATCTCAGGTGCGAGCTCTTAACCCCCAACCCCGCATTGAACATCAAGGTCGCCAGCAGAAGCAGGAGGAGGGACACGTGCAGGGTCTCGTTGACGATTCGGAGATCGCCGAAACTTATATGTCGTATCCAGAGGCCGGCTGTTGGCCAGATGGCAGAGAGGGTGTAGGCACCGATCAAAAACCAGAGCAGATGATGATGGATGAACTGGGACAAGGAGCGAAACGTGAAGTGGCGGCTATCCCTACCCATTTCTTTTGACGGAGAATGTAAACAACAAGGTCACTACGTTCGCGCTTTCCATCGCGGACCACCTGTTGCCCGGCGAGCCTCCCCGGAATGCTGCGCGGTTATGAAACCGTTGTCAGGTGAATATCTGTGGCAGAACAGCGGAACACCTTAAGACCAGACGGTTAGAAGGCCAGCAATGAGGACCCCTTCCGGACATGCGCACAAGGACCTCACTTCATCGTCAGTACCACGCGACATCGGGCCTTCCCACTCAACATGCGGTCATACGCTGCCGCAGCTTGGTCCAGTGGGAAGGTCTCAATAATAGGACGAATCCCCGTCAGCGCACAAAAGTTCAGCGCATCCTCCGAATCCCGCGCAGTACCTGACGGCCATCCCTGAATCGTCCGGCGCGCACTGATCAGTTGAAGCGGTGTCACCGTCATGGGATCAGTCGATGCCCCAAGAACAATGAGCCTGCCGCCAACTCCTAAGCCATCGATCAAGTCCGACATGGCTTTGCCACTCGGAGCTGTCGCCAAAATGACCGTTGCTCCTCCAAGACTCGCCAGCTCCTTTGCTGGATCAGTCGCTTCGGCATCCACGTAATGCGCGGCTCCCAGCTTTAAAGCGAGCGCGGCTTTGTCCTGACCACGCCCAATGGCCACGGTATGAAAGCCCATCCGATTGGCAAACTGCACTCCCAGATGGCCGAGCCCACCCAGCCCTTGGACAGCTACGAGATCACCCGCCCTGGCTCCGCTGTGACGCAGGCTGTTAAACGTGGTAATGCCAGCGCAGAGAATGGGGGCCGCTTCCGTTGGTGCCAACACATCAGGGATGATCGCCAGCGCTTCCGTACGCGCAATGAGGTACTCCGCATATCCACCATCTTCATGGAAGCCGGTCACCAGGAACTTATGACAACTGAAAAAATCTCCGCGATGACAAGATGTGCAGTGACCACAATGGCCGCCGTGCCACCCCACCCCAACACGCTGGCCTTTCTCCCAGGCGACCACCCCGGCACCGACTGCATCGATCACTCCCGCCACCTCATGACCCGTGACGCGTGGATACTGAAGCCCTGGCCAATGGCCTTCCTTGACGAACATGTCGCTATGGCAAATCCCACAGGCCTGGACTTTCACCCGGACGGTGTTTGGCTTGGGTTCCGGCACTGAACTGCGGACGATCTTGAACGGCCCTCTCGGGGCGGTGATCTGCACGGATGTCATCGCTATCATCAAAGCCCCCCCTTCTCTGGAGACACATCGAAACAGTTTACAGGTGGTACCGGAACACCCTTGCTGCTTTTGGCTTAGTGCTGCCTTGGCGCCTTGCCAAGGATGTAAACCCGTGACCCATTCGGCAATGGCGATCACACGATCATGCCCTACTTCGCCTCCTAATATCCATTCGAACAATCGCTTCGCGGCGGTGAGGCGAAATTCCCCTGTCGGCGTTTCATCGTGGCCGTTCCCTGAAGCGATCGGCACGGCAAACGAGAGAATGTCGTACTCGTAGGCATCCAGAAAATGCTCAGATAGATTGATCAGGATGAACCGGCTGTCTTCTTCGGCGGCGAGAAATACTCCACATCATCGATCTGCTTCGGGCCCTTGATGGACAGCCCAGCGTGGATATGGCGCCGTTCGATTCGATTGAACCGTGCGACGGCGACCCACTGTTTACCGAAGAGCGTTTCCAATGTTTCACCGAGACGAAGTGTCCGGCACTCTCACTGCACAGTCCCGTCACTGGGATAATTCATATGGCAAGGTTCGCGGCGCATCGCCGACGATTCCGAATACGCAGCAGTAGAAACCAGTATGAAAGCGGCAAGGAAGGTAGTTCAAACCAAACGCAGCACCGCTTTGAACATGATGGAGATACACACCACAGACTGCTCACAAAGTTTCACCGTCAAGGCCGCAGCGAGCGAAGAGAGAGGGCGTACGCTTCGGCACGTTGAGCCTCTGAGCAACGCGAGAACACCGCCGGTGAACTTTTTCAACACTCCGTTAGGACCAATATTGCGATGCTTTCATATAGCCGAAGAGCACATCACGCCTAGCCAGAATCCCCACCAGCTTCTTATTGCGGACGACCGGCACCCGGGTCAGATAGCGGTCTTGGAACAGACCTGCCACCTGAGCAAGCGTTTGATCCTCCGTCACGGTTATGGGATGAGAGGACATGACCTCCGTCGCAAAGATCTTCCGAAGGTCACGCCCCTCGATCATCGCTTGCAAGAGATCATATTCCGTCACAATTCCCACCAAGGTGCCGTCCTCTTCCACAACGGGCAAACTTCCGTAGTTGCGATGGGTCATCAGATGGGCGATCGTGGACGCGTCGCTACGCGCTGCGCATCGTGTGACGGCATCCTGCATCAACTGCCCGACGGTCACGGTCTTCGGATCGGTCGCCTGCATAAAAAATTCGGTTTGTCTCATATGCTCCTCACAGTTGTCGCTTGCCGCCTACGGCCATATAGGCTCGCAAGAGATCGCGCCGCGTGATGATCCCGATCAATTTCTCTTTGGCATTGACCACGGGCACGCGGATCAGATCGCTTGCACGCAGTACGTGGACCATCGTTCCAAGCGTCGTCTCCGGTCGGACTGAGTAGGGGTTAGCCGTCATGATATCCTTCGCCGTCACGGTACTGAGATGATGCCGGTCATCCACCGCCGCGAGCAAATCATGTTCGCTGACGATGCCGGCAAGTTTGCGTCCATTCTCCACGACCGGCATAGCCCCAAACCCCTCGATCATGAGCGAGGCAATCATGTCCCCCTTCGCCTTCACGCGGACATACTGCACCTCCTTCTCCATAATCTGGCTCACAGTCATGGAGTCGAAGTCTTTGACTCTCACTGTGGATTTCTTCTTCCCTTTCCGCTTCTTTTTCATTGTCCCTCCTGCATGGAAGTACCCTATGATCCGGTCTTCTCGGAGATGTCGTCTAACTGACGCCATTCACCCCAGTTCCGTGATGGCGGCTGCGGCAAAACGCCTCAACACACCTCTCGGACTTAGAAATGTTTCCCTCCATATCCCCGGTAATTCGCCAATTCCTCTTCAGTCTTTTCCCATGCTACAGGCATATCAGATGCAGAACTGATACCCGAGACGATTTCTCCAAAATCACCGCCTACACGGAAAGGAACCAGTTATGCGGATCTTATGCGCGGTCGATGGATCGGAACATTCGCAGTGGGGTGTCCAGGCGCTTGAGGCACTGGCCGGTCGAGAACCTGAGCATGTGGTACTTCTGCACATCGTCGACCAACCGGCGCTCCAGGCCGCCACGAATAAGAATCCCGTCGCCGCAAAACGTGCCCTTGCAGCGCTGGAGAAAGCCGGTTCCATCATGTTGCGGGATGCCGCACGAGCGGCTCGACTTGCTCTGGGCCAGGCAGCAACCAGACCGCGGACAAAACTCCAGACGATCCTCACGCATGGTCCGATTGCCCATACCATTTCGCGAACAGCCAGGCGACTGAAGGCCGACCTCATCCTCATGGGATCGCGCGGCCTGCACGACATTCACGGATTCTTGCTTGGGAGTGTCTCTCGTCAGGTGGCCGCGACAGCTCCTTGTCCCCTGTTGGTCGTGAAACAACCGCTGACCACCCTGCTCCGCGTGGCCATCGCCGTGGACGACTCCAGACCATCACGCGCTGCCACCCGGTTTCTTCGAACCCGCATCTTGCAGGAATCCGCCACCGTCACGATCCTAACCTCGGTGGAAAGTCCCGTAACGGACTTTGCAGCACGCTATCTCTCCGAATCGCAACTGGCCGAATTGAAAGGACCTGTCATGGAAAGGGCCACCAGGTTGGTCAGTACCCTACGGGATGAGTTCATCAAAGATAATTTATCGGTTGTCACTCAGGTCCACATGGACCATGTGATCGACACCATTGTGAAACATGTCGAGGCTAGCCATGACCAACTACTGGTGATCGGTTCTCGTGATTTGACGAAGAGCGAGCGACTCTATCTCGGCAGCGTATCCGAAAGTCTGCTGAGGCATGCCCCCTGTTCGGTACTGATCGTACGAGGCGCCCGTGCCTGAGCTCACCTATCAGGACATCCACAGCCTCTCGATTGAGGAGGTGCTGAAGCGGCTGGCAACCAGCACCGGTGGTCTGTCTTCCGATGAGGCTCACCGGCGACTGGCTCAATACGGACCGAATGCTCTGGTCGAGCCGGGACACTATTCATTGATTCGAGGGTTCCTCCACCAATTCACCCACTTCCTCGCCATTCTGCTCTGGATCGCTGCTGCTCTGTCCTTCACGGCAGAATTCATGAAGCCAGGCGAAGGGATGGCCACGCTCGGCTGGGCGATTCTCGGCGTCATCGTCATCAACGCCATCTTTGCCTTCTTTCAGGAATACAAAGCGGAGCGCGCGGTGCATGCGCTACATCGCCTCCTCCCTGCCAGGGCATGGGTGCTGCGGAGCAATCACCCGCACGACCTGTCCCGGAGCGAGATCGTACCGGGTGATGTGCTCCTGATTGAGGAGGGAGAACAAATCCCTGGGGACGCCAGGCTTATTGAAGCCACCGACATGCGAGTCGACCTGTCCTCTCTCACGGGCGAATCCCAACCCAAACGGCGAACAGCGGAGCCCGTGGCTGATGGACATCTCCTGGATATTCCCAATCTCGTCTTCGCCGGCACCCCCGTGCTCTCCGGCAGAGGCCGCGCGGTGGTCTTCGCCACCGGCATGCAGACGGAATTCGGCAAGATCGCCAGGCTCTCCACGGGAATGGAGACCGGCCTCAGCCCTCTGCAGAAAGAAATCGTGAAGGTCACCCACGTGGTCGCGTTGCTGTCGCTCACGATGGGTGGAACCTTTTTTGCCATCGGCATCTCCATGGGCTTGGGTTTCTGGGTCAGCGCCATCTTCGGGATCGGCATCATCGTGGCCAACGTGCCGGAAGGACTGCTCCCGACCGTGACGCTGGCCTTGGCGCTGGGCAGCCAGCGCATGGCCAAACGCCACGCGCTCATTAAGCAGCTGACCTCCGTGGAAACCTTGGGCTGCACGACCGTGATCTGTACGGACAAAACGGGAACGCTGACCGAGAACCGGATGCGCGTGGCTCGTTTCTACATGGACCATCTCGACATCGAGGTGCAGGAAAGCTGTTTATTGATCGCCGGGCACGTGACCAGCGCCTCCGAAGCCGAGGAGTACGCACCGCTCTTCGATGCCATCATCCATTGCCACAACGCCAAGCGTGTGCGGAAAACCGGGGGGCGTCCCATCGTGACAGGGGATCCGACCGAAGTGGCCCTTGTCGAGTTCGCGCTGGATCACGGGCTGCTCCACCATGACCCATTGCCCAGGATGGGCGAGCTCCCGTTCGACGCGGATCGCAAGCGCATGACCACGCTCCATTGGCGTGAGGGCCAGCTCGTGGCGTTCGTGAAGGGAGCCCCGGAATCGTTGATGCCCCTCTGTAATCAAATACGCCATCAGGGTGTTTGCTCACCAATGAGTCAGGAAGACCGTCAGCGGATCATGGCGCAAAGCCGTAGCTTTGCGCAGCAAGCCTATCGAGTCCTGGCCGTGGCCATGCGTGACATTGAGCAAGGCATCGAGAAGCTGGACATCGAACAGGTGGAACAGAACCTGACCTTCCTCGGCCTTGTCGCCATGATGGACCCTCCTCGCCATGAAGTACCGGAAGCCATTGCTCGCTGCCGCCAAGCCGGCGTCCGCGCCATCATGATCACCGGCGACCATCCCCTCACAGCTCTCGCCATCGCCCGCCAAATCGGACTGGCCCCGAAAGAGGTCGCCACCGAGCCGGGCAAATACTGTCCCGTCATCGAAGGGAACCAGGTCGAAACGATGAGCGACGACGCACTGCGTCAGCTCCTCAAGCCCAGCAATCCGGGCGAGCCCGAGCCGATTTTTTCGCGCATGGCTCCTCGGCACAAGATGCGGATTGTCTCCACATTGAAAGCAATGGGCGATGTGGTCGCAGTCACCGGTGACGGTGTCAACGACGCCCCGGCCATCAAAAAAGCCGATATCGGTATTGCGATGGGCCTCGCCGGAAGCGACGTGGCGAAAGAAACGGCGGACATGATCCTGCTTGACGACAACTTTGCCACCATCGTCAATGCCATTGAAGAAGGTCGTGCCGTCTATGCCAACATCCGAAAGTTTTCCACGTACGTGCTGGCGAGCAACGTGCCCGAAGTGGTCCCGTATCTGGCGTTCGGCTTATTCGGGATTCCACTCGCCCTCACGGTCCCGCAAATCCTCGCCGTGGATCTGGGGACTGACATGGTTCCGGCCTTGGCGCTGGGTGCCGAAAAGCCAGACGCCGACATGATGGCACAGCCGCCGCGCCCTCGTACGGAACGGTTGATGAACCTTCCGCTCCTCCTGCACGCCTATGTCTTTTTAGGTCTGATCGAATCCGGAATCGCGATGGGTTCATTCTTTTTATTGCTCCTGACACAGGGGTGGACCTGGGGCACACCGCTCGATTGGTCCGATCCGCTCTACAAACAGGCAACCGCCGCCACCTTCTCCGCCATCGTTGTCGCCCAGATGGCAAATGTATTCGCTTGCCGCTCAGACCGCGTGTCGCTCGCTCGACTCGGCTGGTTTACCAATCCGTTGCTCCTCTGGGGAATCGCCATCGAACTCGTCGTCCTGGTATTCATTGTCTATAGCCCCTGGGGCAACGCGATCTTCGGAACCGGCCCTTTGCCTCTCTGGCTCTTTGGACCACTCGTGCTCGGTGCCCTCGCACTCTTGCTGGCGGAGGAGGGACGAAAGATAATCGTGAACCGACGTCATCGCAGTGCAAATACCGGAACGACTCAGATCGTGAGCCCATCATGACCACTGATTCACAAAAACCCACTCGCCATCTCCCTGTGGATGAAATCATTCCCCACCCTGAGGCCTCGATACCAGAGCGGCGACATTCCAACCCGTCAGCGGTACAGGAATCGGTAACTGCTATTGTTCCATTTCCTGTTCGACCGAGTCGATTCCGTCTACCGTGGCTGATCGGCATCATGTTTATCGTGTTCATGGGGGGAGGAGGAATATGGTACTGGTGGGCCTCCGGCACCCCTCCTATTCACTACAAGACAGTTCTGGTCGATCGAGGGCCAATCACAGCAATCGTGACCGCGACCGGCACAATCAATCCGGTCCTCTCTGTTCAGGTGGGCAGCCAAATTTCCGGTAAAGTTGCGCAACTGTTCGCTGACTTCAACTCCAAGGTTGTGAAGGGACAGGTCCTGGCGCAGATCGATCAAAAGCCCTTCAAGGCCCGCTTGAGCCAAGCACGTGCCGCCGTGAAAAGCGCTAAGGGGAACCTCAGCAAGTCCAAAGTCCTAACCACACAACGTAAGCAAGAGTTCGATCGCATGGCTGCGCTGCGACCACAGACCTTCGTCTCATAGGCCGATGCAGACCTCGCTGAGACGAACTATCGAGACGCGGCAGCCAACGTGGAGGTTCTGCAAATGCACCTGGATCTGGCCCAGGCAGCACTGGCATCAGCAGAATTGGATTTGGGCTACACTACGATCTACTCACCAGTGAACGGCATCGTAGTTTCCCGAAATGGCGATGTCGGCCAAACCTTGGCCGCGGCTTTCCAGACACCGATTCTCTTTCTGAACATTCTCATGGTTTCCGTCACGGAACGGACGCGAGAGATCAGCTTGCGGATGGCGGTGGGCGCAACGCGCACACACATCCTGCTGCAATTCCTCATGGAAGCCCTCATCATGACCGCCATTGGATGGACACTTGGTGTTGGGATAGGAATCTGGATCCCCCGGCTGCTCACGACCATGATCGGGTGGCCGACCATCATCAACATCCAAGCTGTGCTCACCGCGTTTCTCTTCTCGCTCGTCGTCGGATTGGGTTTTGGCCTCTATCCGGCGAATAACGCATCCAAGCTAAACCCAATTGAAACGCTGCGCTATGAATAATCGGGAGACAACTTTCTGGAGTATACCGCCGGGTGAACTCCTCACTCTCCTTCGATCAAGACCTGAGGGCCTTCGTACCGACGAGACCCACGAGCGTCAAGCCCAATACGCCTCTGCCCGGCTCAAGCCACACCGAAACAGGCGCGCCCTGTTCGCTTTGCTCTCGCAATTTCGTAGTCCGATTATCGTGATCCTACTGTGTGCGGCAATTGTGTCTTTGTTCCTCGCGGATCGAACCGATGCGCTCATCATCCTGGCCATCATTCTCATCAGCGCGTTGCTGGGGTTTTGGCAGGAGCACGGTGCTGCAAAGGCGGTCGCCACATTGCTCTCACTCGTCCGGGTGAAGACCGCGGTCTGGCGAGATGGGCAACTCATCGAAGTGCCGAGTGAAGAGATTGTCCCGGGCGATGTCATTAATCTCTCAGCCGGGTCCAGTATTCCCGGCGACGGGCTCGTGATTGAATCAAAAGACCTGTTCGTCGATGAAGCCTTATTGACCGGCGAAACCTATCCTGCCGAGAAGTCTGTCTCGATCGTTTCTACCGCAGCCGTATTGAGCCAACGAACAAACACGATTTTCATGGGCACGCACGTGGTCAGCGGACATGCCAAGGCTGTGATCGTGCACGTCGGGAAGGAAACAGAGTTTGGCCGCATCGCTTCTCACGTGATGCTTCGCCCTGCGGAGACAGAATTTGAACGTGGTATCAGGCGGTTCGGATATTTATTGCTTGAAGTGACGCTTCTCCTCGTATTCGCCATCTTCGCCATCAACGTCTATCTCCATCGGCCGGTACTCGATTCGTTTCTATTTTCCATGGCTCTCGCCGTCGGTCTCACCCCCCAACTCCTTCCGGCCATCATCAGCGTGAATCTGGCTCATGGCGCCAAACGCATGGCCCAACAGAAAGTGATCGTCAAACGCCTCGCGTCCATCGAAAATTTCGGAAGTATGAACGTCCTCTGCTCGGACAAGACCGGCACGCTCACCGAGGGCACCATGCGCTTTCATGCAGCCCTGAGCCTCGACGGCGCTGCCAGTGAGCGTGTGCTGTTTTATGGAGCCCTCAATGCCACATACGAAACCGGCTTCATCAACCCTCTTGATGAAGCGATCCGGACGCAGTGCGTCCGCGACCTGTCCGAATACCGAAAGCTGGACGAAGTTCCCTATGACTTTCTCCGAAAGCGCCTTTCGATTCTTGTGGCCACCCCCACCACACACCTGCTGATTACCAAAGGGGCCGTGGAGCCCATGCTGACCATATGCACTCGCACGGAACTGCCGGATGGATCGACGGTCCCCATGGAGTTTTGCCTCGCGAAAATCCGTCAGCAATTTCAGGATATGAACCGCCAAGGTCTCCGTACATTAGGGTTGGCGATTCGTGATATGGGCGAGACCCCTCACATTGGCAAGGAGCAGGAAGTCGAGATGACGTTTCTTGGGCTCTTGGTCTTTGTCGATCCGGTGAAACCCGACATGGCTCAGACCATCGCGGCCTTACGGCAACTGGGCGTATCGCTCAAGATTATCACCGGCGATCACCATCTCGTGGCCACCCATGTCAGCGAACAGGTGGGCATGGACCACCAGCGCCTCTTGACCGGGTCGGAGCTTCGCCTGATGACCGATGAAGCGCTGAGTCAGCGGGTGAAGGACATTGATGTGTTTGCGGAAGTGGAACCGAATCAGAAGGATCGCATCATTCTGGCCTTGAAGCAATCCGGCAACGTGGTCGGCTATATCGGCGACGGGATCAACGATGCCCCCGCGCTCCATTCGGCAGACGTGGGCATCTCCGTGGAAAGCGCCGTGGATGTGGCAAAAGACGCGGCAGACATTGTGCTCCTCGACAAGAATCTTTCGGTTCTGATCCAGGGCGTCCGTGAAGGGCGCACAACGTTTTCGAACACGTTGAAATACGTCTTCATGGCGACCAGCGCCAATTTCGGCAATATGTTCAGCATGGCCGGCGCCTCGCTGTTTCTGTCGTTTCTCCCGTTGCTGCCGAAGCAAATTCTTCTCGCGAACCTGCTCACCGATATTCCGGAGATGACGATCGCGACCGATACGGTTGACCCTGAACTGATCGCCGAACCACAGCGCTGGGATATCGTCTTCATCCGCAGGTTCATGTTGACATTCGGACTCGTCAGTTCGGTGTTTGACTACCTGACCTTCGGCGCACTGTTATGGATTCTTGACGCCTCACCGGAGGAGTTCCGGACAGGATGGTTCATCGAATCCATCATCTCCGCCTCGGCTATTGTGCTGGTTATTCGCACCAGACGGGCATTCTTCTCCAGTACACCAGGACGCACCCTCACACTCGCCACCCTCGCCGTGGCTGCCGTCACATTGCTACTCCCCCTGCTCCCGATTGCTGTATCGCTCGGACTGACGCCGATGCCGCTGTCATTTCTCGTACTGTTAGGAACAATCCTGACCGGCTACGTCGTAACCGCCGAGATTATAAAGCGCCGCTTTTACGCCGCGCACGAGCTTCCAGGCAAGAGAAGAAGCGGCATAGGCAGGGTCTGATTCAGATCTATACTGTGAGCAGAACCTCCACCTCGCCGGTTCGGCGGACCACTCGTAACGCCACTTCGTTCTCATGGCGATCGAGCACAAGATCAAGGCGCGCGGCTCCGACAGTGAGATTCCGAAGCTCGACCCGTTCGAGAAACGGTGGAAGGGTGGGACAGACAAACTGCACAAGCCCTCGAGTGCCATCAATTTGTAACCCAAGACAAGCCTGCAAGGCCTGAAAACCGGCGCCGGCAGCCCAGGCTTGCGGCGAACAGGCCACCGGATAGCGCGTGGGACTTTCACCCGGACGTCGAGGGAAGCCACAAAAGAGTTCCGGCATTCGATGGATATCAAGAAAGAGACTGGCATCGAAGAGTCCGGTAAGAATCTTCGTTGCTCCTTCCCTATATCCGTAGGCCGCCATCCCCGCGGCAATCAGCGCGTTATCGTGCGGCCACACCGAGCCGTTATGGTAGGACATCGGGTTATACTGCGTCTCTGATGTCGCCAACGTTCGAATCCCCCACCCGCTGAACATCTCATCGGTCAGCAGTGTACGCGCTGTGCGCAACGCACGTTTCCGCCCGGCAATCCCACCGTAGAGACAATGACCGGCATTGGAGGACCGTACAAGACACGGTCTCCCCCGCCCATCCAAAGCCAGGGCATAGGAACCAAGTTTCTCGGACCAGAACGCCCGTTCGAAACGCTCTTGAAGTGAGGCGGCTTCCTTTAGTAAACGCTCGGCCTGATCCTGTTTCCCGAAGGCGCGAGCCAGTCCTGCCGCCGCTTGCTTGGCCCGATAGACATAGGCCTGGACTTCACACAATGCAATCGGACCTTCTGCAGCCGTTCCATCGGCGTGGAAGACTGCATCATGGGAGTCCTTCCAACCTTGATGCACAAGACCATTTGCCGATTGCCTTGCGTAGGTGGTGAACCCGACACCGCCGGGATCACCATCCCGATCAATCCACTGAAGCGCCAGCTGAATATGAGGCCACAGCTTTTCCAAGAACGGGCGATCTCCAGTCCGCTCGTAGTAGGCGCCGGCCAAGACGATAAACAATGGTGTCGCGTCCACACTTCCGTAGTACTTTCCGAATGGGATTTCTCCCAGGGTTGCCATTTCCCCTTGGCGAGTCTCGTGCAAAATCTTTCCGACCTCCGCATCCCGTTCCGGCCAAACCTCTGTCGCCTGGGTAGAAGCCAGAAACCCCAGCACGCCACGAGCAAGCAATGGGTTCATCCACAGCATCTGAAGCGCCGTAATGATCCCGTCCCTCCCGAATGGGACGCTGAACCAGGGAACTCCTGCATAGGGATAGAGCCCTTCCGGGGTCTCCGAGATCAGCATGTGAAGGTCCGCGAGAGACCGGTTCAGCCAATGATTGAACTGTTCATTCGCCGTATAGACATGGGCATTGTTGGATATGGCATCCGTGAGGGCACGATTGGCGTGATGGTACGCACGCTCGTAGGTGAGTCCTTTTCGGTTCTGGGGCCTCCCGATTTCACAGGAGATAGCAATCTCCCAGGTCAGGTCTGCATGTGGACGAAGGGACGATTCGATGATGAAGCCGTTTGATGTCACTCGTTTCGGGGTTGGAGTGCACTGAATGGAGGTTCGACGGACAATCCCATCAAGTCCCTTGTACCCAAACACGAGCCCGTTCTTTGAGCGAACCGTCTTGAGTCGCACCCCACGCCGCTCCCGTTTTCGGCCTCTCGCTTCAAAAAGATCGGCGAAGTCTGCATCCAATGCAATCGTAATTGAAAGCGGAATGCTCTGACTCCCATAATTCTGAACACGGAAACGTTCATACCACGTCCCTTGCCAGAGAAACCTGGTGCGACACAGATGGACGGTCCCACGTTGGACGACTTTCTGCCCATTGCGCATCAAATCCGGATTGGTAAGATCAACCGTGAAGAGGGCATTGTCCTCCTTCACGGTGGCGCTGAGAAGCATCGGACGCTGACCTTGCACCAACAGTTCGGACTGCGAGAGAAACCGCGTCCCTTCATGATACAGACCCTGTGGACCAGGAAGCACCTGATGCATATCACCGTATCGATCAAATACGGCAAACGTCTCTCCATGTTTCAGGACCTCGGTTCGGCCATCGGCCAGAGACGATGACGCAAGGATATAATATTGTTCGTTCCATCGGATGATATCGTTCATGAACGGTTCCCTTCATACTCGGCACTGGCTCGGCTCATCCGTGTGGCGACCAACGCCGTGACCATTAAGACAAGCCCGATCCCGAGGATGCCGGTTTCGGGACCATGCTGTTCCGTGATCCACCCAAACGCCGATATCCCACCGATGGCGGCGGTCATGGCACCTGTCCCGTAGAGTCCTAAGACCCGTCCGATCATATGGCTCGGCGCCAGTTCCTGAATGATCCCCCAGGCGATCGGTGTAAATACTCCCATCCCACACCCGATCAGTCCCATAAAAACTCCGGCAACATACGGATCAATCGTCCAGGTCAAGCCGCTCAGGGCAAGACCACTCAACACACTCGCGGCCATGATCAGTCGCATACGATCCTTGACCATCCAATCGGTCACCCATAAGAGCGCGATCGACGTCACAAGCAATCCCATACCCAGCGTGGACCATAAGTACCCGACCTCGACCGGTCCCAGCCCAAGCAGCTTTCTGGCAAAGACCGGGAACAGTGCGGTCAGCGCGCTGGTGCCGAACGTATACAAGGCAGCGGTACCGGTCAAGAGTAACAATGCTGGTTTAGTGACTACGCCATACCGAAATCCTTCGACCAGATCTTGCAGCAGAGTCGACCGTGCCTCAGGCGAGGGACTCGTTACCACTGTGGGTTGGAAACGGACCAATGCAAGACAGGCCGCTGAAATCAAGTAAGTGACGGCATTGATACAGAGCACCTCTTGCGATCCATACGCAGCGATACCGATGCCGCTGATTGCGGGGCCAAAGATGATTCCCAGGCTCGTGGTACCCTGCAAAAGCGCATTGGCAGCGGTGAACTGTGTTTTGGGGACAAATGTGGGGATTGCAGCCGTCAGAGCAGGGCCAAAGACCGCCGTAGACACCGCATGGAGAAATACCAACACATATAATACCGAGACCGTAAAGGATTCCACAGGGATGAGGCAGGGAATCAACCCGATTAACAGCGCACGGAGAATATCACTCGTGATCAGCAGGACTTTCTTCGGGAGCCGGTCGACGTACACGCCGATGATCGGTCCGAGGATGATGGGAGGGATCGTCTGTAACAGCCCAATGATGGACGTCTTGAGCGGTGACCCAGTGACTGCATAGACAAACCACAAGAGCGCCAGGCGACAGACTCCGTCACCGATCTGTGAAATGAGCTGCCCCCACCACACCAACCCGAAGTCCCAAGTCAGAAGGAGGGGTCGAGTGCCGACTGAGAGCTGACGGGCATGCTCCATTCCAGACGGAGCATCTGCCACGGGGCTTGAGGAACCCTGCATCAGCTCTCACCCTCTAGGCGGATTTTTTCGGTATTGACGGCTCGAACGCCCGGCACCTGCCGAGCTGCCTCAGCAGCTTCGAGGGCGATCACCTGAAAACGAACCGTTCCATTGAGCTGAACGATGCCTTCCTCTGTCTTCACATCGAAGTTTGCCGCTTTCAAGGTCGCGCTTTTCGCGAAGCGTTCCTTAATGAGAAGCGTGAGGATTTCATCCTGTTTCTTCAGTAACGTTTTCGCCAGATCTTTTTCCACGATCAACTTGTTCGTGACAGCCTTCACCCCGCTGACAGCCTGCGCCACCTCCGTCGCGGCAGTCTTGTCTTCTTCATTCGCGACCCGCCCGCTCAGTGTGACCACCTGTTTGTCATCCTCAACCTCGATCTCATAACGGAACAGCCGTAAATCTCCCATGAGCGCGAGTTTAACGGATAGGATCAGTGACGCCATCGGCTTCTTCGCAGCCGTCTCTTTTTCTTTGATATCGATCTCAGCAGAGGGTGGCAGGTCGGCCTTGATTGTCGGAGCAGGTTGTCCCTGTGGCTTGATCTCTCCTAAAGACTTGGGAGCAGCGCCGTGACCGTCTGTTGCAGCCGAAGAAGAGGGACGCGCTGGAATCTTTTCCAACGTGCCTTCCTTGCGATCCGTCGCTGATTCAGCCTTGGTCGGCTTGGACTCTGCCGGCGACTTGTGCGGCGTGGGTTGGGAGTCGGAAGAAGCCGGTGACGGCTGCTGTCGGGCTGCCGGCTTTTCCGGCACGACCTCCTTGTGTTCGGTTGCTGCCTCATTCTTCACTGCAGGGACAGTTGGTGGTTGTGACGAGCTCGGGGACGGCTTTTCAGACAGGCCTTCCTTGCGATCCGTTGCGGATTCAGCTTTGGCCGGCTTGGACTCTGCCGGTGACGGCTGCTGCCGTACTGCCGGTTTTTCCGGCACAGCCTCTTTGTGCTCGGTCGCCGCCTCACTCTTCACTGTAGGGACAGCTGGTGGTGACGAGCTCGGGGACGGCTTTTCTTTTTCCGGCATGCCCTCCTTGTCATGCCCATCGGACGCTTGCGAGCTGGTCCCTATCGGCCAGAATATGAGCAGACTGAGAATAACCAACCATTGAAATCTCATGGCCATAACGCAAGCCCTCCCCCTGGACCTGTCCCCGTGAATATACCTGTGTAGTGTAGCGAAACATTGTAACCCGCTCTCGGCCTGCTGTCATCTGCGTGGAGCCCGAAGCCCCCTGAGAATCAGGGGGCTTCGGAACATCAGATCGTCAGCGTAGCGAGTATGTGGAACGGTGTGACGATGGTGCAGCAGTCTGCTACGCAGCAAATGAGCCGCGCGAGGGAACAACCAGAGTCTGCGCGTGCGACTTGTAGAAGCTGAACAACCACGCGCTCGCAGCAGTCATGAGCAAAATCAGGCTAATACCTCCAAGACACGTCGCCGGACCAATCGTATCAGCTGCCCATCCAAAACCAGCCATTCCGGCCATCGACGCAGCCATCCCTCCCGTGGCGAAGCTCGTAAAGACTCGACCGAGGAGATGCGTCGGCGTCAACTCCTGAAGCATGGTCCACACCAGCGGAGTAAACATGGCCGTGCTACCCCCGATCACTGCAATCAGCGCCCCCGCAGCGACTGGCGCATCAAGGAATCCAAGAGCCGCAACTGCAAGCCCACCGATCGCTAACGCGCCCGACATAAACCGCAGGCGCCACGAGACATCCCCTTGCGTCACCGACGTCAGACTGAGAGACGCCAACAACATCCCCACGCCGAGAGCCGACCACAACCAACCGAGCTGGACCGGCCCCACACCCAGAACCTCCTTCGCAAACACCGGCAGGAGAAAAATGAAGGCGCTGATCCCGACACTATACAGCGAGGCCGTCAACATCAACATCAAGACCGTCTTTTGCTCGACGAATACGAAGCGGAAACCTGCCAGCAAATCAGAGGTAATACCGCCCATCAACCCATCGCCGGTTACCCGCCCACGATTAAGCGTTTCATGCACCTGAATGGGAAACAGGCACAGCGCCGAGAAGAAAAACGTCGCGGCATCAACATACAGGACGTTTTGCGCCCCGATGAGAGCAATCCCCAGTCCGCTCACGGCTGGGCCAACAAGCAGTCCCACGTTCGTCGTGGTTTGCATGAGTGCGTTGGCCGCCACCAATCGATCCTTTGCCACGATCAGCGGAACGGCGGAGGTCAAGGCCGGCCCGAAAACCGTTGAAAAAATCGCTGTCGCAAATACCAACACATAGAGCCGATCAAGCGTCAACGCACCCATTGCGTAAAGCAATGGAATCATAAGGACCATCAATGTGCGAAGAAGGTCTACACCGATCATGACCGGCTTTTTCCTAACACGATCTAAATACACGCCGATCAGTGGCCCAAACAACAAGGGAGGCAGCGTCTGTAGCAGTCCCACCACCGTCATCTTAAGTGCCGACCCAGTCATCTCATAGACAAACCAGAGCAACGCCACCTTATTGAGGCTGTCACCGATTTGAGAGATCGTCTGCCCGGCAAACAGAAATCCAAAGTTTCTCGTTTTGATTAACTCCCACCCATGACCGCGGCGGGCCGTGGAGTGGGGCTCTGGTGAATCAATGGCTGCTTCAGACATGTCGGCTCCCTCCGTTCACTTTATGCGCCGCAGCTTGCACCGCTACGCCTTCAAGAATTCGTTCGTACAACGCGACATAGTCCCGCGCCATCCGGTCGGCAGTAAACCGTTCGTCGAAGGCCGCTCGACAGCGTCGGCGCTCCAGGTGGGGCAACCGTCCCACCGCCTCGACCATCTCATCCAGGGTCTCACACACGAAACCGGTCACTCCATGATCGATGATTTCCGGAATGGATCCCCGTCGATAGGCTATCACCGGCGTTCCACAGGCCAGTGCTTCGATCAAGACCAGTCCGAAGGGTTCGGGCCAATCATAGGGACAGACCAACGCCATGGCGTTTCCAACAAAGTCATTCTTTTCGGCATCGGATATCTCGCCGACAAATTCGATCAACGGGTGCTTGAGCAACGGTTCAACCGCAGCCTCAAAGTACACTCGGTCCGCAGGGTCGACTTTTGCCGCCATTTTCAATGGGATGCCGGACCGCTTGGCGATTTCAATTGCCTGATCCGGGCGCTTTTCAGGGGAAATACGGCCAAGAAATGCCAGATATCCTTCACTCTTCTGATGGAAGCTGTAGAGGTTGCGGGGCAGTCCATGGTGGATAGTCCCAGCCCAGTTGGCCCACGGAAGCGGTTGGCGCTGGGAGGCCGAAATGGAGACAAGCGGCATTTCAATGAACTCGCGAAAGACCGGCTCCAGCTCGGGGAGATCCAGACGCCCATGTAAGGTGGTCACCATGGGAACCGCGTTTCTACGTGCAACGGGGAACCCAAGAAAATCGAGATGAGAGTGCACGATGTCAAAGTTGCCGCTTACGCCAAGCGCTCGCTCCTGTTGCATGATCAGCGGAGCATCTCGATTGAAAATGCCGGTATTCAATCGAAGCGCCTGCGGGCAAATCGCTTCGAGCTTGGCAGTTGTTTCCGAATCGCCGCTGGCGAACAGTGTCACATCATGCCCCATCGCGACCAACTCTTCCGTAATGTACGACACAATTCGCTCCGTCCCACCATACAGTTTGGGCGGAACGCTTTCCCACAGCGGTGACACCTGCGCGATTCTCATGTCTTGTCCTTTCTTACACTGATCATCGACTGGATAACTGAGTCATCCGTCAATGTCTGAGGTGAATGGAGATCGGGTTGATTATCCAAAAGAGAAAGTCGGCCTGTTATTTTGCATCCATGAACCGCAAATCATACGCTGCTTCCCGTGACCCATGATTGTCATGTTACTCAGCGCATCTTCGCGGACTCAACGGACAAAAGTTCATGAGCTCGGCGCCAATATATCCACTCAGGGGTCACTTGACTCCTCGTCGGCCTCATGGTTGGTCACACGAAGATTGCCGTGTGAAGTCAACCCGAGGGTTACGACGGGCATCGACCTAATGAGTCAGTCGAGCCTCTTTGATGATTTTGTCCCCTTTGATTTGCTCTAAAAAGGTATCGGGTGGGACCGGAGGAGGGAGGATCTGTACCTCTTGCCAGCCTTCGTTTTGGACTCCTTTATGCCCTTTCATCCCATTCACCCACTGATCGATACTTTCCTGAGTCGTGCCTTCGCTGAAAGTGACCCAGAAGAGAAACGGCTGTGTCTGGGTGCTCTGACGGCTATCGACGACCGGCACGAGTTGATGTTTTCTAGCCATATCATCCTCACGCGCCACCACACGTTCCGAACTCTGCTCAGCAGCTTTCGCAACATGTGCGATCGCCATATGCAATTTGGCCGTCAGTGTTCGGTTGTGCTCCTCCAGACCGGCGATTTGCTTGGATAAACGATCGTTGTCTGCGGCAAGACCGTGAATCGCTGTTTCAAACTGCTCTTGATCCACTCCCTCATGACCGACAGGGAGCTGGACCGGACGATCTGCCTCACGTTCAGCGCTCTCCTGCCTCTTCTCTATCTCTTCCTTTACCATTACGACGCTGGAGGCCACAGACTCCTGCGTCGACGACAGTCTGGCCATGGTTTGGTGGAGCAACGTCATCCCCTTCTCTTGAGACTGGAGCGCGTCTCCAACCTTCGTTTGCATCGACCTCAGCTCCCGGAGTTGCTTTGCAAGCTGATCTATTTCGGCGATGGAGGCCGTGCGAAGTGCCTCTGCCTGTACCGTCGACGCCACACTGTGCTCTGGTGCGAGCCAGATCATGGCTCGGTCGGCCACGAGCCCGATGACAGCTGTCGCCAAGAGCACTTGCGTAAAGACCACCGTTCGGATCCCATATGCCATCGTGGACTCCGGACGCCTGATCACCCATCTGTCCGCAACATCGGCGAGGATGGTCCAGCTTCGATTCCAGAAACTTGGGGCAGGAATGAAGACCGCACTGAGCGATCCACCCTGCATCGTATTCTGAACGCAGAGTTCGACGGTATCAGCTGAAAGCTGCACCCGAGTCGTCCGAAACCCAGATTCGGGAGCAACCAGCCCTCCCAATAATTGTCCGTCTTCGGTGCGAAGCTGTACCGTCTCAACATGATCGACACCGTGCACACGCAGTGTCGCCTCGATGTCCGCTCCTTTCAATTCACCCACGCGTCGCTCATTGACATAGACCTGTATAGCATCCAACCGGTCGCGAACTGAGCAGCTCGGTCGTTCACTTATCGAGTCAAGGAGTTGCGATCGATAGAGTTCCAGATCCTCTTCCTGAACCATATATCCTCCTCCGCTCCTCTTTACTAATTTGACGGATTCACAAACACACGACCACCGTGGAATTGCAGGTGCTCATCCTTTACGGCCGCACCTGCAGCTCCAAACGTGGTTTTTCACCAGACGACTCGCTGGATCCCAATCCCCAGGCCGTCTGCATACAGTCCAAACAGAGTGCCAGATGCCAAATCCGATAATCGCACCCGTACCCCTGAACAAACATCTCGGCCCATTGAGATCGTGATAAACAGGGGTAGTGATCCGGTTCGCTCTTTCGATAATGCCCCTGTGCCACACGGATCAGCCGTTCAGCCTCGCTGTTGAACCGCTGTCGATGACGCTGCCGCTGGTTGTCCAACTCCACCAACTCCGCCTTCGTCAAACCCATCTCGTCCATCGTGCGCTGCCAGCCGCTCTCACGCCATCGACGAAAATTCTTATAGATACGTTGGCTCTCCAACCCATTGAGCCCGGTGACGGCGATGACATCCCCTGCACCCCATCCATAGGAGTGATGGTACAACGCAATCAAGGCGTCTCGGCTCACCACCGCCCGTGCGACCAACCCATCGAGAAACCGCCCAAGCGGCTTCAGCAGGTCCGGGTGATAGCAAAACGGTTCCGGTTTGCTATGTTGTTTCGCGACCAACGAATCAAACAGGAATAACGGTCGGCAAGGGACTTCCGTTCGTCCACAGACGAGAAAACGTTCCAAATATTCAGATCCCCAACGTAGCGCAAATTTTTCATGTTCGATGTCGTCGTTCCACTGACCGGTCTCGCGCAGGAATCGTTTTGTATAACCAGCCGCCCGATCCAACAAAATCGGCAAGGCCTGCGCTACGACCTGATCGAACTCCTCCGACGTCGCAACCACCTCTTCCAGGCGGCTCACCGTTGCTGTTCGATCAGCAATAATGTGGCTCTTCCTGAGCGTATTTTGCATCGTCGCCATGTCTATTGTGCCTGTATTACCAGATCGGGAGCATTGGACAAATATGTGGTCTGCACACTGGTTTTGTCTGTTGTTCCCAACAGCCTCATCCTGATACAAATCTACCGTTTACTATTCTTCTGGTTGAACGTTTCCAACCATACGGTAATTCATCCGTTCAGTTTTCTGCAATCCCTCCCCCCTTTTGAATTAGAAAGAGTGATTCGGAATCCGATATTGCTACGACTCGACACACTGCTTTCCGCACAAAACCGGAAACCCTTCTTTTCACTTGGCTAGAAAGAGGCAACAATACTACGGATGGGTTGTCACGACCCTTACGCCAAAAATATTGACCGAGGGTCTTTACAATCGTAAACCTCCACAACCTCGTCAGCACTACAAAATCGCGACTCTTTTACGCCCTGACGACGGATGACCCTCCATGCCATTTACCGTCGAACCCACTTGACCCCTTCAACGACGGCCAGCGGGAGCAGCCCGATGACCACCATCAGCGCCCAATCCTCAATAGGTAAGGGGGCGACTTTGAAGATAGGCTCCAGGATCGGAATGGTCAAAATGCCGACTTGTAGAGCCAGAGAAACCAGCACTGCCCAGATGAGGGCACGGTTGCTCGTCACCCCCACCTTGAACAGCGACCAGCGATCGCTCCGACAATTAAAGGCATGCACTAACTGAGCAGCGACCATCACGGTAAACGTCACTGTTCGAGCCTGGTCAATCGGCTGCTGCCAGATAAACAAACTCAGCGAGAAGGCGCTCAGAGCGATACCCGCCAACAGTAGCCCTTCTCCGGCGATAGCCCACAACCTGCCACCATCCAGGAGGCGTGCCTCGGTCTGCCGCGGCGGCTGCTGCATCAGATCCGGCGCTTTCGGATCGACCGCCAGGGCGAGAGCTGGGAAACCGTCCGTCACGAGGTTCATCCACAGAATGTGAATCGGCAGGAGCGGAAGCGGCAGGCCGAACAGGGTCGCAAACAGCATGACGAGCACCTCGCTCATATTGCACGACAAAAGAAAATGTACCGTCTTCCTGATGTTGTCGAAGATACCCCGCCCCTCCTCGACCGCGGCGGCGATCGAGGCAAAATTGTCGTCCGTCACGACCATGTCCGAGGCTTCTTTGGTCACATCGGTGCCGGCAAGACCCATCGCCACACCGATATCCGAGGCCTTAATCGCCGGCGCGTCATTGACTCCATCACCGGTCATGGCGACAATCGCCCCGTTTCGCTTCCAGGCCTGCACCACCCGGAGCTTATGCTCGGCAGATACCCGGGCGTACACCGTCACACGCTCGACCTGCTGCATCAATTGCTCGTCGGTGAGACCATCAAGCTCAGCACCGGACAAGGCCATGTCGTCATTGCGTTGCAAGCCCAGCTCACGAGCGATCGCGACCGCGGTCTCCTTGTGATCACCGGTGATCATGGCGGTTCTGATGCCGGCTTGCCGGCAGAGACGGACTGCCTCTGTCGCTTCAGACCGCAATGGATCTTTCATCGCGAGGAGCCCGAGAAAAATCAGGTCGCACTCGACTTCTTCATCAGCATGTACCTGGCGGCCAAGAGGTCTATAGGCGACGCCCAGGACCCGGAGGGCTTGCTGCGCCAACGACGCATTGGCGTCGTTAATCTGTCGCCGATGTTCTGCATCAAGCACCTCGATCCGTCCTTCTGGCGTCATATGTGTGGCACAGCGCTTTAGTAAGACATCAGGCGCTCCTTTGCTGTACACCTTGCAGCCTTGCTCCGTTCGGCGGACAATCGTCATCATCTTCCGCTCGGCATCAAACGGAATTTCCCTCTCCCGTGGCGCTTGGCCTTCCAATTCGGCCTTGGTGAGACCGACCTTCGCGGCCGCCACGAGCAACGCCCCCTCGGTCGGGTCGCCGATGATCCGCCAGATCCCCTTCTCTTGTTGCAATGTCGCGCTATTACACAACACCGCAGCGGTCAGAAGATCGCGCAGACCAGGGGGAAGTGCTGATTGCTGGGTGCTGGGTGATGGGTGTCCTGATCGATCCGATGACTGAGTGTTCAGCACTCGTGCCTCGGAACTGTGTTCTTTGATTTCACCCACCGGCTCATACCCCTCGCCGGTTACCTCGAAGGTTTCGCTGCCGACAACCAATTTCGTCACCGTCATCTCATTTTTCGTCAACGTACCGGTCTTGTCGGTGCAGATCACCGTGGCAGAACCGAGTGTCTCGACGGCGGGAAGTTTTCGAATCAGCGCATGTCGCTTAGCCATCCGCATGACGCCCACCGCCAATGTGACCGTCACGACCGCAGGCAGACCCTCAGGTACAGCCGCTACTGCCAGACTGACCGAAATGAGAAACATCTCCACCAACGGTTCTCCCCGGAGAAAGCCGAGCATGAATACGATGGTAACAACGCCGAGCGCAAGCCACAGGAGTGTCGAACCGAATTGTTCCAATCGGCGCTGCAACGGAGTTTCGGCACGCTCCGCCTCGGCGGCCTTCTGAATCAAAGCGGCGATCCGACCAAGTTCCGTACCCACGCCGGTCGCCACCACCAGTCCATGAGCCTTACCGGAGACGGCCACGGTACCCATGAAGACCATATTGCGCTGATCGGCCAACGGGACCTCGGCTTCCTCAAACCACTCTGCCTGTTTCTGCACCGGTGTCGACTCGCCGGTGAGTGAGGCTTCTTGCGCTTGGAAATTCGTCGTGTAAATCAAACGCGCATCGGCTGGAATCCGGTCTCCGGCCTCAAGGGCAACCAGGTCTCCCCTCACCAGTTCTCTGGCCGGGATGGACTGCAGTGCCCCGTCGCGGATAACACGGGCCATGGACACTGACATCTTACGCAGGGCTGCCAGCGATCGCTCGGCTCGGAATTCCTGCACAAACCCCAGCACCCCATTAAAAAACACGATGGCGAGAATCGCCGCTGTATCGATCCAGTCTTCTAATAGCCCAGAGACAATGGCCGCCCCGATCAGCACCCATACGATGAGGCTCGTGAATTGCGAGAGAAAAAGTTTCAACAGCGAGGGAGGTTCGGCTTCGGGTAGTTCGTTGGGACCTTCCTGCGCTCGGCGGCGTGCCGCGTCATCGACAGGCAGGCCACTATTGAGGTCTGTCCGGAGTTCATCCGCCAGGGCTTGTGCAGGCCCGGCATACCAAGCTTTCCTCCCGGTGTTTTCACTCGATGCCTGCAATCCCTTTTCCATACGAGTCACATTCCTTTCCTAAGGCACTTCCCAGCAGGGTGCATGCCAAATGGAGTGCCCCCCCCATGATGCATTTTTAGGCAGGGCCTTGTGGCGTAATGCTACGTGAGCAGAGCAGCATGGTAGCCAAATGCAACATATCTGAGGTGAGGGACGGTGAGGAGTGGCTGAGGGGCTTCTTGTTACCCGTTAAAGAGGAGCCTGAGACCTAAGACGTAGACGATAATCGTTCACAAGCTATCCGGCTCGATCAGCATGAGTCGTCGTTCGGCTCGGTATATGATCCCCATTAACCCAATGTTCATCATGACGATCGACCACAGGACTGTACGCGCATAGGTAGAGCTGACGGTGCTCGGCGTCCTCCCTGTCGATAGGCGAGATCGGCAAAGACGAATCCCGGAATGCTCACGATTAAGGCTCCTGATGGAGTCCGGACAGAAGGACACACCTCACAGTCGGGAACAGACTACCCGGCAAGGTGTGAAGGTCCGATCACAATGAGGCGCGCGGCTGGGTGCCTACCATTGATCTCGGAAAAAGAGGAAGTATCCGATCGCGACTGCAATCGCTTGGAGCAGGATAAACCAGCGCAGGAGCCCCCAATGGGTTCCTGCTCGGCTCTCCACCTGTCTCATACTCGCCATCATCGACGGCTGAGAGAGGATGAACGACGCCACCACTTCCCGAGCATCTTCTCGGTTGAGGTTTCGCTCAAGCTGAACCTGTTCGATCGCTTTATTGCGGTCTCCCTGCAACAGCGCTTCCAAAGCCTTCTTGGGAAGCTCAGCATCCCATTGAATTTCGTTCGCCATAGTTGGGGGAGTGTACCAGAAAAGACTTCTTCCCGTCTCCATGATTTCCACCCGATATTCGGTGAGGCTTCTGAATAACCTGCCTCTCGATTATCCCCGGGGGACATCCTATATAATGTGGTTGTAAGCGACCCATCCCCCTATACCGCATCCTCAAGGAGGAGATCGAAAACGGAGGGCAATCATGACTACCGTCACTGCACAGATCCCTTTACACGAACACGTTCAATCCTTTGTCCGTACACCTCGCAAGCTACTGATCGGCGGTCGATGGCGCGACGCTGCGTCAGGAAAAACATTTGCCACCTATAACCCCGCCACCGGCGACATGCTTGCCCACGTGGCCGAAGGCGATCGTGCCGATGTGGATCACGCCGTCACGGCAGCGAGAACGGCGTTCGAGAGCGGTCCCTGGCGAAAGCTCACCGCCTCTGAACGTGGACGGCTGATCTGGAAACTGGCCGACTTGCTCGAAGCCCATGCCGAAGAATTCGCCCAACTCGAGTCACTGGACAACGGAAAGCCGATCGGCGTCGCACGGGTAGCTGACGTCCCGCTTGCCGTGGACCTGTTTCGGTATATGGCCGGTTGGGCGACCAAGATCGAAGGGAATACGATTCCCATCTCAGTCCCCTACACTCCCGGAGCTCAGTACCTGTCCTACACCCTCCGCGAACCAGTGGGAGTGGTGGCGCAGGTCATCCCCTGGAATTTCCCGCTGCTGATGGCGGCGTGGAAACTAGGGCCGGCCCTGGCTGCCGGCTGTACCGTGGTCTTGAAACCGGCTGAACAGACGCCACTGTCGGCATTGCGATTAGGCGAACTGATCTGTGAAGCGGGCTTCCCGGACGGCGTCGTCAACATCGTGCCGGGATTCGGCGAGACCGCCGGTGCGGCACTCGCCGCACATCCGGATGTCGACAAAGTGGCCTTCACCGGCTCCACGGAGGTGGGGAAGCTCATTCTTGGCGCCGCGGCAGGAAACCTCAAGAAAGTGTCATTGGAGTTAGGAGGGAAATCGCCGAACATCGTGTGCAAGGATGCCGACGTGGAATCCTGCATCCCGGGAGTGGCGAGCGCGATTTTTTTCAACCATGGCCAATGTTGCTGTGCGGGCTCCCGTTTGTTCATCGAAAAGGGCATCTTCGACAAAGTCGTCGAAGGAGTGGCAGCCGACGCAAAGAAGATCAAAGTCGGGCCGGGAATGGATCCCACGACTCAAATGGGCCCCCTCGTCTCAGATGAGCAACAACGGCGCGTGCTCAGCTATCTGGAGTCTGGATTTTCGCAAGGAGCAACGGCTGTGGTGGGCGGACGCAAACTCGGGAACAAGGGCTACTTTGTAGAGCCGACCGTTCTCGTGGATACGAAGCAAGATATGAAGGTCATGCAGGAGGAGATCTTTGGACCGGTCGTCTGTGCCATGCCGTTCACGGATATCGAGGAGGTGCTGCCCGCGGCAAACAACTCTATTTATGGCCTAGCAGCAGCGGTGTGGACCCGGGACATCAGCAAGGCCCACCGTATCGCGGCGGAGCTACGGGCCGGCACGGTCTGGATCAACTGTTACAACATCCTCGACGCGGCCTTGCCGTTCGGCGGCTACAAACAATCGGGCTGGGGGCGAGAAATGGGCCACGACGCGCTGGAACTCTACACCGAGGTGAAAGCCGTCACCGTGCGGTTGTGAAGAAGAGTAGTCTGAGCTGTTGGCGCTTCCGGAGGACAAGATCATCACGCTACGGTGTGGCGCGCGATAGTTCCTTTTGTTTGTGGTAGGCAGTGACGCTCGACCAAGGATCCTGATCAGGGCCATAGACCCCAGTCGCAAGATCGCGCGCGATTTGGCTGCGCTATACTTGAGATATGCTCACCCTGACGCGGTACACCCTCCCTGTGCTGATGTTTCTGCTGTTCAACGCAACGGCAAACGTCAGTCCAGCACAAGTCATTCTTCGCTCCCGACCACCTTCCCTGCACTCGTATGCCGTGACATCTATTCAAGCGATTCTGTCTGACCCAAGACACTATCAGTTCCGAATCGTACGAATCCGAGGCGTCGTGCAATCCATTACTCAGGTCCCGAACTGGATCAAGTGCGGTTTTGCTCCCGCTCATAAGATACGTGTGGAGGACGAGTCTGGCGGACTGACGGTGATCGATCAAGGACCCTGTGCACGAAATTCGAGGAACAGCGGATCGCTTTTACCGGAAACACTTGTCGGAGGTGAGCAGATTGATGCTCTCATTTTTGTCTCGTTCACAAACCATCCGTGGGAGTCTCCCAATCCGCCTGAGGGGCTTATCCAGGAGCTTGAACGATTCCAATAACAGAGCTAAACCTTTCTTTACCCTTCAGAATCCCTAGGACCTGGAGAGCATTTCAGACCGGGAGCCACGTCGTTTTGTGCAAAGCCGAGTTCAGCACGAATTCCATCTTTGGATAGCAGCAGGAAAAGATATCCCATCGCTCAAAAATGAGCATCATGTTACGTTTGCACACCGCTTATGGTACGTCGGGGTGATCAAACAGTTGAGCCCCACAGCATAAGCGACGCGTTTCCCTCTTTAAAACACCATCGCATGATCACAGAGGTATCGTCCGTTCTGGTGCACCAATACCATCTCCGCCACAAACTCGCCTTTGGCTTTGGTAAAGCGTTGTTTCCAAATGATCGCTGCCGAATCCGGCCGCTTGAATACGGCGACCGGCTGACGTTCCGCGAAGAATCCCTTCTCCGCCTGATATTGCTCACAGACCTTCCGGAGATACTCTTTGGTCACGATCTTCTTCATCCGATCACTGAAATCCCTGACGTGCGCCTCGTAATCAATTCGGGTAGAAGCCTCCATCAGATGATCCATGATCGGAGTTGCGATCTCGAGAATGTCTGTGTCGGACAGATCCTCAAAATTCATACCGTTTCCATCACGAGTGAACGATTTGGTTCAGCCTGGAAACCCTATATAGGGAACCTACTCTCACACGCCATATAGGCTTCGTCTCACCACACCGCTCGACCGATCTTTTCGGCATCATAGTAATTGTTTTCGCCCTCATCGACATGCGTGCGGATCATCCGAAAGCCTAGACGTTCAAGCGCACGCGTGTACCCGATTCGCCCGAGCGACCAACATTCGAGACCTGTGGCAACATCCCGCCAGGCTCCCATTTCAATAGGCGCCGTGAAGAGGAAACGTCCTCCCGGCTCGAGGATCTCTGATACTCGATCAAGGAGGGCTAGCTGCTCGTCCTCGTGAAGAAAAGACAGGAGACCGATCGAGATAACGGCCTCGAATGTTCGCCCAAAGTAGGTACTGTCCAGAGCCGACGCGCATTGCGTGGGAATCGTGGGAAAGCGTAATCGAAATTGTCTCAGCAATGTGGGCGATGTATCGATCGCCCATACCGCGAGCCCAGAGTCCACGAGAACCTGAGTAATAGGATACCCTCCGCCGCAGGCGATTTCGACGATGGGAGTACCAAACGGTAGCGATCGTGCCCAACGCTCAATAAGCTCCACTCCGACACGGGATCGGTCTCGATCGTCAAGATACCGCAGGGCCTGCATTTCGTAGAAACGGCCGACATCGATCATACGGCTACTTCCTCCAATAAAGAATCATGGGTGAGACTGAGAGTCCTCCGGTTCGATGCCATGACCCTCAATCGCGCGATTCGGGAAAGAGAGTTCCAACACCACACATCCCACATCCGTCTTGAATGGACCATGCTGCTCGCCAGGAGGGCGGCTTGCGTAATGGCCTGCTTCCAGCCAGAGACCAAAGGCGTCGTCATACAGACGTCCGCTCACAATGAACACCTCCTCCGGGTAGGGATGGGTTTTCCCGCCAAACTGTGACGTGTCGGCGCCAGGGAGAAAGCGTGTCAGCCTGGTGTACTCGCCGCTTGTGGGGTCGATACTCAGCGTCAGTTCCTCCGCCATCCCTTCCAGACCATGGATAGGTGTCCACCGTTCTCGATTTTCAGAGCGTAGCGGATTCCAGTACGGTGTCGTTGATTTCGACATTGATGAACTCCAAGCTGCGAAGTGGATGCAGGTTGCTGAACAGTCCACTCACATCCATCTCATAGGGTTTGGGAGTGAACGTCGTCTGTGCGGGTAGCCGCTGCCTATGTGGGGGTAAGAAGCTCACCGTATCGAGGACAGCCAGACTCTGCACCGACAACACAAACTACTCTCTTCGATGTGCTCACACAAGTCTAGATTGCTGGCATGGTTTACGAGAACACTGTTCGGAGGAACGATATCCAGCCGCTACATGAGCCCTATCCGTTTAATGCACAGCATCTTGTTTCCACCGCGTTGGAGCTCGTAAGGCACGGTTCGGATTTCACGGTGGTAGCCATTGCGTGTCAGATCCTCCAAAAGCGGCGAGAGATAGGGAGACGGCTTCAACGCGAGAGTAAGCAGGGGAAAGACGCGGACTTCTTTCGCGACGCGCAACATCTCAAAGACAGCGGCACGGTGAAACTCGTAGGAAAAGTGATCCGAATATAAGAATAGAAAATGTGAACAAAGGGCAAGCTCAAACTGTGCGTCAGAACAATTCAGTCGGGGAAGCTCGCCGGTGACATAACGACCGTCGGCTTTCCCTTGTTCGTAGTCGGTGAGAAATCGCGTGAGTACCTGAATGCGACGCTCTCGCAGTTGCTCGGGTGACTGGTGGAACGTCCAGACCCAATCGTTCGGAGTCTCCGTAATCTGCCGTATGATTCCATCGACAACCGCATAGAACCGTTGCTCAATCTCAGCGGCTGAGAACGCATACAACGGATCAACAGACAGCACGCGCTTCCCCAGGACCTGCATCTCGGCATTGAAACTAGCCGGGCCGTCCGCCACACCGATGATCTTTTTGTCCAGATCATCGGAGGACAAGGAAAACATCGCCTGATATTCATTGAGTGAACGACCGAATGGAACCACCTGATCTAATTCCATGGCCATGGGTGTCTACCGTCTAGGAACGAGGCATCACGATTCGATACAGCAGGTACAGCAACAGAATGCTTATGGTAACGACCAGCAGCAGCGCCCATTTGGACCAGAAGACCGAGGGATCGACCAGAGGTGTCGTATAAATGTACAGATCACCATTCTGGTAGACACGCCACGGGATGCCCGGAGCGAGATAATGGGCCGCGTACCGATACGTGGCTGTTCCCTTGATGATCTCGTCCAGTTCGTGATCGAGTAGAGCTACCCAGTCACGATTGAACCGTGGGATGCCATGTGCGCCGAAGAACCGCGTGTCGGAATTGGTGAGGTGTAACAGCCGCGTGCTGTTCTCCTTGTACGCCGTCAGGTCGGATCCCGATGCAAAGGCGATGATGCCGCCCAGATGTCGATACACGAAATCGCCGGTGAAGACCTGATTGCGACGCTGATCGAACAGCACGACCGATTCCGTGGTATGCCCCGGCAAGTTGAAGACCTCAACCCTCCGGCCTCCAAGATCGAGGACCTCCCCATCCTCAACGAGATGCGCGACCTTGAGCGGTCGCCAATCCGTCCCGTGCGACTCCAATGGGCCAATCGTGTAGGTCCCGTCTTTGATGGCGCCACGGATGTCCGGGCGGTCGATGAGGATCACACCGTCGAACACAGCGGCATCGTAGATATGGTCGTAGTGGAAATGGGAGAGGATCAGCGAGATCGGTTTGTCACCTGTGTACCGCTCTGCCACTTTGCGCATGGATCGAGAACCGGCCGGCCGTTCGCCGCTGCCCGCATCGAACATGAGCGCTCGGGTCTCTCCGACGAGGAGGTACGATGTGTTGTACTGAGAAGATTTCGGTTCGTTGATGGCAAAGGTCTGTGCATCGATCGCTTCGACCGCATACCAGTCATCGATCATGTGTGACGCAGGACTGTAGGTTTCTCCTCGGTGCACGTCGCCGAACACATCGCCAGGTTCTGCAATTCGATCCATGCAACCGGTCACGCTGGAAGCAGCGATGACGACAGCTATGGTCAACTTGAATGTCACCTGCTATTAGACCGTGCGTGCCCCTGTAGGCGTCAGCCAAGGAATAGCTGCTCCGCACGACAGGACCGCGCCTTCTACAAAGACGGGGGGCATGTATGCGTGCGAACGAATTTCACTGCTCCGCTGTATTCTTGGCCGAGACATCTTTGCATTCCAGGAAGGCCGTCACAAGAGGATGTGGTCTTGCTGGTGTGGAACGTTGCTGAGGGACAAAGAGCGTCCCGATGAAGAAGGGGTGACCAGGGTATTCGACAACACGAACTTCCCCTTCCGAGTCTGATCCGGATACCTTGAGCGGCCCCTGTTTCAAAAGAGAAACAGACTCGGGATTCACCCCGAAGTTGCAATAGTAGTGTTCCTGCACCGATGTCGCACCATAGATCCCAGCTGCCTGAGACACAGGGACGAGACTCAACGTCATCTCACGGCCCACCAATGAACAGGCAAGCCGGGAAATAAAGAGATTCGAGGCAGAGGGATCATATTCGGCATGGTGCGCATCCGTGAATCCCAGGACATTGCGGGCGTATTCGATCACGAGATGTTGGAATCCGCCGCACGTGCCTAAACAGGGAACTCGATGTTCCCTCGCATAGCGAATCGCCCAGAGGGTCTTCTCCATGTTCTTGTATGGGCTACCCGGGGCAACCAAGATGCCGGAATACCGCTCAAAGAGCTGTGGCTCGATCTCTGCGGTTGATACCCAATCGGCGGCGATATCCGCTCCCAGGACGCTTCGAGAATGCTCAATCGCCGCATCGGTCGCCTGGTGCGGCTGATAGGAAGGTCTGTATTCACCAAGTACAGCGATCAATCGTCGCATAGCGGTTCACCTGATAGGACTGTCTGTCCAGGACACAGAAGTACTATCTGCAATGTAAGCGAGAAAGTCTAGGCGCTCGCGAGGTTCCCAAAACATTGACGAGAGATCCATGCTGAATGATCTCACCGTATCAGAATGGAATACTGGAAGAGATAATCTGCTCATCAGCAGTTCCGATTCGTCATTGACGGGGCACAAGACGAATAGTAGCGTGACACGGGAGGCCCCTATGACAATCCATATTGCCTGCGCTGAAATTCAGGATGTAGAGATCATTGCCACCATGGTAGGCGAACTCTTGAACGAAATCATGGCTGCTGTGCAAGACAAGGCCTTTGGGTTTGATCATGCCCGCACCGTAGATCGAGCCGAGTCATGGATGACGAAGGGCTTGTACATGGTGTTGCTTGCACGGGTGGACGACCAGCCGATCGGGTTCCTTGCTCTCTATGAAAGCTATGCCCTCTACACAGAAGGTGTGTATGGCACGATCCCGGAATTCTATGTCCGATCGGCATACCGTTCCCAGGGGATCGGATCAGCCCTGCTCACCGAAGCCAAGGCGATCGGTCAACAACGAGGCTGGAAACGCCTTGAAGTCACAACACCCCCTCTGCCGCAATTCGATCGCTCTCTGAGTTTCTATCAACGGAACGGGTTTACTATCTCGGGCGGACGGAAGTTGAAGCTGAACCTATGATGAAGCCGGTGATTCAACTTGCGAAAACTGGTTGCGGCATTGCGAGTGTGGCGGTGCTGGCGGGGTGAGCTATACCGCAGCCAAGTGTGTGGCCAATCGGATGGGCATCTCTGTCACAGATAATCGCTTGTGGTCAGAGACCGCTCATGTGCGTCGACTCCTAAAGCAATATCGGCTTCGCGCATCAACAAGAGAAATGCCGTTCCATTCCTGGGAAACGCTCCCGGATCGCGCACTCTTAGCAATCAAGTGGCATCGCGTAAAAAATCACGCCTTCTGGCATTGGGTGGTCTTTGTTCGGGATGCTGATGGTGTCTACATACTGGATTCAAAGCGCAGTCTGAAGCAGCATGTGCGAAAGGATTTCTACCGTATGAAGCCAAGGTGGTTTATTGAGGTACACGAATCGCATTCTTTGAATGCTATCGCTTTCTGAATTCTTGGTTATCGCGTTCTTTAGGGCGTTAAAATGGCTAACTGGCCCATGCAAATCTTGCAAGCGGCAGTTCTCTACTTTCTTCTAGTGTTTGGATCCGGATTCGTACTGGGAATCGGACGGGTTCTTCTCGTTGTTCCACTACTCGGTGAGAGAGCTGCCGAGCTGATGGAAATGCCGCTGATGCTCACCGTGATTGTAGCCGCAGCGAGGTGGATAGTTCGTCACAAGCTTGATGGTCGGCAGTCTACGGCACTGCCCATTGGCTTCATCGCTATGGGACTCGTGTTGCTTGCTGACTTGGCCGTGGGAATGTGGCTGCGAGGCATGTCTGCGAAAGAGGTGTTCCTGAACCGAGATCCGGTATCAGGCACCGCCTACTACGCGGCTCTCCTGTTTTTTGCTATCATGCCCACCATCATCGTTCGGCTGCGACAGACGTAGTCTCTCGCATAGAAGAATGTTCTGTGCGGCATTCACGCCGCAAGAACTCAGGATGCTCAAAGGCTGTCCAGCAAGGCCGTAGCGAGCGAAGAGGCGAGGCGTACGCTGCGGTACGTTGAGTCCTCTGAGCGATGCGAGAACGCCGCTGGCGGACTTTTTCAGCATCCTGTTAGAACAGCGGGTGGTGTGGAGCCGACGCAAAGGGAGCGGCAGCCGGCACTTCTCCCGCATTGCCCAGAAATCGCCAGTTCTCACCGTCCTTAACCAAATAGTGGACCTCGCGGAACCAACTGTCGAGGGTCACTCGCTTTCCACTCTGTTCATCGGTGCCATACAGCCCTCCGGTGCAGGTCACCTCAACTCGTAGTTTTCCATCCACCTTCAGCACCTTGATGTCAGAAAACAAATGGAGCGACTCGAGGGCCTTGTAATGCTCGAACACTTCGCTCCAAACCCGCCGAACGTCGGCTTGTTTCAACCCGTGGTAGTCGTAAGACGGAGCATAAAACTGCATGAGCATATCAAGCGCTTCTTGTTGTAACCCTGATTCTGCCCGCTCAAATGCTGCGACGACCCCTGTTACTACCGGATGATGCAGCAAACTGTTCTGTCCACTGATCTTCTTGCCTTCCACGAGCAGCACCGTCTCCGGCAACACCTGTACCTTCGCCCACACCAAAACCGGTGCGAGCGCACAGAAGACGATCATACTCAACACAAGCAAGGGCCATGCACTGCGTGCACATGTCATGTTGCCTCCATGAGAACATCCCACCCTCTCATTACCGCATGTCGCGTTTGGAAGTGTTGGTTTCATGATAGGACTGCTAGACATACCCACATAGTCACAAACCCCAGATCACGAAATACGCGATGCCGGCCGCCACAACCAACACCCCCACCATCCATCCGATGAATCTCCGTTTGGCCGTTGTGAGCACCTGATCGACCTTCTTCTTAAGCGCCGGCTGTGTACCAATGTACGTGACCACCAGTTCCTTTGCTTCCGCTACACCGATACCCCGCTCCTTGCGCACGATATTGATCGCTCCGACCACATTGCCCTGCCACAGGGTATCAATCGCGGCTTTGGACAGACGTACGGAACGATCTAGCTTGGTTGCCATATCAGGTGTATTGGTGGAGTAGATGAACCATTACATTCGCACGAGCGTGGTACCAAGATCTATATTCCGTCTCTGGTTCCTCTTCTGTTCCCTTCTTCTAAGTCTAACGTGCTAAAGAAGCAAGCTTTCTGAAATACCCACCCACGTATACGTTGCATCTCTCACAGGGAGCAGGGCATCATGCCCTGCTCGTTCGCCGAACGCTATGCCTCTGTCTCTTCAGGTCTTCATCGTAACCTTTGTCATCGGAATCTTGCTCCGATCCCGTGGCATCTTGACGAAAGCGCATGCCGAACGGTTGGCCACCTTGGTGTTCTCCGTCAGTCTACCGGCAACGATTCTGGTCTCGCTTGATTCCGTCGCCCTGACCTCGACAGCCTGGAAGCTCCCGTTGGCTGCCTGCCTTATTACACTCCCGATGGTTTTCAGCTCCTGGCATCTCGCCCGGTTCCTCTCGCTTCCGCGTGAGACGCAAGGCGGGTTTGTCTTGGCCACGAGCTCCATTAATTCTGTGTATTTTGCCTTCCCCGTTATTCTGGCCACATTCGGCGAAGAGGGTCTGACATACGCCGTGCTCTTCGACCTCGGTCAAACGACGCTGACCCTCACCGTTCTCTATGGTCTCGCGGTGTGGCACAGCACGCAGAGTGCCGCTCGGAGATCCGCTGCAATCCGTTTCCTGTCATCACCACCTTTATGGGCTCTGGTTTGCATTCTCACCGTCAAATTGTCAGGGCACCATCTACCTCTCTGGCTTCTTGAACTACTCAAGCCATTGCACGTCACCACGACGCCGCTTGCCAGTCTGGTGCTCGGCCTCTCAATCAGTTTCTCCACGATCCGGCGAACGGCGCGTCTGGCCACATTGGGTGTGGCGACACGGATCGGTGGCGGGCTGCTGCTCGGAGCGATCGCCGTGTGGATATTAGGTCTGATCGGAGTGGAACGAGCAGTCGTGCTCCTGATCGCCGCGATGCCCTCGGCGGTCAGCGCGCTGATCATTGCCGCTGAAACGCATATTGATGAGGAACTGGTGGCCTCGATCGTCGCCCTTTCCATTTGCCTCGGCGTGCTGATGCTCCCCTGGCTCCCTCGACTGGCCGTGATGCTGTTGGGATGAGCTCCTACTTCCTATGACGGCTTGCTGAGAAACCTGGGTCGATCCCGAACGGAGACCATTTTCACGAGATCCCGCACAGAGAGCACCCCAACGATCTTCCCACTTTCCGTCACGGTCAAGTGTCGCACCCCCTGCTCGGCCATCATCTTACTGGCGTCACGGACCGTGCGATTGACATCGATGCTGAGCAGAGGCGAGCTCATCACCGCACTGACGTGTGTGTGCGCTGCCGTACGATTGACCGCAAGTCCTTTCCGGATCAGGTCGCACTCGGTCACAATGCCGACGATCTCGCCTGCCTCAATGGTCAACAAGGACCCGAGCCGCTTCTCGTGCATCAACTGAGCCGCAGTGAGAAGAGACGCATCACTCGGAATCGTCGCAAGTGTCGTTGCCATCAGGATGCTCAACGGACGGTAGACCTGGTCAAGCTCGCTCACCGGGCCGCTTTCCACATCCACAAACGATCGTACCAAGTCCCGCACGGAGATGATCCCGACAATCTCTCCAGCTTCCACCACACAGAGGTGACGGATATGATTGGTTTGCATCAGATGGCTGGCATCCAACATGGTTCGGTCCCCCGTGATCGTCACAATCGGACTGACCATCACCTGATTCGCCGTCGCCACCATGGGGTCTAATCCCGCAGCCAGAACTTTTCGTACGAGATCCGTCTCCGTCAGAATGCCGATCGGCCCTCGGGTGGGATCTTCCGACTCGACCAAGAGACAGCCGACCCGCTTGATGCCCATTCGTTCAGCCACAGCCATAACCGTCGCCTTCTGTGAGACGACCTCCAGGTAGCGATGCATAAACTCCTTAACAGACCCACCCCTATGCTCACCCATCTCGGCTCCTTGTCTCATGATAAGGTTGTTCGCTCCATGACAATCTTTGTCAGGAATCCCTGATGACGACTATATCCGATTACTGATCAGAGTATGAAGGAATACGCGCTTGATCAGTAAGAGCATCTCCGCATCCTTCGGAAGGAGGAGTCACCCTGGCAAACCCATGACCCATGCTCCGTTCAGTGCTCCATGAACAGGGAAGGACCATCTTTTGAAAAGGATGTCTGTCCGTTTGAAGCCTCTCGAAGAAAGGATGGACCGTTTCGAGGCGACTCCTCATGTTACGGTGAAATACTAGATTCACTTGCCTTCACCTCCTTCACTTGGAACAGCTTCCGTGAGATCCTTCCAGCCTAGCCTCTTGAACAGGTCCCATAGACATAACCTGTTAAATTTACGTACGAATCTATCAATTTCTAGAAGCAGTCCAACCTGCTTCTCCGTCTGTGTCCCTTATGGCATTTAACTTGCTCCATATGGCTTTGAGACAAAGGACTTGCACTCTTAAGACCAAACACATGGGACAGCTGATGCCCCCTATCACTGTGCGAATTGAATGGTGTCGACAACGGTCGAGACAGGCTCCTACTGAACTAGAGGCGGATGGCTGGCAAGCCGAAGCGGATGGGCTTCGAGATGCCGTGATGAGGCGAGACCACATCGAAGACTATCGGCTCTGCTCTCCGGAAATTCGTGAGCGATACTTGCTGGGCCTCCAAGACGGGATCGCCATGCTGCAAGCGGCACGTGTGCAGCAGGCGCAATCATGCTGCTACTCCTCGAATTCCACAAGCAGTTCCCCGAATGGAACTCGGAACACGATCGGGAGGTGAATGATGAATTGCCAACGCTGCAATGGGCTCGCAGTCTATGATGATAGTGTCGTCGTACAAACTGGTTCGTCCTCGGAGGTTCATGCTTGGCGTTGTGTCAACTGTGGAATGATCGTCGATGAGGTCATCCACCGAAATCAGCAAGTCCCCTTGCGGCGAAAGGGATCGGGCGGTTCCAAACTCCGTCAATATGGGGATGCGGCTGCGTGACGGACACCTCTCCAAGGAACGTGTCCTCACCGTCCATTCAACGTCGAACAAATGGCAATACGCTCTCGGCTTCACTCCTCTCCTGATCCCGCTTCCACTCGCCGGAGCGCAGAAGCTTGCCTCCAAGTCCGACGGCTAGGTTGCGGTAGATAATCACACCGATATCGGGACGACGTCGAATGAGGTCTTCTAGATCTCGTCGAGGGAGTTCGGCGACCTCGATCTCACTCACTGCTATAGCCGTGGCAGAGTGAGGTCTGGCCGACAGGAGAGAGACTTCGCCGCAAGTCTCACCGGTGTGGATGGTGCCGATGACAGCCGGAGACGGTCCGCCGCTGATGGCAACCTGCCCCTGAAGTACGACATAGAGCCGGTCGTTTGGGTCGCGCTCGGCAAAGAGTCGCTCACCGCTTCGCATGCTTTTCACCGTGCACACGCCGGCCAACCTGGTCGCCTGTTCGGTATTCATTCCATGAAACAACGGAACTTCCTTGATCGCCCGCGCCATGCGAGGCGCAATCACGCACGTCGAAAATCCGCGCATCACGACATCGGCCACGGCTTGAACGGGCTCGGTCAGACCGAGCGGCCCCAAGTCTTGGAGCTTATTCAACCGCACCATTTTCACGATGTCGAGCCGTTCAACTTGATAGAACACCATGGCGGGCACATAGGCGACCGGAAGAAAATTTAACTCCAGCAACGTTCGCTGCATGCGCGGCGCATAGGCGCTGACATCGATTTCAATATACTCAATGCCCATCTCCTCCCGACACTTCCGCTCAAGTTCGCCCAGGAGAAAGCGCACCACATCATCAGCCAATGCAATGAGCTCGAATACCCGCACGGTGTGCTCAACCTGGTCCATCGTGTAGCCGACTGCTCCCACGACGTGAGTGCCGGAGCGAGCCAGAAAATAGTTGGTCTGGCGGGCTTGCAGCTTGAAGAAGCCGTAGTCCAACCGCATGGGCCCAAAGATCTCACGATTCCTGACTCGGCCTCGTTCAATCCGTAGCAAAGCCGGATAGCCCTCGGCTTGCAACTGTTCAAGCCGGTAGTCACCGCCTGTCGGATAGGAAGCAGAGTCTTCATCCACAATGAAATCCGGTGTAAACGGTGGTTGGCTCATCACGAGATCGGCCAAGGCATAGGCCTCGGGGATGATGCGCGGATTATTGCGACGCAAGGTGAGGGCATCACCAAAGTACCTGGCCAACAAGGCGAAGCTCTCGCGATGACGAAAGAAATGCTTGAGCGGGAGAAAGCCCGTGGCAAGAAATCCCTGTGCAAGGCTGATGCGTTGTGCATAGGGATGGATCGTGCGTGCGACGACAAGTCCCACATGCAGACGGTTCTTGATGGCCTCAAGCCGCTTGTCCATAAGCAGCTTCCCCACCTGCATTCGGCGATAGTCGGGATGCACGGCAAGACGGCCGAACTCTCCCACGAGATCGGAATGCGCCCCGAAATCGAACAGGACGGACGCCGTGCCGACCACACGCCCGGCCTCCGTGTCTTCGGCGACAAGAATCAATGCATCGTCCGTGAAGACCGAACGCTTCAGCCAGAGTTCGTCATACAGTTCTCGATGTGGATACTCTGTTCCGTAGACCGCGAGAAAAATTTCGCGGATCTGCCCCACATCCTCTTCACGGGCCTCTCGAACCCTGATCATGAGCGCCCCTTTGCAGTGGATCAGGAGGAGGTCGAGTGTTGACGAAGCTGCTGGCCGGCAATTCTGGCGATCGCCCGATAATAGACTGCCCCTACCGCCAGCGCTTCTTCATCAAAGTCAAACTTGCTGGAATGGGCCGGATAGCCTTCTCGACCAGGAACTTGGCTGCCGAATCGGACGTACGCTCCTGGAATCTTTTCCAGATAGTAGCTGAAATCTTCCGCCCCCATATTGGCTGTCTTCAGCGGCAACACATTCGCTTCCCCCACTGCCTCGATTGCGGCTTGCCGCGCGAGGCCCGCCATTACCGCATCGTTCACAAGAGGTGGTGTGCCTTCGGTTACCGTGACATGGATTTTCGCCCCGTGTAATTGCGCGATCGATTCAGCAATACGACGTACGGAGCTGAGCAACTGTCTGCGGACAGCCGGATCTTGCGCCCGCACCGTTCCTTCCAACTTGGCCTGCCCCGCGATCACGTTTGGTGCGGTCCCGGCATGAAATTGACCGACCGACACAACCGAGGGCCGGGCCGGATCGACCTCACGTGAGACGATCGTCTGTAACGCCATGATCATAAGGCTCCCCACCACGACCGCATCAATGCTTTCATGTGGTCTGGCTCCATGTGCTCCCTGCCCGATGATCTCAATGGCAAAATTATCCGACGATGCATTGACCGGCCCCTCACTCACCACGATGGTGCCGGGGCGGTAATGCCGATCCAGATGTCCGCCGAAGACCAGGCCTGCTCCACTAAGTGCGCCCTCCTGGATCATGGCGATCGCACCGATTCCTTTTTCTTCAGCCGGTTGAAAAATCAACCGCACCGGTGCCGCCAAGCCCTTCTCCTGGGAAAGCAACGCCGCGGCACCAAGCAACATGGTGGTATGCCCGTCATGGCCACACGCATGCATGATGCCGTTATGCGCCGACGCGAATTCGAGACCGGTTTCTTCTTGAATGGGAAGCGCATCCGTATCGGCCCGCAACACCACACAAGGCACTCCGGATCTCCCGTGAATGTCGGCGACGACTCCATGGCCCGCGACGTTCGTGCGGTGATGAATGCCAAGCTCGTGGAGAAACCTGCTGATGACTGTGGCCGTCCGAGCTTCCTGCCCACTCAGCTCAGGATATCGATGAAGCTCTCGCCGCACTGTGACTAATTTGTCATAGAGCTCTGGAGCAACCAATGCCATAGGAGCCCCCTCCGCGCACAAAGCCCAGACGGTCAGAAGACTTCACCTGGCCAAGACACCATCAGACTTCCTTGGCCTGCGCACCCGGCTGATAGACCGCATACACATAGACAGGAACAGACAAATGGCCGAGATGTTTCTCGATCAACGGCTTGACGTCCTTCCAATCGAGTCCACCGACACCGGTCGCCAAGCGAGGTAGGGCAACACTTTTAACCTTCTCGCTTTCAACCAACTTGGCAAGGGCCTTGAGACAGTGGTTGACGTTTTCGATTGTGGCTTTTCCCGGCTTCGCTCCATGACCGGGAGCAGCCTCCTGTGTAAAGAGACTCACGATTCGTACCCCACCCACACCGGCCCAAGTCCACAAGTCACCGGTCTTCGGTGTAAATGTTTGGCAGTAATGCCTGAAATCTTTGTACATCGCAGGCCACTGCTGTCGCAGGCTCAAGGCTAACCCGTTGGCATAGTTGTCGTTCGGAGCCACCCCATGCGCGACCATTTCAGCGGTTGTCCGTAAAATATCCCCCGTGACTTCTTTCAGCATAGACACTCCTGTTGAAGTATTGGTTGGAGCGGCATACCGCTCTTCGTTGCACTGTTCCCCCCTGATTTGCTCACCCTTGCGAATCCCATCTCATTCCGTTATGAACGTCGAACATTGTCCCTTAACCAGAGGCCACCCATGGTGCACATCCGGCCGGCAACCGAAGAAGATTTTCCTGCGATCCTCCGCGTACAACAGTCCGCCTTCGGCGAATATGCTTCGGTCCAGACCGTGAGCGGGTGGACGACGGAAACCCTTGAGAGCCTCAAAGCGGACGCCAGGGAAAAACAGATCTTTGTGGCCGTTGAAGACCAAACCATCGTCGGCTCCGTACGATTCTGGACCGTGGCCGGCGTGTGCGTCATCCGCCTGCTTTCTGTGAATCCCGGCCATCAGCACCAAGGAGTGGGCAAAGCCCTGATACGCGAGATCGAGCAGGTCGTGACCAATGCCCATAAGCTCTACGCCTGCACGATGTTGCGAACAGCTCGTAATATTCAGTTCTTTCTGAACCTGGGGTACAAGGCCGAGACCATCCTCCCCGATCACTACGATCATCTCGATCTCATTTGCTTCGCGAAATATCGCTGAGCGCCTCTCCTATGGATTCATTCGAAGACCACGGACCCTCTTGCCTCGAGCCTATGGCGTCTTTGCGCACCGAAACCCATAGCCGAACTGCCGGTTCATCGGTTGGGCATTGAACCGATGCGCAGATCGCAGAAAGTCCGTCACGTACAACCAAGACCCCCCACGTACGACCTTCTCATCGCCTTTTGCCGGACCAATGGGGTTCTTCTCCGGACTTTTCTTATACGTATCGAGCCCATACCAATCAAACACCCACTCCCACGCGTTCCCGGCCATGTCGTAGATCCCGTAAGGGCTCTTCCCCGCCTCGAACGATCCGACCGGGGATAAGGCCAGGTGGTCATCCCAATCCTTTCGCCCGTAATTGGCGTGGAGCCTGGTCGGAGCTTCATTGCCCCACGGATAGATCCGTCCATCGGTTCCCCGTGCCGCCTTTTCCCATTCCGCTTCAGTCGGCAGACGCTTACCGGCCCATTTGCAATAGTTGACCGCATCCTCCCAACTGACATTGACGACCGGACGTCTCAGATGTTGCGGTTGATTCATGACGCTCCAGTCCGGAGGCTCCTCCATTTCCGTGGCTTCCAAATACCTGGCGTATTGCCCGACCGTCACTTCATACTTGTCGATCCGGAACGCATTGAGATAGATCTGCCGCACCGGCTTTTCATCATCTCCCAGCATACTACCCCGGGTGAACGGCCCCGCCGGGACCAGCACCATCTGCAGATCGAGGTTATCAGCCTCTCCCATTCCTCCGGATGACCCGGCAGGGACTTGTTTCTTCGCCCCGGACAGAGACCGTGGAAGTTTGGCCTGGAGCTGTTGGTGGAGGACCTGCTGTTCAGTAGTCAGGCCCATTTCATGTGCGCTTTCGAGCGTCTCCTGGGCTTGCTTCATCTTTCCACCCGCCACCAAGGCTTTCGCTTCGTGCAGGAGTCTCCAAGCCGTTGTTTCCTCCCGTAACCGCCAGACCTTCGCTTTGGTCTTGGGCAAATAGGATGTCGTCCGCCCGGATTTGGCATCCAGATCCAGGGCGGTCTCGTAATGTTCCTCTGCGCAGATCCAAGACTCCAGCGCTCGACAGGCTTCGGCGAGGTTGAAATGGGCCTGGATATTCGACGGATCTTTCTGGATACCAGCCTCCAACGTCGTCCGTGCCTCTGCATACTGTTTGCTTTTCAATAAGGTCTCCCCCTTGGAAAACTCCTGATCCCCGGCCCCCGCAGCGTACACGGCTCCAGATGGTCCACTCACCCCCCAACATAGGAATACGCACAGCAAGACTGCCCTCTCCACTTTTCCGCGCATGGCAAGACCCCTCCCCGATTGATTGTAATCTCCCTCTGGAGTCAACCCCACCTCCAAACCAGGATCTCTTGCCATTCCTGGCCAGGCAAGCTCATTGAGCATCTCTTACAAGATTGATACCCATACCGGTGTTGGTTTTTGATTCCCTGATTCATCCCTATCGGACTGGTCAGAGAACGACATTCCTGTCCCATCCATATGGGTTGTCACCTCCACTGGCTCTGTTGAATTGACTCCGATCTCGGTGGGAAATCCACGAGGTGAACGGTTCTTCCCCTGAACCCCTACCGACAGCTCTAATCGCATTCGGAGAACTGTTCCGGTATCTGTCACAACACCACTGTATGTCCGAACAGTGGTGTTTGCTTGACAGCCGGCAGATGACCTGAATAAACAATTCTGCCGGTCGGTGATTCGATCCGTGATACCCCACCAATCGTGACTCCATGGCATGATGCGCTGGGCTCAAGTACATCCTTCCTCTCTTTACCTCCTCTCGCACAGGGCGTGCCCTCCAATCATCCAATTTTCCTGGTGCACTGCTCCATTTTCGTCGCCTATTGCCACAGCGCGAAGAGAACGCTGTAGCAAAACGCGACAACTCCTATTGGAACCGCTTGACGCTATTGATCGGCGAGTGTGAGATACTGATTTAGAAAGGGATCAACTCTGTATGGAAGTCCAAGCCCAGTTTCCACATGAGCAATCGTCTACGGGAGAATTTCGACGCCAGGCAGATTCGTTCCGCAACTGGGTCACTGCCGATGGCGGTTCAGGCTATCCAGCCGCTGCGGGTCGATATCATCTCTATGTATCATGGGCCTGCCCCTGGGCCCATCGGACGATCATCGTTCGCAAGCTGAAACAGCTCGAGTCCGTGATCGGCATGACCGTCGTGGACCCGATCCGCGATGAGCGAGGGTGGGCATTTCGTGAAGGTCCTGGGCACTCCCCGGATCCCATCAATGGATTTTCGTTTCTGAGTGAGGCCTATAAAGCGACCGACCCGCGCTATATCGGACGTTTTACGGTTCCGGTGCTGTGGGACTCCGTCACCAAACGCATTGTCACCAACTCCGACGACGACCTGATGAGAATCTTCAACGGTGAATTCAACCGATTCACCGAAAGTCCGATCGACCTGTATCCGGATGGACTGAGGCAAGAGATCGAGGAACTCAACACGTTCATTTACGAAAACGTGAACGATGGGGTCTATCGAGCGGGATTCGCCACATCACAACAAGCCTACGAACGAGCGGCCCGGCGACTATTCGCCGCACTGGATCAGCTGGATGCACGCCTCGCCACGCGCCGCTATCTCTTCGGGCCGGAATTCGTGGAGACCGACTGGCGCCTGTTCGTCACGCTCGTTCGGTTCGACGCGGTCTACCACGGACATTTCAAGTGCAACATCAGACGCATCCTGGACTACCCGAATCTGTTTGGCTATCTCAAAGACCTGTACCAAACCGACGGCATCGCCGAGACCGTGAATTTCGACCATATCAAGCGGCACTACTACATCACGCACGACGACATTAATCCGACTCGTATTGTCCCAGTCGGCCCTGACCAAGACCTCACCTCCGCTCATGGGCGGGAACGTTTATCCGGCTAGTTCCCTCGTCGCACGGAATTCGCATCGACGCTTCAGTCATCAGCTGCTCTCAACGCCGGCTACCTGTGCAATAAACTAGACAGCTCTGAGGATATTCTCCCCATCACCCCCTGTTATCTCAGCCTCACTTGGTAAATCCCCTCTGTCTTTACGCGACTTTTTAGCCGCGCATAAGAGTTGCTGTATGGCTATAGAGGCGAGTGACCTTGTGTCCGTTGGCAGGAATATACAGCATGGATATGGCCCTGAAGTCAGCGCCCGAACAAGACAGCGGATGTCGCAGCCACCCAGGGAAACCTGGTATTTTATTCATTAAAATGGAGGGGTTATGGAAAGCAGTCTCTTAATATTCGCCGTGGTCATGATCGGCCTTTTAATCGGTGGCATTATCGTCTACAAGAAGAGTGCATAGTAGGTCACGTCCTGATTTTTGCAGAGAAGTGTCCAACACCTTGTGCAGCGGCCTTACGAGATAAACTGAGATGCGGTAAGGTGTTCCTGCAGTTCTGAATCGGCTGAACTCTGAGTAGTGATGTGGTGGTGTGCTCGCTCCGTACTGGATCGAGTACGCCACTCCATCGTATATGAACCTGTGAGCCCTACCTGACGACAAGGACCGAGCAAGCGGTTTGCTGGACAAGTTTTAACGAGACGCTGCCCTGAAGAAAGCGCACCACAGCACTCCGTCCTTTTGCGCCTGTGACAATCAGATCCGGCTGTTCCAGATTCACCACCTTCATGATTTCTTCTGCCGCTGGTCCGACCCGAGGGAACTGTCTGACCCTGTACCCGACCTTTTCGAGTTTCGCGGCCTCTTGAGCCAGCAACTGTTCTCCTACCTCCTTCACCGCCGTATACCGCAAGAACGGCATGACATGCACCAAGAGAACCACGAGGGGCTTGCCGTCGGCCGTGGCCTTGAATCGTCTGAGCAGAAACTGAAGGGCCTTCCCCGATGAGGCAGACCCGTCTGTTGCAAACAAGATCCGCCGAGGAGAGTGAGGTGGCTCCTTGACGATCAGGACTGGAGTCGTGGCATGGAGCGTGACTGCGGTCGACACACTCCCTAACATGAATCGGTCGATGGCGTCCAAGCCTCGACTCCCCACCACGATCAATGAGGTACTTCCCGCATGCTTCAACAGCGCCGGTGCGATCGGCCCCTGTTCCACGCGGACGGAACCGGTCAATCTCAATTCACTCATCCGTTTCTTTGTGCCCTGTTCCACCTGCTGCGCTCGGCTTTCCAGCAGATGAATCGCCTCCCCAACATCCGGCTCATAGCCACTGACGGAGGGATAGGTAAGAGCGGGGACCCGGGCAGAATTGAGATCGACGGTATGGATCGCCATTACCCGAGGGGTAGACCGAAAGGGAATCTTCCCGACCCAATCCAGCGCCCATTCCGAGTATTTCGACCCATCGATCCCAATCACGACCTTCATCGTCATGCCACTCCTCCAGGCAGTAGGACATGCTGCTTCGTCATGCAGATCTCACCAACTGCTGTTGCCATTGCCTGAAGATCCCTCCACCGTATGATTGTCTTCCGCTTTTCATGATTGGCCATTGTCATCTCTTCGTCAGTCGCCCTCAGTCTCGTCATGGTGACGGGGCTAGGGCTTTCTCTCGTGGTTGCGCCAACCAGCGAATGTAGAGCAGGACGTGCTGCTTCTCTTCCTTCGACAACGCCCATTTCCAAGACCCCATCGCGGTGCCTCGTTCACCTTCGTGAATGGTCTGTGTCAGCTCGATATCGGACTTCCGCTGGACTGCAGGGCTCGTGAGATCTGCTGGTGGCGGTGTGACATTGAATGCGTGACCTTTTCCCTGTTCTCCATGACAGAATCGACAATACTCCCCATAGAGACGCTTCCCCTCCTGCAAATCGTAATGCTCTCGTAGGGCCTTCTCACTCCTCTGCTGCGCCGCACCGACGTCAGCAAACGGCAGCCCGTACAGAACAAAGAAGAGAGACAAGAAGACAACTCGGGATGACATCACCCTTCCCTCGCTCATCATACAGAGAGCGGTTGGCAACCATCGTGCCATTGGAACGAGCCACAGCGAGGTCGCAATCGAGTTATAACGTATTGCAAACACGGGGTTTCTTCGAACCGAAGGCCCTGGCTCTCTTCGAGAGTGGGGAAAATTTCTCAGAAGCCTTCTGATCACTGTCGCGGAATGCTACAGCAGCGGGACATGCAAAGCCGGAGGTCAATTCTTGGGAAGGCCGGCGACAATGACTGACGGCGGCGGCGAATTGGCAGAGCGACAAGGAACGGATCAGCAGATACGTGGGAGTTGCTCTCCCGAGAGAAGATCAAGGATCCTCTGCGTGCCCAAGACCGTTCGCAGCACCACCGGTGGCGTACTTCGATCCATGACCGTGCCGATAGAAGCTGCCTGGCTTGCGGCCTTGTGTCGTCGCATCACAGCCAGAGCGGCCTCGGCCTGCGATGCCGGCACCATGGCGACGAAACGTCCTTCATTCGCCACATAGAGCGGATCAAGCCCTAAGAGCTCGCAGGCTCCGCGGACCGGTTCGCTCACTGGTATAGCCGCTTCATCCACCGTCACGCCAACCTTCGCCGCTGTGGCCAATTCATTCAACACGCCGGCCAGCCCGCCACGAGTGAGATCGCGCAGGCAATGAATCTCGACGCCGTTGTCGATCAGGTCGGCGACGACGTGATGCAACGGGGCGGAATCGCTTTCGATGTTGCCGTTGAACATCAGCCTTTCCCGTACACTGAGGACCGCCACGCCATGAGCACCGAGACCGCCGCTCACCAGAATGGCATCACCCGGCTGGATCAACGTCGGCAACACACGAACACCGTTTGGGACCAGTCCAACACCAGATGTGTTGATGAAAATTCCGTCGCCCTTTCCGCGATCCACGACTTTGGTGTCACCGGTCACGATCGGCACACCCGCAGCCCGTGCAGCCTCAGCCATGGAGTTCACGACACGCTGCAATACCTCCATGCTGAGTCCTTCCTCCAGAATGAACCCCACGCTTAGATAGAGCGGCTTGGCACCACACATGGCCAGATCATTGATTGTACCGTTTACCGCCAGACTCCCGATATCACCGCCCGGAAAGAACAGCGGACGCACCACATACGAATCGGTGGTGAAGGCGAGTATGCCTTTTTCCACCGGCCAAGTCGCACCATCGTGAAGCGACTCCAACATGGGATTCTGAAAAGCCCGCACGAAGACGTCCTGAATCAACTCCTGCATGAGTCGCCCACCGCCGCCATGCGCAAGCTGGATAGTATTCTTCGTTGAGAGCGGCAGTGGGCAAGCAGGCTCAAATGGTTTATTGTTCATGGTTTGTTTCTTGTTTCGAGTTTCTGGTTACGGGTTTCGTGTCTCGCGTTTCGCGTTCGATCGGGCAGCTATCACGCAGCTCGGAACCAGAAACCCGCACCCCGAAACTCAGAATCCCCACTCCCCTTACCACTCACTCCTTACCCCTTACCGTTCCCCCGATACCGATAATACGCCGCGCAGGCTCCTTCGCTTGAAACCATCGGCGCACCTAACGGTTGCTCTGGCGTACAGCGAGTGCCAAAAGCTGAACAGTCCATCGGCTTGAGTAAGCCCTGCAGGACCAGTCCACTCTGGCATTCGGGATCTTCAATGCCTACTGCCAGCTGCGCAAGTTCACTTTGAAACTTCACCTCGGCGTCGTAGGCGCTATAGCCAGATTTCAGGCGCAGACCGCTTGCTGGTATCTCACCGATACCCCGCCAGATTCGCGAAGCCGGTTCGAAGACCTCCTCCACGATGAACCTGGCCGGTCGATTCCCCTCCCGGCTCACCGAGCGCACGTACTGATTCTCGACTTCAACTCGACCTTCCTCCAACTGACTGACTAGCATCGCAACGCCTTCAAGCACATCGAGCGGCTCAAACCCGGTCACGACGATCGGCACACGATACTTCTGTGCGATCGTCTCATACTCCTCATAGCCCATCACGGTACAGACATGCCCGGCAGCCAGAAACCCCTGAATCCGATTCTGCGGTGACGAAAGGATCGCCTCCATCGCCGGCGGTACCAGTACATGGGCGATCAACAGACTGAAGTTGGTGATCCCCGACTGCTTCGCCTGCGAAACTGCCATGGCCCAAGCCGGGGCAGTGGTTTCAAATCCCACAGCGAAACAGACGACTTCATGACCTGGATTTTTGCGTGCCAGCTCGAGCGCATCCAACGGGGAGTAAATGATCCGAATATCGCCACCGGCCGCTTTCACGCCAAAGAGATCACCATTCGAACCAGGAACACGCAGCATGTCGCCAAACGAGCAGAAGATGACTTTCGGTAAGGATGCAATGCAGACCGCCTGGTCAATCAGCGATACCGATGTCACACAGACTGGACAGCCCGGTCCATGAACGAGTTCAAGGCTATTCGGCAACAGACTATCGAGCCCAAACCGCACGATCGAATGGGTCTGCCCTCCACAGACTTCCATGATCGTCCACGGGCGGTGCACCGTCTGCTTGATCCGCTCCGCCAGCGCCGCCGCCACTGCGCGATCGCGAAACTCATCAACGTACTTCATAATTTCAAATTCCGTTACTCGGTGTCCGACCGAGCTTGGTCAGCTGGAAGTACCAGAACGGTGATTCAGAACCGTGCGTGAATCTCACCTACGTTTCCAGGCTCATTTCGGTTAACCTCCAGGCTCTAACAAGGTTGAGAACTCTACAGAAAGACACCATGCTCCTCTGCGTCTGACTGAAGCGTTTGTTAGGCCAACTGTTTCTCAATGAACAGAGCTACCTCATCCAGAAACTCAAGGAGTTGCTGCCTTGACAAGACACCATGGGTCAAAGGCTTCCCTTCCATGGTTTGATCAATCGTGACTCCGCGCCACGAGACCGGCAACCGGTTTCTATCGTAGTCCGTGAAACGCAGCCGAAAATCATGAGAAAGGCAGTTCCGAACCACTCGCCAAAATTGGTACCACGGCTGCGCGGCAAGCAAATGGTTCTGACCGGACGAATCACAATAATTCTTTGTCACTTCGAACAGTTCTTTCACCGCTGCTCTATGCACCGTATCGTACAACTCGGACCACGCAATCCTAGAGACGTTCTGATCTCGGAGGAGGATCACCACCTCCTCTTCATCGAAAGGTTTTTGGAGATTGAGTGCTGAAGACCATTTTTCGTAGACGGTAGGCATATCTTCATGGGCGAACAAGACCAGAGAGGCGTAAACCAACTTACAGTTATTCTTAGCCGTACGAAATATCCCGACCAAATCGTCCTTGGTCATCATGCTGACTTAATAATGTTTAGGTCGATCCACGTTAGAACCGAGTAAGAAAATAGGAGTCAGAGTGCAATTTCGGAGCAGGTTACTGCTTTCGGACACCCGCGTCTTAACTTCAACCGTCACTGACTCGACTGCCAGTTTGCCCTGAACACGGCCGCTCATGCCTTCCGGTTTCGAATGATCAGACCGAGCACCACCGGAAACGTCATGACATAAAACAAGAGCAGTCCTCCGACGAACAGCTGTCCGCGAACTTGCATGGGATCCGCCACACTATCATGCCCCTGCATCCAGAAATGCTTGGTCATAAGGTCGCAGGCAAACCCTGCAATAATCAGCGCATACCAGAACCGCCATCGTCGTGAGGTATAGAGCGCCTGCTCTCGTCGGTGAATCAGGAACACTTGGGCTAGTATCACTGCGAGGCCAAGATACTCTGTCCAGGCGGGGATCCCCCGGGCTCCTGTCAGTAAGAGCAAGATGAGGGTCGCAACAAATACTAGGATAGACCCAAACAGAAATCCTCGTCGTGATACCGAGAGACTCGTACCAACCCCGTCCAATCCATTCCCCGAATGGCTTTTCTCTTGTTCGAGACGCTGGATCATTGTCCTCACCTGGTCTTCCGCTACGGGAAAGTGGGCTCCGGCCGGCCTGCCTACTCCACCACTTCAGCCTTATCGGACTTGTTCAAAAGATAGAGGGCTTCGTTCTTGATAAAGAATCGATGCGGTTTCTCACTTCTATACTCGCCCATTAAATTCTTGGCCGTAATCCCCACGTGTACAATGTAACCAAACTCTGGAGGCTTTCTCCTACCTGAGAGATAAGCATAGCCTTTCTGTGGCTCTCGTATGACTCGAATGCGAGCCGGGAACGGTTCAAGCAGCGACTGCTGCACAAGATCTTGTATGGCTTTCTGATAGATTGAAGCTTCCGGAACTGTCCCATAGTCAGCACCGGCGATTTGTTCAGGTGTCACAGGGGTGACACACCCCAATGTGAGGAGCAGAAGCAAAGCAAGGGGACTTCTGGGATAGACCTTCACCAGGGAATCCTGCGTAATTCTTCACGATCGTTCGCTGGTGCCATTCTATGAGCCGGAATGTTAGACGCACAAGACAGTAAATAGGCACTTGTTACACAGACCATGGGTCGAATGGTTCAATTCAACGACGCTATACAGTAACACTGCACATCCCTGGAGGACGCCATGGATGCGATGACCTACACCACCGTTCGTGCCAATCTCGCCAGCGCAATGGATCGGGTGTGCAATGATCACGAAGCCTTGATTATTACCCGCAACGGCGAACAGTCTGTTGTAATGCTGTCGCTCGAGGATTACAAAGCGCTTGAGGAAACCGCTTATCTGCTACGAACACCCGCCAACGCCAAGAGACTGCTCTCGGCGGTTATGAAACTGAGCGCAGGCAAAGCCGATGGGCGGAAGCTGACCAAGTGACGCTTGTGCTCACGGACGACGCATGGCAGGACTATCGCTATTGGCAAAAGAAAGATAAACACGGGACGGAACAGATTAACAAGCTTATCCGCAACACCCGACGCTCACCCCTCGGCTCCATCCGGCGATCCTGAGCCTGTCAGCTCCGCGTAGGTCTCCAATGTTCGGCGTGCTGCTTCCTCGTCCAACTTGCTGATCGCAAAGCCGACGTGGACGATGACATAGTCCCCCACGTTCGCTTCCGGCACCAATGCCAACGAGACGGATTTCGTGACTCCTCCGAATGACACAGTCGCGGTGCGAAGTTGGTCATCCTCAATATTCAAGACCTGTCCTGGAACCGCTAAGCACATCGTCTCACCAAATGTTCATGTTGCAAGTTCCGGGTTTCCTGTTTCGAGTTTCGTGTCAGAGAATTTGTCCCTTCGAATCGCCCAACTCGAAACAGGAAACTTTCAACCCGAAACCGTTCCCTTGCTGCACGCCGCCACCACCGCCTGTCCCAACGATAATCCGCCATCATTGGGCGGAACCAACGAGTGGCTGTAGACCGTAAATCCCGCCTTCTCCAAGCGACCTCTCACCAATGACAGAAGCAGCCGATTCTGAAAACAGCCGCCGGTCAGGACAACGCGAGGAAGGCCCGCCGCATGAGCCACACGAACCGTCGCATCGGCAAGACTCACATGAAACTGTGCCGCTATTTTCTCAAGGCGACACCCTCTATGAAGGTCATCAAGCATAGCGCTGATCATAGGAAGCCAGTCGACCATCCACTTTGTATCTGAATTCGCACTCCGCAATAGATCGATCGGATAGCTTTGTACCCTCCCTCCGCTTGCCTCCCACTCTCGCTCTGCAGCAAACTGAACCGCCATCGCTGCCTGGCCTTCAAAAGAGGCCTGGGAACAGAGACCGGTGAGCGAGGCCACGGCATCGAATAGTCGTCCCAAACTTGTTGTCCATGGTGATGCAATGCCAGATCTAAGCAAGATCGCCAACTGTCGACAACGATCACTCGTGTCCTCCCAAGAAGGAAGGTCGTGCCCCAGCATCTCTTCTCCCATCAGTTCCCACAGGACTGCTGCAGCAGACCGATTTGGATCTCGCATCGCTGCTTCGCCACCAGGCAAGCGAAAGGGTTTGAGAGAGGCAAACCGGCTGAAGCCGAGATAACTTGCGACCAAAAATTCTCCGCCCCAGACCTGACCGTTTCCTCCATAGCCGGCCCCGTCCCAGGCGATACCCAACACCTCACCGTCGAGCTTATGTTCTGCCATACAGGAAGCCACGTGAGCATGGTGATGCTGCACGGGGATCAACGGGACTGTGAGACTCGCAGCTAGTTGTCGTGCAAAGCTGGTCGAACGATAGTCAGGGTGCAGATCACAGGCAATAGCCTGAGGCTCGATTTGTAAGAGCCGCTGGAGATCCTCAATGGCTTGGCGGAAAGCCTGGTCTGCCTCAACAGTGGAAAGGTCACCAAGGTGCTGGCTCAACACGACACGATGGCCTGTCAGGAGCGCAACCGTGTTCTTGAGATGTCCGCCCACGGCGAGAATCGGACCTTGCCCATTTTTATCCGACGAATCGTCTCTCCAACAGATGGCCTGCGGGACATAGCCTCGCGCCCGCCGAAGGATCAACCGATCATTTTTTCGCTGGTCCGCCTCGCTCCTTTCCTCGCCCCTTTCATGGTGCTCCGGCATACGTTCAACCACCAACACCACCGAATCATCGACCGGCCTTGCGATAGGCCTGTCGTGCACAAGCAGTGCATCGGCAATCCCCTTCAGTCGAATCAGCGCCTCATGTTCATCGATCACGATCGGTTCTTCTGATCGATTGCCGCTCGTCGCGACCATGGGACGCTGTAGGGACGCCATCAAGAGATGATGGAGGGGCGTCGTCGGCACCATCACACCAAGATAGGGGTTGCCCGGTGCCACGGCTTCAGCAATGGCTGTATCTTGCCGCTTCCGCGCCAATAGGATCGGCGCTTGGGGCGAGCAGAGCAAGGATGCTTCGTGAGAAGACAGGACACAGTAGTCTTTCACTGCGTCAACGGAAGAGAACAGCACAGCAAAGGGCTTCTCCAATCGTCGTTTCCGGTCCCGTAACCGCTGCACGGCTTTCTCTGATTCTGCATCGACCCAGAGTTGGAACCCGCCCAATCCCTTCACTGCGACGATGAGTCCTTGCCGGAGCAGTGCCACTGCCTGCTGTAAGGCCTCCTCACCACGCGCAGTTTCCTGGCCCTGCTCGTCCCATAATGATGGATGCGGACCGCAGTCCGAGCACGCGATCGGTTCCGCATGGAATCGTCGGCCTGTGTCAGTTTCATATTCGGCTCGACAGTCAGAGCAGAGTTCGAATCCGGCCATTGTCGTATTGGACCGCTCATAAGGGATCGCCGTGAGGAGGCTATAGCGTGGGCCACATTGTGTGCAGGTGAGAAATGGATATCGAAAGCGACGGTCCTGCGGATCGGCGAGTTCGAGAAGGCAGTCGACGCACGTAGCAAGGTCCGGTGGAATGACAAGGGTTCGTTCACCGGATTCGGCACTCGTAACGATTGTAAAGCTCGCGTCCCCACGTGCCGGAATGAGGCTGGTGCTTATTGCTTCGATAGAAGCCGCGGCAGGCGCATCAGCTTGCAGCCGTTCGAGAAATGTCTCGATCGCTTCCGCAGTCCCTTCCACCTCGATCACGACACCGTTCCTGCTGTTCCGAACCCATCCGGTCAGCTCCAACTCACGGGCCAGTCGGTAGACACAGGGGCGGAACCCCACCCCTTGCACGGTTCCCCGCACATTGACTTGGACACGCTGAGCGAGAGTCTTTCTCACCCCTGCACCACTAACTCGTGGAGAACCACTTCCGGCTGTCCCGATGTTGCGATGACAGACCCTTCGCAAGCCGAACAGGTGTCGTTCAATTCAGTGACGGTCATGCCACTCTTACATTCTGGACACCAGGCATCAGCGGGAACAGGGATGACCTCTAACCTCACACCTTCAGCCTTTGTACCTCGGGCAGCCAGTTGGAATGTTGCTTGGAGTGTGGCGTGATCCTGCGTGAGGAGATGCGACAGCGCGCTGACTTTTAGTCGCACGACAGATAGCTTGGCATCTCCTTCCTCGCTCAAGCCGGCTTCTACAGTCTTCACGACTTGCCTCATCAGATGAAGTTCATGCACGGTAGGCCTCACAGTCCTGGACGATCCGTCCCACGACCTGCTCCAACGCCCTGGCCACGGCAGGCGATAACGGTCGACCAACCTCTGTATTCTCTACTTCAACTCCGTACACGATGACGGTAGTAGGAAGCACCCCCATCGCGCGGGCCAGCTCCAACGCATCTGCCGTACCGATAGCATGGCTGGAACGAGGGAAGATCGGAGCACTGATCGACCCGGCCGAACCATCGAGTCGATGGATCGTGCCCGGAGCCTGCCCGCTACGCGCGGCATCGATGAGGAACACGACGTTGGCTCCTTTCATCAATTCCACAAGATCCACCCCCGCCATCTCCGCCTCGATCACGTCGACGAGGCCACCGGTTTCTTGTCGAAGTCGGCGAGCCACCAATAATCCGACCGCATCATCCCCTCTCATGCCATTCCCAAGACCGATGATCCGAATGGTCTGCATGATTGCTCTCGTGGTCTAGCTTGTCTGGTTTATCTCGTTGAACCAAACAAACCGTTCATTCCGTGGCCTGCCTAATATCCAGCTTCAAGAAATGGGTCGCGCAGGAAATGCAGGGATCGTAGCAACGGATGACCCGCTCGCAGGCGAGCGACGCCTCCTCATTGGAACGATCCAACACACGGGGTAGGAACAGACGGAGATCCTGCTCAATGCGGCCTTGATTCTGCGAGGTGGGTGGGACGATCTTGGCTTCGCGGATCACCCCGTCGCCGTCCACCCGATACCGATGGTAGAGAATGCCTCGTGGCGCCTCTGTGCACGCCATACCGGTTCCTGCCCGGACCGTGACCGGAAGCGACGGTACCGAGGGCGGTTCATACCGATCAATCAATCGCAATGATTCTTCAAAGGCGTAGAGTATTTCGATCGAGCGGGCAACAATCCCGTGAAAGGGGTTGCGCAGCGGCAACGACAATCCCGTCTCCGCCAGCACATGCATGACCGCTTGAGGCAACCGGTCGTGATTCAGATTCACACGAGCCAACGGCCCAACCAAATACGGCGCGCCCTGCAACGTGCAGTGTAACGCGTTGGAATAGGGCACCTGATGCTCGGAGAAATGCCGTTCGAACTCGTCAACAGAAATATCCAGGCCGGGACCGGCCACGATTCGCCCTTCGTTGAAGGGATACTCGTCGGAATGCCGCAGTGCCACACAGGTATAGTCGGGAGTAAACTCCGGGTATTCGAACCCTGCAACCCAACGCACAGTTTCCGCCGCCGCATCGCGCGCCCAGAGCAACTCATCTTTCAACCCATCCAGCTCGCGGCGAAATGGCACACGAGAGAACCCGCCGACTTTGACCGACACCGGATGCACGGACCGACCACCGAGCAACGTCATGATCGCATTGCCCGCTTTCTTAAGCCGTAAACCCCGCGTCACGATCCCTGGATGATCCTTTGCCATGGCAATGCCGCTGTCGTAGCCGAGAAAGTCCGGCGCCTGCAGCATGAAGACATGCAGCGCATGACTTTCGATCCACTCGCCGCAGTAGATCAGCCGCCGCAGATCACGTAGTGCTCCATCGACACGCAGACCGAAAATCTGCTCGATCGCATGAACCGCGCTCATCTGATAGGCCACTGGGCAGATGCCGCAGATCCGAGCGACAATATCCGGCACTTCGTTGTAGTGCCGACCTTGCAAGAAGGCTTCGAAAAACCTCGGTGGCTCGAAAATCTGCAGCTCCACATCCTGAACACTCCCGTCTTTCACCGTGACGCGAAGCGCACCCTCTCCCTCAACACGCGCAATCGTGCCGACGGCGATGGTTCTTATTTTCGGTGTCTCTTCAGCCATGAGCTGCTCCATTCCCGCAAGCGAGATGCGCTTCACGCTTTACCGTTTGTCCTCCCACGCGTTGCTCTCGGCGTGAAAAGGCGCTGCATACCCATGAATCCCTCGAAATCGCCGCAAGACGTCGACCGGGATCAATTGCAATCCGTTATGGAAGTAGTTTGCGAGTGAGGTCGTGTTGGGTGGAAGGCCCGGCCCTGTTCCCATTCCGGATGTTGGACCGAAACAACCGTAGCAATCCCGTCCCATACCGGGACAAATCGCGCCGCAGCCCCCACGGGTAACGGGTCCGAGACAAGCCAGACCCTTGGTCACCAACACACAGACATTGCCTCGCCTCTTGCACTCCATACACACGCTGTCGGTGGGCAAGCGTGGCTGGACTCCGGCCGTCAGGTCCGTAATGACCCGCAGTAATTGCCCCTTGTCGATGGGGCAGCCCCACAATTCAAAATCCACGTGCACATGTTCAGAGATCGGCGTGGAGGTCTTAAGACTCTGAATATAGTGAGGGCTCGGATACACCACCTGCTTGAACGAGTCGACATCGGCCCAGTTGCGCAAGGCTTGAATCCCACCGGCGGTAGCGCACGCGCCGATCGTGACCAAGACCTTCGTCTGCTCTCGCACGGACCGAATGCGGTGCGCGTCCTCTTCCGTGGTAATCGACCCCTCGACCAGCGCAAGATCATACGGCCCTGGATTCATCTTGCTGGAGGCTTCAGGGAAATATGCGATATCCAGCGCCTGCCCCAGCGCAAGCAGATCATCCTCCAGATTCAGAAGGCTGAGCTGACACCCATCGCACGAGGCGAACTTGAAAACAGCAAGTCTTGGCCGTTGTTGATTTGCTTCAGTCTTGGACATCAATTTGCCTCATGAAGCTGTGCGGAGCCGATGGCAGATAACCGATAGTGGATAGCTCAGGGACGGATACCATCAGCCATCTGCTCTCTCAGAGTTCACACTCCCACCCGTCCTAACCATGGCTCGATCAGGTCGTAGCGCATGACGGGACCCTCTTTACAGAGAAAATACGGACCCATCTGGCAATGGCCGCAGAGACCGACCCCGCATTCCATGTGTCGCTCCAATGAGACATAAATAGCTGTTCCCAGAATACCGCGTCTCATCAGGATCGGCGCGCCCAGTCGCATCATGATCTCAGGACCACACATCAAGACCATGGTCTTGGCCGGATCTATGGACACACGTTCGAAGAGTTCCGTCACCACACCGACATGATGACGCCAGGTCTTGTCTGGACGATCGCTGGCCAGCAGAACCTCCGTGTCGGGTTGTTTGCGCCAAGCCTCAAATCGCTCATGAAAGACCAGATCTCGCGGGCTCTTCACCCCATGGATAATCTTGACGGAGCCATAGTGTAAACGTCGCCGAAATATATATTCGATCGCTCCCATTACCGGAGCGCAGCCTAGGCCTCCGGTTACGATGACGACATCATGGCCACGCGCCGTATGGAGCGGCCAACCTTGTCCGAATGGGCCTCGGATACCGAGAGTCTCGCCGGCTTGCAATTGCGCGATTGCGGAGGTCACTCGCCCCACGGATCTGATGGTATGGTCCAGCCTCTCCGGCTGCTCCGGGTCTGACACGATTGAGATCGCCACCTCCCCGACACCGAACAGATACACCATATTGAACTGCCCGGCGGTGAAACGAAAATTGCGGCGGGTCTCTTCATCATTCAGTCGCAACCCGTAGGTGTGTATGTTGTCAGCTTCCCGGATCTTCTCCATGATGGTGGCCGGATGTATCAGGTAAGGATTGATCATGTGCTTGTTGCAATGCTATCTGCCGGACGCCTCTTGCTGGCGGCTGCTGGTTGACCGCTGTTCACTCGGCGTCAGCAACGCCGATACCTCCTCAGTCAGATCGATCCCAATGGGACACCAGGTGATGCACCGGCCGCAGCCGACACAGCCGGATGTTCCGAATTGATCGATCCACGAGGCAAGCTTATGTGTCAGCCACATCCGGTAGCGATCTTTGATCGTTGGACGGATATTCTTGCCATGAATGTACCCATGCACTTGTGTGAAACAGGAATCCCACAATCTGGCGTGCTCGGCGTGCTGCCGAGTGAGATCCGGGGTCTCCTCGACCGTATGGCAGAAGCACGTCGGACAGACCATCGTGCAATTCGCGCAGGCCAGACATCGTGCCGCCACATCGTCCCAACGAGGATGCTCATGGGCGTCATAGAGCGCCTGTGGCAGGCGAGTGCGATCCAGTCGGCGGACTTGGCTTTGCGCGCAAGCCTCCACGCGCGCTGCTGCTTCAGCGATTGCATCGTGCGTAGCCGGAGACAATGAAAGAATAGAAAGAAGATCGGACCCGACCTCGCTTCCAGCCTGGACCAAGAGCTGATCATCCACTTCGGTCAGAGCAAGGTCGAAGTTGTTCTTGGCACAGGGACCCGTGTCCATGGATGCGCAAAAGCAGGTCTGCAGCGCTCGGGTACAGTTCACAGCAATAATGAACAGCCCTTCGCGGCGAGTCGCGTAGTAGGTGTCCTGATACTCGCCTTGTAGAAAAATCTGATCTTGGATAGCCAATCCTGCGAGGTCGCAGGCACGAGCACCGATGACGGCGATTTTTTCCTGTTGGGGAAGCGTCGGGCGAGTGGTGAATCCGTCCTTGCTCCGTTCAATCTGTAGGAGCGGTTCACGCGGCGTGAAGGCGAATGGCTTCAGCGATTGCGGTCCATGCACGACCCCGAAGATGTCGTTAGAGCCACTTTGTTCCAACCGATAGCGCCCGGGCTCCTGATGATCGCGCCACCCGATCGGCAGATCCGATACGGCCTGGATGGTCTCCCACATGACCGATCCATCGCGCACGGTGGGGCCGACAATCCTGTATCCCTTTGAACTCAGGATGTCGAAGATTTGTTGAAAGTCGGATCGTGACAGAACACCAATCTCACCGGCCGCTGCCATAGCTCCAATTCCTCTCATTCTTGGCACGGGAGTCTCGACATCGTACGGGCTCCTCACATTTGGTGCAAGATGAGAGCCGCCCGGCAGACACACGATATGGTCCTCGCTGATCCTTTTCATAAGACTGAAACCGACCATACATACTCCTCGTTGACTCGCCAGGCTGTTGAAAGAGGCGACAGCCTCACCGAGACCACTGTCCCGTAATGCTACAGACCCTTTCACCCCCTTCACAGACCTGCGCTCCTCGCCCGACCTAATCCATCGCATTTTCTAGAAAAACGGGACCAACCGTTGTCCCCTTCTCTCTTGGCACCGTCGATGCACTAGTCTCAAAGTGGTAATGGCTGAGCTGTGGAAGGGAGGGCGACAATGACACAGGCGGCAACGACACAAGCAGTCATGGACATTGTACGTCGCTCGCCAGGTTGCGACATTGAAGAGATCCTCCACGAATGTCCCGGGCTGACATGGAACCAAGTGTTCCTTGAGATCGATCAACTGAGCCGGGAAAGCGACGTGGTTCTGAAGCTACGACAAGGAGGGCATTACAGTGTAAAGCCCTGTATCAGACACTCATAACAACACACACGGAGGTGATGGTCATGAGCGGACTGACGCGATGGGAGCCGACGACAAGATGGAACCCTTTCAAAGAACTCGAAGAGATGGAGAAACGACTCTCAGGCTACTTTGGGCGTACGGCAACTCCAGCCGGCGGCGACAAGAAGGAATCCATCTCGGTAGCCGAATGGGCGCCGTTGGTGGATATCTCGGAAGATGACAAAGAATACGTCATCAAAGCGGAACTTCCCGAGATGAAGAAAGAAGAGATCAAGATCAACGTCCATGACGATGTACTTGCGATCAGTGGAGAACGGAAATACGAGAAGGAAGAAAAGAGTAAAAAATACCACCGGGTTGAGCGCGCCTATGGCAGTTTCATGCGGAGCTTTACCCTTCCTGAAGATGCCGACGGGTCCAAGGTCAACGCCGAGTATAAAGACGGCGTACTGAAAGTCCATCTCCCAAAGTCGGAGAAGGTCAAGCCAAAGGCGATTGAAGTGAAGGTGTCGTAAAGGGGAAGCGATGCAGCGATTGCAATCCATGGCTCAACCTTGACCTCAGCCTTCTTCTGAAAGGAGGACGCCATGTTTCGCCACCCCCGTTACCTCGAGATTCCATGGGACGTCCATTGGAATGAGAAGGAATCCGGGTCACAGCATCATCTGCTGCTCATGCTGATTCTGATCTTCATGGTGATGTTTCTGATCGGAGTTGGTGTGACAAGCGGTCTTGTATAGATTGACAGGTTTATTTGGTTGAGCCGAGCAGACAACCAGAGGTTCGTGTGATGTTTAAGAATCGCGAAGAGGCCGGGCGACGGCTCGTCGACCGACTGCTCCGGTATCGTGAAAACCCGGCAGCACTCATCCTGGCACTTCCTCGGGGGGGAGTGGCGATCGGGTATCAGCTGAGCCTGGGGCTGCACCTTCCGATGGATGTGTTCATCACCCGAAAACTGGGCGCGCCGGATAACTCAGAGTATGCACTCGGCGCGGTAGGGGAGAGAGGAACCGTCTATCTCAATCCAGAGGCTAGGGCGACGTACGGTCTGTCTCATGCGGACATCGAGGATGTGGTCCGGGTGCAGCAACGAGAGATCGCTCGCCGACAAACGCTTTACCGCCAAGGCCGACACCTGCCCACACTGACCGACCGCATCGTCATCCTCGTCGATGACGGCATCGCGACCGGTTCCACATTCTTCGCATCCATCGACTCCATCAGGCACTTCAAACCAGGTCGCCTGATCGGCGCCATTCCGGTCGGCCCGGTGGAGACCATCCAAGAAGCCCGCAGGCGGGTGGATGAGTTGGTAGTCCTTGCGACACCGGACCCGTTCTGGGCCGTGGGCAGTCACTATATCGACTTCGCCCAAGTCAACGATCACGACGTGGTAGAGTACTTAAACCTGGCGGACGAATCGCTGTTGGAGTGGAAGGAACGGGCACACTCTTCAATGGCCTCACCGCCGCGATGAGGGAGCAGCATGACAGCCAAGACAATGACATCCGCCGGCCTGGGTGCTCGACATGATCGGATTGTCAACAACTATGAACAGAGAAAGATAGGAAAGGCTATGACATGAGAGTCGTCATCGGCATTGATTGGTCGGATCAGACGTTCGCTGCGGTCGCCCAGACGTTCCAACTTTATCATCCTACCGATGTCACGTTGGTCCACGGCATCGAATTAGGGATTCTGGAGCATCCGCTCGTGGCCCAAGCGGGCAACGTGCAAGGATACGACGATTTCCACCATGCCATGGTCGACTCAGGACGACAAGTCGTGGAGCGCGCTGCTACCATGGTCCCACCGGAGGTCACGTCGATCAGGAAGGTCAATGAGATCAGTAACCCTGCTCAACTGATCCTTGATAGTGCCGCCAACTTGTCGGCCGATCTGATCGTCATCGGGGCCCGAGGGCGGAACCGTCTGTCCGAAGTTGTTCTCGGCAGCGTGTCCCATCGTGTACTGATGCACAGCTCCCGTCCGACGTTAATCGTCAGGGGAGAGGCCCGCAAGGCTCAACGGGTGCTCGTCGCCATTGAAGATCGGGACGACGCCGACCGAGCCGTCCGCTGGTTGACACAGCATCCATTCGCTGCGCCCGTCGAACTGTGTGTGGTGCACGCCGTCGTCCCGATCGGGATCAATGAACCCTATGCTGGACCGGAAATCAGCGCCTGGATTGAGGATGTGCAACGTTACGCGGAGGAACTCGTGCAATCGACCGCCGGCAAGCTCGCGAATTCTCACTATAAAGTGAGCACGAAGGTTGTCCAGGGTAATCCCGTTGCCGTAATCGAACAGGAGGCGAAGGATATGGATTTGGTGGTCGTGACCTCCCATGGTCGCAAGGGCATCTCCCGCTTTCTCTTAGGCAGTGTCTCCCATGCGGTCGTGCATCATGTCACCTGTCCGGTATTGGTCCTACGGTGAAAGGATTGAAGATGAAGACGATACTGACTCTCGCGATGGCACTCATTTCCGTCTCGACTTCCGTGGTCTTCGCTCAAGTCATCCGAGGGGATGCGAAGACCGGACAAGCTGTGTACGAACAACAGTGTCTCCGTTGTCATGGGGCCAAACTCGATGGGAACGGTCCAGACAGCAAGGACTTGGTCATCCTGCCAGCCAACCTTCAAGCTCACAAAAGTCGTTCCAAGACCGATTGGGAACTCCTGGTGGCTATCTCGAACGGCGTGCTGTTCAGCCCCATGCACGGCTTTCGAGGGAAGCTGACGGATCAGCAGATGTTGGATGTACTGTCCTACATTCGGTCCGTCGCACGACCGGATATCACCAGTTAGCACAGCGTGTCGGTCCAGCGTACTGACCAGCTCTGCTTTCCGTCTCGTCTCGCGATACAGCTTTGTATTCTTATAGTCTGTGGCCGGGCAAGCGCTTGATCTGGAGAAAGGAATCCTGGCATCGAGGTGTTTCTCCGATCCGGATGTCCGCATTGTGAAGCCGCAAAGACCTTCCTTAACGATCTTCGACGTGAGCGGCCATCGCTTCAGATCGCCGTCTACGATATTGCGGAGAATCCAGCCGCACGGCGGCGACGTGCAACCTTGTTTGTTGACCGAGGCATGACCAGCGTCGGCGTTCCCACCTTCCTCATCGGCACAGAACTACATGCCGGTCGCTGGTTGAAGCTGAGCGGTGGAGGAGTGATGGTACGCCTGGGCATCGTTTTGATATTGAAACCAGAATGGCTGGCGCTTTAGATACACGTACGATGAGAACAGTTCGTCCGCTCTACATTCCGCCCCTGGAGGCCGATCACACTGAGTTCGGCTCGCTCATCATGCGAGATGGATCGACCGCTGCAATTCGGCCGGCTGAACCGACCGATGCAACACTGTTGCAACAGTTCGTCAGCCGCTTGTCACCCGAGTCCAGACGCCACCGGTTCTTTTCGGAGAGCCTACCTCCGGTCGAGGCCGTCGCCAGTTTGTGTCATTCTTCAGATCCCTGTTCCCAGTTCACATTGATCGTGACACGAATGTGGGAAGGGCAGCAGCACATTATTGCCGCCGGGTCCTACTGGGCGAAGGATGCACAAACAGCCGAGGTGGCAATGGCCGTGGATGACGGCTTCCATGGGAAAGGGCTAGGAACGCTGCTACTGGAACGACTGGCCCTCGTCGCCATCCGACACAATTATTCCCACCTGTGGGCTGTCACTCACGCAGACAATCTGGCTATGCGCGAAGTGTTTCGAGAATCGGGGTTTACATCGCATGAAGCCTATGAAGGCGACGACATGGAAGTGGAACTGTCGTTGATTCCCACGGAAACGACCGTCACTCGCGCCGAGGTCCGAGAACGGCTTGCCGCCACCGCGTCGCTCCGACCGTTTTTCCACCCACGCTCGGTGGCACTGATCGGTGCCTCGCGCGATCCCAAAAGTATCGGCTATCGACTTCTCGAGGCACTTCGAGCCAATGAATTTCAGGGCGCCATCTATCCGGTCAATCCAAATGCTTCGGAGATCGCTGGAGTCCCGGTCTATCACTCAGTTCATGCGATTCCTGAGCCCATCGATCTCGCCGTCATCGCCGTACCACGGCAAGACGTCTTATCCGTCGTCGATGAGTGTGCGGGTAAAGATGTTCGGGTATTGGTGGTCATTACGGCAGGCTTTGCCGAAGTGGGAGCTGACGGAGTGGCACTCCAGAAACAGCTTCTTGAAAAGGTCCGGCAGTACGGGATGCGCATGGTTGGGCCTAATTGCTTTGGGATCTTGAACACAGCCCCCGATGTACAATTGAACGCGACCTTCACCACGCTGTTTCCCCCACGAGGTCGTGCCGCTATGTCGTCGCAGAGCGGCGCCATCGGGATTGCGACTCTTGCCGGCGCACGGCGGTTCCACTTGGGCATCTCTTCTTTCGTGAGTGTGGGAAACAAGGCCGATGTGTCCACCAACGATCTGTTGCAGTATTGGGAGGAAGACCCAGCCACACATGTCATCCTGCTCTATGTCGAGTCTCTCGGCAATCCGCGAAAATTCGCCCGTATCGCGCGACGCGTGAGCCGTCGCAAACCGATCGTTGCGGTCAAAGCGGGACGATCACAATCAGGGCGACGGGCGGCCAGTTCTCACACCGCAGCTCTTGCAGCTAGCAATGTGGCCGTCGACGCGTTGTTCCATCAAGCCGGTGTCATTCGCACGGAATCGCTCGAAGAATTGTTGGCGCTGGCCGATGGTTTATCGAATCAACCCCTTCCTCCGGGACGACGCGTGGGAATCATCACAAACGCCGGAGGACCGGCCATTCTTTGTACCGACGCCTGCGAGACAGGCGCGTTGGTTGTTCCCGAACTGTCCACCCAGACCAAGGCAAGCCTAGCAACATTTCTCCCCTCTGCCGCCGCCTTAAGCAATCCTGTCGATCTGATTGCCTCCGCCACGCCGGACCAGTACGCCAAAGCTATTGAAACCCTCCTATTGGCGGCGGAGATCGATGTACTCATCATTCTGTATATATCCGTGGCTGTAACCGACACGGCAGACATCGCCGACGGTATCCTGGCTGGAATTGAAAATGGGCGGAAAGCAGGCGTGACGGCTAAGCCCGTGCTCATTGGTTGGATGGCGGAAGGAGACCTGGACCGTACGTTTCACCTTCAAACGGAGACCATCCCGGTCTACCACTTACCGGAAACGCCTGCACTCGTGCTCAGCAAATCGACATCTTACAGGGAATGGCAGCAACAGCAGCCGGGGATGGTTCCTGACTTCGATGATCTGGATCTTTCTACCGTGCGAAAGATCTGTGCCGACGCGCTCTCGTGCCGCGGAGCTGGTTGGTTGACGACCGAGGAGACACGAAGAGTTCTGAGTGCGATCAGACTTCCTGTTCAGGCTGGCGGTGTGGCCAGAACAGCCGATGAAGCAGTCGCCATGGCAGGGCAAGCCGGCTATCCGGTTGCCATCAAACTGGCCTCGCATCAGATTGTCCACAAGACCGAGGTCGGTGGCGTGCAGTTGAATCTCACGGACGAGGAGACCGTCCGTAAAGCATTTGAGTCGATCAGAACACGACTCTCTGAGATCAACCAGCGCGACGCCATGGATGGGGTACTCGTGCAGTCGATGGTGACCGACGGTGTGGAAGTCATGATCGGCGTTACCGACGACCCGGTATTTGGCCCTTTAATTGCGTTCGGCCTTGGGGGGATTCACGTTGAAATTCTTGGTGATGTGCAGTTTCGCATCACGCCCCTCACCGATCGTGACGCGGCAGAAATGATCAGAGGAATCAAAGGCTATCGGCTGCTGACCGGCTATCGCGGACATCCTCCGGCGGATTTGGAAGCGTTGGAAGAAACCCTGCTGCGGGTATCTCGCCTCGTTGAAGAAATTCCAGAAATCCGTGAACTCGACTTGAATCCGATCTTCGCACTCCCACCAGGCCAAGGCTGTCGTATCGTGGATGCGAGGATACGAATCGATCATCACAACCTGCGACCTTCTTAAACTCACTCAAGCTAAGTATAGCGATCGTTGGGCCAGTGTTACTGCTCCGGATGCGGGTCTTTTCTGATCAGCGCGAGGTAGAGCAGCGTATCGGCGAGGTCTTGGTCGGTCATGGTGGGGTCGGGAAACATGCCGGTGCCGGGATGGCCTTCTCGAATGGCGCGGGCTCGCTCTTGATTGGTTTTCAAATGCAATGCATCAGGATTGCGCAAATCCGAGGGAGGCGGATTCAGCTTGGCGATAAGCTTAGCGGTGTCCGCTTCCACTCGGGGTATCCGATACAAGTACCCATCGATCCCATGGCAGTAGTAACACACGCCTTTGCCATTAAAGATATCTCGCCCTCGCAGGATATTTCCTTTTAACTTCCCGCTCGGTGGACTGGCTGGAGCTTCAGCCCACACATCATGGGTTACGGATACTGTCTCTACTCCCAACCAGCCCGCAAGCAGGATACCGCATACGGTCAACCAAACTTTCTTGTTCATTTGGTCTTTCTGGCCTGTCTCATCCAATGGGTTGCTGGGCGTATCTGTTCACCGTGCCCAGCCAGAGAGACCGAGCTCATCTAATCAATCAGTGCCCACTGCAGCAGGTATTGCCCCGGTCTTCCGGAATCGTCTTCATCGTGGTGAAGATCGTGTCGCGCTCGTCCGCATTGGTAACGTTATCAATGGCAGGATAAAGCGCCTTCTCTTCCTTTCTATTGTGAGAGCCCAAGAGGTTGAGCAAAGCCTGCTCCTCTTGATCACTATTGAGATCCTGGCTCTCCACTTTCCGATGAATCGCATCAAGCAGCTGCTTGATCTGCTCATGCTCAAATCGCATCACGGGGGTCGGCCCGTCCTCGATCATCCCGGTTTTCTCTTCCCACATTGGAAACAGCAGCTCCTCTTCCCAGACGATATGCCGTTGGAGCCCGACTTTGAATTCTTTGAATGCGTCCTTCGCCTTGGCAAAGTCCGATCGTTTCGATGTCTGAAAGGTCTTGAACAATTCATCCAGCCGGTCATGATCCTCCGCGTACAATGCCGTGATCGTGTTCTGCTCGCTCATTGATTCCCCCGTCATACCCACACAGGTACCTTCAGTTCGCTATCACACACCGGCAGACTCGAGAGTCTTATCGCTCTCTCCGCTCCCGTATCGCGTCTTTGCCTGCTTGCAAAGCCGCTTCCACATCAGCCCGGCGCTCATCGACAAATTGTCTACCCCGATTGATCACTTCATCAAGCGCCGCCCGCGCCTCTTTGGCTTTCTCGATCACCTCGTCCTCCGTCTTTCTTGCATACCCTTTGATTTCTCGCCGGGTATCCTCGCCGGACCTCGGAGCCAGAAGAAATCCGGTCATGATCCCCATCATGGCGCCGCCGAGAAATGCCAACGCTACTGCCAGTCCTGAATCCTCATCGTTACGAGTCGTCATGGTCGACCCTCCTGGATAACACATGGTTCATCTCTGTCAACGCGCTGTGCCGGACGAAGCTCATCACGGCACAACGACCACAGCTTACTAAAGGAATCAGTTGGAATACCACCCCCACAGGCAAAATCTCACGACGATTTCGCCACGCTGCGTAACGCTGAACATCGTCGGCAGAAATGATGCAGGGTTAGCCGAGGGGGTTGAATGGCGCGAATGTCCGAATATAGTTCAGCACATCTCGAATTTCTTGCTCGGACAACCGATCTGCCCACCCATGCATCGGACTGAAGAGCACTCCTTGTTTGATCGCGAGATACAACTCCCTGTCGGTCCTTGCCCGTGTTTTCGGCGCGAGAAAATTCGCCGGTGGAACGATCAACTCCTTAATATCAGGTCCTAGCCCATCACCAGTGGTTCCGTGGCAACCGGCACAGTGCTGTTGGAAGATTTTCTCCCCACTCTTAGTGTTTCCAGAGTGGCTCTGAGCCAGAGCCCACGAGACCATCAACGTAAGTACCAGCACGCTCATCAGAATCCGTACATACATGCATTCCCCCTCTTCCCGAGAACATCCGGTGACCAGAGCGCTACCTCAAGCATCAATGCTGATGTTGTTGCCCTCCGCCGGCTCCTCCACTCCCATGACTGCCACTTCCCATAGATCCCATCATGCCACCCATCATCCCACCATGGCCCATCCCGCCGCCTCCGTGCTGGCTACTACTCTTCATGTGTTCATGGACCGCACGTTCTTTTTCGCGTTGGTCAGGGGTCAGGAGAGAGGATGCCTGGCGCTTCGCCTTGATCTCAGCAAACAGGCAGGCGGCTTCTGATTTTTTCAATTGATCCACTTTGGCTTGAATTGTATTGAGATCGGATTGCTCATCATCCACCAGTGCCTGCAGCTCGAGCTTGGCGACTTTCGTATCCGCTTCTATCCGAGCCTCCGTCCGCTTGAAATCCAATTGCACGGACTTGAGCTTGCTGACTTGCTCCTGCGTCAGACCGATCTCCTTGGCATGCTTCAGCAGATGTTTGAGATAGTGCCCCTCATGCTCCCCCTCTTCAGCCTGATCGTGGCCACCGTGCATCATCATGGCCTGGCCCTCGGCCACAAGCGTTGGAATCGCCGCTAGCACGGTGAGCAGGGCGGCTCCAGTCAATCCAGCTATCCATGTTCCCTTCGACGTTCTCATTACTCATACCTCCAGGGTTAGATCAAAAACATCCACTCGCCTCCCGGCTCCAGAGACTCTCTCACCACGAAGCGCTACAGAAAGTTCATGTGCGATTCTGATGCCGTCGCGAGGGTTCGAGACCGCTCACGGAATCTTCACTGAAAGCCAGGATTGCGCGGGTGACACCCCCCACACTGAATGTCGATATGGTGCAAGAATACTCACGCCATGTAGCGGTACATGGGGAAAAACGCGCCAATGGCCGAATACCATCACTCGGTCATTCCACCTCTGCGCCCGCGATGCCCCATCCCTTCTCTGCCACCCATGTCGCCGCCAGGTCCCATCCCTTCTCGATGCCCCATCATGCCATGCCTCGCAGAGAAGGTTTGCTCGTAGTGAATGAGGGCCCAGATTTCGTTGTCGGACAAGACCGAACCGAATGCGATCATGGCGGTCCCGGGTGATCCATACTTGATGGCCCAGAAGACTTCGCCCTCCGTACGATGGTGCCAGAATCCATGATGCTGAAAGTTACGCGGCGCGGGATTCATACTCACCGCTCCCGGCCCTTTGCCGTCCCCTTCTATCCCATGACAGGTGACGCACCCCCCCTTGCCGTTGTACAGCGACTTACCGTTCTCAATGACTTCAGGAGTATTCGATAAAGGATTCTTGAGAGCTCTCGCTTCAGCCAGCTTATCTGCCGGCACGACTGGTTGCATCATGTGTCGTTCAGCAGCATCCGCAGACACCGCGAAGTACAGCGAAGCGACCATCACCATCAACAGACTCGTTTTCATCTCCTTGTTCCTTTCGTCGATGGGACCAACGGCCTTCCGACGTTAGAGATCCAATTCCACCATTTTACGGTGGAATCGAGTAATGACGTTCGGATCAGGTGTCAGCCTGATCTGAGCTTCGTCCTTTCCTTTGTAGGGCAGCAGGTTCAGGACATAGCGCAAGCTTTCCAGTCGCGCAGCCTGCTTGTCGTTCGCCTGCACGATGATCCAGGGGCTAAAGGTCGAGTGCGTTTTGCTGAACATTTCCTCTTTGCAGCGGGTATACGCATCCCACAGCTCCTGCGCCTTTTCATCAACCGGACTCAGTTTCCACTGCTTGAGCGGATTCTGCCGCCTCGCTTCGAATCGCCTGGCTTGTTCATCCTTGGAGATAGAGAACCAGAACTTAATGATGGTGACTCCGTCTTCATAGAGCATGTGCTCAAATTCCGGAACCTGCTGGAGAAATCGCTGGTGTTCCTTTTTCGTGCAGAATCCCATGACCGGCTCGACCACCGCGCGGTTGTACCAACTTCGGTCGAAGAAGACGATCTCACCTCTGTTCGGCAGCTGATGAATATAGCGCTGGAAATACCACTGGCCTCGTTCTGCGTCGGTCGGCTTCGGCAGCGCCACGACTCGCATCGCACGAGGATTCAGATGCTCGGTGAACCGGCGAATCGTGCCGCCCTTTCCGGCCGCATCCCGTCCTTCGACCAAAATGGCGATGCGCTCCCCACTGCTTTGAATCCACCGTTGCAGCCTGACCAATTCAACCTGCAACTGTCGTAAGTCCTGCTCATAGAGCAGAGTCTTGCGAACTTCCTCGATATCGACGGCTTTGTTGGCAAGGAGTTTCAGAAACCCTTTCCTTGTGTTGACCCTTCGAAGATCATCCGCTGTCAAGACGTATCCCGGTTCACCGATGCGTCCAAGCCCCTGGGCGATCATGGCACTGCGCGGAACCTGGTAGCCGTCTCCCTCCCTCGGGACCTTCGTGGGAATCGTCTCCAACTCGTTTGCATCCCTACCGGATGCGGACGGCAAGAGGTCATCAATGTCATCGGTATCCGTCTGCCCCTTGCGATCTTTTGACTTCCTCGACGATTCTCCGCTCGCTGCCATGAGAAACCTCCTTGGCCCTAACCCATATTACTCATGAACACTTCTACTGCAATCAGGGATTCGCTGCGACGACTAGCCTACGATCGGCAGGCTCTCCCCCGGCTACCTCGACGTATTGTTTCAAGGAGGCCTTCGTCCCGCTGGCCTCCGCGTACCCGTCTCGTCACGCGACTCCGCAATCTCATGACGAACCGCCATGAATAATGCGGGCTAAGAATCAGAACATCACGTTTCGGTCTCGCTCAGCCACGGCCTTGATGTAGTCCGGCATACCTTTGATAGAAGCACCAGCCACCAGATCCGCCACAGTGACCTGACGAGCCACCGCACAGGCTCCACAGACCCAGATCTGCACACCAGCCGCCTGAACTGCGGCAAGCAAATCTTTCAGAGGCGTCAAATTCACACCGGTGACATGATCCGCCACACCCTTCCGCCCCAACGTCACCGCTTCATTCCACAACCAGAGCACCACATCATGTCCTTGCTCTTTCGCCGTCTTCGCAGCCATGAATGGCAGGGTTGCCATGGTGGGATCGTCGGTTCCTCGACTACCAGAAATAATGAATGTTGCCATTGTCTTCCTCCGTGATGAACTGAAGAGCCGATAGCTGATGGCCTATAGTGTACGGCACCGGCAAGATAGCGGAGCACTCGCTCTTTCTCTCACAGACGAGACACCATCAGCCGTTCGCCCTTACCCCCCGACACTCAATCACTTCGCCAGACTCCTGATGTAGTGAATCAACTGCCACACCTGCTCGTCTGGCAGCGAAGCAAACGACATCATTCCGGTTCCCGGTGAGCCATTCTTGATGATCCAGAATAATTGACCATCCGAAATATCCCGCATCATCGCTCCGCACGTAAAGTTTCTTGGTGGTGGCATCAAGGCTGCTCCCATGAGTCCTTTGCCATCGCCTTGCTCTCCATGACACATCACACAGGCAACGGGCTGCGCCGTTTTGAGAAACAGTTCTTTCCCCGCTTTGATGGCCCCTGCCGATGACGAGAGCGGATTGGTCTTGGTCAAGAATGTGTCCGGTGCCTTAGCCGTCTTGCGTGACTGCACACAGGCACCGCTCTGCCCTCCTGCCGCTGCCGGCACCTCCGGAATTCCCTTGAATGTTACCTTCAAGTAGGCGATCACGTCCGCAACCCCCTGCTGGCCGATCGTGAGCCCCCAGTAGGGCATATTGGGCGATTTCCCGACGGCCACTCCGCCATGGTTGATGACGGTATAGAGATATTCCATCGGAAGCTTATCGAAGGGCATGTTGGCATGAATGGCGGGCTTAGGTTCCAGTCCCGATGCGGCAGGTCCGTCACCCTTGCCGGTCAATCCATGACATTGGGCGCAGTATTCCTTATAGAGCACTTTGCCGCGCCCGGCGTCGGCCTGACTGAACTCGGGGCTCGTCCAGGGCTCGTAATACTGAAAGTCCGGGGCCCCCTGAACCATCAGATAGCCGATCACCGCGCGAAGCTGTGGCTCCGTTGCGTCTGCGAGAAACTCGCCGCTGTGCGGCACAAAGTCTTGCGGGTTGAGGCCAAAGCGAAACAGCCAGTCCTTGTCGTATCGCTGACCGGATTTCTGCAGCGCCGCACTCTGCTGCCCTCCGATCAGTTTGCCGTTCTCTTCGATCGTATGGCAGCCAAGGCACGCATGGGCCTTATATGCCACCCCTCCGAACGCCACGTCGAACTTGGTCACCTTTGACAGATCGAAGGCTCCGACTGTGACGCGCGGATCCTTGTTGTGTTCGGCGAAGTAATCGGCGATCGCGCTGGCCTCTCCCTCAGTGACAACCGGGTGTTTCGCCGAAACATCTGTCAGGTCCCATCGATAGCCTTTGACATAGAGCGGCGCCTCTTTTCCGGTCAGCCAGCGAATAAGCCAGGACCGCTGGTATTTGCTGCCGGCCCAGATCAAGTCCGGGGCCCGGAGGTTGAACCGAGAATCGGCTGTTCCTTCTAACCGGTGACACTGCACACAAGTCTGTTGGAGGAGATCCTTGGCGTGAGATTGATCACTCGCAAGAGAAGGATCTTGAAATAGGACCAGCAGTCCCGCTGCCAGTGTCACTGCCGTCGCCATCCTCCTTCTCATTCCCTGCAGACCCATCGCTCCCTCCCTCTGTTGTCTTGGGTGTAAGCTCATAATCCCTCGGCTTTGTGATGGGTATGTGGATTAAGTTTGATTGCAATGTTCGGTGCCACGGCGATGGACTGATGCACGGTACAACCGTGCGCAACCTTCAGCAGTCGCTCCCGTTGATCTGCCGTGATGCGATGGGGAAGATGGATCGCAATGTCGATACTGCCAACACGATGCGGTCCTTCCACCATCGTCCATTCCGCCTCGACGGCCAAGCCCTCTCGGGCGATACCGTGTCGCCCGCAGAATTGTCCCACAAAGTACGCAACACAGCTCGCAACAGACCCGACATAGAGTTCAACCGGACCCATGCCGGCATCCTGCCCTCCATCCTCGACCGGTTGGTCGGTGATGATTCGATGCTTCCCGCTCACAATGTCGTATCGAGTCCCACCATGAAAGGTCGCTGTGAGTTTCATGTCGCTCTTACCTCCGGAAGTTTTACCGCCCCCCATAGGCAGAGCACACCGAGCGGTAACGCAATGAAGAGTCCGTTGATCCCGAGTGATTCATGAATAGTGACCGGCCCAAATGCTCCGAGCGAGGCTAACGACGATTCAAGGTCCGGCCAGAGGAAGGCAAACGTCAACGCGCCGAACAGCCCTCCGACTATCGTCATCCACGCGTCAGGTTTTCCCTCCGCCGCAGCAGCCAGTGCCGTCCCTGGACAATAGCCCGTAACGGCAAACCCCACGCCGAAGATCAAGCCTGCGACCACGATCCCCGGCACGTAGAGGTCTTTCACCTTCATATGGGCCACACCAACCGCATCCAATACATGTACCCCTATCAACCCTACGCCGATGGCGGTCATGATGAGCTTCATAATCGTGAAATCTCTCAGCCTCAATGTACCGATGATCTTCGTGTAGCTCGAGGCGCCCGACAGTTGAAGGACCGCGCCGAATGCTGCGCCGAGGACTAGACCCAAGAGTAATGTCATTGCTCTTCTCGTTCAGGGTAGAGCCACCGAGCCGTCAGGATCGCGCTCGAAAAAAGGGCCGTGGAGAATGCGAACGAGCTCACGGCCAACTGCGACACCCCGCTGATCATATGGCCGGAGGTACAACCTCCCCCGAAGCGGGCACCGAATAGCAAGAGGAACCCTCCGATAAATGACCAGATCAGACGCTTCACCGGAGTCGGTCCGAAGCGCTGTGCCCAGAGGGAAGGAACGACGCTCACGCTGAACCGGTTTGTGACCATCGCTGCCAGAAAAGCTCCAATGGGAATCCCTACAACGAAAAGAAATTCATACGTGGCCAAGGTCCACCCTTTGCTGGCTGCACTCAGATACGGGCTGCTGTCGGCCACTTCAGGAAGCACGGCATGCAAGAGCACACCATCCAACACCACATACTGCGTGGATACCCCGATCGGCTGGATGAGAGCCACAGCCACCGACAAGACCACGCCGATTGCAAGACCACCTGCCCACCAGGGTAAAATTGGAACAATCGCCTTCTCGTGATTAGCCATCTTTTGTCGTATGCACGTCGGCACTCATATGATCAATAGGGTGCATCCGCCGGTTTGCCCCCCTTCGGCCAATCATGAATCTTGTCGGGAAAGTCAGGTCGAGGTTGCGTATTAATATAGGCCGCCGCGTCGAGGGCTTCCTCGTCCGTCACCGTCCAGCCCCAGCCTCGTGGCATGTTCGCTTTGATAAAGGCAGCAGCCACGCTGACCCGCGCCATTCCTGCGCCAATATTGTACGAACGCGGTCCCCACACGGGCGGCGCCGCCATGGTACCTTGTCCGTCGGAGCCATGGCAGAAGACACATTTTTTCTCAAAGACTTTCTTGCCGTTGATAGAGTCCGGTTGATGAGTCGAGGTCAGTCGCGGAATTCCTCGCCACGGCACCGTACTGCCGGCTGGCATGTTTTTCGACAGCCATTTGATGTAGGCTACGATGCCCGTCAGCTTCACACTGTCCGGCGGGAGAGGCTTCCCATTCAGACTGCGTTCGAAACACTCGTTGATCCGATCGGCTAATGTCATCTGACGGCCGGCTCGCTCACGATACTGCGGGTAGAGCGCACTGATACCGACGAATGACGCAGCATTCGGGTTAAGCCCTCCGTCCAAATGACAATTCGTGCAGTTGAGCGCATTGCCGACATACAGCTTTCCATACACTTGCGTATTGACAACCATCTCGTAGCCCAGTCGAATCTGTTCACCCCTCAAATCACCGGGAATCGTTTCTGGCGACGGCGGGGCAAACAACGCGTCGACCGACGACTCTGTACTTGGACGACCAGTCGCCTCCTCACTCCCCGTCACCCGTGGAGGCGGGGCACAACTGATCACCCCAGCCAGCCCATACACCAGCAAGACCCAGACGGCGACCGGTCGGCTCATCGATTCCCTCTCACTTCTTCGAACTGGACGCAGGAGTGCACGTATTAAGCCCCAGCAATGCGAACAGCGGGCAATACCCCACCGCCCCAGTCAGTAGCAGAATCCCCCCCACCGCAAGTGCGGCCCCTGCCACACCGGTCGAAAGCCCCGCAAAGAGGCCTACGATGATCGCCACCACCCCGGCTCCAATCCTTATCGGTCGTTCGATTCCCCCAACATTACATGTCATGTCACTCCCTCCTCATCTCACCATTGACAGTCATTCCAGCTTCGCACCTGGTCTGTAGGAGACACCTCTCGGCGATTAGATTCATTTTTATGGTTGGCCAGGAGCCTCGATCTTAAATGTGCGCACATAGGCCAACACATCCCAGATTTCTTCGTCCGAGAGTGCATGTTTCCAAGCACCCATGACCGTGTTCGGCTTGCCGTCGTGAATTCGGCGAAACAACGCCCCATCCAGTCGACTCTGGACGGCGAGCGATGTGAGGTCTGCCGGAGGTGGAACGAATTGGAGTCCTCGTACGCCTTTGCCGTCGATTCCGTGACAGAGTATACAGGTGTTCACGTAAATCTCCCGTCCGGTGACTGCGTCACCGCCTTCTTTGGCAAGGACCTCGGTCTGCTTAACTCCAAGATTACTGAACCCCAGTCCACACAGACCGGCGACCAGTGCACACAACACTACCTCTTGTACCGTCATACGCATATCTTATCCCTTCCCTTGGTACGACCTTGCGATGACTGTGCCACTCTGTCGCAGAGCAGAAGGAGAGCTTCCTCTCAATTCGTCGAGGAGTTATCGGCCAGATTCTTGGTGGCGATAGGAGCGACAACGAAGATTGCGGACAAATGCCACAATGCCTCCATGCCCACTGGCGCAGGATGCTACAGTGTTCAGTCAACGACTCTCACTTGGGTCTTGAACCTGAGTTCCAAGTTGCGAGTTTCAGGTTCTGGATCTGGTCATTAAGAGCCAAAAACGTGAACCTCGCAACTTGAAATCAACAGATCGTAGGTTCCAGTGTGACCTTGGCTTTCATCGAGTTGGAAATCAGACAATTATGCTCTGCCTTTTCAATGAGTTCCTTCGCTTTGGCTGCATCACCGCCGGACGTCAACGTGATTGAAGGCCGGATGGTAATCGCTGTGAATTGAAATTTTCCCTCCACGATCTCCAGCCGTCCTTCCGCCGTACTCTCATACGAGGAAAAGGCAAGACCCGCTCGTTCCGCGACGGCGAGAAACGTCGTCATCAAACAGACGTTGGCGGACGCCACGAAGAGGTCTTCGGGAGACCAGATGTTCTCATGCCCTTTGAACTCCGGTGGGGTTGCCACCTGCACATCGGGTTTCCCTGTGCAGGAGATCATGCCCTTGCGTTGTGCTGTCCACTTCACTGAGGTCTGATACAGATAGACTTTGCTCTTGGATTCCATTCGTCCTCCTTCTTATTTCTTTCGCCGGCAGCTGACGGCTATCGGCTCCTTCACGGCTTGATATAGACCCACCCTTGCTCTTGTCTCTCCAGCAATCTCGCCATCGCCGGTACGGTGTCGCCGACTTCACCGATCAAATCTTCTCGTGTCACCTTCATTGTCTTCATGGTGTTCGAACAAGCGATGTAGCTCACACCATACGCGTGCCGTAGCTCGGTCAGTTCCGCGGCAAACAGCGTACCCTTCTTGATGAGAAGTGGAAGTCCGGCCCCATGCACGACCAGCTCGACCCTGAGAGTCTCTGGTGAAAACTCCTGGTAGAGATTCTTGATGTTGTTAAGCGCACCACGTTGGACTTTTTCATCACCAGAATTCAGATGGAGTACGACACGATGCGGCTGACCGCCTTCCGGCGCCACATCATCGCCCGCTCCCCACGCTGGTTGCCCAAGCATCATGAATGCCGTGCACGGGAGAAAGAGCAGTATCCATCTCAACTTCCGAGCGTGCCTCATCACTGGTTCATACCTCCGTTATTCCGCTCCTACCATCTTGTTCACCCACTCACCGGTCACGTGTGTCAACGCAATGACGCACAGAGCAATGAACAGATGTTCACCGATGACCTTCCACGGAGCAATCCCTTGTGCTCGAGCGACGAAAAAGCTGAGCACGGTGAGTAAGAATAGCCCCCACACGATGCTCATGACAATCGCGTGCTCGAGCGGACCGAAGATGACGGGAACGACAAACGTCAGGGAAACCAAGAACTTCGCAGCGAAGGTGGCGAGCGTCGCCTCCCAGATCAGGCTGGTCGGACCGCTGTTCTTGGACTCTTCGGACACATGGATGCCGAGCGCATCCGACATGGCATCGGCGATGGCGATCGTCAGAATGCCACCGATCACGATCGCACGGGAATGCGTGCCGGAATGCAGTCCAACCATCAACCCAAGGGTGGTAATAACCCCTGACGTGAGGCCAAAACTGATCCCCGTTTTCCACGCCGTCTTCATGTTGCCGCATTGACTTCTCTCAGGGCGCTGAGTATCAGAATGGAACCGAGGATGGTGCGAATCGCCTCATCACCCGATCGACAGTACTTCTTCCCTGATCACCAACTATCTCTTGCGATCCCCGTGCCATACTCCCACCACATACGTTGAGATCACCGTCATGACGGTTCATACCCCATGGACAAATCCGCGCTTCGGATCGCCCCTGAGCGATGTCGAGAGGTTGAGGGACGAGATGCCTGGTGAGACGCGCAAGCGTGACCTCGAAAGGGCACAGCATACTTGAAACAGGATAGTGAGATCACAAAAGACTTTTGACCTGCGGCCTGAGGTGCCCCATACTTATCACAGCGATACAAGCAGGATAGAGCCACATAACGGTTTCGCCTTCTTTGGTCGCGCCATGAAAATGAAGGCAACCTGAGGACTCCACCGTGCTGATCTCCTTCCGGTCGATAGATCATCTCACAGACACGCAACTCAAGAATTCCATCACCCTTGAGCCACATGCCGTTCATTTATGGGGAATTGAACTGGAAGGGTCGCAGCAGTGTATTGAGCGATGCTTGGGGTGGTTAGATGAAACAGAGCGTCAGCGCGCAGCCCGGTTTGTTCGTGAGCAAGACCGGCAGCACTATGTGCTGGCTCATGGAGGCCTCAGGGGAATACTGAGCCGATACCTTGAAGTCAGCCCCTGTGAGGTTTCACTGGGACGTACAGAAGCAGGCAAGCCCTTTGTGACGAGAGACGCACGGAAACATTCCGCGATGACTTTTAATTTATCTCATGCCCATAACCGGGCGCTCATTGCGGTCTCGAAGGCCCAGGAAATCGGGGTCGACCTCGAATGGGTTCGTTCGAAAGTCGATGTCCTGAATCTATCCGAACGCTACTTTGCCCCTTCTGAACATGAAGTGATTATGCAAACAACCGAAGCGCAGCGCACCATAATATTTTTCCGCTATTGGGTTGTGAAAGAAGCGGTGCTGAAGGCGCAAGGTATCGGTCTCCGCGGGCTGTCCGACTGCGAGGTCATTCTTGACCAAGATGAAGGCATGAAAGATGTTCGGATCCACTTGGGCTCACAGTTCACAGGGCCGCTTCGCGTACGCCTTCTCTCTTGTGGGGAAGGATGGGAAGCCGCAGTCGCCGCGCAGGACTTAAATGTCCTGACGCAGGGCTGGTAGCACAACCAAGGCCTTGGCCCCATCGTCTGGCCCAGTCACATTGATCGCCGGCAGGTGGGCGAGTGTCCAACACATTCCCTGAGCCACACCGTGATCTGATCGAGCAACACAGCAACCGCCCGATTAGCTGCAACCACGCCACCATAGGCATTCTCGCTTGGTGCAGGTTCTACGGCTTCAAAGTGCTGCATCCCCACAATCGTCGATAGTTGAAGGTCCACCAACTGAGCACGCACCGTCACTCTGATGCGACTCGGCACCTGAAAAAATTCTTGCTGCAGGGCCAATCCATAGACATCCAGCCGATAATCACCCGGCACCGAGCTTGGCAAAAAAACGACATCACGCAAGATCCCGCTCTGACTCAAGCTCTGGGCCAACAAGGGGGCAACCATGTTCGCCGGCGTGTCGGCCCATTGATTCGTCGCGAAATACTCCAACTCGTAGGGTCGCTTGAGGTAAACCATTCGAGGGGTTTCAAATCCAGGCTCGGCTTGAGGAGGGCTCAGGTGAATGACGGGGCCATTCCCGTCGGCAGCCTGCATCACCCTCTGCGCTCCTTCAAGATTCAATTGATAGGTGTGGGCCACTTCAGATCCACCACGGAATGAAATGCACCCACCCGTAGCCAGTACTAATAACACGCAGCTCACATGCGCTATCCGATAAGAGATCATGGCCCCTTCACACCGTCCCATTTTTCAACCGGCTCACTCTCCCGGCCCCCGCGATGGAGTCTTTCGTCCAAACACCAATGAACTCGGCTCCCGTTCCAACTCCCGTGCCACGCGCGTCAACGTACCGGTCAGCTGCCGAAGCTCCGTCACCAATTGTCCGGCTTCCGGAAGAGTGCGTTTGGTAAATTGCTGCAACTCTGGTTTGGCTTCCGTCACCACAGTTCCTACGGTCTTACTCGTTCGTGCCAGCTCCTCCGTCGCCGCATCAAGCTTGGCGACGCTCCTGTTGATTCCGGCCAGCAACGCAGGGACCTGCTCATTCATCGATGCCGTGAGTGTGGCAAGGTTGTCGGCGCTCTTTGCTGCTCCATTCAAACTTTGCTCGATCTGAGCCTTATGCGCCGTAATGGTCCGGGCGACATCCGAAAGATCTTTGATCGTCCGCTTGAGCTGGTCGCGATTCTCTTCATCGAGGGCCTTGGCCACGCCTTTTGCGGCTGCATCAAGATCGACCAACAGTCTGGCCACGCCTTCTTCTGAGAGCATGCGGGACACCGCTTCATCCAGGCGAACGAAGAGGGAAGGGCCCGTCTTGATGACCGGATAGGCTTGTCCATCTTGTGCTTGTAGCGCAGGCGCCTCCCGACTTCCGCCGGTCAAATTGATCGTCGCGAGACCAGTCAGTCCCTGTGTTTCGAGCACGGCAATCGTATCGGTCTTCACCGGTGTCCCGTGCACGATATCCAACGTCAGCAGCACTTGCTCTGGATTGTCGGGATTCAACGTAATGGCTTTGACCCGTCCCACATCGACCCCACGATACTTGACGGTGGAATCGACACTCAATCCTGCGACCGACTCCTTCATATGAGCCTCGTATCGATCGTACGAGCCTCGGTAATCGGTCTTTCCTAACCATAATATCCCGGCAAGAATCGCGGCTCCCAACAGGGCGACAAATGAGCCGACAATAACGTAGTTGACCTTTGGTTCCATCTAGATGCCTTCTTGGTGTCTCGATGCTGAGTTACCCGTTTCGAGAGATCGATAACAGAAACCTGAAACTCTCAACTCTTCGCCGATGTGACCCACGAGATACGCTTCACGCGTGTTGCGTGTTCCGTACCGCCTGCTCGCGTGCCGTCCGCCCACGGACGCCTTGAAAGTATTCCTGGATATATCCATCGTCCGATTGAAAGAGTTCCTGCATCGTGCCGACTCCCAGCACCTTCCCCTGACCCAGAACTGCCACCCGATTCGTGATCTGCCAGAGCGAATCCAGATCGTGCGTCACCATGACCACCGTCAGCCCCAAAAGCCTCTTTAACGAGAGTACCAGCTCATCGAACCCCGCTGCGATGATCGGATCGAGGCCGGCCGTCGGTTCGTCGAGGAACAATAGTTCAGGGTCCATGACAAGCGCTCGTGCAAGCGCCGCACGCCTTCGCATGCCGCCACTGAGCTCGTTCGGAAATTTCACGGCACTCTCCGGCGGTAATTCCACCATTGCGATTTTGGCAGCTACAATATCACGAATGAGTGACTCGCTGAGGGTCGTATGCTCACGCAACGGCACGGCGACATTCTCGGCCAGGGTCAATGAACTGAAGAGACCCCCCTGTTGAAACATGACGCCGAATCGACGATGGATCGGATGGCCATCGCCCGCCTCCAATCGGCGACTATCCAACCCGAACAATCGGATCGTCCCGGCCGACGGCGCGATGAGACCAATGATCTCGCGCAACAACGTGGTCTTGCCGCACCCGTTGCCTCCGGCAATCGCGAAGATTTCTCCCCGATGAATGGACAGGCTAATATCCTCGTGCACTACCGCCTGCCCAAACTTCGTTGCAACGTGACTGACTTCGATTACAGGTGTCTTGAGATCCGTCGCCGACGGCATCAGGAACGCGTCCTCATTCTGAGAAGGTCAAGGTTAACGGAACTCTCGGAGTTTTGTTGGCCTCAGCCTCAGCCCTCGTATTTTCCCCATTACAGGTCCCACCAATTGAGAAGAATGCTACAGATTGCATCGAACACAATCACGAGAAAAATGCCCTGGACCACACTGGTGGTGGTGTGTCGGCCCACGTCGTCCACGCCGCCCCTGATCTGAAATCCTTGATAACAGCCGACCAATGCAATGAGTGCTGCAAAGAATGGGGCTTTCCCCAACCCAATGAGAAAATGGCGAACGGGAACGGCTTCGTCGAATCGAGCGATGAACTCAACAAAACTGACATTGAGCTCTCCCAGGGCAATCAGCATACCTCCAAAGACGCCCACGGCATCCGCGTACACCGTCAATAAAGGAAGGGCAATAATCAGGCCAAGCGCTCGCGGCAATACCAGCAGATTCATCGGTGAGATGCCCAATGTCCGTACTGCGTCCAATTCTTCCGTGACCTTCATCGTCCCGATCTGGGCTGCATAGGCGGATCCCGATCGGCCGGCAATGAGGATTGCGACGATCAATGGCGAAATTTCACGCAAGAGCGAGATGCCGACTAAATCGACGATGAAAATATTCGTGCCGAACTTGCGGAGCTGTTCAGCCCCTTGATAGGCGATCACGACACCGACCAGAAACGTCAAGAGTCCAGTGATCGGCAGTGCTCGGACACCATCCAGTTCCACGAACCGCATCAGTGATTTCCACCGAATAGATTGGGGCCGTGCGACAGAAGCACACAGGGCGAGCGTACTTTCCCCGATGAAGGCGAGCGCGCGAACAACGGAGGCTTGCCATGACTGGATGGTCCCGGCAAGACTATTCACCCGTTTCGTTTCACGGATGGCAGCGTGACGGCCAGGCTGAATCGACTGAGCCTGTATCTTCTCAAGCAGTTGCTCAAATTCCGGTTTCAATCCTTGGAGCGACGTCTGTTGCCCCTTGTGCGGCAAGCCGTTGATGTACCGTTGCAACATGAGCGCACCGCCTGTATCCATGGCGGTCACCTCACCGGCGTCGTACAGGACGGTGGGAACATCAGGCCATCGAAGCGCGTGAGCTCCGCGTTCCAGCTGCGAGAGGTTCGGAAGTGTCCACGCGCCTCGGCAGTAGACCACATTATCCTCGACCGAGATGGTTGCCTGCCGTTCCACTTCACTCCAGTTGGGCGATTCAATTCCCCGGAGAATTCAGTATGCGGTCCATGACACGCAGCGTCAACAGCAGTACGGAGAAGTCCGCTTGTCCGTGTCAGGCGTTCTCCATGACGGCCTTCAGCTCCGCTCCTGTAATCACCTCACGCTCCAGCAAGAGCGTGGCCCCTTGCTGAAGAATGGCCTTCTTGTCTTCCAGCAATCGTCGCACACGTCCATACTGCTCATCGACGATCCGGCGCACTTCGCAATCGATTTCACGGGCGGTCTCTTCGGAATAATCACCCTTTTCAGACGCGACAGGAAGCTGAAGGAATTGCGGTTGTCGTTCTCGCTCGAGCGTGATCGTGCCGAGTTTCTCGCTCATGCCGTAGGCCTTCACCATGCTTTTGGCGATGTCCGTGGCCTTCACGAGATCGTTCTGCGCTCCCGTGGACGCCTCACCGAAAATCGTTTCTTCCGCGATTCGCCCACCGAGTAACACCGCCACTTTATTCTCCAATTCCGATTTCGTCATCAGAAACCGGTCTTCCGTCGGCAACTGCAACGTATACCCGAGCGCCGCGACACCTCGAGGAATAATCGAGATCTTCTGCACCTGATCGGAGCCTGGGATGGAAAGGGCCACCAGCGCGTGGCCGGTTTCATGAAACGCGACCCGTTCTTTCTCCATCTTATTCAGGACGCGATTCTTCTTTTCCAATCCCGCGATGACACGTTCGACCGCTTCCTGCAATTCGGAGAGATGGACTTGATCCTTACCCCGGCGAACCGCCAGCAACGCCGCTTCGTTGATCACGTTCGCCAGGTCAGCTCCGGAGAAGCCCGGAGTCATGGCCGCAATCTGTTCCAAATCGGCCTCCTGGCTCAAGGCCACCTTCTTGGCATGCACACGCAGCACATCCAGACGCCCCTTTTTGTCAGGGCGATCCACGGTGACATGGCGATCAAACCGCCCCGCGCGCAGCAAGGCAGGATCAAGAATTTCCGGACGGTTGGTCGCAGCCATGAGGATCACGCCGACTCGTGGATCGAATCCATCCATTTCGACCAACAACTGGTTGAGCGTTTGCTCGCGCTCTTCATGCGCCATGGGTCCCACGCCTCTGGCCTTACCGAGGGCGTCCAACTCATCGATGAAGATAATGCAGGGCGCTTTGCCCTTGGCCTGTTCGAACAGATCACGAACCCTGGCGGCCCCGACCCCCACAAACATCTCGACGAACTCTGACCCGCTGATGCTGAAAAACGGCACTCCGGCCTCACCGGCCACGGCACGGGCTAGCAGTGTCTTGCCCGTACCTGGGGGGCCAACGAGAAGGATCCCCTTGGGAATCTTGCCGCCGAGCTTGGTAAATTTCTCCGGCGTCTTGAGAAACTCGATCACTTCGCGCAGCTCTTCTTTGGCCTCATCCACACCGGCGACGTCGGCGAACGTCACTTGGATGTCCTTCTCCATGTAGATCTTAGCCTTGGATTGGCCGACCTGCATGAAGCCACCCTGGGCCTGTCCAAATCGCTTGAGGATAAAGAACCAAATCCCGACGAACAGGGCGACCGGGACCACCCACGACAGCACATCGCGCCAAAATGTGGATTCAATCACACCCGTAAAAATGACTCCGTGCTGGTTCAACTCGCGGACCAGGTCCGGATCCTCGACACGCACGGTCGCAAAGGATTTCTGCTCTTTGGACTCACTTTCGGGTTTCAGTTTTCCCGTCAGCACATGGTTGGCAACCGAGACCTCTGCGATCTTGCCGTCGGCCACCAGCTTCTTAAATTCACTGTAGGGGAGTTCTTCGACCTTGTTGAAGGTATGAATGAGATCATGCACGAGCACCACGGCCATCATGGCCAACAACACATACCAGATAGAGAAAGAAACTTTATTATTCATCGCACCGCTCCACGCCAGATGCAGGTTCCGACCCGCACTGAGCTAAAACGTGAAATACGCCCCGACACCGATCGACTCGATCTTTTGATTGTAAAATGGCCCATACGGATTATGACCGTGGAAATAGGTCACCATGATTCGAAAGTGCCGGCGAGACCCCGTGCGGGACCATTCGAAACCGCCGAGCACGTTGGTGTTGATGATCCAGCTCAGTTCCTCATGCGACTTGAAATCTCCCGACAACACGGGCGTCACGATCAAGCGGTTGAGAAACGGCTCCAAGATCCTGGTCCTCATCGACGGCGCCCGTGCCTCGAATCCCCATTGGACTCGGGTGCGATCGATCGTCGATGGCTCACGATGGACCAGCACCGCCGCTCCTCCATAGAAGCGAAGCCATCGGTAGTCATAGGACAGAATACCTTCCGCCTCCTCCAAGATGAAACTCGACGGCTTGATTTCCGGATGACTGCCCAAGAATTCATCACCGAGATGACTGCTCTGGTGATAGTAGCGAAGCCTCGCCGACCAATTCCCCGAACGCCACGAGAGCGGGACCCCCACGTTAAAATCCGTGTTGATCAATGCCGCGTTCGTTTCATCCAGATCGAACTGCGCAAAGACTCCCGTGAGCAGTCCCACTTGCCATCCGTTGCAGCCTTTCCGATTCGTGTAAAAACCAAAATTCTCCCCGATGGCCACTGATCCCAGACTGAATGAGGAATTGTCCGCCCGCGCCCGCGACTGTTGCCAGATGGCAAAGAACTGCGGCTGCTTGGGATCCGCCATCAGGGGACGAAAAACATCATCGGAGGGAAAAGCCTCACTCACCTCCCCCTCGTCATGGTGATCATACCGACAATCAATGACCGTTGGTACCTTCACCTCCTCAGGATTCTTTGGCTCAGGCTCATCCGCATAAGCGTGGCCGACAAGCAAAAGCATCAGATATCCTGCTCCTATACTCCATGAAGAAAATGCGACTCGCCGGCCCATGTCGTTTCATCCTCCTCCTTACATCACGTTCGTCCGAGCCCCGTTCAGCATGCTAACGGCCCTTCGATAGCATACTTCACGTGGGAATTCACATGTTTTTGATGTGAGAGGAGGAAGCTGACTGATGGAGGCAAGACCATCCGGTCGAGGTGGTAAGCGACGCCTTGACCGTGGAGGCTCAGGCTATTCAGGCAAGACATGAATCTAATACCTAACGTTGGTCTCGTCGTGATGAGTATCCGAAAGCGCGACTTTCGTTTTCCCAATGTGAATTGGAGGGGGGGGGGGCGTACGAACAATGGAGGAACAGTCTATCAAGTCATCAGCCCCCTCGACCGATTCACACGCGTCCACCTCGTCGCGTTGTCCTTCCTCCGGCCCATTTCCACTGCCTGATCTCCGGCATGTCTTCGCCATGCTCGGCGATGTAGTGCTTATGTTCGATACGCTTGTCGCGGAGAGCCTGCCTGGTGTAGTCGGCCTGCGAGCCGCGCAGGCCGATGCGGTCGATGACATCAGCGACGAGGTGAAACCGATCAAGATCGTTCATCACCGCCATGTCGAACGGCGTCGTCGTCGTCCCTTCTTCCTTGTATCCGCGCACATGCAGGTTCTTGTGATTGGCTCGACGATAGGTCAATCGGTGAATCAGCCAGGGATAACCGTGAAAGGCGAAGATGATCGGCTTGTCCGTCGTGAAGAGCGCATCGAAATCCTTATCGGGCAATCCGTTCGGATGTTCAGCGGATGGTTGCAGCTTCATCAGATCCACCACGTTGACGACTCGCACTTTCACACCCGGTAGGTACCTCCGTAACAAGGAGACCGCCGCCAAGGTTTCCATCGTCGGTACATCGCCGCAACAGGCCATCACCACGTCCGGTTCCCCGTTGCGATCATTGCTGGCCCATTCCCATATGCCGATGCCGGCGGTGCAATGTTTCACAGCAGCATCCATATCAAGCCATTGCGGCGCCGACTGCTTGCCCGCCACGATGACGTTCACGTGGTTGCGACTGCGCAGACAATGGTCGGTGACCGACAGCAGCGTATTGGCATCGGGCGGAAGATACACACGAATCACCTCGGCCTTCTTGTTGACCACGTGATCGATGAACCCGGGATCTTGATGACTGAACCCATTGTGGTCCTGTCGCCAGACATGGGAGGACAATAAATAATTCAGCGACGCAATCGGCCGTCGCCAGGGAATGTGGTTGCAGATCTTGAGCCACTTGGCATGTTGGTTGAACATCGAGTCGATAATGTGGATGAAGGCTTCATAGCAGGAAAAGAAGCCGTGTCGGCCTGTCAACAGATACCCTTCCAGCCAGCCCTGGCACTGGTGCTCACTCAGCATCTCCATCACCCGGCCATCTGAGGCCAAGTGGTCATCAGAAGGGTATCGCTCCGCCATCCAGGCACGGTTGGTGACCTCCAACACGTCCTGCCAGCGGTTGGAATTGTTCTCATCCGGACTGAAGAGACGAAAGTTCCGACGCTCCCCGTTGAGCTTCATCGTATCCCGCAGAAACGCCCCCATCACACGTGTCGCCTCGGCCTCGACGCTACCCGGCTGCTTCACAGCAACGGCATACCGGCGGAAATCCGGCAAACGTAAATCTTTTAACAGCAGACCCCCGTTCGCATGGGGGTTGGCACTCATGCGACGCGCTCCTTTCGGAGCCAGCTCGGCAAGCTCGGGCTTCAATTCCCCGGCTTTGTCGAACAGCTCCCCTGGCTTGTAGCGCTTCATCCACTTCTCAAGAATCTTGATATGGGCCGGTTGGTCCATGTCGCCCATCGGGACTTGATGTGAACGCCAATGATCTTCCGTCCGCTTGCCGTCGATGTGCGTGGGGCAGGTCCAGCCCTTAGGCGTCCGGAGCACGATCATGGGCCAACGCGGCCGCTGCGGCGCTCCGTTTCTGCGCGCGTCGGTCTTGATCCGTTGAATATCTTTCACGATCTGATCAAGTGTCGCTGCCATGATCCGATGCATCTTTTGCGGGTCGTGCCCCTCGACGAAATAGGGCCGATACCCGTACCCTCGAAAGAGTTGGTCGAGTTCGTCATGACTAATCCGTGCCAGGACCGTCGGGTTCGCGATCTTGTACCCATTGAGGTGAAGGATAGGCAGGACAACGCCGTCAGTGGATGGATTGAGAAATTTGTTGGAATGCCAGCTCGTGGCGAGCGGGCCGGTCTCTGCTTCACCGTCCCCAACCACGCAAGCTGCGATCAGATCCGGATTGTCGAACACCGCCCCATAGGCATGCGAGAGAGCGTAGCCCAATTCACCACCTTCATGAATGGAACCAGGCGTCTCCGGTGCTACATGGCTGGGAATACCGCCGGGAAACGAAAACTGTTTGAACAAGCCTTGCATGCCTCGTTCGTCCTGCGAGATATCCGGATAGACTTCGCTATAGGTACCTTCAAGGTAGGCATTCGCGACGAGCCCAGGTCCACCATGGCCTGGTCCGGCGATATAGATCATATTGAGGTCATGTTCCTTGATGATCCGATTCAGATGCACATAGATGAAATTCAACCCCGGTGTGGTGCCCCAATGGCCGAGCAAACGCGGTTTGATATGGGCGCGAGTGAGGGGCTTCCTGAGCAAGGGATTGTCGTAGAGATAGATTTGCCCGACAGACAGATAATTGGCCGCTCGCCAATAGGCATCCATCCGCTCGAGCAGTTCTGACTTCCGCGTTGTCGTCTTGGTTCGTGGCATACACTCCCCGTTCATTGTTTCGGTTTGCTGAGTTGTTCGCTGACAGAACGTGCGATCTCACTTTCTTCATCGGTACGCATGACGCGTACGGTCACCCTGCCGTCGTCTTTTGAAATCACAGATTCACCGGCCTCGTTGCGCGCGTGATCGAGCGCGACGTCGAGACATTCCAAGCCGTCGCAGATCCGAGCGCGAATAACCGGTGAGTGTTCGCCGATCCCGGCGGTGAAGACCAGGGTGTCTAACCCTCCGAGTGCTGCCGTGAACGCCCCAATCCATTTTCTCGCCTGATAGCAAAACAGCTCGATGGCTTCTGCCGCTCGTGGATCATGCTGCTCCTGATTGAGTAAGTCCCGCATGTCAGAACTCGTTTCAGAGATACCGAGCAAGCCCGATTCCCTATTCACCATATTGTGAAACTGATCCGCGCTCATGCCTTCCGTGCGAGCCAGATAGGCCACGAGCCCCGGATCGAGATCCCCTGATCGACGGCTCATCGGCAGGCCGGAGGTAGGCGTGAAGCTCATCGTCGTGTCGACCGCCTTTCCATCTTTGACTGCCGCCATGCTCGCGCCGTTTCCGAGATGGGCGAGGATAAGGCGCCCGTTCGCTTCGCCTGGCTTCCCGACTCTGACCAGTTCCCTCATCAGAAAGGCATAGGACAATCCGTGGAACCCATATCGTTGAAGGCCCCCTTTTTCGTACCGTCGCGGGATCGGGAGTAGTCGAGCCATCCGCGGCATGTCGCGGTGAAATGCCGTATCAAAACAGGCGACTTGCGGGAGATGAGGATATCGACGTGCGAATTCGTGAATCAATTCGATCTCAGCAGGAAGATGTTCCGGATCGTACCCACGTAATCGTTGCAGTTCTTCCATGACAGTCGGCGTCACGAGCTGCGGCTCACGATACCGACCACCATGAACAACACGATGTCCAATTGCCACGAGCGGGTTCTGTGCAAGATGGTCCTTGATGCAGGCTAACAACGGCTCAAGACACGCGACATGGTCGGATGCCGTGATCCTCCGACGCTCGGCAGTGCCGGTGTGTTTACCCACCCAGGTGATCGTTCCGTCCGGTGTCCCGATGCGGTCGATCGAGCCTGACAGTTCACGGGCAAGGGAAGCACCGGGCTGGAAGAGAGCGAATTTGAGCGTGGACGATCCTCCATTGATCGCCAAAATTGAACCGGCTGGAGAAACTTGGGCGGAGACCGTCATTCCTGTTCCATCTTAACCATCAAGCCTGTACTATCCCTCACCCCCGACGGACATACTCACCGACCAGCCGGTAGGCGTTATGGAGATACTGTGCCATCATCCGTTGAGTATTAAAGAACCCGCCGTTCAATGCAATCGATTGCCTCATTATTTCCAGAAAGCGTTCACGGTCTTTGTAGAAACAGGGCAAGACTTTCTGCTCCAGCTTGTCATACAGAGCGGCGGCATGGCAGACATCCATACCCCCGTTCGGCTCAAGGCAGGTATCAATCCGATCGCCGATCGACCAGCCGGTCACGGCTTCCACGTGGCCTTCAATCCACCAGCCATCGAGCACGCTCAAACTCGGCACGCCATTGACCGCCGCCTTCATCCCGCTGGTTCCTGAGGCTTCCATCGGCGGGAGCGGGGTGTTGAGCCATAGATCCACACCGGCACAGAGGAGCTTGGCGAGCGTCATATCGTAATTCGTGAGATAGGCCACCCGAATGTTGCCCCGCAAGGTATCGCGAAGCTCATGAATCCTGTGAATCAGGGTTTTCCCATCCTGATCGTGCGGATGGGCCTTGCCGCTGAAGACAATTTGTAGCGGTCCAACCTGTTTCGCTATTTTCGCGAGCCGTTCGACATCATGAAAGATCAAGGTGCCACGCTTATAGGCGGCAGCCCGCCTGGCAAAGCCGATAGTGAGAACGTCCCGATCAAACCCGACATTCGTCTCACGATTGACATAGTCGACGAGCGCCCGCTTCGCCTCGGTGTGTGCATTCCAAATGTCCTGCATGGGAATGTTGATCGCGTATCGCAGTGAGAGTTGATCATGCCGCCAGTCGGGAAGATGCCGATCATAGAGCGTTTGAAATGAGGGAGCAGCCCACGTCACCGCATGAACACCATTGGTGATTGAGTGAATCGGATAACCAGGGAAGAGACTCTGGGAAACCTCACCGTGTTTCATGGCCACACCATTGACGAAGCGTGAGCCGCGCAGCGCGAGCTGCGTCATATTCAAACTGTGGTCATGGCCACAGGCTTGCAGCCACCCACAGCGTCGATCACCCAGCACACGATGGGCAAGGTCGGAAGGAAATTGATCGTGACCGGCCGGCACCGGCGTATGCGTCGTGAACACACATTGTTCCCGAACGGCATCGATAAGATCGGCAGGGACCGTATCTTCATGAACACGTGACGCGAGTTTCTCTTCCAGAAGAGCGAGCACAAGTAAGGCCGCATGTCCTTCATTCATATGGAACCGTCGAATATGCCCATATCCCAACGCCCGCAACAGCCGGAAGCCTCCGAGACCCAGCACGACTTCTTGGCAGAGCCGATAGGAGTCGTCGCCGCCATAGAGCGTATCAGTGAGAGTCCGATCCAAGGGCTGATTCTCCGGGAGATCCGTATCGAGCAGATAGACCGACACCTCACTGCCCGACTCGCCTCTCACCTGAAACTGCCAGGCCCCGACATGTACCGTCCGCCCTTCGATCTCGACGGCGACACGTTGATCGACAGGCTTGCAAAAATCGTTGATCGGCCAGGCCACCGGCTCTTCGTGCTGCCACCCCTGTTCGTCCAGCCGTTGATAGAAATAGCCACGACGATGCAAGAGGGTGACGGCAACCATGGGAATTTCGAGATCGGCAGCTGATCGAATCGTATCCCCTGCCAGGACGCCTAACCCACCCGCATAGGTCGGCATGTTGGAATCGAGCCCGATCTCCATAGAAAAATAGGCGACCAGTGGGTCGTTGGTCCGGTCCGTCATGCTGCCCCCAGCATCTGCTTGATCAGTTGGAGCTCGTCGAGCACCAGCGGCGACAGGAGAAAATGTTTTCGAACATGCTCGCGCCCCGCCCGGCCGAATGCTCCACGTTCGCCCGGTCGCTTGAGCAGGTCGAGGACCCGCTCCGCACAGCCTTCCACGCTGTTCACAAGGTTTGTCTGATAGGTCTCCGGAAACTGCATGGGAATCCCTCCGGCCTTTCCGGCCACAGTCGGCTTTTCTTTCCAGAAAGCCTCGGATACGGCCGACCCAAATCCCTCTCGGAGTGATTTTTGGATCACAACATCAGCCCCACGTTGGAATACGTATGACCTCCATACTGCCGACACCAGCCAGATTTGTGAAGAGAAAAGATCAGGGTTGTTTGCAGCCTGCTCTTCCACGCGATCCAAGATTTCCCATCCTTCAGGATCATCGCCCGCCATCGTAAACACGACGGCATCGTAGTCGTTCCTCGACGTTCCGTCTAACATGCGGATCTCCCCCTCGCTCCGGTTCATGAAAAAGGCGGTTGTGTGCTGTGATCAATCTTGTGAATCCAGCAACAAGCCAAGCATACAAGACTTTGACTCCACCCCAGTCGCATATCAAGCAATAGAACTCAGGCGAGAAGTCCACAACAGATCAGGCACTCTGTTCCCGTACTCCCAGCATTGGGTGGAGTGCAAGAAGAAAACCGATAGCGGAGGGAAGCGCTCCAACGGCCTTCAGGCTGAAAACGCTTAAGAGTTAATGCAGTGAGTGGAGAGAGCCGACGGCCCAGGAGCATCCTGCTACAGGAAGCATTTCGTCTCTGTTGCAGGAGGTAACAGAGGGAGCCGGAGTCTTCCGGCATCAAACAGCGTCTTACGTATGGCCCTGATACGGATCGTCAAAGATCGCTTGGCATTCGAGACAGCGCACCCTGCCGCTTCGTGTCTTACCCCTGGTCAGTACATCATCAGTCGTCCGACTGTGGGTACAAGGATCTGTCCGGATGCTCCTGCTCGCGCAGTTGAACCGTCACGGATTCCGTTACAAGCTCCATGGTGCCCTCCATCATCCGTGAGATCGCCGCCTCCATCTCTGAGAGGTTATTGTCCTTTTCCATAGATCCTCCGGCCGGGGCCTATGTTCTGCTCGCGTTTGACTCTTGCTGTATCAGCGGCCGAGGCACCCATGGACGCAACCTCTCTTTCTGCTGCTAGGCCTGCACCCAGTAATTCCTGTCGGTGTCCAACGTCAGACACACCTGACCTTTGCGGGTCAAATAGTCGACCGCCAAAAAGATCTGATCCGTCGTGAGGTCGGAACAGAGCCCCTCAATCGATTCGAGAGGACAACGCGTCCCCCGTTCCCGGAGTGCGGTCAGAACCCGTTGAATGTGGGCCTGATCAATGGCGATCGACATAGTCATACGCCGTCTCCTTTCGAATATCGGATTCGAATCTACTGCAACGACGTAGCTGTAAGAACTAGGCGTTCGCCCTGGTTACCAAGGAAAAGTTGCCAGAACTACTTGATTGGAAGGTCTTCCAGGAGAAGCCCGTTGCCGAAGTAGGGGAGCCGCCGGCGGAGTTGTATCTGGGACGTCTCGCTCATGAGCTGCACCTTCCATCATTTGCATGATTCAACCGGTCAATGTGCAGCAATTTCGCCTCGTTAGGATCGTTGAGCCTATGAGCGTAGGAACGGCCTGTATCGAGATAGATTCTATCCCGGCGAATCAGATTTGATACAGCAGAGATCGGATCGGGCTGATCATATTTCCTGAATCGATACGATACCGAGCCAATCACTTGTCGCAACGGCTAAGGGCTATCTTGCGAGGTGATCTGGAAGAAGTGGTGATAATCAAGAGGAGGTCCGCCATCGTACAGACAACTGCGTCGCACTGCTATCCGATGCGAGGCTCATCTCTCGGAACACTGGCGTTTCAGTTCATACCGACACATTACCTCCGTTACCTACAAACTCTACACGACTGGTGGGCACGTCGGCTTCTCTGTTTTCCACAAATCGGGGGAGAGATTGGAAGAGTTCATCCAGCGTGACAAGCACCCCACCAACGATTTTGCGCAGTTGCCGTTCCGTATAGTGCAGCGGAACCGATCGCCACCGTTGCCAGCCTCGGAGAAAGAACTTCTGCCCCAGCTGAGCATCGGATCGCTCACACTCCACCACAAATTCCCTTCCCCGATCATCTTCAAGGATGAATCCCTTAACATGCATAGTGGCTTCCCTTCCCATTTCCAGAGATCCAACGACATGCCGTACTCTCCCGCAATGCTATGCCTGTCACCTGCTCACGACTCACACCGCTCCAGGATACGATCGGCCCTCACTTGATTCGAGAGAGCCCTGACGGACCAATCCGATCACCGCCACTCGACTACAACCTGTTGTAGCCTGGCCGACTGCAGTCGTTCGAACGCAACTTCCATCGTAGACAGCTTCTTCAACTCCCACCTCCTCGGGTGCATGACGTCCTGGCTGATCAGGATGTCTGGTTCGAGTAAAGAGATCTTCAAGTAGAACCCTCACCACAGCGGGAGGTTGAACTGTGAGGATGACGCCGTCGACGCCGTAGGCAAAGACGTTATGCAGACATCGAGTCCCTTCGACCCCGCTCAACAAGATGATCTTGCTGGTCGGGGCCGCGTTCCGAATCTGTCGGATCATATCGATGGCGTCTCGCTCTGTCTCCAGATCGAGTACGAACAGATCAGGGTGCCGCTCGGTTCGTAACGCCTCAGACATTACTCCAGGTAGCAGATGCACGACCGTTCCAACTCCCGCTAGGGTGCTCTGGAGCCCAAGATAGATGAGAGTGTACCGACTGATCAGTGCAAGAGTGAACGATGGTGGCACTGAATCGGCCCCTGTCATACTGTTTCCTTAACCAAGCCGGACGACAGCGCTAGAGAACCCTGCACCATTTCGTATCTTCCACTCGGAGAAATTTCAAAGATCAAACCCTATTCAAGATGACGAACCCGTTTCGTCCACTTCCCCATAGCGCCAAAATCTCATACAGGTGTTACCCCCCAGATCATCACTGGCGTGATGCGTGGCGAGCTGAACTGCCTGAGTTACCATAAGGCTATTCCATGGGTCGCTACACAGTGTGCTCGATCCATACACATGCCTGACACACTAGCGTCACGATCGCTCCTTGTGTACTAGGCATCCGACCTGGCAGGGATGCAAAATGTGCCTGATATCCGATCAATAAACCAGAAGTCCTTCTGGTCTGTTTCTAAGACCCTCCACGACTGATTGGTACACGACGCATCTCGTCAGGGTTTCCAGAGGAAGAAGTCTGGTGGAAGAGGAACAGGGCCACTACAATTCTGCGCTGGCGAGGCCTTGCGTGATGGCGTAGCGCATCAACTCCGCCGTGCTGTGGACATTCAATTCCTGCATGAGGCAGGTCTTATGGAACTGCACGGTCTTCACAGACAGGTTCAGCAGCGTGGCGATCTCTTTGGTGCCTTTCCCCTCCCCGACAAGTTGCAAGATTTCCCGTTGCCGGGGCGTCAATTCCTTCGCAATCCCCATGATGGCCGAAGCCTCTCCTATCTTCAGCGCTTGGTCGATCATCGGCTTCACAATCGAGGGGGTGAGATAGTGTTTCCCCTGCAACACGGCCTCGATCGCCTGGGGCAATTCAGACGCGGCCGACTGTTTCAGCAGAAATCCCTGCGCGCCCGCTTTGAACGCTTCCGTGGCATAGCGAGAGCTCGCATGCATCGTCAGAAAGAGGAGCTTTGTCTCAGGCAGCGTTTTCTTAAGGTGCCGAGCAGCCTCCAAACCGTTCAAGAGCGGCATGGAGATATCGAGAAGGATGAGATCCGGTTTAAGTCGATCAGCTGCCTCGAGTAAGGCTCGCCCGTCCTCCACGGTCCCCACAACCTCGCACTGATCCTCGATCAGCTTGCGCACCCCAGCCAGAAGTATGGAATGGTCATCGGCCATCAATACGCGCGGCTTCTTTGTCGGGATCATCTCTGACATGACATTAATGTGTGTGTCTCTGCAAGTACAGACCGCAAGTCGCCTCTCTACCGATTGTCGTCGCTCTCCATGACGCGCCCTTCACGTCTCACATCTTCCAACGGCACCCATGCATGTATCTCCATCCCGTCACCCGGTTTGGTCCTGATGCGGAACCTACCCTGCAGCACTCCTATCCGTTCTTCCATACTGATGAGACCGAGCCCCTTTCGTCCGTTGGACATCCGCTTCGCCTGGTCAAAGCCTTGTCCGTCATCATGGACACAGAGACCGACACCTCGCGTCGAGCCCAAGATCCTGACCACAACATACGTCGCGTTGGCATGTTTGCGCACGTTTTGGAGGCTCTCCTGCAAGACCCGATAGAGGCAGGTCGCTTGGTCGAGGGACAGCGTAGTCGGGAGATTACGGATCTGGACCTTCGTCTTCAACTCCGTCCTCGCCTCGAACTCCTCCACATGCTCTTGGACTGCCGCTTCCAGACCAAGATGTTCCAGGAGTGTCGGATGAAGCTGATATGCTAGTCGTTGGAGATCCGTGGCGATCTGCTCCGCCATTTTACCGACTTGGTGAACACGAGCGAGCAAGGATGCCTCGGATCCACGCGTCACTGAGCAGATGCCCTGCAGATCGATCGCCACCGTGGCAATCCGTTGCGTGATATCGTCGTGCAGTTCACGGGCGATGCGCTGTCGTTCAGTCTCCTGAGTCAGCAGCAACTTCGTGTTCAGCTGTTCCAATTCTGTTTGAGACCTCTCCAACTCCCGCTGCTTCACAAGCAGAGTTTCCTCTGCGCGTTTTCGGTCGGAGATATCCTGATGGGAGAGTACGACACCCTGGGATTCCACCAACGGCGACACGCGGAGGAGGAACCAGCGCTGCTCATCGGACGAATGACAGGGATACTCCGCGCTAAACGCCTCCTGCCTCCCCGCCAGCACTGCTTCGATACCGGAGAGAATCGGAGGCACCGTGGCATCCCCCTCGGCAATGGCGCTACGGCATACGTCAAGATAGTTATCCCCCACCGCCCCGATAGTCCGGGACTTATCGGAATTCGCCTGAGCGAATTGCTTCCAGGGTTCATTCGTCCGGATGATGACCCCATCCCGATCCAACACACAGACATGGGCCGAAAGCGAGTCCAACACCTCTCTGGTAAAGGCCTCATTCGACTGGAGAAGCCTCTCATTCCGCTTACGCTGAGTGATATCCGTTACCAACGCCACCAAGTATAGGGGGCTGCCCTGCTCGCTGAAGAGAATGGAGACATACTTCTGGACCCAGACCGGCCTGCCCGATTTGGCAAGGTACCGACTTTCCACGTGAAACCAGCTTCGTTTCCTCTCCAGTAGTTGTTCCACCAGTTTCACGTTTTGTGCACGATCGTCGGGATGGAGCAGGGAAAAGAAATGCCGCTGAACCAGCTCCTGCGCGGAGTAGCCGGTGATGACACAAAAAGCCTCGTTACACTGGAGCAGATTCCCCCTCTCATCCGCGATCCCAATCCCTTCCGCAGCATGCTCGAAGATCTTGCGGAATCGCTCCTCGCTCATACGCAGCGCGTCTTCGGCCTGCTTGCGTGACGTGATGTCCTTCATCACTCCGACCATACGCTGGCAAGCACCATCGGAGCGATAGCGGTACGAACCCTGAGCCTCGATCCAGCGAATGGTCCCGTCCGGCCAGCGTGTCCGAAACTGACGGCGATACTCACGCCGTTGCTCCATTGACTCACGAATTGCGGTCTCTGTCGCCGCGAGATCCTCCGGATGCACTCGCGCCGCCCAATTTTCATAGCTTGGCTCCACACTGTTCGGCCGATATCCCAGCATGACAAAATGCTGCATCGTCCAGTAGACCTTGCCGCTTTCGACATCCCAATCCCATACTGCCGTCCCTGTCTCCTCTACACTTGCCGCAACCGTACTTCGCTCTCCTGGAGCGCGATTCGAGCTTGGACCTGCGCGGTGACCTCTTCCGAAGCAATCGTAATGCCGCCGATTTCCCTGCCGCCAAACCAGGGACGAACTTCCCATTTGACCCACTGAGTCGATCCGTCTGCCCGGAGAAACGGGTCTTCCTCGGCCCGGATCACTTCCCCGGCCAATCCGCGTCGATGCACGGCTTTCCACTTTTCCTGGATTTCCGGAAACACCTCGTAGTGCGATTGCCCGATCACATCCGCTGTGATCCCGTAATCGGACAACCACCGTTGGCTTGCTGCGAGATAACGCATCTCGTAGTCGAACATCGCGACTGCCGTCGTCGATTGCTCGATGAACTGGCGCAGCTGTTGCTCCCTCACATCTACGACTCTCTTAGTCCGGTTGCGCCTGGCCGAGAACGCTGACGCCTTGCGCTGGCGTGCGGCGGCACGTCGCACAGGCGAGGGTCGTTCGTGCTGTGCCCCCTGTTTTTTCTTGGTGCGTTTGGGTGCCATGCGAGTAGACAGTATTCTAGGTCCGAGCTGATGCTCTAGCAAGAATGTAAAATCGAGTCCTAGTGGAAGGACAGCTCTCCTGGCAAATTATCCTCAATAACCTAGGCAAATGACTAGGGAAGATTTCATTAATCCTCACTTTTGACTAGCCACCTCTCAAAACATTGGAGAAGCGACTGGTTCTCAAGTGAAACTCTGAATTAATCAGACCTTCCCTAAACGAAAGCCCTGTACGATGCTGGGTGCCAGCATCACCCCCTGCGTGTTTATCGGGTCGGCGAAAGCCAGGTACAGTGGGAGATTAAAGGCACTGGGGTCAGTCTTGTCGGCAGCAAAAACAGGAAAGGCTCATTCGGTCACTCGTTAAATTCCATCTCCACCACAGCCGCCCCCTACAGCCCCTGCTGCTTGGCTACTTCGGTCACCGCAAGGAACGCGGCCCACGCCAATTTGTGAACAGCCTCGTGTCCCACCCCATGACTATTGCTCATCAAGAGCGCGATATCATCCCCGGTACTGCTGACGAAGTGGTCAATCCACATCGAGCTATGCTGAGCCACATAGCGCTGAACGGTTTCCAATAGTTGCCGGGATGGACAGATATGGCCGCCGATCGAACCAATGTCGGTTTTGATGATGCTGAGGGTGACCTTCATGGCGACGTTCCTCCTTCATCCGATAATGAAGCACGATTCCTACTTCAAGCTGAGAAATTTCAATGCCACGGTGGTCACGGACGGATCGTTCATAGGTTTCCATGATTCCCTCCATGAAGGCTGGATGCATGACACTGGATTCAGAACATCGATTGGGGTGGGCGTCTACAGAGTGATGGTTCTCTAGGAGGCAAGATACCACAGTGAACGTTAGTATCGGATTCTTTGTGACGAGTCATGAAGCGTGCGAATTCAGAAGCAAGAGACATGATGCCGTTCCGCAAGCTCACGGCCCTGAACGTTACGAAGGATTGGAGCTGAAGCTCCCGTGAACACTGCGGGCTAGGTTAGAACCGGCCGTGAAATTCTTTCTTCGGAATTCCGTGGACTATCCTCGCCTATCGATCCGACAGGGTGAAGACATGGTGTAATCGGCTTTCTGGTCACATGGTAGTAAAGGAGAGGAATCACGACCAGAGTCAGCAGCGTCGAGGCACCGACACCGAAAAGTAACGAGACGGCCAACCCCTGGAAGATGGGATCCAGAATGATGACGAAGGCACCGACCATCAGCGCAGCAGCGGTGAGAAGAATGGGCCTTGTGCGAATAGCACCAGCCTTGACGACGGCTTCAGCCAAGGGTACGCCGGCACGTTCTTGCAGCTGAATGAAATCGACGAGGAGAATGGAGTTCCGCACGATGATCCCCGCCAGCGCGATGAAGCCGATCATGGAGGTCGCGGTGAAATACGACCCCGTCAGCCAATGACCTGGCAAAATGCCGATGAGCGTGAGTGGAATCGGCGCCATGATGATCAACGGGGTGACGAACGATTGAAACTGCCCGACGATCAACAGATAGATGAGCAACATGGCCACAGCAAATGCGAGGCCCATGTCCCGGAATGTTTCATAGGTAATGTGCCATTCTCCATCCCACTTCATCGCGATCTTCTCTTCCGACCACGGCTGTGAGGCGTAGTATTGCTCGACCTGATACCCTTCCTCCGCTCGAAACGTTTCAAGCCTTTTCCCGACTCCCAGCACTCCGTACACCGGACTCTCGGCTTGCTCCGCTCCAGGACCACCGACGTCCGCAACCACATACACGACCGGCTTTTGATTCTTGTGATAGATCGCTTTGTCTTGGACCGTTCGCTCGACCGTGAGTAGTTCGGACAGCTGGATGATGCCGCCGGTCTTTGTACGCAGCCCGATCTCTCCGAGATGCTCAAGACCGGTCCTTTCAGCGAGCGGGAGGCGAAGCACGATTTGGACTGGACTCTTCTCTTGCGGGATATGGACGAGGCCAACCTTCGTTCCTTGGAGTGCCATGCGAAGCGTGGTGACGATTTCATCGGAAGGAATACCGGCGAGGGCTGCCTTGGCACGATCAACGGTGAAGACATATTTCACCTGGTCCGCCTCGATATAGTCATCCACGTCGACCACTCCCGATGTGGATTCGAAGAGCCCTCGGATCTCCTGTGCCACGACAAGTTGCCTGTTGTAGTCGGGCCCATAGACCTCCGCGACGAGCACTGATTGCACGGGCGGCCCGGGCGGTACCTCGACGATCTTCACATTGGCGCCATATTCACGAGCGATCTCTTGCACCGGTGGACGAATCCGCTGGGCAATGTCATGACTCTGGGTGGTGCGCTCGTGCTTCGCGACCAGATTGATTTGAATGTCCGCCTCGTGAGGTTGCTCCCGCAGATAGTAGTGCCGGACAAGTCCACTGAAGTTGAAGGGAGAGGCCGTTCCGACATAGACCTGATAATCCCGCACTTCCGGCACCGTCTTCACATAGCGTCCTAGCGCCTGGGTGACTCGGGCGGTCTCTTCGAGCGTCGTCCCCTCCGGCATGTCGACCACCAGTTGGATTTCGCTCTTATTGTCGAAAGGGAGCATCTTCACGACGACATGGCGGGTGTAGAACAACAGCGTCGATGCGACGAGCAAGAGCCCGACTCCGGCCAGAAACGCATAGGCGAGGAACGGATGGGCCAGCAGCGGAGAAAGAATCCGCCGGTACATCCGAGCCGTCAAACCTCGGTCATCGCTCTCATGGTCGACTCCTGAAAGGGAAGTTCCCGGACGATAGCAGGTCTGGCAAAACCAGGGGATCACGATGAAGGCAACCAACAGCGAGAAAAACATCGCGATGGACGCGTTGACGGGAATCGGCCTCATATAGGGCCCCATGAGCCCGGAGACGAAGGCCATCGGCAGAAGGGCGGCGATGACGGTGAATGTCGCCAAGATCGTGGGATTCCCGACCTCATCAACCGCCTGGATGGAGGCTTCATGGTGAGCGGCAAGACGCATCTTCAGATGGCGATAGGTGTTTTCGACGACCACGATGGCATCATCCACGAGAATGCCGATGGAAAATATGAGGGCAAACAGTGTCACCCGGTTGATCGTATACCCGATCATCATCGACGTGAAAAGCGTGAGCGCAAGAGTCAACGGAATCGCGATGGAGACGACGAGCGCCGGCCTCGGCCCCAATGTCACACCGAGGAAGACCACGACCGCAACGACAGCGATCAGGAGGTGCCACAGCAGTTCATTGGCCTTCTCCTGGGCCGTTTCTCCATAATCGCGCGTCACCGTCACACGGACGTCCGACGGAATGACTCTGCCTTTCATCTCATCGACTTTTCGGATCACCTCAGCGGCGATGGTCACCGCATTCATCCCGGCCTGCTTAGCAATGGCGACGGTGACAGCGGGGTCTTCGTGAAGCGTCTCTCGTGAGGCGTCGTTCGTAAGCCCCGCTTCACGGGTGCCTCCGGCGCCCACGCCGAACCAAACATAACTCGTCGCTTCTGCCGGGCCGTCCGTGACTTCCGCCACTTGGCGCAAGTACACCGGTCGTTGCTCATTGACGCCGACGACCAGACTTTCTAGATCTTCCCGTGACCGGATGAAGCGACCCGTTTCTACCAGAAAGTTTTGATTACGACTGTCGAAGCGGCCGGTCGACAAGGCGCGGTTCTCGCCGCGCACCACGCTCGCGACCTGCAGAGGAGTCAGCCCGTAGGCCTTTAATCTCGTCGGATCGATCTGGATACGCAACTCGCGCGGCCTCCCACCGACGATGAATCCAGCCGATGTGCCGGCTACCTTCTTGATCTCCTCCAAGACCTGTTCGGCCAACCGATGGAGCTCAAATTCCCCATAGCGCTCACTCGACAGCGTGAGGGTGACGATGGGAACATCGTTGACATCCTTCGGCTTGACCAGAAACGGTTCGGCACCGGATGGTAAGAGATCTTGGTTCGCCATCAACTTGTCATACAGATCGACCAGACTCTGTTCCATCGGCTGACCGACATAGAACCGGACGATGATCAGGGCGCCACCAGGTCTCGAGATCGAGTACACATACTCGACCCCCTTGATCTCGGAGAGCTTCCGCTCAAACGGCTTGGTGAGTTGTTCTTCAACGACCTTGGCTGATGCCCCGGGAAACGGCAGCCAGACATCGGCCATCGGCACGACGATCTGTGGTTCCTCCTCACGAGGTGTACCGACCACCGCAAACAGACCCAGCAGCAGCACGCCCAGCATCATGAGCGGTGTGAGCTTACTGTCGATAAAGAGGGCGGCGATGCGTCCGCTCAGGCCTGGTTTGTAATTCGTCATACGCCAACCGTCATGCGTCGTTTGTCTCTCCTGAAGCGGAGCGGTTCGAGTTGAAAGTTTCTTGTTTCGAGTTTGGAGTTCGAAACGCCTCCGTCACGAGACTCGAAACATGCAATTCTTATTTGGATGGCGATGTCACCGTCTCAACGACCTGAACGGCTGCTCCGTCAACTCCACGACTTCCGTCCGTCAAGACCCGCTCTCTCTCGTTGATGCCGGACAGGAGCTCGACATGTTTTTCGAACCTCCGCCCGACTTTGACCCATCGGAGCCGTACGACCTGGTCCGATCCGACGACGTAGACGCTGCTGAGCTCGCCTCGCTCGACCAGGGCCGTCACAGGAACCAGAATGGTTTGCGTGACGCCTTTCTCGAGAGGAAATCGGCCGAACATCCCAGTCCTCAGTCCCTCTACCTTTGGCAGATCGACCTTAACCGTGAAGGTATGTGTTTGCGGATCTCCCGCGGGAAGAATCTGGCTGACTATGCCGATCAACTCTTGGCCGCTTAAGGCATCAATGAAGACCTGAATCTTATCGCCTGGAGAAACCGACCTGAGATCTCCTTCCGCGACCGTGGCTTCCAGACGAAGACGCAGAGGATCTTCCATTTTGAGCAGCGGCTGACCCGGTGACGCTAATTCTCCTGCCTCGACTTTTTTCTCAGTTATGATGCCGTCGAACGGCGCTCTCACCATCGTATAACTGAGTTGAGCCTCCACGGCCTTGCGATTCGCATCCGCGACTCGATGGGCCCGAGTCGCATTCTCCATCTCCTGTTTCGAGACTGCATCTTGGGCATACAGTTGGTTCATCCTGTCGAGATGCGCCTTTGCATTCTCGATCTCCGCCTGCGCACGGGTCAGGTCTGCCTGGAGGTCTCGGCTATCCAGCTGGATCAAGCGCTGCCCCTTGGAGACCTTCGAGCCTTCTCGAACCAGCAACGTATCAATGGTCCCTTGGATACGACTGGAGAGCGTAGCTTGGAAGATCGGAACAACCTGACCGGTGACCTCAACGCGAATCGGCACCGATGCCGGCTTGGCTTCCACGACTGCAGCCTGGATCGTCTTCTGTGGAGCGCCGGATACCACCGGTGCGACCGGCTCTTCCCTGGATCCGCAGCCGGTCGAGAGCAGGACCGCGAGGAGGATGTATCTCGTTGGGTTGACCCTCATCTGCGTGATGTGTTCCTCCGGACTCACGCTTCGCCTGCAGCAGCTCGAGCATGGTCTTCACACTGATCCTGAGCGTGAGCCTGTGCACTCTTCTGATCGTCCCATATCCCGCGCTTGGCCCCTAGCTGTCGAAGGAGACATTCGGCTGTCTTGAGCAACTCTTCTAGGCGACGATCCGGTTTCGCCCCGTAGTGTCCCCGGTCGAAGATGGGAATTTGAAGACAGACTTCCGCTCGATACTGACGTTCCGGAGCATACATAATGCGATGCATCGGCGGTTCGGGATATTCGCAGGGTTTCAGAAGATCCAGCGACTGAAAGAATACACGGCAAAGCCGTCGAAGGTCACCGATGAGGTCACACAGCTCGACGTCCTCGCCCGACGGCAGATGTTTGGGATCCTGGAAAGCCGCGTAGAGGTTGAGTTGAAAACCAATCTGCACGATCTGATTTGATCCATCTTTCACATAGAAGGGATCGTGGTCGAAGCAGACCTTCCGAGCGGCAATCATTTCGCGGAGATCCCGCTCGCTTGCAAATGCATCTGTCAAAATCAGGGGAATGGTCATAGCGGCTTTCCTGATCCTCCGTTACGCCCCGGACGGCTCGGCATTCACCCAAGAATAAAGCATCCCGCAACAAAGTCACGACTATTCTTGCACGCCGAGCTTTCGTAAGAGTGCCATCATCGGACACCAGCCGGTAAAGGCCGATTGAATCAGATTGACCGCCACAAAGGCGGCGAAATAGTTCCAATAGGGATGAACGGTCGCACCCAATATGACTGCGATCAGCACAAACACGCCTGCGATGAATCGGAGCTGTTCATTGAGTTTCATCTGGCCCTCCTTTCCTCTTGCCTATGTGAGTCACAGACCGAGCAAAGGATTCACACAGATCCCGAAACGTGCCTTTGCCAGCTGACAAACCCTCCGGTCAGATTACGACAGCCGGCCATACCCGCGTGCCACAATACTCGCTCGGCGAAATACCCTCGTTGACCGACCGCACAGATAGGTGACAACGGACCGATCTGTCGGCAGCTCGCCCATCGTCGTGCGTAATTCCGGTAAGGGAAGATCCAGGAATATGTCCGGTCTCGGGGTCGGCTACCAGAGGGTCATTGCGATCAGAGATTTCGCCGCTCAGGTACTAGGGTAGGCCGCAGTTGGCAAAACCGGCGTGCGAGCCACACTCGAATACGATGTGGGCCGACTCACCCAGTCGGCGTGCACTGGCCGCGGCGCTGGCTCCGCCGGCAATCCCATCCACAATAATGATGCGGGTCCGTCGACTTATGGATGTGAGCATTTCTCCTCTTATAGCCGTGAATCGATCGACCGGCAGAAACAACTCACACGATGAGAGGCCGGTGCTGCTCCTCCGAACAGGACCAACTGACTTGCTGAGCAGCTCAATGCGGACATTGGAGGAAGCACTCTCTTCCCTTCACGACTTATCGGCCTGCAGAAAACCGATACATATCGTGACAGGCCGTGCAGCGAGCCGTCACGCTCGACAAACGTTGCAGGATTTGTTGCGGTGTCTCATTCCGGACGATCGCATCAGCCAGCGCATCCATATCCTTGTGGATCGACATGCCCATCTGCTTAAACGGCAGCGGCAACTTCGCCATGATGGCCGGCTCCGCATCCGCCGCCATATGCATGCCGACCGCTCGAGCCGTTTCTTCCATCTGCCTCAGGTCAGGCTTCGGTTCCCCCAACCCTCTGATGATGCCGTCTATCGCTTTCAACAGATGCCGCATCTCCGCCAGAATCTCATCCCGCTCAACCGGTGCCAATAGTATTTCCACGCGGCCGTCACTCCCTTCCGTCGTCCAGCCTTTAACGAAAAACCAGCTGAATGCGGCAATGGTTATGACCCACAGCATCAATGCGATCAATCCCATTGAACTCAGCGTCGCTTTTCCGTCCATCTGATGGAATCTCTGACGCAGAGAGATCGTTGTTCGGCGCGGTATCAGCATTTATCAGCGTTCCTCCAACTTCGTGACGCAAAATGATTTTTGAACGGCAGGCGATCCTAGAATAGCCTACCTGTCATACACGTGTCCTCTCAATTGAACCGGATGACTCACGCAAGTCCGACTTCACCCGTTACTGGTTGGGCTCGTCGAACGGCTGTTTGATACTCACAGCGCCGCGAAGCTCGCCCGCCTGGTACCCGGTCGCCGTATCGAATGGGTACTGTGCCTTCAGGCGCTGTTGAATCTCTCCCGGAATCGTTGCCACGGGTCCATGACACAGAAGACATTGCGGCTGCACGGCGATCGCCTTCATGAACCGATAGTATCGTCCGCCCGGTTCCGTCACCACCTCACTCTGAGTCATACCCGAGAAAGCCTCCCCTTTCGTGGCACGCTCGGCAAATTCGCCCAGCACCTTCTGCTCCCACGCATCCGGCATGCCTAGCAAGGGATTGCGCACACGTGTCCCCACGCGCGTCACCCGCCAACCATGTTCGCGCGACAACCGGCCCGCGACCTCCGGCGCCAGCTCGGCACAGACTTTGATCGCCTCTGTCGGACCGCCCTTGGCCATTTCCCTCGTCATGGTTGCACCCAGTTCCCTCATAAATTCCATGGCTACTTCAGACGCGGCTCTTTCGAGCCCTGTTGTATCTTCGACGGCGAAACCATGCGAAGGTACGAGAAGCGCCATACACACCCCGATACTCACTTGTAGTTTTCGTAGCCACAGCATTGTCATACCTCCATCCATACGCTTGCGCTCCATGCTTAATGCTGGTGCTGCTGACCTCCGCTGGACTCTCCACTCTCATGATCTCCGCCGCCATGTCCTCCGTGGCCGCCTCCACTCATGCCACCCCCGCCCATTCCTCCACCCATCCCGCCGCTATGTTGACTCTCACCCTGACTCTTCATATGTTCACGATGAACTCGGTCCTTCTCGCGTTGATCAGGGGTCAACAGAGCCATGGCGGTGCGCTTCCCCTTGATGGCCGAGAGCAGACAAGCCGCTTCTGACTTTTTCAACTGCTCGACTTTGGCCTGAATGGTCGTGAGGTCGGCCTGCTCATCTTCCAGCATGGCGTGCAGTTCAAGCTTGGCGATCTTCACATCGGCTTCCAACCTGGCCTCCGAACGCTGGAAGTCCAGCTGTAAGGCTTTGAGTTTGCCGACCTGTTCCTGCGTCAGCCCAAACTCTTTGGCATGCTTCAACAGATGTTTCAGGTAATGCCCACCAGGGTCTTCCTGTCCCTCCTGGCCGTGACCGCCTTGCCCCTTCTTCCCATGGCCCTCGTCGGCAAAGACGGGGAACACCGTCATCGCGACAGCTACTGCGATTCCCAAAAATCCAAAACCTAATCTCCTCATCATCATTATTCCCTCCATTTGGAAATTAGAAAACCCCGTCGGCTCTTACGACTCATGGACCGCCTAGAGGCACAACCGCTTATGGTCACTGGATCGATCGGCGGTTCCTTTTGTGAGTATGAGTCACGCATGCTCAGAATGGATTCACATGATTCGGACCATCCCTCGTCAGGGATCATCGCGGTCATGACCAATGTCGAGGCGTTGATCTGTGACCACCGTATGCGAACACGACACAATAGCAAAGCTCATGGCCGCTCGATGCTTCGGTCTGCCGGGACAAGATGCCTGTTTTCCCTGAATCAACGCGCGCCCCAGCTCAATGTAATCCCGTTGTGGAGGATGAGACCGGCGGCGACAGCTGCGGCAACGACTGCAAATTGTTTCGCGAGGCGTGCTGGGGGGATTCGACGCGCCACCTCTGTTCCCACGAGCATCCCCAGACCGCTGCCCAGCAACAGCAAGCCCGTCACAAGCCAATCGAGCCGGCCCTGTTGGACATGCCCCAATAGGCCGCCGAGCGAGACAATCGCGATAATCAGCAGCGAGGTGCCGACCGCCGTCTGCATCGGGAAGCCCAAAATCATCGACAATGCCGGCACGATGACGAAGCCTCCGCCGACACCAAACAATCCGGTGACGACGCCGGCCAGTAACCCGACGACCAGAGCTCTGATTACGCATCTGCGAGGCATCTCGTCTGCGCAGCGTGGGCCCTCGTCCATGGCCGAGACGGTGTGGCCTTGCCACATCCGCCAGGCGACGGCCAACATCAAAACCCCGAACAAGAGGAGGATGAGTTCTTCGCGAACCAGACGATGAGCGAGCGCACCCAACCACGCACCGATCCAGCCGCTGGCGCTGAACAGGGCTGCCGCTTTCAGTCGAACGTTACCTGCTCTGAGGTGACCGTATGCACCGAGTCCCGCGGAGGCCGCGACGACAAGGAGCGACGTCGCGGTCGCTTCCTGTACAGGCAGCCCAAGACCATACACCAACAAGGGAATCGCCAACAGCGACCCGCCGGCTCCCGTCGCGCCCAATGTCACGCCCACCATTCCGCCGAAGAAAACCGCAAGAAAGCTTTCCCAGCTCATCGAGCGGTACGGCAAATCCGCCGGCTTGCCGCCCTTCTGTCAACCGACGATCGTCTGGACGTCAGATGAGTCATATCCTAATCATCACCCCATCATGCACGACCCGCGTCGTGATCGCACGTTTCCCAAGCGATGGTTGCCCCCTACTCATTCGTTTCTTCCCCCATCACGCATGTGTCTCCTCCACCAGATGAGAGTCGCTGCGATCAGATTGGATTCACGAAAAGCGGGGCGCCATGTCGTTGCCCTTGGGATCGAATTGAGGAGTGCGCAACAGATGCGCACAGATGCAACGGCGGAAAGACGGCTGAGCGTCGCCACGCGACTCCTATGTGATGCAGGTGTACTCAGGGCCACGTTTCGAGAGAGGGAGAATCGTAACGACCGACCGGTTTGAGCGGTCACCTAGGACCATCCATCGTGGACAGGCGGGCCTGATCACTCACCGCTCTCAACACATGCACCGCTACCACTCGCTGACGCAAAGTCATTTCTATTCCGACCGCCTTATGCCATTTCCCCAGTCGACCGAATGACCGATTCCAGTTTTCTCAGGCTTTCGACCTGTCCGAGCACGATCAAGGTATCCCCTGCGACCAACTCGACTTTGGCGCCAGGATTAAATTCAAGATGTCCGGATCGGCGTTTGACCCCAACCACGATCAACCCCCGTTCCTCGCCAAGTCCGCATTCGCAAGGTGTCTTCCCGTCAAAGCGTGACCCCTGTTCAATCGTGATTTCTTCGATTTGCAACCCGAGGTGCTCGCGCTTTGTGGCCAGATCCAGAAACTCCACAACGTTGGGTCTCAGCAAGACCTGCGCGATCTGGCTTGCCCCGATGAGATACGGGGACGTGACCCGGTTGGCTCCGGCTCGAAGCAGTTTTTGTTCCGACCCCTCCTCACCGGCTCGTGCCATGATAAAGAGATGTTTATTGAGTCCCCGTGCGGTCAAAACGATGTAGAGGTTTTCCGTATCGGTATTCACCAAGGATACCAGGCCCTTCGCCCGTTCGATCCCAGCACGCACTAACACCTGATCCTGCGTCGCATCCCCTTCAATGACCACAAATCCCTCTCCTCGTGCGGCAGCCACGACCGGCGGGCTTTTCTCGACGATGACGACAGTGACCGGTTTGGCTTGAAGTTCTTTGCACACATGCCGGCCCATCCGACCGTACCCGCACACGATGTAATGATCGTTCAAGGTTTTCACTCTCCCTCCCTGTCGATACCGGCCAAAGGCCTGTTGAAGCTCCCCCTCCAGAGCAAAGCGAGCAACATTCCCTACCACATAGAAGAGTGTCCCCACTCCCATGAGGATCAACACAATGGTGAAGAGCCTCCCCGCCGATGAAAGGGGATGAATCTCACCGTACCCAACCGTCGTCAGTGTGGTCACCGTCATATAGAGGCCGTCGAACGCCGACCACCCCTCGATCAGCACATACCCAACCGTACCAAGGCTGATGACAAGGAACAGGATACCGCTGGCATACACGAGGTGCCTCAGCGGACTTCCGGTGTGCATACTGGTTCCTCTATATGAATCCCCTGCCCGATCACGATGACATATCGCAGTGGCCCCACCGGCGCAGAGGCGCGACTATCGAACACCAGCCGTTCAGAGCCGACTGGATCGCACGTGCCTACCAAAGCTGCACGATTGTCCTCGTCCAGGCATCGGCAACGTTGTCCGACGCGTTCCTGAGTGCCGCAAGGTCAGAAGAGCTTGTCGATTTCTCCTTTGGCCCTGGCCAAATTGATCCGTGAGGCGTTGAACCGGAACAGCGCTTCAATCTGATTGTCGCGAGCCCTCGCGACTGAGGCTTGAGCGTTTGTCACTTCGATATTAGTCACCAAGCCAGCTGCAAACCGATCCTTGGCGAAGGTCAATTCCTTTAACGCCAACTCCAAGCCCTTCTCGGCCACGGCGACCTGTTGCGTGGACGACTCCAGGGTGAGCAACGCGTTTCGTACTTCTAGAGTAACTTGATCCGACACATCCTTCATGCGGATTGATTCTTGCCGGACTCGGCTGCGGTTTTCAGAGATTCGACCTTCCCGCTGGCCTCCGTCGAAAATGGGAATGGAGAGCGTCAGGCCGATGGACCGCGTGGTCACTGCCTCATCCGGCTTCAACCCGATCCAGCCGTAGTCGCCGTTCAACGAGAGCGAGGGTATGCGTTCGCTGGTCACGGAACTGAGGCTGAGCGTCGCGAGTCGCTGGCGAGTTTCCTGAGCCCTCAACTCCAGCCGCTGTTCGCGCGCGATGACGAGTGCTTCTTCCACACGTTGAGTGACGGGCGGAACGAATTTTAATTCATCGGTCAATGTCAGCCGCACGTCAAACGCAATCCCCAGTGCCCGAATCAGATTGAGACGCGCGCTTTCCTGTTCATTCTGGGAGACCAACAACCGTTGTTTGTTGTTCTCCAGCTGCACCTCCTGACGGGTGACATCTAAACCCGTTGCCACGCCTGCCGTTCTGCGATCTCTTGCCAACTTGAGCAATTGCTGACTGAGCTCAATATCGGTCAGACGCGCCTTGACCGCTTCGTCGGCCCGTAACACTTCGATATACAGCAATCCAACCGTGGCCATCACATCGCGCTTCGTCACCTCCGCCTCCAGCCCGGCCACATCGAGTCCCGATTTCGCCGCCCGCCATCGCTGAAGGAGACTGAGGCTGAAGATGTTTTGCACAAGGGTTGCTCGTGCGTCATAGACTTCAAACGGATCCGTCACGCTCCGGGTGAGGCCCAGACCGGATAGTCGATCGGCGGGAAGCCCGAAGGCCGCAAGATTGACGGTTTGATGTCTGCCGTTGAGGTATCCACCGACATTCGGAAGCAACGCACCGAAACTCGTATTGGTCTGTGCTTGCGCGGCGGCAATTCGTTCTTTCAGCAGCCGCACATTGACGTTGTTGTCGACCGCAGCTTGAATCGCGTCGCGCAGGCTCAACTTGAGCTCCGGTGCGACAGCCTCTTGCTCCTCCGCCGCAACATGCCCTGGGCTCATCACACAAAAAAGCATGACGGTGAGGAGCACTCCGAAGGCCCTTTCACGCAGGCCGCTTGGTTCTGCGCCCAAGATCAACGCCATGACCGTCCCCCTCGTCTTCGGCAGTCGACCAGGTGTGCTGATGGAGTCCGCGATGAGAATGATCGACTAGCCCGGTTTTCAACCTGACGGACCACCAAAGGAGCCGTAAGCCGACTCATCGGCGTTGCTCCAACTTCGTGATCCCCAGCGCGTTCATGACCACGCGTTCGTAAAAGGGTTCGCTTTCGCCCTTTTTCATCTTGCGGAGGAAATACTTCTCCAGCGCGATCTTGCCTAAATGCACCCAGCGGCCTTTCTTCGCCCAGGTCACGTCTCGAGGCGCCATTTGCGGCAGCGCCACAAACGCCACGCCCGTGTCACCCATATCCGCTAAGCAGACCGCATTCCACGTGGCGGTCTCTCGCTGGGTCTCGTTCTCGATATCGGCCTGAATGTTGTGCACGGCCGCCCGCACCATCGACTCGATCATATAGCCCGTCTTGGGCGCCCCAGTCGGCACCGTAGTCTGTTCCACCGGAGGAATCGCCACACAAACGCCCACGGCATAAATATTCTTGTACTTGGGGTTGGCCTGATACGCATCGATGTTGACGAAGCCCTTGGGATTACACAAACCCGACGTCCCGGCCACGGCATCCACACCGCCGAACGGTGGAATGAACATCGAGTAACGGAATGGGATCTCCTGCCCATCTTCCATCTGCAACTTGCCGGGATGGACTTCTTTGATCGAGGCGTTGACGATCGGTGTGATGGAATGGTCTGCGAACTCGTCCTCCATCAAACGCCTCGATTTCCCGACACCGGCGAGGCCCATATGACCGATGTAGGGTTCCGGCGTCACGAAATAGATCGGCACTTTCCGCCGCAGTTTCTTTTTCCGCAGATCGGCATCCAGAATAAACGCCATCTCGTACGCCGGGCCGAAACAGGAGGCGCCTTGCGCCGCGCCGACCACGATCGGGCCGGGATCCTTCAGGAAGCTCTGGTATGCTCCCCAGGTCTGCTCCGCATGGTCCACCGTACAGATGGAATGGGTGTGTCCACTGGGGCCAAGCCCCGGCACGGCGCTGAAATTCAGTTTCGGTCCGGTGGCGATGATGAGATAGTCGTACGGCACCTCGCCTTTTGTCGTGATGACTCGGTTCTGCTCCGGTTCGATCCGCTGGGCCGCTTCGTAGACAAATTCGATCCCCTTTTTCTCCAACACCGGCCCCACCGCGAAGCTGATGTCCTTTCGCTTCCGCCAGCCCACGGCGACCCATGGGTTGGACGGGACGAAGTGGAAATAATCGACGTTCGAGATCACCGTCACCTTATGCTTCTGGTCCAATAACGCTCGTGCCTCGTAGGCTGCGGGCAAGCCGCCGATTGATGCGCCGATAATGACGATCCGTGCCATTGCTTTCCTCCCTTTCTATACGGCAGTGAGGCCTGAGTGCCGAGTGAACCCCCACCTCTCTCGCCCCGTTCTGCCCTTTCAGCTGGTATTTGTCCTTCAACTCCTTGTGCAACTGATCTTTGCTCTGCAACTTATCCTTCAGCTGCTGTTGCGTCTTGAGCTGATCACGATCCCGATGGAGATCCTGCGCCGACCCAACGGCGACCAAACCAACTGGTGACAGTATAGCTGCTGCTAGAGCAACACGTATGATGGCTTGCGATTTCATGAAGACATCTCTGATCGCGCTACCGGAGCGACATTGCCCTCAGCTACGGTAGATGTCCACCTTCAAGGCTAATGCCATCCGGCCATGACGGGAGCTCTCACTGAGTGGGAGTCGCCATCTCGGAAATGGATTCACTCTTGTTCCGAATTTCTCTCCTGCGCTTCGACTGCTGGCTGCGAATTGTTGCCAGCTACTCGCTCGATCTGAATCTGTACATGTCATGACAGGTCGTGCAGCGCGCGGTCATACTCGACAGCCGATTCAAGAGTTGCTGAGGTGTATAGCTGCTGACCAGCTGGTAGAGGCTCCTCTACGTGCCGGAGACCTGTCGCGAATCCACATTCATCACTCACACGAAATGTGGTCGCTCTCTTAGGCTTCTTTATGCTTTGGCTACGGTATGTTATGGTTTCAACCATGAAGGCTGCGTTCACAAAGGCTGCCGAGACTCTTACGGGGAAGCGAGATCTACCGCCATGGGATAAGCACAAGTGGAGGGACGCGCGTATGAGACAGACGCTTGAGGTGCTGAGTGTTGTCATCTGTCTGAGCATGACCACAAACTCCATGGCGCTGGCAGCCGACGCCGGCGAGCAGAACTTTGCCAAAGGAGAGAGTCTTTTAAAGCACAAACAATATGCTGAAGCGCGCACGACGTTGGAGGCAGGGCTCATCAAGAATTCGTCTAATGTGCAGGCTCAATTTAACCTGGCTGAAGCCTGTCGAGGATTAGGAGCCTGGGACTGCGCGGAAGAACATTACGAGATCGCGCTCCACCTGGACGCGAAATCCAGAATCTCGGGGACGAGAGAGCCACGGTTAAGCAAAATGAAGGTGTGGCAGTCGCTGGAGGAAGTGACCGCGTGGCGGTTGTTGGAGGAAGCAAAGGGTCTGCTTGCCGGTGGACAAACTCCATCCGACAAGATGAAGCAGGCTGAAGAAGCCCTGGATGGTGCCAATGAGCTGGGTCTCAATAATGAGCAACAAGCCGTCTATCAACAGTTACAAGCGAAGCTGCCTGGGCGACGTTCGACCACCTCGCCGGATAGTCTGAAACCAGGTGTATCAGCAGGAGAAGCGTTCCCGACCGATCCCCGCGACATCCCAATGGCGTTGGTGCCGGCAGGGGAATTCACGATGGGGAGTACCCTGAAGACGGACGAAAAGCCCGTGCATCGCGTCTACCTTGACGCGTTCTATATGGACAAATATCACGTGACGGTGGGGCAGTATGCCAAGTATCTGGAGGCGACAGGCAAGGAAGCGCCGCCGGAATGGGAGGTCATGAACCAACCTCGCCATCAGAAACGTCCGGTCGTGAACGTCAGTTGGTCGGATGCCGCCACGTACTGCAAATGGGCCGGGAAGCGTCTGCCGACCGAGGCGGAGTGGGAAAAGGCGGCTCGGGGGACAGATGGCCGCCTCTATCCCTGGGGCAACGAAGCTCCCACCAGACTTCACGCGAATTTCGGCAAGAAGGAATGGGCGAACCATATGGCGTTGGTTCCGGTGGGGATGTTCGAATTGGGCAAGAGCCCCTACGGTATCTATGACATGGCCGGCAATGCCTGGGAATGGGTCAACGACTGGTATGACCATGACTATTACAAGAAGAGCCCAACGAAGAATCCTCAAGGACCGGCAACGGGTAAGTCGAAAGTCGTGCGGGGCGGAAACTGGCTCTATGTTCAGGAGTTTCTGGGATCGTCCTTCCGTTACAATGCCGAACCGTCTCGTCGGCACCTCGGCTATGGGTTTCGTTGCGCAAAGACTCCGTAACCCTACGGGTCTTGATCTGAGTCATAAGACTTCGTCCTCGCTGTGTTGCCAGGAAAGCTTCATTCTTACTCGCTGAGGTGAGCCGGAAGGTCTCGCCGCGCATGTCAACCAAGCCGCTCGTCGAATCACGCTACGACCGGGCCAGCATCGCCGCCGTAATCACCACGGCCAGTGCGAGAAGTAGCGAAAGACGAGGAAGCCAGCGCGCGGTTTTGAACACAAGTTGCTCTCCTGCCGTTCTCTGAGATTCTGGAATCGCACTGACCCGGCTGACCTGAGGACCAAGCACCAGGTCATGCAGCAAGGTGAGGAACAGCAACAGGGCGACCAGCGTCAGCTTCACCATGACGATTCCCGGCCAGGAAGAAGGACTCGTGACAGCGACGCCTCGAAACGACAGCAGCATCGGACCGGTCATCACGAGTATCGCCATGGCCACCCAGACGATGGGGCGAAAGCGGAGCGCGGCAGACCGAAACAGCGCCATGAATTCCGGTACAGCTTTCCGGCTTCTCACTAAAGGCGCCAAGACCAATGACAGAAATATCATGCCGCCGACCCAACTGACCGCAGCGAGAATATGCAAGATAACAAGCGTGGAATACATACTGTGCTCTCATGATTGATGTGATGACACCTATCGGTCCTGGATGACTGCACGGTTACTCAGCGCAGTCCCCGCAAGACGATCCGGTCGGTCACGGTGTGTTCTGATCCGCCGTCAGCTTCGCATGGACATTCCTCTTGCCCGCATGATTCATGACGGTTCGTCGCGAAATCGCCAAGCCGCGTCGTGAGACCGGCGCGCGGAGCCCGGAGGCCCCTGGCCTGTTGTAACAGCGGATCGGCGATTGCAGCAGAAGTGTTCATGAATCATGCGGGCTAGACTTGATTTGGACAAAAGTGGAACCCCCACCAGCGGTCCAGGATGGCGAGCCGTTATCGGTCAGTCCTTGGCCTCGAACCACAGACTCAACGAAATCGTTTCATTCGCCGTGACGGTCAGCGCCTGTTCTCGCGTGCCGAGAATCGGATGCCAGACCTTCAGACGATATTTACCCGGCGGGAGATCATCAATGGAGAAAGACCCTGCTGCATCGGTGACCGAAAAGTAAGGATGGTCGATCGCGTAGCCCCAACTCTGCATATAGGGATGCATGCTACACTGCATGCTGAATACTTTTCGCCCGTTGACCAACTGCACGGTATCCGTGGTGCCACTCGCCTCCAAAGACGGGCGATAAAAAACCATATCGCCTCCCGTTTGGTCGAACGCATACCCTTGAATGTCGTGCGGGACTGGGTCTCGATTGAACACCGTGATCAGTCGCTTATCGCCGACTACGGTCACGAACGGCATAAACCGACAACGGTTCGCTTCCACTTGGGCATCGGTGAAGGAAAAGGGCTTTCCACGTTCCACACCCTCTATCATCACCAGGACATCTTTGAGGCCACCGTCTGCCCTGACCGTGATTTCTCTCATGAGCCGATACCCGTTGAGATCAGATCGCTGGCTACAATATTCGTGGTCGAGGTACCGACGCACTTCAAATTCTTTCGGCGGTGGGACAGTACCGATGAAGGTGACGGTGCCCCGCACGGTAGCCCCCTCTGCCACTGGCACAGACTCATAGGCCCAAGCCTCCGTTCCGAGACACATCGTCAGGACCACGAGCACCCAGCCAGCCAAACAGCCGCCCGTTCTAACCCCTTGTTTCACACTGTCCTTCTTTCTCACCCGATTCGGCTCACGCTGGTTGCATGATCTCATGAGGATTGACCCGATACCAGTCACGGAGAAACCTCACTGCTGAGGATCTGATCGTCGGCACAATGGTTCGTCGCAACCGACGTTACCAGATCGTCACCGTCACGGGATATCGAGATGATCCCAGTCGATGTCCAAGCTGAGCGTTGCACACAGAGACCGCAGAGGCTATGGAATGGTTGTACCGTATGGCTCGTGCGGACGCAAGACCGCCCCTAGGTCACCCATCTGAGCAGGGTGTTCTCAGGAATCGGATGCTGAGGATCGTGGACACCAGCCAACAAATCACTATGATATTTCTTTAACTGCCGATACCACACGGCCAGTGTGTCCGATTCCAAATTCAGTAACATACTTCCATGTGAGCCGAACCCTTGTTCCTGCAATTCCAGAACTTCCCGATCCTGACCAAGAATCGTCCTGAGAGTCCGGCGGACCAGCCACCCCACGGGAAACCCGTGCAGAAAGTTCCACCCAACGCAGATGTCGAATCGGCTTCGCTCATCAGTAAGCGGGGTGGCCACCAACATGACGGATGCGAACCGGTCGCCGATCTCCCATCGCTCCATATGAATGCCGGGCAGGACGAAATCGACCGTGGTTGTCGCTGCGCCCAGCTTGGGAGACAACGCCCGAAAGATAAAGGTATCCGGCAACAAGACATTCTTCGAGATCGTCCGGAACCCCAGCGGCAACCGCGTGAACACCTTTTCTTTCTCTCTGGCCGCCTCACGCCGCCGGAAATAGTTGTTGTGCACGAACGGGACATGCGCAGGATCCATGAGACTATCCACTGCGAAATCCCACCGGACTTTTGCCTCGCCGGACTCGCGCACGGAAACCATTGGACCGCCATCTGCAGGAATAGGCAACGAGGGTGGAGGCGCCGAAGGTTTCGGGCACCGATCGTTTCCCATATACACCCACACCCACCCGTCCCGTTCCTCTGCCGGGAATGTCCGCACACAGGCCGAGGCCGATGATGGATGCGGCCGGTTGCCAAGGGCCGGAACCTCCACACACTCACCAGTTGAATTGAAGCGCCATCCGTGAAACGGACAACGCAAGGAATCCCCCTCCTGCCGACCTGAAGAAAGCGGGACGCCTTTATGGGGGCAACGGTCGTGGAACGCGTGCACCAGGCCATGCCGATCCCGAAAGAGAACAAGAGGTTGGTTACAAAGAACTGCGGCGCATGGCCGTCCGACCTGGACGTTCATGCTTGCTGTGGCGATATACCAGAAGCCTTCGAGCATTCAGTTCTGTCGGATCAGCCGCCGAGTGCATCGAGCGTTTTCTTGAACCTTCGACGGATGTAGGTGAAGATTGAGGCAGAGACAAGTGCAGGGAGCCGTGAAGTGGCTCCCTGCAACGCCTCTAGCGGATATCATTATCCGCCTGTTTGAGAGTTAGTGACCAACTAGAACCCGATAGCCCCATAAATACCGGTGGTCCAGAAATTGTTCACCGTGTTAGTTTGGTTTGAGGCCAGGTGGAAGCGGCTGTCGAGCCCCAGCCACAATTCCTTCCAGACGCGAAACTCGGCGCCGCCACCGAACTGAACCCCGATGTCCAAATAATTGATCTGACTCGAGGTTGGACTGATGACATGGAAATCCAACCCGGCCGGAATAATCCAGGGCTGGAAATCCGTTCCCTGTCGGAACTTCACCTTGGGGGCTACGCTGACTGTCAGCATAGTCAGCTGCACTTTGCTCAGACCGCCGCTACTCACTCCGGTCACCGTCGTGGTATCGACATTCCCAACATTTGCGGAGGCCCACCTTTTGAATTCCATTCCAATCTCGCCGACGAGTGCCACACCGGGTACCATCCCCCACAGATCCTTGGTGAGCATGAGATCCGCTCCACCGCCGATGTAATAACCGCCGGTGCCATCGTTCTTCCCGGCCACCCCATGACCATCGGTGATTAATTCACCGCCGCGATCGCTGAGCATCTGACCATAGCCGCCGCGAAAGAACACGCGGTTTCCTGTCACGGTGGTGTCTTCAGCGGAGGCTGGGCCGCCGCTGAAAAAAGCGGACGCCGCCGCAAGCGATACCATGACAACCCACACTCCAATATTCCCCTTGCTTCTCACAACCTGCATGATACTCTCCCTCCCTGGTTACGCATCGAGGAGCACGGCCCTCCTTCGAGCAATCAACTGACATGATCCAACCGCCAGCGTTTCATCTGGCTTGCTCAATTCCTCGACCGGGTACTCATGTTTCCACCTCCGCGATGTGCAGGTTGGGACACCAATCCACTTCCGCGCGGCGCGCCACTTCCAAGAGCTGACTCGACATCGGAGGCGCGCCTTGATCACGTGACAGTCCTACACACCGCGAGCAAATAAACCGACAGTGGGACAAACAGGCTTGCTCAGAACATCCTCTGTCAGCGCCAACTTTCTCCGCCTGCTGAAAACAGTACGCTTTCGCGTCCGAGGCACTCAGGCTTTCTTGATAGCAGCGGAGGGCCGCATAGAAATTGATCCGGCTCACGACGGGTCGTCCTTCGAGTGTGATGTGGACATCGTGCAGGTCCCAGGCCTCCTCAATCATTCGCGCCACGATCGCCACCGACGTCGGAAAGTCGTCAAAGGACGCCACATACTCAGCCCCTTGTTCATCTCCCTCGGCGTCACAAACAGGCGCCATCCGGATCAGCCGTAACAGAGTCGGGGCATCTACAACCTGTGCCTCAGGAATTGCGATTGAGAGATGCACCAGCAGCTCCTGCAAGAAATAATTCGGTAGCCAATACTGCCCGTAGAAAAAACAATGAGAGGGCCACTCTCACCTGTGACCCCCTCATTGCGACAATGTGGCGGCCGGGACAGCCGCTCACAATGAGGTGGACTCTGCTGGATAGCGATAGGGCGAATCACTATCCAACTCTCAGAGAGAGCGAGCTCTCTCTGCGCTGTCCCAACTGTTCAGCAACTGTCGTGCCACTCCTGTTCGTCCTTTCTCATTGAGTTATTCGCACGGCAGAAGAGCAGATGAATATTTTCCAGCGATCTCGATGTCAGCTCCTGCTACAGGGGGGACTCCAGGCTCTTGGACAGTGATGGACTAAATTTCCCCATTCACTCGTATCTCCTTCGCGTCTGTGCTCCACACCACTGAACCTCCGCTCCCCGAATGAAGGGGAGAAAGGGGGCATACAAGCCATCACGACCCATTGCAGCTTGCGGGATGCGAACACTACAGACTGAAGGCAGATATCGTTCCGTTGCCGTCTGATTCGCACTCCACATTCATGGATGCATGAATAGATCCGAACAATGCGTACAATTGAGCCGGTGAAAAACTGTGGTGGGTGAACCCTACCCGATCGTTGCGAAGATCCAGAAGTTCAGGTGGCCTGATCGACCAATCCTCACGTGGCGGGATTTATAAAGCCAATAGCGAACCGATCGAGCACAGCAGTGCGTGGGCTCTGATGTGATGATGTCATTCTGTGGAGTGTGGTGACCCAAGAAAGGAAATGGACAGGGGGAGTAACTGATACCTATTCGATGCTATACGCGCGAAGTTTGTTATAGAGGCTCGCTCGGCTGATTCTGAGTAATTTGGCTGCTTTCAATCGATTTCCTGCCGTTTTTTGCAGCGCATCAACGATTCGCGTGCGCTCTGTTTGAGCCACCGCCCCACGCGACGCCGAGCGTAAACTTTCGTCCTCTTCTCCCAAAGATTGGTCCAGCAGATCCTGACAAGGCAGCGATGGGCCGACCGTCGTCACCACAGCCCGCTCGATATAATGCTGTAATTGCCGGACATTCCCCGGCCAAGGAGCGTCCCGTAACAACCGCAAAGCCCGCTCATCCACGGATCGCACCGGCTGATGATGTCGGGCACAAGCCCCCGAGACGAAATGCCGAACAAGCAATGGGATGTCGTCCCGCCGCTCCCGAAGCGCCGGTAAATACAATGGGAGGACAGCTAATCGATAATAGAGATCCTGACGAAATGTTTTGGCTTTCACAAGTTCGGCCAGATCTTTGTTTGACGCCGAGATGACCCGCGCATGGATCTTGACGGTTCGGGTCCCACCCACCGGCTTGATCTCGCCCTCTTGTAGAACACGCAGTAATTTGGCTTGAAAAGTCGGCGTCGTGTCGGCTATCTCATCCAAGAAGATCGTGCCTCCGTCGGCCTCATCAAACAAGCCTCGCTTGTTCATCACTGCTCCGGTGAAGGCTCCCTTCACATGTCCAAATAATTCGCTTTCGAGCAACGTCTCAGGCAATGAGCCACAGTCAACCACAACAAACGGCCGATCCCTTCTGGGACTGAGCGCGTGAATCGTTTTCGCCAGAAGTTCTTTCCCTGTTCCGCTCTCGCCTTGAATGAGGACGGTCGCCGAGCTCTCCGCAACCAGACGAGTCATGTCGAAGAGCTGCTGCATGATCGGACTTTGACCGATCAATTCACCAAGACCATTCGCAAGAGGTGTGGTAGGGCTGTCCTCCGCCGTAGCTGGCTGAACAGACTTCAATGTCGGCTGGAAGAGCACCAACATGGAGATGACTGATCCCTGTGCATCCGTTAACGGAAAGGCCTGCTGCATCCCACAGGCCGTGCCGTCACCTCCCCCCGAACAAGAAACGCACTGCACCTCAGGCGTCTCGAACACTTTGTTCGCCGGGCAGCCCCCACAGGGATCGGTTCGCTGGGCAAAGGCTTCATAGCATTTGGCGTGAGGCCGGCGAGTGGAGGTATTCTTCTGCACTGACCAGGCTGCTTCGTTCGCGTAGACGACATTGAAGGATCGATCCATGACCGCCACCCGATCGGACAGACCTCCGGCCACCTGCTTGATCGCTTCGACTCGCGCAGTAATGATGGGATCTTGGGGTACCGGGTTGCTGGAGCGTTCTGGGTCAGACAAGGTGGTCTCGTCCCTTAGGGCCAGTCTTTCGTGTCTCGCAACCAACAAGTCGGAAATTTGACGAGATGCACTTCACATCCCTTCGTGGTTGAGCAATTGTTGCACACAGTTCTTCAGCTCCGCAATATGAACCGGCTTGTCAAAGTAGGCGTTCGCGCCCGCTTTAAGTATCTGCGCTTTTAATCTTGCATCGCCGAACGCAGTCATAACGACAATCGGGCACTTCGGCACGACAGTCCTCAACCGACTGATGTAGTCATCTCCCCCTCCCGGCATCCGTAAGTCGGTCAGGATCGCATCCGGCACGGATTGCCGAACCGCTAGAAAAGCCTCATCACCGTCCCGTGCTTCGTGGAGTTGATACCCCATTCCACAAAACTCATCACACAATAGACTCCGCATCTCTCGGTCATCTTCGACAATCAGGAGTACCGCCGTCTTTCCATTTGCCACGGTCGCCATCCTCATCTCGGTTTACCCCGGCCAGTGATTTGACAATACAACACGCAAGGGTGATGCCCGCGAGAATGACAACCAACTGACCAATTATTCAGAGAAATCCGAGCGGAAGAAACCGGGAGCACTACTTCAGTGGCGAGAAAGACCACAGTCACGAGTATATCTGCTGATGCGGGATGCTACAGCGATCAGGCATGAGAGGTGAACGATACAAGGTGAAACCCTAGGAGAAAGTGAGCAAGAATGTACGTGGGAACCAGTTAGGAAATAGTCGATTCACCTCTTACTGTCGGCCATCGGCAGAAGAATCGTAAACGTCGTCCCCATCCCTTCCTGACTGTCAACGGCGATGGATCCCTGATGTTCTTCAATAATGCCCTTGACGACTGTCAGTCCTAACCCTGTCCCCTTGCCGAATTCTTTCGTCGTGAAAAAAGGATCAAAGATCTTCTTGATCACCTCTTGTGGGATGCCGTGGCCCGTATCAGCAACGGTGAGTCTCACCATCTGTGGTTCAGGGGCCAGGCCGACACGGAGTATCCCGCCATCCGGCATCGCATGTACGGCGTTCATGACGAGGTTGATCATGACTTGGCTCATCTGGTCCGCATCGGCCAAGACCATAGGGCACGGATCGACCGACGGCACCTCAAGCTGAATTCGGCTTCGTGCAAGACGTTCGTGAAACATCTCGAGACTGTCTTCAACCACTTGCCTCAGATCAAGCGCACAGCGCTCCGGCGTTTTCCGTCGTGCAAAAGAGAGCAACTGGTTCATCACCCTCGTAATCCGCTCGACTTGGGTAATGATGGTCTGGAGGCCTTTCTTGATCGGCTCGTCCGTGACCCGATCCATGAGATATTCCGCACGGCCAAGAATGACGTTCATCGGAGTCCCGATTTCGTGGGCCATACCCGAGGCCACCGTACCGAGCTCGGCGATGCGTTCGGTTTTTCGTAACTGTTCTTGTAGTCGCTTCCGTTCACTGATATCCCGCAACATGACGAGGATCGCCGGACCTTCTTCATCCACGAATCGCGCCGCGCTGACTTCTGCGTCCACGGATCTTCCGTTCAGGGTGACGATCTTCTCCTCGAGCATGGGCACTTGTGCGCGGCCTTCCACCAACTCGTGGATATGCTCTCGAATCGCCGAGTGATAATCAGGATGGAACAAGTCCAGAACGGATCGTCCCAGGATCTCGCCGGCCTTCACAGCACCGAACAGCTTGATCGCCTGGTCGTTGGCGAAGAGGATACGGTCCCCTCGAATCACCACAATGGCGTAGGGCGACACAGCGATCAGCCGTCTGTAGCGTTCTTCACTTTGCCGCAACAAGTGCTCCGCTCGCTTCCGTTCCGTGATGTCGGTGACGAACCCTTCCAGGTAACTCAGGGTGCTGTCCGTGGCATAAATCCCTTCACCCCGTTCCCAAACCGACTTGACCTCCCCCAGCTTGGTGAGGATGCGGTAGGTCGTTTCGTACGGGCGATGCTGCGCCACCGCTGCCTGAATTTCTTGCCACACTCGCTCACGGTCACCCGGATGAGTATTGTCGCCATACGAGATGGATCGTTGTACAAGGTATTCCTGGGCGGTGTACCCCGTCAGATCGGACACGCCCTCACTGACATACTCGAAGGTCCAGTCACGATCGTTTTTGCAGCGATACACAAAGCCCGGGAGATTGCTCATCAGGGTTGAGAGTTTCCGCTGACTCTCTTGGTGGGCTTCTTCGGTCCGCTTGCGGTCGGTGATGTCTCTGAGGATGACGGTATAGTATTTCTGATGTTCTACGGCGATAAGGGAGATTGCCGCTTCGATCGGAAACTCTTCTCCATTCGACCGAAGCCCCATCACCGTCCCCAGTTTCCCCATCTTTCGGCTCGTCGCGCCGGATTGGCCGAACTCACGTATATGGTAGCGGTGACCTTCGCGATACTGAGCGGGCAAGAATCGATCAAGATGCCGGCCTACCGCCTCATGAGCGGAGCAGCCGAACATCTGCTCGGCCGCATGGTTGAACAACACCACATGCTGAGCTTCGTCAACCGTGATGATTGCATCCATCGCAGATTCAATGATGCCTTCGAGCCTCAGCTGGCTGACCAGGAGCTGTTCTTCCGCTTCCTTGCGACCGACGACGGCACGGACCGCCTCCCGATCCGCGTCGTCACGTGCCTGTTGCGCCTCCATCATCAACCCCTCGGCATGGGCTCGCTCCACACGTTCCGACATCAGCTCTCGTTCTGCCTGCACTGATTCTTGTTGCAGCCGTCTGAAGTGAATCAATCCCATGGCTAAGATCCACAGAACAGAGGTTCCCAATGTACGATTGAGCACGCCATAGGGGAGCGAACTACCGGGAGGCTTGAAAAACAACCCCAGCCAGAGGAGGCCGGTGGCAAGGACACAAAAATAGAGTGATTCTTGCTCCTTCGACCTGAACACTGTGAGCAACAGCGGAATGACGTAGAGGATCGACACCGCAATTCCCACTGGAGTCAGCAGGTCGACAACAAAGATGCCGATCGTGAGGAGTGGGATCGCCCAATGCACGACACGCATGACTAGACGGTCGACATCCTTCATGTGATCGATCCCGGCCTGAAGCGGGCTGTCCATTCACGGTCCCGCTGCGATGATCCGACAGTGGCGGCTATTCCTCTGGGTGAGACTTACCTTCGATTTCGGCGAGTTTACGATACAGGGTCTTGCGATCGATTCCAAGAGCATGGGCGGCCTGATATTTGTTGCCACCGGTCTTTTCGAGGACCTTCTTGATGTACTCTTTTTCGAGTTCATGTAAGGGCAAGGTGTGTTCGGCCGCTTCGTCCAATACGCGCCGATCTCCCCGCGCCCCCTGTACCGCCGGAGGCAGATCATCCGGCGAAATCTTCTCGCCACGGCTCAGCGTCACAGCCCGCTCGATGACGTTCTCGAGTTCCCGCACATTGCCGGGCCAGGCATAGTCCATCAACATCGCCAGTGCCGCCTCGCTCACACCCTTCACGTCTTTCCCACGCGCAGTCCCGCATTTCTTGAGAAAGGCCTCTACCAGCAGCGGGATATCCTCCCGCCGTTCTCGAAGCGGCGGCAACTTCAGTTCGATGACATTGAGTCGATAGTAGAGGTCCTCACGAAACCGCTTGTGCTTCACTTCCTCATTGAGATTCAGGTTCGTGGCCGCGATGATCCGGACATCCACCGAGATCGGCTTCGTCGCACCCACCCGTCTGATTTCCTTTTCCTGAATCGCACGGAGAATCTTTGCCTGGAGCATGAGCGGCAATTCGCTGATCTCGTCGAGAAACAAGGTGCCTTTTTGAGCCTCTTCAAACAAACCCCGCTTGTCGAGTTTGGCGTCGGTAAAGGCCCCGCGCATATGTCCGAAGAGCTCGCTCTCCAACAGTTGTTCTGGAATAGCCGCGCAGTTGACGGGAACAAACGGGGCATCTTTCCGGTCGCTATTGAAATGAATCGCCTTCGCCACCAATTCCTTGCCGGTCCCACTTTCTCCGGTAATCAGGACATTGGTCGGACTATCCGCTACTCGGCGAATGAGATCGAAAACCCCTTGGATCGCCTTGCTCTTTCCCAGGATCTGATGAAAGCTATATTCTTTATGCACTTCTTTTCTGAGTCGATTCACCTCCCGACGCAGCGACGCTTCACGAACGACCCGCTCGATCACGCGAACCAGGTCATCTTTCTTCACGGGCTTCGTGAGGTAATCGCTGGCTCCGTGTTTCATCGCTTCAACCGCCGTTTCCACCGATCCGAATGCCGTCATGAGAATGACGTTGATGTCGGGATATCTGCGCTTGACCTCGGCTAACAACTCGATCCCTTCCATCCCTTTCATGCGGAGATCGGTCAGCACTACCGCATAATCTTCCTCACTCAACCGTTTTAGGGCCTCTTCTCCGCTCCCAGCCATCGTCACTTGATGACCACGGTCCTTCAGCATGTCATAGGCCAGTTCCCGCATATCCGCGTCATCATCCACGACGAGGATCGCACCCCAATCTTCTGTCATGCCATGCTCCAAGGGATAAGAATTAGATGAACAGGACCCAAATTGCCCTCTATTGCCACAGAGACCTACCATCTTTGGGGCATTATGCGCCACTTTTTCATGAAATGACTGTGTTAATCGGGTAAATGTGCAAGGGCAGGACCACGGAACTACTGACCCCGGAGCACCTCTGCTCCTGGTTGGGTCATCGTGTCGTTCTGACCCAGTCCAAAGGAAATATCTGTTGCGGCAACCGCTTTGATCGGTGGCTCGTTCCCCTCATACCTGCTTGGAAACACATACCACCGCTCCTCAGCTGCAAACAGCAGCTTGTAGATGGTCGCATCATCACGAAGATAGACGTTCAGGAGAGACGATGAGTCTTGCTGATCCAGCCGTGCCCAGTTTGTGCCGAGCTGTGCAGGAACAACATAGAGCGCAGTGGTGATCACCGCGAGCGAGAGGTATGCTCTCGACAAATCGATACCCCGATCTATCTTGCTGAATCTCACGACAAAGAGTTCGAGTGTTGACGCACAGACGAAGAGCAGCAGAGGGATCGCAACCAGTAAGAGGTCGATCGCAGCAGATACGAAATCGAGTGAGCGGAGTAGAGTGGTGAGGCCTAGCAGTCCAACCAGCAGCCACGGACCATGTCGGACCGCCAAGACCGAAATCTTGAACCCTGTGCTCGTGGTCACATGACCGGGCTCCTCGATCAGCGTAAGATTCGTGGTAACCATATATCCGAAGAAAAGAATCAGCAGCAGCGGGATCCAGCTCTGACTGAAGTAGATTGCGATCGGAACCTCTTCCAGAACCCATGAGGCGCCGAATGCTGAGAAGTATGATCTGGTATACACCGATCCGGACAGATACGCCGCACCGGTCAGAATGAACAAGCCAATGAATACTTTTGGACCCTGCTCGATCAGGCGGCGAGCGTTGGCACGAGCTTCCTCGATTTTCTTGCTGTTGCTGGACGGCATTGGCTCACGACGCAGAACAGTCGAACGGCTGCAAACTTTTTTTGGTGCTGTATTCTAGAAGCGATTCAGGGGGCGGTGCAATGCGGTATATGTGGAGATCATGAGCCTAGAGGCCGAGACATGAGTTGAGTGGAACAGTGACTCTCCCAGTGAAGGGGAACAGCCACTACATGGATCGGAGAGGAAACAAGGTACCGCGGCTGAGAACGGGGACTGGAGGGGATGACATTGCGGGAGTGACAGGATGGAGCAAGGCCACGGTCAACTCTAGGATGATGGGGAATCACTTCTGAGGAGAAGATTCTCTCTGGTTCATGAGTCGGACTGTCTTGCTGGTAAACCAGGCCCTCCAGTCCAGTTTCGCAAAGAGCACCACCAGCGCGAGCATGAGAACCTGCGTCACGACAAAATACCCCCCGAGATAGGCAAAGACCGATCCCTCATCGACAACGACCTTCTGTGCCACCTCCATGGCCATGACCACCCAAATGCTATAGGTCAGGAAGCGGCCGATGAAGGAAGCGGCCGCCACCGGGGCCAGGGGTAATGACGTGAGCCCATAAGCGATGAACAGCGAGTTCGACGGCAAGGGGCTGCAGGTATAGGCGAGGACGCCTCCGAACGTCATCGCGCGGTGCTGTTCCAGACGGGCCTTCACCAGATCCACATTCTCTTTGGTACGTGCGCTCAACCATCGTTGCCGGACGAGAAGAAACGCCATTTTCGCGAGGACCAATCTGCCGGCAGTCGCCGCTGTTGCCGCCACAAACGCGGTGAGCCATGGATTCGCGCCAGGACGGGAGAGGGTCATCGCAGACACCACCATCCACGTCGGTGGTGCGAACGCGGGCAGACAATTGAGCACAAAGATGATCGCAAAGAGAAACAGCGTGGTCATCGATCTATATGACAGTGCAACAGGTTGACTGAGCTGAACTCCCTCCCGACAGTAACGTGAATGCGACACCAATCAGGCGAGCCCGTCGCTTCCGATGACTTCACAGCTTGATGGATTGCCCTCTCCGCAACCGTTGAATTGTATCGCGCGGGCGAATTTATAGACAGTCTGTCGAAGAATGACGAGGCGGGGGCCAAACGCGACGGAGTGGAGAAGGGAAACAGCGGACGAGCCGTTCGGCCATCACCTGGAGCAACCAGATCCATGTGAACACAGCTTCATGCAACCGTCTCCGGAAAGCCTCCTGGGAGCATTTCCCTGGTCCATCCAATGATTGACCATTCGCCGGCAGTTTGCTGAAAAGCGAGGTTTCTGCTTCGCCCATCGTTGCACGCTGAGAGAAGGAACTGTGGCACTCCACACCTCAGGATGCTCAAAAAGGCCGTCCAGCAAGGCCACAGCGAGCGAAGGGGCGAGGCGTACGCTTCGGTACGTCGAGACGCTGAGTGATGCGAGAACGCCGCTGGAGGACTTTTTCAGCATTCTGCTAGTCTGTCTCTTCAGCACCTTCTATGCATGCTTCGCATTGGTCTAATTGGGATGTGCCGTGCTCACTACAGAAGTACCGGCGACAGCGGCTGCATGTCATGAAGGTCATCCTGACTCGATCATCGGCTTCGCATTGATAGCACTGACCGGCACTGCGGGCTTTGGGCATCGTTATATCTCCATGACAGGTCGTTTAAGTTCCCAGGACATCCTTCGCATGATGTGGCGACTCCTACAGAACGTGGCCCATGTCCGCCACACGGTGAGCCCTCCACTACTAACACATCGCTGCTCGGCGCTCCAATTTAAAACGGACATGCGTTGCTCGTCGTCATTCCGATCGCGACAGCCCGGATGAAAGCTCTTTTGAAAGTTCTTTATTGGCCTAGAGTCATGAGCCAGTTGGGACTCTACCCCAGGGCCCTCGCTGTCGCAGTTCAAACGGATGGTTTTTCGGAATACTCGCCATACAACGGTTTCCTCATATTTCCTCCGATTTGGTTGAACGGTGTCCACAGCACTGTAAAGCCGGGCCATCTACAGAAGTGAGGTGTCTCAAATCTTGACCGGATCGAGCGAACACTCTACGCTCGACACCATAGGCACAAAGGCAGCTATGATCCCTATCTCTAGAACAACCGACCGGTTAAAGAATTCAAGCGGAGAGTCGAACTTCGATTCAACGAAGAGCTGGTCCGCGTGATTTTGTTCGGGTCAAAAGCACGTGGAGACGCATCTGCCGAATCAGATATTGACCTCCTGACAATAGTCCTGTCCGCAGATTGGAAGCTGACGCACGTGATGAGCACGCAGTCGCAGAGCAATCACCATTTGGGAAGATTGTCTTTGCGGAGTCGACTGTTATAGGTTCGGAAAGATGCCGCGAGTTGCCAGTCGGGACCGGAGACGAGTGGGCGTACCTGAGGAAAGTTTCGCAAGTCGCAACTTTCCGAATGGCCGAGTCAGTCTCGGCAGGCATTGTTTGCCCGGTGCCTTTAAAAACTAGCGTCATGTGCTATATGACGCATCTGTGCTGTTCAGGGTCCCACCTGGTCCACACATGAATGAGATCTTATGATTTACCGGCTGGATGATACGGTGTTACCACCATGCGTTCTCGCCTTCCGCTGATCCTCTTGTGGTTGTTGTTCGCAGTCTGGTTGCTGGGATCCGTCGCGTTTGTCGTGGATTCGGCGCAGCGCGGTATTGTACCGATTGATTTTCTCGCCTATCAACGTGCTGCTGAGGCAATCTCGAAAAACCAGAGCCCGTATGCGACGGCCGGGGAGAGTCGCGAGATCTTTCGGTCGTTCCATCGCCTTGAATCGGAGCTGCAGGCTGCGCAGGCGCTTGGCGAGGGGCGCGATGTTCTCCGCGAATTCGCGACCCGGCCTCAACAGCCCGGACCATACGTCTACCCACCGACGCTTGCGCTCCTGATCAATCAGTTCAACCTTGACGGCGTAGCCTTCACTGCCGTGATTATGGCGTCTGTTTTGGGCTTCGTATTGATCTGGTTCCGTGCGACCGGTGCGCACCCTGGCTGGCTTCTATTGGTGATCGGCTCCCGGGATCTGTCAGCCACTCTACTGGGCGGCAACGTTGAACTCTTGCTCTTGTTCACCACTCTGGCCGCAGGCCGACTCCTCTGGGACCACCGGTTGATCTGGGCGACGCCGTTCATCGCGTTCATCGTGCTGATCAAGCCCTTCTACGCACTCTTCTTCGTCGCCTTCCTCCTCTTGCAGGCTGTGCAACCGCGCGGCACGGAGCAAGAGAACCCGAAGGCGTTGATGGTGGCCGCCGGAATTCTGCTACTGCTTCTGACAGCGGAACTCTACCGCTGGGGACCGGACCTGCGAGCCGAGGCGCTCGCCTTTTACCTCAACGCGGGGGATGCTATGTGGACGGCCCTGCCGCTAGCCGAGCAATCTCCGCTCAGCGCATGGAATCGAACGCCGTTGCAGGGATTGATCAATCTCGGAATGGCCGCAACCGGTGCGCAGGTTACCGCGTTGGGACTCTGGGTCCTATTCCTTGGAGTGAGCCTCTGGTTGGCGCGCTACGCCACGCTCAACTTCCCGTTGGCCTTTGGGTTGGCCATGACGCTGCTCTACTGGGGTCGACCGGCCGGGTACGGCTTCAATTACCTTGAGTTGGTGGTTTCAATCGTAGTCTGGCCAAGCCTTGTGCGTTGGCAGAGGCTTGCCGTACTGGTCCTCATGGCGGGGATCATGGGGTCTCGCTGGTGGGCCCTCGTCGAGACGTTGCGCGGTGAAAATCTGTCGTTGCTGACGATGCAGACCGTGGCATGGCCCTGGGAGACATGGTTGGTCCTTCCATTTTTCTGGCTTCTGCTGCTCTGGGCGATGATGCATTCAGGCGGTTCCGTCCAAGGCCCCGCAGGGAGTCGCGAGGCACAAATGGCTTTTCGTGCGTCGGCAGTCACCCAATGAGATTATGCGCTCCACGGACATCTCCCGTGAAGCGGTTTAGGTCTTCAGTCCCTGAGTGGTAGGCGACAGCTTCGACTTAAAGGCGACATTCCGAAGCACCTCCAGGCTGTTGAGGCCGACCGGGATGCACAGGCCGGACAGCAACGCCCAGTTCGTACATCGGCGTAGCCCTCCCGAGACGCTGCTTCTTCGTCAGACCGCCACCGTCCGCTAGAGTGACTCGGTATGGCGCTGTGGCTCATACGGCTCCGAACGTTCCTGCGAACCATCCGCGCCCTGGTCGAGCCCACCAGTTCACAGGGTACCAGCTCCAACGGTCAGCTACTTGCATCGCTCCCGCTCGGCAATCATTACGCGCTCGTGTGTCGCGACAGAAAGAAATCTAACCAAAGCCGCCATTCCAGCTCTCAAGGCACTACCCTAGTGTCCCCTCGGGAAAAGTGTATGGCAGCGTATTGACCGAGCAGGGGCTGTCTCGCGTACTTCCAACAAACAAGAACGGCCTTGCTTGTCATACGTCGTACAACAGAGGAGTCAATAGGCACCAAGTCAGCGACTCTCGAAACCTGACTTGGAGTCCCTGAGCATTATATTGAGACGGCTCATGGCAACAACATCGTGTGCTCCCAATAGTCGAGCAAATTGCACAAATTCCGCTCGAGTTCCATGTAATTGACCGGCTTATTCATGTAGCCACTGGCACCTTGCTCATAACAATCGACAATGTCTTTAGGCCTCGTGGAAGTGCTGAATACGACAATGGGAATGGATCGAAAGGCGGAATCACTCTTAAGACGTACGAGAGTTTCGCGCCCATCAGTCCCCGGCATATTGATATCCAGTAAGATGATCGACGGTCTCGAATCGGCTCCGTCCAGCGCTTTGCTCAAATAATTGATGACTTCCTCTCCGTCACGGCATCGAATGAGGGTGGCGCCATTTGATCGACTCAGCACCCGTTGGAATGCGACAAAATCCTCATCGTTGTCTTCAGCAATCAGAATACGAAGCATCGTTTCCTACCTTGGTAACGCGACAAAAAATGTCGTTCCGACGTTCGGCTCCGATTCGACCCAGAGCCTGCCTCCGTGCCGCTCGACGATTTTCTTCGCAATCGTCAACCCGACACCGGTGCCGCCACCATAGGCATCCCGGGCGTGTAGCCGACGAAAGATTTGAAAGATCTGTTCCTGTCGTTCGGTTGGAATACCAATTCCATTGTCTTTCACGTACACGACAACCTGTCCCTCAGCCATCGCGGTGGCGGCCCGAGAGGATTGAGACTTGGTCGCCGCCCCGACCTTGATCCATTTGTCCGGTTTGTCGTTATACTTCATCGCATTGGTAATCAGATTTAAGAACACCTCCTGGAACATGACGGGGTTGAGCGGCAGCGTGGGGAGCGTGCCGAGCACACGTATCGCCACGTGCAGTTCTTCCAACCGAGGTGTCAGCGATTGCACCACCCGTTGTACGAGCGACGCTATATCCGTCGATTCGGCTTCCAGCTTTTCTCGACTCAATCGAGAGTAATGCAGGAGGCCATTGATCAGCTCGTCCATCCGTTCGGTCAATCGCATCATCGTCTGGAGTTTGTGCTTGCCCTCGTCATCCAGTTTGTCCGCATAATCTTCCAGCACGAACTGGGAATAGTTGTGAATGCCCCGCAGCGGCTCTTTCAGATCATGACTGGCGATATAGGAAAAAGCATCCAATTCGACATTGCTGCGAGACAGCTCTTCGTTTATGCATGTCAGTTCATCCGCCTTGCGTAGGACAACGTCGACGATCACGCGGCGCAAATCCGCCGCCGCGGTCAACTCCACAGCCTTCCAAGGCCGGGAGGCTCCACGCACGAGCTCCTTCCACAAGGCGAATGACGTGCGCGGCATGAGTTGCTCGATGCCATTGATACGTGAGACCTCTACCGGTTTGTGAGGATCACCGGCCCAGTTCACCGTTGTTTCCACTTCCGGCAGGAACCACAAGATGAACTGCGGTTTATGTGCAAAGAGCCTCAGCCCCAACAGGCCCGAGGCTGCGGCTCGAAAGGATTCGGCAGGTGGATAGACGGTAGAGAGCCGGTCGGTCGCAAAGGATTCTTGATCCATACGGTCTATGAGCCATCCGATCAACCCGCGCAACTGATCGTCATCCGGCGTCGTGCCGAGCTTGTGCAGATGATCATCGACCGCGATCACCGCACCGGTAGCACCGAAGTACGAGAGGAGATTGGTGTCATGCCGCAAGAGGCCTTCCTGAAAGTTCATATGGCGAAGCATCTGTTCCATCATCCTGGCGTGGAGTTGTGATAACTGACGAGCATAGTCTCGATTCTGCAACTCCTCCTTAGAGGCCATCGCCAGCGAGAGTAGATGGGCCAGAAATTCCGCCGCAGTGCGGTGCTCATAGGCGAGATGTTTTGAGCTTTGATGGTGCATGCATGAAATCAAGCCCCACAGCTTGCCGTTGTTGAGCAGGGTCAAGACCATTGTGCTTTTCACACCCATGTTCTTGAGGTAACCGCTGTACATGATCGAGACACTTCGCAAGATAGAATAGCTAAGGTCCAAGGGGTTTCCGTCCTCGCCGTCCGCGGCGAGCACTGGTACCGCCGCATAGTCCACATTCGGCAGGTGGCTGACCCATTTCATGGAAAAGAGCCGACGGGCCGGCTCAGGGATGTCGCTGGCTGGATAGTGCAAGCCGACATAGCTCTCCAGTCCTTCCTCGCGATCTTCCGCCAACACCCGACCGCTACCGTCCTCTAAAAACTGGTAGGCCAGCACACGGTCATACCCGGTAAAATGCCTAATACGAGTGACCGCCAGATTGAAAAATTCCAGCAGCGACTCAGTACGCTCCAATTGGGCCATGCTGGCACGAACCTCTGAGTAAAGATCAGGAAGAGAAACCCGCCCGGCCTCGCCCTTGCTTTCCAGCTCGACCATCAACAGCCCATCCTGGTTGCGATGCGTAAACACATGCGCTTCTGTCATCGGGCCCGGTACCGAGGCGGTGAGGAGGCAAGTCGGCGGGCCGGTCAGATTCTTTTCATGGCGCACAAGTTCGCGGAATTGGTCGCCCTGTCGGCGTCCCAAAACGCGGTCGATGGATTGGCCCAGCAACTCATTTGGAGTGAGGCCGAGCAATGAGTTCGTGTTGGCGCTGGCTCGCCGAATCGTGAAATCCGGTTCGTCCAGCACCAGCAAAATCCCATGCGGCTGGATCGCATTGCAGAACTGCACCTGTTCTCGATCGCAGTTCGAGAGATCGACATTCTGCGCGGTAATGGTTTCTCTGTTCGCCGTCATAGCGCTGGCTCCTTCTTCGTTGCTGCTATTGGCTCAGCACCTTGGCGCAACGTGAACTACGGCGTCGAACCCTCGTTCAGCCGGGCAGGTGAAAGGCGTTCACAGATCTGGTTCCGGCTAAGCCACTGTTCAAAAGACAAAAATGTCCTACAGGCGCTCTCTATAATCAGCAGCTCTTGTCTTGCATCGCAGGCTGCTGCTTCTAAAACATGCAGGAAATCAGTCCACATTTGCGGGACATGAGACCCATAGCTGGTGAAGAAGCGAACGTATTGATGAGCAAAGGGACCCAGTGAATGGTGAAGCCGTCCCAGAATGATGTGGCCGCCCAGCGTCGCACCCTCAACAACATACGACGCTCCGAGCAGGTCAGCTCTGGATGTCATCGGTGGCAGTTCACAACAGAGCGGCAACGCTTTGATCAGGTCAGGCGTGTCTCCAAGCGAGATGAGATCCTCCAATAACCACTGCGATTTCCTACGCAAGACCCAGTCGTCCTGAAAAGCCGGAGGATGATAGGTCTCCATCGCTTTTTCCAGAGGGAGATAAAATCCCGCGTAGACACGAAGCAGAAGATGATACTGTGCCAGAGTCAGCGCATGGTCCAACAGAGGAAGCTGGGCCTCCAGTCGACGGTGCGCCGTTCGTGTCGCAGCTTTCAGTCGTCGGTGAAATCCGTGTCTCACGTCTACCGTGACCATTCGCTGATCAGGCATGACAGATCCTTGGCACTACACGGTGATATCCACGATGTGCATAATCCTTCGAGTTGGAGAGCACGTCCTGGGACATAGGATCACGGTACGCGGCACTGGAGTCCTATCGTGGGAACTGCCTATGTTCGCTCTCCCGACTGCCGCGGACATAGAGAGGCCCGACATTATTGGTCTCGTTCGGACGACAGTAGGAGAACATCTCGATATCGGCGTCATATTCCAAAAGTTACTTTCGAGAGTTCCTGCATCGACTCTTCTTCGAAAAGTGATACACGGGACAACCGTTTCAGCCGCCGATTGAGCCACTATACGGCTTCTTCCATTCACTTGGGCCCAGTAATCTCGCGCAGGATCTGTGAGGTGCCCAGTCTGTCGCCCTGTCTATTCCGTATGGGGGAGAGGGTCAGAGACACACAAATATCACGGCCGTCTTTACACCGATGCATAGTTTCGATAGTGCCGAATGCATTGATCGGCTCCTCTCCCCTGCGATCGGGGGGAAAGAGCAGGATTGCCGGACGGCCTATGATCTCACACGCAGTATACCCGAGTAGTACTTCTGCCCCTCTGTTCCAACTGGTGATAATGCCCTGCAGATTTTCGCTGATGATGGCATCGCTGGTGCTCCCCACAATTGCTGCCAACCTCGCTTGCTCCTCTTCAGCCCGCACAGTAGCATCGACATCCATCACCGAACAGATCCAGCGGGTGATGGTGCCATGATTATCCTGGACAGGCAGAGCTCGCACGATTACCCACGCATAGGTGTCGTCGGCCTGTCGTAACCGTTGCGTCGACTCGAACGGCACGCCATTCTGCATGCAGTGGCGCCATCTGTCGAGCGTGTCCGCCCGATCCTCCGGATGCAGGGCATCGGCCCAACCGAGACCCGACACGTGCTCTGGGGTCTGTCCTGTGAACCGGCACCACCCCTTGCTGGCCCACGTGTTCCGTCCCGTCACATCGGTTTCAAATAAGAAACTCGGCACGGCTTCCGCAATTGTGTGAAAGCGGGCTTCGCTCTCGGCGAGTCGTTCGATCAACCGGCGATTCTCCCGCTCATGATGCGCGAGCGCGAGCACCACCTTGATGGTCCCGAATAACTCCTCTGTTTCCGTCGGTTCGATTAGATAGGCATCGGCGCCGATAGTCAACCCGCCTGTCCGGTCCGACTCTCTAATGGAAATCGAGGATGTGTGTATGACCTTGATGAATTGTGTTTCAGGGTGATTCTTAAGCTGATGACAGACTTCGAGGCCGCTTATGTCCGGAAGGTTCACATCGAGCAGCACGAGATCCGGCATGACGGTTCTCGCTATTCTCAGTGCCTCTTGACCAGTGGTTGCTTTATGGATCTCATAACCCTGTTGGCTCACCAGTCGACTCTTGGCGTACAGGTTGACCGGACTATCGTCCACGATCAAAATCACCAAACGGTCCCGACAGTCGTTCATGGCAATCTCCTTATGCTCCGACTGACCGTGATCTACTGTGAGTTACCTCGCAGCTAGCCAGCCGGTGAGGGTGCTGTGGCTATCGATCGAGAGTCCAAGCCGTGAAATTGACGTGTGGAATGGCTCTGTGCCGTAGGACGCTGCAGACAATAATCGCTATGCGAGGAAGATCTTGCCGCAACCAGCACCACCGGCAACCAACGTCGGGAGCCCATCAGCAAGCCGTCTTCAGTGAGAACGAGTGCTCGATCCATTCTTGGAGAGTTGTCAGAGGCATCATTTCCTATGTTTCCTCATGCGCAGGGGACTCATAGTGTGAGCTGACGCCTACGACACTAGCAGAAGTACGTGAGTGATGCATCATAAATTTTAGGGAACAGTCACTATGTAAACTCCCTTCTCGTTCACCCTGAGGCTCTCGAAGGATGACTCGAGGCTTTTCCGCAGACTGCTAGTGTGTCGGTGGTAATACTGCGAATCATGGCATCGACTTCGTCGTTCATGCGCCCTAGCTGTATTTGACGTCTTCCTATTACGAGATCCGTTTTGCCCAACCTACTATTCGTCTTCACGACCGATATACGAGACCAACCTGTGACCGTTCCGCTCAGAGCGAAGAGATTATGCCCCTCATATTGGCCGATATTTAAGATACCGCTTGGCAATACGCTTCGAATCAGGTTCTTGGTGCATAAGGTCACTGGAGTACGGACTCGGGCCGGAATTCCTGATTGCCGCTCCACCACATACCGCACAGATTCGCCACTCAACTCTTCAAATCGGGTGTTTAAACTCTACAAGGTGTGACGGCTGCTCGGTCATAAGACCGGGACGATGACGCAACGGTATGCGTATCATCGTCCAGTGAGCTTGCAGGATGGATTCACCGTGCTGGAATACCGACCACCCATTGACACAAATTCTTCACAATAGGGCAGGGCGCTAAAGGCGGGATCTTCGAAGTCGTTGATTTAATGGTGAGCCGGCTGGGACTCGAACCCAGGGCCCTCGCCTTAAAAGCTCGAAAGAACGGTTTTTGACAAGTGCTCGCTATGACAACGGTTTCCCCATTATTCGCCGCAATATTGAGAGCTTATCGCATTATATTGGTTCTATACGTTCCCGTCGCTTCTCGTCCATTTCTGCAGAGTTTTGACACAAAATTCACCACAGTGCTGGTACGTAGAAAGGGCGAGAGAATCAGTGCCTGGTCCTGTTGCCTCCGGATGTGATGGAAGGGCCCAAGAGGCCATAGAGGCCATGTCGACTCGGCTATCCCTTTTCAGAGCAGTGTGAACTCCTCTTCGCAGATTCAGATTCTGGCACCACCCGCTAGTCACCGCGAACAGTGCATCCTGCGGCATTCGCACCAGGTCGCGCTCCTTGTACGGAACTATGGGTCGGAAAAGAACTGCCAATGGTGCCACCTAGTCTTCCTCGTGCTAGAATACCCGCGATCTCATCAGCGAGCTGATGTATCGCATCCGATGCCAGGACCTGGCACAAGAGCGTGATCGAAGCAGAAAGATTCCCCACGATGCTCACAAGTCGAGACGAAGTGCTCAAGTTGATCGAACAGAATCAAGCGACTCTGAGAAGGTTGGGAGTGCGTAGGCTGGGCCTGTTTGGGTCCTATGCCCGTGGAGAGGCCATGCCAGGGAGTGATCTCGATTTTGTCGTTGAGCTGTCGGAGAAGTCTTTCGACGCCTACATGGATACGAAAATCTTCCTGGAAGATCTGTTCCGGTCACGCGTAGACCTCGTCACCATGAGTTCCATCAAGCCACGACTCCTGCCGATTATCCAACGAGAAGCCGTCTATGCCCCGGGATTCTAGGGTCTACCTGGAAGACATTCTCGAGGCCACTCGGAAGATTGCATCCTATACGGCTAACCTATCCAAAGCCGCGTTTCTCGAAGATGAAAAGACTTTTGATGCCGTGGTCCGGAATCTCGAAGTGATTGGTGAGGCCGTCAAGAAACTCCCAGAAGACTTCCGCGCCCAATATCCGTCAATGGAATGGAAGAAAATGGCCGGGCTTCGCGACATTCTGATTCATGAGTATTTCGGTCTCGATTCAGAAATCGTCTGGGACATCGTGAAGAGCAAAGTGCCGACGCTCAACCAAGCGGTTCGAGCGATGTTGAATCAATAGACTGGATCTGGACAATCTCCATCTCTCAGCTACCTCACAAGATTCTCTACTTACAACAGGGTGAGGATGGAAGAAGCCCCGTTATCCGCCTAGACACGTTTGAGGTTGGCACAAAATGAAGCAAAGAATGTAGATGGCGTAGGCCTGATGACTAACTCATGGATGTTTAATGGTGAGCCGGCTGGGACTCGAACCCAGGGCCCTCGCCTTAAAAGGGCGATGCTCTACCGACTGAGCTACCGGCTCACATTCAGAATGTTGAAAAAGGTTTCCCGCATTGTTCTCGCATCGCTCAGAACCTCAACGTACCGAAAAGAGTACGTATCGGTCCCTCGCTTGCTGCGGCCTCGCCGGAAGACCTTTTTGAACATCCTGAAACTGAAATCAACTCACCAAACTCTTAACGAATGACGACCTCATGAGGGGCCCATCCTAACATTCCCAGCTGACCGGTGACTATGGACTATTTTCGGAGGCGCGTGGGCCGGCGGCGGGAGCAATCCAGCGGATTTCGCAACATAATTGTTTCCGCACGCTTCGACCCGGTCGAAATCATGTCGATGCGGCACGCCACCAGCTCTTCAATGCGTGTCAAATAGCGCTTCGCTTCGGCCGGGAGCTGCTTATAGCTTGTGGTTCCTGTTGTTGCCGTGCTCCACCCCTTCATCCGCTGATAGATCGGCTCGCAGTTGGCCAACACATCCAGATCGGCCGGCATGGTCTTATGGATGGTGCCGTTATATCGATAGCCGGTGCACAACTTCAACTCTTTACAGCCATCCAGCACATCCAGCTTAGTCAGCGCCAGGGAGGTCAACCCATTTACCACTGTCGCATGGCGAACCACCACGGCATCAAACCAGCCACAGCGTCTGGCACGTCCCGTGGTTGAGCCGAACTCCTTCCCTCGTTCCTGAAGCCCTCGTCCGACCTCATCCGTCAGTTCGCTCGGAAACGGTCCGCTCCCGACTCTGGTGGTATAGGCCTTCGCAATGCCCATCACGGCGTCGATCATCGTCGGTCCAACACCGGTCCCGGTACAGGCTCCCCCGGCCGCGGCGCTCGAGGAGGTCACGTAGGGATAGGTGCCGAAGTCCACATCCAGATGCGTCCCTTGCGCACCCTCAAACAAGACCGTTTTATTTTTCTCGATGGCTCGATTCAGCAACATGGTGGTGTCGACGATATGGTTCTTGAGTCGATCGGCATAGCCCATGTATTGGTCGAAGACCTTGTCCACCTGAAACGTGTCGACTTTGTAGAGCCGTTCCAAGAACCAGTTCATCTCGACGAGATTCTCTTCGAGTTTTCTTTTGAACAAGGTTGGATTCAGCAGGTCCCCCATGAGGATGCCGATCCGAGCCATCTTATCGGCGTAGGATGGTCCAATCCCTCGTCCGGTTGTGCCGATCTTGCGTGACCCTTTTGATTGTTCTGAGGCACGATCGATCGCCTTATGATAGGGAAGGATCAAGTGCGCTCGCTGACTGATGGCGAAATTCTTTCCGAACGTGATGCCCTTGGCCTGCAGCCGATCCATTTCCTCAAGCAGAGAGCCGGGATCGACCACGACTCCGTTACCGATGACACAGGTCATGCCGCGGTACAAGATCCCGGAGGGGATGAGATGAAAGATGTAGGTCCCCCGTTCATTGATCACCGTATGCCCGGCATTGGATCCACCTTGATAGCGCACCACGATGTCGGTATCACGGGCTAAGATATCGACAATCTTCCCCTTCCCTTCATCACCCCACTGCGCACCGATAATGACAAGATTTCCCATAGGTCAACGATGTCCAAGTCTCGATTGAGGCACGAAAAAATGGCTCCGACCTGATTGAGAGATCAGAGCCACAAGAGGCTCATGGTAGGTATCACCTACTGCTTTGTCAAGCCATTCGTCGCAGCGCGTGGTAGCGGGAACTGTTTGTATTCATAATTTTTCAGGAAAGACCCCACCGGTGGTTTCTTGACTGGCTCGGATCCACGTGTTAGCATGCCGATTCGTTTTCAACATCTTCATTTTTCGAATTAATTTCCCTTAGTCTTCGCGTAAGAGTGGGGCTGTAGCGCAGTTGGGAGCGCGCGTGAATGGCATTCACGAGGTCGCCGGTTCAATCCCGGCCAGCTCCACCAAACATCACTTCGTGCGCGCCGGTAGCTCTTTACGGTTCTACCGTCCCTAATTGCCGCTGGCGAAACATCGTCGATGGTCTTGATCTACACACTATGCGTACTGCCACTAGGCTATCAAGTTTGCTGAGACGGTCACTGCCGTTCATCAACTTCAAGCGCTCTCGTCTTCCAACCTCCTAGCTGCTCATTTCACTACGGTTGGTCTCACATGATCCATTCATGTACGTTTACACGGAAGGTTTGTGCCCATGCTTCAAATTGAATCCGTCAGCAAACAATACTCTACCAAAGTGCTGCTCGCCGAGGCCTCCGCACATCTTCGTCCAAATTCACGAGTCGGCTTAGTCGGACCCAACGGCACCGGGAAAACGACGCTCTTTCGAATGGTCCTTGGTGAAGAGTCACCCGACGACGGCTCGATCCGCAAGCGGCCTCGCCTTCGGATCGGCTACCTCCCGCAGGAATTGGAAACGATTACGGGCAAGACCGTCCTCGATGCCACGCATCGCGATGAGTACCCTGAGCACGAAGCGAAGCGCATCCTGATGGGCTTGGGGTTTACGGAGGTGGATTTTGATCGCCCCGTCGAGAAACTCTCCGGAGGGTACCGGATGCGGGTTGCCTTGGGACATCTGCTCTTGTCCAATCCCGACGTACTCATGCTGGACGAGCCGACCAACCATTTGGACAAGCCGACTCAGCGCTGGTTCGAACAGTTTCTTTTACAGTCGGGTATGACGTTGCTGATCATCAGCCACGACACTGCTTTTTTAGATCGCGTCGTCACGCATATCTGGGAACTCCGACACCATAAGATCGAGGAGTACCGTGGCAACTATTCGCTCTTCTGCAAACTGAAAGCTGAAAAGGATGCTCAACTCCACGCCTCTGCGGCTCGCCAATCCAAAGAAGTCGCTCGGGTTCAAAAATTTGTTGATCGCTTCCGCTATCAGGCCAACAAGGCCAGCCAAGTCCAATCACGCCTCAAGCAGCTCGAAAAGGTTAAACGGATCGAAATCCAGCGGGACCCGAAACGCGTCAAGTTCCGGTTTCCGCTTCCTTCCACCAGCGGACGCCAGGTATTGGACCTCGCTGGAGCCAGTAAGCGCTACGGTGAAAAGGTCGTCTACAAAACGCTGGATTTTTCGATTGAGCGTGGCCAACGTATCGCATTGGTCGGTGAGAACGGAGCCGGAAAAAGTACGCTCTTGAAGATGCTTGCCGGCGTCCTTCCATCCGATACCGGCACCAGAACCGTGGGCCACGGCGTGACCTTACACTACTTCGCCCAGCACCAGGCGGAAACCTTGAACCCTGAACACTCGATTCTCGAATCGCTGGAAGAGGTCACCAAACATGCGGAGATGAATTTTCTCCGGGGGATCGCGGGTGCGTTCTTGTTTTCCGGACAGGATCAGAAGAAACCCATCAAGGCCTTGAGTGGCGGTGAGCGAAACCGGGTGGCCCTCGCCCGCATGCTGGTCGAACCCGCCAATACCTTGCTCCTCGATGAGCCGACGAACCATTTGGACCCAGCCTCCGTGGATATGCTGACCGATGCATTGGCTGAATTCCCCGGGACCATCATCTTCATTTCCCATGACCCGACGTTTTTGGCCCGCATCGCCACCCGGGTCGTTGAGATCGAAGAGGGGCAGGCGCGGAATTTCATCGGTGACTACGAGTACTATTTGTGGAAGAAGGCCCAAGAGTTTGAGTCGATCAAAGAAACGAGCGAGGAGCTCCAACGAGGGTCCTCCCCCTCCTCTTCCGGCCCTACCCGAGCAATGGAACAGCAAGTCCAGGCAAAAGGGCGCGGTGGAGAGCGTCGTGATCTTACCAAGACGCAAGCGCGACTGGAGAAGCAAGTATCACGTGCCGAAACAGAGATTAGTGAGACTGAAGAGAAGATCAAGACCCGCGAAGCAGAATTGGCTGATCCGAAACTCTATGAACAGTTCGACCGCTGGACCCTCCTGCATCAAGAACAGGAAGAATGGAAACGCAATTTGGAACGACTGACCTCGCGCTGGGAATCGCTCTCGGCTGAGCTAGAGAGCGTCAAGCAACAGCTGGTGTCGATGGGCTAGTGTTTGCGAGCATTCACTAGGCTGCGGCAAGAAGACCGCCGTGCGGGAGAAGACGAAGAGTCTGAGCGAAGCAGGACCGAAGCTGATGGGGCGTTCAATGCCCGACTAGACGGAGGCTTTGAGGGTTTCTTCCAGATAGTAGTACAGCCAGCGGTGCTTTTCTTTCGTCACCAATTCATCCCACACGACGCCGATCAGGAATCCCTTCTTTTCCCAGGGCCTCACCCAGGCGACCATTCCGTCGAGTTTTTCCTGCTGTTCGACTCGATCAGAATCCAGGAAGGCGAGCGAGACGGTGACTCGTTCGTTCGATGGGAACTGTTCTTTGGTATGAAACCCCGCCCCGATCTTGTTGACATTGTCGAGAACCGCCGTACAGGCGCGTCTGCCGCTCTTCGGCGACACCAGGGCGGATCCGACCAACTCGGCACGGAAGAATTTCCGCCGTTCACTCAACGCAGTGGCATGGGCCGATACTCTTCCTTCTCCTCGTCTCATCGTTCTAAGTATAATCGATAGGACGAGAATGTAAACCCAGGCAATTGGCCCTATGAGGACGGCTTTGGGCGGTAGTACCGTCGGTCCTTGAGTACCGATGGGAGGTGGGTTTGCTCTATTCGTGCTTGTGGATCGTCATGCACATACCGGTAGTCGTTTCCATACCCCAAGTCCTTCATCACGGACGTCACCGCATTCCGGAGATGGAGCGGAACTCCCAGATTTCCAAGGGCTTGTGCATCCTTGCGTGCTTCCAGGAGACCGATATAGGACGCGTTGTCCTTTGGCCGTGAGGCGAGGTACGTCGTGCCATGCGCCAGATTGATCTGGGCCTCCGGGAGCCCGACAAGCTGGACGGCTTGCGCCACTGAGACGGCTACACCAAGAGCGAGCGGGTCGGCATTGCCGATATCTTCCGATGCAAAGATCACCATTCGACGGGCAATGAACGTGGGCTCCTCTCCAGCCTCCAACATCCGCGCCAACCAGTAGAGCGCCCCGTCTGCATCGGAATCTCGAAGACTTTTGATATAGGCCGAGATGGTGTTGTAGTGCTCTTCACCGGACTTATCGTACCGCAGGGCCTTCGCATTCAGCGCGGCTTCTAACAGCTCCACATCGATCGCGCGTGTGCCGTCGGCTCCTATGGGGGCCTGCCTCACGACAAACTCTAATGCCGTCAGCATGGCCCTCGCATCGCCGTTGCCACAGGCAACCAAGCGCTGGCGGGCTGGTGATGACACGACGGCCCTGAGCCGTCCCAACCCGACCGCCGAATCATTCAGCGCCCGATCCAGGATCCGACCGAGGGCTTCATCACTCAGAGGTTTCAGCACCACTAAAATAGAGCGCGACAACAAGGGGCTGATGACTTCGAACGAGGGGTTTTCCGTGGTTGCGCCGACGAGAATGATGGTGCCTCGTTCGACGTGAGGAAGAAAGGCATCCTGTTGCGCTTTGTTGAACCGATGAATTTCATCCACAAACAGGATAGTCCTCTGCCCGTTGATCAACCGGCGTTGTTCGGCTGCCTTGATGATCGTGCGCAACTCGGGCACACCGCCGGTCACGGCCGAGAACGATACAAACTGGGCCTTCGTATACCGGGCAATGAGATGAGCGAGCGTCGTCTTCCCCGACCCGGGTGGTCCCCAGAAGATGACGGACGAGAGCTGATCGGCCTCGATCGCCCGCCGTAGCGGCCGATCCATTGCCGCGATGTCATCTTGCCCCACAAAATCACTAAACGCACGTGGCCGCATCCGCTCTGCAAGCGGAGCATCATCGTCCTGTTCCTGATGCACGGTGAATAGATCTGGGGCCTGATCACGAGCTCGGGTCATCTCACTCCTTACAAATCTGCGGGAATTGTATATGCCGGGGCACCTCAGCGCAAATGACCTCTTGACCATGCTGGCCGCCGATGGTACGACGTTCGACAGGGATGGATTGAAGGATGCTTGCTCAAGTCAATGGCATTACCCTCGCCTTCAATGATCAGGGGAACGGATTTCCTCTTGTCTTTCTGCATGCCTTCCCGCTCAACCGCAGCATGTGGACGGAACAAGAGAACGCCCTTTCCTCACAGTTTCGCGTAGTGACGATTGACCTGCGTGGACACGGCGAGTCCGATGCGCCACTCTGGCACTATACTCTGGACCAAGCAGCCGATGACGTGTGCGGCCTGTTGGACCATCTCTCGATCAAGCAGGCCGTCTTTGTCGGACTTTCTATGGGAGGCTATATCCTCTTTGCGTTCTATCGAAAGTACGGTGCGCGCGTGAAAGGCATGGTTTTAGCCGACACAAGAGCTCAGGCAGATACAGAGGATGGAAAACGGGCACGATTTGAGATGGCTCAGATTGCCTACAAACGGGGGCCGAGCGCGATTGCGGACATCATGATCCCGAAATTATTGAGTCCTGGAACGATCCAGACGAGGCCGGAGCTGGTTCAACGGGTACGCGGAATGATCGAGGGCAACCAAGTCAGTGGCATTGCCGGAGATCTCATGGCGATGGCACAACGGCCTGACTCCGTCCCGTTCCTACAACGGATACACTGTCCGACTCAAATCATTGTTGGTGAGCTGGATGTACCGACTCCACCTGCCGATGCCCGGCTCATAGCGGAGAGTATTCCCAATGCCCGTTTGGCCATCATTCCGGAAGCAAGCCATCTCTCGAACCTGGAGCAACCTGACCGGTTCAACGAGATCGTCCGCGCTTTTGTTTCGACTGCCACGCGGTAACCGAGCCAACAGCGCATTCAAAACGGCCTTGTTCCTTACTCACCCAACCCCTGCGCGCCACGACGCGCATCCCACCGACCAAGGCCGCCCTCTCGCACCCGCTGCAAACGAGAGACGTTTCACGCGTTTGAACTCAACTCGAGAACGTCGCTGCCAGGCCTTTTTCAACACCCTGCGAGAAATCACTCAGGATCGCCGACACTGCCCCGCCGAATCAATTTCAAAAACTCCTCGCGCGTTTGTGATTGACTGCGGAACGCTCCCAGCATCGAGCTGGTGACGGCAATGGTATTTTGTTTTTCCACTCCCCGCATCATCATGCAGAGATGTCTGGCTTCCACGACGACACCGACACCATGGGCATTCAGCTTTGTACTCAACGTTTCCGCGATTTGCACGGTCAACCGTTCCTGAACTTGCAGACGCCTGGCGAACATATCAACGATCCGCGGGATCTTGCTGAGCCCGACCACTTTCTTATTGGGCAAATAGCCGACATGGACTCGGCCAAAAAATGGCAGCAGATGATGTTCGCACATACTGAAGAAGTCGATATCTTTGACGATGACCATTTCGTCGTATTCGATCGGAAAGAGCGCCCCGTTCAAGAGATGGTCGATATCACGCTGATACCCCTGTGTCATAAAGGCCAGGGCTTTGGCCACTCGCTCAGGGGTCTTGAGCAGCCCATTTCGACTGGGCTTTTCACCGAGGGCGAGCAGCATCTCCGTGACCAGCGATTGAAGGACCGGTAAGTCCGGAGGCCGTCCACTTCCGTTTGTGTCTTCAACCGATGTCGCTCTTTTCGCTCGTTTTGGTGACTTTCTCACGATGTTTCCCTTCGCCTTAAATGGCGCCCGTATATTCAAAATAATTGTCTCTCGTTTCAATGACCCCGACTTTGTGCAGGCGACCGGGTGGCAGCAGCGGGTTCAGAATGTCCCAGATCACTATGACGAGATTCTCTCCCGTCGTGGTCAATGCAGAGAACGCCGGGTCACTGTTCAGATCCTGATGATCAAACCGCTTGATGATCGTGTCGGTAACGAGGCGGTCAAGCGAATCCAGACTGCTCGTGCTCTCTCCCGTCGCGGCACGAATCGTCACCAGGACCACATAGTTATGCCCGTGACCATTCGCATTATTACATTTGCCGAAGGCAGCCCAGTTTTCTTCAGGTGAGAGGAGATCGGTATGCAACCGATGAGCGGCGCAAAAGCGATAGCGTCTGGTCACAAATAGCTGTGACATTCAATCCGGTGACTCGTGTTGTGGGTGAAAAAGCTAAGACTGCTCGATGTTCGAGCAGTCTTAGACAGGAGAGTTCATGATCGGCATCCCTACGGTCAGCCCGTAGCCACGCTTAGGCGCTAAAGGAGCTGCCGCAGCCGCACGTCGTTTTGGCCTGGGGGTTCTTGATCGAAAAGCCTGAGCCCTGCACGCTGTCGACGTAATCCACTTCCGCGCCCTGCAGCAAGGGAGCACTTTGTGAATCCATGATGAGTTTCACCTCACCCTTTTCGATGATAGTATCATCCTCGGCCATCTTGGATTCAAAGGCCATCCCATATTGATAGCCATGACATCCACCGCCGCGTACATAGACTCGCAACCCGACGATATCCTTTTCCTCGGCCATCAATTCCTTAATCTTTTGTTCCGCCACCGCCGTTATATTAACCATTGTCATCCTCCTCTATGGATCGTTCCAGCCTGTTCGGCTGGCTAGAATGTTAGTCTAACACCTCTTCTTCCAATATCAACCCCTTGCCTCTGATGCCGCTCGCTGCGGTTCCTCCCATTTGGCTTCCGGCACGCGCACCACGACGTCTCCCAGCACACGAGCCTGACAGGCCAACCGATGCCATGGCTCCGTCAATGCTTCACGATCCAGCAGGTCTTGCTCGTCGAAATCGATCTCTGAGAGATGCTCCTGCCCCATCTGCACCTCGACCCGGCACGTCGTGCAGGACGCGTTCCCACCGCAATCGTGATTCAGGCGAAATCCCAATTCCTTGGCGGCATCAAGCAGTGAGATGTTCTCCTCAACCTCTCCACTTCGCCCGTCCGTGTGAAGAAACGTCACTCGTGGCATGACGTCTCCTAGGAATGGGTGACGATCCCAGGCGGTGTTCCCTGATAGGGACACCGCTGCAGCCGAATATGGTCTTCGTATTCGTGACGGAACAGCTTCAAACTGCTTTGCACCAACACCGACGCACCGGTGACAAGCGTGCAGTACCCAGTGCCTTTGACGAAGCCACAGAGTTGCAACATGCTGTCGAGGTCTTTTTGAGTGCCCTCTCCGGATTCAATCTTGGTCATCAAGATGGCCAGGTTGTTCGTACCCATACGGCACGGAGGACACTGCCCACAGCTCTCATTCTTGAAAAAATTCGAAAAGTGCAGCGTCTTGGCCACCATGCACGTCGCATCGTCCACGACGATCATCCCAGCCGAACCTAACCCCGTCCCGGCTTTCTTCAGTGAATCGAAGTCCATCATGAGATCAAGCTGATCCGCCGTCACCATTGGGAAAGCCGGACCACCTGGGAACACGGCCTTGATCTTGCGGCCGCCTGCCACGCCACCGCCGCATTGTTCGATCATCTCACGGATAGTTACGCCCATGGGCATTTCATACACGCCAGGTCGATTAACCGCTCCGCTCAACGAAAACATCATCGTCCCTGGACACTTCTCCGTCCCTACCTGCGTGAACCACGAGGCGCCCTTATAGAGAATCCGTGGAATGTTGCACAGCGTCTCCACGTTGTTGACGAGGGTCGGCTTGCCATAGAGGCCGAAATCCGTCGGATAGAACGGGGGCTTCTGCCGCGGCATCGCGGGACGGCCCTGCATCGATTCCAACATCGCGGTCTCTTCCCCGGCGACATAACTCCCATGACCGTCAAAAATCTCTAATTCGATATCAACCCCACTCCCCAGGACATTTTTTCCAAGAAGTCCTCGCTCCTTGGCTTGGGCCAGGGCTTTCTTTAGATTTTGCTGTTCCTCATGGTACTCATGGTTCACGTAAATGAAGGAAGCTTTCGCTTGCACCGTGAAAGAGGCGATCAGACAACCTTCGATCAATTGGTGCGGCAACGTTTTCAACAAATGACGGTCCTTAAATGTGCCGGGCTCGTGCTCGCCGGCATTGCAGACAAAGTACCGCTCTTTCACCCGATGATTCAGAACCTTGTCCCATTTGATCCCGGTTGGAAATCCAGCTCCACCCCGCCCACGTAGACCGGACTTCTTCAGCTCATCAATGACTTGAGCCGCGTTCAGCTCCTTGACACAACGCTTCCATGCCTCATAGCCGCCGACCTTGAGGTACCCCTCAATCTCCCAGGGAGCCCCATCTAACTTTTGAACAAGGCGTGGTTCTGTAGCAGTAGACATAGCTGTCCTGTCAGTCACTCCTCACAATAGAGGCAGTACTATACGGCCCTGCCTCTTCCTCCGTCAAGGCAACCAGCTGTAAATGGGCCTGAATCTCAACCAGTTAGGACTAGGGGCCTAGTCAAAACCTAGGCAAGGAGGGGCAGAAGACATGAAAAAGAGGTGATGGAAACTGCGCCGGTGGGAGTTTCCCCACCGGCGACGCAACAAAGGCTCTATCGGAAGTGGCTGCCGGCTCCCATGAAGAACAGCATGGGAATCGAGAGCATGAAGTTCACGCGGGAAGCCAGCAAGGCTGTGCGGCCCCACTGCGCCATCTCGGGCGGCGCCGGAGTGCCCTGCGCAGCTGCGGTGACAGCGGCAATAATCTTCTTCTGGTTCGGCCAGATAATGCCGTGGACATTGCCCATCATGATGATGCCGAGCAACCCACCGATCGCTAAGGCCACCGCTCCGGTGCCACCTTTGTGATACATGTGGCCATACAAGAGCACGCCAGCCAGCACCGTCACAGTGGCTCCGTGCCGGAACCAATTGAGCGCAGCCGGCATCAGCTTCGGTATCACGATGTTCTTTGTCGGCCCATCCAGGCTTTTCAAGAACGAGGCATTGATCAGGTTGAAGAAATACAAGAGCCCGATCCAGGTGATGCCGGCTAGGAAGTGCACCCAGCGAAGGATGATCTGGCCCCAGTCTGCCTCACCCGCGCCAATACCCGTTAACCCCATATATATCATGATCAACACGACGGTCATGGCAAAGCCCACGCCCATCGTCTGCATCGGATCTTCAAGAAATTTCATAGCTCCCTCTCGTTAAAACTGTTGACGGTCTATGCGATGTCTGTACGACAGCTTTTCTCCGAATGTCAAGCGTAGGGATCGGCGTGGTCGACATATGAGGTAGCGACCAGCAAATCTATCGATACATGGTTGAGGAGGTGTACTCTTAGGCCATCAATCGATCGACAGTGATACAGAGCTCTCGAACAGCATTGGCTGAGACCTCCAACGCAGCTCGTTCCTCACTAGTCAGTTCGTATTCCACAATCTGTTCGGCTCCGCCCCGTCCAATCTTCGTCGGTACCCCCACGATGACGTTCTTGAGGCCATACTCACCCTCGCAGAGCACCGCGCAGGGCATCACCCGCTTTTCATCCTTGTGAATGGCTTCAACCATCGCGACAGCTGAAGCAGACGGTGCATAAAACGCACTGCCCGTTTTCAACAGGCCCACGATCTCGGCTCCCCCATCACGCGTGCGTTTGACAATGGCCTCCAGCTTGTCTTTCGACATGAGTTCGGATACCGGTTTTCCCTTCACGGTCGTATAGCGTGGCAGCGGGACCATCGTATCCCCATGTCCCCCTAAAACCATCGCCTCGACCTCCGTCGATGGCACGTTCAGTTCTTGGGCGATAAACGTGCGCATTCTGGCCGAGTCCAATACGCCGGCCATCCCGATGATTTTCGATTTGGGGAGCCCACTGACAGCACGTGCCACGTGCACCATGGCATCCAAGGGATTGGTCACGAGAATCAGGATAATGTTTGGCGACCGGGATACCAGCTCCGTGACGACGGATTTCACGATCTTCGCGTTCGTGGCCAACAACTCGTCGCGACTCATACCGGGCTTTCTCGCCATGCCGGATGTGATTACGGCGATCTCTGACCCAGCTGTCTCCGCGTACCCGTTGGTGCCAACTACTTGGGTGCTGTACCCACAGACCGGCCCCGCCTGGGAAATATCGAGCGCTTTCCCTTGGGGAACCCCTTGGGCGATATCGAGGAGTACGACGTCGTAGAGATTCTTTTCGGCCAATCGTTGCGCTGTCGTTCCACCGACGTTTCCTGCCCCCACCACTGTGATTTTCGGTCGTGTCATCATTACCACCTCATAAAACGTGAAGCGTGAAGCGTAACGTCCCCTTACCCCCCACTTCTGACCTTTCACGCGTGTTCATGTTCAGTCCAACCTGCAACCTTGAAGTTGATCGTACACACGAAATTATCGTCGTCGTAGAAGTTGACCTTAATCTTCTTTTTGCCATATGTGTTTGCCAGAAACTCCTCCGGATTGTCCACAAGAGCCTGAAAGCTACCCGGCGGATACTCCCCGAGATCATGAAAGACTACGATCATTCCTTCTTTCACTTCTTGTAATACTTTCACCCGACAACGTGGATAGACTTCCCAGAATTTGGCCTCGATCATGTCCTTCGTCGGCTCCGGGCGGTCTTCACCCGGTTTCACGGTCTGACCGAACTTGGCAAGTCGGCGCACATAGGGGTATTGATGGCCGGTGAACAGCTTATAGAGCCATGGAGGAACCGTGGGCCTGTCGATTGAATTCGTCATGCTTGTGATCCGTTACGCCGTCAATCGCTGGTAGATCCTTGGCAGTTTGGTGGGAAGGGCATCGATGCTGTCGATGACACGGTAATGCACCTCCCCATACATGCGGCGCAGATAGTTGTCGGCTTCCTTGTCAACCGTCACGCAGAACGTCTCGACGCCCCGTTGCCTGGCTTCCCGGAGTGCCACTTTCGTATCTTCCAAGGCATAGTCGTCTTTGTACTGTTCATCCAACGGCCGGCCGTCACTCAATAAGATGAGGATGCGGGTTTTCACCGAGCGCGCCAATAATTTGGCCGTGGCATGGCGGATGGCTGCCCCATCTCGGTTTTGGTGGCGAGGGGCTACGCTTCCTAACCGGTGAGCCGTCGCCGCGCCCAGCCGATCATCAAAGTCCTTGATCGTCAGAAACTCGACGTGCGCGCGCCCTTGGCTGGAGTAGGCGTAGAGGCCATATTGATCGCCGACCGCTTCAAGAGCTTCACAGAGCAGCACGAGTCCTTCCTTTTCAATATCGATCACCCTCCGCCCGTTGTCGAGCGTGCGACTTGTTGAGCCGCTGATATCGACGAGGAAGGCGACCGCCACATCGCGCTCGTGCTTTTCCCGCCTGATATACACATGGTCGTCTCCCTCGACCCCGACCCGTTGTTCTCCGATCCGTCGGACGATGGCATCGAGATCCACGTCCTCCCCATCCATTTGTCCCGCGATACGGCGGAACGCAGCAGGACGTAACTGCTCAAAAAATCGGCGCAGAGATTTGACCGTGCTCTGACGAGCGGCGAGCGTTGTCGCTACGAATTCATCCGATCCGCGATCGGCCGGCCCTTCCACGACACGGCACCAATTCGGCCGATAGTCGTCGATTCGACAGTCCCACTCTGGATAGAAGATCACCCGCTCGTCTTGAGAGGTCATCCCCTGGAGTGGTTGCCGCTCACCTTCAACCGCGAGACACTCCTCCACGACCGACTGTAATGAGCGCCCACCACCCATGATCCCAGATGCCCGACGTTCTTGATCGCTGAGTCTGCCTTGGCTCGGCAGTTGGTCCGACTCCACCGATTGCCCTTCGACGCGCTCCTCACTCCACGTGACGAACTCCGGATGCATCGCACCGCGATAGGCTACTTCCGCCACAGCTTGGTAGGTCTCGCCCGTTTGTTTGGGTTGTATCTCTTGTGGTTCTGGCTCCTTTGCTTCTTCCTGCTGCTCGACAGTGATCATCTCGCCACGAGCCACCAGAAGCTCTTCCATGCGAGTATAGACGGCATCAACCGCACGAACCGTGTCTTCTGCTACTGCGGTGGGCTTTAAAACGGACTGGCACATGCCCCACAGTAAAGACACTTCTTCCCGCACCGCCTTGGGTACGACAGCTTCTTCTGCTTCACCCGTGGAGAGCCTCAAGAGACAATCAACTATCAGTTCTTTCGCGGTCACCCCTTGGGCCGGATCACGCGGTGTGATCGCCTCGCCTGCCAGCCGCACGAGGTCAGGCCGAAGGCCTGGATATTCGGTTTGCAACAGATACTCAACGCGTGCGTCTTCCAAGACGATCCAGAGGTCTCGGACAAGAACGGGATGCGGGTAGCACTCAAAGAGGGCTGCGAGGGTTTCGGGTCTTCCCCTCTTTGACTGACCATACCGGTGCTGAACCGTTTCGACAAGATCCGCCAGCGATTCAAGCTTCAGTCCGTAAGTACCAAACTCCAAGTGCCCGGCTTCATGAGCCGCCATCACGATATACAAGCGCTCGTTCTCCGCAGCCGTTTGATATCGACGCAGCAGCGCCGGCAATGAAATGGTCCGACCGTCGGCACTGACCGTCGCGCGAGCTTGGGAAGTGACAGAATCTGGGAGCGCCGCCACGGCAACCTCAGTTCCACAGAGTCCTTGTACGAACAGCTTGACCCTTCGTGCAACCTGTCGAAAGGGGACACCGCTCAATGCGACTTCAACCGAACCAAGCGCCTTCTGTGATTCCGCCGCAAAATAGGCTCGGGCCCCGTCCGGACTATAGGCGAGCACCTCCATGCCGGCTTTGAACCAATTCTCAAATCGCGCGACCGCTTCGGGCCCGCCCCCGATGAGTCCCACGAGTTCCGGAGCTCGATGAAGATACTGGACGGTCGCTTCCGCGTCCTTCTCGGCCAGCAAGACCCCGTATTGCAAAACCTTGATCCGCCACTCCAGTGACGGCAGTACCCGCATCGCCGCCGGCGACGTGGCAAGCCACGTGAGACTCGACTCCGGTGAATGGTCTGCGAGCGCGAGACAAAGAGCTATGACCCGCCCGCGAACGGCCTCGTCCTCAATGTCTCTGAGGATCATCGGGCTGGTTCTGAGAAATTCCATCGTCGCCATATAGTCCGGTTTTCCCAGACTATTGGTACCCACAAGCTTCATTCCCAGCATCGTCCAGCTGCGCACGTATTCGAGCGAAAGCACGGACACCAAGGTGGAAATGTGGTGGATAAACTCAAGTCCGACGACGACATTGATGTGCGTCAGCTCAATCCCAACGTCGAGCCACCGTCTCAGTTGGTCGGAGGGAACAGAGGCGACAATTTGTGGAGCCTGGCGTATGAACTCCAGTGCGACGTTGGCATCTTGTTCAGCAATCTCAAGACCGATCGTCAAGACTTCGGATCGGGCCTCAGGCTGTTCAATCAGTCCAAGGACCAACGGGCTTTCCTTGAAATACTTGAGTGCGGATGCGCCGGATGATTCCGCTAATGTACTGCCAAGGTCCAGCCACAATATGAGAGGTGACAGTCCGCTCCTTCGGTCCAGTTCCGGAAGTGTTCCTATCGCCGCGCAGGCGGCTTTTGGGGAAAACTCCTCGAGTTCGTTCAGGAGCGTCAGAACCTGTGCACACACGTCTGGTTTGCCCGTCTCATGGACCAAACGCGTCACAAGACTCTCCGCAACCGTCGGACCCAATTCCGACGACAACCGGTCTCGCAAAATCTGTCGACTCGACACGTCCGTCATGATTTACTAACAGAATCAGCGTGAAGAGCGGATTGTAAAGGAGCGAATTATCCTTGTAAACTAGCGGTTCTGCCCATTGTGGCTCACAGGAGGAGATGCATGGCGGAACCGACACCAGAAAGCCTCGAGAAAATCCAGAAGTTCATCACGGGGTTTGCAGAAAAAAGTGGAACGACGATGCATCCCAATGCCGCCGTGACGGAAGCGGTGGTCAAGGGATTGGCGTCCCATATCGATGAACTGGGCAAACCGCTCTGTCCATGTAATTTCTATAAGGACAAAGAGGCCGAAGCCAAGCTCCGACGCTGGATCTGCGCGTGCGACGAAATGCAGATCTACAAATACTGTCACTGCCTCCTGTTTGTGCGGGAAGATGGAATGCCTATTACGGAATATTTGCCGGAGGGTCACGAAGGTCGCGAGGTGTACGGGCTGATTACCGATCCAACTCCCGACAAAGGTCGTGCCCTCAAACACAAGGCGATCCCAGTCCTTACCGCCCAGGACGAATCAGCTACGGCGTCGGCGCCCTCAACATGATACGGCGTCATTGTGATTTTAGATGCTGGCTTGCATGCTTCCTGCTGATAAGCTGCTCGCTCGTGGACTCAGCAGAGGCTGCTGTCCCGAGCCCCCCGAATCCATCAACCTTCAATGAGAAAGAGTTATTCGCCTACAAAGCCAAAGGACATGGGAGCGCGGCAGGACAGGTGTTTTTGCGTACTGTTTCAGGCAAAGCGGTCACTCAAGCCGGTGCATCGATCGTATTGATTCCTATCACATCCTATACTCGCGCGTGGTTCGATAAGCAGGTGAGAGAGAGCACATGCTCATCAAAAGGTGGAGCATCGTCTGAAACCCGTGCGACGCAGACGTCAACCGTCGACTGTTTTCGTGGGGTCATGGATCAACTACTGACGGACAAACGCCTGCTTCCCTATCTACGTGTGACGCGAGCCAACCCGACCGGTCACTTTTGGTTCACGAAAGTTCCCGCAGGCCGCTATTATGTGGTAAGCCTGCTCGAAGGCAGTGGTGGAGCTCACCAAGATGAGCGAGCGGTGGGGATCGCCTGGTTGACTCTTGAGCTTGATGCCGATGAAAAGGCGACAAACCTGGTGGTCACCGATTGCAAAAGCAGCCTCTGCTAAGCGACCGCCTCCATCATTGCTGGTCTGTCCGGTTCACCTATAGAGGTAGGCGATGAGAATCCTACTAGTCGAAGATGATGCGGATTTGGCTCAGTTTATCCGAAAAGGATTGAAAGAAGAGCGGCATGCGGTCGATGTGGCCAATGACGGTGAAGCGGGCTTAGCACTGGCGTTGGACAACCCCTACGATCTCGTGATTCTCGACATCATGCTGCCCAAACTGGACGGTCTGACTGTCTGCCGCCGGATCCGTGACAAGGGCCTCTCCACCCCCGTGCTCCTGTTGACGGCACGCAACACGGTTGAAACGAAAGTTTCTGCGTATGACACGGGTGCGGATCAGTTTTTGGAGAAGCCGTTCGCATTCGTGGAATTGCTCGCCCGGGTTCGGGCCCTCTTGCGACGGGGCGGCTCTCAACAGCTGGCGCACCTTCAAGCGGCCGATCTTCGATTAGATCCGGCTTCGCACCGCGTCTGGCGTGCCGATCACGAAATCGCTCTCACCAATAAGGAGTACGCACTTCTCGAGTTTCTGCTGCGGAACAAGAATCGCGTGCTCACTCGAACGGCCATCATCGAGCACGTGTGGGATATCAGTTATGACCCCATGACGAATATCGTCGACGCCCATATCCGCGCTCTTCGCGCCAAGATCGATCGAGATTATTCCCCTCCCTTGATCGCCACGGTTCGCGGCGCCGGGTACATGCTAGAAGAGCCGGACGCCTCCGCATGAAATCTCTGCGCAGTCTGATCAGTTGGTCCGCCTTCGTCCTGATGGCCGGGCTTCTCCTGTTTTCCGGGCTCGTATATGCCGCCAGTGAAACCCTATTGCAACGGTTCGTCGACGGACGTCTGCTGGTCCTGGCGGAGAGTCTGGCCGAGTTTGTGGAGCAATATCCGGATATCCTCGAACGGCATGACCGTACCATTGCCCCCACGAATGAATTGACCCAAAGTCCAACGGAACAACATGTGCTGCCCGATGTCACACACGCCCTTCGAATCTTTTCAACTGACGGCCGACTCCTGTGGAGCAGTCCTCATGCTTCCCCACAAGACTCGCTGTCTCCCCGCGTACTAGAGCGAGTTCGGATTTCAACCCTCGTCTTCGACACACTGACCGCGCCGGACGGCACCCCTGCTCGACATCTCTTCCTCCCTCTTGTCGTACAGGGTGGTCGCCTCCGGTACGTGCTGCAGGCGGAAACATCCTTGCTGCACCATCATGAAACGCTCCGTGGGCTCGTGTTCTTGCTCAGCCTTGGATCCGGCGCCACGTTGTTTATGGCTTGGGTAGGAAGCCTCTGGCTGGCCCAAAAAGTGCTGGCTCCGATCGAAACACTGTGCAAAGGAGCCGAGACCATGTCGGAAGCCGATCTGGGGAAACGCTTGGCGCTCGATTCACCCTATCGAGAGTTTCGGCGACTCACCCAGGCGGTGAATTCTGTCTTGGACCAGTTCCAGCGTGGGAGTGAAGTGCAGCGAAATTTTTGCGAAATCGCCGCCCACGAAATGAAAACACCCTTGACCATCCTCCAGGGAAATCTGGAAGTGGCCCTCATGAAAGCCAGGACAACCGAGGAGTATCATGAGGTCCTGCTCAACAACCTCCAGCAGGTCGACCGGCTTATCGCCTTAACCCGCCCCTTGCTGACACTGGCGAAATTCACCAGTAGCAAGCCGCCCGTCAATCTCCTCCCGCTTGCGTTGGAGCCATTGATTCAGGAGCTCATAGATGAATTGATGCTCTTGGCGGATGACCGTCAGATCACGTTGACGTTCGAGCCTCAACCAGTACCGCCCGTGCTCGGCGACGCACAGTGGCTCAAGCAAGCCCTGATCAACCTGCTGGACAACGCGCTACGGTACACGCCCTCAGGCGGATCCGTGACCGTTCGTCTGCAGACAGTTGGACGTGAGGTCTCCATCGCCGTCGAAGATACCGGCCATGGCATCGAACCGGAGAATATCCCGCATCTCTTCGAGCGCTTCTACCGAACCGATTGGGCGCGAGCGAAAGATGCCGCCGGGACGGGTCTTGGGCTCCCCATTGTGAAGGAAATCATGGAAACCCACGGCGGAAGCATCTCCGTCACCAGTGACGTCAACAAGGGCTCCGTTTTCACTCTGCGGCTACCGGCGCTTGGTCAGCAAACACCTTCGGCTTAACTGCCCATCAACACACGACACTCCTCCACAAGCCACATTCTCGCGTCTTTGCTTTCTGCTCGGCAAAGTGATTTGGCTAATGTGACGGTTTGACAAATACCTTCCTCGCCACCGTGTTCCCACCGCTGCAGGTTGGAGGTTTCAGGGAGACTCAGGATTGAGCATCCGCAAACTATTTAGGGTTAGACCACAGAACGAATCCTGGACGGGTTTATCGGCACCGCAAATCCGAACAGGCATCGGGTCGGCGAGCGACTTTTATTTACTGGTTGCGGAGATAACGAAACCCATTCAGTACATGATGGAGGTTATGGCGTACTCTGGACAGGGTCCGTCGTTTGATGAGACGGCTCACCACATATTGAGCGGGTACTGACCCAATCAGCATCTGGCAAGAAAGTGGCTGGTTTCGTAGAGGCCTTGTTGCTCAGAGAGGCTAACCTCTTGATGCGATCCTCGGTGGAAGGGTGAGTCGAAAGATAAGCCCAGACGCCCGATGGATTGAGGGTCTTCTCATTCATGATCTGGTAAAAAGCGATCATATCTTGCGGATCGATGCCAGCGGCCTGCAGCATGTGGATGCCCAGTGCATCAGCTTCCTCCTCAAATTGTCGACCGTACTGCAACCGACCTAAGGTGCGCGCCCCCTCCAATCCATAGGCCATCGCCCCAGAAAAGTCTCCGGCAATCATGGCCAATAGAAGGCTTGTGGAGGCCTGCTCGATCATTGCTCTGGTGGTATGGCGTTTGAGAATATGCTGCAGCTCGTGGGCGAGCACCCCGGCGAATTGCCCGGGCGTTTCTGTTCGCTCCAGCAATCCACTGAAGACCACAATATACCCGCCAGGTAGAGCAAACGCGTTCATCGTTGGCTCACGGACAACAATGACGCGCATGACATAGGGCGACTGTGCCTGGCCCATCAGTGCAGCGAGAATGGTATCCAGCGTGTGTGTTCGGGCTGGATCCACGCAGCGGGAAGACGAAGGAGCCAGTTGCTCGATCACGGCGTCGCTTAAGCGGGTTTCCCATTCCACTGGGACTCGTGGCGCGATGACCGATGCCAGCCCAGGAATCCCCCACAGATACAGCGCGCCCCCGATAACGAGTACGGCAAACGCGGCTACGACTGTAAGACGGGCACGGACTCCGCGATGGAGCGGATTGTGCAAATGCGTTGTCTGTACAGGAACTATCGTGTGCAGAGCGTTCAAGAAGGCGGGATCCGAAATTACGAGAACCTGAGCGGGTTCGGCTCCATATTCCAGACGGACCGGCTCACCCTTGTAGGCGCCTTGCGTTTGGCAGATACCGGCATAGGGCCACCTCAGTGTACGACCATCCTCCCCCATAATCTGGAGGGCATGGGCTGATACATGCACGGTGACCTGCTGTCGGGTGGCAGTTTTCCCGTCCAGATAATATCCGACCCAGGTCATGGAGGGCGTAACACTAGCCAAGGTCGAACCCGGTATCGAGAAACCCATCGAGACCTTCACCCGTTGTCGACGCTACTTGCAGTAGCCTGAGTGAGTGTATCGAGATTGGCGGGCCCCGTGAAGGTCAAGTGCTCGAAGATAAAGTGTGCATTTCGAATGGTGGTCCACGGCCATGCAAACCCCAAGGTGAACACGAGCAAACACACATTCACGAGTTTCAGGCGGCACAACTCCCCCCCGGTTCCCGTGAAGGCAAATCGGCTCTCGGCGAAGGAGGTGTGTTCCCAGTAATACCGCTGTCGCTTCGCGCTGTACCAAAACCAGTTCAACCCGAATGCGAACGGGGTGAGCAGAACAGCCAGACAGAAGTCCTTCGCCAGATCCCGACCCTGTCCGTCAAAGTGAAACGACTGATTGCCGACACGGGAATGGGAAATGAGAAAGGTCTGGCGGCGGGCATCATAAAATGGGTAGTAAGTCCCCACCGTGATCACATTCAAGAGTGCGCCGGTGAGATAGAGTTTGATGTATTGCCAGGCAGATCCCACAAACGAGCAACGAATGCCCCTCCAGGATGTTCGCGTGAGACGATACCGGCGCGCACCCACGGTGGCGATAGGAATAAAGATCACAAACAAGGCGCCGGCAAGAAACCGCGCGGAGGCCTGTATCCAGACCTCCATCCCAAGGAGCTGTGGTCCCATCGCAAGACAAGCATAGGGGATGCCGAACACCGCGGTCGCCTTCAGAAAACCCCGGAAGAGTTCCGGTCCCGTGCCATGATACGCAAAGCGATCGCCGGCGAATTCGGTCTGGCTGAAGAGGTACTTCCGCACACGCGCCTTGGCCCAGAACATATACAGTCCACACGTGATAAGCGTGAGGAAGGTATTGACGAGAGAAATCCCAAAGAGAGACTCACCCTTCCCCGTGAAAGCAAACCGCCGAGGTTGCGGGAAATCTCCTTGTGCAGACGTTTCAAGAGGATCCTCTGCAACAGTAGAGACAGGACTCGCGGGCTGTTTTGCCTTGGCGGCCACTACGACAAACGGTGTGCGGCACCGTTGACAGTGCGCTCGCATGCGAGCTTCGAGCTTGTGGGCATTCCGAACTCGGTGCCGGGTGCGACATTGGTGACACGTCAGATGCAGTCCCTTGTCTGCTTGGAACAAGCCGAACATAGGTCACTCCTTCTCAACCTTGTTAGTGAGCCGTCTTGTCGGCCAATTCACTACCCGCCACCTCATAGTACCGGCTGGAGTTGATTGTGCGGACCTTCCGGTCGCGAGGTCGCGCGTGTCGGGAGGAGAGATTTATAGGTGCCGGTTGGATCCGCATACCCTGCCTCGACAATCTGCCACTGTTGCTGGCGCCTGTCCAAACGAACGTGCACCACCGCGCTCCCCGTTGTCCCGGAAACCATGAGGTGAAACTCTCCCGATCCTCCCTGCTCGTCCACCTGAATATGACTCTTCGGGAACCAGTCAAATTCCATCTCCGCACCCACGAGCTGCTCGATTTGTGGGTTGTGACGGACAAAAGCTTTGGACAGTTCATACGGCTCAGAAATCCTCAAGCCCTGCCAGACGCCATAACTGCCAAGGCCCGTCAGGATACAGAGCAGCACGCGTAGCCCGATGGAGAGCGGAACATTGACGATAGCTTCCGTCGCCCAATGTGCACGGGATGCGCAAGGAGTGGTGGCTCGATGTGAGGGAGAGAGCACCAGATTCGCATGGCAGCCCGTGCAGCTCACCTGTGTCACTCTTGACTGATCCGCAATAGCCTCAATCTTTTGCTGGTGCTCGCAGATGGGACAGATGACGGTCATCGGCACTTCATGGCCTCCCTATTCGTCAGGGGCGGTTGCTCCGCTCAGCCCTCAACTGCTCCGGGATCAAACCCGTTGTGTCTTCAACAATGAGCGTTCATTGTTAAGGATATCCGAAAATTTACCCCCGGCAAGATAACCTAAGGAAGATCTTATTAATTCTCACTTTTGCCCAGTCACCTCTCAAACCATTAGAGATTCGACTGGCTCTCAAGTGAAACTCTGAATTAATCAGACCTTCTTAGGTGTTCTGTCTCAGCATGTGATGGGTTGGGTTAGCGGTGAAACGTTCTGGTTCTTGTGTCCAGATGTTGCCGATGTCTTCGAAGGGCGTGAGGCCTTTGAGGGTTGTGAGCCGCCGCCCATCGTTATAGGCGTTGATGAAGTCGTCCAGGGAGGCTTGATCTTGGTGAGGCGGTGCTCGATCCCGTGTGCGTTGCATTGCATGTCGAACCTATGGGTGAGGTATGTGGCGGTCGGGCCGTCAGCGTCGCGCGGTGGAAACGTGAACCGGATGCCATTGTCCGTCAGCACGGTGTGGATTTTGTAGGGAACCGCTGCGATCAGCGCGACGAGGAAGGCTGCGCCGTGCCCCGGTTCGCATGGTGCACAAGCTGGACGAAGACGAACGTGCTGGTACGGTCGATCGCCACATACAGGGACAGCTTGCCTTCCGTCGTTCCGACCTCGGCGATGTCGATATGAAAGTAGCCAATGGGGTATGTCTTGAACTTCTTCTTCGGTTGCTTGTCTCCCGTCACTTCAGGTAACCGGCTGATCCCGTGGCGCTGTAAGCAACGATGGAATGACGATCGGGTCAGGTGTGGGATCGTGGCGTGCAAGGCGTAGAGGCAGTCATCCAGTGGCCGCAGCGTCTGTTGCCGGAAGGCGACAATAATGGCTTCTTCTTTACTCGATAGCGTGGTGGACTTGGCATGCTTGGGGCCGGTGGGCAGATCGTTGACAGACGTGCGCCTCTTCCACTTGGCCACCGTTTTCGGATTGATCCCGTACCGGCTGGCCAGCAGGATCAGGCTCTCTTGACTCTGTTGGATTGCTCGACGCACCGCCGCTGTCGTGCGGGCGCTCCCGTGGAGTACTTATCCCATCACGCATCCTTCCATTGATGGCTGAAGAGTACACCATCACATACTGGGACTAAACACTAGTTAAGACCATGTCTTCCCACAGGTCGTACGATTGAGAATAGGAGACCAGGAAGTACCAAGGGTATAGATACGGTGGCGGACCTCATAGGAGGAAATCATGAAGGTCGTGGGCATACCAAATTGGAGGATTGAAGACCGGGGCCGAATGTTTTCGGCATTGCCATAGACAATACCCATATTTCCCAGGCAGTTTCTCCAGCTTCCCGGACATTTGTCGCGCTCTGCCCTCCGCCAGCTAACTGCGCAGTTTCTTGAACAGATACGCGTTCCATAGATGAAGAACTCTTCATGATCTCCTCATGGCGGCTTCATCTTGAAGGGGTATCTTTGTAGAAACGGAAAGGGGGTGAGGAACGATCATGGTGTCATTTATAGAAGTATTCATCTTGGTCAGCATTGTTGGAGTGTTGTACGCGATGTTGCAGCTTTCGCGCGGGTAATCGCTGTCGCCAAGTTGTTGGGTAGTGACCCTACCTTGACGGCAGACCGCGCGGTATTGGAGTTGGGAAGGTCTACCTCCCGTGGAGGTCCCAGTAGAAACCTATCACGGTTTCACTGGGGAGAGGACGGGCAACATCAGAAACGGATCCTTTCTGACCTTCCCGTAGGATCAAACTGGGCATACAGAACGCGCGGGGGAGTGGGGTAGTGCCAGCAGCGAAGGATGTGACTCTATCACTTCCGTCGTCGTCTTCCAGACTCGGTCAGAGGGAAAGTGGGGGTACTCCAAAATGACCGGAATGTTCTCTGCTCTCTGACCATGAAACCATCCCCTCCCTTAAACGACGGTCGCTCTCCCTATTACTTCCTCTCCTTGATCGCCCGTTCAACTTCGCGCCCTGCTTCACGAGCCTTGATGGAATCACGGCGATCATGCTGCTTTTTTCCCTTCGCCAATCCGAGTTCAACCTTCGCCTGGCCTCGTTCTGAAAAGTAGATCCGGAGAGGGATCAGCGTGAGCCCTTTCTGCTGCGTCTTTCCGAGGAGCTTGTTGATCTCCTTTCGATGAAGAAGCAATTTACGGGTTCTGACCGGGTCATGGTTCATAATATTGCCATGACTGTAGGGACTAATATGGCAATGGTAGAGAAAGACCTCGCCGTCTTTGACACCCGCATAACTGTCTTGTAGGTTCACGCGTCTGTCCCGAAGCGATTTCACCTCAGTGCCTTTGAGCACAATCCCGACCTCGAATTTTTCTTCGATAAAATAGTCGTGATACGCCTTCCGATTGGTAGCCACCACCTTCTGCTGATCCTCTTTGTCTTTCGCCATACCCAAACACCAATACCTTGATCTCGATCACCGCTCGCGCCTATGATGCGAGATGGCTCGCCCCGGCACTCTCGATTCCTTCGGCACGATTCTGTCTGGTCTATCCAAACGGCTTGGCCTTGAATCGAGGCTGGTGGAACTACGCTTACAACATCAGTGGAGCGATATCGTCGGCGAGCCTATGGCGTCCCACACCTGGCCGGCCAACATTCGCTTCAAAAAGCTGTATCTGATCGTCAGAAACTCCGTCTGGCTTCAACAATTGACCTTTCTCAAACCGGCTCTCCTGACAAAACTACAGGCCGATGCCGGCCCGGAGCTTGTGACGGACATTGTCGGTCGCGTCGGAGAACTTCCGCGCGATCGGGAGGCACCCTCTGTTGATCCCGATTCTGATATCCGACCGGTACCGTCTGAGAGCGCATGGGCTGAGGTTGTCACCCATACCACGACCATCCAAGATTCCTCTCTTCGTGAGCGATTTAGAGAGGTGATATCGCGATACCCCGCTCAGGTTCCGCCTCGATCGGCAAAGGGTCCGTCACGCGCCCCTTGAATAAGACCCGTGTTTCACTAGAAATTCGTCCGTCCTGTGGCATTGGACCTAGACCACCGTCTTCCTCTTGATCCAGCAAGCGATAATATCCGCGTATGGACTTTTCATAGTCTTTTACCACGGATGCGTCTCCCGCGAGATACTTGGCGAGGACATCCGGATCGGTCCAGCCATGATCATCAAAGACGTAAATCATGATTTGCTTGTACGGCCCACTGGGGTCGCCGGGTGTCGTGGGATAGATCTTCATCCGGGCAAAGTCATGCGTTTGGTGGCCGACCTTTCGAAAGCGCTTGACCAGGGACTCAACCTCAGCGTCGGTTGTCCCGCGGGGAACATCCGTCGCGACGAGCACACCCGACTGGGCACCAACGGTATAGGGAGGAATCGATCGATCCGGGCGGCTCAGATACATACCCCCCCAGATCAAGGCGAACGATCCGACAAATACGCTGAGCGCAAACTTGACGACGATGTCGAGGGGCTTCTTTGCCTTTTGGTCACTCGGAGGCATAGCAGAAGACAATGGCCTGGGCCTTGAAGGATCGGCGGACTTGATCCGATCAGTTCTCGGGAGTGTCCTCCGAGGCGGCATCCTCCCGTTCAACGGTCTCCGCCAATCTGGCCACCGCGACGACTCGGTCTCCCTCCCCATCGAGATCCAGAATGCGAACACCCTGAGTGTTCCGTCCGATTTCTCGGATATCATCAACCTTGCAGCGCAACACTTTCCCCTGCGCAGCCATCAACATGATCTGATCGTCATCGCGTACTTGCAGGAACCCCACGGCCAACCCGTTGCGCTCGGTGGTCTTGACGCTGATAATGCCCTTTCCACCACGACCTTGCACTCGATATTCGCCTACCGGTGTCCGCTTGCCGTAGCCGCCTTCCGTCACGGTCAAAATCGAGGTGGTCGAGTCTGGAGTCATGGTTTCCATCCCGATGACTTCGTTGCCCTCTTCCAGCGTGATCCCCTTCACACCATGCGCCATCCGACCCATCGACCGCACTTCTTCTTCTTTGAATCGAATTGTAATACCTTGTCGTGTTCCCAATAGAATTTCACGCTGTCCGTCTGTCAGCTGCACTCCGATCAACTTGTCACCACCTTCGAGTCCCAACGCAATGATCCCGCCCTGCCTGGGGTTGCTGAACGCAGACAATTCCGTCTTCTTGATACTCCCCTTTTTCGTCGCCATCACGACATAGCGGTCATCACGAAACTCTTTGACCGGCAAGGTCGCGGTCACTTTTTCACTCCCGGCCAACGCAAGGAGATTGACGAGTGCTTTTCCTTTCGCGGACCGACTGGCCTCAGGAATCTCATGGACTTTCAGCCAAAAGACTTTCCCCGCATCAGTAAAAAAGAGCAACGAATCATGGGTGGAGGCGGAAAAAAGCGTCTCGACGAAATCCTCATCCTTGATACCCATCCCGATCTTGCCTTTCCCTCCACGTCGCTGAGCCCGGTAGAGGGACACGGCATTCCGCTTGATGTATCCCGAATGAGAAATGGTGACGATTACTTCTTCCGCTGCAATCAGATCTTCGAGACTGATTTCGGCTTCTTCCTTGACGATCTGGGTTCGGCGATCATCTTTGTACGTTTCACGAATCTCAGTGAGCTCGTTCTTGATGATGGTCCGCACCAACGACTCGCTGGCCAGCACGGATCTCAGATATTCAATCTGCTTCAGAACCTCCTGGTACTCTTCGACGAGTTTGGCCCGCTCCAGCTGCGTCAAGCGCTGCAGCCGCATGTCAAGAATCGCAGTGGCTTGGATCTCGCTCAGGCCAAACTCCCGCATCAACCCTGCACGGGCTTCGTCCGGCGATTGCGATCGTCTGATGAGTGCGATGACGGCATCCAGATGATCCAGTGCGATCTTGAGTCCTTCAAGTATATGCGCGCGTTCCTCCGCTTTCCTGAGCTCGAAGGCGGTCCGTCGTACGACGACTTCGCGTCGATGTTCAAGGAAATGACGAAGGATCTGCTTGAGCGTGAGAATCTCAGGGCGATTGTTCACCAGCGCCAACATGATAACGCCGAAGGTCGTTTCGAGTTGGGTATGCTTATACAGATTATTCAAGACCACCAGGGGTATTTCGTTCCGTTTGAGCTCGATCACCACCCGCACCCCTTCGCGATCAGACGATTCGTCTCGGAGATCGGAGATGCCCTTGATGCGATCGTCCTGGATCAAGTCCGCAATTTTTTCGATCAATTTGGCTTTATTGACCTGATAGGGAATTTCCGTGACGATGAGCCGTTCTCGCTCCGTGCGTTCATCGGTCTCGACCACGACTTTTGCCCGCAGTGTCAGAAGTCCGCGTCCGGTCTCATAGGCTTCCTTAATTCCACCCATGCCATAGATGAAACCAGCCGTAGGAAAATCCGGCCCAGGGATCTTCTGCATCAACTGGGCGATCGTCACATCGGGATTCTCCAACAGGAGGAGCAAGCCATCGATGATTTCACGGATATTGTGTGTGGGAATGTTGGTCGCATAACCGACCGCAATGCCCCCCGCCCCATTGATCAAGAGGTTCGGAACTCTCGTGGGAAGCACCAGTGGTTCTTGCCGTGACTCGTCATAGTTCGGGCCGAAATCAACGGTTTCTTTGTCGATATCGGCCAACATCTCCTCAGCCAGCTTCGTCATACGGGCCTCGGTGTACCGCATGGCCGCCGCTGAGTCTCCGTCCATCGACCCATAGTTGCCCTGGCCGTCCACGAGGGGATAGCGCATATTGAAGCCTTGCGCCATCCGCACAAGGGTGTCGTAGATCGCCGAATCCCCATGGGGGTGATAGTTTCCCATGATTTCGCCGACGATCTTGGCTGATTTGCGGTAGGCCCGATTGGAGGCCAAGCCCATTTCACTCATGCCGAAGAGGATCCGCCGATGCACCGGTTTCAACCCATCACGGACATCGGGCAATGCCCTCCCCACGATGACGCTCATGGCGTAATCGAGGTAGGAGGACTTCATCTCGTCTTCGATCGCGATATGACCTAACCGTTCATCAGGGGGCATCTAGTTCTCCACGAATGCTGACAATGGTCACCGGCTTCGTTCTCGGCTCGAAAAGTTCCTCAACGTACCCCAGAGGGTACGCCTCCGGTCTTTTCTTGCCTACGGCCATGCCGGATGTTTATTTTGAGCATCCTAATAGTGAAAGGACATCCGCAGCTACGTCTTACACGTCCAAATTCCGCACTTCCAGAGCATGGGTTTGGATGAAATTGCGCCGGGGCTCGACCTCATCGCCCATCAAGATGGTGAAGATTTCATCCACGCCGGTGAGGTCCTCAAGGGTGACCCTCAGGAGCGTTCGTATTTCAGGATTCATCGTCGTTTCCCAGAGCTGTCCCGGGTTCATTTCTCCGAGACCTTTATAGCGCTGAATGCTGAGGCCTTGTTTTCCCATATCCAGAATAGCCTTGACCAACTCATCGGTAGATTGAATCGGCTTTTCCTCGCCCTTGGCCTTCAGCTTGTACGGAGCTCGTCCGAGTCCGATCGCAGAGGGTGTCAGTTTCTGGAGTTCCCGGAAGTCGGCGGACCCGACCAGGTCATGCGTCACTTCCAACTCATGGGTGACCCCACTCATATGCAGCCGGCAGGCGACCTTGTTGGACTGGTGTTCCTCGTCCACGAGGATATCAAACGTCGGGGTCACATTCGGAAACACCACGGCCAACGATTGCGTGACGTTCTCGACTGATCGTTGCAGTGCCGCGCGATCTTTGAGTCGTTCGCGGTCGAGCCCCGGTTCATCGACAAAGGCGCGAAGTATGGCCGCCGCGTGTGATTTTTTATTGAGTCGACCGAGCAAGGTTTCGAAGGCAATCATTTTCTTCAGAATGGGCAGGAGTCGACGCCCGGTCACGTACGCCTGAGCTCCCTCCATGGACAGTTCAACATCCTCGACTGCCAAGTCGGCGAGGTATTCGTTCAATAACCCTTCGTCTTTGAGATACCGCTCCGACTTGCCTTTCTTGACTTTGAACAGCGGAGGTTGCGCGATATAGATATACCCTCGTTCGATCAGCTCTGGCATCTGCCGGAAGAAGAACGTCAACAGCAACGTGCGGATATGGCTGCCGTCCACGTCAGCGTCGGTCATGAGAATGATCTTGTGATACCGTGCCTTGGCAATATCGAAGGCGTCTTTCTCCGCCTTGTCCCCTTCTTCCCGTTTGCGACCGATCCCGGTGCCGAGCGCCATGATGAGCGTTCTGATCTCATCGCTGGACAGCATCTTGTCGAACCGCGCCTTCTCCACGTTCAGGATCTTGCCCTTGAGCGGCAAGATTGCCTGAAATTTGCGGTCACGTCCCTGCTTCGCAGATCCACCGGCTGAATCTCCCTCCACGATGTAGAGTTCGCTTAAGGCGGGATCTTTCTCGGAGCAATCCGCCAATTTTCCGGGCAGCGAACCGCCGTCGAGAGCGCTCTTGCGTCTGATCAGATCCTTGGCTTTCCGTGCGGCTTCGCGCGCGCGCGCTGCGTCCACCGCCTTGCCAATGATCTTTTTGGCGACGGGAGGATTTTCCTCAAAATAATTGCCCAAGGCCTCGTTGACTGCGGCCTCGACAACACCTTTGACTTCGCTATTCCCAAGCTTGGCCTTGGTCTGGCCTTCGAACTGTGGATTGCGAACCTTGACGCTGACCACCGACGTCAATCCCTCCCGCACATCGTCTCCGGTCAGCGATTCCGTTTCTTTCTTGAGCAGGTCGTTGGCATTGGCGTAATTGTTGATCGTTCTGGTGAGGGCGGCTTTGAACCCGACCAAGTGCGTACCGCCTTCCTTGGTATTGATGTTGTTCGCAAACGAAAAGAGATTTTCCGCATAACTGTCGTTGTACTGGAGCGCTACTTCCAGGATCATTTCCGGCTTCTCGACTTTGACGTAGATCGGCTTGTGCAGGGGTGTTTTGGCTTCATTGAGGTGCTCGACAAAGGACACGATTCCGCCCTTGTACAAGAAGACTTGTTCTTTGGCCGGTTCTTTTCGTTCATCTCGGAGCGTAATCGCGAGACCCTTGTTCAAGAAAGCCAGTTCCCGCAACCGCTGAGCCAATACGTCGAAACTGAACTCCAGCGTTTCAAAGACTTGGCCGTCCGGCTTGAACCGAACCTTGGTTCCTCGGCGTTTGGTCTTGCCTGTCGCCGTGAGGGGTGCGCTGGCTTTCCCTCGTTCGTATCGCTGTTCGAACACTTGGCCGTCCTGCCAGATCTCCAGCTCAAGCCACTCGGACAGGGCATTCACGACGGAGATGCCAACTCCATGTAAACCGCCGGAGACGGTATACGCACCCTGTTCGAATTTGCCTCCCGCATGGAGTACGGTGAGCGCGACTTCTGCCGCAGACTTCTTCTGTGTTGAGTGCATCCCGGTGGGGATTCCGCGCCCGTTGTCGGTCACCGTCACGCTTCCGTCGATGTGGATGGTTACCTCGATAGCTTCCCCGAACCCCGCCATATGTTCATCGACACTGTTGTCGACGACTTCATAGACGAGATGGTGCAACCCATCGACTCCGGTGCTCCCGATGTACATCGCCGGCCGTTTTCGGACGGCATCGAGTCCTTCAAGGACTTTAATTTGATCGGCACTATAGCTATCAGACTTCGTTGGAGATTGTTCTTCCGTGGCCATCCGCTACCTATTCCATCCTCGTGATCAGAGGACTTAAGTCAGTTTGGGACAAAGCTTTCGTCCATGGGGTAACACCTAGGATTCGATCTGTGGAGCCGTCCAGAAATAGAGGAACTATGATCGTGAGTGCGTGCAGCATTCCGCTAAATCTTCACCGGCATGACCACGCACTTGAAACCGGGGCTTTCCGGTTCCTGCACCAGACAGGGACTCAGCGGCGTCTCCATCTGGAGGGAAATCGTTTCACCCTCCATCACACTAAAGACATCCAAGAGGTAGCGAGCATTGAAGCCGGTCGTCAGGATTTCTCCCTCATAGCGGGCGGGTAATTCCTCCGTCGCTTCGCCGAAATCAGGGCTGGCAGAAAATAGCGTCATCTTGCCGGGTCCAAAGGAAAGCTTTACCGCGCTGGCCTTGTCTTTCGACAGGACCGACACACGACGCAGAGCACTCTCCAAATCCGTTCGAGTGACACTGATGGTCTTGCCTCCATCTTTTGGGATCACCTGTTGGTAGTTCGGATAATTGCCCTCCATCAGCCGTGACGTCAGGAGTAGGCCGCTCTTTCGAAAGATCATGAGATTTTTCGAAAACCCGATGAGCGGTTCACCATCTCCGCCTTCTTCCAAGAGATGGCGAATCTCGTGCGCAGCTTTCTTGGGAATAATCGCTTTCATTTCCTGGGGAGCGCCCGTCGCCTTGGCCCCCGCTTTGCCGACCTCCTGTTCTGCGACAGCCAGACGGTGGCCGTCCGTGCCGACTAATCGGAGGGTGGTCTTCTTTTCAGTGACAATCAAGTTGACGAGGAGTCCGTTGAGAATATACCGGGCATCATTGTCTCCGGCGGCAAACAGCGTCTTTCGAATCAATTCGAGCAACCCGTCTCCAGCCAACGGCATTAAGCCCTCTCGCTCGATTGCCGGTAACGCCGGATAATCGGAGCTGGGGAGGCCCACGATTTTGAACTGGCTTCTCCCAGCCTGAATCGTCGTCCAGTTATTGTCCGTCGCCGTCAGCTCGATGTCACCAGCCGGCAACTCCTTCACGATTTCAAAGAGTTTCCTAGCGGAGATGGTCACCCCTCCTGTCGACAACACCGTCGCCTTGTACAGACCTCTCATGCCAAGCTCAAGGTCTGTCGCCACGATCTCTACTCCGTCCTGCTTGGCTTCCAACAGGATATTCGACAGAATCGGCATGGTGTTGCGTTTTTCCACGACGCCCTGCACACGCTGAAGGCCCGTCAATAACTCATCTCGCCCGATCCGTACTTTCATGGAATGCTCCCCCATCGACGTCGCTAACTGCGAAGGATCTGCTCTTTCAATGATTCGATCGTCGTCTGCAATCCTGTATCGGTCTCCTTGGCTTTCGTCACCTGGCGGCAGGCGTGAATAATGGTCGTATGGTCTTTCCCACCGAATTGCCGCCCAATTTCAGGGTATGAAGCGTCCGTCAGTTCCCGACAGAGATACATCGCAATCTGTCGAGGATGCACGAGGGTCTTGCTTCGGCGTCGAGATTTTAGTTCCGCGATCTTGACGTGAAATTGAGCGCAGACGGCCTCCTGGATGTCATCCATCGCCACAACTTTTTTCTTATCTCCAATGAGGTCCCGCAGAACAGTTTTTGCCAGGTCGAGACTAATGACTTGCCCGGTGAGCGAAGCATAGGCCCCTAGCCGGACGAGGCTTCCCTCTAATTCCCGGATGTTGCTCTTCATGGTGGTTGAAAGAAACTGGATCACATCCTCGGGAAGTTTGACTCCTTCATCCTCTGATTTTTTCCTCAAAATCGCGATTCGTGTCTCGACATCCGGAGGCTGTAAGTCTGCGATCAGGCCCCACTCAAATCGGGAGCGTAACCGTTCCTCGATATCGGGCATGTCCTTCGGAAACCGATCACTCGACAGCACAATTTGTTTATGGCCTTCATAGAGCGCGTTGAACGTATGGAAAAACTCTTCCTGTGTCCGTTCCTTCCCGACGAGAAATTGAATATCATCGATCATCAGCATGTCGATGTGTCGGTAGCGCTTTCGGAGATCCATCATTTTATCGTAACGGATCGAGTTAATGACCTCGTTTGTGAACTGCTCAGTCGTTAAGTAGGCAATTCGGAGGTCTCTCTGTTCCGCCACATGATTCCCTATGGCGTTGAGGAGATGCGTTTTTCCGAGTCCCACACCGCCATAGATAAACAAAGGGTTGTAGGTTTGCCCTGGTTGCTCCGCCACCGCCATACAAGCCGCATGGGCAAACTGATTTCCGGCCCCGACCACAAAATTCCGGAACGTATATTTTGGGTTCAGGAGAATACCACGCCGTGGTTTTGGTGGGGACTGCCCCTTTCCCCCTTGTGCCGAGGATGGTGGCTCGGTCGGAGATGCTGTTGCCCTCTCACGCACAATAAACGCGACAGTCAGAGGTTCACCCCCACTTGCGATTGCCACAGCTTCAGTAAGGAGAGCTCCATAGTGTGTCTCCAACCACTCTCCAAAGAACTTATTAGGCACCCCGAGGTAAACCGTTGAATTTTCAGCTCGATCAAATTGTACCGGCAGAAACCAGGTATCGAAAACCTGTTTAGGGACCTTCTGTTGAACGTACTCAAGGGCCTCATCCCATTCAATTTCTATACTCATAAGCCGGATTCACTCTCTATACACAGGATTACGCACACTTGTGGATAAGTACTCATTTTCTTCGTTTTTCTACTATAAAGAAGGTCCGATGAATAGGATCGCTAGCCACATTCTGTTGAGGTGATACTCCTTCTTAAAAATCTATTCACCGGATACTCACATATTCTTCCGGCTCCCCACAGAGGCTCTCCCCAAGGTTATCTAGAAGTGATTGGTGAAAATTTTCAAATACAATCAAACACTTTCACACTATCCACACTATCCACTTCATTACTCCTAATCCGACGACGACGAATTTTCTTTATTAAGGAACATCGGAGTTACAGAGTAATAACCTGCTGATTTTCTATAATAACCTCCAATAGTTCGCTGTATGACAATGCTGTTCCCTTCTCCTTTGAACAACCAGGTATACTCTCTACTACCCTTCCTGCTACAGAATTCTTTTCAACTGCAATAACAGTAACGTCCTTTGTCTTTGGATACAAAAATGGCGAGATCCTCTCTTGTGATGATCGAACTAAATACACAACTGAATCCATGAGAACTCTTTCAGTTAAAAAACGAGTGTGCAATCCATAGACTTAATAACAGCAGCCACCGCATCCTCTGACTCACACTGAACTGAGAATTTCCCACTTAACGCTGAAATATCAAATACTTTTGGGACTATAAAAGGGATATCAAGTTGCTCAATCGAGGGAAGATACTTCTCAAGAATATCAAGATCAATAATGTCATCGATATCGTTAGTTAGTAAGCGGACAGCCTCACCGAGCAAGATAACGGTCGTAACATGAGATCCAGCGACAAGGCCGAGGGCAATCCGTAATGCCTCAACCGGCCTATGTGTGATACGAGGATCTTCTTGAATGACAACGGCGACGTTTTTAGCCACAGGAGATTCAAATCAGCTTACGTAAAGGAAATAAACGGCTTACAAGCATCAATGAGACCAGAGAGAACGACTAATCCACATAACGTGAATTCTTTTTCAACATTCACAGTTGAAACGTGATGTTGTTGGCAACCATATGCACAGACAAACATTCGGACTCCTGCCCGAGCAAGATCTCGATAAGGTTGAGACATCATATTTTTGACTCCCTCATCGATGAGATAAAGATACACCTCATGACCGGCATCTAATGCCGCGTGGGCGAGTCCAGTGACCGTCTCAGAGCTTTGATCTTCCGGAGGGAGGGCTAGAAGGAACCCAACTTTTCTCTTCACAAGTTAATTCACAGGAATTTATGTGAATATTCAGTGTATTCGATAAGTTATCAACGAATATGAGACTAAGTGGTTTTGAGGGGAAAGTCAATGCCTAAAAACAGCACTCAAGAAGGCAAAAGAAGAGGTTGTATCTGGTTGGAAAGAGATGCCAGGAGAACGTCATACTGACTCTTGGATTCCATATTCCGGAGCAGAGCTACTCCTTTTGTCACCTCATCGTCGCCGAGTATCAGAGTGAAGTGGCAGCTGAGTCGGTCGGCTTGGCGAAGGTGGGCTTTTAAGGTTGTTGAACGAAAGTCAGAGACCGCTGATATTCCAGCGAGGCGAAGTTCTTCGAGAGCGGTGACCCCGGCGACAGATCCTTGAGCACCAAAGCCCGCCACATAGATAGTCTTATCATGAGACGATAGGGATTTCTGAGAGTCTGGTAACAACATGGCGATACGTTCGAGTCCAACAGCAAAACCGACCGCGGGAGTCGAAGTACCTCCAAGTGTTTCCACGAGCCCGTCGTACCGCCCCCCTGCTCCAACGGCATTCTGGGCTCCAAGGTTGGTCGCGGTGACCTCGAAGGTTGTGAGGTTGTAATAATCGAGGCCTCGAACCAGCCGGTGGTTCAGGGAATACGGTATCTTGATAAGATCGAGCCCGGCAAGAACTTGAGTAAAGTAGGAACGTGCGGTCTCTGAAAGGGATTCGGAGAGACGAGGGGCCGGTTCTGTGATGTTGCGACATTCAGGAACTTTGCAATCGAGGACGCGCAGCGGGTTCGCCATGATGCGGTGTTTACAATTCCCGCACAAACCAGCATTGTGTTCTTTTAAATACTCGACGAGGATCGGACGATAGGCTTCCCGATCAGCGGCCTGGCCTAGGTTATTGATTTCGAGGGTAAGACTAGGAAGGCCGAGGTCATGGAGGATCCGCCATAAAAGCGCAATAACTTCAACATCAGCTCGAGGATCCGCCATTCCATATGATTCCACACCGAATTGGTTAAACTGCCTCAGCCGGCCGGCCTGGGGGCGTTCATGGCGGAACATTGGCCCAGTATAGAAATATTTTTGAGGCACCGGGATCGAGGCGCGATTGTGCTCGACATAAGCCCGAACAGTACCGGCAGTTCCCTCCGGTCGAAGAGTCAATGAGGTGCCGTCCCGGTCTTGAAATGTATACATCTCTTTCTCAACGATGTCCGTGGATGCACCGATACTACGTGCAAATAATGTGGTCACCTCAAAGATCGGAATACGAATTTCATGAAATCCGTATCTGGTCGCCCATCGCCTCGCAGACTCTTCGATGAATCGCCAGCGAGGGGTTTCTTCCGGTAATAGATCTTTGACGCCTTTAATCCCTTTAATTACGGACACGGAGTCATCTCCTTAACGTATGTGCCTGTCATGCTGCGGAGTTCGCGCGGACTATAGCGGCGGCCTCGGCGGCAAGTCAACGGCGTGAAGCTTGCACCGTTCCACATCGAGAGGTATAGTGCCCACCTCTATGAACCAAGATCAATCAGGGCGTCGGGTCTTGGCCTTGGCCCCCATGCCTCCTGAGAAGTCCGCCTATGCGTTGGCACGGTACAGCCGTTCTCCAGACTCCATCGAGCAGAGTATTCGATGGGTGTATGGACACTCGTCGGAAAAATTCTGGGAGCAGTTTTATTTTGATTACGGACATGCGTCGATCGCCGACCTTGGACACGTCATAGTCTGCTTTGAGGAGATTTCGGAACTCGCCGCGATTCGCCTGGAAGATGAACCGCTGTGGGACGGTCAGGCAAAATCCAGCCGCTATCAAAACTTTGCTTCGAGCCGATGGTTCATCCCAGGCCAAATTCGTGGAAGTGAAACCGAGGCTCTGTATGAAGGGATTCTTCGAAGCCTTGGTGATGTGTACCGGCTCCTGCACGAGCCTTTGACGCAATTCCTTGGCGACCGCGAGCCACGGCCTGAGTCGATGAAACAGGCCGACTATGACCGGACGATTGCGGCCAGAGCCTTTGACGTTACGAGATATTTACTTCCCCTTGCGGCCAAGACCAATGTCGGCCAGGTCGTCAGTATCCGGACGTTGGAGAAACAGATCACGCGGCTCCTGTCGTCGCAGCTCCCGGAGTTACGGGCGATCGGGGAAGATTTGAAGGATGCCTGTCAACGTCCACCGGTAAATGTATGGAGTGACCTCTGTGGACAGACGGGAGGAGGGCTGAGCGACCCTCTGGCGCCGACCCTGGCTCGGCATGCCAAAGCAAATGTCTACCAAGAAACTGTGTATGCCGATCTTGCTCGCCATGCGAAAGAAGCCCTACGCGGCACGGGGTTGGATCAGCCTGGGACGTGGGGAGCGGTGGAGTCGGTCGAGCTGGTGGACCCTCATCATCCGGTCGACGAAATTGTCGCGACGCTGCTCTACCGTGTCTCACAGGCGCCGTACCGAAAAATACTCGAGGTGGTGAGAGAGTGGACTGAGAAGGAAAAACAGGCGACCATCGAGGTGGCCATGAGACAGCGTGGTCCATACGATGAGCTGATCAAAGAGTTCCGCAGCGGCTATGCCTTCACCTTCGACATCCTGATGGATATCGGTGCGTGGCGGGACATGCATCGCCATCGACGGTGCCAGCAAGTGCAACAGAATTTCACCACCGTACATGGTTACGATGTCCCACAGGCGTTGATCGATGCCGGGTTGGATCAGGAGTATCGGCAGGCCATGGATGCTGTGCGCCAGGATATCGAATCGCTGAGGAAGAAGGACCAGGAAGCCTCGCTCTACGCCATTCCATTTGGCTTCAAAGTCCGGTGCTTGTTTAAAATGGACTATGCGGAAGCGGAATATATCAGCAAGCTCCGGTCCGGCGTGAAAGGCCATTGGTCGTACAGAACGGTGGCCTGGCAGATGAAGCAACAACTGGCCAAGAAGTTTCCCTTCCTCGGCGAACAAATCCAGGCGACCCCGCCTGATGTCGAAGACGCGCTGACTCGATAAGATCCTCGTACCGCTCATGCACACCCATCAGGAACAATGTGAAGCCGCCATTGTGGCTGGATCTTGGGACACTCTCTTTACCAAGGCTCTGGCTTGGAGCCGAGATCCGGACGGAGCGAAGGACCCGCGCCCTCTCTTTGCCCGGAATGTGGTGTACCTCGTGCAGGGTCGTTTTGCCGAGGCGTGGAAGACCCATGCGCTCTGTCTTGAAGCCCAGGAACACATTGCGGCCGTTGGGAGTTGGGTGAACGACCTGCTCGAGCGGTATGGAGACAGCGGCTATGCCTATCTCGTCAAAGGCTTGTTTCTCGCCCAGTCCGGGCAATCCGAACAATCGATGGGGTCATACGCAGGGGCTGCAAGATTACTTCCACAATCTGCCTATCCGCACTACTTCCTCGCGCAGATTCACGAACGGGCCGGTCATCTCGAGATGGCGATCAAAGAGTATCGTGAAGCGGTCCGACTGGCTCCGGACTATGCGCCGGCTCGGATGAATCTGGGTGTGGCCTATCAAGACCAAGGGCGGCTGGAGATGGCGATCAAAGAGTACCGTGAGGTGATCAAGCTCACCCCGAGCGATTCCGCCGCGCATTCCAATCTCGGCTGTGCCCTGGCTGAGCAGGGGAAGATGGAACCGGCGGTGCAATCCTACAAGACGGCGTTGAAGCTGAACCCCCAGGACGCCGAAATATATTTTGCATTGGGCGGCCTCTACGAAACACGCGGTCGTCTGGACCTGGCGCAACGAAGCTATCAAGATGCGCTCAATGCCGATCCTGATTTTGGCGCCGCTCACTCCGCCCTCGGGTGGCTCGCGTTAGGCAAACATCGACTTCAAGAAGCGGCGGACATTTTCAGCCGGGCACTCAAGTGCAACGAGGAAGATGCGCGAGCCTATCATGGCATCGCGGAGATCTATGCGATCCGCGGAAAACGCCAGAGTGCGATGGAAAACTACACAAAGGCGCTGAAGTACTATCGCGATCCCGAAAAGCGAAATCAAATTATGAATCAACTGTTCCTGGAAGGGCAGGTAGGGGATTGAGAATGATGGGTAGGTTGGTTCTTAGAGCCTATGGATGCAATGTCATGGCGGAATATTGGGAGACAAAAGCTGGGAAATACCGTAGTGAGGATGAAGGAGACTTAGGGTAGGACTATACTACAGCTCCCGGATCGCGCCCTGCAGCACCGTAATCTGCGTGGTGGGATCGCCCGTCGCTTGCAGCTCGTTGCGGATCTGATCCTTGAGATAAGATGAATAGCCGACGCGGTCGATGAGGAAGTCGAGAAAGCGTTCGGCCGGCAATAAGCTCTGTTCCTTCAGTTCGTCGATGGTCTCGTCGCTCACAGGGACGTACGTGCTACCGATATGGAAGACCACGTTGTAGTGGCGTCCTGTCGCAATTCTCTCAAATCTCAAGCCCTTCACGGATCCTCCTCGGCAGGATGTTGAAAAAACCAGCCAGCTTCATTCTCGCATCGCTCAATGCCTCAACATACCCGGAAGTATGCCCCAGCATCTCACTCACTGCGGCCTCGCTGGACGGTCTTTGTGAGCATCCTGCAAGTGCTAAGAGAAACGGTGCATTCTAGACAAGGTCGAGTCGTGAAGACAAGGGCAACCTTCAACCTACCCCAGTGTGGACAGTGATGGCGATGGGCATTTATCATGACCACCCTATTGATTGGACCTATCGGTGAGATGAAACTGTGATGACCGCGGCGGAGCTGATCGAATCGTGGATTGTAAACCTTGAAGGCGAGCAAGCGCGTCTGGTTGAAAGGGGACAGGATGCTCCGATTACTGCGTCCCAGGGCCGATTCGTCAGGACGACCGGTGGACTGCATCTATACGAATTTGTCGTGCCCAATGGGGTCAGGATGCCGATCGACCTTCCGATCTCGCTCGTCCCTGCCGATGACACGGATACGACCGAGGGAATTGTACTATGTCAAACGGGGCGATCAATTCTGGTTCAACTGGTCGATCACCTCGGAAGTGAAGACCCTTCTGTCACACTAGTTCCAGACCAAGCTGGATTGGTTGGTACGGCGGTGGCTCGTCTGAAAGAGATTCTGGCGAAGCCTGATCTGTACCACCTTGGGCCGGCCGAGCGGTTGGCGGCGCTCCTCCAGATGCCGGCCGTGGAGGTGGGAACATCTTCCGCTAGCTCCTCCGTCTTCACGACTGTGTGGTCAGATGACCAAGCGATCCGTCGGCAGAAGCTTGGGGCTCTGGCAATGGACCTGGTTCGAGCCAACAAGCGTATCCTGTTGCTTAGCCCCAGCCATGAAGCCAGTGATGAGCTTGTCGGGATGGTAGGGCGCACCATGAAGGCGGGCGGATTGAACCCCAGAACATGGGTGACGCGCTATGAACTGCCGATTGTCCCGCAAGCCGCTGGCCTTGACCTTCAAGAGCTGGGCTTTGAAGCACAGATGCATCAATTCTATGCCAAGTCACAGGGCGATAAGGCTTCGTTGAGGCAAAAATACGACCGGTTTCGAGAGTTGGCTCCGTTTCTGTCCCAGAAGGAGGCAAAACAAAGGGATTTGGATGAAGTCCGGCTCTTGGAATGGCGCCTGGTGACGCAGTTCCGAGAGTTTCAGGTCAAGCTGGCTGGGGTCGACACCACGCTCAAAGAATTTGAAACGCTCCCACTGTTTCAGCGTCTCGCGATGCAGGCCGTTGGGAAAAACGTGGACTCGCTCAAACAGTACCGTGCCCTGTATCAGAGTCAGCTGGATCGCCTGAACAGCGAGATTGATGTTGCAAAAGGGCGGATTCAGCAGTTGGTTCCGGAAGCTGCAGTGCCTCGAGGACAGCGTGCTGAGTGTGAGGACCTTAAGGAGCAGATTACGAAACTCGGTGGGACCAAGAAAGTCCGTGAGCTCCTCGCGGCTGAGGAAAATCCGAATCGCCAGGCCTTTGTCCAGAATCGACGGCTGGTTGCCGCAACGCCTACGCGAGTCGCGACCGATCCGTTGTTCGACCGCGTGCGGTTCGATGTGCTCATGGTCGATGAGGCTCCGCAGATTGCGGTGCCGTCACTGCTGGCCGCGGCTGGACTCGTCCGTGAACGCATTATTGTCAGCGGCGATCCTCAGGACATCAGTACAGCTGGGCAATGGGCGATGCCTCAAGAGGGGGCCCGGACTGCTTTGGAAACCCCTCCCGTACCTCTTGCTTGACGTGGGTGAGGAGAATTCAGGATAATCGCCCGTCTCGCGGTATGGCATGCAAGGGGAGTTTATGCATGGACGTCAGTAAGCCGCAAAGGCCACATGGTTCAGGTGGCAATCGAACTCCACGCAGGCTGCTCAAAATGGGTTCCACCAAGGCCGCAACGAGCGAGGGTCCGAGGCGTACGGGAGGGTAGTACGTCGAGGATCCGAGCGATGTGAGAACGACGGTGGAAGCCATTTTCAGCAGCCTCTAGAGCCGAAGTGGTGGAATGGCAGACACGCCAGCCTCAGGAGCTGGTGCTCGCAAGGGCGTCCGGGTTCAACTCCCGGCTTCGGCACCACAACACGTTTCCCTTTCCTGACCAAAAAGTGCATCGTTAAACCCCATCAGGCGTCTGGCTGGGCTGAATGGGGAAGTAACTCTTGAGTGAACAGACCGTTATCTACCCAATGAGGAACCGGTGATCATGGTCTCACCAGGAGTGTACCGTCACCATAAGGGTCAGCAGTATGAAGTCTTGGGGGTTGCCAGACATTCAGAAACGGAAGAGGAGTTTGTCGTGTACCGGGCTTTGTATGGCGATCGAGGCCTCTGGATAAGACCCCTTGCCATGTTTACCGAGAGCGTCGAGAAGGGGGGCATATCTGTTCCGCGCTTTTCACGAATAGATGAGAACACAGGAGAAGACGAGACGGGAGGGTGGATGAGATCGTCTCAGACTCCTACTTCTTAACCCAGCGACACCCGTGCAAGACCTTCCTTGCCTGACATAATGAAATCTATCTCGCGTGACGCCTGTGTTGACTCATGGCCAGTCAATCACTACTTCTTACAACGTTCCACGTATCATCCGCAGTCTCCAAAATGGTATTTTGATGACAGCTCGGTCAGGTTCGACAACAATGAACTGTGTCTTGAGGGATTCACTTGCGGAGAATGGGAAGGTACAAGAAGCCGCTATCAGGTTATTTCTGGCGAGTCGGTCGGCGTCACGAAAAATGATTAGGATGAAAGGTGGGGATGTCATGATGCGACTTGTGCTCGCAGGAGTCTTACTTCTGATCCATGCGACAATTGCGACGGCGGTGGAACCGCTGACTAATGCTCCGAAGCCAGTTGTCCCCCAGAGATCGATCCCACTCGCTGGGGAGGAACCCTACGAAGCGTTAAAGCGAGGAGACTACCGAGGTGCGGCTGGACTCTTCCGTCCGCAGGCGGAAAAGGGGGATGTGCGGGCGCAGTACAATCTTGGGCTTCTCTATGCCAGCGGGTTGGGGGTGATGCAAGACAATCAGGCGGCCTTGAAATGGCATCGCCTGGCGGCGGGCCAGGGCCACGCCGGGGCGCAAAACGAACTGGCGCAGATGTACGCCAAGGGACAGGGGGTTCAACCAGATTCAGTGCGGGCCTATGTGTGGTACAGCGTCGCTGGGGAGTCCTCAACCGGCGGGTCAAAAACGGAAATCATCAAGGACCGGGACCATATGGCGAAGCGTATGACGCCTGCTCAGATCCAAAAAGCCGAAGACCTGACCAAACAATGTCTCGAATCGCAATTCAAGAAGTGTGGTGAGAAGTAGAGCGGTCACCAGGGTCTGAACTCACCCCTTGGCCTACGAAACCAGTTCCGCCATAGAAGTAGCGACTACGACCGCACCGACTTCGTTACTCCTCCACATGTGTTCTTCCATTCTCACTCAAGACACTGCGAGAGCCTCTCACCTAGCTTGATAGGTGATGTATCAATGATACATATTCATACATATGAGAACCACGCTCAACATTGATGACCAGCTTCTCGCGCGCGCGGTGAAATTGACCGGAGTTCAAGAAAAAACGCAGCTGGTCCGCTTGGGACTTGAGGCCTTGATTTCACGCGAAGCGGCTAAGCGACTTGCTCGGCTTGGAGGCAGCGAGCCTCGTCTCAAAACTGTCCACCGACGCCGGTCGATGTAGTCCTACTCGCACTGATCGATACTGCTACTCATCCTGACAGTTGCCTTTGGTCAGGGTCATAAGCGTCAGCTTCCACCTTGCGTTCATCAGAAAAATCCGTAGAATCTGGCACGGATGCAGCACATACGTTCGTGGTGAGCCAGTCGAACCAGGAAAGAATTTTGTGTCCAGCATCCGCATTGTGTGGCCATGAGCAAGATCCTAATTTCCTATCGCCGAGAGGATAGTGCCGATGTCACCGGTCGTATCTATGACCGACTTATCCAGGTGTTTCCACAGTCGGTCTTTCGAGATGTGGATTCGATTCCCTTGGGTATCGACTTTCGGACCTATTTGGATGAGCAGGTGGCCAAGTGCGATGTGTTTCTAGCGGTGATCGGACGGGACTGGCTCAGAGGGAAGGGGCGCAAGGGGAAGTCCAGGCTTGAAGACCCTGGGGATTACGTTCGGATTGAAATAGAATCGGCGTTGAAACGGCAGATTCCGGTAATTCCCTTGTTGGTCAGTGGTGCCAAGATGCCTCCAGCAGAGCGGCTTCCAGCCAGTATTCAAGGCGTGTCCTACCGAAACGGCATTGTCGTCCGTCCTGATCCGGACTTTCATAAAGACATGGATCGGTTGCTTGCTAAGCTGATGCCGCCAGTTCGAGTCCTCAGTGAGCCTCAGTCGGAAACGGCTACTCTAACCAAGTCTCCATCTGTTGGGACAAAGCACATTGACCCTGCGGCACCAGTGGATATGGTGAAGGTTCGCAAAGGACTCTTCTTGTACGGCATTAATGAAAAACGCGAGACGATCTACCATGACTATTGGATCGACAAATACCCCGTGACCAATGAGAAGTATCGGGCCTTCATTGAGGCGGGTGGTTATGAAAATCAGGCATGCTGGTCACCGGAAGGGTGGAAGTGGAAGACCGAAAAGAATATTACCCGTCCAGCATATTGGTATGACAGCAAATGGGACAAACCCAATCATCCTGTCGTTGGCGTCAGCTATTACGAGGCGGAAGCCTATGCGAAATGGGCAGGCAAGCGGCTTCCGACCGAGCAGGAATGGGAAAAGGCCGCCCGAGGCGAGGATGGGCGTCGGTATCCATGGGGTGAAGAATTCGATAAACAGAAGTGCAACAGTTATGAATCTGCTTATACGACCCCGGTCAGCCAGTATCCTCAAGGGGCCAGCCCTTACGGCTGCTACGACATGGCGGGGAATGTGTGGGAGTGGTGCACAAGAGGGTATGACGAACAGAAGAAAGATACTCGCGTTATTAGGGGTGGATCATGGGGCTCTAGCTCTGGCATGTTATGTGTGTCCTACCGGGATTTGCGCGATCCAGACATCCGCTTCACCGACATGGGTTTTCGTCTAATCCAGGACATTAACGAGTAATCCTCTCCACGTTGTTCTTAGACCCGTTGCCGTCGTTCGTGGTGAGCCTGTCGAACCAGGAACAGATTTCCCAGTCACAGCGCTACGCCACGCGTAGATTTCTGATCTCTCCCAATGTTTTCTCGATTTCAGCTGTTGAATTGATAAGGTTCGGCGCCAGCCTGGCGTATTTCGTCGCGTAGGGCGTCACACTGCCGACGATGCCGCGCTGCCGAAGTCTCTCCACGACCTGGCGAGGTGACATTCCCGCCACCTCAAAACAGACGATTCCAGCCGACAGGTCCTGTGACATCGGTGTGTGCAGGGTGACATGTGGCATGGCGATCAAGCCTTGCTTCAGCTGCTGGTTCAACTCGTAGATGCGCTGTGTCACTCGGGATTTTCCAATGGCCTGATGAAACGTGAAGGCTTCGTCCAGCGCCCAACGATGTTCGAAGGAATGGAACCCACCCGGGGTCATGTGGACTGATGGCGGGAGATCCTTCGATGATTTGTTCTCCATCCACAGGTCATAGGCCTGACTACTAAACGTTGGGATCGTGGCCCTGGCGATTGGCCAGGCCTTCGGATGGCCCCAGACGAGGCCGGTGCCGCGTGGGCCGAACATCCATTTGTGGGTCCCAGCCGCCAGAAAATCGCAGCCGAGCTCACTGACGCGGAAGTCTTCGACTCCTAAGGCATGGACCCCATCCACGCAGAAGATGATCCGGTCCCGCTCGTCTCTTGAACGATTGATGGACTGGATGGCTAACGCCATCTCATGAATCGGTAGTTTGAGCCCCGTGCTGGAATGGACCCAGGTGACGGCCACGATGCGCGTCATCGGGGTGATGCCCTTGCGCAACGACTCGACGATTTCATCGCGAGACACTGTCTTGAGCGAGCGATAGAGGTGAATCTGTCGCACCATGGCGCCGGTCCGTTCAGCGCGGAGACGCAGCGCGGTTTCCGTCGAATAGTGGTCATGGGTCGTGGTCAAAATTTCCTGTTCGTTCCCTAGCTTGAGCCCGCCATAAAGGAGACCCAGCCCCATCGTCGTGCTGTCGGTCAAGGCGATATCGGTGGGATTGGCCCCCAGATACTCGGCAGCGGCTTGGAGCACCATCGCTTCCTGTTTCTCTTCATGGTCGAACCAATAGCCGATGGGGTCGGCATCCAGGCCGGCACGATGTCGTTCGATCGCCTCACGCACCGGGGTGGGATGGGATGCAAGGAAGAACGCAGCCAAGTGGATAAGCTGTGGACAGAGGGGGAACTGCGTCCTGATGTTCTCCCAGCTCTCAAACTTGCCCTGTGGTGATGATGGATTGGCCAGCGCACAAGGACGCGCATCGGCGAGTAGTGCTGCACCTAATGCGAGGCCTGTTCGTACCAGAAAGTCTCGGCGTCCCAGGTTGGTCATGCCAATTCCTCCTTCGTGATGGGTCTACGGTACTCTACTGCTTGTGCTGAAAATCAGGCAAGGAAAGATGAGACGAACACAATGCCCACGGTTGGAACTCCAGCCGTGGGCAAGAGGTGGAGAAAGACTCTTCGGTTAGGACTGATAGCTTTCGATCGGCGGACAGCTGCAGACGAGATGGCGGTCGCCGTAGGCTTCATCGATGCGGCTGACGCTCGGCCAAAACTTGCTCTGTTTGACCCAGGGGGCAGGAAACGCGGCTTGTTCGCGGCTATAGGGTCGGTTCCACTCTGTGGCGGTGACGCTCGCCGCGGTATGAGGCGCGTTCTTCAGCACGTTGTTGGTTCGTGGTTGGCGCCCGTCGACGATCTCCTGAATCTCGGCGCGGATCAAGGTCAACGCCTCGCAGAGACGATCGAGTTCATGCTTCGATTCGCTCTCCGTCGGTTCGACCATGAGCGTACCAGCCACGGGAAATGACACGGTTGGTGCATGGAAGCCGTAGTCCATCAGTCGCTTAGCAACATCCATTGCCTCAACGCCGGCGCTCTCCTTGAACTCGCGCAGGTCCAAAATGAATTCATGCGCCACCAATCCTGTCTCTCCCCGATACAGGATCGAATAGTACTTCTCCAGACGCTTCGCCATGTAGTTGGCGTTGAGGATAGCCACCTGGGTCGCCTTGGTCAGACCCTCGCGTCCCATCATGGCGATATAGGTCCAGGAGATCGGAAGAATACCTGGACTGCCAAAGGGCGCCGCTGATACGGGGCCGATGGTCTGCGGGCCACCGAGCTTGACCACGGGGTGCCCCGGCAGAAACGGGACCAGGTGCCGTGCGACGCCAATGGGTCCCACCCCCGGTCCGCCGCCGCCGTGGGGAATACAAAACGTCTTATGGAGATTCAGATGGCAGACATCAGCCCCAATGTCGCCCAGACGGCAGAGGCCGACCATGGCGTTCATATTGGCTCCATCGATATACACCTGTCCCCCGTGGGTATGGACAATTTGGCAAATGCGCCGCACGCTGGCCTCAAACACACCATGCGTGGAGGGATAGGTCAGCATCAACGCCGCCAATCGATCTCGGTATTGCGCCGCTTTGGCTTCTAGATCCGCGACATCCACATTCCCGTTCCGATCGCAGGCGACGACGACCACGGTCATGCCGACCATCGCGGCGGAAGCCGGATTCGTCCCATGGGCTGAGACGGGGATCAAACAGACATTGCGGTGTCCATCACCCTTTGACCTATGGTACGCCCGAATCACCATCAAGCCGGAGTACTCGCCCTGAGAGCCCGCATTCGGTTGAAGGGAGAAGGCCGCAAATCCTGCGATCTCGGCCAACCAACCTTCCAGCTGACGAAACAGGGTTTGATAGCCACGGGTTTGATCACCTGGGGCAAACGGATGCAGACGGGCGAACTCGGGCCAGGTCACCGGCAGCATTTCTGATGTGGCGTTGAGCTTCATTGTGCAGGAGCCCAACGGGATCATTGAGTGTACGAGCGAGAGGTCTCGCGCCTGGAGTCGATAGAGATAGCGGAGCATTTCGTGTTCAGAGTGATAGCGGTGGAACACCTCATGCGTGAGATACGGACTGATCCGCATCAGTGGCGCGGGATATTTCAGATCAACGGAGGAGACGATGTCTGAGAGGCGAAACGGCAACTGGTCGTGGCCGACGAAGATCTGTAGGAGGCGGTGCACCTCCTGCTCGGAGCTGACTTCGTCGAGCGATAGGCCGATGGAGCCGTCTTCGTACTGTCGGAAATTGATTCCTTGTGCCTCTGCTCTCGCGTGGATCTGCTCGGCTTGGAGCTTGGATACCGGTACTCGAATCGTATCGAAAAAGACCTTGGGCAACACCTCAAAGCCCAGCTGACGCAGGCCTTCCGCGAGCAATAACGTCAGGCCATGGACCCGTTCGGCGATGCGGCGCAACCCATCCGGCCCATGGTAGACCGCGAACATGGCCGCCATCACCGCCAGCAAGACCTGGGCGGTACAGATATTACTCGTGGCCTTTTCCCGTCGGATGTGTTGCTCGCGTGTTTGAAGGGAGAGTCGGATAGCCAGCTTGCCGGTGACATCTTTGGAGACGCCGACGAGTCGACCAGGCATCTGCCGTTTGAACTCTTCTTTGGTCGCTAGAAAGGCGGCATGGGGTCCACCGAAGCCGATCGGGACGCCGAACCGTTGAGTCGAACCGACGGCAATATCGGCACCGAATTCTCCGGGTGAACGGAGTACCGTGAGTGCGAGCAGATCGGTGGCCACGACGACCAGAACCCCGCCCTCATGGGCCTGGGTCACCAATGCGCTGAAATCGCCCACATACCCATCCGTGGCCGGGTACTGCAGGAGGATGCCGCACAGCTCTGGGCGCGCACAATCAGCGGCCGAGGGGACTCCCGTTCTGAGGACGATGCCCAGGGGCTCAGCCCTGGTCTGCAACACAGCGAGAGTTTGCGGATGACAATCGCGCGAGACGAAGAACTCATGGCGTTCCTGGCCGGCATGGCGGGCGATCGCGTAACACATCGCCATCGCCTCAGCGGCCGCCGTTGCTTCATCCAACAGGGACGCATTGGCCAGCGGGAGACCGGTCAGATCCCCGACCATGGTCTGAAAGGTGACAAGAGCCTCCAAGCGGCCTTGCGAGATCTCAGCTTGGTACGGAGTGTATTGCGTATACCAAGCCGGATTTTCGAGAATGTTCCGTTGAATCACCCCAGGTGTGACACAGTCGTAGTACCCCATGCCGATCAGCGATCGATAAACCTTGTTCTGGGCTGCGATGCCCTGGAGTCGCGCAAGAACGGCTTGCTCGCCCTCACCGTTGGGAATGTCCAGGGCTTGCCGAAGACGGATATCAGGTGGAACGGTCGTATCGACGAGTGTGTCGAGCGACTGCTGGCCTAAGATGGCCAGCATCTCTTGAATATCGGCATCGGCAGGACCAAGGTGTCGATGCACAAAGTCATCGGTCGGTTGAAGCCACGTCGGACTGTTCATAACGTCATCCATCCTCTGTTCGGTTTTCGAGACCGCAACCCCAGCGCAAGATGCACTGTTCGTCGCGTTGACCGGGTACCCTACCATGGGATCACCACATTTCCAAGCGATCTGATCCGCTTCCCGTGGGGACTGTTCATGGTGATAAGCGTTGATCGATCAGGCGTGAGGCCCATGTTCAGCCTCAGGAACTATTCGGTTTATTCCCAAATGCAAGCGACCGTGCACCGCCTCGCTCTTTCGTTGCTTTTTCAAGAATTCACGCTATTGTGGGGTGATCAATCGAGTCCGGAGCGTTGACCATGACCATCACAAGTCGAAGCTCCAGTCAGGATTCCGCCAAGCCATCCACTGGCCGGTCGCTTAAGGGACCGGTACTTGTCGCTACGCTGACGCTCGGCCTCCTGGCCGTAGGTGGATACGTGATCTTCAACGGCCAAGGGATACCGACTACGTTTTTGTCACCGCATACTCAACGAACGGCATCGCTGACGGAGCACCAGTCGAACTCCAGGGCGACGGATATGCGCCTCACTCGTGAAGGAATCGATCGGCTCCTTGGGGCTCTCGACGACGCCGTCCGGAAAAAGGATGTCGATGGAGTCCTCCGCCACATTTCGTATGATGCGACGATCACTATCCATATGAAGCAAGGTCCACAACACCAAACGGCCTTGCTGACCAGGGACGACTATCGCAAGACACTGGCCATGGCGTTTGCCTTCCCAAGCGATAATGATTTCGCGCGTACGAATACGTCGGTCTCGTTGGCTGCGGATGAGCGAAGTGCCAAGGTGTCCTTCAAGTCCACTGAGACCCTTAGACCGGCCAATCATGAATTCAAGGCGGAAGGCGAAGAGACCCTGGTGTTTACTATCCGTGATGGGAAACCCATGATTACCTCTGTGGAGCAGACCTTCCCCGGCGACTCGACCTAGGCAGGATGTTGAAAAAGCCCGCCAGCAGCGTTCTCGCATCGTTCAGACCCTCAACGTACCCCAGAGGGTACGCCTCGGCCCTCCACTCGCTGTGGCCTTGCTGATGGATCTTTTGAACATCCTGCGGGATACGTTCAGTGATCTCTGAGGCCGAAATAGTTTTTCATCAACCCGCTATCGCTCCGTGAACGATCAAGATTCTTGGTGAGCTCCAAGATTCATGGTGCGTCGTTTGGTATAATCACCCCCTGATCAATCTTTGTAGGAGTAGGTATGCGGGTGCTTGTTCTCGAAGACGAAACCAAAGTCGGGTGCTTCATCCAGCGGGCATTGGAAGAAGAAAGTTATGCCGTCGATCTTTGTGAAGACGGAGCGAAGGGGCTAGAGATGGCATTGGCGACCGACTATGATCTCTTGGTGGTTGATGTCATGTTGCCGGGCATGTCCGGGTTGGATGTGCTCAAGAATATTCGTCGTGAACGGATCCAAACGCCGGTCCTGATTCTGTCTGCTCAATCGCAGATCGACCAGAGAGTCAAAGGGCTGGATGCCGGTGCCGACGACTATCTCACGAAGCCATTCGCCATCGATGAGCTCTTGGCACGAGTTCGTGCCTTACTGCGCCGTGGTGCCACAGAAAGTCCGGGAGTGCTCCAAGTCGACGACTTGATGCTCAACCCGGCCACGCGTGAGGTAACACGAGGCGGGCAACGCATCGAGGTGACTCTGAAAGAGTACGCCCTGCTGGAATACTTGATGCGTCATACCGGTCGAGTACTCACTCGACCAATGATCTCCGAACACGTATGGAATCAGGACTTCGATACGTTTACGAATGTCATCGACGTCTATGTGAACTATCTTCGCAACAAGATCGATCGCGGTCGGACGAAGAAATTGATCCATACCATCCGCGGAAGCGGATACATGCTCAAGGCCGACTGATCCGCAGTATTGATGAGCGCTTCTACGACAACCGTTGATACGCGACAACGACAAGCCTGGCCATGGTTTGCTTGTGGCCGGTCGGGCAAGCTCGCCCTTCGCGACCTCACCCTACTGTTTCAAGCCCACTTCAGGCCCTCAAAGCTCCGCGTACCCGTCTCCTGTCGCGTCTTGGCGGTTTCGTCCCTGGCAGGAGCCCAACAGGGGCACCGAGGCTGCGTGGCGATGCTCGTTCGCCCTTGCCGGTCGGGAGGTGTCTGATGCCTCTACGTGTTCGGTTGACCCTGTGGTATGGGACTGTGCTTGCTCTGGTCTTGATCGTGTTCTCCATAATGCTCTATGCCATTACGGCCAGAAATCTTCGCGACACTGTTGATGAATCGTTGGAGGACACGGCGACGACGGCCGTACGCTTGCTCGAAACGAATGGATTTCTTCCTCTGATCGATGAAGAGGTACTGCTCTCTCAGTTTCCGGAGCTGACGCGAATCGATAAGTTTTTCCAGATCTTCAGCCCGTCTGGCACCATCACCATTCGCTCCCCGAATATCAAAGAACACGAGGTTCCGCTGAGCCGGACGGCCCTTGATGCCGCGTTTGCCGGAAAGAGTATTTATGAGTCGGCCAAATATCCCAAGGAACCTCCCTTGCGGTTGATTTCTATGCCGATCATGTACCGAGGCAACCTGTTGTATATCGTGCAGGTTGGGACCTCGATGGAGTCAGTCGGAGAGACGCTCCATCGATTCCTCATCCTCGTTCTGGTGGCGATCCCGATTGCCTTGTCCGTGTCGCTCGCCGGGGGCTGGTTTCTGGCCGGACGAGCGCTCCGCCCGGTCGATAGGATTACTCTGGCTGCGCAACGGATTGCCGCGGGGGATCTCAGTCAGCGGCTCAGTATACCTGTGGCTTACGATGAGATCGGGCGTCTGGCGGCCACCTTCAACAACATGATTGGCCGGTTGGATGCGTCATTTCGGCAGATTCGTCAATTTACCAGCGATGCGTCGCATGAGTTGAGAACACCCCTCACCGTGATGAAGGGCGAAACAGATCTGGTACTCCGGAAATCTCGTCCGCTCGGAGACTACAAGGCGGTGCTGGAGAGCAACCTCGAAGAGATCGATCGGATGACCCGTATCGTGGATGAACTGTTATTTCTCTCCCGTGCCGATATGGGGGAGGTGAAGGTCGAGTCCATGCCGGTGGTCCTGCAGTCCTTGGTGGAAGACGTTCATCGCCAGGCGAAGTTGCTGGGACAGGAACGCCATGTCGAAGTAGTGCTGGGAACCATCACGCCGGTCATTGTCCAAGGGGATGATCTGCGGCTTCGTGAATTGCTGCTGAATCTGGTTGAGAATGCGATGAAGTATTCCAATCCTGGCGGCAAAGTCGAAATCTCACTGTTGAGGGACGGCCAGGAAGCGCGGCTGTCCATCACCGATCATGGGATCGGCATCGCCCCGGCCGACCAGAAGAAGATTTTTCAACGGTTTTTCCGCACGGATGTGGCTCGCGCCCATACCAAGAAGGGGACAGGGCTTGGTCTTGCCATCTGCGCTTGGATCGCAGATCTCCATAAGGGACGGGTTGAGGTCAAGAGTGATCTCGGCCAGGGATCGACCTTTACGGTCGTATTGCCGCTTGTGACTCTTCCAGCTTAGCCACGTTTAATCCTCGATTAATCTCCCTCTCATCACCGGTTGTTAGTTCTAATACTCGGTACCGACCAACAGGTCGTGTAGTGATGAGTTTGAAGCGTCTCAAGAACGTCATCCGCAGCGTGACGAAGGAGGGTTATCATGTCATCGCATTTCCATCCTACGATGGGTTCTCTTCTCGGAATCGGACTTGTGAGCGGGGCTTTAATTTGGGCCGGTCATTCACTCACTGCGTCCCATGCATCCAATGCCTTGTCACAGCGCGCCACGGTGGCCGCCGTTGCGCCACCGGCACCTGGCTTTACAGATGTTGCCAAGCGAGTGACTCCGGCGGTTGTGAACATTACGACGATCATGACGGAGAATGTGGCGGACGGCTCCCCTGTTCCGGACGAGTTGCGAGAGCGAATGGAGGAGTTCTTTGGGAAACCATTCGGACCGCGTGGTCGGCGACCTGGCGATCCATTTGACCAGCGAGCGCCTCGGAGAGGGCAAGGATCCGGCGTGATCATTTCATCGGATGGCTATCTTGTGACCAATAATCATGTGATTGCTCAGGCCCGAGAGGTTAACGTCACACTTCCCGACAAGCGGGAATTTAAGGGTACGATCATCGGGGTGGATCCGAAGAGTGACCTCGCTGTGATCAAGATCAATGCCGATCATCTTCCGACCGTGACCTGGGGTGACGCGTCGAGTCTGCAAGTCGGTGAGTATGTCTTGGCGGTTGGCAATCCCTTTGGGCTCAATTCCACTGTCACCCTCGGGATCGTGAGCGCGGTGGGTCGCGGTCAGATGGGCATCACCCAGTACGAGGATTTTATTCAGACGGATGCCGCCATTAATCCGGGCAACTCAGGCGGTGCACTGGTGAATACAAAAGGAGAGCTGGTGGGCATCAACACGGCCATTTTTTCACAGACCGGAGGGTATCAGGGTGTCGGGTTCGCCGTGTCGACCACGATGGCCAAGCCGATTTATGAGAGTCTGATCAAAACCGGCAAGGTCGTCCGAGGATATCTTGGGATTGGACTTCAGGGATTGAACCAGGATCTGGCCACGGCATTCGGTCTCAAGGATGCGAAAGGCGCGTTGATCAGTGATGTGAAAGCAGGGAGTCCCGCGGATCACGCCGGCCTGAAGCAGGGAGATGTGATCGTCGGCTATCAAGGGACTTCGGTGGAAGATGGTGTCGCGTTACAACGACTCGTCACCAGGACCACTGTTGGTGCCAACGTGACCCTCAACGTCATTCGCGATGGACATGAACGTGAAGTGACCGTCAGGGTCGGTGCGCAGCCTGAGGAATCTAAAGTCGCGAAGGTGCAGCACGGAGGTTCCGACGATGCGTTGTCGGGCCTCGTGGTTGAGGAGCTTGATCAGGACCGGGCAAGACAATTTGGATTCCACGGAGTGCAAGGTGTTGTGGTGACAAGGGTTGATCCGGATAGCAGTGCCGAGAAGTCCGGTCTCTCTGCAGGTGATGTGATCCAAGAAATGAATCGGCAACCGATCAGATCAGTCAAAGATTTTGAAAAGGCATCCGCAGACCTTAAGAAGGGAGTCAACGTCCTGATGCTGATTAATCGCCGAGGGAATGCACTGTTTCTCTCCGTGAAGGTGTGAGTCTGGGCATACGCTTTCAGCAGCGGGGCGTGTCCGTGGACACGCTCCGCTTGCCGTTATCGGTTCGGACTTCACGATGGGTATGGACGACACTGACGCTACGTGAGGGAAAGAATGCGGTCATTGCCCGGGCGGTGAAAGGATGCGTCCGACGAGATCGAAACCCGCCGCATCGGTGATCTCGACTCTGCAGAAGTCACCAGGTGTCGGATCTGAAGCCTTGCCACCAGCATCGGCTGAGTCCTCGTCGACATAGACGACGCCGTCTATTTCAGGCGCAAGTCCTTCATGGCGCCCTTCGAGAACGCCTTCCGTTTCGTCGGATCGCCCATCAATAAGGACATCGAGGATTGATCCAATCGCGGCTCTGCCTTTGGCAGAGGCAATTGCTTCTTGAACAGAGAGGATGATATTCCGGCGGTCATCCATCACCTCTCGTTCGACTTTATCGTCTAAATCAGCTGCCGGAGTTTGGTCCTCATCCGAATACACAAACACTGCGACTCGGTCGAACTCTGCCTGTTCGACAAAGTCGCGCAGCTCAGTGAACGCGGCGTCAGTTTCTCCTGGAAATCCGACAATGAAGGCCGTCCGGAAGGTGACTCCGGGGATGCGGGTCCGGATACGATCGACAAGTGATTCGATGGCCGCACGATTTCCCAGACGATGCATGCGGGTGAGCATGCGATCATTGATATGCTGGAGCGGCATATCGATATACTTGGTGATCTTGTCTTCCCCGGCATAGAGGTCCAGTAACTCATCCGTGACTTGTTGAGGGTAGAGGTAAAAAGGCCGGATCCAGTGCAGGCCATCCACTTTGACCAAGTCACGAAGGAGCGACACGAGGCCTTGGCGAAGGCCGAGATCGACACCATAGTTGATGGTGTCTTGTGAGATGAGGTTGATCTCCTTGACCCCTTCCGCGGCGAGCCGACGTGCTTCTGCCACGATCGATTCCACCGGTCGGCTGCGCTGTTTCCCACGCATCAACGGAATCGCGCAGAATGTACAGTTGCGATTGCAGCCTTCGGCGATTTTGACGTAGGCGCTGTGCTGCTTGCCGAGTCGTAGACGGGGGGCCAATTCATCGTACAAATAGGGAGGCTGACTGATCCAGAGGCGTTGCCGTCGCTTTTTAGGAGCCAACAGGTCTCGGCAAATCTCCGCGATCTTGCCGAATTCACCAGTGCCGACGACCCCGTCCAATTCCGGTAATTCTTTCAACAAGTCTCCCTGATACCGCTGGGCCAAGCAGCCTGCGGCGATCAGGACGCGGCAGCGTCCGGTCTTTTTGAGATGCCCATGTTCGAGGATCGTGTTGATCGATTCCTGTTTCGCTTCTTCTATGAAGCCGCAGGTATTGACGATGACCACTTCGGCTTGTTTTGGATCGTCGGTGAGTTGAAACCCGTCCGTAACCAACGTCCCGAGCATGATTTCTGAATCGACCTGATTCTTCGAGCAGCCCAGGTTGACGAAACCGATGGTCGTTGCGGCACGGTTGACGCGAGTGGTCTTCGTGGAGCGCGCGCGCTTTGGAGTAATCAAGGGTTGTGACATGTCAGGCAGTCTACGGGAGGGTTAAAAAGGCTGTCAATGAGACCCTTGCGGGGCCCAATGAATTCCCCTACAGTGTCCCGCATGATTCGCACCTTTCAGGGCATTAAACCCACGATCCCTCAGTCCTGTTTTATCGAGACGACGGCGGTTGTGATCGGTGATGTCGTCATGGGGGAAGAGTGCAGTGTGTGGTTCAATGCCGTGATCCGAGGCGATGTGCACTACATTCGGATCGGGAGTCGGACCAACATACAAGACATCTGCATGTTGCATGTGACACACGACACTCATCCCCTGATCATCGGCAGTAACGTCACGATCGGGCACAACGTGGTGCTGCACGGCTGTACGATTCAGGATCGTGTGTTGGTTGGCATGGGTGCCATCATCATGGACGGTGCGGTGATCGGGGAGGACTCGGTGGTGGGAGCCGGAGCGCTGGTTGTCGAAGGGACGATTGTGCCGCCGAAGAGCGTAATCCTCGGGTCGCCTGCGAAGGTCAAGCGACCGGTCACCGAGGAGGAATTAGCCTGGATCAGGGAATCGGCGGGAAACTATGTTCGATATGCCAGGCAGTACATGGGCGATCCAGCTAAGAAGACCGGATTTGAGATCTGATACATCTCAAGTGTCGACTCCAGATCCTCACCTCTCAGTCCTACCAACCTTAATGAGGCAGACCGGATCTCCTACGAGCGCCGTGGCATAATGTTTTCGATCCACGCGATACGGAACCTTGTGTCTATGGCACCAGTCTGCAATCCAAATAACTTCCTCGCTCGACGTCGTGACAAGACCGGGCAACGTTAGCTTCGGCATGCAGCGGTTGACGATGGATTGGACAATCCGTCGCTCTTTCTGAAATCTCGCAGGATCGAATGTAACCGGATCCGCCCGCCCGTACGACAACGGCGCCAAGTGAGGAAATCTTTCCGGATCGTTGAGCACGCTGACCATGCACAGATGGTCGAACCGGCCTCGTGCTGATCCGGCATCGCGAGCAAGGAAGCGCACGGGTAGGTCACGACAAGCACGGTTGAGCACCGTAACTTCAGATCGCCGGAGATTATAGGGCTCAACGTGGCGTTCACGGTCAATGGACTCTGCGATCAGCACGGGGAGCTCCGCGACACCAGCTCCGATGTACAGACTTCGGCCACCACGCGATAGTTTTCCTACGAGGGCCTCGGCTATCTTCGTTCCCAGTCGCCGGCAGGGTTCCCGCTTCGCTCGCCAGAACTCATCACCACCCTCGTAGCAGTAGACGGACTCTAGGCGCTTGTAATCGAGGCGATCAAATACAGAAGTGATAGCCTGACGAGTTGAGTCAGAGGGGTGTTTTCGCATGCCTGCTATCTTATGTCACAGGAGCATACTAAAAGCGATGTTGTCTTTCTTCTCTTGACCGGTTGTCCCCTTGGGGTTATAAGCTTGGCGTAATGAGTAATAAGAGGTCTCCAACATTTTCCAAGCCTATTGATATCCGCGAAGTCGCCACCTATGGCATAACCGAAGCCGCCCACTACCTGCGCATCCCACGCACGACCATTCGCGACTGGATGTCCGGCCGACATTACCGTAGCAATGCGGGAGATCGCTTCTCTAGGCCAATCATCCATGTCCCCAATCCCCCAGTAAAGTTGCTGTCATTCATGAATCTGGTTGAAATTCATGTACTGGATGCCATCCGCCGCAAGCATGATATCCCCCTAGAGAAAGTGAGAACGGCGGTCAACTATCTCACCAAACAGTTTCCCTCGCGTCATCCACTTGCCGATCAAGAGTTTGTCACAGACGGGTTGAATCTCTTCATCAAGAAATTCAGCCGGCTGATTAACATTTCCCAGGAGGGGCAACTAGCTATCGAAGAAGTGCTGCAGGCACACCTCCATCGAATTGAGCGGGACCTCCACGGGATTCCCGTCAGACTGTACCCGTTCACCCGGAAGCGAGATCTACAAGAAGAACCGAGGTCGGTTGTCATTGACCCGCAAGTGTCCTTTGGCCGGCCGGTCCTGGTAGGGACTGGTATTCCAACAGCGGTGATTGCTGAACGTTATAAAGCCGGTGAATCAATGGATGCGCTCGCAGAGGACTATGGACGCCAGCGAGCTGAAATCGAAGAAGCGATCAGATGTGAGCTCACCATCGAAGCCGCCTGAACCTCCTGTCTTTTTCCTCGACCGCTCTCTTGGGAAGATACGCATTGCTACCGCACTCCGCCAGACCGGTGCCATCGTCCACATTCACGACGATTACTTCCCGCCTAATGCTAAAGATGAGGATTGGTTAACCAGAGTCGGGCGTAACGGCTGGATCGTTCTGACTAAAGATCACCGCATCAGATATAGAAATCTCGAACGAGAGGCATTGATGAATGCGGGTGTCGGCGCATTTATCCTGACGGCGGGTGATCTCCAGGGCGACGAAATGGCGAAGATCTTTGTGAAGGCCTTGCCGGCCATTGCGAAATTTCTCCGAAAACACAAGAAGCCGTTCATCGCCAGAGTGGTACGAGATGGCTCGGTCTCGTTGCTCTTTCGATAGGCTCATACCATCTTCCTGCGAGTAATTTACAATTGATCCTGGAACACTCAGTTGAGGAACGACTTGTGAGACCCCGCTGATTGCAGGGTGTTACTCACATCGCTATCACATCCCCCGTCTCCGGAAATATTCTCGTAGTCGCTGGTATCGGGCATCATGCGCAAGCTGTGGTGCGGCTTGCGCGATTTGGTCCAAACATTTCCCTAATTCCCGAGGGGCCCATTGCTGATCCACAATTACAGCATTCAGCAGACAGAGTGCATCTGCAGGAAATCTATTGCACAAATCCGACTCATGTAACAGATCCACGACGTAGTCCGGGTGTTCAATCGGCCGCAGCCAGTCTTGCACCGCAGCCAATGCCACCGCGAATTCGCCTCGGGCGGCAATGACCAACCGAGTCAAGGATTCGGCGATTCGCGGGGTGGCGAGGTCACGGGATTTTGGCCAGACCTCTTGCCAGAACGGCTGGACACGGTTCTTCCAGTAGTCCTCGCGCTGGTCGGACGCTCCTTCAAGTGCCTGGGACAGCGCCTGTGCGCATTTCTCAAGCCCTTCTTGAGGCAGCGCCCCAAGGGCGGATCGGAACTCATCCCCGATGTAGCCTTCCGTCGGCCCGAGCGCTGCGTACGTCAGGAAGTGTGCGAACTGCTGGCGATGTTCGCCTAGGTCAGCATAGTGTCTTGCGCTTTCCAGGAACTGCGGTTTGAATGCAATTAACAAGGGCTGGTACAAGCGTGGAGACCACAGAAAACCTTCCCATACAGCTTTCGCTTCGCTGGGGTTGTCCCAACTGAATAAGGGCAACAGATATTGCTCGGCCCAGGTTCGTTCAACCCGGAAGAGCGCGATCAATTGCGAACCCAGCAGCACTCGGCCGTGGCGGAAGCGGTCTAGCTGCACATCGCAGATTTCTGTAAAGAAGGGCTTAATGTCGGCTGGAAGCTGATCGTTGTCGTTCGGGTTCCGTTTGAACCAACGGTTGATCAGCGCCTGCGTGACACGCCCGACCGGATGATTGATGGCTTCGGTAACAGGCTGATCAATCGGCTCGCCATTGCTTGTCATCCCGGTGCCTGTTTCGAGTGGCAGAGCTAGAACCCGGCGGCACAGGTTCAGCAGAATTTCCTCGTGCTGATTGATCGACTTTGATACGGTCTCAATCCACCACGCTACACCGTGGGCAAGCTCCTGAATGACAGGATCAGGCATGGTTTGCACCAGAGGTGCGGCGTAACGCCAGGACCTCAACACCATGCCTTCTTCGCTCCAGACCTGCAGAGCTTCCCGCCATCGCCCAACTGGCCATACATCTTTCCTCGCTAGATCGTATAGCGCGTATAGGCCGTGAAAGAAGCGAGTGCGGCAGACGTCGCGCCACGTGTCCTCGTAGAAGGGGCGCCGTTCGGGCTGCGGCTTTGTGAGCCATTCAACGAGTTCACGGCGCGTTCGAGGTGCAATGTCAACATCCCGGCTGTCTTCATGGTCTGGATCGCCAGTGCCGCTCATCCAGTAGGAAAACTCGTCACGCTCGTTGGCCGCCAACTGCCATTGAGGGTAGGCATTGGACAGTTCCGCTAAACGCGCCGCTGCGCGCGCTCCCAGCGTGAGGCCCGAAGCATTCAATTTGGCCAAATGTAGCCAGACCGAACGAGCCACCAAGTCATGCCACCGTTCTAGTTCCAGATCATCCCGGTACATCTCTCGCCGTGGGCCGACCAAGATGGCGGCCTCCAGGCATTCCTGAGCAGCTCCAGCCAATTTGTGTCCCTGCAGAACGACCAGTCTGAACACCTCCCGCCCCGTATCGGTGGACCACAGCCACCAGGCGTCATCGGCCAACAGCCAATCCACCCACTGCTGAGGCGAGATGCAACCATCATGGCTAGCAGCAAATAGGGCGAGTCGTTTGAAGGTGGGATAGGGTAGTTCAAACCAGCCCTGAGCAATCCGTGAGGCGCGCGTACTGTCGATACCACGCACCGCCAACCACGCATCGCGCAACAATTCGATCAGGCTTACCCAGTCGTGGAACCCCCGGTTCTGCCAGTGAGGAGTAATGGACGGTAGATCCCAGTGTGATCGGTCACTGCGGTCGTTGGCCTCGCCCAGCTCGCGCAACAGATCCAGCGCATCGCGTAACAGTTGCTGGAAGTCCTCTAATAGCTGCGGCAAGGAAGACGCCCAATGCTCGTCCGCAAGGTCGCACAGGGTTGTATGCACGTGATCGGCAGCCAGCACCAGCTCCCAATCCACCAATTGTTGCAAGCGTTTAGGTTCGCCCTGGTTTTCTTCTTTGCCACTCCAGTGAAACGGCTTCTTCAAGGCCACTTTGGGAGAGAGCAGCTCGCGCAACTCCAGACGCAGCGTGGCAGTCAGCCCCTCTCGCTTCAGCCGACCTTTCCAGCGATAGAGGTCGGGATCAGGCCACGGTAATTTCACACGCCCGCTGAGCAACAGGCGCCACAACGTGCGCATTAAGGGGCTTGGAATGGCCTTGGGCGCTTGTGATCGGATCTCCTCCAGCTCTGTGGTCTTGCCGTCTTGCTCTAGTGAAGCAAAGTGATCCAGTCTGCGCTCGATTAGCCACAGCCAGCGCTCGTGTAACTGCCCCCCCCGTTGCGCGATCCAGATGACCAATCTCGGGTCATCCAGATGGCGCGTGAGCCAGCGAGCCAGATGAAACATCACGTCGTCCCACTGGCTGTCGGTGATGCCACCGGCAGCCAGCAGCATTGGTGGCGCGAGGTCATAGGGCGCTGGTCGGCGAATCAGGCTAAAGCGCAATTTGGTGTCCATCTCATCGCGTGGAGGCACGTCGAAGCGGGCCAGATCGCTGTGCTGAAAGCGTTCGTCCGAGAAGGCCACTAGCAACCAGTCTAGCGAAGGGACGGGGTTAAAGTCGGCAAAACGCTTAGTCGGGAGTCCTGACTTGTCCGACAAGGCCCATAACATCCGGCCCACGAAATCGTCTTGCTGCGTGCTTGCTGAAGGCTGTGCTAGAGCGTGGCTGACAATGATGCGCTCTTTTCCAAGTACGCCATCGCGGTAAGTATCCGCCCAGGCGTGCAAGGTTTTGTGCAGTGCCGAATGGTCATGACTGCCGACAGGCACTTGGTAGAGGATTGGTATGACACCCTTGGCCTCCCACTCGATAGTCCTGCGGTGTTCCTGTCCAGCGTCGCAATCGCCCAACGCCCAGGCTTGCGGCGTGACTTCGCCCAACATCCGGTCGGCAGCCAACGCATCCATCATATAGCGCAACACCGGATCGTTAATGCTGTAACCAACAAAGCAGACTATATAGTTGCGGAACAGTTCGCTCACGAAACGAGCTGCCCAACGTTCGATGAGGTAAGCCTGGCCGAAATCACCACTAGTGACCACCAGCCTATTCAGAGCCGTGTCTTCCGACTTTTGGGATAACAGGCCGTGCAAGTAGACGAGGCCATTCCAGCGGCTGTTCTTCGGTATCGGCAACATTGGCGCGGCATAGGCCTGGAACGCGTGGCCCATGCGTTTGGCCGCCGTATGAAACATACGGTCGAAGTTGGTGGTGACCAGCCGCAGCGCGCCTTCACGGCTGCGCGCCAGTCGCAACAGTGCCGCCTGTGTATCGGTAGCACCCTTTCGACGCAGGTTTGGCTTCAGCGCTTGCTCAAGTGCACGGCGGACGGCCAAGCGCTGTCCCGGCAAACGTCGCTCCAGCAGGTCGAGAGTAGCGTCGAACTGCCCGCGATCGAAGGCCTCGCGCTCGATGTCCGAGAGTGGCGTGCCGGTCAGTTTGTAGATCTGCTCCACCAACCCTTTGAAACCAGGCAGGCCAGCGGGATAGGAAATTCCGGCGCCGCAGAAGAACACCACGCGGCCCTCCTCGTGCGCCTGCAAGAGCGCATCGGGGATGTCGGGGCCGTTTGTGACGAATTGCATTCCTGCTGCTTTCTATCCAATGCGCGTGTGCATGTGAGTGACAGGGATTTCAGTGGGCCTAACTATTTGGCATGCTGACCGGTATCGTACGCGCTGACGCGCTATATGCTGGAGCGAGATGCTTGTCCTTGGTCATAATCTTGTCACGAACGATCCTAGCACCGCGTAGGTTAAAGGCCAATCGAAAGTGGCCACCTGTTCTTGCAATTGTTCGTGGGGTTTTGAACGAGGTGTCGCGGGATATATTGGAGAGAGAATCTCAGAAATGTGTGTCGATCGACCTCACGAATTCCTCTTTGGCCGGAAACCGATTCGTCGCTTGGTTGTTCAGACGGTGGTTGAAGCAGCGGTTAGTCTAGCCATGTCAGTTCATGAAAGCTACGTTCAGGAGGAACTGGCCGTGGTGGAAATGGCTGCTGTCACCCCGTCAGCCACAGCAGCGATGAAGTCGAGATTCAGCGTCTCGAGCGTGTCGGTTGGACGGTGATAGTTTGGATTACGGAAGTTCGCGGTGTCGGTCAGCATGACGGCAGGAAAGCCCTGTTCCCAGAACGACGTGTGGTCGCTCCGTCTGGTGTCCGGGAGCTTTTCTCCATTGCCCGGCACGACCAACGGTACAATCGGAAGATGTAACTTCATGGCTTGGGCAACAGAACTGGTTAGCAGGTGTGATCGTTCATTGCCGATGACGGCCAAAAAATTTCCCGTTGTGGGTACTGCGATTGGAATGCCAGGAGGGATTTTCTGTGAATTGGGTTGATGGCTTGCATAGCCGACACATTCCAAGACGATGGCTCCATGGATGGTTTCACCATTCTTTTGTAAAAGAGAGGTGTACGCCCGGCTACCAAGAAGGTCTTCTTCCTCTAAGTTAAACGCGATGAAGCGGATCGGTCTGGCTAATCTCATGGTTCTGACTTGGCGAGCCACGTGAAGTATGACGGCGAGCGCGCTGGCATTATCGTCAGCACCTGGAGACCCTTCAACAGTATCAAAGTGTGCGGCAAGGATCAGCGGTGGTGCAGCTGGTGACGCCTCACGCTCAGGAAACACCGTGCCGATCACATTGTGTGAAGTGCCACTCAAGGCTGGGAAGGATTGCGTGGTTACGGTCAACCCAGCTTCCGAGAAACGACGGTGCAGATAGGCTTCCGTCTGTCGTAGGCGGCTCGGTGAGGTGAGGGGATGACGTTCCCCCACCAGGGCCTGAAGATCTTCTCTGAGTTGATGTCGATCGATGGGCACAGAACTGGTTTCCAGCTGCAAGCGGGTTAGGTCACGATTTCGGTGCCGATACCCTTCCGCGTGAAGATTTCAAGGAGGACCGCGTGCGGAATCCGTCCATCAATAATGTGAGCTTTTCCGACCCCATCACCCAAAGCATCCAGGCAGGCATGAACCTTTGGGATCATCCCTTCTGTGATGATTCCCTTCTTCATCATGCGCTGCACATCTTTGCGGGAGACAGTTGAGAGGTGGCGTCCGTTCGCGTCACGAATGCCTTTGATATCGGTCATCATCAGGAGCTTTTCTGCTCGTAACGCGCCGGCTATGGCTCCCGCGACAAGATCGGCGTTGATGTTGTAAGTATTGCCCTCGCGATCCGTGCCGATGGGCGCGATGATCGGGATGTAATGATCCTCTTGGAGGTTCCGTAACAGGCCCGGATCGACCTTTTCGATATCCCCGACCAATCCAAAATCGCCTTTCGCATCTTCCTCATCCAGGTCGCGATCGAGACTTTCCGCCCAGGCTTTGGCTGTCAGCGGTTTGCTAAGGATGAGCCCTCCGTCCTTCCCGCTCAACCCGACTGCGCTGCCACCATGCCGGGTGATCAGGTCAGTGAGTTCCATGTTGATTTTCCCGGCGAGGACCATCTCCACGATTTCCATCGTGGCGGCGTCGGTGATCCGGACACCATGGCGGAACTTCGCTTGAATGCCCAGTCGGTCCAGCATCTTGTCGATTTGCGGTCCGCCGCCGTGAATGATGACCGGGTTGATGCCGACATACTTCAGTAGGACGACGTCTTGCGCAAACCGCTCTTTGAGTGACGGGTCTGTCATCGCGTGGCCGCCATATTTCACGACCACGGTTTTTCCTCGAAATGTCCGGATGTACGGCAGGGCTTCGATCAGGACATCGGCTTTCTTGATGAGTTTATTCATGCGCCACTCCCGACGATTGGTCCGCAGACTTATAGAATATACCGGCTCAAATCCTGGTCTTTGACGATGTCCTTCAATCGATCCCGGACATAGGCGGCGGTGATGTTGATGCGCTTGTCAGGCCAGCCTGGTCCCTCGAAAGAAATTTCTTCCAACAACCGTTCCATGATGGTGAAGAGGCGACGGGCCCCGATGTTCTCGGTCCGTTCATTCACTTGGACTGCGATCTCCGCGATTTCCTCCAAGCCGTCCTTAGCGAATTCGATCGCCAGTCCTTCTGTAGCCAGTAAGGCCTGATATTGGCGGACCAATGCCCCCTGTGGTTCCGTGAGAATGCGGACGAAGTCCTCTTTCGAGAGGGGGCTGAGTTCCACACGAATCGGGAAACGCCCTTGGAGTTCTGGAATGAGATCGGACGGCTTCGCGACATGGAAGGCTCCGGCGGCGATAAAGAGGATGTGATCGGTCACGACCGGGCCATGTTTCGTGTTGACGGTGCAGCCTTCTACGATTGGAAGCAAGTCTCGTTGGACGCCTTCCCTGGACACATCAGGTCCACTGGAGCGCTCGCACCCGGCGATTTTGTCGATCTCGTCGAGAAAGACGATTCCCGTTTGTTCCACCTTATTGATCGCTTCACGCGTGGTGTCGTCCATATCAATCAATTTCTGGGCTTCCTCTTGTGTCAGGTGTTTCAGCGCTTCGGGCACTTTCATGAGCCGCTTTTTCTTTTTGCCCTGGAACATGCCACCCAGCATGTCACGAAGATTGTTCTCGAGGTCATCCAACCCACCTACATTGGAGATGACGCCGACCGGAACTCCCCGCTCTTTGACTTCCATTTCAACGGTTCGTTCATCCATCTTGCCTTCTCGTAGTTGGAGACGGAGCTTCGATCGGGTCGCTTCGTTGGAGTCAGGAGGGGCTTGGGTGGCTGTCTCCGTCGTGCTGTCCACGAATCCTGGCCGAGGCGGGGGCGGAGGCAAGAGGAGATCGAGCAAGCGCTCCTCAGCTTGCTGTTCGGCTTTGTGTTGCACGAACGCCAGGCGTTGGGTCTTGACCATATTGATGGCCAGCTCGGTGAGGTCACGAATAATCGATTCCACATCGCGCCCCACATACCCCACTTCGGTGAACTTCGAGGCTTCAACCTTGATGAACGGAGCCTCAGCCAGCTTGGCCAGCCGTCGGGCAATTTCCGTTTTGCCCACCCCCGTCGGCCCGATCATGATGATGTTCTTCGGCATGACCTCATCGCGAAGGTCGGGCGATAGTTGCTGACGTCTCCAACGGTTGCGAAGGGCGATAGCCACCATGCGCTTCGCATCCTTTTGTCCGATGACATACCGGTTCAGTTCTTCGACGATCTGACGGGGAGTGAGACTATTGAGATTCAATGCGACTGGCTCCGTCGTGAGCGGCTTCATCATTGTGGATTATCCTTGAAGTTCTTCAACAAGAATCTGTTGGTTGGTGTAGATGTCAATAGAACCTGCGATGGTCATGGCTTCGGTGACGATCACCGGGGCTTCTAGCTGTGAATGGCGGAGCAATCCTCTGGCCGCTGCCAACGCATAGGGACCACCCGAGCCGATTGCCAGAATGCCGTCTTCCGGCTCGACGACGTCGCCGGTCCCGGTAATGATGAACGACTGCTCACGCCCGGCCACGGCCAGGAGGGCTTCCAGACGGCGAAGCACGCGATCCGTCCGCCAATCTTTTGCCAGCTCAACCGCGGCCCTTGTGAGATTTCCGCGATATTCCTCCAATTTGCTCTCGAATTTTTCAAAGAGTGTGAACGCGTCCGCCGTGGCTCCCGCAAACCCCGCCAGAACCTGATCGTGATGCAAGCGCCGAATCTTTTTGGCGTTATGTTTCATGACCGTGGTGCCGACGGTGACTTGGCCGTCACAGCCCATGGCAACTCGTCCGTTGCGACGGACACAGAGAACGGTCGTCGACCGGATTTTCATGATGACTTGTGATCCTTTCCATGTGGGGGGCGAGTCGCCTGTGCGCGAGGATGGGCCCGGTCGTAGACCGCGAGCAGTTGGTCCATCGCCACATGTGTATACTTTTGTGTGGTGCTTAGTGATGCATGGCCGAGCAGTTCCTGGATTGATCGGAGATCAGCTCCTTCATCGAGGAGATGGGTCGCGTAGGAATGCCGGAGGGTGTGGGGACTGACTCCTCCACCCACGAGGCGGCTGGAGTACAGGGCGACCATCTTGGCGACACTTCTGGTGGTCAGCCGCCCACCACGATGATTCAGAAACATCGGAGACGACGGATGACGATTGCGAGGAGTCGGCTTCAAGGACATACGATACTCGCGGATGGCCTGCAGAGCGACATCCCCTATTGGGACCAGCCGTTCCTTCCTACCTTTCCCTTTTAAACTCACGATGCCGTCTGCTTCGTCGAGATCATTGAGATTGATCCCGACCACTTCGCTGACGCGCGCGCCGGTCGAATACATCGATTCCAGTAGAGCGCGGTCACGGAGGGAGAGGGGCGAGGGTCCAGTGGGAAACGTCATGAGGGATGCCGCATCATCCTTGGTCAGCACGCGCGGGAGGCGTTTGGGCAGTCTCGGGCTTCTCAGCGTTTCGGTCGGATTGGTTTTCACGAGCTCTTCACGGAGGAGGAAGCGAAAGAAACTGCGCAGGCTTGCCAACTTTCTCGCGAGGGATGCCGCTTTCTCACCTCGGCGGTCTAACGAGTGGAGATGGGCACGAATGTCGTCGGTGGAAATCGTCTCGACGCGAATTGGCGAAGTGTCCTTCTTCGTTCGTCTGAGGAATCCGGTGAACTGTTGAAGGTCGGAGCGATAGTTGCGGATCGTCTCAGGGGACGCATTCTGTTCGACCTGGAGGTACATTACGAAAGCCTTGATTGCGTCTTCCATGCGTCAAAATCCTCAAGGGCTCGCTGACTCAGTGCACGGCGCTTCTTCTCCTTGTCCCTTGGAGAGTTCGCCAAGGGGGGGAACAGGCCGAAATTGGTGTTCATCGGTTGGAAGTGACGAGGGTCCGATGAGGCGACGTGAGAAACGAGACATCCATGTGCCGTCGTGGCAGGAGGCGAGATCATCGGATGTCCAGCGAGGGCCCGCGCGGCGTTGATCCCGGCGAGACCACCCATGGCCGCCGACTCTGTATAGCCTTCCACGCCGACGAGTTGCCCTGCAAAGAAGAGGGAAGCGCGCGCTTTGAATTGTAGGGTATTGAGCAGCAGTTGGGGCGAATTGATAAAGGTATTGCGATGCAGACTGCCATAGCGGAGGAATTCGGCTTGTTCGAGGCCAGGGATCATGCGAAAGACGCGCTTCTGTTCCGGGTACGTGAGTTTGGTTTGAAATCCCACCAAGTTGTAACAGGTACGATGAATATTTTCTGTCCGCAATTGCACCACTGCCGCTGGTTCCACGCCAGTCCGTGGATCTTTGAGTCCCACCGGTTTCATCGGACCGAACTGCATCGTCTGGCGTCCGCGCTCGGCCAGCACTTCAATCGGTACACAGGCTTCAAAATAGGGTGTCTTCTCGAATTCCTTCGGCTGCACCTTCTCTGCCGCCATCATGGCGTCGTAAAAGGCATTGTACTGGTCTGCCGTCATGGGGCAATTCAAATAATCATCTCCGCCTTTGTCATAACGTGAGGCGCGAAAGACGATCTCCATGTTGATCGAGTCGGCGTCGACGATCGGCGAGATCGCGTCGAAGAAATACAGGTGCTGTGATTTCGTCGCACCACGGATCGCTTGAGAGAGCTTATCCGATGTGAGGGGGCCAGTCGCAATGATGCAGAGGCAATCCGTCGGGATCTCACTGATTTCTTCGTGGAGAATTCTGATGTTCGGATGACCCTCCAGTGCGCGTGTAATGTGCTGCGAGAATACATCACGATCAACGGCCAGTGCTGATCCAGCCGGTACACGAGCTTGCTCAGCGGAGGCGATGATCAGCGAATTCAGCCGCCGCATCTCTTCCTTCAGAATGCCGGGGGCATTGAGGGGATCGAGAGAGCCGAGTGAATTCGAGCAGACGAGTTCGGCTAGCCCACCAGTTTTGTGCGCCTTCGTCATCTCTTTCGGGCGCATTTCGTAGAGTGTGACCTTGGCGCCACGAGTCGCCGCTTGCCAGGCCGCTTCCGACCCAGCTAGACCCCCGCCTACGATAACAATGTCGTCACGCATGTGCTCGGAACATCCAATAGTTGGAGAATGAAGGCGCATTGTACGAATCGATTTTTTGCTCTGTCAAGGAAAAGGGCTGGTGAGTTCGTGAGGTGTCTTCGCAATCTGTTTGTGTGGTCCGATAAGACTCATGCAAATGGATTTGGACAAGATATAGTTGGGTTCCGATGATGGTCTGTCGAAGAGCTTGCCCCGAACAGATTGAGTTACCGATTTTGCAAAGTTCCTGCTGGCTTCATGAGGTTGTGGGGGTGGAGATATACCCCCGATGCTGCCCTAAGCGGTATATTCGCGACATGAGATGTTGCTGAAGGTCGCCCTGTACCTCGATAAGCTTCCACGCTTGTCGAATGGCACGTGTTGAGAGTAATCCACCCCTGCGTTGACTGCTCACAAGGCGCAGTGCTAATGTTTACCCTCGTTTCTGACCCCTTCTCGGGTTTGGGCGATTAGCTCAGTGGTAGAGCGCTTCCTTCACACGGAAGAGGCCACAGGTTCGATACCTGTATCGCCCACCATCTCCTTCCTCCTTTCCGTCCAGAGCTCTCTTTCGACCGTGGCAGCACCGTTCTAGGCTGCTGCTTGCCAAACCCCTCGATTCCTGGACAGAAACCGGGTTGTCGGCTAGACTTCAGGTTGTCTTTTGTGTGGTGTCTGGTTCGAGATTCCAGTACGAGGCGTCGAAACAAGCGAGGTTATGCTATGAGAGGAACTGTGACAGGTATCGGAGTCCTAACCCTGCTGTTGATGGCAACCGGTTGCAGCACGACACACCAACAGAGTGCCGGGGCGAATGGACGTGAATACACTCCCCCGACGAGTATTTATAATATCCTGGATAGCACCGCCTTGGTCTATTCCACTCCGGCTGCGGGATCAGCCGTCAATGACCATCCGCTTCGGTGGTTGGGTTTCATTGCGCATCCGATCGGCCACGCCTTTGATTATGCAATCAATCGCCCGATGTATACGATCGGTGGCAGCTCTCCCTACCTCCATGGGTATACGGCTGAAGATAGTATGTTGGACGCCCAGCGCCAGTAGGTCGGGGTATCTGATCGTATAAGGATGAAGCCCGCTCTTCGTATGAAGAGCGGGCTTTTTTGTCTCTGCTTTGCTCGAATCAGTTCCAATCGTGCTATTGTTTTCCCCGATGCGTCGTCCCTTCCTGAGGTCAATCCGATACTGGCTCTTGACCGGCCTGCTCGTGCCAATGGGGCTCACTTTGGGATGCGCGGGATCAGATGCACCTGTGCGGCCTCCGCTGCCTCCCTCCAAGAGCGACCTTGTGCTCTTGGCCTCGACAGCCCTCTGTGAGCGCAAGGCGGACTTCTTGCTCAAACATCCCTCCGCAGCGCAGCTCTCAAGAGACTGGGGAAGCGGTCAGGAACTCACCATTGCCGGAGAGCGTAGTGCCTCGCACGGAGACGAATCCTATTTTTTCGATGAAGACGGTGTGTTGGTGGGGGCGCTCTTTACGTTTCCTCGAGGCCTCGACTTGGCCCCCTACTCGGTGCTGCGTGATACGCTCTTCCGGCTCAAACCCGCGCTTGAGTTCTATCTGAACGTGGCCCAATTGGAAACAAGAACGAACATGGAGAGCAGCTCGCTTCTGGAGACCGGTGATGAAAAAAGCACCACGCAATATCTTGTGACCGGATTGCGGGACCATCCGATCCTGCTCCAGGCTTCTTTTACAATCGACCCCTATGTGCGACTGTTTTCCCCCTACCGGCGAGAATTTCTTGACCGACTTCGTCAACCGGTTGGGGGTACCGGAGGCCAAATTATGGAGAGTCAGGGGACGGAGGATAAGGAACCCTTCCCCTCATTGCAACAATTCGCACGGGGGCAAACGGCGCAGCTCGCCTATTGCGGTGAGAAGAACTATGACATTGCCGCGGATGCCTATCAGCGAGCCATTCGGAGTGGGTTCACAAACAAGGTCTGGCTGGCCGAAGCCCGCCATAAACTCGGAGTGGCTTTGCTCATCAAGGGGCAGGTGGAACAGGCGAAAGCCGAGTTGCTCCAGTCACTCACGCTCAGGCCAAATGTCCCGGAAGTGTTGAATAACCTGGGCACGGTCCATGTCAAACTAGGCGACAAGGCCGCCGGATTGAATTCGTTTGAGCGCGCGATCGTCCTGCGCCCCAACTATGCGCTGGCCCGCTACAACCTGGCCGAGGCGTCTGAGGCAACGAATCCCAAACGTGCGCTCTCCGAATACGAAACCTATGTCGCGATCGTCGAAGGTATTCCAGAGGAAGCGGACCGGATCATTCATGCCAAAGAACGTATCAAGGTCTTGAAGCAGTAGTTTCTTTTTCCTCACACAAGAATTCCTCTTGGTTGGTGGGATCGCCCGGCGTTGTTGAGGAATGAGAAACGAGCTAACTGCGGGCCTGCTCTTTTTCTTCCTGAGCGGTTTTGCACTCGATGCAAAATGTGGTGACTGGGCGCGCTTTGAGCCGCTTGTACGGAATCTCCTCACCGCACCCTTCGCAAATCCCATAAGTCTCGGTGTTCATCCGCTCGAGTGCCTCGTCAATTTTCTTCAACAACTTCCGTTCCCGGTCGCGAATGCGCATGGAGAAACCTTGATCGACCTCGGCAGAAGCTTGATCACTGACATCGGGAAGGGCTTCGGGGTTTTCACGGTGTGTCAGCACCTCGCCCGCCTCACTGAGGAGTGCCGCTCGTTGGCGCTCAAGGTCCTGACGGATGTCGGGATACTTCGTGATTGCGGAACTGGTTTCTGGATTTGTGGTCGAAACCGTCTGTTTCTTAGCGGGAGGTGTTTTCATGACTAGGGCTCGCAATGGGACAATCGAATATATTGATGTATACGGAAACTATATCAACCTTGATGAGAGGGGGTCAACGCGGGTTGGTTAGGTATCCAAGGGCTATAGATCTCGGCGTCCCTCGATCGATTTCAGTAGGGTCACTTCGTCGGCATACTCGATATCCATACCGACCGGAATGCCATAGGCGATACGAGACACACGGACGCCGAACGGCTTGAGCATGCGGGTGAGATAGATGGCTGTAGCCTCTCCTTCGATGGTGGGATTCGTGGCCAGGATGACTTCTTCGACCCCGCCAAGCTTGACCCGCTCAATGAGTTCCTCGGCTCGGATGTCTCCTGGGCCTACACCATCCAACGGAGAGAGGGCTCCTAATAAGACATGATAGAGCCCACGATAGGCCCCGGCTCGTTCAACGGCATAGAGGGTACTGGGTTCTTCAACCACGAAAATCTTGCTGCGATCGCGTTTTGGGTCACGACAAAACTCGCACAACTCCCCTTCCGCGATATTTCGGCATTGGCTACAAAACGCCAACCCCTCCTTGACCGCTCGTATGGCATCGGCGAGCCGTAGGGCGTCCTCCCGCTCCATCTTCATGAGATGAAAGGCCAACCGTTGCGCGCTCTTGTGCCCGATTCCAGGGAGCCGGACCAGTTCTTTGATGAGTCGCGCGAGCAGACCCTGCTGATCGACCGCCATCGCTAGAACAGACCCGGGATCTTCATCCCGCCCGTCAGCGTTTTCATCTCGCCTTCCATCAATTCTTTGGCTTTACGGAGCGCCTCGTTCGTGGCGGCCACGACCAAATCCTGGAGCATGTCAACATCACCGCCCTTGACGACCTCCGGGTCGATTGTCACGCTGACCACCTGCATGGCCCCATTCGCTGTGACGGTGACAATCCCGCCGCCTGCTGTTCCACTGGCGGTTTTAGACGCTGCTTGCTCTTGGATTTTAGCCATCTGTTCTTGCATGGCCTGAGCTTGTTTGAGAATGTTATTCATATTGCCGAAAGGATTCTTCATTCGCTTGCCTCCTGTTGGGCGATGGTGCGGACATCTGCTAACTCCACACCGAATATCTCAAGCGCCTGCTTCACGGTTGGATTCGTCTTTGCCTGTTCAAACAATGCCGTCCGATGCTCTTGTTCCTTGGCTGCCCGCGCTTGGGCCATTGTCGGGCCTTGAGGATGCGTCTCCGTCAACTCGATAATGCGGACACGAATGGGCGGTCCCATCTGCCGCTCACATAACTGTGCGATCACCTTGGTATTCTCTTCCTTCTCGAGTCGAGCTCTGGCCACCGTGGCCTGCTTGGCAAATCCGATCGTGACAACGCCAGCTTCTAATCCAACGAAACGACCGGCCTCGAGGAACGGGGCGATATTTGGAAACGACGCAGCAATCTCTTCTTGGACCAATTCCCATCGCAATGTTGACGGTTGAGGAGAAAGTGGAGCGGGCTCGGTGGCTGAGGAGACAGCTGACCGATCAACGATAGGTTTCGGGGAAGGATCAGGCGAAGGTATCGGTCGCTCAACCTTGCTGGCTTTGGAAGGTGGAGGAGGTTGGTTGGCTGGCTTCCGGATCGGTGAAGGGGCTGGCGTGGTTTTGTGTCCTTCTGAGTCGCCCAACGGTTTGTGGCTTGAGGATGGGGATGTTTGTTGGGGAGAGAGAGAGTCACTCGGGCGTGGGCGCAACAACCTGGTCGCCCGCACTGCCGCGGTCTCCATGACAAAACGGGGGTGGGTGCTGAATCGTAATGAATCTTCTGCTTGAATGAAGATAGCCAGTAGTTCCTGGAGTTGTTCTGGCGTCACTGCCCTGGCATCCGACGAAAGCTGATTGAGATCTTCTTCCGAGGTCTCAATCAAACTCCTGAGCTCAGTCGCGCTGGGAACAACTGCTGCCACGAGCAGATTACGGATATGTTCCACAACGTCCGCGCAGAACGCCCGCAAGTCATGTCCCCTATCGAGCAGGCTGGCCAAGCTGCTGAGAGCTGCAGGGCTGTTTTGGGTCAAAATGGCTCGAATGAGTTCCTGTACCAGTTCTTGAGGGACGGCTCCCAACAGCAGTTCGAGGTCCGCATGGCTGATGGCCTTGCCGCTGTAGGCAATCGCTTGATCCAGCAAGCTCAAGGCATCGCGCATACTGCCTTCACTGGCACGAGCCAGGGCCAGGAAGCTTCGTTCCTCCAGTGTCAATTGATCTTGGGCTGCCACGTGTTGAAGTCGTTGGATGATTTCGGATCTGGCAATCCGGCGGAAGTTGTAATGTTGGCAACGCGAGAGGATCGTCACGGGAATTTTGTGGATTTCTGTTGTCGCAAAAATGAACACGGCGTGAGCCGGTGGTTCCTCAAGCGTCTTCAATAAGGCATTGAAGGCGGAATTGGAGAGCATATGGACTTCATCGATAATATAGACCCGAAATTGACCATGAAACGGCGCGAACTTCACGTTCTCGCGGATCTCTCGTACATCATCCACGCTGGTGTTGGACGCGCCGTCGATCTCGATGACATCCACCGAACTCCCTAGCGCGATTTCACGGCAATTCTCGCAGGTGTCACAGGGGTGACTCGTGGGTCCTTGTGCACAATTGAGGGCTTTGGCAAAGATTCGAGCAACGGTCGTTTTTCCAACGCCTCGTGTACCGGAAAACAGGTACGCATGCGCCACCCGTTTGGTGGAGACCGCGTTCATGAGCGTCTGAACCACGTGAGACTGCCCGATCACATCGTCGAAGGTGCCGGGTCTATATTTTCGCGCGGAGACTTGGTAGTCCACCTGATACCTATGCTCCTAACTGCAAGTGCTCAGGCTCAACTGTCAGAACGACGACTCCCGCTGAAACCGTATAGGATACGTGCTGCACATAACGGAAAAGTGGGGCCAGGTGATCCTGCGGCACACAGAACTGGCTGCTTACCGTTGCTTCCTTCCGGATCTAGCGGGGTTCACAGGGTTCTATTGCACAGGGCCCAGCCCCTGTTCTCGAATCTGAATCCACTAAAACAGCCCGCGCTCAAGGTGTGCCTGTTCGCCCTCACGAATGACCCTACGTGGTAAGGAGCGGCCGGTACACACGAGGTGCGGTATGGCGGAGAGGGTGGGATTCGAACCCACGGTCCCGTTGCCGAGACGCATGCTTTCCAAGCATGTCGATTCGTCCACTCTCGCACCTCTCCGCATCGAGAAGTGCAAAGGTGGGCATCTTAACATGCGTGTCCAGCAGCAGCAAGGCGACCAACGGTGCCATTGAGCAAGTCCTTTTTTGGGTGAATGCCGTTTGGTGGGTGCGGCAGTGGTGAACAATTAAGTGCGCTCTTGAGGGTGGGCAACAAAGGCAATGGATAGAGCATCCTTATTACCGGATCGGGCCATTCATACTAGGTATGGAATACCCTCGGTCGTATGGGTTGACACTTGTATGGGTCCGACGGTACAACGCTATACAACATCGCGTGTTTAGGCTGTCTTGAATACTAGATAGAAACAGCTCCTCGGCATCCTCCACTGTGCGAGAGTGGCGGAACTGGCAGACGCGCGAGACTTAGGATCTCGTGGGTAACCGTGGGGGTTCAAGTCCCCCCTCTCGCACCACCATCATTCCGAATCCTCTTAAGAGCTGGATGGGAGACAGATTTTGACGATGAAGATGGAAGTTACTGAGTTAGGACCAATGAAACGCGCCTTGAAGATCGAGGTGCCAGCCGCCGAGGTCACCCAACAGTTTTCGCGGGCGTATGTGGAACTGAATCGGCAGGTTCACGTCCCTGGTTTTCGGCCGGGGAAAGCCCCATTGGCGATCTTGGAAAAGCGGTATGCCAAGACTGTTGAAGAAGATGTCATTCGAAAACTGGTTCCGGACTTTTATGATCGAGCGATCAAAGAAGCGGGGATCCATCCGGTTGTGGTGGATATACCCCCCCTGGATCGCGTCAAGATCAAAAAAGATTCCCCTTTTACGTTTACGGCGACGGTCGAAATCAAGCCGACCATCGAACTTCGTGACTATAAGTCTCCTAGTCCTATGTCCCTGCAAGCCGACAAGCGCACCGTTGCCGAAGACCAAGTGGACCGTGCCCTCGAGGTATTCCGAGAACAACAGGCCAGATTGGATGCAGCTCCAACTGGTACAGCGTTAGCTGATGGAGATTATGCCATTGTCGATCTGGAAGGGTTTTTGGACGGCGTGGCTCTCGAGGGGACAAAAAAAGAAGGCCAACTGCATCGCGTGGGTTCGAAGGCCTCCTTGCTGGGGATTGAAATAGACGCTCATTTGCAGGGAAGGCATGAAGGTGAGGTAGTGGATATTCCGCAGACCTATCCCGTCAGCCACCCGGATCACCGAGTCGCGGGAAAGGTGGTTCAATTCCGCCTCGACATCAAGGGGGCCAAGCGCAAGACTCTTCCAGCCCTCGATGATGAGTTCGCGAAAGACTGTGGCCCATACGCCTCACTCCAGGACTTGCGAGAAAAATTACGCGGTGAAATGGAAAAGGCGCTCAAGAAAGATATCGAAGAATCCTATAAGGACACCCTTCTCAAACGCCTCGTTGAGACTCATCAATTTGATCTTCCCGACACACTTGTTGAGCGAGAGCTCAATACGATCGTACGACAGCAACTGCAAGCACGACAACGTGGCAAAGCCACCGACTCCCTTCCCGAACCGGATGCGGAGGAGGTGAAGACAATCCGTGAGGAGCACCGTGAAGAAGCGAATCGTCGCGTTAAAGCGGGACTGATCCTCGAAGCCATTGCTGAGAAAGAAAGCTTGTCAGTAAGTCAGGATGATCTGAACCACGAAGTCACTCGATTAGCCAAGGAACTTCGTGTGCCAATGGCCGATCTTGTCAAAATGATTCAGGCGGGCGGTCAAGATTCCATTGAGGAATTGCGTGCGCGGATCTTGGTCGACAAAGCGCTGGATCTTGTCTATCGTCAGGCAGTCATTCAGGGATAGGTTGGCACTCGATCATCCGGGTGGGTTTCGCGCCGACACTCCTTGAGGAAAGGAAACGAACGACATGTTGGTTCCGATCGTAGTCGAGCAAACGAATCGAGGCGAACGCGCCTATGACATCTACTCTCGGCTCCTCAAGGATCGCATCATTTTCCTTGGGGCCCCTATTGATGATGTTTTTGCCAATCTGGTAATCGCGCAGTTGCTCTTCCTTGAGGCGGAAGATCCTGAAAAGGACATCAATCTCTATGTGAATTCCCCAGGGGGCAGTGTGACAGCCGGATTGGGCATCTATGACACTATGCAATATGTGAAGCCACCGATCAACACGATTTGCCTTGGTCAGGCGGCGAGTATGGGAGCGTTGTTGCTAACCGCTGGAACGAAGGGAAAACGGTTTGCCCTACCTAATGCCCGTGTGATGATTCATCAACCCCTGGGTGGATTTCAAGGACAGGCGACGGAAATCGACATTCATGCCAGGGAAATTCTAAAAATTCGTGAACGTCTCAACGAGATTATGGCCAAGCACACCGGACAACCGATCGAAAAGATTGCTCATGACACTGAGCGAGATTATTTCATGTCAGGTGAAGAGGCAAAACGATATGGTCTCATTGATGAGGTCATTACAAGGCCATCCAAGTTTATGAAGGTGAGTGAGTCTGGAGACGGGGCAAAGGGTAAGTAACACAGGAGGGCACATGGCTAAGCAGGAAAAGATGGACCGACACTTGCGGTGTTCTTTTTGTGGCAAGAGCCGTGATGAGGTCCGGAAGCTGATCGCCGGGCCGACGGTCTATATCTGTGATGAATGTGTCAACCTCTGCAATGACATCATCGCTGAGGATTGGGAAGAAGCCAAAGAAGAAATTTCCTCGAAGCTCAAAAAGCCTGCTGAAATCAAACATCACCTGGATCAGTATGTCATCGGGCAGGAACGTGCCAAACGCATTTTGTCTGTGGCGGTGCACAACCACTACAAGCGTATTTCTTCGAAAGAAAAAGGGGTGGATGATATCGAGCTTCAGAAGGGCAACATTCTCATGGTGGGCCCTACTGGAACGGGGAAAACCCTGTTGGCCCAGACTTTGGCCAAATATCTGGATGTCCCCTTTACGCTTGCAGATGCCACAACACTAACTGAAGCCGGGTATGTCGGCGAAGATGTCGAGAACATTATCCTGAAACTCTTGCAGGCGGCCGACTACGATGTGGAACGGGCTGAACGTGGGATTGTGTACATTGATGAAATCGACAAAATCAGTCGGAAAAGCGACAGTCCGTCGATCACGCGGGATGTATCAGGCGAAGGGGTTCAGCAGGCATTGCTGAAACTGATCGAGGGGACGGTTGCGAATGTTCCTCCCCAAGGAGGGAGAAAGCATCCGCATCAGGAATTTATTCAGGTGAATACGAGTAATATCCTATTCATCTGCGGTGGAGCATTTGTGGGCTTGGAGCAAATCATTGAACAGCGACTGAATCGAAAGTCAATGGGTTTCGGCGCTGAAATCCGTGGAAAGTGTGATGTGCGGTTAGGTGATCTGCTGGCCAAAGTCCAACCTGAGGATTTCTTGAAGTACGGTCTGATCCCAGAATTTGTTGGACGGTTGCCCGTCGTAGCTACATTAGAAGAGTTGGATGAGCGAGCCCTCATTCGTATCCTGACTGAACCTCGCAATGCCCTCACAAAGCAATATGAGAAGTTGTTGTCGTTTGAGAAGGTCAAACTTCGATTCACGGAAGGGGCGTTGGGTGCCGCCGCACGGAAAGCCTATTTGCAAAAGACTGGGGCTCGAGGACTCCGGGCCATTCTGGAAGAGGTGATGTTAGACGTCATGTATGATGCCCCCTCGCAGAAAGACATCATGGAAGTGGTCATTACTGAAGATGCCATTGTGGGTAAGAACCCACCGATGCGTATCTTTGAACAGGAACAAGACGCAAAGACTGCGTAAGTATTTGATAAATAAATAATTTATGTTGCCGGAAGAGACTGATCGCAAACTGAGGGTATTCAAAGTCTTTTCCGGCGAGCTCATGCCATCCTGATCCTTGTCCGGCACTACTCTCCTTACCTCGACAAGTAGAAACCCCGCGCTATACTTGACACGTGTGACCCAGTGAAGGGAGAACGTGTGAAGTATTCCGTACTGACAAGCCTTCGCCACAAGGGCAAAGTACTCCAGGTTGATGTGGAACGGGAAATGGTGACTCTACTGGGCGGAAATGGCGATGTCATTGGGAGTTTGTCCTGGGATGTTGTGATCGATCAAGTTCTTGCCTATCGCAGGCCTCCGGTTCAGAAGGAAGTTCGGGTAGAGCCAAGAATTTCCCTCACATTTCGAGTACGTTACAACACGCCAGAAGGGCAGCAATTTGAGAGCCGTGCCGGTGGCATTGGAGGAGGAGGGCTATTTATTGAGAGCCACAGTCCTCTCCCTGTCGGAACCAAATTGGCAATGGAGTTTTCGCTTCCTCAGAAGCCAGACCAATGGCTCCCGGCCAAGGGGACTGTCGCTTGGGTATGCCCAAAAGCGGATCAGTATACCTTCAGTCCAGGAATGGGAGTGCGATTTACAGAGGTAGATGAGGGGGTACGCGATCGAATTCATGAAGTTGTGAAAACAATCCAAGTGACGAGCCAAGCAGCCTAAGTCCCGGTCCTAATTGAGCCATCAGGACAACATCGTCTCTATATGAAGCTTCCTATCGTTTTCACTACAGGTCATCGTGGTAAGTCGTTGATCATCGACGCTCAGCAAGAAACAATTCACGTCCATGACACGTCAGGTCAGTTGCTTGGAAATGTATCGTGGGGTTCACTCATCGAACGAGTACTGGCGACTACCGAAGATGCTCGGTTCGCTCATTGTCGGGCACAACCGCGAGCCCCTCTCGCCTTGAAGGTCCGCTATACCACTCCAGAGGGAAAGCAATTCGATAGCCTGACGGGAGGCATCGGTGGAGGAGGGCTCTTTATTGAGAGCGGTGCCCCACTAAGTCCTGGTACCGAACTAACGGTTGAGTTTGCACTCCCAGATCGTCCCACGGAAAAAGTGAAAGCCAAGGCGAAGGTTGCCTGGGCTCGACACAAGCCGGAACGATACCTCCTCTTTCCCGGCATGGGCATTCAGTTCATGGATTTAGATGAGAAGATACAGGAGGATCTCGTTAGTCTTGTCGAAGCGTTGAATCGAAGTCGGGCCCAATCCTGAAATTGCTCGACGGGATATGCCTGACTGCTGAGGTCTCAACTACCTTTCCCCGGCACCTATCTTCCCTCCCAGGTTTTCCAGATTCAAGACACGAAATTGAGAAGCCGTTGGCTCCCCATGGATTGGACAATTCTAGTGTCCGTTTTTCTGAGCCAGAACAGGAATGATAAGATTCAGCTGGATTTCGGGGATTCGTCTTGAACCGACGGCAGCTCTTTAGCTGCTTCGATGGATTGCTGAATTTCCTTTTGGGCGGCGTCGACCTCAGCCTGGATCGTGTGCATCTGGGGGTCGACATTGCTTCGGATGTCCGTCACGGCTTGCCGAAATGTTCGTACAACCTCTCCTAAGCCCTCACCCAGATTCTGTAGATCATCAGGCGATACTCCGCCGACTATGGTAGGTGAAGAAGCCTTTGCCTTGAGAGCGGCTTGTTGTGCCTGTACGCGGGCTACCGCCTCTTGATTGACGATAGCGGAAGGACGTTTCGTTGCGGGTCTTGTTTGAGCTCCGGTAGGCAGAGGTGGATATGACGCGCGGGACATTGGACCTGGATTCGCGGCCCGCTCTTCCATCGACACTACCTGACTGGGCTGTGACGAGGCGGTTGGCAGCGAAGTAGCGATCGACGCGGGAGCCGTTTGAGTACTTGCAGTGTAAAGAAACGAGGCTGTGGTCCCAGGAGTCAACTCAGGGCCTGGCATATAGGGGGTATTCGTTTTGGCTGCTGTGGGTATCGGGCTTCGAGTCGTGGTGGCATCGGAGGAAATCTGAGCTGGCTGTTGAGGGGGTGTTTCCTGGAGAGGTTGATCCGATGTGGGTTGGGGCACATCGTTCACTTCCTTTTTAAACCCTCTTAACGCTTTGCCCACCCCTTCGCCGATTTGGGGTAAGCGACCGGCTCCAAATATGATGAACACGATCACAAGGATGATGATGAGCTCGGAAAACCCCATCGTACCAAACAAGGATGACCTCGCATTGAGCGTAGGAAGAAGCGTTACCGAAGGACTGTAGCTGCCTCTTTGATGGACTGTCAAGAAAGCGCCAAGCCACGAACTTGTCGCGTTATATTAGAGAAGGGGGACAATCTCGGTTTGAAGCGGCAAGCCATGCACAATGGCTTCTTGATCCGTGACATACACATCGAGCTCACTCCGAATGCCGAACTCGCCAGGGAGATAGATGCCCGGCTCTATTGAAAAGCAGGTGTTCGGGAGGATCTGACGCCCATCATGCGTTTCGAGGTTATCAATGTTGGCTCCGTTGCCATGCACCTCCTCGCCGATTGAATGGCCGGTACGATGAATGAAAAAGTCTCCATATCCTGCCTCCCGGATCTTGTGCCGGCAGACATCATCGATTTCCCACCCGAAGGGAAATCGTCCTGCCACCAACTGTGCCTGGACAAACGATACGGCTGCATCGCGCCCTTGTTGGACATGCTGAAAAATCAAACGATGCTTTGGTGGCACCAGTTGTCCTGTATAACCGGTCCAGGTGATGTCGCCGTAGACGGAGCCAGGTGCTGTTTGCTTTGCCCAAAGATCAATCAAAATGAGACTGTCACGTGTAATCGGGGATGAATTGGATTCACCTGGCGAGTAGTGAGGATCGGCACTATGGGCATCGACGGCCGCGATTGGTGCACTGGAGGTTGTCATTCCCATCTCGTGAATACGAGAGAGAACGAATTGTTGCAGACCATATTCGGTTAAGGGCCGCTGGCGTATGAGACACGAGGCGACATGGGTGAAAGCCTCATCGACGATGCGTCTGAGAGTTGTAACGGCATACCGATGCGATTCCAGTTGTTCCTCCGTCCAGACGGCCTCAAATCGTTGGACAAGATCGGCGGATGTTACAACCTCAACTCCAAAACTTCGAACAAGGTCGATTGTGCCGGCATCCACTCTGGAGAGATAGGGGACAGCGTTAAGAGGCGAATACTGCATGGCGATGCGCCGTTGACCTCGTAAGAGGCTGTCCAATGCCGTCCGTTGCTGTTCCCACGACACATAGAGGTTGGAGGAGCCTGGCAGCTCATCCAGTACATGCGGTTCAATCCGATGAAGAAGCTTCACCGGTTCTCCGGTCTTGGGGATCCAGTAGTACCACCGGCGAGTCACATGTTGAGAGGAATCGAGGAGCAACACACGATAGGCCAAGGGGTCTGAACCTCGAAAATCATAGAATAGCCACCCATCGACCGTCTCTTGATCCCGAATCGCATTTTGAATCGCATGGATCCTCGTATGATGGGCAGTCTGGCTCATGAGAGTTGCATGATAGCTTTAGGGTGAAAGGGCGTCAATCAGACGGTAGGTTCGCCCATGCTTCATGTTACAATAGGATCGATGATCACCGCATCCACGCATGATATCGCCTCCTACCGAGTGAGCTTCTTCTTTGGGCCGGAACCGGTTGAAGGAAAAGCGGAAGTGCTGGCCTGTGTGTTTAATGTGAAGAAACGGAGTTGGAAGGCCGGTATTCAGGTTGCCGTGGAGGTCAGCCGTGGTCAGCTCTCGGCCATCGAGCGAACGACTCAGTTGACCGATCGACTTGCGAAGTGCCTGGTGGTTGTGGAGCCCCAAGAACAGGCCGACTATCAAGAACGCAGCGGTGATGTCTTCGTTCAAGCCGTGTGTCGGCAGAAATTGGATCTCCAGCTGTTGCTGGGACTGGTCCAGAACAATCAGAGGATTCCCGCTGAGGAATTGATAGTCGAATTGGATCAAGTGGTCAGTAAGCACCCTGAGCATCTTATCTCGTGCATCTTGGATGAACTGGGCCTCGTGCCCTGATCATTCGTACCTCTTCGTGTTGTATTTCAATGTGGGCCGACAAAGGGGGTTGCATTCAGCATCGAATTTGTTATAACGCATGTGCGTATCCGTGTATGATTAGGGTTGATGGGTTTGTCCGTTTGTGCTGTTGATGAGGAAGGAGGAGCCACACGTGAGACTTCCGATGGTGATAGTGTTGGTTGTCATTGCATACGGTTCGGTGCTTGTGGCGCCGGCTTGGAGCCAGTCCACATCGACTGATTCACTACAAGGAACGGCCTCTGGCGCCGGCATGGGCGCTGCTTCAGCCGCTGCCACGATCTTGTACTTCCCGTTCAAAGCTGCGTTTGCCCTCGGTGGAGGAGTTGTCGGTGGTTTAGCCTATGTCTTCTCAGGATTCAGTGAGTCAACGGCGAAGAATATTTGGGTTCCCAGCGTGTACGGAACCTATGTCATTACTCCAGAGCACCTCAGCGGCGATCGCCCGGTTCGGTTCCTAGGCGTGGCAGCAGAAAACGAGGGACTCGTTCCTGCCCCTACTCCGACACCTGAACCTGCGCAGTAATGATGAAACCTGTCATCGGCGTGACTCCTGATTTTAATGCTGGTGACAGGAAGGATATGGGTGGGGCCGAGCCTACCTACTTCCTGAGGGCCCGATACATTCGAGCCATTGAAGAGCTCGGCGGTGTTCCCCTAATCCTACCCTTAGTGGTCGCATCCGCCGATCGACGGCGACTTCTCGACTGCGTGGATGGGTTGCTCCTCACAGGGAGCGGCCCTGATCTTCCGCCTCGCCTGTACGGAGAGAAGCAGCGCTACCAATTTCCACTGGTCAGTCAGCGGCGTGCGGACTTCGAGCTGGAGATGGTGCATCAGGCCCGACGACGGGACATTCCGCTCTTGGGGATTTGTGGAGGGATGCAGGCAGTGAATGTGGCCTGTGGAGGCAGTCTCTTTCAGGATATCCCTGCCCAGGTCCCACACGCGATGGACCATCGCCAGAAAACGAAGGCGGTCTCTGTCTCCCATACAGTGACCGTGGTCCCGAACAGCCTGTTGAGGAAAATTGTCGGGAAAGAAAAGTTGATGGTGAACAGTTCCCATCATCAATCCGTGAAAGCCGTCGCTCCATCACTCATAGCCAGTGCAGTGGCTCCCGATGGCATTGTTGAGGCCATTGAGTCCCCGACCCATCGATTTCTTCTTGCGATTCAATGGCATCCTGAGTTTCTCTTCGACCGGCATCTGGTGCATCGTCGGCTCTTTGAAGCCCTGTTACGCGCGGTGCGGCGGACTCGGGCATGAGCCTTCTGGACGGTTCCGAGAGGCCGAATCATTCTAGATTGGTAGCCCCCTCGATAGGCGTGCCGTCAAAAGGTCTGTTTTGACGGTGATCTCAGGCCAAATCGTTAGGCCTCAGGCCGGAGAATAGCCGTGAGCAATCCCTTCTTCAGGACGAAACCCATTAATCAAATTCTGGCCGATGCCGAGCAGCCAGAACATCGTCTCAAGAAAACACTGACAGTTTGGGACCTGACGGCGCTGGGAATTGGTGCGATTATTGGAACCGGGATCTTTGTCCTGGTCGGCACTGCTATTGTGGGTGATGCCCATCGACCGGGGGCGGGGCCTGGAATTGTTCTCTCCTTCATCCTCTCCGGTGTCACCTGTGCGTTAGCCGCCCTCTGTTATGCCGAGTTCTCGGCGATGATTCCAGTCGCTGGGTCTGCCTATACCTTTTCCTACGCGACAGTAGGAGAGTTCCTCGCCTGGCTGACCGGATGGAATCTGATACTCGAGTATGGCGTTGCCTGTATTGCTGTCGCGATTGGTTGGTCGGGGTACTTCAATAAATTACTCAAGCTTGCAGGTCTTGAGCTGCCCTATTGGGCTACCAATCCACCGCAGTGGGCTGGTGGGCCGGAAGGCAGCATTGCGAATTTTCCCGCCGCCATCATTGTCTTGTTGGTCACCACCATCCTCGTGATCGGGATTAAAGAAAGTGCAAGGGCTGCGGGGATGATCGTGCTCCTGAAGCTGGCAGTAATTCTTTTCTTTATCGGCGTGGGAGCTCCCGCTGTGAGCAGCGACAATTGGACACCGTTTATGCCGAACGGATTCGAGGGCGTCCGAGCCGCTGCCGCCATCATATTTTTTGCCTATATTGGGTTTGATGCTGTCTCTACGGCTGCCGAAGAGGCGAAAAATCCTCAGCGAGATGTCCCATTCGGCATTCTGGCATCTTTGAGTGTGTGTACGGTCTTGTATATCTCCGTTGCGGCCGTATTGACCGGACTAGTTCCGGTCAGCCAGATCGATATACATGCGCCGGTCGCTGAAGCGCTCACGCTGGTCGGGTTCAAATGGGGTGCCGCGATCGTCGCGATTGGAGCGGTTGCCGGGATCACCAGTGTACTGGTGGTCATGATGTTGGGGCAAATCCGAGTCTTCTTTGCTATGTCGCGAGATCAACTGCTGAGTCCAGGCTTATCCAGGGTTCATGCACGATTTGGGACGCCGTATCGCGCGACCATTCTCACGGGTGTCGTCGTGGCAATCCTTTCGGCGTTCTTCCAGATCGGGGACGCGGCTGATATGACCAACATCGGAACGTTTTTTGCGTTTATTTTGGTTAGTTTCGGGGTCATGCTGCTGCGATACACAAAGCCCAATCAGCCACGTCCATTTCGCCTTCCGTTCATGCCCCTTGTGCCGATTTTCAGCATTGCGGCCTGCCTCTACCTTATGGTCGGGCTGCCGTGGGCCACGTGGATTCGCTTTGGAGTGTGGACTGCTGTAGGTATTGTGGTCTACGTCGGCTACGGTATGAAGCACAGCAAACTTTCAAGGCGAGACATCTAGGACCGTTGACGGTCTCGATGAGGAGACGGCATGCCCTGATTCTGAGCTATGCTGCCTAGCAGTGTGTTGACAAACCCAAGAACGAGCTCGGAAATGAAACCCTGCCTGAGGTCACGAACGTCTGGAGAATACCGCACAGGCTGTTCAGAAAGGTCATCCAGCAAGGCCGCAGCGAGCGAAGAGGCGAATCGTACTCTCTGCCGTACGTTGAGCCTCTGAGCGAGGCGAGAACGCCGCTGGTAGACTTTGTCAACAGCCTGCTAGGTGGATGGTGATATTGTCGACGCAGGAGCTGGGATTGGAGCGGCGTCGGCCGAAGTTGACACTGCCCCAGGCGTGGCTGTACCTGCAACAGGTGGCGCCGGTGGAGTGGAAACGGTTCCTGATGGAGCGGCAGGAGGAGGTGGAGGAGTAGCTGCTTTGGGCGGTGTAGCAGGTTTTGGTGGGGCCGGCTTTTCGGGCTTAATGCCTCCCTCCCAGGATGGGCCAGAATACATATTTGCCGTTAAGCCCTTGGCTTTCCATTTTTCTTCAAAGTCAGCGGCGGCCTTATTCGGTGTTTCCCCAACACCCGTGACATCATTCCAGGGATACACTTTCGGTCCGATCTGGCATCCCGATTCTGTCCGTCGCAAATACAACGCGATCGGGTTCCCACGGTAGGGCCCAAGAAAAATATGAACAGATCCGACGTACTCGAGCAATGAGGCCATAAGGCCCTCCCAGAAATGCTCATGATGCCACAAGAGGTGAGAACGGAGCAAGACTACCCTTGAGTGGCACCTTCCGACCTCAGCGGCTGTCCCTTCGAAGGGGCGACCCATAAGATCGTCTTGCAAAGAGAACAAATCCTCACAAGGCTTATGCCTCAGCTTTCATGACCCGCTCTCGGGTTTGGTGAATGGACCGCAAGAGCGCGCGATGGCTGCGGCAGCCAACCGCCAATCTCGCATCAGAGATTGTGACGGGTCGATAGGGAAAGAGGTACCGGTCCTTCAGGCGGCGGATGCGGGCAAGGGATTGGGCCAGCCGTTGTGGAGAGATGTCTGAGTTGGCGACAGCCCTGGTGACGGCCTGCATGGCGGTGACCACCCTGTTCCGATCCTTGCAGATCAGCGGCATGTCGCAACCTGCTTGGATGGCCAGAACAGCCGCGTCTCCGATCCCGTAGTGATCGATGATCGCATGCATTTCGAGGTCATCGGTCAGCACGACTCCGTCGTAGTACAACTCTTGGCGAAGCAATTTTGAGATGATGGTTGGGGACAAGGTGGCCGGCCGCTGCTCATCCAACGCCTGATACTGGACATGGGCGGTCATCATCGTGGCAACGCCGCTGTCAATGGCTCGACGGAACGGGGGGAACTCAATGCGCTCGAGGCGTTCACGAGAAGCGGTCACGACGGGCAATTCTTTGTGTGAGTCCGACGTGGTGTCGCCATGTCCTGGAAAGTGCTTCCCGCAGGCAACCACCCGATTGTCTTGGAGGCCACCCACCGTGGCCAATCCCAATTCAGACACAAGGTTGGGCGTTGCGCCGAACGCTCGGTCACCGATAACCGGGTTTGATGGATTACTATTCACATCCAGCACCGGGGACATATTCATGTTGATCCCGACAGCCGCCAATTCTTTTGCAGTCGTCGCGGCCGCGGCATAGGCCAGCTCTGAGGAATGGCACTGCCCTAGGACTTCACAGGGTGGGAAAATCGTAAACTCTTTCGGCAACCGCGAGACACGTCCGCCTTCTTGATCAATCGAAATCAGGAGAGGAGAATGCGGACTGCAGCGTTGAAGATCATTCGTCAGGTCGACGATTTGTTCGGTCGATTGTAGGTTTCTTGTGAATAGGATGATCCCACCGGGCTGATATTCTTTGATGAACGAAGCAAGGTCTGCCGACACCGTTGTGCCGTCAAAGCCCATCATGAAGAGCTGTCCGATCTGATCAGGAGCGGTCGTCATGCCTGCGTGCTCTCAGACTTCAGCGAACGATTAATCAGGAACTGGATCAACAGTCTCGTCCCAATACCAGTCGGACCTTTGGGAATGTACGCGCGTTCCCGCTCGCTCCAATCGGTACTGGCGATATCGAGGTGTACCCACGGATAGTCGCCCACGAATTTGCTTAGGAACAGGGCAGCGGTGATCATGCCGCCGCCACGCCCACCGATATTTCGCATATCGGCGACATCGCTTCGTAATTGCTCGAAGTATTCCTCCCACAATGGCATTTCCCACACCCGCTCTCCGGCTCGGAGCCCGGCGCTCGTGATTGAATCCTTCAACTTCGTATCGGTGCCGAACATGCCGATCGCGAATTGTCCCAGGGCGACCACGCAGGCCCCGGTCAGCGTTGCGATGTCGATGAGTGCGGCCGGTTTAAATCGGGTGGCATAGGCCAAGCCGTCCGACAGAATCAACCGACCCTCAGCATCCGTGTTTTGAACCTCCACGGTTTTTCCAGAGAGCGTGGTGACCACGTCTCCAGGACGCATGGCACGACCACCGGGCATGTTCTCCGCTACCGGAAGGATGCCAATGAGGTTGAGGGGCAATTTCAGACGGGCCGCTGCGCGTACGGTGGCTAGGACCTCAGCTCCGCCGGTCATGTCGGCTTTCATTTGCTCCATGTTCTCAGCTGGTTTGAGGGAGATCCCTCCCGTATCGAACGTGATGGTCTTACCAACCAAGACCACCGGGCGATCATCTTTCTTTTTGGATCCGTGGTACTGGAGAATAATGAATTTAGGTGGTTCGTGGCTGCCCTTCGCAACGCCAAGTAACGCACCCATCCCGAGCCGCTCCATCTCCTTTTGTTCCAGGATTTTGAGGCTGACCCCGGCATCCTTTGCTACGGCCTTCGCCTCGCTGGCAATCTTGGTTGGGGTCATCACGTTCGAAGGATGGTTGCAGAGGTCACGAACGAAGACGGTAGCTTCAGCGGTCGCGATCCCACGACGGATGCCCTCAGAAACGGAGTTCAGCGGGCTTTTCTGCGAGACCAGTATAGTCATGGCGGTGACGTCCTTGCCCGTCGGCTTCTCACTGCGATAGGACGTGAACTGATAGCTTCCTAAGATCGCCCCTTCGGTCAGGGTCTGGGACAAGTCGCTCAGTGAAGCCCCGTGTGGTATGGCGCTCGGCAGCGTAACCGTAAAGGATCCGGCTTTTGATTGGCGAACCCGTTTGACGGCATACCCCATGGCTTGGCGAATCTTTTCCAAGCTGAGTTGATGGGGCTTTCCAAGACCCGCTAAAACCAGACGCTTCGCTGGAAGCGTTCCATGGGTGTGAAGCAAGAGGACCTCTTGAGCCTTCCCCTCGAACTCCCGTGATCGCTGGAGGTCGCGAAGTGATCCACCAAGGGCTCGATCCAACGAAACTCCATCGGGTGATGAGAGGATGTCATCCTCGCAGAGTAGGATGACGAGCGCTTCTGTACGGTCGGTATCGACGCGTCCCTGTTTGGCGTGAACCCGCATGATATTCATTGGCTCTCCTTGGTGAATATGAACGATCAACCGCTATCAGCCCTTGAGAGTTCGTGGTCGCAATAGGTCTGGCATTCCGATGGTCCAGGGGATCCCTCACACACCTCGCATCTCGGGTGCCCAAATATGTTTGTGCAATTGGAGTTGAAGACGAGCACGGAGGCGGTCTGCGAGCAGCCATTCTGCTAACTGGCGAGGATCGAGTGTCCCGAACACCGGACTGAAGAGGATTGGGCAGCGATCGGTCAAATGGAATTGTTGAAGAATGTCTTTTGCCCATTCATAGTCGGTGCGATCTTGAATGACGAATTTGACTTCATCTCGCGGTCTCAGCCGCCCCACATTCGGCCAGTGCATGCGGTCTGTCATACCGCTTCCTGGGCATTTCACATCCAGAATGATACGAACGGATGGATCGACGGTGCTGGTATCGACTGCGCCACTCGTTTCAAGCAGGACGGTGAAGCCGTCGTGACACAATCGATCTAACAGAATCGTCGTTTCCGCTTGTGCCAAGGGTTCGCCTCCCGTCACCTCGACCAAGGGACACCCATACGAACGAACTTTCTCAAGAATGTCCTCGATGGATTGGTCTGTTCCTCCAAAGAATGCATACGCTGTGTCGCACCAGGTGCAGCGAAGCGGACAGCCGGTGAGGCGCACAAACACGCAGGGCAATCCAGCAAAGGTTGATTCCCCTTGAATGCTATGAAAGATTTCGGTGACGCGCATGAACAACGTGTGGGCTAACTCATGATGGACGTGGTGATTCGCCGAAGAGGGAGTACCTCCGGTCATCAACATTGGTTCAGGGCCACTTGACAACCGGCCAGTGATGACGACGGGCTATAGCATCCATTCCCCGAATCGGATTGACCACGGTCGGATGTCCTACGGCGCGGAGGAGGTCAACGTCTCCCGGACTATCGCCATACGCGTAGCATTGGGATAAATCCAATGTGAGGTCTTGGGTCAACTGATCGATCAGCTGACGTTTTCCCGCTCCATATGGGAGTGGAGGCACAAGCAAACCCGTATAGAGGCCATGCTGCTGCTCCAACCGGCTGGCAAAACAGCGATCCACTTGAAGTGCGTCTGCGACAGGGGCGATCAGAAAGTCGAGCGATCCGGTCACGAAAATGATGGTATGGCCTGCCCGGCGGTGTTCATCAAGCTTACGCATCGCGATCGCCGAGACACGAGGACAGAGCTCTTCCCGACAAAATTCTTCACCCAGGGGTTCGATCACCTGGGAAGGTTTCCCGGCCAAGTACAGCTTCCGTTGGCGGAGAGGATGGAGCGATAAGGGAGGAATGTGCCGCAAGAGCCACGCAACGCTGTCTCGAGCTTCAGGCCAACCGACAATCCCCCGATGCCATAGCCAACGGAAGAACCTCAACTCACTTGCTTCGCCGGGTAAAATTGTATTGTCGACATCGAAAAATGCAGCAACCGTAGAAGCCAGGTCTCGTTGATCAGTCTGTATCATGCGAGCGTCACGGAGACGTGAATTGAGAGCGCAATTCTACCGGACGATTCGTTCATTGACAAGAATTTTGGGCTACTTCTATAATGCAGCCTCCTTTTCCCTCGTGTGCTGACTTGGGGGCTTCACCGCAGGGTTCGTGATATGAGTCTGCGAGAAGGCCAGGGTGAGTGAAATCCCATGACGGATGTTTCATGGCCGTCATGCGGTTGAGCGCCCCAAGAACATGGTGGCAGGCCGGGTTGAAACTTCCTGCTGAGTGCCGAAGTGGTGGAATGGCAGACACGCACGTTTGAGGGGCGTGTGGCGCAAGCCGTGCGGGTTCAAGTCCCGCCTTCGGCACCATAAGATTCTTCGTCGTAAAGCTCAGGGTACTCCCTGAACTGCCAACGGTGATTGGCCTTCAGTTCACTCGTATAGGCCGATTGACTCAGTCGCTTCCTAACCCACGGCTTCTCCTGAATTAGTTCTTGTCTCGATAGTATCGGACGACTTCGAATTTCCATACAATCTAACCTAACGCATCCATGCATGGTTCCTTCGTATGGAGTAACTGGCACCTCTAGCACGGGTACGAACGGTACTGGTGAGAAGGGATCGCCCCAATCCTGTCTCTGGTAACAGTGCTGCCCAGGCTTCTTGCCTTAGAAGCGAGGCATTCCTGATGTGGGGTGCCATTAGGACCTAGACTTTCGACTCCGCATAATAGGACACTGCGGGCCATTTGGGCCTAGCCATGGAGTGTGTAGGGTCTGTCATGAGGGTATGTCGTTAACCTCCCTCTACCGCCACCTCAGCTAGTATTCGGCTAGCCCATCACGAGACTAAGGAGCTTCACATGAACGGCCCCCTTCCTCTTGTCGATGTCCTGCGTCAACAAGTTGCTCATCTTGTGCGTGAACAGGCCGAGCGAGACACGGTGTTGCATGAGCGAACTCGGCATCTTCGTGTGGCTCAGGCCCTCGCTCATCTGGGTAGTTGGGAGTGGGAAATCGAGGGCGGGGCTGTTCGGTGCTCGTCTGAGTTGTATCGGATTTTTGGCCGTGAATCTGGGGCAGAGCAGCTGACCTTTGATGGGTTTATCACGGCAGTGTTCCCAGAAGATCGTGATCGGGTCCTGGCCTCTATCAATCAGGCCCTGGGTGGCCGAGCGTCGTATGATGTGGAATATCGGATCGTGCGACCAAACGGAGAGGTGCGGACCATTCATTCCTGCGCGGAGGTCTTGCGTGACGACAATGGAAAGCCCTGTCGCATGTCCGGGTCTGTTCTGGACATCACCGATCGGACGCGCATAGCAGAAACATTGCGCTCCTCGCAGGACAAACTGAGGCAAGCGCTCCAGGCATCGGGTATCGGACTGTGGGACTGGAACACGCATACCAACGAGATGGTCCTGTCGGAGGAATGGAAGCGTCAGCTTGGGTACGACAAGGCGGAGCTTTCAGACTCATTCGAGACGTGGGAAGGTCTGTTGCATCCGGATGATCATGATCGTGTCGTGGTTTGCTTGCAGGACGCTGTGTGTAAACGTCAGGACGAATATCGCCAGGAATACCGGCTAAGGCACAAAGATGGGACCTATCGATGGATTGAGTCTCGGGCCGCGTTGGTGACAGAAGCTGACGGGCGTCAGATCCGCTTCCTCGGTTCACATATGGACATTACGGATCGCAAACGCATGGAGCAAGCGGTCCGAGAAAGTGAAGACCGGTACCGAACGTTGGTCGACCTGTCCCCATCCGGAGTCTTTGTCTTCTGTGAAGGGCGGGCCGTCTACGTCAACCACAGAGGCGCTCTTCTCCTCGGGGCGAGCGATCCTCCGGAGCTTCTCGGTCGATCCATGTTCGAGTTTCTCCATCCAGACTACCACCACGATGTCCATGAACATGCCCACCGGGTGCTTGCTGGAAACGGGTCGGTTCATAGCGCGGAACGAACCTATCTCCGGAAAGATGGAACGTCGATCCCTGTTCAAATGGAGGCCGCCAGGATCGTCTGGAATGGTACCCCCGCCATCATCGTGCTGATCTCCGATGTCACTGAGCGTAAGCAGGCGGAAGAAGCCTTACGGGCGAGCGAGGAGCGGTTTGCTAAAGCGTTCAAGACCAGTCCCCATCCCATTCTCATCAGTGAGATTGACACAGGGCGGTTGGTAGAGGTCAACGATGCGGCCAGCCGGCTGTTATGTCATCACACGGAGGAACGGGAAAGCCAGATTGTTTCAGAGCTCGAGGTTTTGGGCTCGGCTGAGGAGCAAGTCCGTTTTCGCGAACGAATGCGAGAGGTTGGACCGCTCCGAAACATGGAGGTGAGTCTCCGGGCCAGCAATGGCGATATCCGCCGCTTCCTCCTGTCGTCGGAGGTCATCGAGCTGAATGGGAAGCCTTGTAGGGTGACGGTTGGGGATGATGTCACTGATCGGAAACGAGCTGAAGACGAGTTGCGCCGATCACATGGTTTGTTGCGGCAGGTCATCGATGGCTCACCGAATTTTATCTTTGCCAAAGATAGCGAAGGGCGGTTTACGATGGCTAACAAAGCGGTTGCTGATTGTTATGGGACAACGGTGCACGATTTGATTGGACAGACAGACGCCGATTTTAATCCCCATTGGGATGAGGTGGAGTTTTCCCGCGAGAAGGATCTCGAGGTCATGACGTCTCTGCAGGAGTGCTTTGTTGCTGAGGAAAAGTTCACGGATTGGTCTGGTGCAACGCGCTGGTTGCAAACCATCAAACGACCGATTGTCGATGACCAGGGGTGTTTTCATATGGTGCTTGGATCGGCGACAGACATTACGGAACGGAAGCGGATGGAAGAAACACTGCTCCAGCACGAACGGGATCTGAATGCCGCGTTACAGGATCGAGAACGGATCAGCCAGGACCTGCACGACGATATTCTTCAATCAGTTTATGCAGCCGGGCTCGGGTTGGAAGCTTGTCGGTCGATGATGAAGCGGCAACCTGAGTTGACCACAGATCATTTCATGGCGACCTTGGAACAGGCCATTGAGCAACTCAACCAGGTCATTGCGAAGATCCGTAACTTCATCTCAGGGCTTGAGGCTCGTGTTATACACGGTGTCGATTTCATAGAGGACTTGCGAACTATGGTACAGACGATGTGCAGGGCATCGCCCATTCAATGCCGGGTACGGATCGATGACAGGGTCGGGCAGTATTTCTCACCTGAACTGGCGGTCCATCTCATCAATATTGTAAGAGAGGCATTGAGTAATGCCCTTCGTCATAGTCATGCCACACGTATTACCGTGTCGTTGCGTCAGTTCCTTGGATCAGTCCGCCTGACGGTGACGGATAATGGTATCGGATTCAATCCAAAGTCGGTTCAGGGTGTTGGTCATGGTCTGGAAAATATGACGGCGCGAGCGCACAAAGCCGGCGGGGTGTTTGCCGTACGATCGGAACCTCACTGCGGGACCAGGGTTCTTCTTGATCTCCCCAAAGATTCTCCAAACTATTCCAATTAATCCAAGCGGTTAGAAGAGCATATCCCGGAGGCCATACGGATTGGAATTCAGTCTCTGGTTCCATCGATCCGTACGGTTCCTGCCGAGTTCCTTCAAAAGTTTCAGGCCATTTGGATCTAGACTTTCACCCGTGGTCGTAGGAGACTAGCTCCCGCTTGGTTCCTGGTGATTAGGAACCAATAGCCTTGGGCTGAGAGCCTCGGTTTTTCCGGTACATGCCGCCATTGCACCCCATTGTTGCGTCGTGAAGTCGTTGCCGAGACAAGTCGACCGGAACTTGCGAAAGAGTGTTGAGGGAGGAGTCCCACTATGAATTCGACCAGTCACCTGGCTGAATTGGATTTGCTGCGCAGGCAGGTCGCCGATCTTTCACGGGAATTGACGGAGCGGGATCAGACCTTACAGGAGTTCTCGCGACAGCGAGACGACGAATTACAGGATTTGCGCGAACGTTCGGACATGTTGCGCGCGATCGTTGCCGGGACGGCTGCGGAGACCGGGGAAGACTTCTTCTCAACGCTCGTGTGCCATCTCAGCTCAGTACTGGGCGTCCAGTATGCTGTTGTTGGGGAGATCCAACACAATCCGGTGAAGAAAATCCGTACCCTCGCCGTCTCAGCCAACGGCAATCTTGTCGACAACTTCGAATACCCACTGATGAATACTCCGTGTGAAACCGCGCTGGGTCAGTCCTTTGCCTGTTTCGAGCGGGATGTCAGAACGGTGTTCCCACTCTTTGGGCATTTGGCTCGGCTGGGTGTCGAAGGATATTGTGGAGTCCCGCTCAGGGCAAAAGGCGGAGCGGCCATGGGACTCCTCGTCCTGATGGATACCAAGCCTCTCCGCAATAGCGATCGACTACGGTCGCTGATGGCGGTTTTTGCCTCGCGGGCAGCGGCGGAGCTCCAACGGCGGCACTCCGAAACAATAGTCCAACAACAGCAGCGGCAGTTGCTGGAAGCCCAAGCGCGTGCGCACCTGGGTAGCTGGGACTGGGATCTCGACAGCGGCATTGTGCGCTGGTCGGAAGAACAATTTCGGATCTTCGGCTATGAACCCGGCCATATGGCTGTCAGCTATGACACCTTTCTGGCTTCCCTCTACCCCTTGGATCGGCCACGTGTACAGAGCGCCATCGACACTGCACTGAAAGGCGGCACCACCTACGACGTTGAATGTCGTATCGTCCTTCCTGATCATACGATTCGTGCGATCCATTGCCGAGGAGAAGTCTCTCGAGATGTCGACGGTCGTCCTCTCTGCATGTCGAACAGCGTGTTGGATATTACGGATCGTCAGCACAGTGAAGAGGAACTCCGTCTTTCCCGGGAGCGACTCCAACAAGCTCTTCGGGCATCAGGCACTGGGCTATGGAATTGGAACACTGAAACGAATGCGGTAGTTTTTTCCGAGGAGTGGAAGCGGCAGTTAGGCTATGGCGGGACAGAGCTTGTCGATGCATTTGAGACATGGACAACCCTTCTGCATCCAGACGATCGTGAGGGTGCCATCGCATATGCCAGGCAGTATCAAGCTGCGCCCGATGGCGATTATCGACAGGAGTTTCGTCTGCGGCACAAAGACGGTACCTATCGATGGATTGAGGCGCGGGCCTCATTCGTAGCAGAACCTGATGGCCGGCGGATCCGTCTCCTTGGATCCCATACCGATATTACCGATCGTAAATTGATGGAGGAGTCGATACGGGAGAGTGAAGAACGATACCGGACATTGGTTGAGCTCTCTCCATCCGGTGTTTTTGTCTTCTGTGAAGGACGAACGGTCTATGTCAATCGAACCGGTACTCTCTTAATGGGCGCACGAGAGACTCAGGAGATTCTTGACCGACCGACCTTTGACTTCGTCCATCCAGACTATCATCAAGAGGTCCGTGAGAATGTGAAACGGCTGCTGAGTGGTGGCGTGTCAGTCCATAGTGCGGAGCGAGTCTATGTGCGGTTGGATGGCACGACGATCCCCGTTCAAGTCGAAGCCGGACGGATCACTTGGGACGGCAAGCCGGCCATTCTTGGGATGTTTTCCGATATTACAGAACGGAAGCAGGCAGAAGATGCTCTGGCTAATCTGAATGCGACGTTGGAACGCCAGGTGAGCGATCGAACGGAGGCGCTGTGCCAGAGCGAAGAACGGTTCAGGCAATTTTTTGACCATGCCCCGAATGTAAAGGCTCTGAAGGATCACAACGGCCGCTATTTGTATACCAATCGGCGGTTCGATGAGGTGTTCGGGCTTGCACCCGGTGCGGCCGTGGGACGGACAGATGAGGAGCTATTCTCTCAGGAGCAGGCCGCACAGTTTCGAGCGAATGATAGAAAAGTTTTGGCCAGCGGCCGTGGACAGGAATTCGAGGAGGTGACGCAGCAGCGGGATGGGCTTCGTGTCAGTATCGTGGTGAAATTCCCGGTGGCCGATGCCGCCGGTCATCTCTCGGCCATTGGAGTTATCGCTACTGATGTGACCGAGCGCAATCGTACGCAAGAGGCGTTGAGGGAGAGTGAGGATCGGTGGCAGCAGTTCGCGGAGTCGGTTAGGTCGGCATTCTGGATTGCGGACGTGGGACAGGACGAACGGCAGGTGCTGTACGTCAACTCGGCGTTTACCTTTATCTGGGGCATTGAGCGCGAGGAAATCTATCAAAATTGGTCGCTGTGGATTGAATCAATCCATCCGGATGATCGCATGCGGGTGAAGACCAGCCATGATCGATTTGTCAGTGGTGGGATGACGGCGGTGTTCCATTGTGAGTACCGAATCGTGGGACGGGATGGCCATATCCGCTGGATTTCCGATCGACGCGTTCGAATGGCTGGGAGAGAGAATCGTATTGCGGGGATCGCAGAAGATATCACCCATCACAAGCAGCAATTGGCACTGATGGCCCAGACGGAATCGATCGGGAAAATCGGGGGATGGCAGTTCGATTTTCTCACAGACCGGCTGTGGTGGAGCGACGAGACGTACCACCTCCATGAAACGACGCCGGAGATATTCAACCCGACGGTGGAAGCGTCGTTGAATTTTTATACACCCGAAAGCCGTCCGATTATGGCTGAAGCGTGGCTGAATGGGGTGACACGGGGGCAGCCTTGGGATCTCGAACTGGAACTCATCTCCGTGAAGGGACGACGGATTGCTGTTCGGGCAACCGGTCAGGTTGATGTTCTGGAAGGACGGGCAGTTAGAGCCTACGGCACGTTCCAAGACATCACGGAGCACAAAGTAGCGGAGGAAGCGCTCCGGAACGCCCATGATGACTTAGAACGGAAAGTCGTCGAGCGCACCGCAGAATTGCAGGCGAGCCAAGAGCGTTACCGAACTCTCTACGATGAAACACCTTCCATGTATTTCACTGTGGACGGAGCGGGAATCGTGAGGTCCGTCAACGAGTACGGCGCAAAGTACCTGGGTTATCGCGTCGATGATCTCGTGGGGAGATCGGTGGCGGCTCTTTTCTACCAAGAAGATCAAGACCGCATCCGCGCGGAGATGGAAGCGTTCTTTCGTCATCCAGAAGGCATCACGCAATGGGAATGTCGCAAGGTGCGAAGTGATGGCGGAGTGTTGTGGGTCCACGAATTAGTACGCGTATTACACGGCCAAGATGGAGAATCCTTGGCTTTGATCGTCTGTGATGACATCACCGAACGGAAGCAAGCCGAAGAGGCGCGGCGTGACAGTGAAGAGCGGTTCTCGAAGGCCTTCCAGGCAAGTCTTCACCCGATTGGAATTATGGAAATGTCCACAGGGCGTTGTATTGAGGTGAACGACGCTTGTTTGCAGCTGTTTGGCTATCGTCGAGACGAAGTGATCGGAAGCACCACGTTGATGCTGGGGATCTGGCCGAATCCTGACGATAGAGCGAGGCTCATTGAGCGGTTGAAAACCGGACAGCCTGTGCGCAATATCGAACTAAGCTGCAAGACGAAGTCGGGAGACCTTCGTCATATTTTGGTGTCTTCCGATCTGGCTGAGCTCAACGGAACCTGGTGCATGATTACGGTTGGGAACGATATCACCGAACGCAAACGGGTGGAGGTTGCCCTTCGCGAGAGCGAGGAACGCTATGCGCGTGCCACAGCCGTCGGCAAAGTGGGGGTATGGGAATTGGATGTTCTCAAGGGATTCTACCATGGTGACGCCAATCTCAAGATGCTGTTCGGCTATGGGCCAGAAGAACTGTCAACCGATCCCTTTAGTTGGCTGAAGCTCGTTCATCCGGACGATCAGTCGATTGCCATGAAGAGTTGGGAACAGGTGCAGAGCGGAGCCATAGACGAATGCCACTATGAGCTTCGAGTGGTCAGAAGGGACGGAGCCATTATTTGGACTGATGTACGTGGACACGGCGTTCGCGATTCCAAGGGACAACTGACACATTTGATCGGGGCCACTGTCGATATCACGGAGCGGAAGCAAGCGGAGCAAGCATTGCGCGAGAGCGAGGAACGATTCTCCAAAGCCTTCCGCACGAGCCCTCATCCAATCGGGATTACGGAGGTCGTAACGGGTCGTTGCGTTGAGGTGAACGACGCTTCTCTGGAGGCGTTCGGTTTTCGTCGGGAGGAAGTGATCGGAAACACCACCTTCCTGCTAGGTATCTGGCCGAATCTCGAGGATAGAGCACGAGTTATCGAGCGGCTGAAAGCCGGACAACCGATGCGCAACATGGAGTTTGCGTTAAGGACTAAATCAGGTGCGTTCCGCCATTTTCTGGCTTCCGCTGATCTTGCCGAACTCAACGGGGTGCTCTGTGTGGTGACTGTCGCGAACGACATCACGGACCGCAAGCAAGCCGAGGAAGCACTGCGCATCAGCGAAGAACGTTTTGCCAAGGCGTTCCAAGCCAGCCCTCATCCGGTTGTTATCAGCGAGCTGGACTCTGGTCTGATCATAGATGCGAATGAGGCTGCATGGCAGCTCTTCGGATATCATAAAGAAGAATCTACGGGACATACGACGTTTGAAATAGGTCTCTGGCATTCCGTGGAAGAACGGGCACGGTACTTCGAGTTATTGAAGCAACAAGGATCCATCCGCAATATGGAAGTTCAACTGCGGAGTAAAAACGGCGATATCCGGCACTGTCTCTTGTCGTCGGAACTGATCGAGTTGAATGGCAAGCAGTGTGCTGTGACGGTCGGCGATGATATTACGGAGAGTAGACGCTTGGAAAAAGCGCTGCGGTTGACACAATTCTCTGTGGATCAGGCCGTTGAGGCGATCATCTGGTTGGATCCGAACGCTCGAGTGTTCAATGTGAATGATACGGCATGCCGAATGCTGGAGTATTCACGAGAGGAACTGTTGGGCATGACGGTCCACGACATTGACCCAAATTTCCCCCTGGAACGATGGATCGATCACTGGAACTACTTAAAGGAACGGGGATCGTTGACATTCGAAGCAAGGTTTTGGTCACGAACCGGAGCCGTCTTGGAGACGGACGTGAGCGTCAATTATTTGCTCCATGAAGGGAATGAGTACGCCTGCATGATCTTGCGGGATATTGGAGACCGCAAGCGGGCGGAAGCTGACCTTCGCCGCTCTCATATGTTTCTTCGACAGGTCATTGACACCGATCCAAACTTCATCTTTGCCAAAGACCGTGACGGACGGTACACGATGGCTAACAAGGCGGTCGCCGACTGTTATGGCACCACGGTGGATGACCTGATCGGTAAATCAGATGCTGATTTCAATAGCAACGCGGACGAGGTGGAGTTCTTTCGCAAGAAGGATCGTGAAGTCATGCACTCCCTGGAAGAACGGTTTATTCCGGAAGAACAGATCACGGATGTGTCGGGAAAGACGCGCTGGTTACAGACGGTGAAACGGCCAATTTACGACGACGATGGGCGCGCGCATATGGTGCTTGGAGCCTCGACGGATATCACTGAGCGGAAGCGGATGGAGGAGATACTTCGCCATCGTGAGCGAGATCTGAGCGCGGCGATTCAAGAACGAGAACGCATCAGTCAGGATCTTCATGATGGGATTCTCCAATCCTTATATGCGGTGGGGCTCGGATTAGAGGGGTGTAAACCACTCATTCGGAAACAGTCCGGGCCTCTCACCAGAAAGTTCATGCAGACCCTCGATCAGAGTATTGGGCAACTCAATCAAGTGATGGGAGAGGTTCGGAATTTCATCGCCGGCCTCGAGTCGCATGTGATACAGGGAGGCGACTTTCCAACGGCACTCCGGAATCTGGTTGAAACGATATCCAGTTCGGCGTCAATCAAGTGCCGGGCGAGGATCGATGAGGCGGCCGCACGGCAGCTTTCTACCGAACAGGCGCTGCATATCATCAACATCGTACGAGAAGGGGTCAGCAACGCGTTGCGGCACAGCGGTGCGACACGCATCACGGTGTCACTCCGAGATCTCACGCGGTCGGTTCGTCTTACCATCACTGACAATGGGGTCGGGTTCAACACCAGTTCGGCTCAAGGAGTTGGTCATGGACTGACCAATATGGCGGCACGAGCTCAAAAAGTCCGCGGGGCGTTCCTGCTTCGATCAACGCCTTGCCATGGGACGAAGATCTCTCTCGATTTGCCAAAGGAGACAACCTATGCTTACAACTAAATCTCCCACTCAAACCATTCGTGTGTTGCTCGTCGATGATCATGAAGTGATCCGTGTGGGGCTCCGGACCGTACTGAGTCAGAATCAAAGCGTCAGTGTCATCGGGGAAGCCGGTACCATGAACGATGCAATTCTGCAGTCACAGAAGCTGAAACCCGACATCATTTTGATGGATGTCCGCCTTCCCGATGGCTCCGGTGTCGATGCCTGTCGCGAGATTCTGGGGACCCTCCCGAACACCCGAGTTATTTTCCTGACGTCGTATGCTGACGATGATTCTGTGCTGGCAGCCGTCCTAGCTGGCGCACAGGGCTATGTGCTCAAGGAAATCGACTCAGGGGCCTTGCTGGAGGCCATCCGCTCGGTTGCAAAGGGTCAATCCATTCTGGATTCGATGGTCACCGAGCGAGCGCTACGACGGCTGAGAGGGCTGCACGACCTCCCGGCTACGCCGGGCACGGATCAACTGTCATCTCAGGAGGAACGAGTGGTGGCTCTGGTCGCCGAAGGTAAGACCAATAAGGAAATTGCCGTTGCCCTCGGACTCAGCGACAAAACAGTGAAGAATTACTTGGCCAACGTATTTCAAAAACTTCGTATCACGCGGCGTGCGCAGGCCGCAGCCTTTTTTGTGAAACGACAAGGATAGGCTCATCACATTCGGCTCTAGTCAGGTAGAGACAAAATTTATCTGCCGTAACCCCATCGTGCTTTGGTGTTCCTCGTTCAATTCCGGTAGGATTCACCTGCTGTATTCGGATTCATAACTAAATATAAGCGACGAGGCTCCATTGCATCTTGGGGAAGGAGTTTCGACACTGTTGCTTGTTGTGGTCCGAAGTTCTTGCCGAGTGTGCGGACGACAATGGCGGGGTGCGAGACACCGTTGTGTTGTCCTGACCTACCGGGAGGTTGCCCCTCATGGCAGCTGGTCTTTTTCTAGGAATGCTGCTTCTGCTGAGTCTCTCTCTCTGGCGTGTCCTTCGACTTCAGTGTGAGAACCTCCTGAAGGCCCAGGTCATTGAGGCGACGAAGTGTGGTGTCCTAGTGACCGATGCCACGCTCCCACATCATCCGATTCGCCAGGTGAATGGCGCCTTTCTCGCCCTGACCGGCTACGCAGAGCATGAAGTCCTGGGTCAAACCAGTATGATTCTGAGTGGCCCCGATACTGATCGTGCATCCATGGAAAAGCTCGGGTTGGCCCTTCAGGATGGGTGGGCTTGTCGGGTCTCTGTTCGCCATTATCGAAAGGACGGCACATCGTTTTGGAATGAGGTGATGCTTTCTCCGATTAAAGACCGGGTTGGACGACCGACCACCGTCATTTGGATCATGCGCGATATCTCACATGTTCGAGCGTTAGAAGCCGACCGTAGTGGGAGACCGTCGCCTACGTTGCTGTGCGAGTCCGTCTCAGAAGGAATGTTGGTGACGACGGACGAAGAGGTTGTGTACGTGAACATGGCAGGGTTGAGGATCCTCGGAGCGAGTTCGGAAGGTCAAGTGATCGGCCATGGATTCTTGGACTTGGTTCATCGGGATTTCCAAGAGACGGTTCGGGAACACCTTGTCCGAACATCATCGCCTGAATCAGAGTGTCACTGGGAGACCAGAGTCCTACATCGAGATGGACGTACCGTTGCGGTCGAGATGTCGGCAACGCCAATTGTGTGGGAGGGACAGGAATCGCTTCTGATCTGTTTCTCAGACCGGGTACATGCGGGTCGAAGGGGAGACGACGTCTCCCAGGGCCTCCATGATCTTCGCCGTTCAGAGTCCATTACAGATATGAACAATTGGGCCTGGGACGTCGCGCACGGTACGGAGCTGTGGTCTGCCGAACAGTACCGGATCTTGGGATACGAGCCTGGGTCAGTGCCGCCAACCTATGACACGTTCAAGAAAGCGCTTCACCCTGAGGATCGTGATCGCGTTCTCGCTTTGTTCGAAGAGACGTTTACCTCCGACCGCCCATACGATATCGACTGTCGGATCATTCAACCCTCCGGTGTGGTACGGTTTGTCCGGTGCCGGGGCGTTCTGATGCGTGGGCTCCCAGATCAGCCGATCCGGATGTCGGGCACCATCGATGACATTACCGACTACAAACTCATGGCGACGTTGGCGGAGGAACGAGTTCTTCAGCTCAAGGTTGTGTTGGATGCCTCGACCACGGGGATGGTTCTAGTCAGCCGGGAAGGCACGATCTCTCTTGCCAACGGGAAGATTGAACAGATGTTCGGGTATGTGTACGGGGAACTGGTCGGCCGTCCTGTTGACTCTCTATTCCAGACTGCTGATCGTGCACAGTATGCTCGTGAATCCCGAGAGGTCTTGTCAGCTTCGAGGGCGTGTCTTTCAAGAACCGGTGTGGAACTTTCTACTTTGAGAAAAGATGGTTCGGGATTCCGCTCTGAGATCGGTTTGTACCCGATTGCTCTCTCTTCAGGGCCGTCGCTCCTGGTCACTATTGTGGACATCACGGCTCCTCGTCAAGCTGATCGAACGTTTCGGGATGATCAGATGCGTTTGGATCTTGCCGTGCAGGCCGGGCAGGTTGGGATCTTTGAATATGATTACCAAGGGGGTACTGTCTGGTGGTCTCCGATCCTACGGGCCATCCATGGCATTGGGATGGAGGAACCGGCTTCCCTGGAGAGGTATCTGCAGCTGGTCCATCCTTCAGATCGAGAGATGACGAACGTGATGGCCCGATCTGTCAACACTCCCCATGAGGATCGGATCTTTGAAGTGACCTATCGAATTATTCGTCCGGATGGAGCCACTCGCACGATCAGTCTCTGTTACCAGACCTGGTTTGATCGAGAACATGCACCAGCTCGACCACGTCAGACGGTCGGAATGCTTGTCGATATCACGGATCGGAAGGCTTTTCTGACTCGCACGCCCCCTCTCTCCACGATGGAATCACCTCGGACTATCCCTCGTAGTGTCTTTCATGAGTTCAACAACAGTCTTACCGCTGTACTTGGTTTCAGCGAGCTGGCCCTCTCGCTGATTCCTACCGACAGCAAGGCCCATCGTCATCTTCAGCAAGTCATTGCAGCCGGTAGAAACGCTCGGGAGCTGGCTCAAACCATTCGCCGCGCGTCAGATCACGCGGCTTCCTCTCCGGAATCCATTCTGCCCCCACAGCCCGGGTCGGATTCATCGGCGTCACAGACTGAGGTGCCGGATGTTGTCGGTCCTCATCGTTGACGATCAAGACCAAATCCGTCAGCTGATCCGTGACACCTTGGAGAGGGCGGGGTACCATGTCGAAGAGGCGCGTGACGGAAAGGAGGGACTTCAGCGTTATCGCGAAAACTCCGTCGACCTTGTCCTCATGGATATTCTTATGCCGGATCAGGACGGATTGGAGGCCATCATGGCGCTTCGGCGTGAGTTCCCAGATTCTCGGATCATTGCCATGACCGGAGGGATTGATGGAGTCGGCGTCCCTAATTTTCTGGATGTGGCAACCATGCTAGGGGCAAGGCTGACACTTCAAAAGCCATTTGAGCTTCAGACTCTCCTCGATGTGGTCGCTGCCGAGGTGGCGCGCTAACTCACCCTCCGGTACACTCATTTTCTTTGCGTTGACATCGCATGGTAATCTCGTCAGACTCTGACGCCTTCCAGTGAGCGTGGTTCTTATCTATGAAACTGCTGAATTGGTTTCTAGGGATCCTTGTAGCTGCCGTCGGATTCTGGCTGATTTGGGGAACAGTTGCTCCGGTCGTTGTGCTTGGATGGACGCTTGTCGTGGGGGCTTTTCTTTGGCTGAAGGCTGAGTCGATCACCGAAATCTGGGCGTGGGCGACGTTGTTACTCGGGCTGGAAAGCTTTGCGTGGCCGGTGGTGTTGATGATTCAACTCAGGGGCCCGTCAGAATCGCTCCCCGAGGCCGAGATGGGAACAATTCTTTCAGCGGTTGTGTTGGGTCTGTTCTCTTCCGTATTTTGGATTTCGTTTTCCTATGGCCTGTTCAAACGGGCGTGGCGAACAGATCAACCCTTGTCCGATGATGTGCCAATCAGGACATCGATAGCTCACTCGGGGAAAAGGAAAGGCGTGTAACGTTATCCACTCTCTACCGGGTCCATATCGACAACGAATTTGATCTGCCTCTGTCGGTATTGTCTTTCCATGCTCTCAACCGAATCCCGGAGCCGATGTGCGAGGAGGTCGGGATCAGCTCCCTTCACCAGGAGCCGGCGGTGATGCTGCCCTCGAAGCCGTTTTCCCAGCGTCGGGACCGGTCCTAGCACGACAAGATGTTCTTCGACAGAGGTCTGTCGTTGAAGGTTGGCACCCCAGCGGGTAGCGGCCTCTTCGACGAGGACCGTATCGTGCCCAGCGACGGTAAGATCGGCGATGTGGCACACCGGTGGATAATTGAGAAGTCGGCGTGCGATGAGTTCCTCATTGTAGAACTGATGAGGATTCCAAGATAGGAGAGCTTGTACGGCGTGGTGGGAAGGGAGGCGAGTCTGCAAGATGACTTGCCCTCCAGCGGATGCCGGGTACGCCACGCTTGCCGCATCAACAAGGAGGTGGTACGTCCGCTCCGCAGCTCGAAAATCCGAGACATGTAATCCGGAATCGGCTTGAAGAATTCCCACCACATGGTGTTGTGGAAGGGGCTCTTGAGTGAAGAGTGCTTGCGTCCCTATCAGAATATCGCATGATCCGGATCTCGCACGTTCCCACAGTGAGCGGGCGGTGGATGGGCGGTGGAGTGTGTCACTGTCGAGGCGCACAATCGTGGCATGAGGAAACAAATGATGAGCTTCAGCCTCGACACGTTCAGTGCCTTCACCGACGGGACTCACCGGGGTGGCATGGCATAGGGGACATGCATCAGGCAACTGTTCCGCAACTCCGCAGTACCGACAGGTAAGGCTTCCGGCTTCTCGGTAGTAGGGGAGTGCGACGGTGCAGGAGGGACAGCGCGGTACCCAGCCGCAGTCTCGACAGATCAGCGTTCTGGCATATCCTCTCCTATTAAGGAAGAGCAAGATCCTTCTTTTACACTTGAGGGCATCGCGCATCGCGGAGCGCAGGTTGTGGCTCAGGAGAGTTCCTCTCGACTCCTTGGTGAGATCAACCAGCTCAATCTTTGGCTGCAGGGCTATGTCTTTCTGAACCCGATGAACTTCCGCTTCGGTATCGAAATTCGATTCCAAAGATAGGTGTTCCGATGCAAGGACCACCACTGCATGATCCTCCTTCGCCCGTAGACTGGCCACGTCCCTGGCATGATATCGAGGCTCTTTAGGTTCTTTGAGGGCTGAGTCCTCTTCTCCTTCAACCCAGATGAGTCCGACGGAATCGAGCTGTGCAAAGATAACTGAACGGGTTCCCACAAGGACTGATGGAGTCGGGCCTTGACGATGATCCAATCGTTGAGGCGAGTGGGGCAGCTGGGCAAAGTCAATCTGAAGTCCGGTGAGTGATGCGAGCACTTGTGTCAACCAGCGTGCTTTTGCCGTCTCACCGCATACCACAATTATCGATCTGTTGTGTGAACGCACTTGGCGAATGGCCTCTGCAAGTCTTCCTATCCGTTGTTGCCATGGAGCCTGGAGAACGATTTTCTTCATGTGGTCCGCCTGTAGGCATTGGTGGAGATGAGCACGCCAGGCGGGGTCTATCCCGTAGGGTTGACTCGTATCGACTACAGCGTGAGGCAGGGTTTGTTGTTGCTCTGGCTCAGTGAGGGGGATCCGCTGTCGCTTGCGAGTCTGGATATGCCCTGCGTTCGACAGTATAGGATTGATCCACGAGCGCTCAATGAGGGAATCGACCGCTCGCAAGGCATGGCCATGTTGGGTTGGCTGGAGTGTGGAAGACAAGATCCCAGAGGCTCGGTGAGCGATTCGCTGTAGCGTTGGTCGAAGGGGTTCTGGGCAGGTACCTGTTTCCAGTGCTGTGCGGCCTAGCTGAGTGGCGATATAGCGCGTGGGGGAGATGAGTGATGGAGGGCTGAGTAATCGAAGGCATTGGCCCCAGGGGGCCACATAGTATTGTGCGATTTTGTGAGAGAGTTCGAGGAGGGCGGGAGAAATCGTCGTATTGTGCCGGTCTTCGACCAGCGAAAGAATCGTCTTTAGGGACGTAGACGTCATCTCGGGTGCGAGATGGGAGCTGATGGAAATCACGACTCCCTCTAGGACGGATTGGCCGAATGGCACCTTGACGAGGCTGCCGATTTGAATACGTTGAGCGATGGACAATGGAACGAGATAGGTGAATGCCTTCGTGATGTGCCGCGGAACGAGGACATCCGCAAACCGAGCCTCTGGTTGCGGCTGCGAGGCCGCAGTGCCCTGGAGAGCCATACAGCATTCTAACAGTATGGAATCATGAAGGACACCGAGTCTGTCGTCCGCCTAGCGTTAGGACGGAATATCTGGAGAGATAGCGTGGTAAGAAAGTGAGCGGAGTCCATCCTTCGCGAGGGGAGACTATTCCGTCGGTGTCCCACCTGCTGCTGGTTGTTGCTGAGATGTGTCTGGTCTACTCGGCTCCATCGGCGTGGAAGGACTCCCGGTATCGGGAGTACCAGCAAGACTGCCAGATCCAGTCTGGGAAGTCCGCGAAGAATCGTCCAGAGACACAGTTCCTGGGGTAACAGGGTTCCCAGCATCTGAAGCAGGCGTAGAGGGGTTCTGTTGATCGAGATTTCCACGCGCATTCAAATTGGGAGCATTGGTGCTCAACGTGTGCGTGTGAGTCGGCTCCTCCGAAGCGTCGGCTTCGGCGAGATATAGCACGACCTCCACACGACGATTCTTTTTGCGGTTCTCTTCCATCTCATTTGACGCGGTTGGTTTGCTGTCCCCAAGTGCCACGGCTGTGACCCTGGCTGAGTCAATACCGCCTTTCTCGACAAGATAGCGAAGAACACCGTTTGCACGGACCTTGGACAGTTCCCAATTGCTCGGATAACGAGCCTTGAGGGAGGGACCGATTTCGACGTTATCGGTATGACCTTCAATTCGAATCAATCGGGTATCGCCGCTGGTTCGCAAATATTCAATGAACTGATCGAGCACGGCATAATTCTCAGGCTTGATCGCGGCATCTCCTGATTCATAGCGCAAGAACTTGGCTAGTTCGCCCAGATTGAGACGACTTTGTCCGGAGGCATCATGTACTGTCAGCTTGCTGGTGACCAGATCGGTAGTTGGTCTAACAGGCGATGGATTACTCTGCTCCGCAGATGCATGCGTGAGTGCGACGACAGGATGGGCAGAGGGCTCAGGAGATCCGACGAACTTGAACCGATCTCCCTTGATGACACGGGTATTTGCCCTCAGGATTTTGGCGACGGCTGTGTGCGCCTCCGTCGAGAGTACTTTCAGCTGCCCGATTCTTCTGGGTGGCAGCACAGGGCTATATCGGTGCATATCAAGCAGATCTCCCTTTTGCAGTCCATCCTCCCTTCCGCGATCGATGTACACCACATTGGATTGTGAAACTAAAGTCATCGTCCGGTCGGCTTGAAGCTCAATAATCATTCCTTCAAGGTCGGATATGTTCGTTTCGGATCTGGTAGTAGGCTCCTGTGCGGGTTCCTTAAATCGGGCGACAGGATCCCCTGGGGCAACAGGTCCATAATTCACCACAATTTGCACTGTTGTGAGGGCATGATCGGCAGCGGTCACCCTCACCACGGCCGAACGATTCACCACAAACCCAAGGTATTCTTGAGTGACCGGATGAAATACCTTTCGCACCCGCCGGTACACGGTAAAGAGATCTCCGGTTGCCACATCAGCGGGGTTATCCAGTTTGAGATAGAGGGAGTCTCCTTTTCCTAAGAGCATTCGATTCCCCGACGATTGATTGTCACCGGTGATTAAGTTCACGGTTCCGTCCATTGCCGAAGATTTCTCGATCATTCCACTGGCAAAGGCGAGTCCTCCGTCTAGTATTCGAACGGAGTCGAGATTCGAGACCTGGGCGAGGGCTTGATCACGGGAGAGGCTCATTTCCAAACACAGAAGCAAGAGGAGGGAGATCATAATTTTCATAGTATGGAGTCCTTAATTAGGGCAAAGGTCGCTTAAAGGACCATAGCAAACAACCCTGTCTTGTCAAGAATTTGAACTGAATTTGTGAGGGGTTTGACCGACATTTCTCCAGATGGTAACGTGACTGGCATGACTGGTCCGTACGACTCCTCAAGGCGTTTACTGAGAAGTGATATGGAATCTGAGAAGGCGGCCGCCAGGCATCTTCTTGTCTCTGAGGAGTTTCCTAGGAAGGTCAGAATCGAAACCCAGATTCATCGGCGACGAGCAGCCAAGGCGTTTTCTCCGCTGACGCCAGAATGGGACCAAGCAAGTCCTACTCATCCTGAGCAGCGCATAAACCAAGAGCAGCAGTAAATGACCAAACTTGTCCCAGGATGTCGTGCTCGTAAGTCTATAACCTCTCAATAGTCCTTCAGTTTTCTGCATTCTCTTCCTCACTAAGAGCTGTAGGGCTTTCGGGTGATCATGACTTAGGTCCTTTGTTCTCTTGCTATCCCAAATAATAGCGCACTAATATTCCACCCTTTGCGCCTGGAATGGTCTTTCAGGTCAATGCCTTGCAAGAGAAAATCGTATGAGCGGATCAGAGGCTCTTCTTGTATATCTGACGAAGTACTTCCCAATTTTTCTCTTTATTTTCACTGGTTTAATATTGGGAATACTGACGTTACTGGTCAGCTACTTTGTGCAACCGAGATATCCCGAGCCTGAAAAACTATCGACCTATGAATGTGGAGCCGAACCTTTTTCGGATGCCCGTATGCCGTTCCCCGTCAGGTATTACATTTTTGCGATGTTGTTCGTCATTTTCGACATCGAGGTCATCTTTCTCTATCCATGGGCCGTCGTATTCACCAAAATCGGGATCGTCGGATTGGTCGAGATGTTGATCTTTATTGGGTTGTTTGTCGTCGCCTACGTGTATGCCTGGCGCAAAGGCGCTCTGGAGTGGGATTGAGGATTCTATGGGATTGATCCAACTGGGACGCCATGAGAAGGATGGGGTTCCGGACGTCATTACGGGATCTCTTGAAAAGGCCGTCAACTGGGCCAGAAAAGGCTCACTATGGCCGATGACCTTCGGGCTCGCCTGCTGTGCCATAGAAATGATGGCTGCGGTTTCTTCACGGTACGATATGGATCGCTTTGGGGCTGGAGTATTCCGAGGGTCGCCACGGCAATCGGATCTGATGATCGTGGCAGGAACTGTCTGTCGTCGGATGGCGCCGGTCATCCGAAAAATCTACGATCAAATGCCAGAGCCTAAGTATGTGATTGCGATGGGTTCTTGTGCGACATCTGGGAATATTTACGATAGCTATTCTGTCGTACAGGGTGTTGACCGCTTTATTCCGGTTGATATTTATGTGCCCGGTTGTCCGCCAACCCCAGAAGCTCTCTTGGACGGTATCCTCAAGTTGCAAGAGCGCATCATGCAAAAACGGGTGTTTGTAGCCCAACCTGATCAGGTGAAGGCAAATTTGAAGGTCTGACGGACGGTCATGCATCCTCTCTTACTGCGGGTTCAGCATACGTTCTCGGTTGGTGTGACCAACGCTAGTGAGTGGCGTGGCGATGTGTCTGTGACAGTGACCCGTGACAAACTTCGCGAGGTCGCCCAATTCCTGCACGATGATCCAGGGATGGATTTTGACTATATCGTCCATGTGAGCTCTGTGGATTGGCCTGATGACGAAGAGCGATTTGAGGTGGTTTGGGAGTTCTACTCGATTCGAAAACGTCAGCGGATTCGACTCAAGACTCGAGTGCCTGAGTCGGATTGTGTAGTGGATTCTTTGACGGATCTCTGGAAGGGGGCGGACTTCATGGAGCGTGAAGTCTACGATATGATGGGGATCCGGTTCCGGAACCATCCCGATCTTCGCCGTATTCTTATGCCGGATGACTATACCGAGGGATATCCCTTGCGAAAAGACTTTCCGTTGCGTGGCAAAGGCTGGCGAGACACATTCGACTTTTTGGATGAAGTCCCTCGATAGGATGCTTGACCAGTATGGCATTCGAAGATCAAAGAACCACCGTTTATAAAGTCAACCCGGAACACCCGGAGAGTGAGACGCTTCCGACCCTACGGACCGAAGAGCTTTTGCTCAACATGGGGCCTCAACATCCCAGTACGCACGGTGTTCTTAAGGTGATCTTGGAGTTGGAGGGAGAGCGGCTGGTGAAGTCTACTCCGGTCATGGGGTATCTCCATCGTGGCGTTGAAAAGCTTGCGGAAGATGGGACCTACCATCAGTTTATTCCCCATACCGATCGACTGGACTATGTCTGTGCGATGTACAACAATTTTGCCTATTGCCGCGCCGTTGAAAAGCTCCTGAATTTACAAGTGCCGGAGCGGGCGGAATATTTGCGGACGATTGTTGCTGAAGTTCAGCGCATCATCGGTCACCAGTTTTGGCTGAGTGCCCAGGCCCTCGATATTGGGGCCATGACCGTCTTCTTCTATTGCTTCCGGGATCGTGAAATCTTGCTGGACTGGTTTGATGAACTGTGTGGAGCTCGTCTTACGACCAGTTGGTATCGGATCGGCGGGGTGGAGCGGGACTTGACTCCTGCGTTAATCGACAAACTGAAACAGTTTCTGGACTATTTCCCACCGAAGATCGATGAATACCAGGTGTTTCTTGAGAAAAATCGTATCTGGTTGGGACGCACCAAAGGGGTTGCCGTCATTTCTGCGGAAGACGCCGTTAGTTTTGGCCTGAGCGGGCCTGTTTTGCGTGGATCCGGGGTGGACTATGACCTGCGCAAGTATGAACCCTATAGCGCATATCCGAAGTGTGAGTTTAGCGTCCCGGTGGGAAAAAACGGCGATACCTATGATCGGTATTGGATTCGGGTGATGGAATTGTATGAGAGCGTCAAGATCATCCGGCAATGCCTGGAGCAGATGCAGGAAGGTCCCATCATGGCGGATGCCCCGAGCGTCACGCTGCCCCCGAAGGAACGGGTGTTTACGAACTTGGAAGCCATGATTCAGCAATTCAAGCTGTTTTCGCAAGGGTTTGATGCTCCGCCTGGAGAAATCTATTGCGGCACAGAAGCCCACAAAGGGGAACTGGGTTTCCATATCGTCAGTACGGGTGGGGGTAAGCCGTATCGATTGAAGATTCGTGCTCCATCGTTCATCCATATGGGTGCGTTCGATCATATGGCCAGAGGTTATATGATCTCCGATGCCTGCACGATTTTCGGGACCTACGATATCGTGATGGGTGAATGCGACCGCTGACTGTGAAGCGTGAGATGTGAACGGTAAAATCAGGGTGTCATTTTACGGTTCACGTTTTCCTTTCACGGAGAAGAATAATGGGACTAAAGCCAGCGACTAATCCCGACGTTGAAGCCACAAGCATTGAACTGAGCATTGACGGGAAAACCGTCACGGCAAAGGATGGGGTGTCGCTCTACGATGTCATCTCCATGACGGGGAAGATCATCCCGGCGATGTGTTACCACTACACCTTCGACCCGTTTGGCTCCTGTGGGATGTGCCTCGTGATGCAGGAAGGGAAAAAAGCTCCTGTTCGATCTTGTACGGCGAAGGCCGCTGCGGGAATGGTGATTCGTACCGAAGGAGAAGATCTCTTCCTCGCTCGTAAGAAGGCCGTTGAGAAACACCTGTCCGTGCATCCTCTTGATTGTCCGGTGTGCGATGCGGATGGCCATTGCGAATTACAAGATATGGCTTTCCAGCATGGCGTAACCAACCTCGCCAATGCCAAACAAAAGTTTATTCCTGAAGATACGCGGAGCCCGGTCCTCGACTTCAATATGAATCGGTGCATCGCTTGTGCGGAATGCATCAATGTCTGCAAGGATGTCTTAATGATCGATGCCTTGCAATTCATGAAGAAGGGAGGATTCAACCAGGTTGTCCCCAAAGGGGATCTTCCCCTCAATTGCGAGTTCTGCGGGGATTGCTTGGCGGTCTGCCCTGTCGGTGCGATCACAAACAAGTTTTCCAAATATCTGTATAAGCCATGGCAGATGAAAAAGACGACCACCACCTGCAATTATTGCGGCGATGGTTGCCAGATGTACTTGGAAACCAAAGACGAAGAAGTCGTCCGGGTCACATCGCCCCTGTCCTGGAAGAACAAGTGGGGTGATCGGTCCGATACGGCCAAAGGGCACGGCGGACTGTGTGTACGGGGCCGGTTTGGCTTTGAGTCATTGGATAGTCAGAGTCGGCTTGTGCACCCATTGGTTCGTGAAAGCGGGCGCCTGGTTGAAAAGCCATGGTTGGAGGCCATGCACGGGCTTGTCGATCGATTTGCTGAAATCAAAAGCAAGTATGGTCCCGATGCCATCGCCGGCCTTGTGACGGCTCGGTGTACCAATGAAGAGCTGTATCTCTTTCAAAAGCTCATGCGCACGGCATTTGGAACCAACCAGCTTGATAGTAGCGCGCGCTACGGCCATATGAATTTTGTATTAGCGTCCAAACACGCCATTGGCCTGGGGAGAACCGCTAACGATTGGGAGGATCTCACGAAGGCGAAGGCGATTATCGTGATCGGCTCCAACATTACTGAGACGAATCCGCTCACGGCGGTGCGCATTAAAGAAGCGGTACGCGTGTATCGAGCCCAGGTGGTGACGTTCGACAGTGCCATTACGAATATGAGTAAGCTCGCCTCCCATCCATTCTTGATCAAGCCTGGGACGGAAGGAGCAGTGATCGATGGGCTGCTGAAAGCGACGATCGAACTGGATGTGGTAGATGAAGCGGCTGTGGGAAAGCATCCGCAAGCCTTTGAGGCGCTCAAGAAGGCGGTGGCAAGTCTGTCGATGGAACAATTGACGGCTCAGACAGGACTATCCAATGAAGTCTTCAAGGAAATTGCCAGACTGTTTGCCGAATCACCGCGGTCGATCATTCTGTGCGCGGAAGGAATTGTCCGACGGGCGAACGGCTATCACAATGTGCTCAAGTTGATGGATCTTGCTTGGATTACCGGAAAGATCGGACAACCGGGGTGCGGAGTGAGTACGGTGACGGAAGAGCCCAATGAGCAAGGGGCTGTCGATATGGGTACGGCTTCTGAATTCCTCCCAGGACAGGGGCGGTATGGGGATCCAGAGGTGCGAGATCGTTTCGAGAAAGCTTGGAACACGGTGCTCCCTCCTCCGAGCTCTGGCGCGCATCTCGTTGAAATCTTGAAGCGGTGTCGGACTGGACAGATCAAGGCCTTGTACATTCTCGGGGAAAATCCCTTGGCCACCCTTCCGGCCTCCATGGAAGTCCGGGCTGGGCTTGAGCGGCTTGAACTATTGGTTGTCCAAGATCCGTTCTTGACTGATACGGCGAAGCTGGCGCATTTTGTGTTGCCGGCTTGCACCTATGCGGAAAAGGACGGCACCTTTACAAATTTTGAAGGGCGGGTCCTTCGTGTTCGCCAGGCCATGGATCCGCGTGGAGAGAGTTTGCCTGATTGGCACATCATGACCGCCCTGGCCAACGCCATGGGATGCCAATGGGACTATCAGTCTGCAAATGATATCCAAAGCGAGATCATGAAAATGCTCCCCGGGTACTACAATCTTGGTCAACCCCGCAAAGTAACGCCAACGCTCGACACCTACTTGTCCAAGGGGTATGCGACCACGGTTGGGAAGCGGTATCAGGCAACCCAGGAAGTCAATGCACTAACTCGTCCGTTTGCCCTATTGATGGGACAGCTCCTGATGCATTCCGGCAAGCTATCGGTTCAGGCGCCCGGCCTGATCACCATTGCTCCGAATACCGCAAGACTAAGAATGAATGCGCAAGATCTGGAAAGTCTCGGTCTCCAAGAAGGGGCGAAGGTGCGCCTGACGTCGGATCGTGGTTCTCTCCAGATCGCCGTGCAGATGGATCAGTCGGTTGCACCTGGCACCTGCTTTTTCCCTGAGCATTTTAATGAGCCTCCAGTAAAGGATTTGATGACGGTGACCGTTGACCCCACGACCGGTGTCCCGTCATTCAAGCAGATGTGGGTCAACGTTGAATCGGTATGATGCGATGAAGATGTCCGCTCGCTCGTGCCCATGACCAGGATCCTACGATGAGCATCACTGCCTTAACGAAAAAGATTCTTCATGCGGCCCTGTTCTATGAAATCTGGGACGCGATGAAAGTAACGTTTCGGCACATGCTCCATCGACCGATGACCTTTCAATATCCACGGGAGCACCGCACGATTCCTGACGCGCATCGAGGGGCCCTTGGGTTGTTGCGGTACGATGACGGACGAGAACGGTGTGTCGGATGCGATTTGTGTGAAGTCGCCTGCCCGTCGCATTGCATCAAAGTGATCAGTGCCGAAGATACCACGCGGCCGCTTCAACGGTATGCCAGCGAATTCTATATTGATATTACCAAATGTGTCTTCTGCGGCTACTGTGTCGAGGCCTGTCCGGTTAATGCGTTGGCCATGACCAAGATGTATGAATACTCAACTCATGATAAACGGAGTCTCCTGTTCGATAAAAAGCGCCTGTACGATATCGGCGAGCGGCATCTCGAGGATGGGAAGAAGTATTTGTATGCGCACAATCAAGAAAAGAATCTTGAGGAGAGCCGCGAGTATCGATACTACTTCCCACAATCAGTTGCGAAGGCAACGCAGACACCTCCAAAGCATCTGAGTTGAGCGGACAATATGATCTTGGCATTTTTCTCGTACTTTGCATTGGTGAGCATTGCCGCTGGCGTACTCACGGTTACCCTACGCAACCCAGTTCACTGTGCATTATCCCTGCTTGCCTTACTCATGCACGTCTCCGGTCTGTTCATCCTGTTGAATGCTGAGTTTCTATGGGCGGTCCAAGTCATTGTCTATGTTGGGGCTATCTTGGTGCTCTACCTCTTTGTGCTGATGTTGATGAATCTCAAAACCGACGAGCGATATTTTCACACGTCGGCGCCGTATTTTGCGGGGTTGTCATCGTTAGGGGCTCTGTATGTACTCTTTCTCCTCCTCCGGTCGCCGTTTGACGGGGCCAAAGGACATGAGCCTGCCGGAGCGGTGTTGCATGAGGGAGATACCTACGCGGTCGGCATCAAGATGTTCAGTGACTATCTCTTACAGTTTGAAATCGTGGGGATCTTTCTGCTTGGGGCGATTATAGGCGCCATCGTGTTGGCAAAGACGCCGAAGGCCTTGGAGGCTGAACGAGACCATCGATGATACCGCTGTCTGCTTATGTTGCTGTGAGTGCCGTTCTATTTATGACGGGATTACTGGGTGTCCTGATTCGTCGGAACTTTATCATCGTGCTCATGTCCGTTGAGGTGATGTTGAATGCGGCGAACATCAATTTGGTCGCGTTCTCGCACTATCTCGAATCGATGGCCGGGCAGCTTGTGGCATTGTTTATCATCGCAATTGCCGCCGGGGAAGCGGCTATTGGACTGGCCATCATCATCGTGGTTTTTCGAAGCAAGATTTCTACGAATGTGGACGAGATGAACCTTTTGAAGTGGTAGCAGGATGTTAAGAGCGGCATCGTGTTCTGTTTTCGGTACCCCATGCCCTCAAAATTACCCCCAGCGGATGCAGTAGGAGCTGGTTTCACCGGCCTTCTCGCTTAGCTGAGCATCCTGAGAAAAACGTAGGACTGTGTGTCTGACACAATCGATCTGTTGATCAAATTGATTCCCCTGTTTCCGCTGATGGCCGTCATTGCCAACGGCCTCTTGGGCCATCGGTATTCACATGAGCTGGCGCATCGTTTGGCCTGGGGGTCTGTCGGGCTGTCTTTTTTGTGTACGCTCGTGGTGTTTGCAGACGTCTTGCGGACCGGCGCAGTACATGAAGTCGTCGTGTATCGATGGATTTTCGGCGGAGATTTGACGATTAACTTTGCGTACCTTGTTGACTCACTGACCTGCGCCTGGTTGCTGGTTGTGACGGGTGTGGGTTTTCTGATTCACATCTATTCTGTGGGGTATATGCATGGTGAAGAAGGGTTTACCCGCTTCTTCACCTACATGAATCTTTTCATGGTCTCCATGCTGCTACTCGTCATGGGGAACAACTATCTCGTCCTGTTTATCGGTTGGGAAGGGGTAGGGCTCTGTTCGTACCTCCTCATTGGGTACTATTACGATAAAGTCTCTGCCGCCAAGGCTGCCTCCAAAGCCTTCGTGGTGAATCGAATCGGGGATGCTGGCTTTCTCCTCGCTATCTTTCTCGTGTTTGTGAACTTCAAGACGCTCGACTATACAAAAGTCTTTGCTCAGGTGGGACAGCTATCTCCGGAGATGGCTACGGCGATTGCGTTGTGCCTGCTGGTCGGTGCGGTTGGCAAATCTGCTCAACTGCCGCTCCATACCTGGCTACCTGATGCCATGGAGGGGCCGACACCAGTCAGCGCGCTCATTCATGCCGCGACGATGGTCACCGCCGGCGTCTATATGATCGTTCGGAATCATGTCATTTTTGATCTTTCTCCCTTTGCCATGGCGGTCGTGGCATTCGTGGGTGGAGGGACCGCTCTGTTCGCGGCAACGATCGGCCTGGTGCAGACCGACATCAAGCGCGTCTTGGCCTATTCAACGGTGAGCCAGCTTGGGTACATGTTTCTCGGCTGCGGGATCGGTGCCTACACAGCATCCGTGTTTCATGTCATGACCCACGCCTTCTTCAAAGCGCTGTTGTTTTTGTCCGCTGGCTCGGTCATCCATGCCCTATCAGGGGAGCAGGATATTCAAAAAATGGGTGGATTGAGTAAACGCATACCGTGGACCCATCGTCTCTTTCTGATCGGTACCATTGCCATTGCAGGCCTTCCTCCACTGGCAGGGTTCTGGAGCAAAGACGAAATTATGGCCCACGCATTCAACACGCATCACTATCTGCTCTATAGCCTGGCGGCAGCCGGTGCACTGATGACGTCGTTCTATATGTTTCGGCTGACGTATTTGACCTTCTACGGATCCTCCAGGATGGATCATCATACCGAGGAGCACGTGCATGAATCTCCGATGGTGATGATTGCACCCTTGATGATTCTTGCGTTTCTTTCAGGAGTCGGTGGATTGGTATTGGGATTCCCTCCCGAACAGGGATGGTTGCACGGGTTTTTGTCTCCGGTTGTTGGAACCGGGACTGAGCATGAGGGCAGTGGGGGAATGACCATTCTCCTGATGGGTGTGGCGATTGCCATTGCCTTGATGGGGTGGGGCCTTGCGCACTTCCTCTACGCCGTGAGCCCCGTGACGGCGGAGGGATGGGCTGAGAAGTTTTCCGGTTTATATCGATTGCTGTTGAATAAATACTATATCGATGAACTCTACGACCTTCTCTTCGTCGAGCCGCTCAAACGTCTGGGAATGATTCTTGACTGGTTTGATCGGACGATCATTGATGGTGTGGTGCGAGGGGTGGGTCAGCTCGCAGATTGGGGCGCGTCTGGATCGACATGGGTCGAAAAGTACATCGTCTATGCGGGACTGAATGTCATCGGATATGGGAACCACCTTGCTGCCCGAGAGGGGCGAAAAATGCAGAGCGGCATGGTGCATCATTACGCTGCGATTATTGTAGCAGGGCTCTTTCTTCTGGCCCTGGTTGTTCAACTTGTCGTTCAGATGTAGGACATAGCCGAAACCGACGATCATCATGCTCGAAGAGCTTACTGCTGGTTTTCCAATTCTCTCTTGTATCCTCTTTCTGCCCGTTGTCGGAGCCATCGTTCTCTGGTTTATGGACGATGAAGACACGGTCCGAAGCTCAGCCCTCACGATTGCGCTGGTGGAGCTTGCTCTGTCGGTTTTTGTCCTCCTCCGATTTATCCCCGAGTCGGCCGCCATGCAGTTTGCCGAGCGGGTGCAATGGATTCCCGCATTGGGGATCAGTTATCACCTGGCTGTTGATGGGATCAGTGTCTTGTTCGTCGGCCTGACGGCATTTCTGACCGTTCTCGTCGTGGTCTATTCGTGGGACACGATCCGCCATCAAGTCAAACTCTACATGATGTGCCTCCTGGCGCTCGAAACGACGACCATGGGGGTCTTTGTGTCGTTGGACTTGATCCTGTTCTTCGTATTCTGGGAGCTGATGCTGATTCCCAGCTACTTTATGATCAAGCTGTGGGGTGGGGGAGCCGAACGCCATTATGCTGCACTGAAGTTTGTCATTTATACGCTCTTGGGCAGTGTGTTCATGCTTGTAGGAATCGCGCTGCTGGACATCAATTACCACCAATGGGCGTCCCTCCATCACAGTGATCATGTGTACTCGTTCGATCTGCTTGAGTTACTCACGGTTCCGATTCCCATCAGTCAACAGATCCTTATCTTCTGGTTGATGTTCCTCGGATTTGCGTTCAAGGCTCCGGTATTTCCATTCCACACCTGGCTGCCTGATGCGCTCTTAGAGGGCCCCATCGGGATGGCGGTTGTCCTGGCTGGCCTCAAGCTCGGGACCTTCGGTTTCATCCGTTTCAGCATTCCGCTGCTGCCGGATGCATCGAAGAGTGACACGGTTGTGATGATCGTGGTGGTGCTGGGGCTCTGTGCGATTCTCTATGGCGCATGGATGGCGTTGGTGCAGGCTGATTTTCGACGCCTACTTGCCTACAGCAGCGTCAGCCACCTCGGCTTTGTCGTGGTGGGGTTATTTGCGTTGAACTATCAGGGTTTGCAAGGCAGTCTGCTGACGATGATCAATTTGGGGTTCAGCACTGCTGGCCTCTTCTTCATTGCGGGGTTTCTGTATTCCCGTCAACAGACGACCCAGTTGGCGGCGTTCGGAGGAATGGCAAAACAGGTGCCGCTGCTGGCGACCTTCTTTTTGATTATTGGACTGGCTTCGATTGGACTGCCTGGTACCAACGGGTTTGTTGGCGAGTTTCTCATTCTGTTAGGTGCGTTCGAGGCCAAATGGTGGGTTGGATCTATTGCCGTACTTGGGGTGATTTTTGGTGCGGCCTACTTTCTCTGGTATTACGAACGATCGATGCTGGGCCCACTCGGCAGCTCCGTCAGGAGCACGATGGGTGATTTGCAACTGCGTGAGATGGTGATTGCGGTGTCTCTGTCTATCATGATTCTGTGGATTGGACTCTATCCATCCCCATTCTTGAGGATCATGAACGGATCAGTTCAAGCTCTGGTTGATCGCCTGCATCACGAGAAGACCGTTGCACTCGATAATGATATGACAGAAAGAAGGTAACAGGTTCCCAATGGGAGAGTACGCACTCCTCTATATTCTCTTTGCTCCATTTGCAGGAGCGCTCGCGTTGATATTTGTGTCCAATCGACAACCCTCGCTTGTGCGTGGGATTGCCGCGAGCGCCGCGTTTGTCTCACTGGTTGCTTCCCTCTATATATTCTATGGGTACGATCCGGTCCGAGGGGGATTTCAGTTTGTCCAAAAGTTTGCTTGGTCGAAGGAACTGGGTATTGCGTTGTATCTGGGGGTTGATGGGATTGGGACCCCGCTGGTGCTGGCTTCTTCTATTCTTTTGTTCGCTGGGATATTCGTGTCCTGGCACATCAAGGATCGGGCGAAGGAGTTCTATATCTGGTTGCTGATCTTGGCAGCCGCCACCATCGGCGTGTTCATGTCCCTCGACCTATTTTTCCTGTACTTCTTCTACGAAATGTCCGTCATCCCGATGTATTTGCTCTTGGGTATGTGGGGTAGCCATACCAAGAAATATTTGGAGATGACGGACCCCGAAGGATTGAAACAGAGAGATTCGGTCGGATTTATTTTTAATTTCGGGTCGAACAGCAAAGAGTACGCCGCGATGAAGCTGGTCCTGTTCCTTTCCGCCTTTGCCGTGGCTGCACTCATGGGGATCCTGCTCATCTATAAGTTTTCCGGACTGAACACCTTCGACATCTTGGTACTCCGAGAGCAAGCCAACCTCATGAATATCCCGGTGCTCGGGACGACGCTCGACAAGATTATCTGGGTGCTGGTGTTTTTTGGGTTTGCATCGATTGCTCCCATCTGGCCGTTGCATTCCTGGTCACCGGTTGGCCATGCGGCGGCCCCTGCCGCAACGAGCATGCTGCATGCCGGTGTGCTGATGAAACTCGGACACTTTTCGATTATTCGGGTAGCCTTTGAAATCTTGCCTGAGACGACCAGGGAGCTGATGCCGATCGCAGCGGTGTTGTGCATGTTCAGCATTATCTACGGCGGCTTCGTGGCGTTTTATGCGAAAGATACGAAGTATGTCATTGGGTATTCGAGCTCAAGCCACATGGGGTATGTGTTCCTCGGGATGGCCGCCTTGAATTACATCAGCCTGAGCGGAGCCATCATCTATATGTTTGCGCACGCGATGGCCACCGGCATGCTGTTCGCAATGGCCGGATGGGTCTATGACCAAACGCATACTCGTGACATTCCGTCGCTAGGAGGGCTCTCCAATAAGATGCCGTTCATTTCCGGCTGTTTTATCGTGGGATGTATGGCGTCGATTGGCATGCCTGGCACCGTCAATTTCGTGGCGGAAATCATGATCGTCGTTGGGAGCTGGAACAAGTACCCCCTTCAAGTGATCGTGGCCATGCTTGGTATCGTGTTGACGCTCGCATACCTCTTTAAAATGATGCGAGGGTTGTTCTATGGGCCGATGAATCAAAAGTACAGCCATGCGCATGACGCTGTCGGCACGATTGATCGATTGCCGCTTCTGATGATGATCACCATCAGTATCGGATTTGGTATTTTCCCGATGCATCTGTACGAAGTTGTCCGGTCCGGTGTGGACCCGTTGATTGCACGGATTACGCACGTGGTTCCTGTTGCTGAAAGCGATGGAGTGTTAAGAAGAGTGAAGGGTGCGGCCGCAATCACGAACCCTCCTGCTATTCCAATGGTCTCAACCACGCCCATCACCCACGTATCCGAGGCTCCTCGAGGAGGGCAAGAATGAGCTTTTCGCTGAATCTGTCCTTCTCTGATTTGCTCCTCTTATTGCCGGAGATCTTCCTGACGTGCTGGCTCTGTGTGGTCATCACGGTCGACTTTGTCTCACCCCGACTGCCCAAAGAACGACTGGCTTATCTGAGCGTCGGTGGGCTGCTCGCAACGCTTGGTTGTTTGGCGTGGTTTGACATGAATCAAGTATCCGGGACGCTGTTCGGGAACATGTTTGTGCTCGACCGGATGGCGATCTTTTTCAAGATATTCATCTTAGGGTCTACGATCCTCGTCATTCTGGCGTCAATCGAGTACGTCGACCGGTTTACGCTGTTCCGTGGTGAATATTATGCGCTGGTCGTCATGTCCGCGCTTGGCATGATGTTCATGGCCTCAGCCAACGATCTGCTGTCGGTGTTCGTCAGTTTAGAGTTCTCAACACTCGGATTTTATATCTTGGTGTCCTACCTACGGGATGACTTGGCCTCGAATGAGGCCGGCCTGAAGTTTTTTATTCTTGGCGTGTTTGCCGCCGGTCTCTTTGCCTATGGCATCAGTTTGGTGTACGGGGAAACCGGGAAACTCGTGTTCTCTGACATGGCTTCCGCTCCGGCCACACCTGGTTTGATCATCGGGTTTTTACTTATCTTTGCGGCACTGGGCTTTAAGATCGGCGCGGTCCCTTTCCATTCCTGGATTCCGGATACGTACCATGGCGCTCCGACGCCGGTCACGGCTTTCTTGTCCATCGCTCCGAAGGGTGCGGCTTTGGCCATTTTGCTCCGGATTTTCATCGTAGCATTGGGGACGTTCAAGCCGACCTGGATCTACTTGCTCGTTGCCGTGTCCATTGTGTCTATGACCTACGGCAATATCGTGGCCATTGCACAACGAAATATCAAACGGCTGCTGGCTTATTCTGGTATCGCACAGATCGGAAATGTCCTTATCGGTCTTGCGGCCGGAACCAAGATGGGAAATGACGCGATTCTCTTCTACCTCCTGGCGTATCTCTTCGCAAACATCGGGGCGTTTGCCGTGGTCATTGCCGTGAGTCAGGCCATTGGAAGGGATGAGATCGAAGATTATCGTGGCCTCGGGCGCCGTTCACCTTTTCTTGCTTTTTCGATGCTACTGTTCCTCCTCTCCCTTGCCGGAGTCCCCCCGCTTGCCGGGTTTATTGGGAAACTCTATATCTTTATTGCGGCGATCAAAGAAGGCCTATACACGTTAATCACCGTCGGGCTGATCAATATCGTGATTTCGATGTACTATTACCTCATCGTGGTAAAGCAAATGTACATCAATGAGCCAATTGATCCGTCCCCCATTTCGATTTCAGGTCCCATGAAGACGGTGATTTATGTTGGTCTCGCTGGGACTCTGGCGATCGGAATCTATCCCCAGCCGTTTACGGATTGGGTCGTTGCGGCGACACTGATGTTTTCGAATTTTGTGACTCCCGCTGCGACAGTCATGCCTCCGAGTCTGTTGATCGGCGGTTAGGTTTCTGCTTTCCCATCTACACAGTTCTGCTACAATTCAGTTTGAGAAACGAATCTTCTCGTCTCTCCCTCGGGTGATCCTAGCGTGATCGGTGTGCCTGGGGCCGGTCGTCCAGGTCTATGGAATCAGCCACCAACCATCAGGCCCAAGCTCCCCCTCTGCATGATGACGTGCGCAAACTTCCCAACGGTTCGACTTCAGGGATCACTGCGTCTTTTCAGCGTATCATCCGGTGGTTTCAGGCGCTGACGATCGAGCAACGAGTTCTGACAGGGTTCAGCCTTGTATTTGTCGGAATTCTCATCATTAGTGCGATCTCGTATCACAATACTAACGGTCTGCTGAGGAGCAGTGGGCTCGATGGTCGGAGTCATGAGTTGATCCAACTGCTCGACAGCATAGACGCTGCGATGAGTGAAGCTGAAGGTACGCATCGGCGGTATCTGGTGACGGGTGAGCAAGCCTATCTGGAGGCCTATAAGCGTGTGATTGCTCAGAAACCCACATTCTTGACCTATCTCAATGAATTGACCAAGGATTCGCCTGAACAACAGCGGCGTGCCGGCGAGCTTACTCGGTTGATGGAGCGTCAGGTGAGTGTCGAGTCAAAGGTGATCACTCAAGTCCAGGAACGCGGCGTCCAATCCGTCAGTAAAATGGCATTGGAGGGCGCAGGGAGACGCGAACTCGACGGGATCCGTCAGATTATTAGCGAGATGGATGTGTATGAACGACAAGCAGTGAATCGACGGGTCATTACATCCGCTGCAAGTACACGCGATACGATCATGCTGTTGGCTATCGGTGCTGGTTTACAGCTGGTGCTGCTCGCATCGGTGTACTACCTGATTCGCCACGATATCATCGAACGCCGTCGTGTGGCTGATGAGCTACAACGCCGAGGAGAACTTCTTGAGGCTGCCAATAAGGAGTTGGAGGCATTTAGTTATTCGGTGTCTCATGATCTTCGCGCGCCGTTGCGACACATTGACGGCTACGCTGCCCTCTTGCGCAAGTCCGTGGACCAGTCACTGAATGAAAAAGCTGCCCGGTATTTACAGACGATTTCAGAAGCTGCGAAGCAGATGGGACAGCTGATCGATGATCTGCTGGTGTTCTCTCGTATGGGCCGTCAAGACATGCTGCAGACGACGGTGAACATGGATCAGTTGATCAAGGGTATTCAGTCCGATCTGCGCCTTGACTTGCACGGGCGTCAGATATCATGGACAATCGCGTCACTACCTGAGGTAAAAGGCGATCCGTCCATGCTTCGACAGGTCTTCACGAATTTACTCACCAATGCACTGAAGTTTACGAGCACAAAGCCCATAGCCTCCATTGAGATTGGAGTCGAACCTCCCAGCTCCGACGAGATCGTGATGTATGTGCGTGACAACGGTGTGGGATTCGATATGCAGTACGCTCCGAAGTTGTTCGGGGTGTTTCAGAGACTACACCGGGCTGACGAGTTCGAAGGAACAGGGATCGGACTTGCCAATGTTCGTCGGATCGTTCATCGTCATGGAGGTCGGACATGGGCCGACGGTGTCCCGGATAAGGGAGCCACCTTCTATGTTGCGCTGCCCAAAGGGGGATCCAAGGATGACACTCACCAAGCCGATTGTGCTCGCTGAAGATAATCCTCGTGATGCGGAACTTGCGCTGGCTGCCATGGAGGAAGAGCATATCTCCGATAAAGTTGTTCTGTGTCATGACGGCGCCGAAGTCTTGGACTATTTGTACTGTCGGGGACACTTCAAGGCGCGGTTGAAAGGGAATCCCGCAGTGGTGTTTCTTGACCTGAAGATGCCGAAGGTCAATGGGCTGGAGGTCTTGCGCACCATCAAAGCAGATACCAATTTGCGAGCCATTCCCGTCGTCATGTTGACGTCATCTCGCGAGGAGAGGGACTTGGCCGAGAGTTATACCCTTGGCGCCAACGCGTATGTCGTGAAACCTGTGGAGTTTCAGCAGTTCTTATCGGCGGTCAAGGAGTTAGGGGTATTTTGGGGGGTGATCAATGAACCACCCCCGGAACGAGCCTGGTCCCATCAGTAACCCTTCCATGAAGACTCCGCTACGAATAGTCCATCTTGAACCAAGCGGCGAGGACGGTGAACGTATCGGCACCATATTGGCGAATGGTGGGATTGCCTGTGTGATCCACCGTGTGGAGACTCAACAGTCATTTACGACAGGTATTACTGATGATCGGACGGATCTTATTCTGGCGGAATTCCACACACCTGGATGTGGTGGAGACACTGCCTTTACCGTGGCACAAAAAATGGCTTCTCACGTCCCGTTCATCTTTGTGTCGACATCCATCAACGAATCCCTGATCACTGAACTATTGAATCGTGGGGTCACCGATATCATCTCCAAGGATGCATTGGGCCGTTTGATTCCGGCCGTGCGGCGGATCGTGAAAGAGCAACAAGAGCGAGAAGCACGAAGAGAAGCGGAGGAATCCCTGCGTGAGCATCAATTGCAATTGCGCCACATCCAAAAGTTGGAAGCCGTCGGTCGACTCGCTGGAGGACTGGCCCACGATTTTAACAACTTACTGACTGTGATTCTTGGGCATAGCCAGGTGGTGCTCAACGAAATCGATGTAGCTCATCCATTGAGAACTCAAATACAAGAGATGCACAACGCCGGTGAGCGGGCGAGGGTCCTCATTCGCCAATTGCTCATGTTCAGTCGGAAACGACCCTCAGAGGCAAGAGTCATTAGCCTCAATACCCTCCTTGATGATTTTGAATCCATGCTTCGTCGAGTGATCGGTGAGGATATCCAATTAACCGTGAATTTGAGTCAGGATGATCTTCGTATCAAGATGGATCCCGCATTAGTCGAGCAGATCGTGATGAATCTTGTCGTGAACGCGAGGGATGCCATGCCGAATGGAGGTAGGCTGACGCTTGAGTTACAGTTGATGCACCTTGACCAAGCTCCACGGTATCACGTGATGGACTTGTCTCCCGGCGAGTATGTAAAACTGTCCGTGTCCGATACGGGTTGTGGGATGTCGCCCGAGGTGCAAACGCACATGTTCCAACCGTTCTTTACGACGAAGGATGAGGAGAAGGGAACAGGACTGGGACTCTCAACCGTCTTTGACATCGTGACTCAGGGTGGTGGTGGCTTGGACGTGACCACGATGATTGGTGAAGGGACACGCGTTGATGTGTACTTTCCCCGTAGCGTGGGAGCGATCGGCCCGGCAACCGGAGAGCCTTCAGCGGAGACGTCGCTGGGAGGGCATGAAACGGTTCTGTTGGTAGAGGATGATGAAGCCGTGCGACTCCTGATTCGGGATGAACTGCGTAAGCTGGGATATCGAATTGTTGAGGCAAGAAATGGGATCGAGGCGTGTCTGGTTGCCACGCCGTATGTTGGGAAGCTTCAACTCTTGCTGACCGATATTGTGATGCCGGGCATGAGCGGGACGGAGCTTGCTCGCCATCTTCGTGTCATCAAACCGGAATTGAAAATTCTTTTTATTTCAGGATATGAGGACGACGTCGGAGTCGGGGCCGGCGATACGGCGATTGCCTATCTGCAGAAACCGTTCACTACTGAAACGTTGGCTGGGACGGTTCGGCACCTTCTCGACCAGACATCCAGGGGACAGGTACGCCAAGGTCCAGCGCCGGGGGACCTGGCACAACCCCAGGCGTCAGTCCATCATGATGCATAGGTGGTATACCCGCTTCTGGTCATGGTCATTGATGTGGTGGTCCCATGAACAGCAGGTGTCAGTGGCGATCTAGTCTCGTGCGATACGTCGGATTCGCTGTTTCAGCTGTCATGCTGCTGCCTGGGTTGTGTCTTGGCCAGCATATTTCCTGGGAGCGGCTTTCCGAAGGTCTCATGGTTTCCGTCTGGAAACCGATTCAGTCCTGCCCGACATTACCCACCATGCTGGTAGTAGACCTAGACCCGGAGCGCACGAGGTTCTCGGTTCATCATTATGCTCAGGAGGGATTCGCGCAGCCACCCAAGATCGGGGAGTGGCAACAGCGAACAGGCCATCACCTCGTGTTTAATGCGGGACTATTTCGCGACAATTTCAGCTATCTTGGCCTTCTCTATCAAGGTGGCCGTTCAGTCGGAAGTCGCCGCCATAATTCATGGCAAGGGCTGTTCGTGGCAGAACCGACTGTTCCTGGCCTGAAGAAAGCACGGGTATTCGATTTGGCTTCAGACCGGTTCGATGAAGGTCAGCCTGTCTATGCAGAAGCGGCCCAAGCTCTCATGTTGCTTGACCAATTTGGTAAGATCCGTGTCCGTGATTCAGGAAAGCATGCCTACCAAACGATTGTGGCCGAGACCGAGAAGGGACATATTTTAATCTTTAAGAGTCTCGGTGTCGTTCCTCTCTACGATATTGGCCGCTGCTTCAAGGAGACGCTTCCCACCGTGCGTCGGGCCATGGCGATGGATGGAGGGTCTTCTTCTGATCTGCGTATCGTAGAATCACTGTGGGCGAAGGATCTGCATAGTCAGGAAGGAGATTCATGGAAGAGTCTGTTCAGCGGCAGTACGAATTTTCATATCCCGCTGCCTACCGTGATAGGGGTAAGTCCCAGATGATCAACTCCTGGTTATTCGCCATTGCCATAACGGGTGCTTTCCTACTGGGGGGGTGTGCCGATGGAGCAAAGATTGTGCAGGAACATGACCTAGGCGGGGTTGTCATCTATCCGTTCAAGGAAGGGCAGGGGCCCATGCTCTCGGCGTTCCGAAAGGAGGGGCTGGACCTCATGAACGAGAAGTGCAAAGGTAGGTCGTACTCGATTGTGCGTGAGGGGGAAGCAAAAGGACGAACCCGAGTGGTGAGCCCGCTTGACGGAGCCCAAGAATTGGTCGAAGAGCGTCGCTGGGGGATTCAGTTTGAGTGCAAATGAACGGCCGACAGTCGCCTGTTCGGCTGGGTCTACGAGGATTTCTTCGTCACATGTATCAGATCCTGAATGGTTAAGAGACTTCTCAACTGAACCCGTTCCTTCTCGACACGCGCTTTCCCATCCTGTTCTTGCCGATCGACAATCACCAACGCATGATCCACCTGAAGTCCGGCCTCCCGTGCAGCCCCTACCGCTTTCAGTAGCGATCCGCCACTGGTGAGGACATCGTCTACGATTAATACTCGGTCACCGGGGTGAGTGCTGCCCTCGATCAACTTTCCTAACCCATGATCTTTGGCTTGTTTGCGGACGACGAACGTCCGCCAAATTTTTGGTGGGGAGGCGGCACAGGCGAAGTCAGAAATGGTCACGGCGATTGGGATCGCTCCGATCTCAAGGCCACCTAAACAGTCAAACTCGACTTGTACGAGAGCGTCATAGGCCAGTTGGGCAACCAGCCGACGAGCCTCCGGATGCGCCATGAGCGCGCGACAATCAACGTAGAATGGGCTGATTTCTCCTGACGCCAACTTGAACCCATTGGTGCGATCCCACTTAAAGGATCCGGTGTCGTGGAACGCTTTGGCCAGTTGTTCTCGAAGAGTCACGAGGAGGCCTCCCCATTAAAAAATGTGATCGGCGGTGGGCATTGTACACTGACTGGCTCACCGCATATAGACCTTTTCATGCAGTGCATGGGATGGGGAGCACAGGTATGGTTGGTTGATCACAGTCGTCGCGATGAGCTTTACACCGTTCCTGTCCATTCCTGATTAAGAGACAGGGGGTGCGAGTGGATTGCGAACGCACCAGACGGGGTAGGTATAGATCTGCAGAAAGCTGAGCACGTTCCCGAGGAAGGCATCAACGTATTTGGCGTAAGATGGCTGGTTCGCTTCGGAAACGACCGTCCAATACGATGTCGGCTGGATATTCAGGAACGGATGCCCTGGTGGGATATTGGGGATCGGAGAGTCCACTGCAGGTCCCACCAAACTGCGCATTTCTGCTGGTGCCGGCAGCCGCCATCCTTTTTGTCCTCCGGTAGTTCTCTTTGCACAGGTGACACGGGCCTCATTCCACGTGACGCTCGTGGCTTGTGGTGAGATCTCCCATATGAGACTGGTATCCTTGTCCAGCACAGCTTCATCATGGAAGTCCGGCAAGATCAGGAACCGCTCTGCTGATGGATGTGCTTCCTGCCAGTTCTTAATGATATCTGCAATAAGCGCCTCCTTTTGGCCGGTTGGCCCGGCAAGGAACTGAAATCCAGCAATGCCAAGTCCAAGGGCGAGAATCACCAGTAAGAATCTTGCGGCAGACTTTGGTAGCGTCGTATTCGTCTGAGGAGAGAGAGGATGTCCCAAGGCCATGGAGCATATGTTACGGCATGGCGTTGTGCCGGATCAACGATGACGATTTGTGCTGCGATCCTAGCTGATTACGTTGAAATATAGCGAGGACTCACAGGATCTCTGATCGTCAATGTATACATGACGAATCTTCACCTCTGATTGTCTGCGAATAATGAAAATCTGAATAGCAAATCAAGGAAGTGTTGATCGCGGGGATGGGTTACTGTTGGCAGGGCCTGAGGTGGTCTGCATCACAGGTGGAAAGTCGGTGCGTCGTGTAACAATGCGATATTATGGAAGAAAGTCGACCATTATGATCGGGTGATAGTATTGAAATGGTGTATTCCATGTGTGTAAAATCAGTACCAATAGAAGGAGAGTGTGGGGGAACGGTGCTACGACGTGTAAGAAGAAGTGGTGCCGGTTCATAATGTTCGGGTGAGAATTTCTTTCTGCGCAAGGAGGGACATATCATGGCAGCATCAAGTGAGCGAGGGTATGACGTCTCGCAGTGGTACGATTCAAAGCCGGTGAAGATCGGCTGGTTTGCGATGTTGGCGATCGGGGTGTTTTGGGTTCTGTACCAGCGGACCTTCGGGTATTCGCATGGGCTGGATTCGATGACCCCGGAGTTTGAGTCGGTGTGGATGGGGCTGTGGCGGTTTAACATTTTGGCCAACGCCATCTTCTTTGCCGTCTCGATCGGGTGGATCTGGGTGACGCGGGATCGGAACCTGGCGAACCTAGACCCGAAGCTGGAGTTGAAGCGGTACTTTTACTGGATGGGCTGGTTGGTGTGCTACATCTGGGGCGTGTACTACGCAGGCAGCTACACGTTGGAACAGGATGCGGCGTGGCATCAAGTGATCATCCGGGACACGAGCTTTACGGCGAGCCACATCGTGGCGTTCTACGGGACGTTCCCGCTGTACATTACGTGCGGCGTGTCGAGCTACCTGTATGCGCAGACGCGGTTGCCGCTGTATAGCCAAGCGACGTCGTTCCCGTTGGTGGCGGCGGTGGTAGGGCCGATGTTCATTCTGCCGAACGTGGGGCTCAACGAGTGGGGGCATGCGTTCTGGTTTGTGGATGAGCTGTTTGCGGCGCCGTTGCACTGGGGCTTTGTGACGTTGGGCTGGTGCGGGTTGTTCGGCGCGGCCGGTGGCGTGGCGGCGCAGATCGTGAGCCGGATGTCGAATCTGGCGGACGTGATCTGGAACAACGCCCCGAAGAGCATCTTGGATCCGTTCCCGGCTCAGGTGCAGAGCGCCAGCGCCAAGAGCGTGTACTAAGCGAGAAGGATTCAGTCGGATCGAGCGGCCCGGCACTCCTCAAGGGGTGCCGGGCCGTGTCGTTTGTTGGCACGAAGAATCTACCGGATGACATCATATGTCTCTGTTAAAAAAATCAGCATGGCAACAGTAGGTGAAGATTAGACGGGTGGTTGTGGGCCGCCAAATCGACATGGTGAGAGAGGAGAGGGGCGATGTCTACCGAACAAATGTGTCCGAGCTGTAGTGCCGAGAAGGTTCAACGGGTGGGGGATATCTTTAGGAATGCTGCTTCAGAAAAAGCCATCAGTGATCTCCCAAAGTCGTTTCACCCGCCAAGAGCACCCTGGGCCTATCTTCAGGGCTTTCTGCTAGGGATCCCGGCAAACGCTGCCGTTATGCTCAGCATGGGGCCTCCTCAAGGATCAGAGTCGCAGATGGCCGTCGCGGAACTTGCCTCATCACTTGCTTTTCTTGGAGTCTGGGTCGGCTATGGAAGATTGAAGACGAAGAACTATGGTAAGAAACTGGAAGAATGGAAAGAGACGACGGCCGCAAAATTTCTGTGTCTCAAATGCAGCCACTCGTTTGAAAGTTAGTCTTCCTGCAGTAGCTTGCGCCATGCTGGTGTTCTGGTAGGTACGTCCTGCGCGCTTGTTTATTCATACTCTGGATCTTGAGCCTGTGGCACATCCGACCAGTTCCCAACGATGGGCTGTGGACGAATACCGTGAGGTAGCATAGACCCTGATCTGGTTATCCTGTGACGAAGTGGATGCGAAGTCGAGGTAGCATGCAGGCTGGAGTGTGGTAAACCGCTTACCACCGCCTACTACCCAGAGCCCAATCGGAATGTGAGCGGGTCAATGTTATTGCAGGCTCATCTGATCGTCCAATTTTTGAGAGAACTTCCGGCCCTCGCCGCGTAATGCCACCAAAGAGCAGCATCGGAACGGTCTGGGCCGGAGATTCTTTTGGCGTGTCGATCAGGACGAACTACTTACCAGCGATCGCGCTTTCCACCACGGCCACCGCCGCCGCCACCACCGAAACCACCACCACCGCCGCCAGAACGTTCCATTGGTTTCGCTTCATTGACCGTTAACGTGCGGCCACCCATCTCTGACCCATGGAGTGCCGTGATTGCCGCGGCTGCCTCAGCATCCGAAGACATCTCCACGAAGCCAAATCCACGCGACTGTCCCGTGAACTTATCCGAGATGATCTTTGCCGAGGCCACCGTGCCATGGGCCCCGAATGTGTCAGACAATTGCTGCTCGGTCACCGAATACGGCAACCCACCGACGTAAAGCTTTGAACCCATCTTGGGCTCCTCCTGTGATGATGATATTGTCCATGACGCGAGAGGGTATCGTAAAAGGAAGGCGCGACCCAAGGATGGTCCGGTGTAACGGGGCTCAGGCTCGACGTCCAATCACAGTCTCGGCAGGCACAACATCGATAATAGGCCGTCTTACGCTTGTTTCATGCGAGGCCTGACGCGATGAAACAAGTCTAGTGTATCAAGATACGACGGCAATAGATAGCGTTCCTTATGGCGCGGGATTTCAGTGACTCCTCGGAGGTGAACAGCAGTCAAGAAGGCCTCCGGTCAGGCCTGATCATAGGGGATGAGCGACGGCTTTCTAGGAAAAATTAAGCCTTCCAGGCTACGCCGGTGAGCAAGCTAAAGGGAGAGAAGGTCTACCGCTTTGAAGGCGAAGCTGCAGTGAATTGATTTTTCAATAGGTTAGCGTGCATTGAAAGGTGTGGTGTCCCCAAACCGGACATACACCTTTCAATGTCACGTTGGGGGTATCCCGTCATCGCTCTTTCGGGGGAAATTCCGGCCCGAGAATCGTCGCAGGTTACCAGCGATCGTGCCTTCCACCATGTGACTGTCCCGTGAACTTGTCGGAGATGATCTTTGCAAAGGCTACCGTGTCATGGGCCCCGATGTCTCGGTCTTTCCTGCGCAGCCGATACACACCACAAGCTTTAACATGAAGGGCCAAACAACGGCGCCGCCAAAATCAGCCGTATGGACAAGGCTCCGACGACTACACTACGGTAATAATGAGAGTGGCAAAGGCAAAGGCGTCAGGACCATGTGGTGCGTATCAATGAACTCCGATTGTTCCTCCCGCATAGTTGCAGTTTGGGCGGATATCAGTAAATTCTGCACCAGTTGCCTGACCGTTCTGGTTCGGCTCAACTGCAAGGCGAATGTCAAAGGGCGTATCAGTGCATTCAGTTACTAGGATAGTTTGCCACTTCTTTTCATTAAAGCATGTCTCATAATTCTCGTTACATGTTCTACATGTCTTAGGGATGCTAAACCATTTCCCGTACTGGCCGTTTTGAGGTTTAATCGATGCTCGGACAATGCAGTCCGATGTCATGTTAAGTAGGTTAAGCTTCCACGGGTTATCCTTTGCTGCTTGAGACTCTTGAATTGATTCGACTTCTGTAACGTCCATTGGTGTAAGAGACTTGAGATCATCGATTCCCGATGTAAAACCTGTGGATGCGGCTTTAGAGCCAACGGAGTTTGTGCCAGCCATTTCCATCGAATTACAGCCGACAAAAGTAGTTGTACAAAGCATCATTACAGCCATTGGCCAAGATGTGACACGCCTAAAAATCATTTTTAACACCTCCATTAGTTGAGCAAGAACATCTACTTATTAACAGGCCAATCTAGCTGCTTGTTGAAGATGTGTCCAGTCCTCTTCAGACTAAGGACATTCATGCCGTATTAAGTAGACCTTGATGGCCTAATCTTCATCCGTTTCTGTAGCTAGGGAGTGAAGGAGGCGAACCTACGGCCCGCTGATTAAGAGTCCCGCCCCTATTCAATCTCAGAACACTCAGGATACCCAAAACACCGAATCTCCATCGGTCAGCGAGGATGAGACATGAAAGGATGTCATCCTAGTTGCCTGGCTCAGTGCGTTTGGCACCAGCTTGGCACCAAGCTTCTCACGTTGAGTGGAACATTTCCCATCCATCTTTTGCTTGGTCGAAGATTACAGTCCTCTGTCTTTGCCGATTTCTTGGTAGGCCGAACGTTTCCATGAGGCTTTCCTCGCTCCCAAACAACGAGGATGCTGTCACATTCATACGTTGCAAACTTATCAAAACTTTCTCTCGCTCAGTCGTGGGAAGAATGTATTTTATCATTACGTCTTGCGGGCCCCCGCCGGTGACAATCCCGATCTGATGGCTTTCATAGAAATCACCCTCCTGGTCAGCGACTTTGCAGATTGTATATTCGCACTGTTGAGCATAGTGGCGCTTGTGGCTGATTACATAGGGGCCCAACCCATGAATGCTAGGAATGTCTGATGCCCAACCTTTGGCTTCGCCTATATATTCAGTAAACGCGTAGATGGCAACCTTTTCTTTCTCTGGGCTCCCGTTTGGTCTGAAGGCAAAGTATGCGGCGACGTAAGGTGAGCGGGTCCAATCAAGCAACGGTGATGGAAACCCATGATGCCGCAGATAAATCATGAATTCGTACCCGGATGGAACAGAATCTTCAGGATCGAAGCTTTGAGGGAGGTCCCACTCTTTTCCGGTGAGTGAAATGACTGCTGGTCTTACAGCACGAATGGCGGCGAAGTATTCTTCTCTTCCAAATCTTCGTTTCGCGAAGCGATCTAACGTCGTTTCTAGCTCCCAGGTTGCATCCGATTGTCCTCTAAAAATTGGCGTGGAAACGTGCAACGGCTTTTGGGTCTTCCTGAATTCCTCTATCCGACTGAATAGGCTTGTGATCCTAGCTTCAAACTTTTCCCAACTATCGAGTTCCATCTCCATCACATTGCACCCCCTTGGGTTTGGAATAAACCTGAGGAGATGGGACGATCATAGCGGCAGGGCCTCAATGCCTGCAATGGTTGGCCCGTTGATTGCCTATCATAGGAATGGTCATTGCATACTTCATGGGGCGTGGCTCCAAAGGCCTGTAATGTCACCTGTATACATCCCCCCAAGCCTCAGCATACGATGGTCCCGCGTCCTGCTTGTGACGTGGAGACCCGAGCGAAGGGCTGATCCCTCCGTGTCGGCGACCGGAACCTCACCGGACGCGGGGTTGTCCTTTTTCCATACGGATCTGTGGGGGAGAGGGGCATGGACCGACCAACAAAACCACTGTGCACCAGCTCACACCACACATGCCCCCGCGCTGCGCCCACGGTGCGGGCTCGCGACTGGCGACACACAACAAAGGAGCCACGCGATGAGTGACCGCTACCTCGACGAAGACGAAAGCTTTTCGGCTACAGTGATGATGAGGTGAGAGGTAGAGACGCGTTATTGCTTCAAGGAGAAGCCGCTGTGGGTAAACCTCTCAATTGCTTAGGTGCATTGAAAGGTATTGGTGTCCCCAATCGGAATGTCAGCCTTTCAATGTCGCCATTGGCCCACTTCGTGGTCCCATTTTCTGGGACAGTCACGACGGCGGCATGAACATTGGCGCAGCCCCTTTCAAATCCCAGGATCCAACTGTACAGAATGAGACTATCCAATACTAAAGCGACCAGGTTTAAGACTGCCGATCGCAGGATGCTACCAAGGATGAATTTACCGGGATAGACTGGCAGCAAGGCGGTTTGCCAATGGTTGCTCTCGAAGTCACACTAAAATGAGCGAGTCATTCGTTCATAATTGAAACTTCCAACTATCATCAGAATGAGCCCCATGCAAAATAGCGGTATAACATATAGTAGCGTCCCATAGAAGTAGTAGAAGGGCAGAATAATCAAATGCCATCCCAGCATAAGGGTTCCCGTTCCATGTAGAAAGAGACCCCAGTAGCGCATATGATAATAGCCAAAAATTCCCGCGAGTGACAAAAGTACGAATAGCCACTGATTCAGAGGCTTGAGGAAATATGTAGCTGATCCAAATGGTTGTGAAATCATTAAACCCGCATAGCCGGAGACAAGGAGTAGATTGCACAAAGATAAGATCGTTATGGAGCGAGGCCTTTGAACCTGTAATAACGAGTTGCTATCAGTGGAACTATTTGGCAGCTGATCTCGAGAATAAACTATATCAGTTGTTTCTTGCTGGCGAGTATTCAGGTTCTGGAGTATCTGCAAGACACTCCTTCGAAAGAAAATCCTAAAGCGAAAACTTACCTGTTGAACGGCTGCAACCTTACCAGACACATCAAAGGTAAACAGCGCCCCCTTCTTTTTGTATTCAGGGAGAGTTATCCCTTCCTTGCTGAGTTCTGTTGTTGCTTCCTGCCATAGGTTGACCCAGTACTGTGTCCTTGTTTTCTCCGGCGGCATGACATAAATACACTTACGAAACATGCCGTTGGATTTCAACCAACTGATTTCCCACAACGTCCCTGCGCGACTAGAAGGTAGTATCAATATGACTGAAGCTGTTCTTGCGAGTAATATAAACTTATTGTGCCAATCTTCCTCCGCAACATACACTCTGCCAGCACCTACATTTTCTCCTGGTTTACCCAGTGCAACCATGGGACCTATGTTCTTGAGCGCGCTAGCAAAATAATCCTCTAGCTCGTATGTGTTAATCCTAAGGCTGAATGGGCTAGCGAACAATGACGGTGCTTGTAACTGTCCGGTGCTACTAAACGGTCTGAGAAAGAGAACAAATGACGTTTTGGTGGTCAAAGATGAGTCCTGAATATTTGCCAGCACTTCGGCAGCCAATCGGTCTCTTGCTGTTTGTTCGACTAGCAAGAAAAGTGTAACCGGAACGATCGCCATCAATCCTATCGGCCTAGCAATGTTCTGAGCATCTATTTGCAGAATCATAGCGTCAAAGTCGCCTCTGAATTTGAGCACATCGAAAAACCTAAGAATTCTTGAAGGCAACGTTGATTTTCCTCCATACTCACCACTGAAGGGCCCATAATAATCGTCAAAAATTCCGTATACTCCACCCAAATTAGAGCTGTTAGCCAATAGCCAATAACTTATCAGAGATGTGCTACATCCAATATAAGCTAGGAACAATAGTGACCGCTGACGTGGAGTATCAAAGAGCACAGGGAGTCTTTCTCGTACGAAGGCCAATCTTGGTGAACGCAGCAAGAAGTTCTGTTGCGCCCTAATAGCCCAAGAACCGAACCAAAAGAGGACAGGGAGAACCAGAAGCCAAAAAATGACAAATTCCTGCAAATCACTAAGCATTTGTAGGGGTCCCAAGATGGCTAAACGAGCTGCGATGTTATATCAGAACTACCATTCTGAATAACGAGTAACGCAACATAATGTTAAAGAACTACATGTAAATCAAGAGAGGGAGTTCCGGTCTGCGAAGACGGCGGTGAGAGCAGGCTCCAGCGAGGCAGCACGAGCCCTCCCCGTATTGAGTGAGGATCTCGCCCAGTTAGGCCTCCGGTCAGGCCTTACCATGTGAAGGGCTCGCTCCATCCAGGGGCGGGCCCTTGTATTTTGCGAGATTTCGCGTACCTTTCTTATTTGGTATCATACAAAATGTTGATGGCCTGCGCATTTTGTTTGATTGGACTTGCTCTCAACGTAGCCTGCAACAGGATAATGAATGACTAATAACCCTCGCGCCCATCATGTGGTTCCCGAGTCATACCTAGAACGGTTTACCGATTCCTCAGGGTTTCTCCATGTGTATGATCGAACTGGTGATAAAAAATATAAGACACGACCAGATAACGTCATGCATCAACGCGACTATTACCGACAAGAATGGGCGCCAAAAGGCGTCGATCCGAACATATTCGAGAAGAAATTAGGAGAGTGGCTTGAGAATTCGGCCAAGAACACTATCGATCAGGTTATTGGTAACTCGCCGAATCTAACCGAACAGCAGGGTAGTGAGTTCCTTCTCTATCTAGAACTCCAACGAATTAAGGTTCCTAGGCAAAGCGTAATGGCGACGACCCTTATGCTTGACACGATCATGAAGTTGGCTCCTTCTGATCTGACGGATGCTGTCCGAACGGGCAAAATCCAACTCACGATAAATAAATCCGCTCACTTTCACTACATGCGGATGATGCTGAAACAACTTATTCCCTGGTTCGCCGCTATGGAATGGGAAATCGTTACAGCTGATGAAGAATCATCGTTTATAACGACTGATAGCCCAGTGTCTCTTTTTAATGTAGCGTGCCGTCCTCCTGCAGAACCAGGTATGGCATTGGCTGGAACAAAGGTTCTGTTTCCACTGACCTCGAAGCACCTTCTTATTCTACAACATCCTCGCCATCTTCGATCTAGGCCCCCATTGGAGGTCTTGCCTCATCCGGGGGAAATGGAAGACCATCTGCATCGAATAGATCGTGGCAGAGTATGGAACAAAAAGGCTGTCACGAGTCACAATCACGCAATGTTCCGGCTCGCGGATCGATTGATTGTGGGTAGTAGCTTGGAACAGCTCGATGAATGTATCTTTCTATTATCCCAACCTATAGCCACTACGTAATTGAGTAAGTCCGGGTTGGATAGGGATTCCCTACCGTAGTGCCCTCTTCATTGGATGGTATGGTGCAGAGCGATCTTGCACTTGTGTACATCCCCTCTCGCCCCACCGTACGATAGCTCCCACGTCCTGCTTGTGACGTGAGACCCAAGACGCGGGGGTCGCTCCCTTGTGGCTGCGACCGGCACCTCACCGGTCGCGGGGTCTTCTCTTCCCCACGAGGACCTGTAGAGGACAGGGGCTATGCCGATCACCACACCCACTGTGCACCAGTTCACACGACACCGCCCCCGCGCTGCGCTCATGACCAGGGCCCGCGACTGGCGACACACAACAAAGGAGCCACGCGATGAGTGACCGCTACCTCGACGAAAACAAAAGCTTTTCGGCTACAGTGATGATGAGGTGAGAGGTGGCTCCGGTTGGTTGGACAGTTTTTACCAGTTCATAAGTGGCGCCTGGCGGATTGCTGACTACGCGGCAGTCCGTCGTGTGGTCAGATTGTCATAATAGACCTGGTCGGGCGTCTGGCCATCAAGCGCCTGATGCGGTCGGGTCTGGTTGTAGAACAGCAGATAGCGCTCCAGCCCCTGATAGGCAGTGCTGACCGTGTCATACGCGTGCAAATAGACCTCCTCATATTTCAGGCTTCTCCACAACCGTTCCACGAAGACGTTATCCCGCCAGCAGCCTTTGCCGTCCATGCTGATCTGAATGCCGTGGTCTTTCAAGAGTCCCGTGAACTCCTGGCTGGTGAACTGGCACCCTTGATCCGTGTTGAAGATCTCGGGGCAGCCATGCTGCGTGATCGCCTCTCGCACGGCGTCGAGACAGAAGTCCGTGGTCAACGTATTGGAGAGCCGCCAAGCCAACACTCGGCGACTGGCCCAGTCCAAGATAGCGAAGAGATACACGAAGCCGCGTCGCATCGGAATATAGGTGATATCGGCCGCCCAGACATGATTGGGACGACAGATCGTGAGATCACGGAGGAGATACGGGTAGATGGTGTGGGCCGGATGCCGCCGACTCAGATGCGGTTTCCGATACAGCGCCTCAATCCCCATCCTGCGCATGAGGGTGACCACCTGGCGTCGCCCAATGGCATGGCCCTCCTGCTGTAACAGATCGCGCAGCATCCGAGCCCCGGCAAAGGGATAGTTCAGATGCAGCTCGTCAATCCGCCGCATCAACGCCAGCGTCGTCTCGGAGGTCGGCGTCAGCTGGTAATAGGCGGTCGAGCGGGCCAGCTGCAGGAGTTGGCATTGCCGCACAACCGGCAAGGGATGCGTGCGATCGATCATCGCTTTGCGCTCAGCAAGCCGGCCTTGGTGAGCGCGCCTTCTAAAAAATCATTCTCCAAGGTCAGTTGCCCGATCTTCGCGTGCAGGGTCTTGAGATCCGGAGCCTCCGCTGATGGTTTCGTCCCACCAAATACGTCCGAGGCTCGCGCCAGCAACTGCTGTTTCCATTCTGTGATCTGGGTGGGGTGGACGCTGAATTGCTCGGCCAATTCGGCCAGGGTCTTATCCCCTTTGACCGCGGCCAACGCCACCTGTGCTTTAAAGGTGGCTCCGTGATTCCGTCTCGTGCGTTTCATTGCCTCGCTCCTTTGTGTCGCCACCTTCCGGTGGCGTTGGTGAAGCCAGGCTCCCACTTATCACACTGTCCGAATTTCCGAAGCCCTCTCTGTGAGAGGTAGAGACGCGTTATTGCTTCAAGGAGAAGCCGCTGTGGGTAAACCTCTCAATTGCTTAGGGTGCATTGAAAGGTATTGGTGTCCCCAACGGGATTTGAACCCGTGTTACTGCCTTGAAAGGGCAATGTCCTAGGCCAGGCTAGACGATGGGGACATGACAGCAAAGGCCAGGACGAAATGGATACCATATTCAGAGCGGTGCTGTCACTAGGGGAGGTAGCCCGCAGGTTGAGGCGGGCTTGTTTGCGAGAGTTGATCTCTCCCCTCGGTGGCTTGCGGTTGAGTATGCGGGTGCTAGTGTCTCCTTCACGCCAAAGGAGCATAGAGCGGCAGGTTTCCCTCGATGGCAGCAAGGGGACGGTGGGCTTGGTCCTTTTGTGAGAGGATCGGTTGAGTCACCGGCCAGGGAATTCCTAGGGTCGGATCATTCCAGAGGACCCCTCGATCATCTGTAGGGGAATAATAGGCTGTACACTTGTAGAGGAAACAGGCGGTGTCGCTGGTGACACAAAAGCCATGAGCGCAGCCAGGGGGAATGTAGAGTTGCTGCACGGTTGACCCAGACAAAACTATTCCATACCACTTGCCGAAGGTCGGCGAGCCTTTTCGGATATCGAGCACAACATCGTACACCGTCCCTTCCAGGGCCATCACGAGTTTTCCCTGAGCGTTCGGGTGTTGGAAGTGGAGGCCTCGTACCGTATTTCGAATGGAACGGGAGTAGTTATCCTGGACAAAGTGTTCCGTAATGCCCGCTTCACGGTATCGCTGTTCGTGATAGGTTTCCGCAAAGGAACCACGATGATCTCCCAGGACGGAGGGTTCCAGTACGAGCACACCGGGAATGTTGATACGGGTCACCTGCATCGTGTCGCTTATTCCGGATCAGGCTTTCCCCCAGGCCGGAGACCTGGTGAAGGATCGACGCTTCCTGGCGTATCGGGATACAATCGCTCCAAGCGGTCTATCAACGGTAATGCCTCAGGTGTGCTATTCATCCTAGGGGCACTGACGGGATGGTCCCAAACCAGGGTGGAGATATTGGCTTCTTGGAGTAGAGATCGGATGGTAGAGGCACAGGCTTCAAGTGTGAGTTCAGTTCCACCCCGGAGATCAAGAACACGCTCTTGAGGGTTAGTTGGGGGTGGCTCCGTATGAAGGAGTCTCCAGCAACGATCAAAAATTGTGTGGCGGAGCTCTTTGGATACGTTGATGGTCGTCAGATCTGCAGTGCAAAGTGCCGACACGAATAAGACAAACTGGAGCTCAGGCATGCTTGGATGCTGAACATCAAGAGACGGCATCCGCTCATTATCCGTATGGATGTCGAGCGAGTCAACTGTTGGGCGCTTTAGCCTGCCTTGTCGACACAGAGTAGGAGGGAGTAAGAGGAAATGGTAACGATAGCTCTGACTGGACAACTCCAAACCATGGATGGGGAGTGTGATCTCGCCTGCGAAATCGATCAGGCGCTTTCCGTCCGGCAACTGATCCAGCGGCAGGGTGTTCAGTTACGCCATCTGCTGCAGCTGTTACGCGAGAAAAAAGTGCTGGTCACCATCAACAAGCGAATCGCGAGCGAAGATTCGCTTGTTCACGATGGGGATGCGATTCGCCTCATCGGCCATGATGGGATGGGTGGAAGTGGGCTTGGCCCCACGCACGTGTAGGCTGAGCGGAGTGAAAATGATGAGGGGATCGAAACTAATAATGCTTCGATCCCCTCATAAACGGAGGCTCTATGCAGCGGAGGGTCAACCCGGTGGCTGATCAAGCACTGCAGTAACGCCAGGACAGGAGCTCGTGTTATTTCTTGCCGAGAATCGCGTCCTTGGCAGCCTTCGCCACCCGGAATTTCACCACTCGCTTTGCGGGGATCTTGATCTCCGCGCCGGTTTGAGGGTTACGTCCGATCCGTGCCTTGCGATTGGCCAGCTTGAGTTTGCCGATTCCGGGTACGGTGAAGACATTCTTGGCTTCACGATAGGCCAAGGCCGCCAGATCATCAAGAATCTGGACCGCCCCTTTCTTGGTGATGCCGGCTTTCCCGGCGATGTAATCAGCAATCTGGGACTTCGTCATTGATTTTGCCATTCGTAAACCTCCTTGAGGGTAAGGAATGAAAAAAATATGGTTCGTGTGACGCGACTCGCACTGAAACATTCCGCCCGAGAATTAGGAGCGCCCGAACGTCCGCTCGTGCTCGCCTTGTGAAAGTCGGCGAGAGTGTAGCCAAGAGTCGAAAGCGTGTCAACGAGAAAAACGCGCGTCTGGCGCGAAGAAATGCGTCCGAGGCCCTTGCGGATCCTGCAAATGGAAGGGTACAGTAGGGCTGGATGGACTTTCGAGTCAGCGTAAACGGCTCTTGACCGTGGATCGGGTGAGATGGGTAAAGACCTTCCTATAATATCCGTAGGTACAGAAGGCTCGTCTTCGGAGCAGACTGAGAACTTTCTCTATTCCCGAGTCTTTTGTCAAAAGGAAAACTCACCTCCGCTCGGCCTGTTACTGGAGTTTCTCAGGTCTCGGGGGCAAAGTCCGATTCTCCCGAGCACGCTCGAGGAGGGAATGCTTCAGGAGTGGGCCTGGGTTCAAGTGGCGTTGGGCTATCACAAGGATCGGAAACCAATCCAGGTCTTTTGTGTGCGCGATCGCGGAAGTTATCGGGATGTCTATGATCAGGAGAAACAGCAATTCCTGGATGTCCTCACGGCCTACGCTGATGTCGAAGCGCAATTGGCTTTGGAGTATGTGAATCGCTGCCGATTTATTTTGACGACGCGCATGGTTGAGCACGATGTGACGGACGAAGGCTATGATTTCAATGGCTGGATTCTCGAGTTCTACCAAGAACAGTGCAATGGGATCGTGCAGATCGATCGGCAGGGGTTCTTTTCTCCGAAGGGAGAATTAATCGTCGACCTGTCGAGTCCAGCCGAGAGTTGATGTGGCGCAGGCGCAGAACCGCCGATCCTTCCCGCTGTTCGAACAAACGTCACGATGGTTTGAGCACGCACACGCGGCCCTCCTCGGCGAATTACCATGTCGCCTGGGCTGCTCCCATTGCTGTGTGGGGATCTTTCCCATCACGCTTCTCGATGAGCAGATCATCCGGCTTGGGTTGAACGAGCTTCCCGACCATCACCGGGAACGAATCGTCAAGACGGCGGCAGCCCAGGTCATGAAACTTACGGAGAGCGTGCCGCAGCTGCTCACGAATCGGTTTGTCGATCACTGGCCGGAGCAGGAAAGTGAACAGGTGATTGAGCAGGGGGCAGCATGGCCTTGCCCTGCGTTGGAGAGTGATGGAAGGTGTGCGATCTATCTGTTTCGACCGCTCGTCTGTCGATCCATGGGGATTCCTTCTGAGGACGAGGGCCTTGTTGATGGTGCTTGTGCGGTGCAAACGGCGGTCCCATTGATCCGGCTCTCAACAGTCCTCCGAGAGGAGGAAGACCGCTTAGCCGGGCTGGAAGCGGAACAACTCGAGGTCTTCCGTCACCAACAAGGAGTCGAAGGAGAAGAGATACTCCTCCCGTTTGCGTTTATACCGGAAGTAGCAGCGCAGGTGGACTCGGCCTAGACAGCATATTTCTAGCTATGCTAAGGTGGACACCCTTGGTTACGGGAGCGCCTGTAGCTCAGCTGGATAGAGCATCAGCCTCCGGAGCTGAGGGCCACAGGTTCAAATCCTGTCAGGCGCACCAAACCGCCGCTTGTGGTCGCAGTGACAATTCAATACCCGGTGGGGCCGTTAGCTCAGTTGGTAGAGCAGCTGACTCTTAATCAGCGGGCCGTAGGTTCGACCCCTACACGGCCCACCAAACTTCTCGTCCGCGTATCGGTGGTTGTTCAAGAATAGCCACGGAAAAGACTCCCAGTCCATTAGCTGTTTTGCACAGTCCAGTCTCTCTTTTGTCCTGTGGACTCGGCGGGGCACTGGTGTGTTCCCGTCGTGCGTGCGTGGCAAGAGGGTTCAGCGACTGGGCTTGCGCCGAGGGGTTCGCCGGGGTTGAACGGTTCGGCGTGCCTTCTTCGAGGCTTTTTTGCGCGGTAACTTTTTCGATGCGGGTGCTGGCGGTGGTACTTCCGTTGTGCTCATGATCCGACGGCTGGGCATCTGCGATTCAATATATCCCTTCAGTTCCGGGAACTTAGTAAATGCTTCTACCTTATGCCTGGCGGCCAAATCCGTGGCCGCGCGCTCGAACGCGTGCCGGAGTGGGCTTGGTGCAATCGGCGGGGTCACGGCCTTACCACGCACGGTGGACCGAGGGCCCGCGAGACGACGCGGCTTCGAATTCTTTGCTGAGAGAGATAGCACGGCGGACACACTGTCGATGTGTTGCGTCCTGCGACCCGCCACCTCGGGTGAGTACATCTCCCCGGGCTTGCCGAAGCGCTCCGCGATCAGCTGTAGAATGGAGGTATTGTCCAAATTGACGTGGGAGACACCGGCCGGTGCAAACGGACCCACGACGAGCGTCGGCACGCGCGGGCCTGTCGTTTCAAACGCCACTCCGTTGGGGTTGCGGTATTTGACCGGCAACGGCGGCACGTGGTCGAAACATCCTCCGTGCTCATCGTACGTCACAATCAACACGGTCCGGGCCCAGCGTTCCCTATCGCTCGACAGGGTCTGATAGACCTCGGCTAAGAATCGTTCCCCCGGAGCCATCGCGAGTGGAGGGTGATTGTCACAGGGACCTCTGACGTGGATCGGGCTATCAGCGTAGTCTGGCTCGATGAACATGACCTGAGGCCAGTCCGTGTGGTCGGCTTCGGCAAGATCTTTGGAGAGGTCGCTCAGCGGCCTAAAATGAGACGTCAAAAGCAACGGCGCCACTTTCGGCATGAGCGTGAAGAATGGGAGACCCGCATAGTACACGCGCCAAGAGACGCCTCGGTCGAGTAACCACTCATAGACCGTCGTCTGGTTGGGTAGAATGCTGCCTGTATCTCGTATGTCCGAATAGCCGCACATGGACATCAATCGGTTCGGTGCCGTTGAGGTTGGGAGGCAGGCGAACCACCGATCACACACCGTATATTTCGCAGCCAACGCCGCCGTTGTAGGAAGACTCGAGGGGCGTAGGAGGCCCATTACGGGGGGCTGGTGAACGGACGTATGGAACGCGTTCTCAAATGCCATGACGAAGCCGTTCATCAAAAACGTTTTTTTAATGTCTGCGTACGCGAGCTGCGTGGCGATGGCGCTTGGATCATGGGGGAAATCGCTCGTCAATGGTCCGTCATCCGTCCAAAATGGAGCAATCCCCTGACCGTCGGAATTCGGGTTGAGAAACCGAAGGTCCTGCGGATCCGCGATCCCATCCACGTCCCGTCGATTGCCATACGTCGGGGAGGTGAGATACCCGAGCACGTGGTCGAAGGAGCGGTTCTCCATCATGACCACGACAATGGTCTCGACGTGTTGTTGTAATTCCTGTGGGGTCATGGGCGCCCCTCGGCCAGACACTGTGTATTCACGTTAATGACCAACACCGGTGGAATTGTTTCGCAGGTTTGTCCCTCGCCGACTGGCGCCGATAATGTCCAGTCACCAGCCAGTGGGGTATCCCGGAAGTCCCCCAGCACCGTTCCGGGTGTGAGGATGGCGGCGCGACCGGCATGCTGCACCGTATAGGTACGCCTATCGTTCGGGTGTGATAGCACGGTTGACACCTTCACCTGCGGGGAAAAGCGTTTGGCGTGGACGGTCGCCGTAACTCTCCCTTCCGTGCAGCTGGGTGTGGAGGTGGCATCGCCCAGACTCGCGGTCAAGACCTCACGCCGTGGTGCGCCGGCGGCTACCTCGATCTCTTGCACGCTCCTCGTCGGGTTGCCCAAGAATCGCGTCACATGGAGCTCGACATTTGTTGTGGCATTCGGAGTGATGACGGCGCGACCGTCGTCACTCACCGGACCATCGTGCAGGTGATCACTTGGGGGGCGGACGATGATCCGGGCCGACCCGACCACGCTCCACTCGATCTGCACAGGTTCTCCAGCACAGATGTGACGGGGGTCTGCCGTAAATTTCTGTACGTGCGGATGGCAGGCGGACGACGCGAGCACGAATACCAGGAGGCCGACGACCGGCAGAGTCACGACTCGTTGCTTGCGGTGTGCATTCCTTCGAGGTCTCCTCGTCATGTTCGCTCAGGCCTCTCCTCCCCGATGGCCTCACTTCCTAATAATCATGGCACTGAAACCCGACGATCAGATGCGTAGCGAAACCGGCTCGTCAAATCCGTCAGTCTTGATTGGTGCCGTACGGGGACTATTATAGAGTATCGTGAGAGTCCATTCCATCGGTCCATTCAGGTTGACGACAAGGGTATCCCTCGGAGGCCCTGCTATGGCGAAGCAGCATCTCCACCCATCTATCCCGCAGCGATCAGCGCCCAGTAGGAGAGGGCGCTGCACACCAGCCCCAAGACGGCGCCGCCTATCAATCCTCCATTGGTCAACCATTTAATGCGCTTGATTGATTCACCATGTTGGTGAAGGGCGGAGCAGTTGGAAAACGAAGCAGTTTCGTATCTTATGCGTGAACGCTAACTGCCGGTATTAGGCTAAATGGTTCGTGTCGGGCGGTCACTGCTTGCCGCCTGTCAAACCAGTGCGACCCTCGGGTTTCTGACGCTCATCAGGCCTTGAAGCGGTCTGCTGTTTTGGCCGCTACATCTTGGAGACAGGGTGCGCTCTTGTAGTGTCGTATCGTCAGTCGGTCTAGACGGTGGAAAAGACCTGCACCTGTCGCGGTTGAAGTGTCATGCGGATGCCACCTTTGGGCCGCAGGGTCACCATCAGGTGAGGCTCAACGCGCTCTTGGGCAAGGTGCAGCTCGTAGCGACGACCGATCAAGGCCAGCAGGAGTGGTCCTTCAACAGACGCAAAATGTAGCCCCACACAGGTGCGCGGTCCGGCACCAAACGGCATATAGGCATAACGAGAACCGGGCCGCCTGTCATCCAGCCATCGTTCCGGGAGAAATTGTTCAGGACTCGTCCAAAAATCCGGATGCCTATGCAGATTGTATGTGCCCACCAAGACAAATGCGCCTTCCGGCAGTGATAACCCACCGACTGTCGTGGTCGTCGCCGCTTTGCGGTGGACAGCCGGAGCTGGTGGATAGAGTCGGAGCGATTCCTCGAAGATCGCACGCGTATAGGGGAGCTCTTCAAGGTCCTCCGCATTTGGGGTACGTCCCTGGAGTACTCGGTCCACTTCCTCATGAAACCGCGCCTTCGCCTCTGGGTGTGTTGCCAGCAGGTACCAGGTCCAGGCCAGGGCGTTCGCCGTGGTCTCGTGACCTGCGGCAAAAATAGTCAGCGCTTCATCGCGCAGCTCTTGATCGCTCAGTCCCTCGCCGGTTTCTTCGTCACGTGCCTGAAGCAGCAGATCCAGCAGATCATCATGGTGCGCACCGCTCCGGCGTCGTTCCGCGAGCAGGCCATACATCAGCCCGTTCATGAACTGCATCACAGAGCGAAATTCACGGTTGCGTGCGGTCGGCACCCATAGGGGAAGGGACAAGGGATTGCTGAACGAGTCGAAGGCGTACTTGATACTGACTTGTAGCGCGTGGCTGACTCGGTCGATGTGTTGGGTCATGCTGGTGGTGAACATCGTTTGCGAGATGACTTCGAGAGCCAACTGCATCATTTCCGCGGCGATGTCGATCGTGCTCCCTGCTTGGTCTTTCCATGAAGCCAGGCGTTGCTCGCCTACGTGAGCCATGCGATCGGCCATCACGGCTATTCGGGAGCGGTGAAAGATTGGCTGGATGATGCGGCGATGTCGCTTCCAGACCTCGCCTGAACTGGTCACCAATCCATTCCCTAGCACGAGGGCGAGCCCATGTGGCTTCTGAGGGTTGTAGACCTTCACGAAACGGTCAGATTGTTTGACGAGAACCTCTTCGGCAAGATCGGGGTGACTGAACAGATAGAAGGTCTTCGGCCCCAGCCGAAAGCGGATCGCATCCCCATGTTGCCGCCACCAGGCCGAGAGGGACTCCAAAGGGCGCTGTCTAAAGACCCAGACGTGACCCAGCACCGGCACTGCACCGGGAACGTCGACCAGTCTGAAGGGGTGGGCTGAGTCCGGCATGAGAGAAGGGACGGTATCACAGTAGGTGAGGGGTGGCAAACAGGCATGGATCAACTCGGACCTTTGATCTGGCTAGCCCAAGAGCCACCGCTTTTGAATCTGTGTGATCTGCTACAAATCTAGTGGGATTGAGATAAACCGCGATTGCGGTCATCACGAGTGTATGCATTGAATAGCTCATCGTGAGGCGATGGCCCAATTGGAATTATGCGTTTGGGCGTCAATGTACCGCACAACTCGCCTCCCTTACCGGCAGGTGTTCTTCGTATCCTCACAACGCTCCACGTTCCTATTTTGGAGCTGTTTTTCGAGGAGAATCAGTATCGATGCACGCACCAATTGTGTCCAGGCCCATACACAGTTCCAAGAAAAGTCCTTCGCTGTCGAACTAACCAGTGCTGAAGTTTGTCTTCGGTGAGATGGGCTACACTACGTACATGATGCCTGGTATGGTTTGTCCGGAGAAGACCCAACCGTACGGTAACCATGGATTCGCTTGTAGTCGTGCTCTATCGTGCGTTACGATATCCAAGTAAACAGAGGTGCTTTGATATTGACGCGACGTAGATTTAGGAGGATGTCATGAGGCAAAAGCACATATTGACGGCCTTAGCCATTTTCGCCGCGACCGGAATCGTTAGCCATTCCCCGAGCCTTGCCGAAGCGGGGCAGGGGAACGCCATCACGCATTTCAACGGAATGATGAACGCAACAAATTTGAGCGAATCTTGGCAAGATGGCATGCTCTCCGCGTCGCCGCTCGACCGGTCATCGATCTTCAGAGTGGGGTCCGATAGCTATTCCGGTGGCTATCCAGGGATGTCAGGAGCTGATACGAAGCCTGGCGTTGCGCCATCCTCGCAGGGGAGTGCGCTAGGGAATCAACCTCGTTCGACGGGGGACTATAGGTTTAGTTCACCCAGTAACGACAGTCGATCTGGCTCCACCCCTTCCAATCCCTCCGACAACTACTTGAAGAAGGAATCGTCTGGATCCTCGGCTGGACCCTACGGTGGGTCCATCTACGGGGGGACCATCTATGGTGGTCTCCCATCGACGCCGAGCGCAGATCCCATGATCAAAGATTTGAGCCGGTAATCGTCAATAACGGAGAGAGGGGATTTGGCTTGAGGGGGAGGGAGCTTCCTCGGATCCGACATCAATCGAGTTTTGTGGTTCTTTCACTTAACCAGATAGGCTTGAGAGCCTCAGCTCCTCAGAAGCCGCATGGTGGTTTTGCTTTCTTGCCGGCAGGGTGCGGAAAAAGTTCACCAACGGCGTTGTCGCCTCGCTCAGAGGCTCAACGTACGGCACTGAGTACGATTCGCCTCTTCGCTCGCTGTGGCCTTGCGGGACAGCCTTTTTTCGCATCCTGCTGGGCTGTTCAGAGTCGTTTGACCTCTCGATATCTGTGACAGCGACAGAGGTCAAAACGAGTTTTTTGCAGCCTGCTAAAGTATGTGTCGCGTGATGCACTAGATTTGCCACGCGTTCTCATCGTGGTCTGGCAGCTTGTCCAGCCAGGAGCTTGTGTGCCTCTTCTTCCGGAATCTCTTCAGGTACAACCAGGACTGTGATTCGCAGGTCCGTCTACGCGCCCCTTGGGAAATGCATCCTAGGATGGTATCCTGAACTCTCGGTGCCTATTCGCCTCCACCCGTTGTGTCTGCATGATTATGAGAACCCTGCCCATGAGCAGCAGGATCTATGGCCGACTCCACACGTACCTCCTCATTTGAAAAGCACGACCTCTGGACTAAGGACCTGACGAGCATGTCCAAGTCTCGACGGTTGATCACTCAAGTGATCAGGTTAGCTACTGCCGTCGGTATGGAGTTCCGTCACCGCCTGCTCGATGCTCGGGCGGCCGGGCTGGTCTATGCGACGTTGTTGTCGTTGGTCCCATTTCTCGCCGTCATGTTCTCAGTGCTCAAGGCCTTTGATGTCCACCACGTCATCGAACCTCTCCTGGCTCAGGTGTTGGAACCGCTGGGTCCAAAGAGTCACGAGATCACAGCCACGATCGTGGGATTCGTCGATAATATCAAGATCGGTGTGTTGGGCGTCATTGGCATTGCCGGTCTCTTCTACACGACCTACTCACTCATCGACAAAATCGAACAGGCGTTGAATGCGATCTGGCAGGTCAAGCAGGGACGTACCTGGGAACGGAAGTTTGCCGACTATTTAAGCGCGGTCCTGGTAGGACCGGTCCTCGTTGTGAGCGCGTTCGGGATGGTGGCTTCACTCCAGAGCCACAGTCTGGTCCAGCGACTCATGGACATGGAACCATTTGGGACGCTGCTGGTGTGGAGCGGCGAGGTACTTCCGTTGTTGATGCTCTGCGCGGTGTTCACTTTCTTTTATAAAGTGATTCCCAATACGCAGGTTCATGTTCGTTCGGCTGCTGTCGGTGGCGTCTCGGCAGCCATCCTCTGGATCATGGCGGAGGAGATGTTTGCAAAATTCGTGGCGGCTTCCGCTAATTACAGTGCGATCTATTCAAGTTTTGCCGTGCTTATCCTGTTCCTCCTGTGGCTGTACACCGGGTGGATGATTGTGTTGATCGGGGCGCAGTTCTCATTTTTCCATCAATATCCCACAGCCTATTTGTCTCGCCTGCTGTGGGAACAGGGCACGTATGTCTTTCGTGAACAACTGGCGCTCAAAGTCTTACGAGTTCTGGGACATCACTATCTGAAAGGCGATCGTCCCTTGATGTTGCCGGAACTCTCGAGCGAATTGTGCATGCCCTTGTCGCTGGTGGAGGAGGAAGTCGAACGTCTCGTGGCCAATGGGTTCGTGGGGCGTCTTCAGGAGCCGCAAGGGTTCAGTCTTCTGAAAGCACCCGACTTGATTTTCGTCAAGGAGGTACTGAACTCAGTGCGTAATGGAACTCCGCCATGGGTTGTACCCCACCTCGAGACTAGTGATCCGGTGTCTGCGCTTTTACGCCGTCGTGATCAGGCCGTGGAGCAAGCGCTGGCCGGGGAGACGATACAGTCACTCCTACATGATCGCTCGCCGTCCCAGTCGGCTGAGTCATAACGAGTCGCGGAAGAGTCTTATTTCACGCGGTGGGCATAAGGAACGAGTCTACTCCCAATTTCCTCAATGGTCCTGAAAGGGGCGCGGTCTATGGTTGGCGCTCGGATGCCGGTGTAGTTTTATTCTGACCAAAGGAGCGCACGTAGAGCAGGACCTGCCAGGCTTCTTCTTCGGTCAGGATGAGTGGGATAAATGGCGCCATCGCGGTGCCTTTGCTGCCGTTTTTTAAAATCCAGAGAAGCTCACCATCGGTTCTAGCCGTTTGCCAGTCCTTGTCGGTGAAATTACGAGGCAAGGGGCCTTTGAGCGTTCCCGGTTCAATATCTGCTCCCAGTCCCTTGCCGTCTCTTCCATGGCAGGTGGTACAGAAGGCTTTCCCCTCAAACAGCTTCTTCCCTTTGTCAATTGTCTCTTCGGTAGCCGGCAGTGGATTCTTCCATGTGCGTACCTGCTGGAGTTGGTCCACTGGTACTCGGGGTTTCAGGATGGCTTCATCTGCTCCAAAGGCAGACAAGCCTGGCAACCCTAGTATCGACACGACCGCAACCAGCAGATAGGCACCCATGTCTATTCCTCTCGTTTCATAACCGTGCAGGGTCATCGGCTCAACGCAAAGAGTCGACCCGATCCACGAAGGATCAGGCCGACTCGCTTCAGCCGACGATTTTATTTATCCGAATATCCAGGGAATTTGTGTCCCAAGGACTGCGGGAAACTCACAGTTCCATCAGGGAATTCCTGCCCATGCTGCCACAGTTGGTACACGATGCCGTCTGTCCCTGCAGCTATTTCTACGACCTTGGCGGCCTGGTCAGCAGGCATATCCAGCACTTGAACTCGCCCGGTCGCGACCTCCACCTTATGGTCGTGGAAATGCCGGTGCCATTGAATGGCCGGGAGCTTGCGTGTGAGGTCCTTGGCGATGAAGTACTCGACCGCGACCAGCGGAGCCTTTGGATCGGTTGATTCGAAGAGCAGACATTGGAGGATCTTCTCGGAAATACCCTTGCAGTAATGATGGAACGGCCCCCCTGCTTTTCCATCCGCCATCATATGAGGCGCCTGGACATGAATGTCGTATCCGACGGCCGGACCTGCAGCAGGTTCCCCACTCACGGCTTTTTGTGTCGCAACGCCGCTACATCCGATGGCAACCAGTGCAAATGCGGCTAAGAGTCCCTGTCTCATTGGAATACCCCCCTCGTCAATTTGAGGAGCCCTCTCCTAGCCCATCTAGGTAAAGAACACCCTCAGTATTCGATGGAGCATTAGATAGCACATGGCTGAAAAGGATTCGAATAACTTCAAGAAAAAAGCTGCCACGCGTGAGCGAAGGCTAGGTGCGGATTACGATGATAGGACTGGAGAAGAAGGTGAGTTCGCCTTGGCCGGAGTAATGAGGTGTTGGGCTTGAGACGGAATCTTTCCCTGGGCATCCATCATCTCAAATATCAAACAGCACTTCAGCCTCCCGCAGACCCCGAGCAGGCGGGGATCATCGATCGGCAGGTCCATCTTCTTTGCCTGCTTGGCTGTGACCGGTTTTACGTCGGTGAGAAATGACGCGCAACATAACACCAGACCGCAGGTATCGATCCCGCCCAGTCGCCTGGCTTCCTCACGGACACCGACCTGGCGCATTTCAATCCGACCGCCAAACCGCCGTGCGAGGTCACGCACGAGCTCTCGAAAATCGATGCGTTCATCCGCCGTATAGACAAAGGTGAGCTGTCGGCGATCCATGGCTCCGTAGACCTCGACGAGTTTAAGGTAGACACTGAGATCGGAGGCTTTCGCCTTGCAATAGCTGGCCGCTTCTTCAGAGAGGCGCTCCAGTCTGGCAATCAACTCCGCTTCTTCAGAGTCTGGCTTACGCAAGATGGATTTCATGGCCCGCATGGGCGGAGTAAACGGAGCTGAGTAGGGGGGGGTGTAGACGATGCCGTAGGTTACTTCACCGTCGGCCTCGAGTAGAACTGGGTCGCCAGACGACAAGGCCAGCCCATTCGATCCCAACTTCTTGACTTCTCCCCGGTTCCTTATCTTGATGCCGACAAGCGAGACCCAGGTCGGCCATGGAGTTAACACATCGGGGTTCACAAGGGATTCCATATCCCGATCATACACAATTCCCAGGTGTGGTGAAAAGGACTGATGATGTGGATCATGTAAAAGTTTCAGCAACGGACTTTTCCCGAGGAGTTCCGTAACGCATTCATATTATGAAGGAAAAATGCTAACACGGGAGCTATCTGCTTGTGGTAGGCTAACGTCTCGGGGGGAGGAAGAGGGAGTGAGCCATGGGAACTATGTTGAAAGAGCGAAAGAAGATGCTCCGAATTCCCAATCAAGTTGTCTTGCCGTTCGGCTACCGCATCTCGGTTCGGCAGTTATCGGATGCCGAGATGGACAAGCGCGATTCGAATGCCGATGGGATCTGGGACGATGATACGAAGACTATTTATGTCCGGAAACGCCTTCCTGTAACCCGCCGCCGGTATATTCTTGCTCACGAGCTCGGTCATGCCTGGTTGGACTGGCAACATCGATATATGGACGATGGAAAGGCCAGTATCTAAGACGCCTCCCGGTCAGCCTTCCGCCAGCCGCAGGATATGTTTCCATTCGCCCGAGGTGACGGGCTGAACCGAGAGCCGAGAGCCTTTCTGCAGTAGGACCATGCCTTTCAGTGGAGGATCTTTCCGCAAGTCGTCCAATGGTAATAGTTTCGAAAATGTTCTGAGATATTTGATGTCGACCATATCCCATCTTGGTGCAGATGGCTTACTTGCAGGGTCGTAATGCTTGTCCTTCTTATCGAACTGTGTGGAATCCGGATAGGCGGTCCTGACAACTTCTGCGATACCGACGACCGCAGGGGGATCAGCGTTACTATGGTAGAACAGAACGTGATCGCCAATCGCCATTGTACGCATATAATTGCGAGCTTGATAATTACGAACCCCGTCCCAACAGGTCCTCTGGCCTGGGGCTCGCGCGAGGTCCTCGATCGAGAACGTGGAGGGCTCGGATTTCATGAGCCAATACTTTCTTGAAACCATTCCTATCACTCCCTTCTATATGATGCTCAACGGTACGGTAGGAAGCGCGGATGAACATCCGCGTTCTGAAGGCTCAAGGCCTTTCTCCTGATCGGGACTCGATAAAATCGATCAGGGCATGATAGGTCAGTTCTCTCATTTTTGCCTTACCTGGACTCTGGCCACCCAGATTTGCCTCCAGCCACACACGGTCCGAGATGGGTGAGAGGGCCTCGTTACAGAGGTCCCACATGTCATGAAGAAAACTATCCGGCAAGCCCACTTGTATTCCTTCCGATTCGATCCGGTCATCAAGTAAGGCCAACAGATCAGACACCGCCTGATCTGGGCGGTAGGGATAGGACGTAAATCCAAATTGTTGGTGGGAATGGCTCTCTTGCTCAGCCTGATCGACCAGGTCTCGCATGTACGCTTTGAGCAAACCGATGATGTGGCCGGAAAAAATTTGCGGCGATCCCATGCGCCATTATCGAGCTTCTGTGAAGAAGGAGCAAGCTGATCGACGATGACTTGGGACCGGCCAAGATCTCTGTTGAGAAGGAGAACTTTTCCAAGGCTGGAAGAAACGAGTGGTGGTTGGGCGGGGGTACACCTCGCTGCCTCGATATGAGCGACGATCTCTCATTGGCTATCTCATGCACGGCAGGGCCGATGTACCCGCGCATTGTAAACTGTACGCCTTTTCCTGCGACTCGCAAGACCCAAAGATGGCCTTATCTGGAAGTCCATTTGGGGTAGGGTGATTGAACCGGTAGGATCTGCTGTGCGTGATGGAAAAGATCCAATAGTGTTAGGAAGGGGCCTCATGGGCACAATGGCATGATGGGGCGTTGACCTCCAGCTCTTGATTCGTCCCGCAGACGCATATTACTGTCTATGCGCAAGTGAGTAGAGGAATGGATCCGATTCTGAATTGGTTGCGTCGATGATTTCCCAGGTCAGTGAGCGCTTCGAGATTTCCCTGAACACATCTGCCGGCCAAATCACCACGGCTGTCGATGTGCCGACCGGGTTCGTTCCCATTACGTCTATTGTGCCGCTCATGAGACGTTTGGGAGAAGAGGCCCAAGCCTTGGAGATTGCACGGGTGGGTGAGCAGGGAAGGGCACTTTCCTGCCAAAAAGGCTGTGCGGCTTGCTGTCGAATGTTAGTTCCCCTGTCTGCACCGGAGGCGTTTGCGGTCCGAGAGTGGGTTCGTTCTCGCCCTGCTGAGCAACAAGCTCGTATCGTTGCCCGCTTTACTGAGACAAAAGTGCGTTTGCTTTCCAAGGGGATCTGGCAACAACTATCGGAATTGTGCGGGACCTCTGAGCCCTGCAGCGACGAAATCGTAGATGAAGTGAACCATAGGTACTACGCGTTGCGGTTGGCCTGTCCGTTTCTGGAAGAAGAAAACTGCACAATCTATGATGAGCGCCCTGCAGCCTGTCGTGAACTGCTGGTGACGTCTCCTGCCGAGCGATGTGAGGATCTCCTTGCGAATCCGGTGGACACGATTGCCGCACCGATGCGGGTCAGTACGGTTCTGGGGTTGTTGTGGCAGGATGTAACGAGCACGTCGACCAGGTTGATTCCACTTCCCCTTGCTCTGGATTGGGCAGAAGCACATGCGCGAGAGAACGACCGAACCTTGAAGGGTCCCCAGCTTTTCGACCAAGCGTTGGATAAGGTCTGGCGATTTTTGAGCCAGTCGCTTTCAGATGGAGGTAGAACAGCTGGCAGCTGATTGTTTTACACGATGGCAGCCAGATGAGAGGAGAAGGAATGCAGAAGCCAGTTGTGGTGTGTTTAGACCTGGAGGGTGTGCTCGTTCCCGAGATTTGGATTAACGTCGCGCTGAAGACTGGGATTGATGAGTTGAAGGTGACCACCCGGGAGATGCCGGACTATGACCAGCTCATGAAGCAACGAATGGGGATTCTCGATCGACATGGCTTGAAGATCGGTGAGATTCAAAAGGTCATCGCCGAAATGGGTCCGTTGGAAGGGGCCATTGACTTCCTCGGCTGGCTGCGGGAGCGCGGTCAAGTGGTCATCTTGTCCGACACGTTCTATCAGTTTGCTCAGCCCCTTATGCGGCAGTTGGGCTTTCCAACACTCTTCTGTAATCAGCTTGATATTGATGCGCAGGGCCGAATCGTGAACTACCACATGCGGATGGAGAATCCAAAGAAACATGCGGTCGCCTCGCTGAAGGCATTGAATTTTTTTACCGTCGCTGCGGGGGACTCGTACAATGATATTGGGATGTTAAGGGAAGCTGATAAAGGGTTTTTCTTCAGGCCGCCGGGCCATTTGCCCAAAGAATTCCCGTCATTTCCAGTGACGCATACCTACGGCGAGCTTCAGGAGCGGTTTGTCAACATCGGCTGTTTCTCAGTCTGAAGCGTGCCAGCTAAATTGAATGAAGTTGTGCGAGGTTTGATCTCGAGGCCCAGAGTTTCCAGTACAGTACTCCCGATTGCCGAGTCTGTCCATCTCCTCCCTAGGCTGTCGCGGTACTCCATCAGAAGTTGATCCAAAGCTGAGCATAGGCCCAGTCTTGACCAACTGCTCGTCGCCCGAGATTTTGAGAAATGTACGAACCGGGAAAGAGGTGACCGTACCCTGCCTGAAAGGCAACCATACCTTGCATGAAGAAGTGCGTCAAAGCAACGTCCACCTCGTCTCCGATATGGGTCTTGGTATTACCTGGTTGAGAGAAGACGTAGACACCTTGACTGGCTCGGTACCAATTGTCCTTCGCATTGGCAAGATGGAGGTTGGTGTACCATATTTCGATATGATCATCCGGAGAGAGACGGGCCTGGAAGTTTCCTGAAAAGCTCATCATGTTTTTCCATCCCATCACATCCATGTACCCCATATGGATGTGGTTCGTCGGGAAAAAATTTTCAAAGGTATTGGCCGTCTTACATGCTCCGTAGGCTCCGTTCGATAATGTGCAATTTGCACGACCGTCACCGGACGCATAATCAAAATTGAATGCGATGCGAGGCTTACCGGGCAAGTTAAATGCTGTGTATCCGATCCAGTTTCTGGTAGCCCAGGCGTTGATGTGGAGACATTTCCCTTCTCCTCCGGGATCACCACAGAGGCTACTGGCACTGCCGGCGGTGTCCCCCATCTGGCCGAATTGGTAGACCACCTCACTTGAGAAGTCGAAGTAGCCTTTTTTCATGGCAATCCGGTTTCCGATGACATGGCGGGTTTGATTCCCATGCTTGGGAGTCCCAAGTCCTTGGAAGGAGACATCGCCCCCTCCAAGATTGTTTTTGTAATAGATGTAGAAGGGTTCGATCAGAAAGCCTGGTACCGCCTTGATTTGATTGTAGAAGATAATAAAATCCGCATCACCAGCCGCATTTCTCGCCTGACCAGTGCCGCCGATATTCGGTCCGCCGCTTCCGAGGGTAGCGCCCTGCAGGAGATCGGTTTCCGCTGTACGAAACCAGCCGAGGTGCGTATCTATAATATTGGTCGAATACTGCAGCATCACCCCGTCAAATGACCATCCGGTATTGGCCCAATCAAAGTGACCGAAGAGGCTCTGATCTCCAAAGACGAGGTATTGTCGTCCTGCCTTGAGTCCTAGTCCTTGGACGCCGGCAAAGTTTCGAATCAGCATGTAGCCGGCTCGGATTCCAAGGGTGCAGGCAGGTCGTACGTTTGCGGGGGTGGATCCAACAAGGGTCGAGCCGCAGGTATGAATGGCAGGATCTCCATTATTTCCCGCGCCATTCGCACCGACGGGCGTTCCATTCCCACCCCATGTTCTCGAGTCGATGAATTCCATGTAGAAATTGACGTCTGGTGAAAGATCGTACCCGATACCTAATCGAGTCATCTGCTGGACGAATTGGTCGTTTGCCTTGCCAGGAAGGTTGTTGGCAACGAGTCCGGGTGCGTTACATTGGCCAGCGGCTCCAATACCGCCACCAAAGCAGACATTGGTCCGATACTCTGGTCTCACACGCATGTCGGCACGCATCCAGAGATTTTTCAGATTGAAATTGCGACCGATCTTTGGATCGAACGGCTCATACGCCTCTTTCTGGGGAATACCCCGCCCGATGACGATGGGGTTCGTGATTTTTTCTCCCTCAGGGAGTTGAAAGGCCGCTTGTACTGTGGAATGACCTGCGAAGAGACTGACCACGGTCAGGAATTGTACAAGTGCGTTCTTTGCGTATCCGGACTTCTTCGGTGTTCCCATACCATTCAGTGTGTCCATAATGTCGTTAGACAGGCGGATATCATCTAGTGCTCTCATCGTCAGGTGGATTTGGTTGCGGTCTCAAAAACCCAAGGGATTTACGTACGAACCCGAGGGGGAGAACAGCTGGGCCAGGGTGTCCAACCATCGTCACGAAGATCTTGATGAGTGTGAAGCTACGAGATGTGGGTGAGGCGGCTGTCTTTCTCCTTTATGAGGGTGGTCAAGCTGGGTGAGCCTATTTGGGTCATACGGGGCCGGACTTAGATAATGCTGATGGACTCGTCTCTTCAGACTTGGGTTCGGCCGTGAGTTCTTCTTCGGCTTCTTTGAGGGAGGCCTGAAGGTCTTGTTCTACCATTTTGACTTCCTGCTGTATCATATTGAGCTCCGGCTCGACGGATTTGCGAAGATCTTCAGCCGTATCTTTAAAGCCCCTGATGGCTTTCCCAACTTGACGACCGACTTCCGGCAGTTCTTTGGGTCCAAAGAGGAGAAAGGCGATGATCAAAATGATGAGGATCTCGCCTGCGCCCAGTCCAAACATGATTGGTTATTGCGGTAATTGTCTGACGGCGCCCCGTCATTTGTTCATCCACCTGGGGGTGGGCTGTCAGCCTTGTTTCACCTGAGTGGGTTGGGTGGTCGCGGGCCCGGGCGATGGAGTTGGTTCAGTGTGCGTGCCGACCTGAGCAGCAGCGCTAGCCTGAGGGGCACCATGTAAAGGCTGTTCGCCTGGCGTGACATCGATCGCGTCGGCTTCATGAACCGATTTCTTAAAACCCTTGATGGCTTTACCGAGCCCTTCTCCCAATTGGGGCAGTTTCCCTGCACCGAAGATTATCAGCACAATAATCAGGATCAGGAGTAGTTCCATCCAACCAAATGAGCCGAACATGATTTCCTCTGATCGATAGGGACTACTGTGTCTGTCGATGACATGACAGAGTAGTGTAATTGCGCACCCGTTATCCCCCCGAGGCTATCTGAATATTCAGGGACAAGTCAAGGAGCAGGGTTTCATGACGAGGGTGGGAAGGGTTGTATGATGCCACCACCAAGAACATCGTCTCCACTATAGAATACAGCCGATTGTCCAGGACTTAATGCTCGCTGGGGCTGGCTGAATTGGACATGTAAGGCCGACGAGTTCAGCGGTGTGAGTGTTGCGAGCGTCGGCGGCGTTGCATACCGGACCTTCACGTACACTTCTGTACTCTGAGATGGGAAATCGGGAGCAAACATATTCAGGTCGTTGACGGTGCATTCTGAGTGCAGTCGTTCGGCCGGCCCGAGCACGACTGTATTGGTGGTCGGGTGTACCTGATGAACGTAAAGACGCTGGCCTGTGGCAATACCAAGGCCGCGACGCTGTCCGGGTGTATAGAACGCAATACCGTCATGTCGACCCAGTGGACGGCCCTCCTGGTCAATAAACAATCCCTGCTTCATTGAATGGGGCGCCTCTTTTTCCAGAAACGTTCGATAATCACCCTGACTCACGAAGCAGATCTCCTGGCTTTCCTTAAGCTCTTCCACGGGGAGGCCCAGCGCCTCGGCTTCTCTCCAGACTGCGGCTTTCTCCATACTGCCCAAGGGAAAGAGGAGACGAGGGAGCCATTCAGCCCGCAGGCGATAGAGAAAGTATGTTTGGTCTTTTCGAGGATCGACTGACCGTGAGAGGACGAAGAATCTTCGGTGGTCATGCAATCGCGCGTAGTGCCCGGTTGCCACATAGTCGAATCTGCGTTGTAGCGCCAGCTCAATAAGGGTATGAATCTTTACCCGTTCATTACATCGGACACAGGGGTTGGGTGTCGTACCAGTGGTATAACCTTGGATGAAGTCGTCGATGACAGCCTGGCGAAATGTATGCCGGGTATCAACGACCTCGTGCGGGATGTCGAGGAGTTTCGCGACATGCCGTGCGATTCCAACCTTGCAACAGCCTCGCTCTTGCCACTTCTTTGATGTGGCGGTTGCGTCGTCTTCATGTTCCCATACCTGAAGGGTGATGCCATGGACGTCATAGCCTTGGCGGACGAGCAATGCAGCGGCGACGGAGCTATCAACGCCCCCGCTCATACCTAAGAGCACAGATTTCCGATTCATAGAATCGACATTGTACCGAGGGTCTAGGGGAAAGGGCTAGTCTACATTATGAGTAGCGATGTCTATCAGAACTTCAGCAATGGTGGCGCGACGGTATCCGTCGCACGTCCGGTCATCAAGCATGAAGGGTACTTCGTGTTGGAAGTCCAACCCCTCGTGCAAGACAGTCCATGATGTCTGTGCTTCAGGTGGTGTTGTCCATCGTTGATATTCGGGACCATGAGTCTGGCGAAAGCGTCCGGACTGTCCCGAGGTTTAGGGAGGCTAGAGGCTGGTTGAACGGGCCTTCCCCCGATAGGTGGTGGTGTCATGAGGGTTTTTGGAGGAGGACTGCTCTTCCACCCATTTATGGGCACCCATATCGCACATGCCATGGAAATGAGCCCCATCCTCGATAGAGATGCCCGGTGTACGGATATCGCCAATGAGGATGCCTGGTTTCTGGATTTGGATTTTGGCTGTTGCAGAGATGGTGGCATTGACTTTACCGCTTGTGATGAGGACACCCGCGGAGATCACCCCTTTCACGATGGCTTGCTCGCCGATAATGAGGGTGCCACTGGTGGTGATTTCTCCTTCCACCCGACCGTCAATTCGTATGGTGCCGTCAAAATTTAAGCTGCCTCGAAAGTCGACTCCCTTGCTGAGGAAGGTAAAGTTGTCGTCGGGAGCGGTGTCGGTTACTTGTTTTTCTCCGATAGCCCACATGAGCGTTCTCTGCTCCTCGTGACAAGCCCGTTGACGAGGAAGTGGTGAACGTAGCACACGGCGTATAAGGCTCGTAGCAAGCTACCGTGCGTCCCTCACTCACCACTCCGACGGTATTCCGCTAGACGGTCAGCCTGCGAACGGGTGGCTCATTCGCGGTTCCAACGGAATGAATCGGGAGATCTTTGTGCACGGGGCGGGCCTGTTGTTCCATCTCCAACGTTCCGTTGAATAAGACGCCTTCTTCCATAGAGAGCATTGGAGTGGTGACGCCACCGTTGATTACTGCTGGTGCCCGCAATTTCATCTTTTCTCGTGCGGTGATATCTCCGGTGATCTTTCCCTTACACACAATAGTCCCGGCCGTAACTTTGGCGTTGAGGATAGCATCTTCGCCAACAAGTAAAATGCCGTCCGTATGAATTTCTCCCTCGAGGGTTCCATCAATTCGCACGGTGCCGTTGTAGGAGATGGTCCCCTTGAACACGACTCCTTTACCGACGAAGGCGCTGACCTCTTGGCCGGTGTCGGGCCGTGGCATATCGAGTGCCGAGCTCATGGCATCCAAGTCCTTGTCCTCCGTGCGTCTACCATCTTGCTTATCTTTCCACATACGAACCCCTCCTCTCACAATGTGGGTAGCCCCAGACAGCACAAACGGTGCGGTGCCGTTATGTTCCATATCGGCTGGTTTGGGGTAGATATTTAGTGGTTGAAGAGGGGGGAGCAAAATATTGTGGTTTAGGAGGGGCGGGTAGGGTGGGCCCGGTATTAACCCAAGATAGTTTCTACGAGCCCGTCAAGTTCATCGGAGGAGAAGTACTGGATAACGAGTTTCCCGCCTTGACCTTGGGGGTGGAGGGTCACTTTGGTTCCCAGACGTTTTTGCAGTCTCTCTTCAAGATCTCGCCATTGTGTGCTGTGGGCGGTGCGTCCGACCTGTTTTTTGCCGATGATGGATCCCTCGACGAGCTTCTCTGTCTCGCGCACAGATAGATTTCCTGCTGTCACCAGTTTGGCCACGCGGAGTTGCGATTCTGGTGTGGACAGGCTGAGAAGCGCCTTGGCATGACCGGTGGAAAGGGTTCCGTCTTCCACAAGAAGCTGCAGATCGGGGTGGAGATGGGTCAGCCGGATGAAGTTTGCCACCGAAGAACGGTCACGGCCCACCTTGGTGGCAACGGCTTCTTGGGTCAGTCCGAATTCTTTCATCATGCGTGAATAGGCGCGAGCTGTCTCCATCGGGTTCAAGTCTTCCCGTTGGAGATTTTCCACGAGCGCAAGGAGTAAGGCTTCCTGATCCGTACAGTTCTTGAGGACAGCCGGGATGACGGTCAGTCCTGCCTCTTTGGAGGCTCGCCAGCGGCGTTCTCCGGCTATTAACTCATAGGTGCCGTCGCCCTTACGGCGGACCATAATGGGTTGAATAACGCCGCTTTCCTTAATGGATGCCGTCAGCTCAGCAAGTTCTTGCTGAAGGAAGGTGTGGCGTGGCTGGTAGCGATTCGGAACAATCTTATCGACCGCGATCCGTTGTACGTCCGCGGTGTCTTCGGTCCTGGTCATCCGGGAGGCGGGCAGCAGTGCCTCGAGTCCTTTACCGAGGGCTTTTTTCTCCATGGGCAATAAACTCCTTAGCTAGTGATACGTAAGATTGGGACCCGGAGGATGCCATGTTATACAAGATGCCTGGACGACCGTAACTGGGTGCTTCTGCAAGCGCGACATTGCGGGGGATCACCGATTGGTACACCTTGTGCGCAAAATGAGAGCGTACTTGGTCTGCTACTTGTCGAGAAAGGCTGATTCGCGAATCAAACATGGTGAGGGCGATGCCCTCAATTTCTAGATGTGGATTATATGATTGACGGACAAGATCGATGCTTCCAATGAGTCTGGTCAGACCTTCCATCGCATAGTATTCGCATTGAACGGGTATGAGTACAGAATTGGCTGCTGTGAGAGCATTGATGGTCAGAATGCCAAGCGCCGGTGGACAATCAAGGAGAATAAAGTCGTACTTGTTTCGTATTTCAGCAATGAGTGACCGAAGATGACCTTCTCGTCCTTCCAGATTCGCGAGCTCCACCTCGGCACCCGCAAGATCGGCATTGGCCGGCAAGAGGCTGAGTCCAGAAATAGTTGTTTCTATTATTGATTCTTGAATAGTGCTGTTTTTCACAAGACAGCTGTAGGTGCTGCTTTTCAATGTCCTCTGATCTACACCAAGGCCACTTGTTGCATTTCCTTGTGGATCCATATCAATCAATAATACATTTTTTCCCTCAAGAGCCACTGCTGTTGATAGATTGATGGCAGTGGTTGTCTTTCCCACACCACCTTTCTGATTAGCAACCGCTATAACTTTTCCCACGAGAAGACTCCTAGGCGAAATTATGTTCCACGTGGAACAGCGTGAGGGGATAAGTCGACACGATATGAGAATGTTGAGACAGTTCGAGATCCATAGGCATGAGGTAATTCGAACGTGTAGTCGCCCGCAAAGTTCCAATCTCGAGGTAATAAGTTTCTATCAAATGGCCTAGCTGAATAGATAATCGCTTTGCCACCTTCATTCAGTAAGTACCGCGCTTTCTGAAAAATAAGTGAGGGATTAAGTGCTCTGGTTGTTAGATAGTCGTAGGTGATTCCGGCTGGACGTATACTACTGAATCGCTCAATAGTCCCCTGAAAAACATCAACGCCTTTTAACCGTAGGAGGCCAACAATGAAATGCAGGAATGCTGATTTCTTGTGGGCTGGTTCAACCAATGTCACGCTAAGATCTGTTCTGATGATTTTTAATGGGATTCCTGGAAAGCCTGCTCCAGCACCGACATCAAGAATATGGGAGCCAGCTCCGATATTCACGGCTTTTAGCGCCGCTAGTGAATCAATGAAGTGTTTGACAATCACTTCCTCATCTTTAGTGATGGCAGTGAGATTGAATGATTGATTCCAAATCTTGAGCTGTTTCAGATACAGAAGAAATAGTTGCGCATGGAACGGTTCAATCGTGATGCCAATTTCACTTGCGCCTTCATGAAGTAGCTGCTCAAGTTCTCCAGGTTGTTCCACGTGGAACAATTACGCTGATACCGAGAGGAGGTCAATAGAAAAGGTAGCTATCAAGAATTTTCAGGTAGTTAAGCATTGTACTCGTGAATTTGCCGTCTATTTTTTTCAATTGCCACGAGCAGTAAAGAGATGGCGGCTGGGGTAATTCCAGAAATTCGTGATGCCTGGCCGACTGTCTCAGGCTTTACACGGTTAAGTTTTTCACGGACCTCACGTGAAAAACCAGAGACCATGTTGTAATCAAACGAACTGGGTATCGATTTTTTCTCAAACTTCCTGACCTTTTCAACTTGGCGCACTTGCCTCTGTATATATCCTTCGTATTTGATTTGAAGCTCCACTTCCTCGGCAATATCATCATCCACTGGTTGTATTTCAAAAATATTCATAAGCTCATGATAACGAGCTTCTTGCCTGCGAAGTAACTGGGCCATAGATTGGACAGAAGAGGCATTTTCAAGATAGGTGCCCCTTGTCCGCAGGCTAATCTGTTCGGTAAATTTCGGTCTTGAAATCCGTAGATTTGAAATCTCCGATTCGATCAGTTCCCTTTTACGAACCAATTTTTCATACTCGACGATCGGGATTAGGCCAAGGCCGTATCCGATCTCCATGAGACGAAGGTCGGCATTCCCATGTCGAAGCAGTAATCGGTATTCAGCTCTTGAAGTGAACATTCGGTAAGGCTCATAGGCATCCTTAGTGATGAGATCATCCACCAGCACACCTATATAGGCTTGGGAGCGATCCAAAACAAAGGGTGGGCGTTCTCTGATTTTGAGGACAGCATTAATCCCGGCGACCAAGCCTTGCGCAGCCGCTTCTTCATATCCTGAGGTCCCATTTATTTGACCTGCGTGATACAGCCCAGTCACCAATTTGGTTTCAAGCGTTCGGTACAGTTGCCGAGGAGGAAAATAGTCATACTCTATCGCATAGCCAGGCTTAAGTATTTTAGCGTGCTCCAAGCCCGGGATGGTTCTGAGTATGGCGGCTTGAACATCGACAGGCAGGCTTGTTGAAATGCCGTTTGGGTAGAACTCGTTCGAGTCTAGGCCTTCTGGTTCGATAAAAATCTGGTGCCGTTCCTTATCGGCAAACCGTATGACCTTGTCTTCGATCGACGGACAATAGCGAGGGCCGGTGGAATCAATCACACCACTGTACAGCGGGGAACGATCTAAGTTTTGCCGAATCAGTTCGTGTGTTGCCTGCCCTGTATACGTCAAATGGCAAAGAATCTGCTTCGTGGTGATGGCCTGCGTGCGATAGGAGAATGAAGGAGGCGGTGTATCACCAGATTGGGGAGCCATCACGGAGAAATCAATGGTTTCTTTGTCTAAGCGGGGCGGCGTTCCGGTCTTTAATCGGCCGAGCTCGAAACCAAGGTCTCGCATGCAATCAGAAAGCCGTTCTGCCGAGGCTTCGCCGGCGCGCCCAGCCGGGAAATGTTGCATGCCTATATGGATAAGTCCCTTAAGAAAAGTACCTGATGTCAGGATGACGGCTTTCGCGTACATCGTCTCGCCCGACCCGGTGACAATTCCGGTCACGGCTCCACCGTGCACCAACAATCGATCGACAACACCCGCCGCCATCGTCAGCAGAGGTTCTAATTTGAGTGTTCTTTGCATCGCATGTCGATACAGCGCTTTATCACACTGAACCCGTAAAGCACGGACCGCCGGACCCTTGCTGGTATTGATAAATCTAAACTGGATGCCGGATTGATCGGTATTTCGGCCCATCTCGCCGCCTAGCGCGTCGATTTCCTTGACGAGGTGTCCCTTGGCAATCCCACCAATGGCCGGATTACACGACATCTGGGCAATGCGGGAAAGGTCCATCGTCAAGAGTAAGGTTGTGGCACCCATTCGCACCGAAGCCAGAGCCGCTTCACAGCCTGCATGTCCTCCTCCGACCACGATCACGTCAAACGTCTGTGCCACGAATTCTCCCTACTTGCCGATACAAAACTCTGAAAATATTCGCTCCAATACGTCGTCCGAGGTAATACTCCCAATAATCTCTCCCAAGGCATCTCCCGCATCGTGGAGATCCACGGACAGAAGTTCGGGCTGCGCTTTTCTCTCGATGGAGGATAAGGCTAGTTGAATAGCAGCGATGGCCTGCTCCAATGCCACACGATGACGGACATTCGTGATCACCACCGCCTCATTGGATTCAAAGGCTGCCGTAAGGAAGCGAGACGTGATGGCCATCTTGAGCTGCTCAAGACCCTCACCAGTTTGTGTGGAAATGGGGAGAATGCGCTGGCATAAACGTTTTTCAACCTCCTCACAAAGAGGCTGTATGGTGAGCGATGTCAATACATCTATTTTGTTTACAACGACCAGATGCTTAGGTTCCAGCTGTGGGAAGGGAAACTCAGAAACTCCGGCCTTCTGAACCTCACCGGCATCGACCAGATAGATAATTAAGTCCCCCTGCGCTTGAGCATCCCTAGATCGCTTGATTCCCTCCCGTTCCACCAGATCTACCGTGTCTCGTAAACCAGCGGTGTCCACCAGTGTGATTGGGAGCCCATTCCAGATAACTGCTTCCTCAATAAGATCGCGGGTCGTTCCAGGGACATCGGTAACAATCGCACGATTGTCACGAATGAGGCTATTGAACAAACTGGACTTCCCCGCATTCGGAGGCCCAGCGAGCACTACTCGTACTCCCTCTCGCAAAGCACGACCGGTTCGGGCGGTGTCCAAGACACTCTGTATCTGGCTCGCGATATGCCGGAGGCTCGTTCTAAGCTCATCTCGAGTGACGAAAGAAATCTCTTCCTCTGAAAAATCGATTTCAGCCTCAATCCGTGCCTGAAGCGATAAGAGGCTAGTGCGTAATTCCTGCACATAACGTCCCAAATCTCCACGGAGCTGCCGCTGAGCAATGCCAAGAGCAAACTCAGACTTTGCCTTGATGGTATCTAACACTGCTTCAGCTTGAGACAGATCCAATCGACCATTCAAGAAAGCCCGCTTCGTGAATTCACCAGGTTGTGCCAAGCGAGCACCAGCTGCAATGCAAGACTCACAGACGCGACGGAGTACCGTCGTATTGCCATGGCAATGGAATTCCACCACATCCTCAGCGGTAAACGAGCGTGGCCCTTTCATGTAGACAACCAAGCCTTCATCAATAATGTCTTCATGCATCACCGATGGATGGGAATGACCGGCCTGATTGGCATGAGGAGCCGAGATCAAATCCGCAAGATGGAGAGTATGTGAGGGGAGGGTGATGAGGGTTCCGTTTGTGCGGAGCCTCACAATTTTTGAGGCGATGTCTGTTGCATGCCGACCGCTAATGCGGATGATCCCAATGCCTCCCTCACCCATCGGGGTTGCAATGGCGCAAATTGTGTCCTCAGTTGCTCCATCGATAGGCACGATCCACCATAGTCGTGACGCCTAGTCGTATGAGGCCAGCCCAGGGAACTTCACTTTTGCTTGCTCGGCTCATCCGCAGTCAGAGCCACTGATCGATTTTTAAGAAAGAACCGGTCCGTGACAAACTGCTGGGCGATGGACAACACGTTGTTGGTCAGCCAGTACAAGACTAAACCAGCAGGAAAATTAATAAACAGGAACGTCATGACGACGGGCAGCATCAACATCATCTTCGCCTGGGCTGGATCCATCGTGGTGGGCTGAATCTTCTGCATCACCATCATACTGATTCCCATGATAATGGGCAGAATGTAATAGGGATCCTGAACGGACAGATCAGTGATCCAGAGGCCCAGGGGCGCTTGGCGAAGGTCGATCGTCATGTAAAGAATATTGAACAGCGACACGAACACCGGCATTTGAAGGACCATCGGGAGGCAGCCACCCACCGGATTGACCTTATGGTCGCGGTACAGTTTGATCAGCTCCCTATTCAAACGGTCACGATCATCCTTGAACTTCTCTTGGAGTGCAGCCACCTTCGGTTGGATAGTCTGCATCTGTTTCATCGACGAGTAGCTCTTGTACTGCAAGGGGACGAATAACAGCTTGATTGCAACGGTCAATAGGATGATGGTGAGACCGTAATTGTGGGTGTACTCATTAATGGAACGAAGTACAGAGAAGATTGGTTTGGCCACAGCCCGCACCGTGTCCCAGCTACCGAACAGAAACCATCCGAAATCAATCGTATCCTCAAGTCGGATGTGCAAGTTTTGAAGGGTGTCGAACTCCTTCGGTCCCGCAAATAGCTGTAACGTGAGCGGGGCGCCTGATGGATCGAGGCCCATGTGAACACCGGTGGATACGAGTTTCTCACCTTGTTTCTTCGGCCAAGCGGAGGCACTCCCTTTTGGAATAAGCGCGGACATGAAATACTTATCCTGCAAGGCCGTCCAAGCCAAGGCACCTTTACGCTCCGTGTCGGATTCCGGAGCATCGGTAACAAGCTTGTCGTCGATCAACGACACCGTCCCTACGGAACCGATAAAGCCCTCGCCCCACTCCACGACGCCAAAATTAGTGCCCAATTCGACTTTCAGCGGCCCTGTCAGTCCTTTGGACGTCAAGCTGATGTCCACGATGTAGCTGTCAGAATGAAAAGTAAGTTGTTTTTCAAGGAGTACGCTGGAACCAGGGTTGCTATAGGAGAACGTGAGGTGGCCAGTGGGGTGATCCCGGTCCAAGGTCGTAAAATCTTTCTCCACCCTGTAGAAACCTTCCCTCAAATCCTTCGCCAGCGTCGCGTCGTCGGTTGTAACGGTGAGGGGGGCAGCAAATTTTCCCCCTTGTCGAACGAGCTGGACAAAAGACTTTGCATCAGAGCTGCTGCGATATCGTTTCAGTTCCCAGCTTGTCAGGATGGCTCCTCTGGAGGTGAACTTGGCACGATAGAGCTCGGTCTCTACCTCAACTGCTTCTGCAGCGACAGACTCTGTGCGAGCGGAGGGCACCTTTGGGTTATCAATACGTAGGGTGCCAGGTGATTCCGCAGCTTTCCCTGCCGTAGGAGGCGCCGGCTGGTTTCCTGAACTGGTGCCGGGAGCAGAGGCCGACTCATCAGGGACTGCTACCGTAGAATCTGAAACGGTTGGTGGCGGCAGCAACCCCAATCCTTTGAGGGCATATTCATATCCAAAGACAATCGCGGCCGAGAGTATTAAGAAGACAACCAGGCGCTTTTCCATGTGGAGGTTATACTTTCGTTATTGAAGTGAGGCTTGTATCACTACCTGACTGGATCTTCCCCTCCAGGATGGAAAGGGTGACACTTCAGCAGTCGGACACAGGCTAACCAGAATCCATGCCAGGCGCCGTATTTGGCGATAGCATCCGAAGCGTAACGTGAACATGACGGATGAAAACGACAAGTCTGACCATACATCGGTGAGATCACCAGCCGGTAGCCCTGTAGAACCCATAGAAACACTTGTTTCATGCTAATCTCAATCAGGGCGAAGAAGGCGCATGCGCTCCAGGGACGTCTTCCAGGCGTGAATTAAATCCTTCCGCGACGACAAGAGAACGTCCTTTTTAGGGAAGATGAGGATTCCACGTCCGGCAACCAATTCCGAGTAAGAATCCCTCACCAACTCGCGAAACACGCGCTTGGCACGATTGCGTCTGACCGCATTCCCAAATCGCTTTCCAACGACAATTCCAATTCGAGTCGGCGCCTCGTTCATATTGTAGGCCTGAAGGTTGAAGAGCACTGTCGATATGCGCCGACCATATTGTTTGACGGCTTGGATCTCTCGGTGACTCTTTAGGAAAATACCAGCATGTTTGTGTATCTTGGGTGGTACCGGATAAGGGGGTGTGTCTTTGTCGTATCCCATCCGCTCTTGACCCCGGAGAAGATCGCAACTGGTAGGTGGGCGTACGCTCTAACGGGAACGCAAGAGATTGGGGAGCGACACGAAGAACACCTGCATAACCCGAGACAACAACTTAGACAGTCAGCCGAGCGCGTCCTTTCGCGCGTCGGCGCGCCAAGACCTTACGCCCGTTTTTTGTGCTCATGCGTTTTCGAAACCCATGCTCACGTTTTTTCTTTAAATTGGACGGCTGCTGAAATGTAAACGACATGGTTTCCCTTTCCTTCCCCAACCTTAGCGAAACAAGGATGAAATGAACGGTGGATTATAGGGGAGCCAATGATGTCTGTCAATTTCATGGCCGTGTGGCTCGTGATGGATCGTAAGGACCCCATATCTATATCTATGCAGTCCGCTCTGCTTCTGTTGAGGCGGTTTTGTGGTCGCTCACCAGAATGCCACAAAACCCATCGTGACAAGGCAAGCATCTCCTGTACAAGTGGCTGAAACAGAAGGGGGTCATGATTCAAGAACAAATACGACGAGTGGCATTGGGCTTGCTCGCTGTTTTAGGTGTGTTAGTATGCCCCAGTCGAGCGCACTGACCTGTTTATTTAGTGCGCTGACTTATTCAGGAAGATCGACATATAATTAGGTATAAGAATCGTTTTTATTAAGGAGGACCCACAGCATGGTGAGAAGAGTAGCCCTTGTATCGATAACACTGACCCTTGCCCTTACCGCAGGGTGTGCAGACCCCCCTACTCAGCAGGTCCAAGAGGCCGAAAAGGCTCTGAAAGAGGCCCAGGAAAGCGGAGCGGCTACATATTCTGCGGAGGACTATGCCAAGCTGGAAGGGACTCTGGCAGCCATGAGGAAGGAAGTCTCAGATCAAGAAGGGAAATTCGGACTGTTTCGGGACTATGACAAAGCGCAACAACTCTCCGCTTCAGCCAAGGCAGAGAGTGACCGAATAAAGGCCGCATCAGCTCAAAAGAAGGAAGAGGCCAAAGCGGCGGCATTACAGGCTCAACAGGTTGCGGAAGAGGCTGTGAGAGCGACTCAAGATCTAGTTGCCAAGGCTCCTGTTGGGAAGGATCGTGCCGCAGTGGAAGCGATCAAGAATGATGTGGAAGGTTTAAAGTCGTTGCTCAAACAGGTTCAGGCATCGATCGACAAAGAAGACTTTCCAGCTGCACAAACTCAAGCCAAGGCCATTCACGACATGAGCCAAGCCGTTTCAACCGAAATACAGAATGCCCTCGCGAAGGTCGGGAGAGGTAAACCTGGACGGAAAAGATAATCGCGGCATGGGAGGAGTGCACACATATAAGACAGTCGCCGCAATGCTCTGTACGGCTTGCTTGGCCGGCTGTGTACAAGCTGTCCCTCCCGATTTGGTTGCCGCTGTTGAAGCCATCGATCAAGATCTCATCGCCCTGCGCGCTCCAGAAACTGCTCCTGAAGAGTACGGCCAATTTGTTCGACAATGGGCCCTGCTCAAAGCTCGCACCCAGCTGGACGACGATGTGATTCGCTGGCCTTGGGAGTCAGGCGATCTTGAAAGTGATCTCCGCTGGCTCTACATCATGGGGGAGCGCACCGTTTCACAACTCCACGATCGGCAGGTCTCACAACAGAGCGCCATGCAAACGAAGGTGACTCGCCTGGAAAGCCAGCTACGCAGCGTCGCAACCAAGGCCGAGGCGATTGATGGACGCATTCTGCTCGGAGAAAAAGCCGTTCAGACGGATCTCCTCGTCAAGCAGGCGCGATCATTTCTGGAACAAAAAGACTACCCGCGTGCCATGCAGGCTGCCGAAAAGGCCGATCACGCGCTCAAAGTACAAACGTCTTTACTCAGCCAAGAATTGGGGCGTTACGCAGACGAAAGTCGAATCGCATACTGGCAGACGCTGGCCAAGCAGACCATCGATTGGTCGCGTACTCATCAGGCAACCGCGATTGTGGTGAGCAAAGCGGAGAGGGAGCTGAGCCTCTACAAGAGTGGGCGGAGGGTGTTATCATACCCTGTTCGCTTGGGTTTCAACGGCATGCTTGAAAAGCAATTCCAGGGAGACGGTGCGACGCCAGAGGGGCGCTATCATGTCACCGAGAGACGGGGCCAAGGCCAGACACAATTCTACCGGGCGTTGGCGTTGGACTACCCCAACGGCGAGGATCGACGGCGTTTCCAGCTTGCCAAGCGGTCGGGAAAAATCGCACCGTCCAAGGGCATTGGAGGGCAGATTGAAATCCATGGTGCAGACAACGAACGGCTGGCGCTCACGCTCGGGTGCGTCATGCTTGATAACCAGAACATGGGTGTTCTCTATGAGAGCGTCCCCGTTGGGACACCGGTCACCATCGTCGGTGCGTTAAGCAAGCAAAATGCGGTGGCATCGGTCTTGGCACAACTCCATGGTAGCAAAGAAGAAATCTAAACCTCTACCGATGGCGCGAATCCTTCTTGCGACATTCGGGGTCACGCTCATCATCCTGTTGGTGATGAATGTCCCGACGACGACCCCTCCCACATCCGGTACAAGTCAAGAGGTTCAGCGACCACTTGCTGAGGATAAAGGCTCCCTTCGTACGCTCCAGGCCAAATACAAAGCGCTTTCCAAACAGTTGGTTCAGCTCATGCCTAATCAGCCCTATATTTTGGTGGATACAGCTCGAAACCGCCTCTACGTGAAGCGTCAGGATGAAATCGTGCTGGATGCCATTGCGTCAACGGGAAGCGGGACAATTCTTGACAAGCCCGGTGAAGGTAACAATCAATGGATCTTCGATACGCCGCGTGGAGAGTTTCTGGTTCAGTCAAAAATCACTCATCCCACGTGGATTAAGCCGGACTGGGCGTTCGTCGAAGAAGGACTCGACGTACCCAAAAATGCGGCAGAACGGGCGGAGCCCGGTGTGCTCGGTGACTATGCGCTGGGGTTCGGCAAGGGGTACTTTATCCATGGAACGCTCTATACTCGGTTGTTGGGAAAGAACGTGACGCATGGGTGCATTCGGCTCAACGACAACGATCTGAAAGGTGTCTACAAACTCGCTCGAGTGGGGACGCCGATCATGATCTTTTAATCCACCGAGTACGCGCAGACATTGCCGATGAACCTCTGCGCTATTCTTCTCCTACTCACGTTTGCCACACCGGGGTGGGGAAAGGAGCCTGAGGCCTTTCCCGATCTGAACCTATCCAACGGCCAGGCAATCAAAGAAGCGACCAGGGTTCTTGAGGACGAGGTCAAGCTTGCCGCGCGTCCGCAAACCTATATCCTCATCGATCTAGCGACAAAGATCATTCACATAAAGAGCCGAGGGATTGATCTTCATCGGATTCCCATCATCTCATGGGCCTCAAATTCACCGGACCATCTAAAGGGCATTCATAAGCTGACGACGAGACCGGCCGTCGTCAGGCGAAAGATCGAACCGGGTGCAGGGGCTGAGCAGGAACCGATTTCGGTAGCCGATATGCCGGTCGACTATGTGCTGATATTCACTCCAACCCTTACCATCACGGTTGTTCCTTCCGCCGCAGAGGATAATCTGTTGAGGGGGGCGTTGTTCCTGAGTAAGGCATGGTGGCGTCAGACCAAGACCTGGGCCGGCACAGTATTTTCTAATCCATCCTCCAAGCAGAATGGGCAGCTCCAACTCACTCTCTCCGGTGGCCATTCGCAATCCCTCGCCTGGTCGTTGGTGGATGGAATGGCGGTGGTCATCAGACGGGCTTCAGATTAGGGAAGCTGGTGGGTTCAAGGTCCTAGTGCAACGCCTGTATCCTGGAGATTCCAGGAACCAAGGAGTTGTACATGGGACACTATCACCGATTGACTCTTATGGAACGTGAAGAACTCAGTCGCATGTTCGCCGCCGGGTATAGTTTACGTGCAACGGCTCACGCCCTGCAGCGCGCGCCTAGCACGCTGTCACGTGAACTCACTCGGCACCGCACCAGCCCGGTGACCTATCGCGCGGTGCCAGCCCATCAACGGGCGACTCGGTGGGCCCATCAGCCACGGAAACCCCGGAAGCTTGCGGCGGACCTCCGACTCCGCCGAGCGGTCTTGGCCCGACTGGCACAACGCTGGTCGCCAGAACAGATTGCCCACAGTTTGCGCCAGCAGTATCCTCAAGATCCCGCGAGGCAGATTTCGCATGAAGCCATCTATGGCTATCTCTATGGGTTACCCCCCGACACCGTTAAGCGCGCCCTCACTCGGCACCTCCGGCGGCGGCATCGTTTTCGGCGGCCCCACAAGGTCCGGCTCTCCTCGCATGCCGTCCAGGAGATGGTCAGCATTGATGACCGACCAGCCGAAGTAGCTGCGCGTGTCGTGCCGGGCCATTGGGAAGGCGACTTGCTCGTCGGCCATGCCAATGCCTCGGCGCTCGGGACGCTCGTCGAACGCACAACACGGTTTACCCTGCTGGTCCCGCTGAAGGCCAAGCATGCGACCGCCGTACGACGGGCCTTTGTCCGGGCTATCCGGACACTGCCGCCGCAGCTCCGCCGGTCTCTCACGTATGACCAGGGGCAGGAGATGCGCGACCATCGGCGCTTTACCACCCAGACACAGATGCCGGTCTACTTTGCGCATCCCCACTCTCCCTGGGAACGGGGCACCAACGAAAACACCAACGGGCTCCTACGGCAGTTCTTTCCCGCCGGGACCCACTTTAACAAGGTGTCACGAGGCGAGATCAAGCGAGTGCAGGCAATGCTCAACGATCGGCCACGGAAAATTCTGAACTGGCACAGCCCCGCGCATGCATTTCACCACCTGTTGCGTTAGGATCTTGAATGCACCGCTTGTGATTTCTTCCGATTATTGGTCATCCACCTCTCAAAACATTGGAGATTCAACTCCCTTCTCCCTAGACCCTCGTATTAATCAGAGCTTCCTTAGGTAGAGAGACCCGGTATTCAGTTTGCGTTGCCTTTTCCTCACTGGATCAATAAGATACGATCACAGTCCCCGCCAAATCCGTAATGAGGATTCAATCCGAGAGGAGGCCCGTGCCTATGCGCAGGAATGACCAGCTTCCACCACTTTTCCAATCTACGATCACTCCCGCTCTTGATGCACTCACTCAGAATCAAGTGGTGGAGCGCATGTGGCAGAAAGATTACCGTCTCTGGAAACAAGAGCCCACAGAAATTTCTAACCGGCTTGGCTGGCTCACCGTGCATGACCAGATGCGGCAACAACATGAGCAGCTCACACAATGTGTTGCGGCCGCTCACGATCTGAAAATTAAAGATGTGGTGCTGCTAGGGATGGGCGGAAGCAGCCTAGGGCCTGAAGTCTTCCGCACAGTGTTTGGAACGCAGAAGGGATCGCCGCGTCTCTGGGTTCTGGACACAACCGTTCCAGGGTGGGTTCGACAGGTGACCAAGAGTATCACCCCAACAAGAACGCTCTTTCTGGTCGCCAGTAAGTCAGGTGGAACGATCGAGGTCATGTCGCTCTTCGGTCACTTTTGGAACCTCGTGACGAAGGCGAAGGGCAATTATGGGGGGAAGCACTTTGTCGCGATTACCGATCCAGGGACTAGCTTGGAGCAAATGGCCAAGGAGTATGGATTCGGACAAATCTTTTCGAATCCGCCGGACATCGGTGGTCGCTATTCGGTCCTCTCGCTTTTTGGCCTGGTACCGGCGGCACTGTTGGGACTCAACATCATGCGTCTCCTCGATCGCGCAGCCGGCATGGCAGAACAATGTCGCAAGGCGGATGACGCGCGCTCCAATCCAGGGGCATACCTTGGGGCCGCGATGGGGAGCCTGGCAAAGGCGGGACGGGATAAGGTAACGGTTCTGTCATCACCGGCTCTGTCAACGTTTGGTCTGTGGGCAGAACAGTTGCTCGCGGAGAGCACCGGGAAGGAGGGCACAGGTCTCATTCCCATCGCACAGGAACCGCTTTTGAAACCCGGCGCCTATGGCACTGATCGATTTTTTGTCTATCTCAAGCTGAAAGGGGATAAGAATCAAGCACTGGACCGTGCCGTTCAGGCATTGGTCAAGGCCAAGCATCCGGTGCTGCAATTCGATCTCCGAGACCGTTATGACCTCGGGGCTGAATTTTTCCGCTGGGAATTTGCCACAGCGGTAGCGGGTCACCTTCTGGGTATCCAGCCATTCGACCAGCCGAATGTCCAGGAGAGTAAAGACAACACGAATCGGGTTCTGGAAAGTTTCCACTCAACAGGACGGCTTCAGGAACAAACGAGTCATCCGGCGAAAGGTGCGGCACAAGCCATCTCAAGCCTTCTCCAGCCAGGCACCTATGTTTCGATCCTGGCCTACACGACTCCAGGCAAGTTGTTCGAGGCGGCCATACGTCGTCTTCGCCAAGCTCTCATGGCGCGATATAAGATCGCCACCACGTTTGGATATGGACCACGCTATCTCCATTCAACAGGACAGCTGCATAAGGGCGGACCCAATACGGGTGTCTTCTTGGAACTCGTTGATGGCATGGTACCGGACCTGTCCATTCCGGCAAAGCCCTTCACGTTCGGAACATTAGCGAAAGCACAGGCGACCGGTGACATCGAATCACTCCGCGCACACCATCGGCAGGCGATTCGTGTTCAATTGGGCCGTGACCAAGCTGCCACGGTGAAGGCCATTACAGCGGCGCTGACAGGGACGACAACCACCTCACGTCGTACCACCCTAAAGAAGCGCCGGACAATCAATCGCCGCTAATATATGCCCAACACCCCGGACATCCGCATTGCCCCCTCCATTCATGAATGGGAGCAGAATGCCGCAGCGCTCATTGCGTCCATCGGTCAACGAGCCATTCAGACCAAGGGCCGGTTTATCATGGCCCTCTCCGGAGGATCCACGCCCAAGACGATCTATCAAATCCTGGCAACTCCTGAATGGAGCGCGCGGTTCGATTGGTCACGAACTATTTTCCTGTTCGGCGATGAACGCTGTGTCCCGCCAGACCATCCGGACAGCAATTTCAAGATGGCTCACGCCATGCTATTTCACCCCCTCAACATTCACGCTGATCAGATTTTCCGGATGAAGGGGGAGCTTGGAGATCCAGCAGCCGCGGCTCGAGAGTACGAAGAGAGTATTCGACGTCTGACCAAGAGTCCTGCTCCACAAGTGCCGTGTATGGATCTTGTCCTCCTCGGCCTTGGCGACGATGGGCACACCGCCTCACTCTTTCCAGGAACCGCAGCATTGCAGGAGCAGCACAAGCTGGTCACAGTTGGCCAGGCACCCACAGGGGTTCCGTCTCGTATCACCCTTACTCTAGGTGTGTTGAACCAGGCAGCTGTGATACTGTTCCTGGTCACCGGTGCCGGTAAGGCGAGCATGGTTCGCCGAGTGATCAAGCCGGAAACGGAGGGGGATCGTTCTTTGCCGGCAGCGCGGGTTGCACCGGAATCAAGTCAGTTAGTCTGGATGCTTGATCCAGCGGCTGGAGCTCAATCCAAATAGGATTTCGACAGGAACAAAAACGCACATGATTCTCGCAGGAGACATCGGAGGAACAAAAACGAATCTGGCGCTCTATGACTGGACCACCGAGCGAGTAGAACCACTACGCCTGGAGAGTTTTTCCAGTGCGGATTATACTTCGCTGGAAGATATTCTGGTTGAATTTCTCACACCGCCAAGAGCATCTTCCGGCCTTGCATCCCCGTCGACTGAAAATGAGAAGGGCAGCGATACAAGAGACCAACGGCCATCTGGATCGGTGACGCTATCAGCAGCCTGCTTCGGCATTGCGGGCCCGGTCATCGATAACCATTGCGAGACGACCAATCTCCCCTGGGTCGTGGATGGCCCGACGATCGCGGCTCGATTTGCGATTCCTCGTGTGCAGTTGTTGAACGACTTGGAAGCCACGGCGTATGGGATTCTGTCGCTGCGGTCGGACGAGCTGGAAGTGTTGAATGTGGGGCATCCTCCCAAAAAGCGGCAAGCGCTTGCTCTCATTGCGGCCGGGACCGGATTGGGGGAGGGCATTCTGTTTTGGGACGGCAAATCGTATCGACCCATGCCGTCAGAAGGTGGGCATGCGGATTTTGCGCCGAACAATGATCAGGAAATCGACCTGCTTCGCTATTTACGAAGCCAGTACCTTCACGTGAGCTATGAACGCATTCTGTCAGGGCCGGGGCTCCACGCGATCTATGAGTTCCTACGCGACACGAAGAAGAATGAGCCCACATGGCTTATGGAAAAAATAAAGGCCGGTAATCCAGCAGCAGAAATTGCGCAAGCCGGTCTCCAAGGCCAAGCGGAAATTGCCAAGCAGGCCCTGGAACTCTTTGCGTCGATTTACGGGGCGGAGGCTGGGAATCTCGCTTTGAAGGCGCTCTCACTGGATGGAGTGTACGTGGGAGGGGGGATTGCACCGAAGCTCATCGCAAAACTCAAAGATGGAACCTTCATGAAAGGGTTTCTGAACAAGGGGCGTTATAAGAAACTCCTTAATAACATGCCGGTGAAAGTCATTATGAATCAACAGACTGCTCTGCTCGGGGCCGCATCGGTTGCAGGGGCTCTATCTTTCGCCTCCAGGCCATGAGTGCATTCGATCTCGAAAATCTTAAGAAAGCCGCCGCCCTCAAGGCCCTGGACTTTGTCCGAGACGGGATGGTGGTCGGACTAGGAACAGGATCGACCGCGAAGCATCTGGTCATCGCGCTCGGGGAACGAGTTCGTGCCGGCATGAAGCTGCGCGCTGTACCCACGTCGCTGGAAACCGCGGAGCTTGCCAGACAGGTGGGGATTCCACTGATCGATACAGCGAACCGTTGGGAAATTGATGTAGCCATTGACGGCGCCGATCAGGTCGATCCAAACTTCAATTTGATCAAGGGCGGGGGTGGCGCGCTCTTAAAAGAAAAGATTGTGGCAGCATCGGCCAAACAATTCATTGTGATGGTCGATCAGACGAAACAGGTTCCGGTCCTCGGAGGATCATTCCCCTTACCAATCGAAATCATTCCGTTCGGCTGGGGGAGTACCGCCCGCGAGATTGAATCGCTGACGAGTGGTCGTGTGGCGCTTCGAGAGCGCAATGGCGCGCCGTTCAAGACCGAAGCAGGCCACCTGATTCTCGACGTTCATCTGAACCGCATCGATCAACCGGCCGAGCTGGAGACGGCCTTGAACCTGATTCCCGGTGTGGTAGAAACCGGACTGTTTGTCAATCGAACACATATCCTCATCGTCGGCACCGCGACAGGCGTTCAAATATTGCATGTTGCGGGGAAATAAGCGCTTGCTCAGCAGACGAGATCTGTTGTTTAGGATCGGGCGACGTACCCGCGTTCTTCTCTCCCTCTCCATCGCGTATACCGTGCTACCATTGAAATCCGTCTGTGCCACAACAACCACCAGACCACAAGGTGACGAAATGACTATTGAAGATATGTCAGCCAGTACTGATCCGTATCGACTTCCACGCCACGTAATTCCAACTCGATATGAGTTGCGGCTTGAGCCGGACCTCGCGGCAGCCACATTTCTGGGCCATGAGACCATCGCCGTGATGGTCACACAGGCGACAAAGACGATTCTGTTGAATGCCGTGGATCTGGTCATTGAATCGGCTGAGGTGAAACGACAGCACGGGTCGGCACTCAAGGCATCGATCGAGATGGAGCCACAGACACAACGGGCACGGCTGACGTTCGGCGAATCGATCACGCCGGGGGACTGGCAGGTGCATCTCACGTTTCACGGTAAGTTGAATGACAAACTCCGTGGGTTCTATCGCAGTACGTACAAAGATGCGTCCGGAGCGACGCAGACGTTGGCCGCGACTCAGTTTGAAGCGACTGATGCGCGGCGAGCGTTTCCTTGCTGGGATGAGCCGGCTTTTAAGGCCGTCTTTGCGACCACACTGGTCATTGATCCACAGCTCACTGCGGTCTCAAACACCTCTGTGATCTCAGAGACCATCGAGAACAACAAGAAGGTCCTACGGTTTGCGGAGACCATTAAGATGTCGACATACCTTGTGGCCTTCGTGGTAGGTCGGATCGAGGGGACACCACCGCGCTTCGTTGGAAAGACACCTCTGCGACTCTGGACCATACCGGGCAAGCAGCCCCTCACGCCATTTGGGCACGACATTGCAGTCGCCTCGCTCGCATTTTTTGAGGACTACTACGGCGTTCCCTATCCTGGCGACAAGTTGGATCTCTTAGCCATTCCAGACTTTGCGTCCGGCGCCATGGAGAATCTTGGAGCCATCACGTTTCGTGAGACCGCGCTCCTCGTCGACCAACGGACAGGTACGCACGCCGAACTGGAACGTATCGCTGACGTCGTGGCCCATGAGAACGCCCACATGTGGTTCGGCGATTTGGTGACCATGTCTTGGTGGAACGGCCTCTGGCTCAATGAGGCCTTTGCCACGTTCATGGAGATGTTGGCCGTCGATGCCTGGAAACCGGAGTGGAAGCGGTGGGAGTCCTTTGCGGTGGCGCGAGCGGCGGCGTTTTCCGTCGATGGGCTCGTGAGTACCAGGTCAATTGAATATCCCGTGCACGCGCCGAAGGATGCGGACGCGATGTTCGATATCCTGACCTATGAAAAGGGAGCGTCGGTCCTTCGGATGCTTGAGCAGCATATCGGCCCGACCGTCTTTCGAGACGGGGTGCGACAGTATCTTCGCACCCATGCCTATGGAAATGCCGATACCAAGGATCTCTGGACCGCGCTCGGTGCAGTCGCGCGTCAGCCCGTTCCCGAACTGATGGACGGCTGGATCTTTCAGCCCGGGTTCCCACTAATCACGGCGGAAGTGCAGGGGAATCAGCTGAGGCTCTCGCAACGACGATTCACCTATATCACGGAGGCTTCAACTGCGGGCCAGCTCTGGCAAATTCCGGTTCAGATTCGTCTTACCATCGGAGATCGTACGGAACGCCGCAAACTGTTGCTGACGGAACGGGAAACGAGTATCAGCCTGCCGGTTGGCGTCACCTCCATTCTTGTCAACGAAGGAGGACATGGGTTTTATCGTGTCCGCTATCAGGGAATGCTCCTGCAGCAACTTCTCGATCAAGGACTTGAACGTCTCGCGGCCATTGAACGCTTCATTCTCGTCAGCGATGCGTGGGCCACGACAGTGGCGGGGATCATGCCGCTAGCGGACTATCTCCAGCTCACTGCACATTTCAAGCGCGAACGGGACAAGAACGTCTGGGCCGTATTGCTGGAGTCGTTCTCGTTTTTGAACCGGATCGTTATACCGGAAAATCGGCCGGCGCTGGAGACCTTTGTGCGCAGTAGGGTCGCACCGGCAGTCAACGACTTAGGATGGGAGCCAAAGTCAGGCGAATCAGATCTCATCCGGCAATTACGCGGGGATCTCCTTAGTACACTCGGTCGGCTTGGTAATGATCCCGAGATACAGCGGCAGGCAGCGGAGCGGTATCAGCAATACCAGAAGGATCCAGCAATCATTGATGTGAACATCGTTCCGGCCCTGGTAGCCATCTTGGCCTATACCGGAGATGAAGCTCGTTACAACCAATTTTCAGAACGGTACCGCAGCGCGCAGACTCCCCAAGAAGAACGGCGGTACCTCTTCGCGCTCGCGGCATTCCATCCCAAGGAGCTTGTTGGGCGCACATTAGCCCGGACTATTAACGGCGAGATCCGTACGCAAGACGCTCCCTTCATCGTGGGGTCGTTGATGGCCAACGTGTATGGACGCGAACCGGCCTGGGACTTTGTGAAAGCGAACTGGGACCAGATGGACAAGCTGTTTCCAAAACAAGGCCTCAGGCGGATGTGCGGGGGCATCGTGGGTTTGGCGACACCGGAACTTGAGAGGGATGTACGCCAGTTCTTTACCGATCGCAAGATCGATCTAGGAGGGAAAACGCTTGAGCAATACTTGGAGCAACTTTGTGTCGCCGTGTCGTTCCGAGAACGAGAAAGAACTACTCTTTACACGACACTACTCAACGCGTTGAAGTACTAGACCTCAAGGGATAGAAGCAGAGCTCCCTGCTTCGAAATGGGGTTGGCCTGTTCATGTCTGTATACTGCAATTGCCTACTATGTTCAAAGAGTTGATAGCTTGCAGGCCGTCACATGATGTCAGGATACGAGCGTCTGAGGCGTCGGGAAGTCTATCCGGGCGACCACGAGTCAGATGGATCCTGGCGGACTGCAACAGCCCAAAATCCAAGAGCTTCTGAGCTCACTATCGCTGAAGGATTCGGATGGTTGCGAATGTATAGGCCATACAAATCCGAAACGGTCAGCCGTACATCTTGTTGTTTACTTGCTGTAACCATCAAGGGTGATCTGTTGTGGGCGATGAGGTCAGAGTCCGGGCGTACACCGTGATGCCGCTAGGATGCCAGTAGAGAAATCTCCTGGGAGTATCTAATCATGGTGTCTAGCGGACAAGACTACTGATCCCATTGTGTATTCGGGTAGGTTTGGCAGATCGAGTATCTACCCTCCGAGATTTATCACACCTCAGTAGGGACGAGAGCCGACTTGAGTGATATCGAGGAGGTACCGATGGCTTTTTCGATGTTGAAGCAGGACGGGAGACACTCAAGCAGGCGGTTCTATCGCCAGAGTTACTCATGCCGTAGGACGGCCAGGGGAGGTTGCCCCAGGATCCGGTAGGTACTGAAAAAACCCACAAGCACGGTTAATATGATAGTAGCCGCGCAGCCCGATGCCAGAATCGCTGGGTGAAGGCTCCACGAAAGATCGAACACGGTCTCAAGGACTGCCCAGGAGAGAACACTCGCCAGCACGGTCCCTAACAGCCCGCCCAATGCACCGAGTAAAGCATATTCAACCGCAAACGACTGGGCAATCACCATTCGAGTTGCTCCCAAGGCTTTGAGAATGACCGACTCATACAATCGCCGATAACGAGTCGCAGCCAATGCTGCTGCCATCACAAAGCAACCGGACAAGACACAGAACAGGGCCACCGCGCGAATAGCCAGGGAGAGCCGATCGAGCACCCGCGCGAAGCTCTCGAGCATGTCGCCCATGTTGATAGCCGTCACATTCGGAAAGGCCGTGACCACCGCCTGTTGTAGTACCACTTCTTCGGATGGCGAGACACGAACTGTACCCACATAGGTATGCGGGGCTCCATCAAGGGATCCAGGGGAAAAGATCATGTAGAAATTTGTCGAGAAGTTTCCCCATTCCACCTTGCGGATGCTCCCGATCTCTCCCATCACGAAGACCCCTTGGATATCCACCTCTATCGTATCCCCAATGTTGAGGCCGAGCTGCGTAGCTGCCTCCTCTTCGATCGAAATGAGTGGTGTCGTGAAGGTCTGGCCAGGTTTCCACCACTCGCCCGCGACAACCTGGTTATCTTTGGGAAGCTCCTGCAGAAACGTCAGGACATACTCGCGTGTGAGGTACCATTTTTTTCGCTGTTCCTTTTTGGCTTCAGACTTTTCTTTCTGTTCTTCAGCCTCGGATAATGCTTCGAGCTTGATGGGTTGGCCCTTGATCGAGGCGAGCCGTGATCGAACCAATGGCGTTAATCGAGGAGCTGGGTCGTTGGTCCGTTGATGTAACAGACGAACAAACTCTTCGGTCTGATCGGGTTGGATATCGATGAAGAAGAATGTGGGTGCATCGCTCGGTCGGTTCTCGCCGACTTGCGCAAGGAGCGACCGTTCGACCAGTGACACAGTCGTTACAACCATCACACCGATGCCGATGGCAATGGTGATGCTCACCGCTTGACTTCCAGGTCGCAGTACGTTGCCTAACGCTTGGCGAAAGATGAGCAGATCGGGTCTTGGCCATCTTGTGAGGACGCGGAGCAGAGCGCGGGCCGCGAGCCCCAACAGCACAACAGCTCCGGCAAAAGCTGCGATGAAGAGTGCGCCCACTCGCCAGGATCCGGCTTGCCACACTGACAAGAGCGCCAAGCCCAGCCCGATCCCGATCGACGTGATGCCTTTCCCTTGATCGATCTTTCGCCAGGCCTTCCACCATGGCTGTGGGTTCTGACTGGCCGGAGGGGCCATGGGGACAATCTCTCGACGAAAAATCCGCGCGGGCTTCACTTCACGAATGGTTAACAGAGGCCACAGGGTGAAGAGCAGTGTGGACAACAGGCCCAAGGCCAATCCCTTCACCAGGGGTACAGGCGAAATGCTCAACCCGCCTTCAGTGAATCCCAGTTGGTCCAAGAGGTCCGACGCCATCAAGGCTGCGATCATCCATGGAAGCGCTTGCTGGAGTAAGACTCCGACGACCAGACCGATCAGACTACCGGCGAGTCCGAGCATCATGGCTTGAAGGGCATAGGTGCGGATAATCGTCGGAGAATCAGCCCCGATCGTTTTGAGGATAGCAATGGTCGTCAGCTTTTCTCGCACAAAGGCATGCACAGAGGTCGCCACGCCCAATCCGCCGATAAACAATGCGGTCAACCCAATCAGACCAAGATAGCGGGTCAGCTGGTCCAAAAATTGTTTTAGTTGCGGTTGGGCGTCCTTATAACCCGACACGCGAGCGGCATCCAATTCCAGACGTCCACGCAGCTCATAGAGCAGCGGATCGGTGGGAAGGTTGGGCGGAATTTTCAGCAAATATCGCTCGCGTATGCGACTGCCCACCTTCACCAGCTCAGCTGCATGAAGACCTTCTCGAGATATCAACAACCGGGGGCCGAGGCTGAAGGCGTTGGCCATACGATCCGGTTCAGTTCTGACCACCCCAGTGATACCGAAAAGGCCCTGACCGATTTTGAGGCATTCTCCTATCCGGAGCCCCATCTTGATCAAAAGCGATTCCTGAACGACTACGCCAAAAGTGGGACGACCCTGACATCGACCGGCCTGTTGGTCAAGAAGCTCCGCGAGATTGCCCTGGGGTTCCAAGCGAATCGTGCCATAGAGCGGATATTCTGGTTCCACGGCCTTGAGTTCCACAATTTGTGTCGGCTGCCCGCTTGGGGAGGAATCACTCTTGGCCGCCATCGCGATCAGCTCACTCACATGCGTGAGCGATATCCCGCGTGGACTCAATGAGTCCAAGATCGCCTGCCCTTGGGGGCTGATGGTGCGAGACAGTCGGATTTCAAGATCGCCGCCCAAAAGACTCCGTGCCTCCTTGTTCACGGTCTTTTCCACTTCCGCTCCAAAGAGCGACACTCCGGTCAACGCACCGACGCCAATAGCGATACAGACTAAAAAATAGACAAAGTGTCGCCACGCCGAGCGCGTCTCACGCCATGCCATGGTGAACGTGAAGGGAGTCATGAGCGGAATCTTGAGGGGAGGACAGAAGTCGGATGCTCGGTTCCATAGGGTGGATGATTGACCAATGCGTCGGGAGCAATCCCGTCGGTGATCTCCACAGGCGAGGGTCGGGTGTCGGACTCAACCCGTCCATCGCGAAGAGACAGCACCCGTTGCATCAATGCTGCGAGTGCGACATCGTGGGTCACGAGGACCAAGGTGGTCCCATGATCGCGGTGCAATGACAGCAGCAACTCCACGACCTGTGCCCCGGTGGCACTGTCAAGATTACCCGTCGGCTCATCGGCCAGGAGGATCGGTGGTCGACAGGCAAAAGCCCGTGCGACTGCGACACGCTGCTGTTCTCCCCCCGACAACTGGACGGGATAGTGCCCCATCCGGTCGGACAATCCGACGGCGGAGAGTAGCTCTGCTGCCCGATCCCCGGCTCGCTTCTCCCCGCTCAACTCTAAGGGGACCCCGACATTCTCAATGGCCGTGAGGGTAGGGATCAGGTGAAACGATTGGAAGATGTACCCAATTTTTTCCCGCCGAAATTGTGCCATTCGGCTTTCGGTCATGGTGGTGATATCGGTCCCATCCAGAATAATCGAACCGGATGTTGGGTGGTCGAGCCCGGCCATCAGGCCCAATAGCGTTGACTTCCCACTTCCGGACGGCCCCACAATCGCCACCGACTGTTGAGCTGGAATGGTAAAACTGATGCGATCAAGAATCGTGACCGCCTGTCCCGCAGCGACTAAGACCATTGAAACCTGTTGCACTGAGATCATACAGCCTTGTGTTTCTTCAGAGGAGAGAACCCTCGGAGTGATAGTATACTGTCTGGGATGTAGGTGCGAGTGATGAGTACGTTATGCTGCTCAGTAGAACTCTTGTTCTAATCGTGTTCGCCCTTGCCATAGTCTCCTGGTACCTTACACCAGCAAGGGCTTCCTCCTCCACGCCGGATACCAGACCGAGGATCGTGGCCTTTGGAGACAGTCTGACTGCGGGACTTGGGGTATCAGTCGAGGAGTCGTACCCGGCCCAATTACAACGACGGCTCGATGTACTTGGGTACATGTATCGGGTCATCAATGCCGGGGTGAGTGGTGACACGACCGCCGGAGGCCTGCGACGTGTGTCGTGGATCCTCACGAACAAACCGGACCTCGTCATTCTTGAATTGGGTGCGAATGATGGACTCAGAGGACTCAGCGTCGACCAAACGCAGCACAACCTTCGCGAGATCATCCTGCGGTTGCGAGGGGCTGGTGTGGGGATCGTATTGGCCGGGATGAAATTGCCACCGAATTATGGTCAGGACTACACGACGAGATTCGAAGCCATGTATCGGACTGTGGCAAGAGAACAGCAGGTGCCCTTCATCCCCTTTTTTCTTGAAGGGGTTGGCGGGAGCTCTTCACTGAATCAGGCTGACGGTATTCACCCGACCGGCGAGGGGTACAAGGTCGTCGTAGAGAATCTACTCAAGACCCTCATACCAATATTAAACGAAAAACCACAGAAGCTCAGCCTCTTACTCAACTCTCGTGAGTAAGAGGCTGCTCGTCCAGCTCTCAAGCAACACAAAAATAGCAGACCCTACGGTGGATCCCCAAACCGCGATGGTTTAGGACTTCTTAAAAAACGTGTCGTAGACGCCGTAAATGAGAACGATCGCGATCAGGGTGTAATACAGGCCGGTGACCCCGCTATAATCCGGAGGCCCTTCCGACACATTTGCCATCGCTGGCAATGCTTGGACCAGTAAGACCCCGGTGAAGAGTCCGGTTCGTGAAAATAACTGCATCATCTTCTTCCCCCTTCTAAATCCACAGAAGACAAAAAGTGGCCGTATTTTACTGGACATCGACCGGATGGTGCAAGAGGCAGCACCTGATGGGGAGAAAGGCAAGGAGAAGAAAGAAAAACCCGTTATGGTTGAGGAGTGGTCTTGGCTACGGCTTGAAGTTCCTCGGCGACTTCCTTGAAGGAGGTTGCAACCTTGTCAAAGTGGGACCCTTTCTCTAGAATTTCACGGGCTGCCATACGAATCTGCTCATCGTATTGTGCTACCTCGTTCGTCAATTCTCCGAGCTTCGTGAGACTGGCCCGGTAGGTGCTGACTTCACGTTCAAGATCACGAGTGGTCGTCTGGGCAGTTTTGAGTTCTGCCACGGAGGCCTGGAGCTGTTGCGTGAGGCGTCCGGCATAAGCCTTACGATCTCGCAGTTCTGCCTCTAAAGTCGCTAACACATCCTCTGTTTCCCGGCGCCGATCCTCTAGGCTCTTGATCGCGAGGATCCATGCTGAAACTTCTCCTGCTTCGATGACGGGAGAGGGAGGCAGCGGCTGTTCTTTTTCAATGGCCTTCATCGCTGGCTGCAACCATTCAACAAATTTCAGGATCTCACTTAGTTTAATATCGGCCACGGACGACTGCAAGGTCAAAGGTGAGGGTTTGTGAGAATGGTTGGTCTGTGGCCGGGATGGGGATTCTTTCTGTATGCCCGATGTAGAGGACGCTTGGGGAGTGCTCCATCGATGGTACTCCAGTAAGACTGCGATAGAGTGGCGGCACAAGGGCTCTTCTGGTACGGAGCAGGAGCATGCTGAAAAGAGGTATCCGTCCTTTAGATTGACGTGTTGCTCGTAGAGACCGGCGTTACCGATTACGGTTGACGAGATCTGAGAGTCGCTTGCTTCGGCAATACGGACCCTCTTCTCCGTCACGTATTGGCAGGCGACGTGGTAGGCAGCAGCCTCCGAGACCGCCTGAATCATTTGTGGAACCAACAGATTGAGTCGTTCAGCACAGCAGGGAATTTTGTTTGTCATGGGGTGGGTCCTTGATACTCCTCTGAAGGCCATGATGGCGTCAGTTTGACGACCGACCTGGAGAGTGTCAATTAGTCTTTAGTAGCGTGCACCTTTACCGTAGGGTAACGGGCAACAGTTGGGGAAATAAGACTATTTGCAAGGTTTGGTGGGGTTTGGTTTTCCCATCGGGGTCAACCAGATATAGTCTGCGATGGGATCGTCCAGATGGGCTTGAACGTCTTCGGCCCGGCTTGGTTCGAATGACATCATGTAGACGGTTGTTTGCGTGACGTCGCCGGACAGTCGTCTCGCCACGCGCTTCGGGACTGGGAGACCATATTGGATGTGTCCGCCCCCTGTGTAGCTCAAGATGATGCGGCGCAACCCGTCTGCAGCACGACGGATTTCTTCCTGTCTCTGGACTAGAGTCTTGGCCATACCCTCATCACGGACCATCGACGCCTCATACATCGTTCGATAGTGTTCCTCTGTTCCGCCATGGCACCGACGCAGCTGATCGATGATTTTGGTGTGGTACGCGGGATCATCGACAATCTCTTCTTGCGCCATGCCTGATGCCGCCCACTCGGGTTCGAGTTTCACCGGTTCCAGCCCAAATTTTAGGATGCGGCGGATCAGTGGCTTCGGCGGATTCATGGCACGGACAGGCAGCTGCCGCTCGCGAGCAAACGTGACGAGCGGCCCATAATCGCTAAACTCCCCCCCCCAGTTTTGCTTCCAACGTACCTCTTCCAAAAACTCGTCCGACATTGCCTGGATGCCGGAGACATAGGAGTCCAAGGCTTCTTGACCGTCCCACCCAAACATTTCCATGCCGATGGTGGGGTAAATCCGATCTGCGAGCAGCTGGTTTAAGACTTTCAAGGCGGCTTCGATATGGTAGGGGTTGTGGTGTTCTTCACCTAGATAGATAATCTCTGCCTGCTCCAGAGCCTTAATCCATTCAGGAAAGGCGACAACGTGGCCTGTTCGGGTATCGATGATATGCCAGGGCTGCCATGTCACGGCTGGTTCGACTGTCGGTGAGTCAAGCGGTGGCATGGCACCGCTTGCGGAAGCAATGAGGAGCCAGAGCACGAAACTCAGAGCCAGGACAATCCCCCTACATCGACGCAGGACCAGCCACGCATGCATAGGGCACTCCTACCATACTGCAGCTCAGACGAACAAGCCGCCTTGACGGCAAAGTTGGTGGCCCACTATGCTGGTCCATCGGAAGAGATGTGTGCGTCCTCACCGTCAATGACCTGTTGCCCTCCCCATGAACTCCGCTGACCCATTCGAGTCATTTCGTCGTCACGTTAGTCGGCAGGCACACCGTGTCCCTAAACAGTGGGATGCTTCAAGGGGACTGCTCGAAAAAATGACGTTCACCTCGACGGTTGATCGCCTCATCTCTGCCATTAAAGAACAGCCTCTTCCTGACAGTGTGAAAGCGATCTTGCTCCAATTGTTTGAGGAGAAACGACCGCAGCGTGTGCAAGATCTCGACGGAGAGTATCTCAAACGGGTGACGGGTCTTCCGCCTGCCAAAGCCATGCGGGCACTCACCATTGCATTTGGTTTAGTGCCTGCGCCAACCTCGAAATGGCCGATGAGCTCCCTCTCGAGTGAGGCGATAGAGGGATTAGTGCGTGGCCTTACCAATCCGTTCGATCTCCTCATGCATGCTGATGTGGCCTCTGTGCTCGATATTGGTACGGGGGACCTATCGTTCGCCGAAGAACTCGCCGATCAGTATGGGCCCCAGCTCCATCAGCGCGATCGGCCGCTTATTCTCCATGGGGTGGATCGGCTCGACCCGCAATCACAGTTAGGCGGCCCCCTTCACGCCGATTCAGGTAGACTGCACAGATTACAACAGAGCCAGGAGCTCTCCTTCGCCTTTTTTGGTCATCAAGACGTATTCAACCTGAATGAGCTCGATGGGCGAGACCTCCTCGCGCCGCGTTATACTGTAGCCACCTGTTGGGCTCCGGCCACGCCGACGTTTGCGTACGAACCGAGTCGGCTCTCGCCTGCGGTCATTCACGAGGAGCTGCAACGGACCAAGGGCGCCTTTCGCCTGACGTGCTTTGGGAAAGAACCGGCGTTGGAAGTTCTGCACGGGACTCGTGCCCTGCTCTTCCCACCCTGGAAGTTTGATATCATTGGCCCGCTGGCGTTGCTGCAGCTGCTCGTGCAGCGGGGTTCTCTCGTGGTGCTGGGTTCAGTGGACGACCAGGTGTTTTGGGAAATCCTGGCCCAGTTGCTGGATGATCCACGCTACCGTCCCCAGGACGAACCGTTTCATGCGGGAAACCTTCCTGCCATATTTGGTGGGATCTACGATCAGCTTACGAGCCTACCGATTGGTGCGTCGGTGGTGCTCGCCGACCTAGGAATCCTTCGGCGGCGGTGGCCTCTTGCGGATCTGTCGGCTTCCACAGATCAATCGACCAGGCTCTTTCGCTACGTTCGCATCAGTCGTGGCGCCACCTTCGCAGGCATGCCTGCCAGCAGTACCGCCCGAAAGTTTTCCGCCATGACTGAGGAAGTGCCGCCCTGGCTGCTTACGCTTGTTCCGGCGTAAGTTAGGTGGAATTCAGCGTTGGTGCGATCTCACAGACGTGCGAATCACGCGATTCATTGACCGTCTTCAGGCCCTTTGCTAGACTTCGATCGTGTTCGATCACCACGCGTTTCTCCAGTATTCCAGACTCTAATCCCATCATGACTTCTACGGAGACCATCCGGGCCATTCAGGAGAACATTGCCCGGGTGATCAAAGGGAAACCCCATGTCATCGAGATGTGCCTCGTCGCACTGCTCGCTCGCGGGCATCTCCTTCTCGAAGATGTTCCGGGAGTCGGCAAAACCACACTGGCTCATAGCCTTGCACGATCGTTGGACTGCTCGTTCAAACGCATTCAATTTACAAGCGATCTGCTGCCGTCTGACATTGTGGGCGTTTCGATTTTCAATCGGCAGAAGCAGGCGTTTGAGTTCATCCCCGGACCCATTTTCGCCAACATTGTCCTGGCAGATGAAATCAATCGTACGACGCCGAAGACTCAGAGCAGCCTGTTGGAGGCGATGAGTGAGGCGCAGATTTCGTTCGACAATAAGACGTATCCGCTCAGTCCGCCGTTTATGGTCATCGCGACACAAAACCCTGCCGAGTATCATGGAACCTTCCCACTTCCGGAGTCACAACTCGACCGGTTCTTGATGAGGCTGCGCATCGGCTATCCGGCACCGGAAGAGGAGAAGAAAGTTCTTGAACGAGCCTCATCTCTGCACCCAGCTGAAGAGTTGCTCCCACTGTTGACCGCTCCAGAGGTGGTCCAGCTTCAGGACCAGGTCGACAAAGTCTTTATGGAGGAAAGCCTGACCGACTATCTCCTAGCCATTGTCCAGAGTACCAGGCAGTCCGAGCTCCTGGCCCTCGGGGTGAGCACAAGGGGAGCGCTCGCATTGAGTCGCGCTGCGAAAGCCCTGGCGCTCGTGCGCGGACGAACTTATTGCCTGCCGGACGATATTAAAGAGCTCGCTCCGATCGTGCTGTCTCACCGCATCATGGTGGCACGTCAGGCTGGTCTTCACCAACGAAGTTTTGAGCAAGCTGAACGCATCATCCGCGATTTAGTCGACACGATTCCTGTGCCGGTCTAGTCTGCATTATTCATGAACAGATCTGTTGCAATTGCCGATTCGCTGTTGCGACAGACCGGTAGCCTGCGGGTTTGTCCCACGGACTTCCGACGTCCTGCACGAGTACGTCTCAGCTCCTCCGGGCTCCGCGAGATGGGCTTACAACGCGGCTTGGCGATTTCTCGACGAACCGTGATGAATGATACGGGACCGTGCGTCTCTGTCCTTTGGTAGCCCTCTCAGAGTTGGTGGGATATGCCGTTTCAGTTGCCGACGTTCACCCATCGAGTCTTCCGGTATCGCTCCACACGGATCACGTCAGAAGGGCTCCAATTCCTGATCTTTGTGCTGGCAATCGGTATTGCGGCCATCAATACCGGGAATAACCTGTTTTATCTGCTCCTGGCCATGATGTTGAGTCTCATTCTGATATCAGGCGTTGCGGCGGAATACTGCTTACGACGACTTGAAGTCCGACGACATCTGCCGGATCTCTTCTTTATCAACACTCCGGTCACCACTGCGATCGTGGTCAAAAACAGAAAGTCGCGATTAACCAGTTTTTCGCTGACCCTGAGTGATGTCAGAGACAATCAATGCCTCTCCCCGAACCTGGAGATTCACTCCCTTCCTCCGGGCGCCAGTCAGGTGCTCTCCTACCAGCTAACTCCTACGCATCGTGGAAAATTGCTGTTGAACGGTGTGCGAATCAGCACGGAGTTTCCCTTCGGGCTTTTCACAAAACGGGCGTTCTACCCGCTGGAGGACACCGTCGTGGTGTGTCCTGAGCTCCGGCCGGTTCATGAACGTCTTCTGCGTGGTCTCTTCGCTGCGGGGTACGAACTGGCCGTTCATCGACGGGGGCACGGCAACGATCTCTACAATCTTCGCCTGTACCAGGCAGGAGATGACTCCCGAAGTATTCATTGGCCGACGACGGCACGGACCTCCCAGTTGACCATTCGAGAGACCGAGGCAGAGGAGCAACGCCGCGCGATCATCTGTGTTCCCACAAGCGCTCCGGCGAGTCATGACGCCCCGTTTGAGCGCGCAGTCTCGTTAGCTGCGTCTCTGGTTCAGCATTTGACTCACCACGGCTACTCCATCCAATTGCGTCTAGGGTCAGAGCGCTCGTCGTTTGGCCAGGGAGAAGCGCATCGTCTTGACCTCCTTCGTATGCTGGGCCTCTGCCAACGAGTCACTCCTACGGCAGAGTCCATGAAGCAGGACAACTGGACGGACGCTCATTCCACGGTTGAAGGAGGCGGAGCGGTGATTGTCATACAAGCCTGGTCTGAATCTGATGCAGGAGAGACTGAGCTTCCGTATATTCTGATCGATGGGGAACTCATTCCTGGAGCAGGCCATGCTGCTTAGTCAGGCTCTTCATTTAACCTCCATCCTGCTGGCGTCTGCGTCCTTCATTGGACTGACGTTGGGGGCCGGGTTACCGGAGTGGCTGGCCGCACTGACCGGCGCGACGTTGATCGCAGTGCTCCTACGAAATATGGGAATGAAGCCGGTCGATCGACTGACCACGCAGATGCCCGTGTCAGCAATTGGATGGAATCTGATCGTGCTCGGCGGTTTTGTGGGCTTTTGGATCGACCTCTTGTGGGTCTCCGGTGATCTACTTCCAGCCGGGCTACACTTCTTGATGATTCTGATGGTCATCAAGCTCTTCAACCTCCGACTTCGCCGCGACTATCTGCATCTCTATGCGATCAGTCTGGTCGCAATGCTCGCCTCAGGATCTCTCACGACGGATCTGTGGTTCATCCCGATTTTTTCGATCTATCTTCTCGCCGGAGTCTGGACCCTTCTTCTGTTTCAGTTGACCAAGACGTCGGAGGTCAGTGGCAATGCCTGGATGCCCGCGTCTATCCGACCTGAGAGTCATGAAGGAGGCCACCGGGTTTCCCCGCGACTTTTTTGGATAGCGAATGGGTTGGCCTTTGGGGCCTTCCTCATAACCGTGATCATCTTCTTCACCATCCCACGGGTCAACGCGGGGATTTACCAGAAAGGATTTGGGGAAAATCTTCGCATGTCTGGGTTTTCCGATAAGGTGAACTTAGGTGCGATCGGATCCATCAAGCGGGACCCCAGTATCGTGATGCGAGTCGAGTTGCCCAGGAGCCCGCTTCATGATGCCAGACCACTCTATATTCGAGGGATGTCTTTCGATCGGTACGATGGCAAGGTGTGGACGAATCAACTGAGCTATCGACGGAGTCTCATCGAGGAAAGCCCTGGTACCTTCACGTTTCGGGGAAAACGAACGGTCTCGCGGTCTCAGCTTGGTGAGGCGATCCAACAGAAAATTCTTCTTGAGCCACTGGATACGACGGTGTTGTTTGCCGCACCGTTTATCGAAAGCGTAACAGGGATGTTCCCCAGTCTCTTCTTTGACGCAACCGGTGCGGTCTATTTACCCTTTCCGAGTTCGTCCCGAATCGAATATACCGTCGTGTCTCGTTCTAATGTGCTGGTCCCGGCGGATCTCGGGTCCGAGTCCGGGGTTTATCCCGAATCGGTGGTCAGGCAGTATTTGCAACTTCCCTTTCAGTCGGATCGCATCAAGACATTGGCGGGAGAAGTGACGGAGAGGCAACAGGGCCCATATGAAAAGGTTACGGCGATTCAAGCGTATTTAACCCGTAACTACCGTTACAGTCTGGATGCACCGCTTGCCGAGCAGCAGCAACCGCTCGAAGAATTTCTTTTCGCGAGAAAGACCGGGTACTGCGAGCACTACGCCACAGCGATGGTCATTATGCTTCGAACCATTGGAATTCCCGCTCGTCTGGTGACAGGCTTCATGGCCACGGAATGGAACGAATACGGAGATTACTACGTCGTCAGACAGCAGGACGCCCATGCGTGGGTCGAAGTGTATCTGCCGCATTCCGGGTGGATCAGGATGGATCCAACTCCCACCGAAGACAATCCAACGGCTGGAGGCTCGGTATGGAAAGTTCTTGGACCCATCGTGGATAACATCAAGCTCCAATGGAACCGATTGTTCGTACAGTATAGCGCAGCCGATCAACTGGCCGTGGTTCGGGAATTAAAAGCCGAAGGGATGTCGGTCCGAAACAAAGCGCTGGATTCTATGACTGCCCTGTTCGGCGTCTTCATGACGCTTTTGAGTGGGGTCGTGACCCACGATCTATCTCAGGTCAGGATTGGGCTTCTGGGAGAGTTTCTTGGCTTCGCAGTGATAAGTCTAGCCATCCTTTTCTGGTTACGTAGGAGGCGACCGTGGGCAGCCTGGAGTCCCTGGAAAAAGGATCAGGACAATGAACTGGTCATCGCGCAATACTACCGTCGCATGCGTACCTATCTGGCCGGGCAGGGTTTTTCAAGCTCTACGGCTATCGCACCACTTGAGTTGGTCGAGATCACTCAAGCTCGCTGGCGGGAAGCCCATTTTGCGGTGGCGTCGATTACAGAGCTGTATTGCCGGACCAGGTTCGGTCATATTCCGCTTACTCATGAGGACTTGAAGCGTGCGGAAGACCACCTCCATCGCCTACTGGAACTAAGGAAAGCGCCTCTGTGACGCTCTAAGCCCCGGCAAGACCTAGATCGCGATCCCATCGGCGGACAAGCACAAGCCTAAATTCTAGGGCAGGGGAGGGATTGTCTGGAAAGATGTTGGAGCGGGAAAAGGGATTTGAACCCTCGACCCTCGCCTTGGCAAGGCGATGCTCTACCACTGAGCTATTCCCGCTCGCGAACGACCAAGGCCGGAGTGTACTGACCTCTCCAGTGACTGTCAAGCCACGAATCCTACGCAATGCGCTAGAGCAAATCTAGTTCGGCAACTCATTAAGTCGTTACGAATATGTAACATAACAAAGCGTGGCGTAATAAATTGATAAACAAGCCAATTTATAATCTATTTATTAGCTACTTATGCAATCTATCACCTCTGCTTTTCAGAGTGATTGCTACGCAGGCTACTCATTTCAACTGCGATGTAATGATAGGGCATCGTCGTTCAATTTATTCAATAAATATTAATATTATTAAATAGTTAAATATATTTTCTTTGAATAGAAACGTGCTTCCGTTTTATTGGTTCGAATCTTGCTGGCAATCGAATTGAGGCGTTTGAGCGGGTAGTGGAATGCGTGTTTCCCATTTTCAAAATTACGTCCGAGTCAAATCGCCATTGAAATTGGAAGAATAAAGGGCATCGTTTAATAAAGAGCTTCGTTCAAGTTCACATCATGTGAGGAGGTATTCACAATGTTCTTGTCACGTCGACAATTTCTAAAGGTCTCTGTCGGTACGGTTGCAGCTGCAGCCGTGGCGGACAAGGTCCTGGCATTGACGGCGCTCCAACCGGTGATCGAGGTCGGAAATCCACTGGGTGATTATCCGGACCGGTCATGGGAGCGTGTTTACCACGACCAATATCGTTATGATTCATCCTTTACGTGGGTCTGCTCTCCCAATGACACCCATGCCTGTCGCGTTCGGGCCTTTGTCCGAAACGGCGTCGTCATGCGTGTCGAGCAGAACTATGACCATCAAACCTATGAAGATCTCTATGGGAACCGTGGGACCTTCGCGCATAACCCGCGCATGTGCTTGAAGGGTTTTACGTTCCATCGTCGTGTATACGGTCCTTACCGACTCAAGGGCCCGCTCATGCGAAAGGGCTGGAAGCAGTGGATGGACGATGGATCGCCCGAGCTGACGCCTGACACCAAGCGCAAGTATAAATTCGACAGCCGTTTTTTGGACGATATGCTCCGTGTCTCCTGGGACACAGCGTTTACCTATGCTGCTAAGGCCATGATCATTATTGCGACACGCTACTCCGGCGAGGCTGGAGCTAGAAGGTTGCGCGAGCAGGGCTATGCGCCTGAGATGATCGAAATGATGAAGGGGGCTGGTACGCGGTGCTTTAAGCATCGTGCCGGTATGCCTGTTCTCGGTATCATTGGTAAAATGGGCAACACCCGTATGAACGGCGGGATCAATGCGCTGTTGGATACCTGGATTCGGAAAGTCAGTCCGGAGCAAGCGCAGGGTGGTCGTTACTGGTCGAATTACACCTGGCATGGAGATCAGAACCCATCACAGCCGTTCTGGTCCGGTGTTCAGGGGTCGGATATCGATCTCGCGGACATGCGCTTTTCCAAGCTGAATACCAGCTGGGGGAAGAACTTCGTTGAAAATAAGATGCCGGAAGCTCACTGGAAGCTGGAGTGCATTGAGCGTGGTGCACGCGTGGTTGTCATTACGCCGGAATACAATCCTACGGCCTATCGAGCCGACTACTGGATGCCTCTCCGTCCACAGTCCGACGGCGCTCTCTTCATGGGAGCCATGAAAATCATCATCGACGAAAATATGCACGACGTTGACTTCCTGAAACAGTTTACTGATGCTCCGATCTTGGTGCGCACGGATACTCTTCAGTACCTGGATCCTCGGGACGTCGTAGCTGATTATAAGTTCCCTGATTTCTCTAAGAGCTATTCAGGTCGGATTCAAGCTCTGAAGCCGCAAGATGTCGAACGGCTTGGCGGCATGATGGTGTGGGATTTGAACAAGAAGCAGGCAGTCCCGCTCCATCGTGAACAGGTTGGATGGCACTATATCAATAGCGGAATCGATGCAGCCCTCAACGGGACCTACCGGGTCAAGTTGCTCAACGGTCGTGAAGTTGATGCGATGCCGGTCTGGCAGATGTACCTGGTGCATTTCCAAGACTACGATTTGGATACCACGCATCAAATCTGCCGAACTCCGAAGGATCTCATTGTACGTTGGGCACGCGACTCGGGCACGATCAAGCCGGCCGCGATTCACAACGGAGAAGGTGTGACGCACTATTTCCACATGACGCCGAATGGTCGTGCGGCGGCCATGGTGCTCATCATAACCGGTAACGTCGGCAAGTTCGGCACTGGGCAGCATACCTGGGCTGGTAACTATAAGGCGGGTTGCTGGACGGCTACACCATGGTCCGGCGCTGGCTTATCAGTTCACACGGGTGAAGATCCATTCAACATTACGCTGGATCCGAATGCCCACGGGAAAGAAATCAAGACCAAGTCCTACTACTACGGCGAAGAGGTTGGGTATTGGAACCACGGCGATACGGCTTTGATTGTCAATACTCCGAAGTATGGGCGTAAGGTGTTCACCGGTAAAACGCACATGCCGACCCCCAGTAAATTCCGCTGGGTCGTGAACGTCAACGTGCTCAACAACGCCAAGCACCACTACGACATGGTGCGCAACGTCGATCCGAACATCGAAACTCTGATCACGCAGGACATCGAAATGACGTCAGACGTGAATCATAACGACATTGCCTTTGCCTGCAACTCTTGGATGGAATTTACCTATCCGGAGATGACGATCACGGTCTCCAACCCATGGGTCCAAATTTGGAAGGGTGGAATCAGACCGTTGTACGACACTCGAAACGACCTCGATACCTTTGCCGGGGTTGCGGCAAAACTGTCCGAGATGACCGGCGACAAGCGCATGAAGGACTACTTCGCCATGGTCTACGCCAACCGCGTGGACGTCTATGCGCAGCGCATGCTCGATGCATCCAGCACCTTCTACGGCTACTCCGCAGATGTCATGTTGAAGTCGGAAAAGGGCTGGATGGTCATGGTCCGGACCTACCCGCGGCATCCGTTCTGGGAGGAAACCAACGAGTCCAAGCCCATGTGGACCCGCAGCGGTCGGTACGAGAATTACCGTATCGAACCGGAAGCAATCGAGTACGGAGAGAACTTCATCTCCCATCGTGAGGGACCGGAGGCAACGCCATACCTCCCGAACGCGATCTTCACGACCAATCCGTATTGCCGTCCGGATGACTATGGTATTCCCATCACGGCGCAGCACCATGACGATAAGACTGTTCGTAACATCAAGTTGTCATGGCATGAAATTGTGCGGCATTCAAACCCGTTGTGGGAGAAGGGCTATCAGTTCTACTGCGTGACGCCAAAGACGCGGCACCGAGTTCATAGCCAATGGTCGGTGAACGACTGGGTGCAGATCTATGAGTCGAACTTCGGTGATCCCTATCGCATGGACAAACGGACGCCGGGAGTCGGCGAACACCAGATTCACATCAACCCACAGGCGGCGAAGGACCGTGGCATCAACGACGGTGACTATGTCTACGTCGATGGGAACCCGGTGGATCGTCCCTATCGTGGATGGAAACCGAGCGATCCGTACTACAAAGTAGCTCGACTCATGATCCGGGCCAAGTACAACCCGGCTTATCCGTATCACGTGACCATGGCAAAACATGCGCCGTATGTCTCCACGCCAAAGTCGGTCAAAGGACACGAGACCAGACCAGATGGACGGGCCATTGCCATCGACACGGGGTATCAGTCGAATTTCCGGTATGGCGCCCAACAGTCCTTTACCAGAAACTGGCTCATGCCGATGCACCAGACTGACTCACTTCCTGGCAAACACGCAATTGCCTGGAAGTTTAAATGGGGCTATCAGGTCGATCACCACGCGATCAACACGGTGCCGAAGGAATGTCTCATCCGGATCACCAAGGCGGAGGACGGCGGGATCGGGGCTCGTGGTCCCTGGGAACCGGTGCGCACCGGATTTACGCCGGGCCAAGAGAACGAGTTCATGATTAAGTGGCTGAAAGGTGAGCACATTAAGATTAAGGTCTAAATGCTATTGGCGTACCGGTCAGCCCTTGCCCAATCGGTGAGGGCTGACGAAGTTCGACAAGAGCCTATGATGAATCACGGAGGAAACCATGCCTGAAGTCTATAACTGGCAGCTGGGACGAAAGATGTTGTATCCCTACGAGGAGCGGCATCCGAAGTGGCAGTTTGCCTTTGTCTTCAATATCAACCGCTGCTTAGCGTGCCAAACCTGTAGTATGGCCGATAAGTCGACCTGGCTCTTCTCGAAGGGGCAGGAGTACATGTGGTGGAACAACGTGGAGACCAAGCCCTATGGGGGGTATCCCCAGTTCTACGACATCAAGATCACCCAGCTGATTGAGCAGGTCAATCCCGGCGGACAGGTCTGGAACGTCCGGGTGGGACGCAAACACCATGCGCCGTACGGGGTGTTTGAGGGGATGACCATTTTCGACGCGGGTGCCAAGGTGGGGCAAGCGGCGATCGGGTACATTCCAACCGACCAAGAATGGCGGTTTGTGAACATCTATGAGGACACCGCCACCTCCATGCGCGCGCTGGTGGAAGGTATCGACAAGACCGGGTTCTCACGGGATGAACCCTGGAAGATGACCGGCAGCAGCTTGCCGGAACATGAGACCTTCTTCTTCTACTTACAGCGGATCTGCAATCACTGTACGTATCCGGGCTGTTTAGCGGCCTGCCCGCGGAAAGCGATCTATAAGCGTCCTGAGGACGGGATCGTCCTGATCGACCAGAATCGATGCCGGGGGTACAAAAAGTGTGTGGAACAGTGTCCGTACAAGAAGCCCATGTATCGAGGGACGACCCGGGTCAGTGAAAAGTGTATCGCCTGCTATCCTCGGATCGAAGGCAAAGATCCGTTGACCGGGGGAGAACCGATGGAAACCCGGTGTATGGCGGCCTGTGTCGGCAAGATCCGGATGCAGAGTTTGATGCGGATCGGCGAGGATGGGCTGTGGGCGGAGGATCGGTGGCACCCGCTGTACTACACGATTCGGGTCGAGCAGGTGGCCTTGCCGTTGTACCCCCAGTGGGGGACGGAGCCCAACGGCTATTACATTCCACCGCGGCATTCCCCGCGCGGGTATGCCCGCCAGATGTTTGGGCCTGGTGTGGACAATGCCATTGAAAAGTACCTGGTTCCAAGCCGGGAGCTCCTCGCGGTGCTCCAGCTCTGGCGAGCCAGTCAGCAGATCGTCTTCCGGTACGATGTGATTCCTGGGCCGAAAGTGTTCGAGACCCAGATTCACGGCAAGCGCTTTGAGATGTACAACGACACGGTCCTGGGCTTCAATAAGTCCGGGAAAGAAGTGGCCAGGATTCAGGTGGAAGAGCCGATCTACATTCGGCCGGCCGAACGGGTGACCTGGCTGTAAGTCGGTACGGACGAGACCGGTAGAACGAGGGGTGGGGTTCCGAAGAAGGGCTCCGCCCCTCTTACTTTTCAATCGGTGTTTCTCCTGAGAAAGGGCGCCGATGGGCGGTCATTCTCAATCACATACCAAGTCCACCTCGTTGATACGGCCATCTCACCGCCAGAACTAGAGCCTGATTCCCCTTGTCTGATCAGTCTTTCGACTCAGCCCTCCCTGAATCTTCTGCACACTTGACGGCATGCAGGACCTCCAGTAAAGTTTTTTCTAGATTATCATTGTGCCTTCCAACCCCGGAGTTACTTCAGCGTGACCGTGAAACAGCAGGAAACGGTTCCCTTTGCTGCTCAAGCTATTCCCTTCAAGGAGTTACTCGCTACGGGCGAGCTACCCGATGGATATCTCACCGGTGAATATATCGCCCAGCAATTCGTTGAACGACTCGTTCACTATATTCTCAGTGTTCCATCAGGGAGTTATACCATGGGTGAACTCAGTCAACTTCTGGAGCAGCTAGACCCTCGTGCGCAGGTTTTCTTTTTTAAAAAATTGAAGGAGACCAGTCCCGAGTGCTTAAAAGACTTTGCACCTCTCTATTATGGTTTTATGAACGAATTTGAATCACTACTCTTCACCTAGGCGCAATACCACTCACCTACTTCATCATCCAAGCACTCAGCCGATAGTGAACATTGTGGCGATGTAATCCTCTTGGATAGCTTCGTCACTATCTCACCGCTCCATCCTGCAGGAGTGCCCTAACGAGCAGATTCACACTTGCGATGAGCATTTGTTCTGTTCATCATACAAAGGGCCACTCTATGTAGCAAAATTGCGCAAAATCATACAGGAACGGACCGCGGTCATGGTGGGAGGAGGCCTCACAGATTCGAATGGGACAAAAATTCTCCTTGTTGTACTCGTAATCTGATGTATAATTGCTCCTCATCTACTGGAAAAGGAGTGTTATGAATCCATCCCTACAACGTGCGGTCACCAGCTTCTATAACCTGATCTATGAGGCACAAACTTTTGCCACTGCAATGGCACGGATCGATACTGCGGAGCAGGAGCACTATGCCGGCCGTATTGAGGGTCTGAATTGGGTCCTAGATCGTTGCCAAGAACTTGAGGAGATGGATGCTAACCTCACGCCATCCTCGCTTCAGCGTATCTTGGGCGAAGTGAAGTCCGATCTGGAACATGAATTATCAGTTCAAAGGCGGGAAAAGGGCCGCAGGGCAGATGGACGTGAAGAGGCTCTCAACTTTGTTGCGGATTACCTTTCGAGTCTGATTACTGCGACTGAGATCGAGTCTGCTAAAACTCCCGCCTAGGACAAACGTTCCTTCTGAACGGGGCATGCATCAGCTCAGCGATGTTGACTGGGGGCCCCGTTAAGTCCTGTGCCTTAGTTCTGACATGTTGCCAACGGATCCTCATCAGCGAGTTCGGTCAGGGCGCGGATGAACCCGTAATAACTTGACCCTGCAGCACGAATCTCAATAAAATGGGCTATGTTTCAAACACCTCGTAAGCCAGGGATGCCCTGGGTCCCAGGTCGCCCCCAGCCTCCACGAAGTCGGCCTCGTTCTTCACCGACGGGTCAGCAGGATCAGTTTGGTTCCTTGAACGCCTCGCTTCTCTACTGTCCCCGTTGCCGAGTTGCAACACCAACCAGAGAGCGACTGCTTCTCGTTCTTCCCAGCGGAAATCTTTACGAATATCTTTGTGCGCAGTGTGGGACCTCCACCGGGTCAAAGACTGAGAATCCTGAAAGACCCGTTCACATTGTCGCACCCTGATCCCTGCAATCCTGCAGCAAGGCTCACTTGGCAAAGGGCTTAGCCACGAGCTTACAGCCATCGATCATTTGTAAGATCGATTCCTAGGCAGCAGCGGTGTGCAGAGACTAAGTCTACGCGCGTGGGAGGGGTGATGAATGCAAAGCCGCATGGGCGACAGCCCTTTCATGATTTCAGCAGGCCTGTTTTTAGTAGTATGGTGACGATCCGGGAGGGTATGAACCCAGAAGTAAAATATTCAGTAGAGAGACCGTCACTGAATCTGCGACAGGGGGATTCCTTCTTCAATCAGCATCACCGGGATATGATCGCGGATGGGATACAGAAGCGTTCCGTCTTCGCGGATTAACCCCGCCTCAAAGGGTTCGGTAACTGGTCGGTTGCCCTTATTTTTCAATTCACCTCGAGTGACCGATGTATTCAGCGCAATGATGACGGAGTCGTCTGCGGCCGTCACTTTTTGTTTTGTCTCAGGGCAACAGAGGATCGCCAGCAGATCCGGATTGATATTCATAGACTCTATCCTCCCCACAGTTGACACATGCACGATCCTGTATCATGCCACCAAGTACGATGAAGTCTCAAGAGCTCTCCAGCACTGAAGAAATCTGGTAGACTACCAAAAACTGGTGGTCGGGAACGGAACATGGTGAAAGCCTTCTGGAAAACCTGTGTGGCTGGGCTCATTCTCATTCTGCCGGCCTGGGCCACGCTGCTGATCCTGTCGACCCTTTTTACCGCCCTTGATAGTGTGGTAGGCCGATATCTGGTCTACCCTTTTCCTGGCCTTGGCCTCCTGCTCTTAGTGCTTCTGCTCATTCTCGTCGGAGTCATCGGCGATCATATGATCTCTCGTGGCTTGTTCGAAAGAGTGGAACGGCGGATTGAACAGATCCCGCTCGTGCAAAGTATTTACCTCACGTTAAAAGGCATGACGGACCTCGTCAATTTTCGCTCCCGATTTGGGCAGAGCCGGGTCGTCGCATTTCCATTTCCGCGTGATGGATGTTGGGCCTTAGGATTTGTCATGGGTACAGCCCCCCCGGCCCTTCAAGTAGACCAGTCCCATACACTTGTGATGGTATTTGTTCCGACTGCCATTCATCCATTTACGGGGTATTTGGCGTTTATTCCGGACATCGCCCTCAAACCAATTAATCTGCCCTTCGAGGAGGCCATGAAGATGGAATTCTCGGCTGGATTTTACAGACCACGGGCCGGATGGCTTACCCCGTCCCCGGCCATCCTCCCAAGATCATGAATCTCAATGTGTTCAACATTAGGCCAGCCACCGTGGCCGATGTGCAGACAATTGTCGATTTCAATGCGGCCATGGCTCTCGAAACGGAACAACGTAGACTGGATCGCGATCGGCTCCAAGACGGTGCACTCGCACTCTTGGCACATCCTCAGTATGGCTTTTACGTTGTGGCGGAAACTCCCGTTGAGACCATTCCCACCGCTGTCGGTCAACTCATGATCACCTTTGAGTGGAGTGATTGGCGCAACGGGCTCTTTTGGTGGGTTCAGAGCGTCTATGTTACACCGGAGTGGCGTCGACGTGGTGTCTATCGAGCCATGCATGAGCACATTGCCACCCGAGCCAAGGGAGATCCACAAGTTTGTGGGATTCGTCTCTATGTTGAACACCAGAATCAGCACGCCCAAACTGTCTATCGACGTGTGGGACTCAGTCCCTCTGCCTATACGGTTTATGAACAAGATTTCATACTGGGCCATCAGCGACCGAATCCCTGAAAAGGAGTACTCGATATGAAGATCGTTCAATCTGTCTATACTCTGCTGGTCCTTACCATACTCATACAAGGCTGCGCCTTCAGTAGAGGGACGCTCGGAGACGACATCAAATCAGACACCGTCGCAGCGCTTCAAAAGGGAATCACCACAAAGGATGAAGTCATTCGCCTGTTGGGCGCTCCAGATCGGTTGCTCCCACTCAATGGTCGAGACGTTTTTCAGTACTACCGATATGATGCCAAGGCCGGGAGCCTCCTGTTGATCATTCTCAACTTTTCGCGCCTTTCCATTAAAAGTGACGACCTCTTCGTGATCCTCAACCGTGAGGGGATCGTCGAAGATGTGATCGCATCGAAACGCACGGAGGCACTAGCCTTCCGATTCTGGCCATTTGGGGAGTGATATGAGAAGTATCATCAGTCGAATGGTCCCGCTTGTACTGGGGGCCCTGGTCTCTCTGGCCCTACTGGGTTGTAACGTGATTCGTGTTTCGTTCAATACTTCCCTTGGTCCGGAGGATGTCACCTTCATTGTACCTGGCAAGACCACCTTGTCCGAGGTGGTCGCCAAACTTGGGGCGCCCCACTCCATCATCGATTCTGATACGGGGGTTGTGGCTACATACCGATTTTTCGATGTGAAATACTCACGGGTCAATTTTGGTTGGTTGGCAAAGCCTTGGACCCCGGTCGATCCTGATTTGATCTTTTCTCGCACGGGACTTGGCGTTGACGCGTTCCAAATCTTGTGCGACTCCCGGTGGGTCGTGTTACATCAAGAGTTTCAGCGGCACCTCATCAGACCGCCCTTCTATCCCTATCCATTTCAGTAGTCAGGACTCTCAGTCTCCCGTGAATTACTACGTGGCACTAGCGGCGGCAGACTCGCTATAATGATAAACTATGAGTCAGGGAACCACAGATCCCGCTCCGTGCTCCACGCATGACAACCCCTCTTCGTCCTATATCCCAGCCGACAAAGATACCGAGTTTCTCCAACGGGATGAGTTACGTCCCATTCGGATCGGGCTCGAACTGCTGAAGCCAGAACTCATCCAAAAAGAAGAACAGATCAAGTCCACCATCGTCGTCTTCGGGAGCGCTAGGCTGCACGAGCCGGCGGCTGCTACACAGACGCTGCGGCAGGCAGAAGAGAAAGCTGCTAGGGCTCCTGCAGATCGGACGCTCCAACAACAACTGGCCATCGCCAAACGTCAACTTGAGCTTGCGAAATACTATGACGTGGCCAGAGACTTTGCGCGGCTGGTCTCGTCGACCTGCCAGGTCGATGGGCATTGCGACTATGTCGTAGTGACGGGCGGTGGTCCCGGCATTATGGAAGCAGCCAACCGTGGGGCGGCAGATGTGAATGCCAAGTCGATAGGACTCAACATCACGTTGCCGCACGAGCAGTACCCAAATCCCTACATTACCCCTCGACTCAGTTTTCAATTTCGCTATTTTGCGATCAGGAAAATGCATTTTCTCATCCGTGCCAAGGCCCTCGTAGCGTTTCCCGGAGGATTCGGCACTCTCGATGAACTGTTTGAGACACTGACCCTGCTCCAAACGGGTAAGACGGACAAGGTCATCGTGATCCTCGTCGGGCGGGACTTCTGGGAGAGACTGATCAATTGGCAATTGCTTGTTGAGTACGGACTGATTTCACAGACGGACCTGGATCTCTTTCACTATACGGAAACGGCTCAGGAAGCCTGGGACTTGATCGCACGCCACAATGGAGTACCCCCTACATGAAACTCTCATTCTACGGCGCAGCTCGCTCAGTGACAGGAAGCCGACATCTGTTAGAAGTGCCAGGGTTTCGAGTCCTGCTCGACTGTGGCCTGTTTCAGGGACGGCGAGAAGAAGCGTTTCGGCGAAACCGAGAATTCGGGTTCGATCCGAAGTCGTTGGGGGCGATCCTTCTGTCGCATGCCCACATCGACCACTCCGGAGCGTTACCTGTGTTGCCGAGAAAGGGATTTTCGGGGAAGGTTTACCTCACCAGAGCCTCTGCCGACCTCGCCGGGATCATGCTCGAAGATTCGGCTCGCGTGCAAGAGAACGACTGCCGCTATGTGAATAAGCAGGAAAAGCGACGGGGAAAAGCGTGTGTACAGGCGCTCTATGACGGCGATGATGTGCGAAAAATCCTGAAGCGGTTTGAGGGCAGCCGATATGGAGACCAGCTGAAAATTGCGCCTCGCCTGACGGCCTCCTTTCACGACGCAGGCCACATCCTGGGATCTGCCGCTGTCCGTGTGAAATACACCGCTCGCGGCAATAGCACGACGATCCTGTTCAGCGGGGACTTAGGGCGATCTCATATGCCAATCCTGCGAGACCCCGAGCCACCGCCTTCCTGCGATGTCCTGATCCTGGAATCCACTTACGGTGACCGCTTGCACGAGCAGGCTGGGGAAGAGATGAAGAAGAAGGCGCAGGACCTGATCGCCCATGCGCGTGAACACAAGAGCAAAATCATTGTGCCGGCGTTTGCCGTGGGGCGCACGCAGGAACTGGTTATGAGGATCAAAGAGCTGGTCGGAGAAGGCCGGGTCGAGCCGATTCCCATCTATATCGATTCTCCGTTGGCGGACAAGGCCACGGAAGTCTTCAAACGTCACCCAGAGTGCTATGACGAGGAAACCATGAAGACCTTTTCCTCGGGCGGGGATGTTTTTGCCTCCCGCTACATCCATTTCGTCTCCTCTCCGGAAGAGAGTAAGCGCCTTAATGCCATGCGCGGTCCCTGCGTCATCATTTCTTCCTCCGGTATGTGCGAGGGGGGACGGGTCATTCACCATCTCAAACATGCCATTCAGGACGAGGCGAACGTCATCGTCTTTGTCGGCTTTCAAGCCGAACATACCCTCGGGCGCAAACTGGTCGAGGGGTGGGACGTGGTGCCAATCTTTGGGGTTCCGACCAAACGCCGCGCGCAAATCATGAAGTTCAACGGCCTCTCCGCCCATGCTGATCGCAATGATCTGCTCGCCTATGTGCGAGCGATCGATCCACTGCCGAGTACGATCTTCATCGTCCATGGCGAAGAGAAGCAGGCCCTTTCGCTGGGGGCGGCAATCCAGGCAGACCATCCGAAGATTGATGTGCGGATCCCGCACCAGGGCAGCACGCATGAAATGTAGTTCTGGGCGCGCGGCACGGGTAATGCTGTTGTCCTGGATCGCCGCGCTACTTGCGGGGTGCCTCTCCGTGTCGGCGGCTGAACCCGACCAACCGCGCCAACGGATTCGGGACATGGGCGTCGTGATCGGGCAGTATCAGCCTGGTCCACTCAATGCCATCACTGATGTGGCAGGAGTAAGGGTCGGGCATACCACACTCATCTCCGGGGAAGGGAAATTGGTTCCGGGGCAGGGGCCTGTACGCACAGGCGTCACCGTCGTCATTCCGCGTGACGACGTGTGGCACAAGAAAGTGCCGGCTGGATTCTTCGTCCTCAACGGTACCGGAGAAATGACGGGCCTCTCGTGGGTAGCGGAGTCAGGCTTTCTCGAATACCCCATCGCCCTCACAAACACGTTGAATATCCCCCGTGTTGAGAACGGAGTCATGAGCTGGATGATCAGGCAGTATCCAGCCATCGGCATCGAAGACGACACGCTTACGCCGGTCGTGGCGGAATGTGACGACGGACGGTTGAACGACATCCAAGGCCGCCATGTGTCTGAACAGGATGTGATGACCGCATTAGATGGCGCCAGCAGAGGCCCAGTGACAGAAGGCACGGTCGGAGCCGGCACGGGCATGGTCTCCTATGGATTCAAGGGAGGCATCGGCACGTCGTCGAGAATATTGCCAGATAAAGATGGGGGTTACCAAGTCGGCATACTGGTCAATGCCAACCATGGCCGCAGACCGGAACTCAGCATCGGTGGTGTGCCAGTGGGGAAACTCTATGACCCTCCCCCTCAGGGACAACAACAGTCTCAGGCGCTCTCACCCGGCCAGAGCGAAGGGTCCATTATTGTGATCATTGCCACCGATGCACCCCTCGATAGCCGACAGTTGACGAGACTGGCCAAGCGTGCCGCACTCGGCCTCGCTCGCACGGGTTCTACGGCGCGTCACAGCAGCGGCGACTTCATGCTGGCCTTTTCCACCTCGAATGTGATTCCCCATTATCCGAAAGAACCCACCTACAATCTCACGCACCTTGCCGACAGTCATATCAATCCACTCATCACCGCCACGGTCGAGGCTACGGAAGAAGCGATCCTCAACGCCCTCACCATGGCGACGTCGGTCACGGGCCGTGATGGGCGTCGGATTGAAGCGCTCGACCTCACCCGCCTTAAGGAGATCTTACAGCCGATTCAGCGTTAGTCAGCATCTTGACTGGTTAAACACGGTCCTGCATCACCGTGCTTGCATTTGCGGGACCCTCCTGGCTATTCTTCCGATCAGCTGTGAATGAAGGAGACGAGCTCAATGGGCGACTACCAAATCGGCGGCGGGTTACAACTCCTGACGGCGGTGCAAAAGACAGAGGCCTTCGCGGAGTTTCTGAAAGCGCGGATGATTCATGCGCTGGAGACCGAGGATCCGACGGAACTCCACTACCTGCTTGCGCAAGTCGACGACTACCATTCGTATCTCTGGCGCTACTATAAAAAGCTCGCGCAAGTCCGAGCCCAGCGGATGGATCCCGGAGTCTGACGTCTGGACCGTTCCGGGGCCGTGCCAGCAATTCACAGATCCTGTTTCCATTCTGCTCTACACCGTGAGGCTTTTTCATGCAGTTTGCCGTCGCGCTTTCAAGACAGGTCGAGACAGACGCGGCCGCATTAGAGGTCGCCGCAGGGATTCGTGCGCAGCTGGCCGGAACTCCCATTGATCTTGCGTGTGTCTTCTTCTCCGCTCACCATGCAGAGGGACTCGATCGGCTCGTACCGGTGCTGACCGGAACGCTTCGTCCCAAACTGCTCCTCGGCTGCAGTGGCGAAGGTGTGATTGCTGGTGCAGAGGAACTGGAGACCATGCCGGCGATCACCGTCTGGGCGGCGGTGCTTCCTGATGTTGACCTTCATCCGGTACACTCCTCCTTTTCTCCGACGCAAGATCAATTCCACCTCACGGGATGGCCTGATCCGGGCATCGACGATGGGACTTTTCTCCTCGTTGCCGATCCTTTCACCACACCCATCCAAGATATCTTGGGCATCTTGGACGATCGATACCCTGGCGCCATGGCGATTGGTGGCCTTGCCGGTGGCGGACAAGAGGTGGGGATGAATCGGCTCGTGCTCAACGATCAGGTCTTTGACGGGGGGCTCGTGGGCGTGCGTCTCTCCGGAGCCATCGATATTCGTCCGGTGATCTCGCAGGGCTGTCGTATGATCGGTGAACGGTTTGTGGTGACCAAGGCCGAACGAAATCTGATTCATGAACTCGGAGGCGAGCCGGCGTTAGATCGACTGCAAGCGGCCTTTGACTCGTTACCGGAAGATGCCAAGCAGAAGGCCAATCGCGCGCTTCATCTCGGCATCGTCATCGACGAACAACGAAACCGGTTCGAGCGCGGAGACTTTCTCATCCGCAATCTACTCGGTGCCGACCGGGCCACAGGTGCCGTGGCGATCGGCGAAATGGTGCAAGAGGGCCAAACGGTGCAGTTCCAACTGCGTGATGCCGCGTCGGCCAGCGACGAGTTCAACTTGCTGCTCGAGGCCGATCACGCGCGTCATCGCCATCCTCCGCTCGGCGCCCTCATGTTCAGTTGCTGCGGACGCGGTCAAGGACTCTTCGGAACACCCAACCATGACGCAGGGACAGCATTGGCACGGTTAGGATCGATTCCGCTCGCCGGGTTCTTTGCGCAGGGAGAAATCGGGCCGGTCGGTGGCCGAAACTTTCTCCACGGGTACACTGCGAGTCTGGCACTATTCGCAGAACGAGATTGATAGGCCAGCTGGGTTGACCCAGCTGGGCCGACCATGCCATACAGTGTGAGGAGGACATCGTATGAAATCACCCTATCTTTCATCACTCATTGCGATGGTCGTGCTGACGCTATCATTGGGAGTAGGAGGTTCCATGGCCGAGAATAATCAGGAAGTCACAACGCCTTCGGGGCTGAAATATGTCGATCAAGTGGTTGGCACGGGAGAGGTGGCCGTTGCGGGTAAAACAGCGAACGTACACTACACCGGCTGGCTTGAAAACGGGAAAAAGTTTGATAGCTCCGTCGATCGCGGGCAGCCCTTCTCATTTCCGCTTGGTGCCGGGCGCGTCATCAAGGGTTGGGATGAAGGGGTTCAGGGGATGAAAGTAGGAGGCAAGCGCAAGCTCACCATCCCATCCGATTTAGGCTACGGCTCACGTGGTGCCGGTGGAGTGATTCCACCCAATGCCACATTAGTGTTTGATGTTGAGCTCCTTGGAATCCGTTGAGCACCGGCAGGTGTATCAGGTCAGAACATCATCACGTCCAGGTTTTAAGAATCCTGTGACGCGACGGACCTAGTGGCTTTCGACTGATTATTATGAAACAGACCCCTCTTGTTGCACAACATCGAGCCGCCGGGGCTAAACTTGTCGACTTCGCGGGATGGGAGATGCCCATTCAGTATAGCGGCGTGGTGGATGAGTATCATACCGTCCGCGGTCAGGCCGGTCTTTTTGACGTGAGTCACATGGGCCGGATCAGCGTATCCGGTCCGGGCTCCGTCGGGTTTCTCCAGTATGTCACCACCAACGATGTCTCCAAGGTTTCAGTCCGTTCCTCGCAGTATTCGATGGTCTGCAAGCCCAATGGCGGCATCCAGGACGACATCTTTATCTATCATGTCAAGCCGTACGAGTTTCTGGTCTGTGTCAACGCCTCGAATCGTGAGAAGATCGTGGCCTGGCTCTTGGAAAAAGTCGCCCATGTACAGGGGTGCAAAGTCAGGGATCGTTCAACAGAGTTGGCACAGATTGCCGTACAAGGCCCCATCTCGCGAGACATCTTGATCGGCGCTGGCGTTGGCGAGGTTGTGGACCTCAAGGTTCGACAGTGCACGGAGGTGACCGCATTTGGCGGCACAGCCGTTGTATCACGGACCGGGTACACGGGGGAATTGGGGTATGAACTGTACCTTTCTGCTGACCTTGCTGAATCGGCATGGGCGCAGCTGATGAAAGTCGGTCAACCACGAGGCCTCAAGCCGGCAGGGTTAGGCGCGCGTGATTTGCTCAGACTGGATATGGGCTATCTCTTGTACGGAAACGACATCAGCGAAGAGATCAGTCCGCTCGAAGCAGGTGCGGACTGGGTCGTCAATTTTGATAAGGGTGAGTTCGTCGGTCGCGCCGCGCTGTTGTCTCAACGGACGCAGGGACTGGCGCGCCGATTGGTGGGGTTTGAATTGCTTGAAAAGGCTGTCCCACGCCATGGCTTTATCATTCTTTCCACCGGTGCACAGCCTCAGCCTATCGGCAAAGTGACGAGTGGCAATCTTTCACCATTCCTACAAAAAGGGATTGGTTTGGGCTATGTGTCGCCTCCCTACGCTGAACCGGGGACAAGGATGCTGATCGACATCCGAGGGAAAGCGGTTCCTGTCCAGGTGGTCAAGCCACCGTTCTATAAGAGGACGAAGAGCGTATAGCGAATAGCAATAGCGGGATGGTCTCGACCGCAATTGCCTTCATTCGTGCTATAGGCTATGAGCGCCCTACCCATGACACGGAATATTTACACAGGAAAAGTCATCACGCTCAATGTGGACACCGTGCAGTTGCCGAACGGCGTCACGGTTGATCTTGAAACGATTCGCCATCCTGGGGCTGCTGCAGTGGTACCCGTCAAAGCCGATGGTACGGTCGTGTTGGTCCGGCAGTTCCGTCATGCCGCCGGCGGATTCATTTACGAAATTCCCGCCGGGAAGCTCGCTCCAGGCGAAGAGCCATTACAGTGTGCCGCACGAGAACTTGAAGAGGAAGTCGGCTATCGAGCCTCCACCTTTGAGCTGCTCTCCAGTATCTTCACGGCTCCGGGATTCGCCGATGAAGTGATTCATGTCTATCGCGCAACCGGCCTCACGAAGGGACGACAGCAACTGGATCGCGATGAAGTGTTGGATGTGATCGAGATGCCGCTTTCAGAAGCGATCACGAAAATTGCGGATGGGACCATTCGTGATGCTAAAACTATCGTGGGGTTACAGGCTGTTTATATCAAGGCGCAGCGCCGATGAGCTGTAATGGCATGACCTGGTAGCTCTCCCTCCTCTCGTCCATTTTCCAATCTCCGAAGATACTGAAGCAATCTCCCTTTACAATCAGCTGGTTCCGAAAATCCACCTACTGTGAAGCCGGATTCCTTCCCTTCCTGTAGCAAGACAGACTCTATTATCGCGATGGTAAGCCGTTCCTTACCGCATGCTCATGGACCACATTCACACTGCAGGATGAATCATGCTATGTTTCGCCGTTCACATATACCAGGAACACAGGGGATCACCCTGGACAGGCTCCGGACGAAACGGCTGAACCGGTCGATCGGGGAAGGATTGTACCAAGCGCCTCACGGCTTGATTTGCTGAACAACGCCCATAAGCGGGAAGGAGAACGGTGCCCATGTTGCTCACAGGAAAAAAAGGACTCATCATCGGTGTGGCCAATAAACACAGCATCGCCTGGGCCATTGCCCAATCTACTGCCGGACAAGGCGCCCAACTATTCTTTAACTATCAAAATGAACGCTTGAAACAGAATGTCGAAGAGCTGACGGCTACGTTGCCGGGCGCCAAGGCCTTTCCCTGTGATGTGAGTAATGACAATGAGATTACGGCTCTGATGCAGCAGGTGCAAAAAGAGTTCGGCCAAATCGATTTTCTTGTCCACTCGCTTGCCTTCGCGCCACGCGAAGAGCTGACCGGGCAATTTATCAACACCAGTCGGCAGGGGTTCGCGATGGCGCTCGACATCAGTGCGTATTCTCTGATTGCCGTTGCACGAGCCGCCTTGCCGTTGATGACCGCCGGGGGATCCATTGTGACATTGACCTATCTCGGCAGTGAGCGCGTCGTGCCCCACTACAATGTCATGGGTGTCGCCAAAGCCGCTCTCGAATCAGCCGTTCGCTATCTGGCCTACGATCTTGGGCCCCTGAATATTCGGGTTAATGCGATCTCTGCCGGCCCGATCAAGACATTGGCAGCTCGGGGCGTCTCGGGTATTACAAAGATGGTCGACCATCACAAGGAAGTGTCTCCCCTCCGGCGGCCAACCGAACAGGGTGATGTTGGGGATACAGCGTTGTTCTTGGTGAGCTCACTAGGCCGGGGAATCAGCGGTGAAGTGATTTATGTGGACGGAGGATTCAATATTCTTGGGATGGTCGCTCCGAGTGAGTAGCGCAGTGACGATCGTGATGCTCTGACTCTGAGGACCGACAAAGCATAAAGGGTGCTCCGGTCTCCGGATCAGCGAGGAAGAACTATAACTCCTCCATAAACAGCTCATTTCTGTTCAAGCCGTGAAGCATTGTGGATGTTGAAGTTCATATTATCAATGAGTTAAAGGTGCTATAGGCTATAGCCCAGTGGCATTGGGCTTGCTACTCTCACATCCGTTTCCCTGGCGGGGCAGTACATCACAGGAATCACATTGTATGAAGATTTTGTCGAAGGGGCTTATCGTCCTTATCGCGAGTGGAGCATGGCTGCTCCCCCTGACAGCTATGAGTCAACCCCCAGAGGGAACACTGTCAAAACAGGCGCTAGAGCAATGCAATCAAGGGAGACTGGCGAACGATCGAGACACACGCCTGGCCCATTTTCAGCAGGGTCAGCGGTTAGGGGAACAGGCGGTAGCGGCAGATGAAGGAAACGCTGATGCTCACTTTGCATTGTTCTGCAATCTAGGAGAATTGCTCCGTCTCGACGGTGAATCGCTCACGTCGGTCTTCGGGCTCCGCCGGATGATGAGGGAGTTGGATCGAACACTTGAGATCGTTCCCACCCATCTTGAAGCCCTTTCGGCTAAAGGGACGTTATTGGTTAAACTCCCCAGCCTATTGGGTGGAGATATGAAAAAAGGCGAGCGACTCTTGCAACAGGTCATTGATCAGGCTCCCAAGTCGGTCAACGCACGCCTCGCCCTTGCGAGAGTACGCTGTGAACGGGGACAGCATGACGAAGCCGCTACATTGGCCACCGTCGCCCTCGTCATTGCTCAGAAACAGAACCAGATGGACTTCATTCCGGAGGCGCAAGCGGTCCTCCAGCAGGCCAAGACCAGCGCGGCGAAGGGCAAGGATCAGCGGTCATAGCTCTTGATGAAATGGATTCTCTCCCTACTTCTGCCTATTTCAATCTGCGTTCGACTCCCACAAATTTTCGCGAGCATACCTCATCGCCCTAGAAAGTCTTGCATCAATCCGTGGGCCCCGCTCCCGCACGTTACCCACGGTAGCCAGGAGAAGAAGGGGGGACATTAGCATAGGGCAGAGGAAACCTCTTGAATAGGGAGGTGTCCGGTTTCCCAGCAGCAGGATTATAGCGGTGTGTTCTGCAAGCTCTCTCGAAGCAGTGGGGCGTGCAAGATTGTCGCTATCAGACAGACTATGAGCAAAGAAATCTAGTAAGTTTGTTAGCTGGCATTTCTTGTGTCATTCCCCTAGTGTATAATGAGCCTTCCTCACTAGCCAAGTAGTTGTCGGAAGAGTTGTGATGGGAGAAACAGATGACTCTCCATCCTGCCGTTGGAAGAGACAAGAAAGACCAAGGTGAATCGATCGGCACTCGTCAGTGCGCCGATCAGGACAAGGCACGGGTTGAAACAACGGCGCAACGTCTTGAACAGGCGCCCGGTCCAATGGGACACAAGAAAGCCGCGTCTCCGTTATTGCTTGTGAAGCAGTATGGGATCGCATTCGGCAGTATCGTCACCGCCATCCTCCTCCGCTTTATCGCGGAACCCTATATCGGCGATTCGCTGCCGTTTGTGACGTTTCTCCTTGCTGTTGTCGTCACGACATGGTGGGGAGGAGTAGGCCCGTCTCTCATGGCGCTGATTTTAGGCGGACTGCTGTGGAATTGGTTTTTTGTCAATCCACGTTACGCCTTCGGCATGGGCAACCATGTGGATCAAGCGGGAATGGCAATCTATCTGACTACAGGGGCGGCAGTAATTTGGTATGTTCAAATATGGCGATGGGCATGGAAGCAAAGCGAAGGAACGGGGAAAAGTTATATCGTGAAAGCGCATGGGGACGTTCCTCAAGCCCTTCAGTTCAGGCATAGATATCCTAATGGACAAATTGGTGTTGATGGCATGAATGAATCCGCGACAACAACGTCGTATCCACTCCTACCCCACACGAGTAAACTCCCGAGATGAGGCGTCCGTTGCTAGGGAAAGAGCGCACAGTTCGCGGTTATACGCCTCAGATCAATAAGCGGTCAGTCTAATACTCTCCTCAAAGCCTTAAGCCGTCCTTGCCGTTTCTTTGACTCAATGCGCCTATTTCGAGATCCTTTGGTCGGTCTGGTCGGTTTACGCTTCTTGCGTGGAATAGCGACCTGTTGAATGAGTGTTCTCAAACGGGTGAGAGCATCCGCGCGATTCTGCTCCTGTGTCCTATATTGCTGGGCCTTAATAGTGAGTACGCCATCGGCTGAGATCCGGTGATCGTGAAGGTTCAACAGAGCCTCTTTATAGAACGGCGGTAACGATGAGCTGCGAATATCAAACCGAAGATGGATGGCGGTGGACACCTTATTAACGTTCTGTCCTCCCGCGCCTTGCGATCGCACGGCATGGATTTCGATCTCGTGATCAGAAATCGCCAGAGTCGAGGAAATATGCAGCATGCTGAGTAGCTAGCATACTTGCGGCGTCGGTGCAACGTGCAGCATCTTAAGTCATCCTGCTAAGAGTGGTTGCGAAGGCGCAGTGGACGCAAAACACAGCCCACCACGCGGTGATGATCTTAGTCGACGTGTAGCTTCTTGTGAATTTCCACGGTGCGGAAATTGGTGTTTTGGGTGATACGGTTATTGTTCAATGCAAAAAACTTCTGGAGTTGTTGAATCTGGCTCGGCGCTACCTTCAGTGGCTCGGACATCACATACCAGCTCACTCCTTCACTGCATGGCGGCGTCGTCAAGGATCCTGCATAGGTAAAGACAGACTCGTTTTCTGTCGGAATCAACTTTGCCGGATCTAACGGGAGTCCGGAACCACCTGTATTATAGGTGTCGTGCTCTTGTGGAGTATTCTCGATGATGTTCATCAAAATGGGGTTCTCCGCAACGGAGCCATGTGATCCGTCTAGGAAGATTCCCAGCACGGCAAGTTTGCCGTCCTCACGTTGATGGACGAAATGCAGCTCCCCACTGTACTGGTGTCCGGCGGGATACTGGCCTTTTATGACACGGTGTTCACTGGGCGTGTGAAAGTGGAACTGAACGAGCGGATACACATCCTTTCCGATGAGCAGTTTACCGGGGTAGCCGGCTGAGAAAGAGACTTGTACTGCATGGCCTGTGTTCCTGAAAACATAGGCGTTGCCTTGGTCCTTCCCGATCGCCGCCCCTTCCGAGGTACTGACGGACTGAGTATACCGCACCGCTAGAGAATCGGCACGGTGCTCGGGTTCAGCGGCTGGGTTGTTGTCGGAATTCTTCGTGATGGGGTTAAGGCTGAGTGGAATCGGATTGGAGGTCAAGTTGATGGCGATCGGTGATTGATGAGACCCAATCGCGCACTCGGCATAGGGAAACTTAAATGCGGCTGAATTTGAGCTCGAGAGTCCCTCAACGGTGGCCCAGAACGTTCCATCATACCCCTGACCACCTTCCTGAGTCAGCGTGGAGTGGTCCCAATTACTTGCATGGGCTGGGCTCGACAATACGATCGACAGGATGCTGAGCGCGATAACTTTTATCGAATATGTCTTCATAGGATTTTACCTCGTCATGGTGACGTGATGAAGCGCGTGTGTTCAGAGAACATACAAACCCTTCAATGGTTTCCCCCTGGGCAGACCCAAGGCGCTATCATGGATAAACTGTCGTACGTTGTGCTCAACTCGAGATCCATGGAGAGAGGAGCATCGTGCTTGCGCGGCACACTGATGCACATCCCCGTGTCAACAAGTGTGTATCCGACAATCAGGGGCAGAGGATCCTGGCAGTATCGTACCCATATAAGAAGTTGGCAGTTGAGGGGAAGAGAGAGGCGACAGATTTTTAGGGGAAAATGGATAGATGGTGAGATGACATAAGAGAAAGAAGAACACGATACCATTCATTACAACCCTCCTTGGTTAATCGTGAACATCGCAGCGTACCAGTTAATGGATCGCCTACCGACTATCGCATCAATAATGTTTCATGAACTGTAGCCATAGCTCATCCTGCTGATAAACGAGGAGCGATTACGGCTTCTCGCCTTTAAGCAAACCATCTGCCAGACTACTTTGACGTTGCCCGTAAACAAAATTCGGTACAGACACTAGGAATGTCTGAATGTTAAAGTACCCGTTGATTTTGCAAAGGAATTACAGAAACAGTTTCTGCAGCTGCTAAGAAAAAGAGAGAAAAGGACGGTTGCTTTTTGAGAGCTGCGGAGAAATCTGGTGCAGAATCGCACGCCAATACCTGTGCGGATATCCATCAAGCTCTGTGCAACAGGATGCCCATAAGGGCTGTGTGATAAGAGCCGCAGGCACTGGGCCGTGGGTCATCCTTTACCGTTATGTCATTTTGTTCTGTCCATGAGAAGCTGGTCTTAGGGCATGCCTCCGGGAGGTAAAGTCGAGCCGGTTCTCTCACTGGATAAAACTCAAGAATTCAGATGAAGGAGGAATCATGCAGCCGGTAGTAGTCAATCATCGCGGGAGTCAATGTAAGTGGGGGCTGAGAGTTGCAATCGTGGCCTTTGGATGGAGTCTCTTGGCTGGAGGCGAAGCCTTTGCCCAGTCCCCTACAACATGTTAGCCAGGACTTTCGCTTGTGGTCACCCATTTTTATGACAGCGAAGCTTCCAAACTCGCTTCTGGCCCATTTGGAAGCCCAACCTCGTTTTGTAGATCTGGATGAGAACGGCCACATCGATCAGCTGAAGGACAGTCTTGGGCGAGGCAGTTACCTCTACTCTCAGGCCAACCAGCACGTATCCTGAGGCGAGGAAGACGTAGGGGGCTATCGTTTGGTTCGGGACAATCCTGCGGGATTATCCCGATACGTACAACCTAATGACTTGTGTGAGGAGGCACAATGCAGAGTGACACGCAAAATCATCGAATGTCTTGGTGGGGATGGCTGTTGGCAATAAGCGTGCTGGCCTGGAACCTGATCGGGAACGGCATAACGCCAGTGCAGGCATATGAACAATTGGGACCCAATACAAAGTCGGACTTCCGGCTTTGGGCACCCGTTTATCTAACCGTCAATCTTCCCAACCGGTTTCTTGCCTATATGGAGGTCAATACTCGCATTGGGGATGACGTCACTAATATTGATCAGCTGCTCCTTCGTCCAGCTATTGGCTATAAGCTGACAGACAACTTGTCCATCTGGCAGGGCTATGCCTGGGTTGGAAACTTTAATCAGCCGCACACTCCACCGCAGCCGTCCTTCATCGGGGAAAACCGCATCTTTCAGCAGGCGCTTTACAAACGGACTTTCTCAAACGTGAAGTTCTTAAGCCGCACCCGATTGGAAGAACGATGGATCGATCACGCTGCAGGCACTGCTGTGCGGTTCCGGGAACTACTCCGCGCGGATATTCCCATTCCGCAAGCTGAGGATTGGGCGTTCGTCGTCTTCGACGAAATTTTCATCAACCTCAATGCGGTCGGCACATTTGACGAGTTTCGACAAGGCCAAACCAAAGGGCCCGGTGCAGGAATCGACCAAAATCGATTCTTTCTTGGTATCAACAAGACTTTCAACGAGCACCTGAATGTCGATCTTGGCTATCAAAACCAGTTTCTCAATCAACGGCAGCTTCCTGGCAATGTTAACCTCATCAACCATGTATTTCTCATCCAATTTTGGATCACGCTGTAATCGGATTCCCATCGTATAAGGCTGGTCGGGAACACGGTTGGCCGGCCACGATGTGACAGACGCCTATCCGAGGGGGAAGGGTTCCCTCAGTAGGTATCGAATAGGTGCATGAAAACACCTTACGTCAGAATTCATGGGCGCATCAATCAAGTCTTGGGAAGTGGTGGTGTCTGGCGACAACGGCGAATTTCGTGTGAGCGATACGACAACATGAAGCCGATTATCCGCAGACCGACGGCTGGCCATAAGGTCAGCCGTCGGATGTCCCTTGATTGACGTAGGAGAGGAGGCCTACAGAAGTTCAGGAAGGCGGTCGATGATCCGAAGTCTCAGGTCCTGGCCAAGTTGGATCTGGACCATCTTAGTCGAAAGCTTCTCGCGCATCTGCCGGATTTCCTCAGCAGTGAATTGCACCTGCCCTCCGCATTGCTCGACTAGATGATAGATAAGCAAGGAGGTGAGGAGCTGTGCGTCCTCATCACTGGCATGACGGCTTAAGTTGAGGATCTGTGACATGCTGGGGCTCATCTCCGATTGATGTCCGGTACTTATCGCCGAGCCAGCGAGGCTTCCACAATGCCACAGAGGTAGGGGCTAGCGAGAAGGTTGTGAATTGTCCAATGTCATCTCCCCCTCAAGATAATGTCTTATCGTGCACCGGCACACACGCCGTGCGCTAATACACAGTCGCCAATGCGCATACACGCACACTGATCTTTCGTTATCTCGCGAGCATGAATATTGTTAAATAATTACAATATCTTAAGTGTGCAAGACATTTCGGTCCCATTGTTGCTGTAGTGCCAACCAAATGGATTGACGAGTTATGTTTGGGGGGTAAGCCATGGACGGCACTATAAGTTCTCTTCCTGCAGGTCAAGGTTCCACCTATCAAGAGTCACTACCCGGGGTATCTCTAACTGAGTCAGCTGCGTTCCAGGTTGAGTATGCGGGTCGAGATATTGCGGCAGGATTGATCACTGGCGTCATGGCCATTCCCCTCTCTGTTGGGATCGCCATGATGTCCGATTATCCCATCAAAGTCGGCCTTGCCACCGTAGCCTTTGCTTGCCTGATTGGGTGGGTGAACGCCTGGATCCGCCCGGGCAACTATATCGGGTGTCCTGGTATTGCCGCGGGATTGGCGCCGGTATTGGCGATGGGAGTGACGAGTTTTGGAATGGAAAACATGGCCTTTGTAATCTTCCTGACGGCCGTCATGCAGGCGGTCATCTGGAAATTCAACTGGCAGCGATACATCCTGCGGGCCGTACCAGCCTACCTTGTGGAAGGACTCCTTGCGGGTATCGGCTTAAAGATTGCGCTGAAATTCTTTGACTTTACCTACGAGCTTCCCGCTGAATTAGTCACTGTGGATACGTTCTTTAATGGGGCACGCATTCAGATGATGCTCATTTCCTTGGCTGGACTTGCGGGATTTGTCTATCTGTTCACCAAGTTTCGATACATTCAACCGGCGGTTCCGTATTTCGTCATTATTACAGCAGGTGTGATGCTTGCTCAATTCATTCACGTACCTATGTTGCACGTGGAAGATGTCCCCTTATCCTTGGCGCTTCCTATCCCCCACTTCGACAGTGCACTGACCTGGGTTTATGCAGTTGGTTTTGCAGCGATGTTGGCGATCATCGACGTGATTGAGCAAGTCATGAGCAATGCCGCTATTCAGAAGATCGATCCGCTTAGGCGAGCGTGCAATAGTAATAACAGCTTGTTAGCCATTTGGATCGCCAATATTGGATCAAGCGTCTTCGGGGGCATGACGAACTTAGACGGGTTGGCCAAGAGCACCACCAATCGATTGGCCGGTGCTTACACAAAGTTTTCCGTTCTGATTGTCGGCTTCGTGGTGACCTTCTTCGTGATCAATCCTGAATATCTGGAGTTACTACCGAAGTTTGCGGTAGCCATCGTTATGATGTTTACCGGATGGAAAATGATCGCAGGCCTCATGCATGTGACTCACCATGGCCCATATGCCATGGTGTTAGCCATTCTGACGGGCGCCCTAGTGTACAAAGTAGGAATATTTGAAGGTCTCCTGATTGCGATGGCCGTGCATGGGGCCGTGCATTACCTGGTCTATACCCAGATCAATAAACAGCCTGCCAAAGAAGTGATCAGCAACTACTTTATAGGTCTGAAGAATATTGAGACACAGTTCTGACAGGGAGTTATCAGGACGCCTTAATTGATAATAGACCTCACACGGCAGAATCCTCCGCCGAATCCTCCCCGCCTCACATGAGGTGGGGGTCTCGCTCTAGATTCCCTTCACATACACGTGTGAGAAAACGGTTTCGAGAGGGTGCCCCCGCCATCCATTTATCGCACTTCTTATCAAATTCTCATCTAGATCTCATACGATTCATATATTCATCAGTTAAGAATGTATCAGTTCATTTAGAGAAGGGCCGATCTATTCCCCGCACTCAGCAGCTTACGGGCAGGGTTATGCGGATCGGGAGGCCCACCCATACACCATCAAAGGTTAAAGGACTGATGCTTCATCCCCGGGAGACATTGTGTATGTTTCAGAGCGCCGACTCAACGGCCCACCGAGTCACTTCTTCGTCGCGTTCGCTGTATTTGTACCTTGGAAATTCGACTCCAGCACGAAGCGTTTATGCAACGGTTGGATCGGTCGCACATTATCGTGTCCCACGAGGGTGCGGAACTTCTTAATCTGTTCGGCGGAGACTTCGATGGAGTCCTGCATAACTATCCAGGCAACGCCTTCAGAGCAGGGTGGGGTGGTAAAGGATCCGGAATAGAGGTAGTAAGACTTTCGTTCAGGAAGGAGGTTGATCGGATTCACGGCATGATTACGATCATCGTTTATTTCGCCGGCCTTGGCAGGGGCATGTTCCAGAAAGGCCTCGAAAAATGGATTGTGCTTCCCCTCCTCCATGAAAACGGCGACCACCGCGGTCTCATGCCGCTCGTTGTGATGCACCAGATGCAGCTCCATCGGGTAGTGCCGATGATCAATGGTGTGTTCGCTCGGAGTATGGAAATGAAACTGTTCAAGCAGGTAGAGGTCATCATCGAACACGATAGTGCTGTCCTTATCAAACTGGAGTGGCGTCTGCCCATGCTTAGGGTACCGCGACTGGACCGTTTCCGAAAGCGGTTCAACTTCTTGCAACGTATGTCCGTTGTTGACTACATGGAACGGAGCGTCTCGATAAGAAAATTGGACGTCGTCGAGCGTCGTCTTTCGGGTGCGTAACAGATCAATCGGTGATTGGTTCATGCCCTTCTCACAGAGGGAAGAATCCGGCCCAAGCTTTCCCCAATGAAGCGGTCCATGATCTCCGTCATAGCCCCATGTGCCATGCCCGGATTCTCCTGCATGCAGAAGAGACGGAAGCGACAAGACAAGGGTTATCGTTAAGCCACGAATCACGGTTCTCGTCACAGACTTGTTGAGCGATAGGGGAACTGGGACTGCTGGGTTCCACAATGCGAATGACTCCATGATCTATTCCTCCCTTAACCAAGGTATTACTTATCTGTGACAGCTTTGATCTATCTACAACTAGGTATAAAACCTAAAACGAGACGGTCGTTTTCGGATGGGCGCAGTTCTCTCTACTACCGTATACAACGAGCGATGCCGCACAATGTACACAGTGCGATTTCTAAAAATCAAGGGGGGTCTCATCAAATACCTCTCTTACCATTGTCGTTAAATTCTCATATAAAACCAATTGTTTAGGCATTGGAAACTTCCTCGAAGGTAGGGTGCGTATCTTGCTCAAGGTAGAGCTATCAGTGTTTTGTGAGAGAAGTTCGCGAGCAGGTAATAGCCTTCATGATGGCTGTTCGAATCAGCGGGTAAAAGCCACTGTCCGGTTCGTCAGTGGACGAAGCTCGGCTATCGACGATAGTCGTAATGAAAGCGCAGTTGAAGCGCACGAAAACGTGACCTTCATTAATGACCGGCAGTTGCCGTCGCTGCACAGAGCTGGAATCTCGCGAGGGTAAGTTGGTAGTCAGGCTCGGGTGAGAAAGAGGAACCATGCATCATTTGATGAAAGCAATGCTTCTTGTCGCAGTATTGCTCGTCCTCCAGGCCTGTGGGACCACGGTCCACCAAGGTCAACGCGGTGTACGCTCCAATTTACTAACCGGTGGACAAACTAACGAAACACTCAAGAGCGGATTCTATTGGCGTGCGCCATGGAACCAAATCGATGTCTACAACGTGAAATGGCGCAGTTATGTCGAGACTGCTGAGGCCCTAAGCTCAGACGGACTGCCGGTCATCATCAAGACCATCATACTTATAAGACCGACTCCCGACGAATTGCCTATCCTGGCCAAGAACATCGGACCTGATTTTTATCCTCGTGTTGCCAAACCAGAGCTGCTGGCCGCTGTCCGGAGTGCTGTTTCCAAGTATCCCATGGTTACTGTCCTGGAGCACAGTTCTGAAATCGCAAACATGGTCGAGGCGGTCATGGTGAACAAACTGAAAGCTCGTCATCTCCAGGTAGCAAGCGTTGCCATGCTGGCGGATATCGAACTGGTCAAAGTCGGGCCGGTCGCCGTCGAGTACAGGCAAGCTAAGGAGCAGGAGAGGGAACCAAAAGAGTTTGAGCTCATCACCGCTGAGGCGGAGAATGCTCGTCGTCGTGCTATAGGTGAGAACCATTCTCTTCGCATTCGGTCCGACGAGTGGAGCCGAAAGACTGGTCATTTGCTCAACCGGTAAGGCCAAGGTAGGAGAAATCAACACTCGGACGCTGATCCCCGAGTAAATCCAGTTTTATCACTCCCATAGTTTAAGGGTTAATGGGAAAATCTTAAAAACGAATACCAGTTTAACCAGGGAGCGGGTACCACATATTCCTAGGAAGAGGACGTTAGACACTCATCGAGTATGCGCATTGGCTATCCATAAGATCAACGATAGGTTTCCAAATGGATACATGTCGAGAGCGACAGAGGAGCAACGGACCTTCTCTCGTAAAGAAAATATAGGGGAGCCCTTATCCACAGGTGGGTAAGGTGATGACAGTAAGGAACTAACAGATTAATGGTCAGGCAAGCTGCTTACGGTGTACTCGAAATCTGCCGAATCATGGTGTGCCGCATAATCTTGAATTATTCCGCATCCAGGATGAGCGGCCGCAGGAATCACTTGAAGGTCTCCTAAGTGCGATGGCAACGCATGACCCGATCTCAATAGGCAGGTCAAGAAGCAACTGGTGACAGCCATCGTCAATAAACGATTAACTTTATGTGAAAGGGTGCCGCGTACAAATTACGACCCTCTTCTGTGGTGTAAAAAGACTCTGCAGAAGATCAGCTAGAACCGATGGATAACCCCCACGCCGACATTCGTATTGTGGTCGACACGCTGAAAGGCGTTCACCCCACGATTCGCCCTCTGAACACTTAACGTCAGGGCAGTCTGATCCGTCAACTGGTAGAGGAGCCTTCCAGTTCCTTGATAAATGTTCTCATGTTGTCCGTTTCGTTCATCGTCCGGGAGTCCGCTCGTCCAATTGTTCCGCTCATAGTGGAAGTCGAGCTCTACCTCCAGGTGCGGCATCAGTTCAGCATCCAAACCAGCTGCGAAGAAGTGATGGACATATGAGTTATCTTCTTCAGGTTCAATGGCATGGCGACCGCTACCCATTCCGCGCTCATACTGATATCCAGCGAAAAGCCGTAGATGCTCTGATGCATGCCAATAGAGATGGGGACCAATCGTCCAAAACGTGGTATTACGCCGGGCAAAGGCGTCATTGTAGAGTCGTTTACCCACTCGGCCTTGAAGCCTGATCTCCCAATGCTCGGAGAGTCGCTGTTCAAGCCTGATATACCCCACATGGGAGGTCACCCGCTCTCTTGCCTCTACCTCTGGTTCCGCTCGGCTGACTTCACTGGTCCCGAGTAATTGATCCGGGGCTCCGAAATAACGAAGTCGGATGGCTGTATTGGGATTGAATGCGTGCAAAGCTTCGATGGCAACGCTCGCCTGGTTCCATTCGGGATTAACGGCAAAAATAAACCCCTGAGGTTTGATCGAAAAGACGGTTCGGCCAAGCCCTGTCGTGATCGATTTGGAAACCAGGAAGCCTGGCTCGAAGACCATATCGGAGCCAAGCCCTGTGCGAGTCACGTCTAGGACTGGTTGGGATGGATCACCATCGAGGCCAGAGCGCCGGGTAGCCGAAAACAGCGCTACGTCATCCGTATAGAAAATTGTCCCACTTCCCGAAACCGACCATTCGGCCAAGGCCTGAGTCGTCTCGGCCAGTGAAAACATCACGATCAGGAACAGAGCCCTCAACCACATAACGGCTTTTCCTTTCCATTGCTTTTTCTAGGAAGAGTGACCGGCTTGTCAGCCCTACCGGTTCAAGCCAGTTTTAAGAGGCTGCTTTAAAACGGTTTCTACTGAACTGGGTAGCTTGGGCGTTGAAGGCGGAATGACAGGACACCCTGGAATGGTGGGCGGAACCACGTAACAAGTCCAACCCACCGGCTAAATAATCAAAGGCAATAAACGCTACCGGGCAGGAACTCTGCCTCAGCCTTCAACGGTACTTACCTAAACCAACAGGACTACGGTTAGGAACAAGACCCTCAACAGCATCGCACTTCCTTTCTTCCACCACAGTGAATGTCCGCGCGTGCCGCACAGATTACCGATAGCGTCATTCGTCAATCCCTTGGCTATTCATGCTCTGTGAACCTGTGTGGTGAGGGAGCGGTTGAGAAGGAGCCGGAACCGGCAGGGGAAGCACAACATTGTTCAGTTCCATTTGAAATGTTCCAGACTCTGTAGTTTCCACCACTCACGCATTGAACGATGCCTACTATGCCAAAAGCGTCAAATAGGAATCAATAAAAATGAGCTGTTTCGCACTTCTCGCGCAGTGCGCCAACGCACTTTTTACAATCGATGTGCGATAGCGAACAGGGCAATGTACCTGCAAAAGAGAAAAATGGATGCATTGCCAACATCATTTCCGGCATTACGCACCGTCACGTCTGTGCGAATTCGCTCCTTTGCTCTTAGCGCACAGGATGCCGAGAAAGCCAAGCATAGCCTTAGATCGAGAAGAGTGGATGGGGATCACCATTGTAAACGTTTGGATTTATTCAAAAAGGTCACAAACGTTCATGGGGCCGGTCTGCTAGGCAAACACTTTGCACAGGACATAGGCAAATGCTGAAGATGTCATAAAAGAAGAGATTTGAAACGCAGTGGGATTCTGTGGCGAGCAATACGTTATGGCACCGACACCCTCAGGGACAACGGCTCCCCGACGCACCGGCAACGGGCAGCCACACAAGACAACACCATCCGAGCCTGCTGAAGGTATGACCCTATGAATAAACTCGTCCAAATTGCCTTAAAAAAACCCTACACCTTTGTGGTTCTGGCCATCCTCATTGTCGTGTTTGGAGTCATGACAGTTATCCATGCCCCGACCGACGTCTTCCCCAATATCCAGATGCCCGTCAGTTCGGTCGTCTGGCTCTATGATGGGTTGATGCCGCAGGAAACCGAGGGGCGGGTCACGCGAGTGTTCGAACAAATGTTGACCCAGACGGTGGAAGGCATCAAGACCATCGTGAGTACGTCGTACTTCGGCCACTCCATTATCAATATCTTTCTCCAGGATGGAGTCGACCTAGCCGGGAGCGAGGCCGATATCGTGGGTATCTCGCAAACGTCAGTCAAAGCGCTTCCGCCGGATGTCGCTGCACCCATGGTGATGCGGCTGTTTCCCTCTCAAGTGCCGGTCGCCGTCTTGCAAGTTGAGTCTGAAGTAGAAACGCCGGCAGAGCTCTATAACTTATGTGTGATGCGGATTCGCCCCATGCTCGTCACGATCCCCGGTGCGATCCTGCCGCACCCTTACGGTGGTCAGGACATGCAGGTCATGATCAACGTTGATCAAGACAAATTGCGGGCTCGTCACCTCACCACAGAGGATGTGCACCAAGCGATTGAGAAACAGAATCTCGTGCTGCCGGGCGGTGATATGAAGATCAAGGAGACCGACTGGCTGGTGCTGACGAACGCCTCTCCGCTCAAGATTGAAGAGTTCGACGACATTCCGATCAAGCGGGAAGGAAACTCCTTCATCCATCTCCGCGATGTCGCCACGGTCCGTCTGGCTGGGCGGGTACAAACGAACTCCGTGTTGGTCGACGGGAAGCAGGCCGTCATTGTCGTCGTCATGAAGAGCAGTGAAGCGTCGACTATCGATATCGTGGACGGTATCCGAAAAATGATTCCGCGTATTCAGGAGGTGGTGCCTGCTGATGTAAAAGTGAGTTTGCTGAGCGATTCCTCGGTCTTTGTGCGGGATGCCATCGCAGACGTGGTCCATGAAATGGTGATTGCCGCGGCCCTCGTGGGCTTCATCGTCTTGCTCATGCTCGGCTCATGGCGGCCCACCGTCATCGTGCTGACTTCGATTCCGCTCTCCATTCTCAGTTCCATTATCTGTCTCCATCTCCTTGAGCAATCCATCAATATCATGACACTCGGTGGGCTCGCGTTGGCCGTGGGCATTCTCGTCGATAATGCGGCAGTCATGATCGAAAATATCGACACGCATCTTGCGATGGGTAAACCGTTGGAGGAGGCGATCATCGACGCGGCTAACCAGATCATTCTTCCGACGTTCGTGGCCACACTAGCTATCTCCATAGTCTGGGTTCCGTTATTCCACTTAACCGGTATTGCCGGATGGATCTTCCCGGCCATGGCCGAGGCGGTCGTTTTCGCGATGCTGGCTTCCTTTATTCTGACGTACACCCTGGTCCCGACCATGGCGAAGTATGTACTGAAGGCTCACCATGCGAGTGGGCCAGGGGGCGGGGTGTTTGCGCGTTTCCAGCATGGATTTCAAGAAGCGTTCGAACGCTTCCGGGATCGATACACTGTGCTGCTTGAGCAAGCGGTGGCGCATCGGGTGGGCTTCGTGGCGATCTCTGTAGCGGTTTCACTCGTATCTCTTGTGTTGTTTGCGTTCGAAGGGCAGGAGTTTTTCCCTCAGATCAAAGGGGGATTGTTACAGATGCACATGCGGGCGCCTCTCGGCCTACGCATTGAGGCCGCAGGTCGAGTGGCTTCACTCGTCTCGAACGACATTCGGGAGATGTTGCCGGGTAATGTGGATGCGGTCGTCAGCAATTGCGGCCTCCCGGTCGGCGCCCACAACCTCGCCTTTATTCCAACTCCGACGATCGGCACTCAGGATTGTGATCTCACCATCACGCTGAAGGATGAAAAGTCTCCGGTCTGGGACATTCGGAATACGCTCCGTAAAGGATTGTCAGAACGCTATCCAGGAACAGAATTCACATTTCAGCCGGCCGACCTGAGCGATAAGATTTTGAACTTCGGCTCTCTCGCACCGATCGACCTGCAAATTAACGGCCCTGATCTCTATGCCAATTATGAGTACGCCCAAAAATTGGCCGGGAAATTCCGGCAAATTCCGGGAGCTGCCGATGTCTATATCTATCAGACGATGTTTCAGCCGACCATTCTGGTTGAAGGGGACCGAAGATTCGCGCTTGGCCTGAATCTGAACCAACGAGATTTCGGCTTCAATATGCTCTTGGCAACAGCCGGCAGCCAGCAAATCGACCAGAAATATTGGCTTGATCGCTCGACCCAACAGTCCTATCGGCTCAATGTCTATACGCCCCAGCCACAGCTGGCGAGCATCGGAGATCTCCAGACCATCCCGGTAGCCCCAGAAGAGCGGGAAGCGTCAGACGGTGGGGAAGCGAAGCTGCATTTGCTCGGCAATGTCACCAAGCTGTCCTTGATCGGCACGCCAGGTGTCGTGACCCATCGCAATCTCCTCCCCATGATTGATGTGTTGGTATCGGCGGAGGGACGAGATCTCGGCGGGGTTTTGGAGGATGTGAAGCATATTGCAGAAAGCATGAAGGCCGAACTGCCGCGCGGTGCGGAAGTAGAAGTCCATGGCCAAGCCGAGGTCATGCACGACGCCTTTGTCGAACTCGGCGGTGGTCTGCTTATTGCGATTGTGCTGGTGTATCTCTTGATCGTCGTCAATTTCCAATCCTGGCTCGACCCCTTCATTATCGTCACGGCTTTGGTGGGCGCCTTCGCTGGTATCGCATGGTCGCTGTTCGTGACTCACACCTATATTTCCGTACCGGCCTTGACAGGCGCGATCATGACGATGGGTACGGCGACGGCCAATTCAATTCTTCTTGTTTCATACGCCCGTGAAAGGCTTGCAGTTCACGGTGATGCGCTGCGAGCTGCGGTTGAGGCGGGGAAGGGCCGTATCCGCCCGGTGCTTATGACCGCTGCCGCGATGATTTTCGGTATGCTCCCAATGGCTATGGCTAATTCTCAGAACGCACCGCTGGGTCGAGCCGTCATGGGCGGCTTAACAGTTGCAACTCTGTTCACCCTGTTTTTCGTGCCCTGCATCTACGCCATCATTTATCACCGTCGAACGGTTCTCCAAAAGGAGCATGCCTAATATGAATAAGCTAGGTGGAAAAGTCCTTCTCATACTTGTCATCGTTGGGTTTCTTGCCATCCTATTTTACCGTATCAATGAGGGCCAGCACGAAGCGGTTGCTCTACAGAAGAGCGCGGTGGAAACCGGCATTACCCCAGTGGCCCTCACCCGGGCCAAGGTGGTAGACCCAAGCGAGTCGATTACGCTTCCCGGAAATATCGTGGGTTGGTACGAAGCGCCTATCTACGCGCGTGTCGAAGGCTATGTGCAGGCTTGGCACAAGGACTATGGAGACATCGTCAAGAAAGGCGATGTGCTTGCCGAAATCACCACGCCGGATCTCGATGCCGAGTATAGACAGGCACATGCTGATCTCGAATCCGAGCGTGCGAGAAATGCCTTGGCTCAACTGACCGCCCAACGCTACGTCGCGATGCGAGAACACCAGGCGCTCTCTGAACAAGCCATCTCTGTCCAGCTTGCCGAGGCCCAGGCGGCGGCTGCGAAGGTCAAGGCCGCCGAACAAAAGGTGAAGAACATCGAGGCCTTCATCGGCTTTAAAAAGATCACGGCCCCGTTCGACGGAGTCGTCACTCAACGAAACATCAATGTCGGTGACCTGGTGAGTAAGGAGGGGAATCTCAGCGGAACCGATTCCAAGAATAACCTTTTTACTGTAGCCGAGGTAGATAAGCTCCGTCTCTTTGTGAACGTGCCGGAGACCTTCGGGCCTTTCCTCGCCTCTGGCTTGACGGCCAACGTGACGGTTCCCCAACTTCCCAGTCGTCATTTTAATTTCAAGTTTCTCACCGTCGCGAAGGGGTTTGATGTGAACACCCGCACGGCGGTGACGGTCTTCACCATCGACAATAAGGATCGGGCCCTCTGGCCAGGTTCCTATGCCAGCGTTCACCTCACCGCCCCGGTTGACAGAAAAGTCATGACCATACCGACGAGTGCACTAGTGTTCCAAGAACACGGGACCCAAGTGGCTGTGGTGGTAGACGAGGACCGTCTCCATTTCCAACCAATTACGGTTGCCAAGATCTATGACAATTTCATCGAAGTGTCCGAAGGGCTCAGCGTGAGCGATCGGATCGTCAACAACCCCAGTGCAGCATTGCTCGAAGGTGACAAGGTACGGGTCGTCACTCCGGTAGCCGGCTATGATGTCGTGGGTACCCAAGCCAAGGCACCGGAGCCGACGGACTCAAAACACTGACCCTCAACAACATAACGGCAGTTATCTTATGAAAAATCAAAGTTATCGCCATCCGTTTGCCAACGAACAGACCCTGACGCGCGTAGTTCTTTCTTGGTTTGGGAGCAGTACTGTCCTGCTGGCGATCTTGAGTCTGCCAGCCTGTGGCTGGTTTCCGGCCGTCAACCTTGCGCCGAAGTATGAGCCGCCTCAATACGTCGTTCCGGATTCTTGGCAGGGGGCGAGTCCCTTTGTCGTAGCCAAACCGTCCGATGAAGCACTTCGTCCGGATTGGTGGAAACTGTACGACGATCCGGTGCTCGATCGGCTCATTGACCAGGCCCTGGCGGCCAACCCTGATCTGCAGGCAGCCGCCGAACGGTTTGTCCAAGCTCGGGATATTATGATGGCGGCGAGGTCCGAGTATTTCCCACGGCTCGGCCTTGAGATGGGGGCTTCTCACAATAGGCAATCGTTCGATCGGTTATTCCGTCCAGAGAACAGTCCACTTCAATCCAGCACCGTGGAACCAGGAGGCATCGCGTCCTGGGAACCTGATTTTTGGTCGCGCCTCCGGAATGCCGCTCAGGCAGAGATCTACCGCGCAGAAGAGCGCGCGGCGGAATATGGCCTTGCTAGGCTCAGTCTGCAGGCCGAGATAGCGGCAAATTACTTTACGGTCCGTGGCTTCGATGCACAGACGGCAATTTACAAGCAGTCCATTGATCTCTATAAAGACACGCTCAATGTCGTCAAGACCCAGTTTGCCGGCAAGATTGCCTCGGCACTTGATGTGGCTCGTGTCGAGTCATTGCTCTACGGAACAGAGTCGCGATTGGCGAGAATCGAAGGCCAACGCCAAATCGCCGAACAAGCCATCGCCGTTTTGATCAACTTGACGCCGGATAGCTTCAAGCTCGAACCATTGGATGAACTTCGAGTTGCCAAATTCGGCATACCCACCACGCTCCCAGCTACCTTGCTGGAGCGCCGGCCGGATGTAGCCATGATGGAGCGGCGCATGGCGGAAGCGAACCGCGTCATTGGGATTGCGAGAGCGGCTTTTTTCCCAAATGTTTCGTTCAGGCTCAGCGGGGGATTTGAAGAGAAGGGCCTAGACCTCATTAAAATTGCCAACAGTTTCTGGTCATATGGGGCGGCCTTTGAGTTGCCACTATTCCAGAGTGGGTATCGTCGAGCCCAATTGCAACAGTCTTGGTCTGCCTATCGTGAAACAGAAGATCTGTACCGCATGACCGTCCTAAAGGCCTTTCGGGAGGTTGCGAACAACTTGACTATGACGAACCGATTAACGGTGGCAGCAGATCGGCAAGATGCAGCCGTCGGGGCGAATTTCAAAACGCAAAATCTTACGATGCAGCTCTATCGTGGCGGCTTGGCCAACAGTTTAGAAGTGATTTATGCCCAGCTTGCCACGCTGGAGGCTCGTATCAGCTCGGTTGAGGTTAAAACGGAACTGCTGAAGTCATCCGTTGAGCTCGTCCGTGCGTTTGGCGGCGGATGGAATCGAAATCAATTACCGACTGATGACCAGATTCAGCCGTTTGGCCTGCTCCAATACTCCGACCTCGATAAGCCCAATCCAGTGGGGGGGATCGACGTCAATGTTGGTGAAGCGGCGAAGCCCTACAACGATCTGACAGCTCCCAAGGCTCCGACGACATCCGGGAGCAAGCCGTGAATGCACTATCGTGTTATGTGATAACTGGTGGCCTGGTCATGAGGCCGAGATTCGGAAAGGGGACTATTTCACACCCGGACAAAGCTGTGGTGCACGTATGTCGCAGGCAACCACATACGTGAAGTCTGGGAGAAACGAGTAACATGACGAAGATGAAATGGCTTGTGGGGCTTGTCGTGATCCCGCTTATTGTCCCGTCTTGGTTTCCGATGCAGGGATGGGCGGCGGACATACGTGGTTTGTCTCCGGAAGTGGTTGCAGACTATATTCATGCAGTTGTGGAAAGCCATCGGGCGTTCTACACGGCTCATGTCGTGGCCTCCCTGGAGGAGCAGGACGCAGCCAAGGCAAGTGGTGAATGGCGCGATCAGAAAAAAGCCATCCCATTGCCTGTTCAGATCGTGAATGAGACCAGCCAAATGTTCACGACTCAATCCACGGGACTTCGATACCAATTGATCAGTCTGTGGCCGATTAATCGGAAAAATAGTCCCCGTGACCAGATCGATAAGACCAGTCTGGAAACCGTCAGGGCCAAACCAGAACGTCCGGTTACACGTACCGTCAAGATCGATGGTCAGTCATATTTTCGCGCCATTTATGCCGATATCGCGCTCAGTCCAACCTGTGTGGCCTGTCATAACAGCCATCCGGATAGTCCGAAAAAGGATTACCAAATTGGTGACGTGATGGGTGGCTTAGTCATCGAGTTTCCAGTGGGCAGTCGGTAAATCACCCTGGAGAATCCTGGCGGGGGTGCCGCATTGTCGGTTTTCAAGTGAACCAAGCCTGCGATACCCTCCGCTAATTCGATCCCCTTGAACAAGTGAGGGTTCGAATTCCAGTAATCAGATCCAATGACTCGGTCATGGCATCATGGTGTATCCAAGAATCCTCAGTAGTCCGCGTGTCCCCTAAGCGAGTTTGCATTATATATTGATGAATGATGTGCGGAGTGCCTCCCTATTTTTGTTTGAAATGCGTCGTGCGTCAATGGCAATTTGATCTCAACGACAAAATCGGGATTCGTCATCTGCTGATCGTTACCAGATTTAGATATGAATGCAGGTTAGAACATTGGCAGGCAAACGAACGTTGAATAATCACCGACCAGCAGCCCACCGTTTGTCACATCGGCAGTAGATGTAGCGTTCCCTCCACGAAGGAACAGAGATCTCACTGATACGCTAGAGATCACGACGAGCCGTACCCGACACCAGGTAGTTCGGGGCCGAGGCCTAACCGACCACCCTGGTGAAGAAGCCATTCATCCATTTGGCAAATAAGCACGGGGGCTGGCTGACACTAGGGGCGCTTCTGAGTTGATACGCGCCTAATGAAGTTTGTTAGGGTGTGGTAAAGCCAGCAGAGTGGCCGGGAGCACAACCACTTCGCTCATTGCCGATCTAGGCTGTCTGGCGGCAAGGCCATTAACCCGATCAGCCCAGTAATGCCTCCACGGGAATACCGGCGAGCGGAAAGTTACCATCAGAGATCAATCCCCATGGGCATCAAATCACTTCCCGACAAGGAAAGGAAAACAGTTTGAAGGGGATCGGTCGCCCTTGTGTATTCTGTAGCCGCTCTGCGTGAAACGTCTTCAAGTCGCTGATGGTTTGGTCAACTTGCGTATCTGGGAGTACGGCAAAGATGATGGAGTTTCTTCCGGGATAGAAGAATGACCCGACTACATTTCCGGTCTCTCCTTTTCCCGTAGCATTCTCGATAACAGTATAATGATCAATACCACTTTTACGCATCATTTCTTCGAGATCACCCGTCATTGATGAACGATACACGATTAATAGTGCAACCATAAATAGTCCTTATCCTCTAGAAAGTGAATTCCGTTATGATTTGCTCCAATCAATAGGCCAACCTCGCCGTGAAATCTGAAGCAATTGGAAATTTAGATTCAGACACACCCAGGGCACCACACCTCTTTTCATCATATCTGTACGCTCATCAACGCGAGAACGGAGCTTGCTGAAATCCTACATTCCATTATGGTGGTGAGGTCAATTCCGTTCCTTGCGTTCTAAACGTTAATAACAACGGGCTCGTTGTGGATGAACTCAGCTCCGTCACCATTGGATGCACTAGTCGATCACTCACGAAGGTTTGAAGATCGTTCTCGGCAAGGGCGTGCTGATCAATGACATGGCGAACAATGGATCCATCAAAGAAGCCCGCTTTCGTACGGAGTTCCCACATCCCAAGGTAAGTACAGGCTTGCGAACTGACAGTAAACGTCGCTGGTAACGCTGCTTGCCAGATCCCCAATGCCGTATCGAAGCTCAACGCTGTGAGCTCGTAAGAACCGGTTGGCAATTTCACCGCGAAGGGTCCGTCCTTGGGGAGAGAATCGATTACGAATTCCTTTCCCGACTTCTGATCCTTCAGTCGCCACTGCATGTGGAATGAAGTACGAAACAGTTGCCTTGGAGACGTGAACGCGTCGCCATTACTGTCGGTGATGTGGATACGGCCAAGTACCAAACCCTCGTCAGGTCTTAGTGAATCGTTCGTCCCCGGCGTCATCGGTGTGAGCACAGCCGCACAACCCAGCACGACATTCAACATGAGAAATAGGGGAACCAACGCAATCCCACCTATGCAACTCGCTTGTGTTCTTCGGTCTCTCCGTTCTGTCCTAGTCGCCAGGCGTAACATGATAAACCCTCTCTTTCCTCAGAAAATCGTTGCTACAGTACAGACGAATTTCTGTTCGAGGGATCGTCCGCCACGGGAGGTCGGACGACCAGTTGCTTTTATTTTCTCTCGAGAGCCCCGGTATTGACTGAGAGGGAGCAAGAAGTGAGCCGCTCAACCGAATAGTCTTTACGCGTCGATCATACTGATTTGAATGACAAAGGTTTGGATATATCGATGGATGATGAATCAGTATGTCCCGAATCAATCAGTATCATTGCGTCCCAACTGTCAGGTGCACAGTGCGTTGAGTGCGCATGCGCTCAGTCAGATGCTTTTGTTTATTGCATTCTTGCCTCATGCGGTTAGGTTCGAGCTCCTTGTGCGCTGCCTGCACAGTAATGGCGGCATCATCGGAATGAGTGTAGAAGGAAAGGAGCTTACGGGTGATCTCAGTAGAGTTCACTCAGCATCGGCAGCAGGAAACCTGCCTGGCGTATCGAGGCCCTAGCGAGGGTAAATTGAGGGTGTTGCAATACAGCAACCGCAGAAATACAGCTTATTCCGATGATAATCCTGCTGTACTCAGAGCATATTTCAATGGAACTAGGGGATTACCTTACGTGAGAAGGTAGAATACTTGAAGCCGAGCATCCTATGATGAACCGTAAAATGTATACAATTGTTATGTCTATTGAAATTGACCCAAGCAGACTCATTTGACGGGACCACATTACGAGCGTATTCGCACTCATGGCGCGGTGCGTTTTAGCACATTAATGATGCCCACGGTGTTATGGAATCCGTAAACCATCATGGTGATCATGAATTCGTCTCGGACCTTCTGAATTGAGCGCACCTAACGATGGGATCAGGGAGGTAGTCCACTTTGAGCTGGAATAGTGGACCCTGGCATTACATATGCTTTTGTTAAGAAGAGAGGGAGAGGGACTGTCCTCATTCGTGGCGAGAGTGGGCTCTGGGCTGTAATTTCGGTGAAAGGAAAATCCACAAGTTCTATTACAAAATTAATGGACAGTCTCAGACGGAGTGGAGAAGCTCCAAGTGTTGCCTCATATAAGGGAGAAATAGTCCATTGGAAAAGACCCTACACCCGAGAAGCGAAAAACCGCCAAACGGGATTCCTGGCCTAAAATATTGGCGCTATGATCTTCTCGCGGGGTTACAGGTCTCGTTACTGGCCTTACCACTATCACTTGGTATCGCACTCGCTTCGGGAGCTCCACCCGTAGCAGCGATGATATCGGCCATCATTGCGGGCTTCGCCTTTCCGTTGCTCGGAGGGACGTATATCACGATTGGTGGGCCAGCGGTGGGTCTAGCGCCTGCGTCCCTGGCCGGAATATTTATCCTAGGGCAAGGAAATGTGGACGCGGGATATCCTCTCTTTCTTGTGGCCGTCTGTCTCTCCGGAGCCATTCAGGTCCTCCTGAGTAGATTCGACATCGGTCGCCTAGCAATGTATTTCCCGAGTTCTGTGCTGCAAGGGATGTTAATGGCTATTGGTATACTCATTATCATCCAACAAACTCCTGCTCTCCTTGGGCACTCAGGCTTTTCTTATACGAGGGACATTTCAGAAGCCCTCCATCGTCTCCCTGAACAAATCTCAGACCTTAATGTCCATGTGTCTAGTATCGGAGTCATCGGACTCATTATTCTCTTCCTCCTCAACAGTTCCCTCTTCAATAAGTATCCGTGGGTTAGGACCCAATCCCCACTGCTGGTGGTTTTATGGGGGGTAGTGGCTGGATCGGCGATGCAGATACCTAACGAGAACCTGATCTCTGTCCCGAATGAGATCTTGACCCAAGGAGTTCAGTTTCCACAATTCGCCGCTGTGTGGGCACGGCCGGAATTATGGTTTGCTCTCTTCACAACGGTTATCATCCTGACACTGATCAATGCCACTGAGTCACTTGCGACGATTCGTGCGATCGATAAGATTGATCCCTTCAAGAGGAGGTCGAATCCTAATGCCACTCTGTGTACGGTGGGCGTATCTACCATGCTTTCAGGGCTCGCCGGAGGACTCATGATCATCCCCGGTGGAATCAAAAGCACGGCAAACGTCTTTGCTGGGGGAAGAACGTTGTGGGCGAACGCATACTATGCCGGGTTTATGGCAATGTTCCTATGGATTGGGCCCGAACTGATCAATCGGATTCCTGTCACGGTCTTGGCCGCCTTACTCATTTTCATTGGCTGGCGACTCTGCGCTCCAATCGTCTTCTTCCGTTTGTGGGCGATCGGGAGAGAGCAGATCCTGATTGCCGGGGCTTGCGTGATAGGGACCATCGTCACATCCAACCTCTTGTTGGGCGTGCTACTCGGAGTTGCGGCGAAGATTATGCTTCTGTGTCGCGATGTGTTAGTGGGGTTGACTCTGGACCGACGATTCCGCGCCGTCCAGAACGAATCCCTCCCATCTGCCCTCATGGGTTCCATCAAGGAACTGTTCCGTGATCCCGTCATTCGAATCGGGGATGGTCGTGCGGGGCCGGAAAGTACGCTTGTGGTGACGGAATCAGGTGGGCATATGAAACATCCGTATAAGATTTACCTTTCATCGGTTAGCTGCATGAACGTCATGAAGCTTGAGGAGCGACTTGAGCTTCTCTTGACACAGACGCAGGCACAACACACGTTTCTCCTTATCTTTCGAGGGTATGTCGTCGACCATACGGCGATGGAGTATGTGCATTATTTCAGGGAGCGCTGTCGTCAGACCGGTCATAGGTGCATTATTCTGGGTAATGAACGGTTTGTTGCCCATTCAAAACACGCACTGGCCTATCGAGTGACGCAGATGCATGACAGCATGGCGTATGTGTGAGACGACGAGAGCGATTCTGAAATGGTTCGGGCTTAGGGCACTGGGTGGAGAACCAGCGACTCATTGGATGTCCATGCGGCTAGGGACCTGGGAATTAGCTGAGCAGAGAGATGCCACGACCCAAACTCGAAACGCTCAGTCTTGGGAAGGAGAGAGACACGCGAGGCATTATATTCCGCCAGCGGATTACCCTGGAAAAGGAACATCACCTGATGCAGGCCAGTATTTTCGTTGTCGATGACCAGCCTGCCTTTCGTGCTGCGCTGGAGAAACTCCTATCTCGTATGCAACATCGGGTACGGGCCTTCCAATCCGGCGAGGAACTCCTTGCCGCTGTTGAGCATGACCCCCCGGACATGATCCTTCTGGACCTCAAAATGCCTGGGTTAGATGGCATCCAAGTTCTAGAGGCGCTTCGATTAAAAACGAGGGAGACACTCGTAGTCCTGTTGACAGCGTACGGAACAGTAGAGGACGCCGTCGAAGCCATGAAGCTCGGGGCCTTTGATTTTCTCATTAAGACGATTGATTTGGACGATGTTGAACGCGTGGTCAATCGGGCAGTCGAACATATTCAATTGCGGCGGCGGGTGTTCTATGACCATCAACATCAAGCTGAACAATACAACCTCGGTGACCTCATTGCAGAAAGCCCCGCAATGAAGGCGATGGTTGGGCAACTACAGCACCTGGTGCAACTACCCAATGTGCCCGTCCTGTTAATGGGAGAGACCGGAACCGGAAAAGAGTATTTGGCCAAGGTCATTCACCATAGCAGCGCACGCGGGAAAGGTCCGTTCGTGAAGATTAGCTGTACGACGCTTTCTCCTCAGCGGTTTGAGCGAGACTTGTTCGGATATGAACGAGGGGCGTTCGCCGGGGCAGAGCGGAGGAAGCTGGGCTTGTTGGATCAGGTGGATACCGGCACCCTGTTTATTGATGAAATCGGCGATCTCGACTTGTCCATGCAGGGGAAAGTTGTTGGAATCGTGCAGGACCAATCCTATCGGAGACTGGGTGGAACCGAGGATATCGTGGGAGATTTTCGTGTGATTGCGTCGTCGTATCGTGATCTCAAGACGGAAGTTGCGGCAGGGCGATTTCGGGAGGATCTCTTCTATCGCCTCAACGTCGTGCCGCTTGTTGTGCCGCAGCTCAGAAATCGTAGAGAGGACATCATACCGCTCGCCAAGCTGTTTATGACGAAGTATGGCGTGGAGCTTGGAAAGGAGGTTACCGATATCGATCCTCGAGCCGGTAAGACCCTTCAGCAGTATGAATTCCCTGGCAATGTGCGTGAACTGCAAAACATGATAGAACGAGCAATGATGTTGTCTGTCGGTCGAACCTTGACTCCCGGTGACCTCCCTGGTGCTTATTAGGTTTTGACGGTTGTCGAGGCTTCGCTGGATATGTGCCTGCAAGAAGGTTGGTTGCACGGTCTTTCGTATGAACCCGTGGCGGGAGAATAGTCACGCACATGCAAATCCTTTACAAGTTCCTCAATAATCTTCCTATTCTTCCCAAGCTCCTTCTTATTCCTGCGGTTCCGTTGCTCTTCCTTCTCCTGTTAGGCGCGATGCTCTCGATGGACGTTCTCACGTTTTTCCACGACGAAGAACGCCTGAACGAGCGCTATCTCCTTCAGAAGACGGCGGCTGAGTACATGCGATCAGTGGCCGATCTGGAGACGGCATTTCTCGGATATGCAATCACACGTGACAACAACTACTTCGAAGGATTTAAACAAAGACAAGCGACTCTCTATGCTTTCGAACGAGAACTGGTCGGCAAACTTCCAGAAGAAGAAGACCTGCAATTCAAGCAACTGCAAAGAGTGGTCTCCAAATCGGTTGAGGAAAAGGAAGAATTTGTTGGGGCGATTAAGGCGGGATCCTCAGCAGAGGCTATTCGGTATATTCAAGAGGGGAAAAGTCGAGAAGTCATGGTTGAGATTCGCACCTGGATGAGACGCTTTGAGGAAATGGAACAGCAAACGACGCAACGGGAACTGTCTGCGTTGAACTACGATCAGATCCGAACTATCTTTATCATATTGACCGGTGGAGTCGTGACCCTCGCGCTCATTACTCTGGGCCTCGCCGCCATCGCCAAATCAATCGTGGCTCCGCTCGTCCAACTATCTAAGGCCGTGAGCTCGGAAACGGGGGAAGCGATTCCCAACATTCCCGCGCTAGAGCGCAGAGACGAAATCGGGGAGCTGACAAAGGTTATGGGAGTGATGAGCGAACGGATTCGTCAAGATGTGGAAGAACTCCAACACTCCGAGTATTCACTCAGGAAGTTGAATGCATCCTTGTCCGCCTCGGAAGCGAAGTATCGAGGATTGGTGGATCACGCCCCCGTCGGCATCGTCATCACGAAAGGCGTGAAGGTCACCTTCAGCAATCGATACAATCAGCAGTTAGCAGGCCTTGACCCTGAGAAGGAGGTTGCGCCCACCACATTCCTTCAACACATTCATCCCGCCGACCGCAGTCAGGTCCTGATGGCTTTTGCCCAGGCGGTAGCGGAAGGTCGACCGTGCGAAACGATTTTCCGATTTGTCCATGAAGACGGCAACGTACGCAAGATCCTCAGCCGACATGTTCCCATCATGGATTTGGACTCTTCCGATATTGTCTATGTGGGTTTCAATATTGATATTACGACCCTTGAAAGTCTACAGGTGCGATTGAGTCGGGCGGAAAACTTAGCGACACTGGGTCAGGTTGCGGCAGGCATCGCCCATGAGCTTAGAAATCCATTGGTCGGAATCGGTTCGACGGCCAAAGGGTTGTTGGATGACTTCGAGCCTACCGACACGAAGCGAAAAGAGGTCGAGGTGATCCTATCGGAAACGCGTCGGTTGGATCGAATCGTCAATGAAATCGTGGATTTTGCCCGGGTTCGCCGGATTACTCCGACCCGAGTCGATCTCATCCAACTGGTCGATGAAGTGGCAAACCTGCTGAAGCTGCAATTGGAACAGAAGCATCTCTCTGTCAAGGCAAACCTCTCACCCATGATCAGTGAAATTCATGCGGATCGTGACCAACTGAGACAAGTACTCCTGAACGTAGTGCACAACGCACTGGAGGCAACCTCCGATGGAGGCCCTCCTATCCAAATCACGGCGGATGAGTTATTCCGAGAAGAACGGCCAGGGATTATGATTCAAATAAAAGATGCCGGACATGGAATTTCTCAGGAGCTGATTGGGCAGATCTTTCAGCCGTTCGTCACTTCTGGGAAACGTACTGGAACCGGATTGGGGCTTGCAATTTGCAGAAATATCATAGAGGCACACGGGGGAGATATTTACGCCAGTAGTGAGATAGGAAAAGGGACAATTCTCGGTATCTGGATGCCGCTCGAGCAAGAACCGGTCTCAGCGAAGGGTTGATCAATGCGTGCAACAGTATTTGTGACAGACGATGAGCATGTCATTCGCACGGCGATCGTCAAGCGTCTGGCCAGACAGGGCCATGCTGCCGTCGGGTACGAATCCGGCGAGGCCTTGATGGAGGGTCTCCAGCATACGCACCCCGATCTTGTGCTTCTTGATCTCAAGATGTCCGGCATGAGCGGCCTGGAAGCGCTCAAGCATGTCCGTCACCTCGCTCCCGCGGCCCTGGTGATCATGCTGACGGCCTATGGATCGGTGCAAGACGCTGTAGACGCGATGAAGTTGGGGGCGTATGACTTCCTGATCAAGACAGTCGATCTTGAAGGACTCGATGCCGTCACCGGTCGGGCGATCGATATGCTTCAGCTGCGGCGTCGTCTGGAAGCCGAGCTCAGCGGGCAGGCCAATCAGTTTCATCTGAGTAGTCTCGAAGCGCACAGCCCAGCGATGAAACACTTGTTGGAGCAGGTTCAAGGCGTAGCCGAGAATCCTAAGTCTTCTGTCATGCTGCTGGGTGAAACAGGGACAGGGAAAGAATTCCTGGCGAGAGTCATCCACCACAATGGGCAGAGATCAGGCGGTCCCTTTGTAGGGGTTAATTGCACCGCCATTCCTAAGGATTTGTTTGAAAGCGAGTTATTCGGGTACGAGCGAGGGGCATTTACGGGCGCCAACCAGCGCAAATTAGGCCTCCTGGAAAAGGCGGAGGGCGGCACCCTGTTTCTCGATGAAATCGGTGATTTGGATATGTCGATGCAGGCCAAGTTGCTGCGGGTGATCCAGGAGCGTTCGTTTCGGAGGCTCGGAAGCACCGACGATCTGGGCGTCGATTTCCGCCTAATTACGGCGACAAATCGAGAAATCAAAAAAGATGTAGAACATGGGCGGTTTCGGGAAGATCTCTACTTTCGACTCAATGTCGTTACATTTGAAATCCCGCCCCTTCGTAAACGAGTCGAAGATATCATTCCCCTTTGCCAGCGGACCATGGTGCGGTTTGCCCATGAGTTTGGTAAGCCGGTTCCGGAGCTTGATGCTGACACACGTTTGACTTTAGAGCGCTATCACTACCCGGGGAATATTCGGGAACTCGAGAATATTATTGAACGGGCCATGATCTTTTGCTCCGGGCATGTATTGACGGCCGATTACCTCCCTCGTGAATTGCACGACACGGTGAAACAGACGACTAGTTCCGTATCGGTCGGACAAGAACGACTGATCCGTATCGAAATGCAAGTCGGGAAACAAACGCTTGAGCAAATCGAGGAGTCGATTATCGAAGAAACCTTACGGCTAGCGGACTACAACAAGAGTCTCGCGGCCAAACAGCTGGGGCTCACACGGTTTTCGTTAGATCGACGGTTGAAAAAATACAACTGAACGGCAGCGCATGGATATCGCAATCAGTTTTGTGCCTGTGATGTGCTTGAGCGAGTGAAGGGATTGATGCAGGGGGGGCGATCGTAACGAACGACAGCGATCGGTGACTCGTCGGATGGCACTCACCAAGGCGGGGGAGCCTTCGCTTGACTCATTACCGAGTACTAATCCAGCGCCGACCCAACCCGCGTTGTCGATCAGGCCTGAGACGACTTCTTTTTGCCGAAATATTCTTGTCTGCTCACGGCGACGTCCGCGACATACATGAAGCCCGAGTGCCGCTCGAAAAGGGGCTTCAGCCCGGCCAGGATGGGTTCCACCTTTTCTTCCGGGACGACCGTCAGGATCATTTCGAGGCTTTCTTGCTCGCTGAACATGAAATGCGCCTCCCGCACCCCATGGTGTCCTTTGCCGGAGATATTGCCGATAATCGTGTACCCGCTGGCATGCACGCGATCCAGTAGTTCAGTCACGAACGCCCGGTGTTCGCCCGCGATGATCACACGAATTTCTTTCATCGGATGCAAACGTAGCCCGCCCATCGATCTACTCCTTTCCGGTCTCCAATGTGATCACGATGTCACCACCGATTCTTCCTGCACGATCCGAACCCATTCCCCGTTTGGTCGATAGCGATACCAGTCTCCACCCTCTGGGTCGAGGACGATCAGGTGAACCCATTCGTTGTGATAATAATGCTGAAGAACTTCATGCCGGGCAATCAGTTTTTCGATTCCGCGCCGAGGCGCTTCGACGATTGTCAGTAACCGCATCGGCTCGTGGTACGGCATCTCCCCGTTCATCACGGTTTGTCGCGCCAATCCGAGTCGAAGATCACTCCAGGGGCCGGACATGATGCCGAACCGTCCAACCACATTGTGATAGATCTTGCTGCCGCTGCCGTACACTTCGTTATCGACGGCAGAGAAATAGTGTTCCATGTTGATCCATTGTGCAACAACCTGAGGAGCGGTCAACAAGACCTCAAGGAAACGAGTCGTCGGGTCCTCTCGATAGTCATACGAGTGCAGAAACATCCGACCATTGAAGTCTAGTCCTTTCGTCAGTTCGCGACGACCGATCAGGAACGTGGTATTGCCGGAGAGCCCCCACTCGGGGCGAACTTGACTCCAGTCCACACTGCGCCGGCGCACATGGGCGGTGGCTTGTGATTCGTCCAGCGGCTGCTGAATCTCCGGGAATCGTCCGCATCGCTCATGGCTCGCCAATTCCGCAGCCTCCCTGAGATCTTCCTGGAGTCGCGCAAGGTCGGCGCGATGGGTCGGAGGCACATCTTCGAGGTCGAATAATCGGACAGCGTCTGTGGTGGTATCCATCTGGCCGGCGAGGAAGTGTGTGTCGGAAGGGATATCAAGCCCGGCCTTCCGTAAACGTGCACGGACCTTGTCATGATTTGCCATCATGGCGAGGACGCGGGCATTGGGTTGTCCTTCATTCCCTCCGCACGCGCCACAGTCGAGCGCTGACTCATAGGGATTATTGTCCGATGTGCTGCCATGTGCACAGAACAGAATGAGCCGAGCAAAGTTCTTTGTCAGTCCCATCATCCGCAAGGCGGTCTCGACGGTCAAAGTCTGCTCCTCCAGGGTGAAGCCGGTTCTGGTCAGCCGTTCCTTGTGCCGTGAGGACGCACGAGGGTTCACGTCGTACTCTCGTTGGAGTACCAGAACAAACGTGTCGAGCGCGTCTGCCTTCAAGCCGGCGACCTCTGCCTCGGCAAGGAAACTGGGATCCTGCTCGCCTCCAGCTTGAAGGGCCCGCTGGCGAAGCCCTTCGATAAGCGACGGGGTGATATGAATACTCCGTAATCCAAGGCGCTCCTGAATCGCCACCCGTATCAGCTTTTGATGCTCGACTGTCAGCATCTCAGAGGTATCCGTCGGGGACAACTTGTTGACGGTCAGGGTGGTCGGGAGGGAGGGCACGAATTGTCGTTGTAGCCATCTCGTGACACGCCGATAGAGCAATGGAAGAAGAGTCTTCCCGAAAATTGGAAGGCTGTAAAACCAGCCGATGGACTCGACCATGACGTAAGGGGTAATGACGTTTTCCTTCAGGTCGTGCAGCAATGTGTGGCCCGCATGGACCCACTTCGTCCAAACCTGATGTTGCGAGACCTTGTGATCCAGATAGCTTCGCGGGATCTCCCGGACTTCGTTCTTGGCTCGCATGATAACGGGGAACTGTTCCGTCTCATGCTCTTTTCCCCAGGCGCGGTACCGGATGAAGGCGGCAAAGAAGCCGGCGAAGCCATAGGTCTCATGCGGGCCGATTGACTCCAGGTGACGACGAAATGGCTCGGATCGGACATCGATGCAATACACGGACTGTGAATAGGGGCGAAGGGGAAGCGTTGTCGGCTTCTCCGTGCGCTCCTGTTTGGACGCGGAAATGAGTTGTTCAAGCAATGGCGCATGATAGCCGGCTTCAAAGGCCTTCAGCCAAACGATTCCATGGTCCGCTTCGGGGAAAGCTTCGATCCATTCGATGACCTGTTTCAATGCCTGTGGTTCACTCTCGACCAGTTGTTCATCGAGAATCTCGAGAGATCGGCTCAGGGCGAGAAGTCGTCGAGCATTTCCACGCCGACGCGCGGCTTGGTGCCTGGGAACCACCTCCGTACGATAGCGCGTGAGTACCGTGTTCCAGCCTTGTCCTTTCCGATGGGCAAGCCGATCGACTTCTTCAGCGTAGAGCGCGGGCAGATGGCCGGCGATCCGCTGTCGTCGCAAGTAGTACTCCTCTGAATAGTCACGCATATAGGCGACGATCTCGTCGAATCGTCCTTGAATATCCAAGTACTCTCGACAGGCCGCCTGCACGAGCTCACGGGCATACCACAGGCGAATGGCGAGGAACTTCACAAGACCGACCGGGTGGGCTTGCTGCCAGGGATAGTCGCGTTCTTCTCCTCGCCATTTGATAAAGCCGGCCCACCCTGGTAGGGCGGTCAACTGGAGCGATAAATAGTCTTGTCGCAGTTCCATCGGAATGCCCAACAGGTCCAGGCTTTCCAGCAGAGTGTCTTCTGGATGATCCGGGAGTGCTGCGATCTTGCGTCGACTGTTGGTAATCCCGATGAGTGACCATTCTTGAGCGGCCAGGCGTTTCCACGACTGGTACAGTCCCTCGTCACGGTCGGACATGGCCCACGCGGCATGCCCTTCGTCAAGAAAGGCCGAGCACCACTTGATCATTTGATCATTGATGGTTTGGACGATTGAGGTGCCAAGGGTGTCGTCACACCAGTGAGACAGGGTGAGCCACCGGCAGAGCGCGGAATGGTTGGTCTCCACGATTTTTTTCACGCGATCGTCAAGGGAAGGAGTCTCAAGGACATGCTCCAGCTTCCCAGCAATCCGCTCAATTAGATCCCGGTCAGAATCTTCCAGCTGATCGTCGAGTGGTTCTCGCACCGAGGAACAGATCCCTTCCGTCAGGCAAGCCCGCAAGACTTCTCCGTGGGTTATTGATCGAGATCCCAGGACGATCGTTCGATCGCTTGCCAGCGGCTGCAAGGCCGCGTCCAGGTGCTCCACCCGAATGCGACCGGATGTGACGTAGGCACGATAGAGGTTGCTTGGGAGATAGCCGTCCCCATTCAAGAACTGCTTGCCGCGCCGGACCGTTTCTTCGAAGGGGAGGTATTCCAGGCTATGCAACGGATTGTGGTGGACGAATGTCCGCATCGGCCAGTATTGCGCGATGATTTCGCCCGCAAGGCGGACGATGCCGCGGAGTTCCATCCGTTTCGACTCAAGATCCATCGATTCATTCACTGGTGCCATGGAATCGCTCGCGAGAAAGTTCCAGCCATCGACTGAGTTGCCGTCGACGTCCACCACTCAATGGGGGCAAGTCCCAACACGGTGAGGATGACGATCGTCATGGTTAGTGCAGCCCATTCTTGTTGCACCACATCACGATATCGAAGATCACCTCGCCTGGTCCCGAACAACAATCGTTGCACCGCACTCAGGAGATACCAGGAAGCTGCCAGCCAGGCCGACAACATGATCATCAGGCCGATGAGTGAGGGAATAGGTGAGTGGAGCAGTAATCCCATCAATCCGGCGAAGACGCCGAAGGGGGGAAGCCCCATCGCGGCCAGTGCCAAAAGAGACAACAGGACGGCATAGCGCGGCATCGAGGAGGCCAATCCGCTGATCGAGGACGGATCGACGTCGTCGCCGTATCGCGTCCGAATGATTTGCCAGGCAATCAGTAGTCCGCACGTAGCAAGGCCGATGGATGCGACGAAGACGGCGGCGCGAGACGTCGCCAGGCTCGATGCTGCGGTATGCCACCAGAGCATGGAAAAGAAGGAGAGACTGGAATAAGACAGCATGAGCCGAATACGAGTTTGTGCCAGGGCCTTGACGGCGCCATACAGCCCTCCGATCAACGCAAGGAGGCCGACAATACCGGTGACCGCCGTGGGTACGGTCTGAAGGGCTGAGGCCATGACGTGCAGGCCGACGGCGGGAAGAAGAAATGCCGAGAAAGAGGGAAGATTGCCGGGCAGTCTGGTGAGCGCCGTCAAGTAGCCGATATGGAACGGCAGGAGCGGGATCAGTACTGCCGCCGTCATCAAGGCACCAAACGACGAAAGCGAAGGGTTCGTCAGTGTGACGACCACTCCAAGTGCAGTGAGATAAAACAGGCTGATCCCCCACCATGAAATCGGCCACAAGATCGTATGGTAACGCATCAAAAGGCCGGCCATGGTCACCAATAATGCCAAGAGGAACAGCTGACTCAAGGGAGCCGGATGGGCGATGACACCGATTCCCAGTCCGAGACAGATCAAGGTCATCAGCCAGGACAGACGGTGGTCCTTCTGGACCGGCTGCCCCAAGATGGAGATCATGGCCACGACCGGGAGCAGACCAAGGAGTAAGGCGCCTTCCGGTAAGTTCGTTTTAAGTTTTAGAATCGGGGCTACCGTGATGAGGGACCAGATGATGCATGATTTCTTCAGCTGTGGCACGTCTTCCCAGAGCAGCCGACCGGCCAAGGCGCCGATGAGCGGAATGCAGGTGGCAAGCCAAGAAAAAAGAACCGCACTCGTCATCGCCGCGACCACCCTTCTTCTTGTTTGTCGACCCAGTGGACGAACCGCAAGATGACTTGTCCGAGACGACCGTAACAGTCGTCGGCATACAGCCTGTTGATGAGCGCCACATATATCCAATGACGAATCCTGTCGACCCAAGCCGGTAGCCACACGCTTCGTCCATGGGCCTTCAAGTACAAATAGACCCAGCCGAGCACGGTGAGGCCGGTCGCCCCTACGAGAAGCAGGTCGAACAGCCAGTCGGGAAGGTCGGCAGCCTTGTAATAAGAGGCAACTTCGCTGGGATTGGGATAGAGGAATGCGGTGAACGATTCCACAGCAAATAGATAGATGAAGACGACGAAGAGCAGTATCACCAGCATGGTGGACGATACTTTCCACGATGCAACTGCGCGCAATCGTGTGAGTGTCAGAATGGCTTGCGAGGAGGTGATCCAAATGAAGAAGAGAATGATGACGGTCCCATGAGACTCCAATAAGGGAATGTGCAACACCCCGTGGGTTACCAGGAGAATGAGCAAGGGGATCACCAAGCTCGTCAGAACTCCCGTCGACCAGGTGAGGTTTGACAGTTCTTCCTCCTCGTGATGGGTATGGGTTGTATGGGGGAAATGTGGCTCAACCCTGGCCTTTTGAATCACGTTTCCACAATTGAGAAAGACCGTGGCCTTAAAAAGACCATGTGCGATCAGATGGAAGACCGCCAGTGAAAATGCGCCGAGCCCGCACTCCATAATCATGTACCCCATCTGACCGATCGTCGACAGTCCCAACGTCTTCTTGATGTCGCTCTGCACCAGCATCATGGAGGCCCCCAGCACCGCGGTCACCGTTCCAACCACCAAGGCGACGTGCAAAGTGACCGAACTCATGCCGAAGAGTGGTGCCATGCGATTGATCAGGAACCCGCCGGCATTGATGATGCCGGCATGGAGCAAGCCGTGTACGGGTGTCGGCGCAAAGAGCGAACTCGGTAACCACAGGTGAAGGGGAAACTGTGCGGATTTCCCCATCGCGCCAATGAACATCAGCAAGGTAATGGCGGTGGCGGCGTCGATGTCCATACCGGGCCAGAGCGCAACGGTGTGGGCGGAGGCCGTCGCGCGGGCGAACAACTCGGGAATCTCAAGCGTTCCGTACACCTGGTAGGTAAGGATAATTCCCATGAGAAAGGCCATATCGGCCACGCGCAGTACGGTGAACGTCTTGTAGGCGCCGTCCAGTGTCTGATTATGACTATGGTTGTGCGCGAGGATGTAGAGTAAGTAACTGAGCAGTTGCCAGAACAAAAACAGCATCATGAGATTCGCGCTGGAGACCATGCAGAGCAGCACGAAGTCCGTGAGGCAAATCAGTGTCAGATACCGGCGGTAATGGCGGTCCTGATACATGTAATTCACGGAGTAGGTATAGATGATCAGGCTGACGGCGGAAATCAGTGTCATCATGACGCCGCTGAGCCGGTCGATGTAAAACCCGATGGGGATCGTGAGGGACGCAACCGTGGCAGGGTTATAGAATTGGAGAGTAATCGGCCCCGAGACCGTCACGGCATACAGGGTGGTCGCGGCTCCCAGGCAAGCGGCCCCCATCAAAATCGCAGCAATCTTGGCGTGCGCATAACGGGTCGAGTCTTCCGCACAGACCACGATCAGCGCCGAGACGAGGGGAAGCAAGGGGATCAGTAGAGCAGCCCACATCAGTTCAGTATTACCTCAGAAAACACAAAAGCCAACCGTCCTGTGTCGACCAATGGTCGACCCAAGCAGTTGGCTTGTACTGCGACCGGCCTTTCAAAATGAACTGCTGGTCGCCCTACGGCCTCCGACAAAAAAAGCCGTCTTACCTCTCCACACACAATCGTGAGAGAAGCAACACTGCCTTGTGACAAAAATGTAGCTTCATCAATAATATGGGGCAACGTATAGCGTCAAGTTCGAAATGGTCGTTCAGCCCTTCCTTGTCCGGTAAGTAGGGCCGAAAGACTCAGTACTCATTCATGGAACAGACAAAAGACCTAGCCCGCATTATTCATGACTCTTCTGCGGCAACCACCGATCCGCTGTTGCGACAAGCCTGCGGCCGACGGGCTCGCCCTCTAGACCTTCGACGTACTGCATGAGTACACCTCAGGACCTCCGGGCTCCGCGCGCCGATCTCACAACGCGGCTGGGCGGTTTCGCCACGAACAGTCATGAATAATGCGGGCTAGGATTACACTTGTTCTCACACGGGACAGGTACCTATAATCGAAAAGAATAGAGACATGGAAAATTCGATCCGTAATGCCATCATTAAGTTTGAGCAGGAGTTTCTTGGGCGTGGCCCTGACGAAGTCCGTGCGTTGGTCGCACGCGATCTGGTTGTTGTGCGGCTCAAAGGCGTCTTAACACCGGCCGAGCGCCAGCTGGCGAAGACCGCAGAGGGTATCGAAATGGTCAAGCGGCTGCGGCAGAACCTGATTGCCCAAGGGCGAGACAAGCTCTGCGAACAGATTGGTGAGATTACCGGAGCGAAGATTCTCGGTCTCTTCACTGATATTGATGTCCAGCTCGGGGAACGAGTGTTTGTCTTTACGGTGGATCGAGAACTGCAAAACGGAGCGCGGTAGAAGACCACCGGATAATCGACCCGGCGGCCGCAGGGTCGAAACCTCTCATCCATCTGTCTTTCCATCACCATGTGCCGGTAACCGTGGGTCGCTTCCGGCGGAGCTGGGTGCCCCACGAATGAATGTAGCGGGGGCATGATGGCATCGTTGGTCAGATTCGGCACTTCGACCTGGACCTACGAGGGGTGGAAAGGCCAGGTGTATCTCAAGGACTATTCTAAGGGCACCTTTACCAAACAGTGCCTATCGGAGTATTGGCGATTCCTGCACAACGGTTCACCACTCTTCCATACCGTGGGTAACGACTCCACGTTCTATCGGCCACCGACGAGCCAGCAGCTTCGTGCCTACCGCGACCAGATGCCGGAGCGGGTTGAGATGTGTTTCAAAGTCTGGGAGGACATCACCGTGCCGGTCTTCGCCCAGCATCCACGGTATGGGCTAAAGGCTGGTAAGCCGAATCCTCGTTTTCTTGATGCGCAGCTGTTCAACGACCTCGTGTTGAATTCGTTTCGAGAGGCCCAGTTCCAGGACTGCACCGGCCCGTTTCTATTTGAGTTTCAACGTCATGGGCTTTCAATCGGTGAGTTCTGTTCCAGACTGGATCGTTTTTTCAGCGAACTCCCGAACGAGTTCAAATATGCCGTCGAGATCCGTAATGCCGGGATCCTTGGGCCCGAGTATCGAAAGGTGTTGGAGACTCACGGCGTTGCGCACGTGTACAACCATTGGTCCTATATGCCTGCGCTGGCTGAACAACACAAAAGGATGCGGGAGACGTTCACAGCTCCTTTCACCGTTCTTCGCCTACTGACGCCATTAAAAATGAGTTATGCGGATGCCAAGAAACGGGCAGCGCCTTATACCAAGATTGTCGCAGAACTCCCAGAGATGCGACGAGAGACCGTGGCGATCATTCAACAATCAATCGCGCAAGCTAAGCCGGCCTATGTCTTGGTGAACAATCGGAGTGAGGGCAATGCGCCGAAAACCGTGCAAGGCCTTGTGGAGTTGTTAGGAACCACTGGGCCGGTTCCACATGAGTGACAATCATTCGCAATGAGCTATGTGAATTGAACGAAGGCGTGATGGTTGATCCCACAGAATTAGTGGAGCGCGCTGTAGCTTGTGGAGAAATACCGGGTAGCATCGCGGCGATAGGGATAAATGGTATGACGGATCAATGTGTCGCCGATTAGGTGCGTGGCTCAAACAATTGAATGACGACGGTACCAGGCCTCGCTTCAGGTGCGATGTCTGTCACGATGTTTTGAGCCCTCACCATGATGACTTGCTCAATCTGCTCCCAGAGGATGTGTTGACAGGAATCGAACATGGCACGGTGAAATAGACGAAGTCACTTGGTTCTTCATGAAGGAGTCAAGCCGTAGAGCAGCCTGGTTCATTCTACATGGCCATCTGGATTCCCTCAGATCCCCAGCGCTCTGTATTTTAGGGCAACTGAATCGACATTCGTCAGGCCTTTCCCAAGTCACCACCCGCGCGTCCTCCTGTGTATTGCATTACTAACCGGAGTATAGGAGGCAGCGTGCTTCTCCCAGGAGTCCGTGTAGGTGTGTCAGCGCACGATGTGTGTGTCAGTACACAGTACGTGTGCCCGCACACAGCGATGACTATCTCTCTCTGCCTTGAGTCCAGTGATTGAAGACCCTCTCTCCTTCAACTTAAACCGCATTATGAGACAAGAGAGAGCAGTGAAGAGTCCGACATTTCTGTGGGCACTCTTCTTGCTGAATCTTAGGAGCGTTGCAGAAACCAAATCGAGGTCCCATGCAATGGATTGCGGCGCTCGTCACGATCTTCTCACCGTTGATTGCGAGTTCTCTGGTCATGCTCTGCGGGTCTACTCTTGGGGAGCGTGTGGCCAGGATTGGAATAGTGGGCCTGATTATTTCGACAGGCGCGGCACTGTTCTCGCTGTATGCGGTGGTGGAAGGTCCCTCACTTCATCTCACTCTCCCCGGTTTTCCTGATCTCATTGCGCCACAGCTATTCATCGATCGACTCTCTGGCGTAATGATGGTGCTGGTGACCGGGGTCAGTCTGGTGATCCACGTCTATTCCAGCCGGTACATGCAGGGCGATCAAGGTTACATCAAGTTCTTCAGTCTCTTGAGCCTTTTGACTTTTGTTTTATTGATGCTCGTCACCAGTGGGCACCTCCTCTGGTTATTTGTGGCCTGGCATGCCGTCACCTGGCTCTTGCGAACGCTGCTCGCATTTAACCGAGAGAGTCAGGCAGCTCGAGAAGCCGGACGCACAACGGTATGTATACAGGGATTGGGAGATGCGGCGCTGCTGGTGAGCGTTGGATTGATCTATATGATGTTTGGCACTCTCGACCTACCGATCCTGTACCAGACGTGGAACAGCGGCGCGACTGGTCCAGTCTTTGGTGAGGGAACTCGGTGGGAGATTTCAGCCGGCACGGTCATTACATTGATCATGACCCTCTCCGTTCTGACAAAGTCGGCTCAGTTTCCGTTTCACATCTGGTTGCCCGGTACAATCGAGGCTCCGACACCGGTCTCTGCCATGCTGCATGCTGGGATCGTCAATGCCGGTGGGTTTCTTGTGAACAGACTGGCCCCGCTGTACGGATCCTCACCCACCACACTGCATCTCCTCTTCGCCATTGGCGCGCTGACGGCTTTGATCGGGGCCTTGATCATGCTGACACAGTCCAGCATTAAGCGAACCTTGGTCTACAGCACGATGGGACAGATGGGGTACATGATCATGGAATGCGGCTTGGGTGCATTTGCCTTAGCCGTCTTTCATCTGTGCGCTCACGGGCTCTTCAAGGCGACATTGTTCCTCAATTCTGGCACCAATATCCACAAGGCACGAACTGATTTCACCATGCCGGAATCTCATGCGGTTCGTGAAACGGCCGGCTTTGCTCTTGCACCCTGGGTGGTCGGATTACTCCTTACGCTGGTCATGCCGTTGGTGATCTTGTTACTTGCCCATGGCGCCATTCACATCCCATTGTTCGAGACCCAGGGCACCATGATTTTCCTCTTCTTCGCGTGGGTCACATCCGCCCAAGCAATTTTCAGCTTATACCGGTTGCGTTCCCCTGCCTCGTGGAAAGCGTCTGTCACGATGATCATGACAGTGGTGCTGGTCGGATTCACCTACCTCTGGGCTGGAGAATCCTTTACCCACTTTCTGTATCCGGCTTCCGGGCAAGCTGTCACATATTTTCAGGCCGCTGCATGGCATCAAGGTTTCTTTGAAACCTTCGTTGCCGTCACTTCCCTGGCCATTGTGACTGTCTGGGGAGTGTTGTACGCAAATGCCCATGGCATGAAAATGCTGTTTCCCGGCTGGTTGGAACAACTGCATCGAACGCTGTACGTGACCTTCCTCAACGCGCTGTATGTGGAGGACATCTTTCGTGCACTGAACCCGTTTGCGAGTCGTACGCGTTTCACAAAGCCTAATCGTATCTGAACGAGGAGTGGATCCTGTGACGGCACAGTGCGGAACGGATCGATTCACTGACGCACAACGAATGGAGCTGCGCTCATACGTCCAATTGGCGGGCGAGTGTGTCTCTCAGTATTGGCCCATGCGGACGTTTATTCATCACAATCCGCTCCATGGACTGGAGAGGATGCCGTTTGAACTGGCCGTGGAGCACGGAGAACGGTTGTTCGGTGGACGAGGGTATTTGAGTAACGAGGAGTATCGCCGTCACTTCAGAGCTGGACGTATTATGAGTGAAGATCTTCAGGCAGCACTCGAGTCGATTGCTCTAGACGAGAACATTACATTTGCAGGTAAACGTTTTAGACATCAAGAAATTCTTGCGGCGCTCGTGGTGTCTGGTCTCACCGACTCAGATGGCGCCGTCGATTCTGTCGACGGCCAGCCCAGTGCGGAAGGGGTGCTCACCTGGCTTCAATCTCAGCCATGCACAGAGATCAGACTCGACAATCCCACCTCTTCGGCAGAAATATCGCATCTGTCGGCACGGGAAACGCTCAGCGCTTGGTGCGATGCAACGTTGGGTACCGCCCTTGTCAAACGTATCAACCAGGAAATGGTGAAGTGGTGCAGCTCGTTCCTCGATGAGGGCGAGGCAGGTTGGAGCATGCCGGGGCGCGAGCAGACTTTTTACCGAGCGTGGAAGTCCCTTGCAGCCCATGATTGTACTCTGCGTCTCATCGGCATTCAGGATGCGGCCGCCAAGATCGCCGCTCTGCCTGATCGTCCTGATGATGCCCTGCTGCAACACCTTGCACAGATGCGTATTCCCAAACAAGCGTGGGAGTCCTATCTCTCGTCGCAGTTAACCGCCCTACCGGGATGGACAGGGTATCTCAAGTGGCGATCTCAGCAAACGGACCATCCCTATCAGGAGGTCTACCCGGTTGACCTCGTCAAATACCTGGCGGTCAGACTCTTCTATGAACGAGAACTTGTGCAGGAGGCCTGTCGGGATACCTTGGGGATAGACGGACAGGATGAGGCGATCCACCGTTTTGTCGTAGCCTATCCACACGCGTATCGCCTGCGTCGGACTTGGGTCAACGGACAGGTGCTGACTCCATTCCAACGGCAAGTTCGGCAGATGCTGAAACCGAAGACTCGACATGCGCATCACAGTTGGGAAGAACTTGGCCTTCAGCACGAGGCCCATTGGCGTACACGCCAAGTTCACCAACGCCATCATCGGCTGGCCTCACAGCTCATGCGCCTGTCGAAGGCACTTGCGGTAGATCCGGAGGCGATCCAAACAACCACCCGGTCAGACCTGCAGACATTATACGAATGGCTGGAAGGCTGCTCATCGGCCCTGCAGTCTTCCATATGGTTGAACGCGTTCGAAGGAGGGTACAGAAGGCGAATCCTCCATGAGTTGACCGCAAGCCCCAGGCAAGGTGAGGCGGATTCTGTCTCTCCTTCATTGCGAGCCTTAGCCCAGGTCGTTTTCTGCATCGACGTGCGTGCCGAAGTGTTTCGTCGGCATTTGGAGCAGTTGGGTGGGTATGAAACATTCGGTCTTGCGGGATTCTTCGGCGTCCCGCTGGATTATCAGCCATTCGGCGCACATCAGCCTGTCGCGCACTGTCCTGTTCTGCTGAAGCCAAAGAATCGGGTCCGCGAGGTTCCACGAAGTTACCAAGGCCTTTTGGTGGAAGAACGGAAACAAGCCGAACAGTTGGCTCGCACGGCTACTGAATTGCTGCATGACTTGAAGACCAACGTGGTGACACCCTATGTCATGGTCGAGGCGATCGGCTGGTTTTTTGGGGTTCCGCTGCTAGGCAGGACGCTCTTTCCTGCTTGGTATGCCAAGGTCAGACGATGGGCCCGACGAGTGTTCATGCCATCACTGGCCACCACCCTGACAGTGGAGACACTGCAACGGGAAGAGGCTGAGGAAATGGTCGCCACCGAACAGCGAGCGATCATTCGGGAGGTTGTCCGTCAACGGCTCGCTCTCGACGGCGCTGTGCTCTCGCCGACACTGCTCGATAAAATCAGACGAGTAGCGATCGGTGAAGCCGAAAATAGTCATGAGGACATTGTGAGGGTACTCGGCTTGACATCTGAAGCGCAGGCGGCCCTCTATCAAGAGTTACGCGATCGCCATCGGATCAGTCCAAGAGGAGTGTCCGCGTACTTAGGACGTCTCACACATACGGGATTTTCGGCGGGAGAACAAGCCTACCTTGTCGAGGCGGCCTTACGGCTCATGGGTCTCACAGCCAATTTCGCACGTGTTGTCCTGTTCTGTGCGCACGGCAGCACCTCGCAGAACAACCCATACGAAGCGGCGCTGGATTGCGGCGCCTGCGGTGGAAATCATGGATTGCCGAACGCTCGTACGATCGCGGCGATGGCCAATAAACCGACATTGCGGGAACTACTGAAAAAACGTGGGATCGTGATTCCTACGGATACACAGTTTTTGGCTGCAGAGCATGATACGACGACAGACTGTGTCCGCATCGTCGATTTGGAAGACGTTCCGGCTACTCACCGGAAAGATCTCGAGCGATTACTGCTCGATCTCGATCGAGCAGGGGGGCAGGTGTCGCTGGAACGGGCTCAAGCCTTGGCGCCACGAACTTCCCATAACGCCCGTTCGGCTCGGCAGTCAGCTAGACGAAGGAGTGAGGATTGGGCGGAAGTGAGACCTGAGTGGGGGCTGTCAAAAAACAGTTTGATTGTGATCGGCCGTCGCGCTTTGACCCAAGGCCTGAATCTAGAAGGTCGCTCGTTCCTCCATTCGTATGACTACAGGCAAGATGCGGCGGGCAAAATTCTGGAGGCGATTATGACCGCTCCGTTGGTGGTCGCGCAATGGATCAATATGGAGCACTATTTTTCGTCGGTCGATAACGAGGTGTACGGCAGCGGCAGTAAGGTCTACCATAATGTTGTGGGCCGTATCGGGGTTATGACCGGAGTTTGGAGCGACCTCAGACTTGGGCTTCCGGCTCAAACCGTCCTGAACGGGTCCGTGCCCTACCATGAACCGATGAGGTTACTGACTATTATCGAAGGACCGAAGGATCGCATCGACCGGGTGATCGGCAAGCATCCCCTCTTGGACCAATTGATTACCCTGGGTTGGATCACCCTGATTTCGCTCGATCCGACGGACCACCGATGCTATCGGTATGATCGCGTCAGGGGCTGGATGAAGGAAACTCAGCAGCAAGGAGGCAGCAATCATGGCTGGACTGACATTGCACCCGATGAAGGAAATCAAGATCGTTGTGCAGGGCGAGCAATTGAAATTTGTCACTGAGCTCTTAGACCGAACCGGCGCCACAGGCTATACCATCATCAACAACGTATCCGGTAAGGGACATGATGGTTTTCATGAAGGGCACCTGGTGTTTGATGATACCAGCAGCCAAGTGATTGTGTTCACGGTCGTGCCTGATAGCAAGGTTGAGCCTATCTTGGCCGGGCTCGGTCCACTTTTCCATCGACACTCCGGTGCCATGTTCGTGAGCGATGTGGCAGTCAGCCGACGAGAGCACTTTACTCCACAATGAAGAGAGATCGGTCCAACTGACTCCACGTAGCTCTCCCATGCCTGATGCCAGGGGTGAGTTGCCTGGCCGAGGCCTTCTCCGGGTTCAGTCGAACTCATCGAATCCTGCGGCTCTTTTCTGGCAGGCTGTTGCCAAAGACTGCCAGCAGCGTTCTCGCATCGCTCAGAGGCTCAACGTACAGGGCAGAGTACGATCCACCTCTTCACTCGCTGAGGCCTTTCTGACCAGCCTGCGGGCCACTCTGCTCCCGTTGGAGACCTTAAAAGTTGTGCGTTTTCAGTTTGGTGAACGTGTTTGTCAACACACTGTTCGCACAGTTTATGGGGGGCTCAAAGATCTTCGGAGGTGTTTGAGACTTGCCTCCAGCAGGAGTCTGTAATGTTGGCTCAACGGGCCTGGGAAATCTGAACATTCATCGTGGCAAGACGGGACATACTCCCATAGCGGCTGCTGATGGTGTGGCGAATTAGTGTGTAGACGATTGTGTGATAGGTTCAAGCAGTTTAATAACGACAGTGCTGAGACCCGCTTCTGGGTCGAGATCCGTCACGATGTTTTGAACTTTGACACCGATGGCTTGCTCAATGCGGCCTCGCAGCACATGCTGACAAGAGTCAAACAAAGCCCGATGAAATCGACGGAGCAGCTCGTGACCGTCAGTTGACCTGGCCAGTTCCTTCTCCGCCGGAATGGATGTGCTTCGGGCTGATGTGACGTAGATCAGTTCGTCATACGCGTGGGCTTGCACATGGGAATAGCCAGACTTCATGAACTCGGTCTGAAAATCTAAAACAGCGAGCATGACCGCATATTCGATCTCCGCTTTGTTGGAGAGAACTCTAGCCATGATCTATTCCCCATCGGTGCGCCAGGACCGAATCCACCGTCCAGTTTGGGGGTTTTCGAGTCTGATGCCGAAGCGATCACGGAGAAATGCTTCTTGCCGTTCGGTCAGTATCGTTGAGCCTGTACGGGGGCTAGGAGCTGATGGCTCCAACTCGAGCATAGGAGGCTCTATGCCTTCCCACGCGGCAATTCCAAGGTCTTCACTCGTCAAGACTTTCATGCCGCACTTCCGGTGAGATGCGTGCCACTCTATGGCTGAGGCGATGGCGCTCTCGCGAACGTCCATCGCCTCGATGCAGGTGTTAGTAAGCTTTGCTGAAGCCGGCCTCACCGTCGTAGTTCCATAACTTCTGCGCTGCGGACCACCACCAACCCTTCTTGCTCAGGGCGTCCAGGAAGGTATTGACGTCCGCATCCTGCACATCCTTGGTGGCCATGAACCGGCATCGGTACCAATTGACCTGAAGCAGATCAGGACTCACGAAGCCAGGCCAGACCTTCGTGCCTCTGTTCGAAATGAATTCACATTTGAACGGTCCGATGTCATCGAACTTCGGAATGCCTTTGTCCGCGATGATGTACATATCGACTCCGACGAGTTTGATGTCTTTCTTCTTTTTGGTTGCCTTTGCAGTTTCAGTGAATGTTGGCATGGATATCTCCTTATTCAGTCCGGACTCTGAAGCTCAGGCCTTTGCGTGCATCTTGTCCACGATTGCTTGTGCATACTCGTCTGTTTTGGCGGTTCCACCGACGTCGTATGTCACATGTTTTCTCTCATCAAGCACGGCGAACATGGCCTTCTCGATTCGAGCAGCAGCAGCTTCTTCACCGAGCCAACGAAGCATCATGATGCCGGAGACCAGCACGGCTGAAGGATTAACCTTCTTCATGCCGGCGTATTTCGGCGCTGAGCCATGGACGGCTTCGAAGATCGCGCATCCGTCGCCGACATTGGCGCCGGGTGCGAATCCCAAGCCTCCCACTAGTCCAGCACAGAGGTCCGTCAGGATGTCGCCGTAGAGGTTCGGGAGCACCAGGCAGTCGAACTGGGCAGGATTTCGCACCAACTGCATGCAGCAGTTATCCACGATAATGTCGCCGGACTCGATGTCCGGATACTTTTTAGCGACTTCCCGGAAGGCATCGAGAAAGAGACCGTCGGTCATCTTCATGATGTTGGCCTTGTGGACGCAGTAGATCTTCTTGCGTCCGTTGGCTTTCGCCCACTTAAACGCGAAGTCAGCAATCCGGTAGGAGCCTGGCCAGGTAATGACCTTGAGACATTGCGCGACTTCATCCGATACCATGTGCTCGATGGCGGCGTAGCAGTCTTCGGTGTTCTCACGAAAGTTGATGATGTCGATCTTGTCCCAAGGCCGCTTGAGGACGGGGATGAGTTTGGCCGGCCGCACATTCGCATAGAGATCAAAGACTTTACGGAGGGTCACATTGGCGCTCTTATGTCCGGTTCCAATCGGTGTGGTCGTGGGCCCCTTCAGGGCAACCTTGTTCTTCGCGATGTTTTGAATGGTCTTGTCAGGCAGGAGGGTGCCGTACTTCTCGAGGCAGTCGAGCCCAATGTCCTCATACTCCCACTTAATATTGACTCCGCTTGCATCGATGACGAGCCGCACCGCTTCGCAAATTTCCGGGCCGGTGCCTTCTCCCGGTAACATCGTGACGACATGCTGGTTCCCCATTGAAACCTCCCTTAAGCAGCAAGGGCGATCGGACCATCCGCTCCCCTTTCTTCTATGGGATGAGTAGTGCAAATGCGATTCCAGCCGAATTATTTTCTCGCTGGGTCAAGAGGGTATTAAAAATACAGGCAAATATGGGCAGAAGAGAGACTGGATGGATGTGCCGGGATCATGCTGGGCTTATGGGGCGTGCGCCAATACACGTGTTGCACGGAACCTCGTGCGCCTGTGCTCATCTCTGTAAGACGCATAGCGAGATCTCATGATGCCTCGCATAGGTACGCTCAGGACCAGGGGGGCGTAAGGAAATTATATATGCCCAAGTTTGCGAAGCGTCTCAATGCCGCGGCCTTGCACCTGGGCACGACCGCTTCGCTCTGCAATGGTGGCGACGTGGAGTTCAGAAAGCATTTGTGGAATCGTCGAGGCACGACGACACAGTACCGGTGCAAGGCACACATCCGAGACTCCGATATCGCATCCCGTCACCTTGAGCGAAGTAGAGTGTAGGAAGAGGAACTCGTTCGAGCTCCAAATATTCCCAGATGTTTAGTTCCGTCCAGTCCAAGAGGGGATGCACGCGGATATGGGAGCCGGTCGGGAAGGTCGTAGTAAATTAATCTCAGAGCTTAGGGGGTTGATCCAGGAAATCCCATTCGCCATGCTTATCGCGCGATGAAAAATAACGCTCTTTGGCGCGTGTTCCTTCTTCATCCGCACGAATCCCCAGAATGATGGCGGTCCGCTTGTGTTTGGCAATAGTTTTCTTGAGGGCCTCGATCCTCATGGCCGTATAGCAGGTCACACGGCCTTGTTCCGGGCCCATGCCTGCTGACAGTGCCTCGGAGTTCTGACCCACGACCAGATCGAGGTGCCATTCGCGACACTCGATGAGTTCCGGCATTTCGTAGCCGGAATCGATGTGAACGAGTGGGAACGACACATACCCAAAGAAGGCCTTGCGTGCGAGTCACAACAACACAATCGAGTCTTTTCCTATGGACCAGCATCGCCAGATCGGCAAAGTGCTTGTAGGCCTCGCGCAGAATGTAGACGCTTTGATCTTACAATGTCCGTAAATGCTTCATTCTCTTCCCACCCTCATCAGTCTGTGTGGGGGGGGCGGTGCTGCTTCATGATGAACAGGGAAATTGGGATGCGCCTACAAAGAGAAGGGTAGATACAATGGGTTGTAACAGCATGGTTCGTGATCCGAGACTGTAGGAAAACTAGGAGCGAGCATCGGCCTGATGATTCCTACTGATATCATCGTGGCGTCAGAAATTCGTGCAATCGTCAGCCCCAAGGATGCGTTGGAAGAAGTGAGGAACAGTTGCTCACATATCATCTATAAACTGGAAGAGCTGGATGGTGGTATCAGGGAGGCGTCTATGGACTGTGCTGTAGATTGTGTGTCAGCGCACAAGCCTGCGTGTGAATGTGCGTCGGTGCTCGCTTAGGGATTGTTGGGCTTGCGTCGTCGGTCCAGCATCCAGCGGGTGATACCAAGATGCTTGGCAGCCAGAGATTTATTTCCATCGGACCGTTGTAATACTTCGCTGATGATGCGGTCCTCAAGGTCCGTTAAGGATTCACCGAGGTGGAATGAAAGGTGGATCTGAGCGGGATCCGTCGTATCTGACATCGATCTAGGAGGAGCCGTATCAGCGATCGGCTGCACGGGAGTTTCTCGCACGTCAGAGGGGAAATGCCCTGCTTCAAGCGTTTCACCAGGGCAGAAGAGTACCGCCCGTTCTATGAGATTACTCAATTCACGCACATTGCCGGGAAAGTGGTACTGCTGTAACAGCGTTTCCGCGCTGGTTCCCAGTGCCCGAACCGGTTTCCGAAGTGACAGTGCGGAGCGGGCTAAAAATTGCTTCGCTAGCAGGATGATGTCATCCGGCCGTTCCCGCAACGGGGGAATTGTGAGGGTCACGACATTCAGTCGGAAATAGAGATCTTCGCGAAATTCGCCCTTGGCAACCGCATCCTTCAGATTGCGATTCGTGGCCGCCATGAAACGCACATCCACCGGGATCGTGGCTGATCCCCCGACACGGCGGAGCGTCCGTTCTTCGATGACCCGCAAGAGCTTCGCTTGTAACGGGAGGGGGAGGTCACCGATCTCGTCGAACATGAGGGTTCCCCCCTCCGCGAGTTCGATCAAGCCAGTCTTGCGGCCTATTGCTCCAGTAAATGATCCTTTCTCATGGCCAACGAGCTCACTCTCAAAGAGTTCCCGTGGAATCGATGGACAGTCGACTTCGATACAGGGTTTGTGGGCTCTGGCGCTGTTATAGTGGATCACCCGGCCCATGTATTGTTTCCCGGTGCCGGTCTCGCCCTGGAGTAACACGGTGACACGGTCGTTCTTGGCGAGCTCCCGGACCTGGCTCATGAAGTGCTGAGTGACGGGGCTTTTGGCAATGACCCGGTCGAGCGCGTATCGGTCAGCGTCTTGCCCGCTCTGCATATGAACCTGGCGCTGCAACGTCAGCAGCTGCGTCGCTCTGCTCAACGCGTGCAGGAGGTCTTCCATGTCGATGGATTTGGCCACGAAGTCGAAGGCTCCCAGTTTCGTCGCCTCGACGGCATCTTTGACCGTGCCCCTTGCAGTGACGAGGATAACCAGCAAGTTTGGCGAGCTCTGTTTGACACGGGCCAGCACGTCCAGGCCCGTGAGATTCGGCATGACCAGATCAAGCACGAGAATATCCGGTTCAGTCGTACGGAGCAGCCCAAGCGCTTCCTCGCCGGAACTCGCGGTCTGGACCATATAGCCGTGATCGCTGAGGCGCAGCGCGAAGGCTTCGCGAACAGACGTTTCATCTTCAACGAGAAGGAGTTGCCAGGTCATGTTATCGCTCGGGGTTCAAGGGAAGCCACACTTCCACCACTGCTCCGCTGCCGGGTGGACTTGTGATGACCAGTTGCCCACCATGTCGTTCGATAATATCGTGTGTGATGGTGAGTCCAAGCCCAACGCCCTTGGCTTTCCCACTGGTGAAGAACGGCTCGAAAATCCGTTTGAGATTGTCAGGGTCAATCCCCTTTCCCGTATCAGAGAAAGCAAGAAGTACACCAGTGCCTCGCCTGGGTTCCATTCGTATCGTGATCGTGAGTTCTCCACCATTCGGCATGGCGTCGATCGCATTCATCGCGATGTTGAGACAGACCTGCTGAAGATGCGCACGAGAGGCTTCCACGAGCGGCAGGTCTGGAGCAATCGCCTTTCGTATGTGAATGTTCTGTTTGGTCAAGTTTGGTTTCAGCAAGGTCATGGTGTCATCGATGAGCGAGGGAAGATTGCAGGGATGTAGATCAAAGGGACGTGGTCGAAGTTGGCTTAAGTGAGACTCCAACAGCTCGTCAATACGAGTGGCTTCCCGTGCGATGAGCCGACAGCGATCTCTAGCCGCTTGCGGCAAGTGTTCTTGATCGGCTAAGTGGGTTGCGAGGCTACCGAGCCCAATCAATGGATTGCGGACTTCGTGCAAAATACCACCGGTCAATTGTCCGACCAGTTTGATTTGCTCCGCATGTCGTAAGGCTTCTAGCATCTGCTCGCGCTCGGTCAAGTCGGTGAGGATGGCCATGTAGTACTGTGTTGTGCCGTCACGATCTTTCACCGGGCTCACGCTTTCCCAGACGAGGAATTCCGAGCCATCCTTCCGTCGATTCACGAACCGATCGACGAACGGATGTCCGGCCCCAAGCGCCTGCCAGAGCCGGTCGTAAAATTCTTGCCCATGTTTTCCCGACTTGAGAATAGAAGGGCGTTGTCCCAATGCTTCTTCGCTGGTCCATCCGGTCATTCGTTCGAGCGCGGGGTTCCACTCCAAGATTCGGCCCTCGGTGTCGGTCAACATGATCCCGTCTTGCGCCGTCATAAACAACCGATGGTAGAGATCCCGTTGCGTATCGGCGCGCCGTCGTCGTTCCAGTACCGTCGCGACGGTATTGGCGACCGTACAAAGAAACTCGAGTTCCGTCACCGTATAATCTCGGACCGACCTGGAATGGGCGGTCATGGCTCCATAGACACGATCCTCCACCAACATTGGGACGCACATGCCTGCGATCCCGCCATGTTCGGTTAAGAGTTTGGAGGGACTGAACCGTGTTTCCCTCCGTAGATCCCGGACGACCACGGGGAGCCGTTCACGAATGGCGTAGCCGGCTTGCGAATGGGTGCCACCCTCGATCGTCAGCTTTCCGATCACCGTTGAGTCAAGGCCGATTCCTGCCACCACGGTTAAGTGATCATCTGATTCTTGTGGGACAAGAATCTTGCACAGCTCCACGCCAAGGGCCTCAGCTGTATATTTGACCGCTTCGGTCATCAGTTCTTGTGCCGGTGCATCGGTGACAGCAAGCGTTCCGATGCGGGCCAGCACGGACTGAAACCGAGCGATCTGCGAGGCTTCCTGGACCAACTCCGTATGTTCGGTGGCGTCCTGTAGGACCAACAGTACGCCGGTCTCCCCATGGTAGGGGACCACGTGATATCGGCATTCGTAGACGAGCGTTTGGCCTTGGCGATCGAGGAGACGATAGGTCTTGCTGCCTCTTGCACCGAGGCTGTCCCTATTCCAGGTCATCGCATCAGCAAAGAGCTGTGATCGAAGCGTTGCATCATGGCCGGACCGGTCGCCTGATGGCGAAGCCGAGGCTTCAACCAGTTCGCCGAACTGCGAATTCTCAAATACCAGGATCCCCTTGGCCATGAAACACAGTCCGCCCTCCAAGCAATCACTCACCCAAGCCAATACTTCCGCTGCGGCGACCTCCGGACTGGCGTGAATAGAGCTCTTGGACTGAGAGACAGATGTCGTGCGACGTTTCACACGGAGCCTCGGTTGTAGGAACCCATCACGTCACGAATGGATAGTATACCGAGATGGCCGAGATATCGTCGAGTGAGCTGAAAGAGACGGATAGGATGGCGATCTGGGGCACGAGGAGGGGTGGGGAGCCGATCGAGCAGAGAGTTTGGCTTGACACGTTTGAGCCATAGCCAAGGCCGTGAGGCTCGTGATACAGAATGGAATGCCCCGGCGAACGCTTGAAACGCTTTCCTTCGACAATACCTATGCCCGGCTTCCTCAGGCCTTTTATGCGCGATTGAACCCGACTTCCTTTAGTGCACCTCCCTATTTGGTCCATGCCAATCGATCTGCCGCCGAGTTGATCGATCTTGATCCAGGGCAATTGACTCGGCCGGCGTTCGCGGAGCTGTTCGGGGGGAATGCACTCGCGCCCGGCATGGAGCCGCTCGCGATGCTGTATTCCGGTCATCAATTCGGCGTCTATGTTCCGCAACTCGGGGACGGCCGAGCGATTCTCCTTGGTGAAGCAACGAACGAGCAAGGGGAGCGGTGGGATCTCCATCTCAAAGGAGCGGGGCTAACGCCGTTTTCACGCGATGGGGACGGCCGGGCCGTACTGCGTTCGACAATCCGTGAATATCTCTGTTGCGCGGCGATGCGTGGCCTTGGGATTCCAACGACACTGGCGCTCTGTCTCGTCGGTAGTGATGACAAGGTGTATCGCGAACAGATTGAAACCGGCGCGATGCTGGTCCGCATGGCGCCGTCGCACGTCCGCTTCGGCACATTCGAGATCTTCTACTACCGAAAGCAGTATGACCATCTGAAAATTCTTGCCGACTATGTGATCGACCAGCACTTCCCCCATCTCCGCGACGTCAATGAGAAGTATGCGAAATTCTTTACTGAGGTGGTCGAGCGCACCGCCCGATTGCTCGCGCAATGGCAAGCCGTGGGTTGGGCTCATGGGGTGATGAACACCGACAATATGTCGATTCTCGGTCTCACGATGGACTACGGGCCGTATGGATTCATGGATGACTACGACGCAGGTTTCATCTGTAACCATTCGGATCATAACGGTCGCTACGCCTTCAATCAGCAACCCTACATCGGGCTCTGGAATCTGAGCTGCTTGGCGCAAGCCCTGTTGCCATTGGCGGAGAAAGACGCGCTCAAAGCGGGCCTTGAGACCTATCAGTCATTGTTTGAGCAGGAATACCAGAAGCTCATGCGAGCGAAATTGGGATTGGTCGAGATGCGAGCAGAAGACCATGACCTCATTCAAGACTTTCTGGGTCTGCTCCAGGGCAGTCATGCCGATTACACGATCGTGCTTCGCGAATTGGGTACGTTTGCTTCTTCGGAAGGTATGACGAATGACGGCTTGCGCGAACATTTTCTCAATCGTGATCGGTTTGACGAGTGGGCGGTGCGCTATCGGGACCGACTGAGGAGTGAGCGCAGCCGCGATGACGAACGGTGGAATCGAATGAATCGTGTCAACCCTAAGTATGTGTTGCGGAATTATCTTGCGCAGATCGCGATTGAGAAAGCACAGAACAAGGACTTCTCCGAGATCGACCGGCTCTTCACCCTGTTGCAAGATCCCTTCAAGGATCAGCAGGGCATGGAGTCCTATGCCCTTCCTCCGCCGAATTGGGGCAAGCATTTGGCTGTCAGTTGTTCCTCCTGAATCAGCCTGCGGGCATCCAGATTCGGTCGTCCACCGAACGTACCGATTTTTCCAGAAGGAGGCGCAGGGTTTTCAATACAGGGCTAGCCATTAGGTGTGGCGTGAACGATGAAAGACCTCGGCCTTCACCAGGCGGTATTGCGAGGAACCACTGGTAGGCTCCGTATTACGGATGATATGGCTGTAGGTCGCGGTTGAGCGGATATGACTGAAGAGCCGGGGGCAGACTTTTCAAAGTCAGCGTTCGCTGCTGGGGTCACTGGGACCAGGACAGAGTTCGAATCCGAGTCGTGATTTCCTCACGCCACCCTCTCCTAGCCCCGCCACACCAAACGGATCCGTCTCAACATTGTGGATGACTTCGTGGTCTGCGCGTTGGGTTGTGGTGAGAAGGCTGCCGGCCTGTGTGGCCGACGGCCACAATAACTTGTAGCCGGCGAGCAGTGCACCAGCGACGGAAGTTTTCATAAATGCCCGGCGAGTCCAAGACCAAGAATCTTTGTGCATCATTGACCACCCCGATTATGGTGACCTGTTATCCGTCTTGCATCAGTTCACTTCTGCCAAATGTTTGCGCGATGGGTCAATCTTTTTGTTAGAGTTGATTTGCTCACACAATCAGCTCCAGCGCGCGTGTATGCCAGGAGAGGACCGCTTTGCGTATGTTGATCTTGTCTGCGATCTTGGCATGGTCAGAGCGGATGATGTGAGCGGCGAATTCAGCCATGAAACGGCTCTTGAGCGTGGCACGTGCCCGGTCGACACCGACCTCTTGGTAGGGGGCGACGGACAATAGCAGAAAGCCGTCGTCGGGGATGCGGTCATCTCGCATGTTGGCCGCGATAATGCCACCGGCCTTGCTGAGAGGATCGGCCAGTTCCGGGCTGTGCGGCCCGATGATCAATGCCAGGTTCGGCATGTGGAGCCAATGAAACCCTCGTCCGATGCCGATCATCCATTCGTGATGGACGATCTCCAGAGTCCGATCATTTTTTCTAACTTCCTCGATATGGGCGATGTTGCCCTGCACGAGCGGCAAGAGATCTTCCTGCATCTCTTCGGGCATGTCCGGATACAGCCGGGACAACGAGGCAGGCAGGGAAGCGAGATCTTGAGCGGAAACGGTTGAAAGGTCCAAGGTGTCACGATGATTACTTCCGTGAAGAACCAGGGCGTCTTCGTCGGTCTCGAATCCACACACTAGCGGGTACACGGTGCTGTGTGCCGAGCCAAAGACCTCCTCTACTTGTCGTTTGGTCCGAAGCGCATGGTCTCGGGCGGCATCGGTGTTGTATCCCCAGCCGGCACAGCCACGATGTTGATCGCCCTTGGAGTAGTGGTAATTCATGAGGATCAGTGTCCGGCGACCATGTCGGACCATCTGCTGGATCTGGTCCGTCATGACCTCTCCAAAATGGGGCCACCCCATGTCGAAACGTCCGCCAAGATTGCGGATCGGCTGGATGATACCGGGCGGGGTATTGGTGGCTACGGACAGATTGAGGCGCCCGTCCATACACTTGAGCGCGATGATGGCGGTGTCGTGCTTTGCACTGTACCGTTCGCGTGCGAGAAAGGATTCTGGACTTTGGTATACCTGGGCATAGCGACGGGCATGTTCCATCAGCCAGTCGATTCGTTGTTGTATGGGCAAGTTGCGGATCGCGATGCTGTCGGGGCTGGCTTGAGGAACAGTCGAGTTACCCATCAGGATATACCTCAGTGGTTGGGAGAGGAGTGGAGCCGATTTCGAAATCGGTTTCCTGCCTTGCTTAGCTTGGGAAAGCAAAACCGATACCTTGCTATGGCACCGCCCACCCTGCGCATCGCGTTATGAGCTTAGAAATGAGCGAGATGTGCGGATAATTGCCCAATAGGGCGTAGTGGCCGCCGACAACTTTCAGGTGAATATTTGCAATAGAGTGTTGCTAGCAGTGTGTTGACAAACCCAAGAACGAGCTCGGAAATGGAGCCCTGCCTGAGGTCACGAACGTCTGGAGAATACCGCACAGGCTGTTCAGAAAGGCCATCCAGCAAGGCCGCAGCGAGCGAAGCGGCGAATCGTACTCTCTGCCGTACGTTGAGCCTCTGAGCGAGGCGAGAACGCCGCTGGTGGACTTTGTCAACAGCCTGCTAGCTGAAAAGCGGACTTGTGCGATTCAGCACTGAGCGGAGCGTGCGATAAACAGGAATATGGTATCGCGAGAGACGCGAGGCGATGTCCTCTAAACCGTACCGCTTGGGCAGGCATAGACTCGCCGGCTGTTCAAGAGAGCAGACGATTGAGGCAGCGAATCAGCGGTTTCTTCGCAGCTCTACCAACAGACGACGGCAACTATCAATCTGGCAATGGCCTCTCTTCTCAACCGTTCAGTCGCACTTCAGGGAACCTCAGCTTCACTCTCTCAACGGTCTGTTGTAGAGTGTCACGCGTGACTTCTGCGCGAATATCTCTGTGACGCGTCACCTCTCTGAGAAGCGAGATGGCTAAGAAACAAAGTGATTCAAAAATTGCCGTGGCAGGTGCCTTGACCTTGGTGTTGGCGCTGGCGGGAGCCATGCTAGTCAAGGAACCGCTGCGTAGTTCACGTCCGGTCGGCACGGGACTGGACATGAAGGCTACGATTGAAGAGCAAACGGTACGCGCGCGTTTGTGGGAAGACCCTGTCGCAGCGGTTCAACGAGGCCTTCGGGAAATAAAGGGGAACCGACCGGCCACTACTCCGCCGTCTCCGCTCACACAACGGCTCAGGTCACTTCGGCATTCTATTACGGAGCGGGTTAAGGAGGGCCAGCGTGTGACGGTCCTCCTGGTGACGACCAGTGGAGGTCCCTATGTCGAAAGCACCGAGTCGCGGATCCGAGATCGGTATGCGGTTGGAACGGCTCTGGGAGTGTCCTGTTATGCGCCGGAACAGGAGGGGCAGCTCTCGTTTGTCGAATGGGACTCCCAGAGCCCTCTCCCGGCACTGCCGTATGAGTGGTACCGACTTAGACGAACCAGGCTGTGTGACGAGGAATCGCAGCGCTCCCACAGTGTGCTGGTCGTTTGGTTTCCTGATGAAGCACTCAGTCAAGGATTTTTTGCCGGCCTGACCTCCTTCTCTCAGTCGCTCGTTTGTCGAGAAGCTGAGAAGAAAAGCGAGTGTCTGCTCACCGACGATACGCGCAAGTTGGTTCGCTTGAATCCGCAGCTCCAACGGTCTGTCACCTTTAAGATCCTCGGACCGCATAGCTCCTCCGCATTTCGGGCGCTCTTAGACGAGGCGGGAGAGTCATATGGCAAGCCCCATATGGGAATCGGTGTCTGGCCAAACGCTGACGGCTGGATCGAGCTGTACTCCCCGTGGAGTAGTGCGATGAAGGGGCTTCTGGCCTACGGACTCAAGTCGATCGGCGGGACAGGTTCGGCCTGTGACTCCTACACCGCGTGCGAGCAGGAATTTATCCGGCGACTCACAAGCGCGAACATTCGGCTGGCCTACGACATCGGGTCCGATGACCAGTTATTCGAATCACTGGTCGAGGAATTAGAGCGGCGACAGGTTCGCCTCGGTTGGGATGCTGTCATCCTAATCGGGGAATGGGATTCGTTCTATGGGAGGACGCTCCCGATCGAGTTTCGAGCGGCTGCGTGCAAGAAAATTTCAAGCTTTCCCGAACAGGATCTGGGGACGATTGATGTTCCGGTAACGATCAAACAGTGGTGTTCCGATATTCCCCATGCCGTCGACCTCCAAATTCGACGGCAAGCCGACTATGAGTCGTTACGTCTCAACGTTCAGCGGTACAGCTACCTGAGCGGACTGGACGGCGAAGTACCGGGGGAAGACAAAAACAAAACAGCACGTGCCGACGGCACGAAAGAGAACCAGCGTGAACGTCCGGAAGGCACCAGTCAGGTGGACTATGTACGGGCGTTGGTGAATCGCATCCAGGATGAAGGTGAAGGGGCTCGAGCCATCGGGATCTTTGGCACCGATCCGTATGATTCGCTCCTGATCATCAAAGCTCTTCGCCCTGCATTCCCGCACGCCATTTTCTTTACGGTCGGTCTGGATGCCCGACACCTGCATCCGAGCGAGTACAAATGGACCCGCAACATGGTTATTGCCTCGCCGTTTGGATTGCAGCTGGATGGAGGCTTGCAGCGCGACGTCCCGCCTTTCCGGAGCAATTATCAGACGTCGACCTATTTCGCGACTCTGCAGGCCGTCGGCCACGTCAGGTGTCGCCGTGGGCAGCCTGAGATGCCGAACGGCCCCTGTGTGACGACCTACCATGCGGCACTGACGCCTGAGAGCCGAGTGTACGATGCCGGAGTTCCTTCGAGATTGTTCGAGGTGGGAAGGAACGGCGCCGTCGACTTGAGCCTCGTCACTAAAGAAGGGGTCCGTACGATTCATCCGTTACGACCTGACCTGGCCTATACGGATGATTATGGTCAGCTACGGCAAGGTGTCGGATTCAACAACGCTGCGGTGGCGGCGGGGACGGTCGTGGGGTTTGCGCTCTTCATCGTGGTGGCCTGGAGCAATCAGCGCCTCTGGTCCGGCATCGTGCGGTACCCACGTGTATTGAGCATCACGGCCGTCGTGCTCGTCGCGCTGTTTGCAGTCTTTGTCTTAGCCGGCGGAGCCGATGCGCTATTGGCTGGGCATGACGAAGGAGAGCCGTTTTCTTGGACGGCCGGCGTCAGTATCTGGCCGAGCGAGTTGCTGCGATTCGTGGTGGTCGTGCTGTCTGTCCTTCTGTTTGTGAAGGGCGCCCGGGATCTCAAGAAGAACGGTGATCAGATCGACGAAAAGTTTCAGTTCGAAGACGCGTCGAGGCGTCAGCGGCTTTCACCCAAGACGTTTTGGACGAATCTCCAGCGGGTCTACCATCCGCTTGCCACGGTCGCCTTCATGAAGGTCGATCAGGCCTGGGGACGCTATCGTGAAGCGAGTCAGCTGAGCCAGGGAACGGTCCGTGCACTTCTGCTGTTCATCCTCTACATGGCAGCGATGTGGGCCATCGGGCATTTCGTGCTGGATGAGGAATATATCCATCCCTGCCGCGGATACCTGAGTTGCCACGTCGACTCATTTATGACGCTCGCCAGTGTCGCCATCGTGGTGCTGCTGAACTTGGCAGTGTTCGATGCGGTGATGTTATGCCGTCGCTGGATTGGGTGGGTGGTGAGTTCGACGGGCGGGTGGTCCCAACAAGTCCAGGAAGAATATCTCCGCAACTATGGATTGGGAGAAGCACAGAAAGCCGAGTTTGAGAAGTTGAAGTACCTTGCCGTCGTCGACCTTATTGCGCAGCGGACCGAGGTGATCAATCGACTGATCCGCTATCCTTTTATTGCGCTCTTGATCGTGATCGCTGCGCGCAACGAGTATTTCGACATCTGGAACTATCCCCTCCTCTTGCTGCTGTCCTGGTCGGTCAATGTCTTGGTCGCGCTGCTCGGAGCATTCCTTCTCTATCAATCGGCCAGTCAGGCGAAGGCGGCTATGCTGGCCGGGCTCAATCGGCAAATCGTTCAGACTTTGGGGGTTGGGAAAGATCACGATATTCGCGTGAAGCAGATTCAGCACGTGATCAGCGAAGTGGAAGACAATGAACAGGGTGCGTTCGTACCGCTCTATCAACAGCCGGTGGTTGAATCTTCGTTGTACGGCCTGGTGGCGTTATTGCAATATCTGTATCTCACTTAGGGGATTGCATGCACGAAGTCTTGCTCGGGGGATTGAAGGTTCGACTCACCGGCGGTTCGGACGGAAGAGGCGGAGGCAATGGTCCGGTCGTCATCCTGCTCCATGGCTTTGGTGCACCGGGCGACGACTTGGTTCCGCTTGCAGATGTGATCGAAGTTCCCCGTGGGACCCGGTGGCTCTTTCCCGAAGCTCCCCTCTCTCTTAATATGGGGTTCGGCGATTCGCGGGCCTGGTGGATTATCGACTTTGCACGTATTCAAGCGGATCGTGCTGCGGGCCGCATTCGAGATTTATCTGTGGAGGTTCCGCAGGGTCTGGCCTTAGCACGGGAGCGTGTCCAGGCATTTTTGAAAGAGCTCCCTAGGCAGTTTCCGATCGATTACAAGCACGCAGTCATGGGTGGATTTTCACAAGGGGCGATGCTCACCTGCGATGCCGTCCTCCATACCGACTATCCATTCACGGGCCTGGTCCAGCTGTCCGGCAATTTGCTGGCGCAGACTGTCTGGAATCCATTGATGCCGAAGCGCAAAGGTCTATCAGTCTTTCAAAGCCATGGCATTGAAGATGACATCCTCCCACACATTGGAGCGGAACGTCTTCGCGACGGGCTGCAGCGAGCCGGCCTTGTCCTGGAATGGCACAGTTTTAAAGGGGGGCATGAGATTCCAGGGCAAGTGGTGAGGCAACTTGGGTCATTTCTTACGAAACGGCTGGGATAAGACGATGACATCGCTTGAACTCATCGGGACCGATGGCAAACGTATCAAAGGTGATCGAATTGCTGGAACAGCCCGACAGATTCTCTTCATCACCGGGTTTCTCTCGAAGCGGTGGGGCAACAAGAGTCAGGCGTTGGCGCGATGGTGTCAGGAGAACGGGTGGGGATTCTGCTGCTATGATGTGCGCGGCTTCGGCGACTCCGAGGGGCAGTTCACTGATTATACGCTCTCTGATTGGATCGCTGATGCACGCGTGGTCTTAGATTCCATCAAGACTGGTCCGCCGATCACCATCGTCGGGAATTCCCTCGGGAGTTGGATCGCCTGGCTCGTGGCGCAGCAATTTCCCATTGTCGAAGAGCTCATCTTGATCGCTCCGGCATTTAACATGATGGGCGAGCGCGCCAAAACCATCTCGAGCGAACAGCTGCATGACTGGCACACGGCCGGATGGATGCCGTGGGATGAAGACCCGTTACATCGAGCCTGGCCGTTGTCCTGGAAGTGGGTAGAAGAAAGTGAGCAGCATTGGGCGAAGACGTTTGACGTCGTTCGTTGTGTGAACACCACGATTTTGCATGGTCAGGACGATCGAGTCATTGCTCCAGACGGGAGTCGACAGTTCGCCAACGAACTCGTGCGCCGACATCCCGGCTTTCCACTCAACCTGAACCTCATTCCAGGTGATCATCGGCTCAGCGGCTCCGAACATCTCGAGCGATTTCGGCGACTGGTGATGAGGCAGGAGTGACGCGGTTCTATCGCCATCCGGAGTTGCGTAGTCGGACCTAACAGAAGGTTGGTTCCGCTGCACTCATGCATCCTGCATCCTGATTCATCACTGGGCCACGACTCCATGCAGCATCGTTGGTTTCTCGTCGGTAATGAACAGATGGCATCCTGTTCGGTATCCGACTCAGTCGGTGCCAGGAATATGGTCTTGCGGGAGGTACGTAACTGGACTAGAATCCATTTCTGGCGATGACACCAAAAGCTACAAAGAAGAAGCGTTGGGTCAGAGCGGGTCCACGTGCACCGGTATACCAGACCAGCGATCGACAAGGAAGCACGGTCGAACCTGCAAGAGACGAGTTCTTCGCCGAAGCCTTCCGCCTCAGTCCCCACCCAATCGGTATTACGGAACTTGAAACCGGGCTTTGCCTGGAGATCAACGACGCGGGCCTCAATACATTCGGGTTTCGTCGTGAGGAAGTCATCGGTCGGACCACGTTGCTGTTGGGGATTTGGCCGGATGCGCAAGATCGGGCCAGACTCGTCGATCGTCTTCGATCCCAAGGGACCGTCACAAATCTCGAAGTGTCGATGCGGACCAGGTGCGGTGCACTGCGGCAGTTCCTGATCTCGGCGAACTTGCTTATGCTTAGAGGGAAAACCTGCCTACTGACGATCGGTAACGACATTACCGACCGTAAGAAGGCTGAAGAGGCCTTGAGTCGGACTTCTGAGGAGTTAGAACAGCGTGTTCGAGAACGAACGGCGGATCTCAAGCGAATCAATGCGGCGCTGCAGGAGAGTGATGAGCGGTTTCGCTTGTTCATCGAGCATGCGCCGGCTGCCATTGCGATGTTTGATCGCGATATGCGGTATCTGGCGGCCAGTCGACGATGGATTGAAGACTACCGCCTGACGAATGAGATCCTCGGTCGATCGCACTACGATGTGTTGCCAGATGCTCCCTCACGCTGGAGGGATGTCCATCAGCGAGGCCTGACAGGGGAGATGTTAAGTGCCGATGAAGACCAGTTCTCTTGGAGCGATGGCTCCAGCCAATGGATCACGTGGGATGTTCGCCCTTGGTACCGCGGTGATCAGGTGGGTGGGATTATCATTTCCACGGAAGATGTGACGGCTCGGGTCAAAGCCAAGAAAGCGCTCCATGAACGAGAGGAACGGTCTGATCAGGTTGTTCGATTAGCCAACTTTGGGATCCTTGATCAGGATCATCGCACGGGGAATATCTATTGGTCTCCGGTCATGCGGGAAATCTACGGGGTCGGGCCTGATGTCCCTGCTTCGGTTGATGCGTTTATTCGACTGATTCATCCGGAAGACCGTGCCATGATGGTTGCGGCGATCGCGCAGGCTTCCGCCCCGGTGGGCGATGATTTCTATTCGATCGAACACCGTCTAGTTTTGCCGAACGGCCAGGTGCGGTGGATCAGTTTTCGAGCCTGGACCTTGTTTGACCTGGACGGACCGGAGCGCCGTCCGGCTCGGACATTAAGTGCGATGATCGACATTACGAAACGCAAACAGGCCGAGGAGGCGCTGAAAATCAGCGAGCGCCGGTTTGCTTCTTTTATGGATCACTTGCATGGGTTTGCGTGGATCAAAGATGGCCAGGGTCGATATCTGTATGTGAATCGACTCTTTCAAGAATCCCTGCTGGAAGGACGAGACTGGAAAGAAAAGACCGATCAGGAGTTGTGGCCGGCACACGTGGCCGAACCCTATGAGCGCAACGATCGGACGGTACGGGAGACCGGAGTTCCGCTGCACACCGTCGAGGTCTTCATCCAACAGGGAGGGATTCGACACGCCCTTGTCAGTAAGTTTCCCATCGTTGATCACCAAGGAGAGCCGGCCTTGTTCGGGGGGGTGGCCGTCGACATCACCGAGCGTCAGCAGACGGAAGAGCTGCTCAAACAGCAGGCCGACATGTTGAACCATTCCAGCGATGCGATCCTGGCATGGAAGATCGGTGGCGGGATCGTCTACTGGAATCGTGGGGCTGAAGGGCTCTATGGTTGGCGATCCCATGAGGTGATTGGTCGCGGGAGCCATGAGGTGCTCAGTACGAACCCATCGCCGACGATCGCAGATATGGAAGCCTGTCTGGTTCGAGAAGGTCGGTGGTCCGGTGAGCTGTCTCATGTCACCAAAGACGGGCGGCGGGTGATTGTGGAGAGCCGGCTGGTGCAAGTCACCTATGGTGGAACGGACTACGCCTTGGAGTCCAATCGTGATATTACGGAACGCAAGAGTGCGGACGAGACGCTGCATCGTAACCAGTTGGATCTGCATCAGCAACAAGTGCAATTGGAGGAGCTGACCTCCAAACTCTTGAACGCGCAAGAACGTGAGCGTCAACGTATCGCGCGGGACCTACACGACGATGTGAGCCAACGCTTGGCTGCCTTGGTATTGGAAGTGGCCTCGTTGGAACAACATCCGGCCTCTCTATTAGGTGAGTGTGTCCCAGCGCTTGCACCGATCCGAGAGCAGCTGGAACAGTTGTCAGATGATGTGCACACCCTCGCATATCGGTTGCACCCCTCGCTCCTCGAGCATGCCGGACTTTGTCCCGCAGTTGAGGATCATATTCAACAAGTGTCCCGTCGCGCAGGTGTACCCATTTCTCTCAAGATCGCCGGGGTGCCGACGGCGATTTCGCTCGATCATGCGACCTGCCTCTTCCGCGTCATGCAGGAAAGTGTGCAAAATGTGGTCAAGCACGCCCAAGCGGCGGTTGTGACGGTCCAGCTTCGAGGATCATCGAAAGGAGTTGGGTTGTCTGTGACGGATAACGGTAAGGGGTTTGATCTCCGTGATCACCAAGCCCTCCGACGGGGGTTGGGGTTGAGCAGTATGGAGGAACGGTTGCGACAACTGCACGGGTATTTTCAGATTCAGTCTCAACCGGACGGAGGGACAAAGGTGTGCGCCTGGGTGCCTTGTGAGGAGGCGACCCCATGAAGCGACCACGTATCTTGATGGCAGATGATCATGCGATTGTCCTAGCCGGGCTTCGGAAGTTGGTGGAAGCCGAGGGTGAGGTGGTGGGAATGGTGGAAGATGGGCGTTCGCTGGTCGAGGCCGCCCAAGAGCTGCGGCCTGATATTGTGTTGCTTGATATCTCGATGCCGCTCCTGAATGGCCTGGATGCGGCTCGTCAGTTGACCAAGCTGGTACCGGAGAGCAAGTTGATCTTCCTCACCATGCATGCGACTCCTACGTATGCCACGGAAGCCTTTAAAGCGGGCGCCGCAGGGTATCTCATCAAGCGATCCGCAGCCGTGGAACTCAAGCAAGCCATCCAGGCCGTCATGCGAGGCCAGCACTATATGACCCCGCTCATTACCAAGGACGTGTTGGCCGCCACGCTTCAGTCCGCGGATGGTCCATCAACCAAGCCGTTAGTCAGTGCCCTCACTCAGCGGCAACGCGAGGTCTTGCAGCTTGTGGCTGAGGGAAAGGGGACCAAGACAATTGCCTCCATTCTGAATATCTCAGTGAAGACCGTAGAGTTTCACAAATTCAGGATGATGGGCGAACTCAATCTGCATTCCACTGCCGAATTAATTAAGTACGCGATAGCCGAAGGCCTCGTCAGCGTCTCCTCCTAACCCGCATTCTTCATCAACACTTCTGCGGCCATCGCCGATCCGCTGTGGCGACCTTCGTCACTGGTCTCTCGTACTTACGAGACGTGGCGAGACATGCGCGAATGGCGGGACTCGTCTCGACGACCCCTCAATCCGTCGCGCTTTTCTCGCGACTCGCGTCACGTTTCACGCCCCACGCTCCACGAGATACGACGCCCAGGCAATTTCGTAACGAACCGCTATGAATCATGCGGGCTATGCAATGGGCATTACTGCTCCTCAATGCGGAATCTCGGTCCCGCGAAGATTACGCAGAGATATTGCGCATACCGAATCAATCCATAGCCATCTAGTAAGATCTCACGATTCTACTAGTGACTTCCCTAGTTCACAGTTACGCCAAAGGCCAAGTATATTTTCTGGTACGACACTGCGTGGTAGACGGTCTGCAACAATTACCATGCGGAGTCGTGCTGATCGAGGGGGTACTGGAGGTACGCAAAGGATCTAGTGTGCCCACCTCTGTTTGTTTAGGAGACGCCATGCTGGTAGCAGCGATCATAGAGCGAGTGCATCTGGCATTGCAGGAGTATGGCAAGGACTGCTCGATGGAGGAGGTCGTGGGGCTCTGCCCGGACCTTACGTGGAATCAAGTCTATTTGGCCATCGACTATCTGAACAAGACCGGTATGGTCCGTGTCGCATTGGATCCGGATCGGACTTACATGATCCAAGTTTATCCAGCGCTTAGTGAACCACCGCAGGTGGCGTCCCAGCAAAGTTCTGTGCAAAAAGCTTCGTCGTAAGTAAGCAAGATCGTAACCCTTCCCCTCCAAATTCTTCCAGGCAACGTAGGCTCAAGACTTCCACGTGGGCTATTGCGTGGATGAACCATTTGGTCTTTCTCTTGGTAGGAGTTGCACAGGACGGAGGGGGTCCAGTCTCAATGCTGGTTTCTAGGACAACGTGCTTATCCGCCTCGCAGAAAACTACAACAGGTAGGTTGTGGAAGAATGTGCAGCGGATGTCCTCCCGAAACGTGAAGGGAATATGGTTCTCAAGCCATAGGGCTCCACAGCCTTGATGAATATTGCCTCGAGTATCTTTGTCATGTAGATAGAAATACGACTTGGAATCCGCTCTTTCTGCAGGAATGGATGGGATTGGCTTGAGATGGCCGACATCCAATTGAACTCCATAAAATGCAGAGAAAAAGAAGCCGCTGGAGTACTCAACTGAGTTGATCAAGGCCTACTCCAGTGAAGTCAGTTATGTGAGCAGCTTGTATTTTCATGCACTTACATCTTGACGTTATCCAGGGGCGCTTGCAGCGAAGTTTCCCTGCAGAGGGATACAACAGTGCATACAATTAACTTGACACTGGAATATGAGCGGAATAAAAATAGGCCCGACATTGGTTCCCGAAGGTGCGGCGGGCCGAGTTGTTGTTTGACGTCAAACCCTGTTGATGTCTCCTGCAGCTTAGTTCAGGGGAAGATGTCCATCGGTCTCCTCCCTTAGGGAGTATGCTGTTCTCTACTGAGTTCGTTGCGTGACGGGTCCGAACGAAAGGAGTAGTTGTGGATACTCTCATCATGTTCATCATCGTGATGCTCATTCTGTTTGTCGGTGGCCTGTTTGTGTGGAAGAAAAGCCAGTAGAAGTACCCTGTGCTTCTTCCCCTGTAGGCTATTGCGACGGAGCGAGGTGGCCCATCTCGGCTGAAGGCTATCAAGTAGCCGGGATGGGGGCCTGTTTCTGTGTACTTAGTGTGTCTGTAGAATTATTGAGCTATCTCGTTGAGACTAGCTCAGGAATTCTTTTTCCTGCCAGCCTTGTCGAATCACTTTGTGAACTCCACAGCAGGACAGCCTTCAACAGGCACACTCCATTTCGTATCGTATATGGAAGAAACGCTGGCAGGTAGTGGAAGCCACGCATTGGGATCGTCAAAACCGTAAGCTATTTGGAAGCCACCGATAGCCCAAAACTATTCACGGATGGCCTTTGCTCGCTTCTGCAGGTAGGCGTTTCTGACTGCGGCGTAAAGATCCAGGGTCGATTCTTCAACCCCTTGAAACTTTTCTAAGTTCAGAGAGCGGTCGTTTACAATTTCTGTCGCACGCGCGGCAAGCGAGATGGCATATGTGGCTGCTTGCTCCTCTACATCAACCACAGTTGGAATGGCATCGATGTTATGCATGACGGGGACGATGAGCCAATAAATCGGATTGAGAACGATGTCACCGCCATACCCAATCAGATCTCGAACGGTATAGGGCCCAAGAAGCGGTACCATCAGGTAGGGGCCGGGCTTAACTCCATAAAATCCGAGCGTCTGCCCGGTATCTTCTTCTGGTGTGGTGAGATTGAATCGTTGGGCCACATCAAAAAATCCACCGATTCCAACGGTGGTATTGATGAGAAACCGTCCTGCTTCGATCCCTGCGCCCTTGAATTTCCCTTGGAACAGATTATTCAGCAATCGGGGGGTCACACGGCTATTGTAGAAGACATTGCTGACACCGACTTGGACAACGTTCGGTACGACGAAGTTGTAGCCTTTGGCAACCGGTTTCAGGATCCACCGATCCAGTTGCCGATTGAATTCAAAGAATTTGGTATTGAGCGGTTCCCAGGGATCATACTCTTCCATCCCTTCAACATCCGACTTGGCGAAGGGATCGAATGGCTCGTCCGGAGATGAATCGCTGCTCGTCGCAGGCGGTGTCGCTTGAGGGGAAGCGTCAGCAAGCAGGATGGGTTGAGCATGTTGCTCGGGCTGAACCATCGAAGAGGCTGTTGAACCTTTGGCCACGGCACAGCCAGAAGCCAGCATTAAAGCAATGGCTAGCACACATCCCTCTATAGGCAGTAACGGCCCGAGCGGCCTGCACGCAATTGTCGGTCTCATTCTTGGCCTGACCCTCCTAGGACTGAACAAACCCATCGCCTCAATATGGCGCCGCACTGTATCAAAAGTGGAGTTCTCCGCCAATCACTAATTTCTGACTTCTTCTTTCTGCAACGAATCCGTGCAGGGTCCCAAAGTGATCGATATAATGAGAAACGCTGTTCGTATGGTATTGCGAATCAGGGTAGGTGGCCAGAGCACAATGATCGGCTTCGTGGCCTCAAGCACAGAGAACAATTTCGCCAAAGGATGAGAAAAGCCCGATGCTCGTCTTAATTCACAAGGAATGTGGTGGCCCGGCGCTGGAAGAATCGCCGGTCGGAGAAGTCTGTGTGATTCCGGTCGATCGTTTCCCTTTCTCCTGCTTTACCTGCCTCGAAGAGATCATCGACGAGTCGGAAGTGCGGCTGTCGGAAGAGCTGGGGATCTAGTAGGCTTAATTCATGGCGGTTCGTCTTCGTCATCGTGAAGTCGCATTGCGAGACGGTTCGACATACTTACCGCTCTGGGCAGAGTTAAAGGGCGGGCAAGCAGAGGGCTGACGGAGCAAGGTGTACTTGAAACAGTACGCCGAGGTCGTGAGGGGCGAGCTCACCCTCCGAAGACCTGTCGTAGTACCGAAACCGACGACTGCCGGAGAAGGATGCATGAATCATATGGGTTAAGGCGTCTGACTTGGAGCAACAGACTGGGCCTTGCGATAGGCTTCGTCCGCCTCGCGGAGAAGCTTTGCGCCTTCCGGTCCGCTGGTGCGCTCGCCGTCTTCCTGGAGCGCGTTTCCCAAGTTGTGCTGGATCTTGGCCCACAGCTCCGGGAAATCCTTTTTAGAGTACACGGTACAGGCGTCTCGTAATGCCACGGCTGCAGCCCGGAAGTGTTGATGAAGGCCCTCCTCCTCTGACCGGACAGCAATGTGTCGCTGCGTGTTTCCGATATCGATCATCAGAGTGGCCCAGAGGGTCGGCATCTCTTGTTTTGACACGTGTTGCAAGCCTTCCTGATAGGCAGCCAACGCCTGGTCAAATTGGTAATCTGCATAATAGGCATGTCCCGCGAGTCGGAAATCCTCTACAACGTCTTCCGTGAGTTGGATAAGCTGGCGCTTGGCCTCTTCCAATTGAGCGGGGTCAGCGGTCTTGGTCGGGAGCTCACCGGAAAGGAATACTTCTGGTCGATTGTGCCGTGAGTCAGTCCAGGAAATAGGCGTGGATTCGGCCGGCACTCGGATCACCGTCATAAATCTACCTGCGATACGGGGTTCTCGCGGGGTTTCAGTTTTTCGGATCGTTCGGGACAGGGCGTCAACTTCCTGGCTTTTCCGTTTGAGCAAGTCCAGTTTGTTGATCGTGTTCTGCTGACGGCACGTGGCGGCCTGTGTGAGGTGCTTGTTATAGATGGCGGCAAGGCACTGCTTCCCTCGATCGGCCGATTGTTCGTATTGCCTGACCAACTCCTCGACCTTGGCTCTGACCTCTTGTTCCGGCAGGCTGTGGGTGGCCGCGTACTCCTTCACCACCTGCGTTGGGTCGACGTCACCTTCCTTGCCATTGGGCGTGACCTGCTTCTTGAGTTTCTCCGGCAGGCTCTCCAGGAGCTTGTCAAATTGGGCCGCAGAGAGAAATATCGGAGAGGTCTCTGGCACCAGCACGATGTCGCTTGTGAGCTCGGGGGAGAGCTGCACTTTGCCGGCCAGGGGTATAGCAATCGCCCAGCCCTTACGCTTGACGTACAGCGCAATGGTTTGGCCGACTCGAATGGCATCAGGAACCAGCACACGATAGCCGCCATCTGACTGCGTCATATAGGGATTGCCGACATTCACGATCCAGATCTGGGCCCCGACCGCTGGCTTCTTGGTGCCGCCGTGATGTTCCAGGACCTGGCCCTGTAGCCAGTTCTCGGCATGTGCGAAACCTCCGGACAGCGTCAGCATCAAAAAGAGGGCCATAAAGGAGGTTCGTGTGCGCACTATTTCCCCTTCTCTAGTGGGAAACGGAGATCCGTGTTCCCCAAGTTGGCGTAGTTCAAGTAGCTGTTGTACCCATTCTTCTGGGCGGTGAACTTCACCCGTGCTTGCTTCTGGCTTGTCACGCGAAAGCTAAAGAAACCGTCGGCCCCTGTCGTTTTCTTCATGTCAAAATCGGGCAGGGAGACGATGACGGCTGGGAGGGGTTCATGTGTCACCTCGTCCAGCACCATCCCCGCGAGCGGCTGCTCGAAAGGCACGGCCGGCGGCGGTGCCCTACTCCACTTCGCTGGAAGATCCAGGAGGAGCGTGACGGCGGTGAGAGTCGCGACGGCTAAGCCGGACCAGGCCTGCCATTTCTCGACAAGGGGTTTAGTTTTTTCGGGCACACGTGCGGTCGCAGACTCGTTGTGAATGTGAATGTCGCCGCCGGCTTGGTAGACATTGCCTTGAACCGTCCATTGTTGCTGTGCGAAGACGGCCTTGGCCTGTGCGAGCACAACGGTCTCGTTTCGCGACGTGATGTCATCCAGCTTGGCAAGGACGGGCGTTCGTCTGCTCTGGTCAGCCGGCAGCGCAGCGGCTAGGGAAGTGGTTAACCCAGCGACATCCTGCAGTGGATACCCATGAAATGCTCTGAGCGATGGAGCCAGCGGCGTCTCATCCAGCAGGCAGGGGATGATGGTCTTCTTGAGCGCGACGGCTGTATTCCATTCCAGCTCAACGAAATGGGATGACGCCGCGTGCTTCGACCAGGCCAGCAGAAAGACATCCTGATCGGCAATTGCTTCGCCCAAGACCTTGGGCCATTTCTGTCCTCCGTAGATCTTTTCCTGATCACGCCAGAGAGAAACCTCGGGTGACGAAGCTCGAAGGCGTGCCGCAAGTTGTTCGATCAACGGCAGATCTTCTCTGGAGTAGCTCAGAAAGACGCTAGGCATGTGTGTGCCTCAGATGCTTGCGAAACGAGTTCTTTAGGAATCGACACGGTACACGAAACTGCGTAGACCGACAAGAAGGGATCTGCATCCAATGAAATCTCCTTCCACGACGTCTCTCTGAGTGGAAATGTCCGACTGATCCAGGGTAAGGTGTCCCCCGGTTCATTGCTCGGAGAAGAGATCAGCCATGTCCTCTTTGCGACAACACAATAGCGGGCCGGATTCAGACGGGCCTGAGGTTCCGGAGCCCTCCCATGCTGAGCGGGCCAGGACGTTGGTCTATCTTCAGCAGACCGGCAGTCTGTCGACGCTCTCCCGCAAGCAGCCAGGCTGGCCATTTGGATCGGTGATGCCCTACGCCCTGGATGCTCAGGGGCAACCGGTCTTTCTCATCAGCACGATGGCCATGCATACGCAAAACCTGCTGGGCGATCCCCGCGCCAGCCTTCTGGTAACACCGCCGGAGAGTCGGCGCGATCCTCTTGGTGCAGCCAGAGTGACGTTGATGGGGTCGGTGACCAAGGTACCGAAAGAGGAGCGTGACGAGGTTCGTACGTGCTATCTGGCACGCCATGCTCAGGCCTCGTACTGGGTGGATTACCAAGACTTCGGGTTTTTCCGCATGGCGCTAGCGGAGATTTACTTTGTCGGAGGGTTTGGGTCGATGGGGTGGGTGGCGCCGAATGACTATGCAAGGGCAACAGTAGATCCGCTGGCGAATGACGCGGCGAGCCTGGTTCATGAGCTTAATATGGAGCAGGTAGAGACGCTGTTGCTTCTAGCCCGTGTCTTTGGCAATCCGGACGCGCAGCAGCCGACGGTGACGGCACTGGATCGATTGGGCTTTCATCTTCGATTCACTACCCCAGACCGCATGCAGGGTGGACGGGTGGCGTTTACCAGTCCCGTGGGCAACGCATCTGAAGTTCGGGCTGGCCTTGCCGGTTTGGCCGCTCAAGCGGAGGCGGGTATGCACGTGCTACATTCGCTGTAGCGGGCTCTTGCACCAGGTTATGGATAATGGTAGTTCCGTTCAATTCAGCAGCACATCACGAGCGAAATAGAGGAGTGTATGGCCACGAACGATAAACAGGTAATTTTTTCTCTGGTTAATGTCGGGAAGGTCTATCCGCCGAAGCGGCAGGTGTTGCGGGAGATCTATCTTGGCTTCTACTACGGGGCCAAGATCGGCGTGCTGGGTTTGAACGGTTCGGGCAAGAGTTCCTTACTCAAAATCATCGCCGGGGTTGATCCGAACTATACAGGCGAGATCACAAGGTCCAAAGGCTATAGCGTTGGCCTGCTAGAGCAAGAGCCGCAGCTCGATCCGAACAAGACGGTCAAGGAAGTGGTTGAAGAAGGGAAAGCAGAGCTCGTTGCCTTAATGAAAGAATATGAGGATGTGAGCAACCAGATTGGCTCGGCTGACCCGGACACGATGGAAAAGCTGCTCGACAAGCAGGCACAACTGCAAGAGAAAATCGAAGCGGCGAATGGCTGGGAGCTCGAGAATCAGCTCGATATTGCGATGGATGCATTGCGCTGTCCGCCCGCCGACCAGAAGGTGGGGACCTTGTCCGGTGGAGAAAAGCGTCGGGTGGCACTCTGTCGCCTGATGATCCAAGAGCCGGATATTCTTCTCCTCGACGAGCCGACGAACCACCTCGATGCGGAATCCGTGCAATGGCTCGAACAGCATCTTCAACAATACAAGGGCACAGTCATTGCCGTGACGCACGATCGGTACTTTTTGGACAATGTGGCCGGGTGGATCTTAGAGCTGGACCGAGGCCATGGGATTCCTTTCCAGGGCAATTACAGTTCCTGGTTGGAGCAGAAGAAAGACCGATTGGAAAAGGAAGAAAAGGCAGAGTCGAAACGGCAGAAGACGTTGGAGCATGAGTTGGAATGGATCCGCATGTCGCCTAAGGCTCGGCAATCGAAGGGCAAAGCGCGTTTGAATCGGTATGAGGAACTCGTCAACCAGAAGCAGGACCAGGTAGCGGCAGATTTGGAAATCTATATTCCACCAGGACCGCGGCTCGGCGATGTGGTCATCGAAGCGACCGGTATCAGTAAAGCCTTCGGGGACAATGTACTGTACGAAAAGGTCAATTTCAGCTTGCCGAAAGGTGGGATCGTCGGTGTCGTCGGCCCCAATGGCGCAGGGAAGACGACCATGTTCAAGATGATTATCGGCAAGGAGAAGCCGGATGCCGGCACGATCAAGGTCGGTGAGACCGTGGAGCTTGGTTATGTGGATCAGGATCGAAGCTTGGACGGGAACAAAACGGTGTATGAGATCATTTCGGATGGGCAGGACACCGTCAAGCTCGGCAAGGCTGAAGTCAACGCTCGTGGCTACTGTGCTCGGTTTAACTTTGCTGGGACAGACCAACAGAAGAAGGTCAAAGACCTCTCTGGCGGGGAACGGAATCGGGTGCATTTGGCGCGTATGTTGAAGGAGGGGGCGAATCTGATCATCCTTGACGAGCCGACGAACGATCTTGATGTGAACACGTTGCGTGCGCTTGAAGAAGGGCTCGAAAGTTTCGCAGGCTGCGCAGTGATCAGCAGTCACGACCGGTGGTTCCTCGACCGTCTTGCCACCCACATTCTCGCATTTGAGGGCGACAGTAAGGTGGTCTGGTTCGAAGGGAATTACAGTGAGTATGAAGCCGATCGGAAGAGACGTTTAGGTAAAGAGGCTGACCAACCGCATCGAATTCGATATCGGAAATTGACGCGTCAGTAGCTGGCGGTGAAAACTCGCATCAGCTTCGTGCTTCTGACGCTCAGCGGCTCAACATGCAGAACAACCCATGACCAGCCGCTTTGCTCACTACAGCCTTGCTGGACAGTGCTGTTGACCCTCCTTCGTAAGGAAAGCAGGGTAAGGGCTGGTCTGACATGAAGCCAATTGCCATCATTACCGGGGCAGCGGGGTTGATCGGGCAGTACGTCATCAAGAACGCTGCTCGATGGGCACCTGATTGGGAAGTCCATGGCCTAAGTCGGGCTGAGCTGGATCTGACGGACCAGCGGGCGGTCGACCAGGTATGGCGAACGCTTCAGCCGCGTGCGGTCATTCATTGTGCGGCGTTGAGCCGAACGAAGGATTGTGAACACGACCCGCAGCAGGCTCGACGGATCAATGTCGAAGCCACGGCGCACCTGGCTAGATGCTCCAAGGAAATCCCCTTTGTGTTCCTGTCGAGTGGCGAAGTTTTTAATGGGCGGGTTGGGTGGTATCGAGAGACTGATCACGCCAATCCGATCAATGTCTATGGCCAAACCAAGCTTGAAGCTGAGCACCAAGTACTGCAGAATCCCAGACATACGGTGCTGCGTATTGTTCTGACCGCGGGGACCTCGTTGAACGGAGATCGGAGTTTTGTCGAAGATATGCGCCGGACGGCCAGGAGTGGCAAAACCATGACGCTCTATGGCGACGAATTTCGATGCCCATTGCCAGCTGGAGTCATTGCAAGAGCGGTCTGGGAACTCATGAATCGAGAGGCCCGAGGTCTCTATCACTTGGGCGGCCGGGATCGGCTATCTCGCTGGGAAATTGGTCAGGCACTACTAGCCTGGTATCCAGAGCTGCAGGGACATCTCTTTGAAGGGTCGGTCACGGGTCACACCGGTGCCCCGCGCCCGCGAGATCTTTCCCTGAATTGCGACAAGCTTCAGGCGCTCTTGTCGTTTCCCATCCCAGGGTTTCGGGAGTGGGTACAGAGCCGGATGCAGCAAGGGGGCGACCTGTGGGATTATGAGTCAACATTGGCATAAAGGGTAAGAACAATGGGAATGCAAGATGGGATGGATGAAGCGGATCCGTTGTCGCTGGTTGTAATCGCCTATATCGCAGTGGCGGCCTTGATGGTGATCTTGTGGTTTGTGCAACGGAAGACCAAAAATGCCGCAATCGGTGATGTTGGATGGTGTGTGGGGCTGATCGCCGCTGTGCTCTTGTATATCACGCAAGCCCCCGTTGGAATTGAGCGGATCATGCTGACGGCGATGCTCGTGCTGATGTATGCCGGGCGACTGGGATACCACCTGTATTCGCAGCGCCTCACCGGGCAACCGGAGGATAATCGCTATCGGCGCTTGCGCAAGGAATGGGGTGATTCCGAGTCGGTCAATATGTTCGTCTACTTCCAATGGAAGGCCGTGTCTGTGGCGGTATTTTCGTTTCCGTTTCTTGTGGTGCTATGGAACCCACGGATTCCATCCTCGGTTGTCGAAATGATCGGACTGCTGATCTGGGGGCTGGCGGTGTCCTGGGAGGGAAAGGCTGACCGGCAGCTTGCCCATTTTCGGGGCGACCCGAGGAATAAGGGGCGTGTCTGCCGAGAGGGACTCTGGCGCTATTCACGCCATCCGAACTATTTCTTTGACTGGCTGCACTGGTGTTCGTATGTGGTGATGACCTTGGGGGCCCCTGGCTGGTTATTTACCTTGGTGGGGCCCATTGGCATGGGGTGGTTATTGTTCAGAGTCACCGGGATTCCACGAGCGGAACGGGAAGCCCTCTCCACTCGTGGAGAAGAGTACAAAGCCTATCAGGCGACGACCAGTGCTTTTTTCCCTTGGTTCCCTCGCCCAACACCCGATCGTGCGACTCAGTCTTAACCGGAGGCCAGGCTAACATGGCTGAGTCATGGGTGTGAGCCCGTTAGCACCTTCTCTGTTGGGCTGGCCGCTCTGAGCTTTTCAACAAAGTGGGTCAACCGGGTTCGGTTTGCTTCATCCATCCGGAGGATTTCCCAGCCTGAAATTTGACCATCAGACCATCGTACAACGGCCGCATCAATCAGTATATTGTGTGATTGGTCTCCCTCAAGAATGGTCATATAGACGGTCGATTCAGTCCCAGCATGAACCGGACGTTCTCCGGCTGCGCGCCAGCCAACTTCGGACAGATCCCACACGATCCCAGTGGTGAGAGAACCATCACAAAAGTAGCAGAGTTGGCAACGAGCCGAAGTCCGTACCGTCTTGCGAATAGTATAGGTCTTCATATTCCCCCCTCCTGACTTGGTTCGGTCACTCTCCCATAGTGCCCACTGACAACCTTAGAGGATGATGCGAAACATGCCATGCAACGAAAGAAGGGGGAGGGAGGGGCAAAGGTAGGGGGCAGAACGCAACACGGAGTCCTCTCACGGAAGGGCGAGGTCAGGCTCCTGATGCAGTACGACAGTGGCTATTGCCTGGATTTTAGATCGGCGATCCGAGCCCGCGCAATTTCCCCTTCTCTACTTTCAGGATAGGTCCGAGCCAATTCCTGGTAGATCTCCAGTGCGTGCGGAAAATTGCTTTGGCTTTCTTCGAACGCGGCAGTCTCCAGCAGCTCTTTTGCCTTGTCGGAACAGCCGAATAAGACGGTAATGCAGAGGGCACAGAGGACGAGACGTGCTGTCTTCATATAGATCCTTTCCCACTATTGCTCCGGCGTGACGCCATCAGGCTGTCATGCGTCGTGCCAGATGCGAGTGATTCAATATGGTAGCGTGGGGGAGTAATCCCTTCACTTCGACATTGCGGGCAACGGCTTGGTCGCGTTAGGCGCGTACGGTCGCGAAACATGAATCCACAGTCCATGCAGCTGGATGGTTCACGGAGAAATCGCCGTGACCGGTCTCGAGCAACCGTTTTTACCACATGCGCAAGGTGTTCCTCTACCAGCCGCTCGGCGATGCTCAGGGCACGGGCGAGTTGATGGCTCGCCATCGGAGCGCCGGTCAGGAGTTCAATGATGCGCTGTCGTGTGGTCTGTTCGGGAGACGGCATGGGGATATGGTAGGCACTCATGCCAAGAAAAGCCAGAGTGCCCTCCCCAGATTCATGGGAAATCATCTGAAGTTGTCGGAGCTTATGGGGTCCCACTGGTTGCACAGCAGTGTTCATTCTGTCAGAATGCATCCCCGCATCGGCTGTCATATCACGATCAACCAAGTGGGTCGGACGAGTCCTTCGTATTCACGAATGGTTTGACCTGGCTCAGCGCTTTATAGACGAGGAGGTTGGGGCTCATGAAGTTCCTCGCAGTTCATCCCGGTCCGCTCATGTACACCAAGATTTATCTCCGCCTGGAGCCGCTTGGCCTGGAGATGGTGGCCCAAGCATGCCGCCAGGCTGGTCACGATGTTCGTCTGATCGATCTGCAGGCAGACACATGGAAAGACTATGAGGCGTTGATCCGTTCCTGGAAACCCGACGCAGTCGCATTCGCCTGTAACTATTTGGCCAATGTTCCTGAGGTCGTGGACCTTGCGAAATTGACGAAAAAGGAGTTGCCGCATGCCTTCGTCTTTGTCGGGGGACATAGCGCTTCCTTCGTGGCCAAGGATTTCTTGGAGCATGGGAATGGGGCCATCGATTGTGTTCTCAAAGGCGAAGGCGAAGTCGCCACCCCTAAGCTGTTAGAAGCAGTGGAGCAAGACCGCAAGGCCATTACAAAGGTTCCCGGCGTTGTCACGCTCGACGGCGAAGGACCGCCGGCACAATTTATCGAGAATCTCGACAACGTCCGTCCGGCACGCGACCTATTGCGAAACCGGCACAAATACTTCATCGGTGTACTGGACCCCTGTGCCTCCGTCGAATTCGCACGAGGCTGTCCCTGGGATTGTTCCTTCTGCAGCGCCTGGACGTTCTATGGCCGCAGCTATCGCATGGTCAGTCCGGAGAAAGCGGTCGAGGAATTGGAGCAGGTGCAAGAGCCAGGCATCTTCCTGGTCGACGATGTGGCCTTCATTCAAGGCAAGCAGGGCATGGAGATCGGCGAAGCGGTCGCGCGGCGTGGCATCAAGAAACAGTACTACATGGAGACGCGGGGCGACGTGCTCCTGCGCAATAAGGAAGTCTTTCAATTCTGGAAGACGCTCGGCCTGCAGTACATGTTCTTGGGCGTTGAGGCTATCGATGCCGAAGGCCTTAAGATGCACCGGAAACGCATTTCATTGGGGCGGAACTTCGAGGCGCTTGAATTCGCCCGCTCCCTCGGCATTACTGTGGCCATCAATTTGATCGCAGACCCCGACTGGGATCGGGAACGGTTCGAAGTCGTGCGGCAGTGGTGCCTGGACATTCCGGAGATTGTAAATATCAGCGTCAATACGCCGTATCCCGGCACGGAGAGCTGGGTGACGGAATCTCGCAAGATGCATACTCGGGATTACCGCCTGTTCGACATTCAGCATGCCGTCATGCCGACCAAAATGCCGCTGCCGGAGTTTTATGCAGAGCTGGTCAAGACGCAACAGGTGTTGAACAAGAAGCACCTGGGTTGGGCTGCGCTGAAAGGTACGGCAAAGATTGCGGCAGGGCATTTGATGCGGGGGCAGACCAATTTCATCAAGATGCTGTGGAAGTTCAACAGCGTCTACAATCCCGAGCTGCAATTAGCGGATCACCGCCGACCAGTGGTCTACGAGATGACGCCGCCACCGGAGCACAAAGAAAAGGTCGATGCGAAACAGCTGTACATCCTGCCGGCCAAAGGTCGCCAGGGTCGAAACATCGACGACGCAACAGAAACCTTCGTCGACGAGACTCGCATGGGCACCACGGCGGTCTGATCGCTGCTTCGGCAAATCGCTCGGTCAGCCGTTCGGGTCGCCGTCATCCAGTGGCGTGATGGTGTAACTGATGCGAATGGTGGGCCACGTGCGGCAAAAAAGTTTGGACATTCCTGAAGCCACTCCAATCGTCCAAGAGAAAATCGCCACCGGGATTGCGGGGTTGTTTTAGCTCGATTCCGCATAAAGACCCGTTCGCAGACTCAACTCATTGAACGGCAAGGGTATGGCGTATTATTCCTGAACCGTAGTGGTGTGTCTTACAGACAGAATTGGGCAGATCCGGCTTTTATGCAGGTCGGTCTAAACATTGTTAGCCTTCCAAATTATCTTGTCTGACTATGGAACACTCGGAAGCAATCACCCTTCTCCGTGGAATCTTGGCTGAAGTTTCTCTTGCAAGTGGGGCGGCTGCCACTGAGCAATTTGGTGGGCTTCGTGAAGTAGACGCAAAGGTGCGTGAAGCACGCCATGTCATTGAAAATGTGGCTGGGCTTTCTCCGAACTTCCTAACCCAGTTCGACAACGACGAAGACTTTCAGACACAAAGCCGCCGAGTTCGCTTGGAAGCTTTGGCTGGCCATATCCGTAGCGCTCTGAAGTTCCTTGATGCCGGTGGCGTCACCAAACCAAAGAAGGAAATCTTCGCGCCTCCAGATGTATCAAATCTTACGTCGTCCGTTCCAAACCTTAATGATTCGATTGGCCGTAGGTGGAGAGAGGCGCAGAAGTGCGCGCATATCGAGTGCCACACGTCCGCTATAATCATGATGGGTAGCATTCTAGAGGCTTTGCTTCTAGCTAGAGCCACGCTGACTCCGGCGATCGCGTATCAGTCCGGAAAAGCACCAAAGGATAGAAATGGGAAAGCCCCTGCCCTCCAAGATTGGACTCTTGGCTCCCTAATCGATGTAGCTGTAGATGTCGGTTGGCTTAAGAGTGATAGGGGAAAATTCAGCCACGCCCTCCGAGAATCGCGGAATGTTGTTCATCCTTGGGTCGAAGTAACTACTAGAGCAAATTTTGACGATGCGACGTGCAGAACCTCATGAGAAGTTCTTAAGGCTTCAGTCAATGATTTGCTTAAATCTGTTCCGTAACACAAGGCTAACCCGCACCAGAAGTGATATCGGGGTCACTTCTTGAGGTTGCATTCCCATCAGCAAATCAAGCGGGAGAGCTGGGCAAACTCAAGAACTCCCCACCAGCTTCGCTTCTCCACGGCCTGGTCAACGCAGTACCAGCCTTTCCGTCTCGCATCAGTCGGATATTTCGTATATATTCTCCATATGAGCACAAGTTCTCTCACCCGTGATGAAGCAATTCGGCGACTTCACGCCATTGAGTCAAAGATTCGGGGCCTTGGTATTCGTCGGCTGGCACTCTTCGGGTCCGTACTTCGTAACGAGGCTCGCCCCGACAGTGATGTTGATGTGCTTATCGAGTTCGCTCCGAATGAAAAGACATTCGATCGCTTCATGGAGCTGGCGGATCTGCTGGAAGACACGTTGCAGCATCGGGTGGAAGTGATCACTACGGAGTCACTCTCACCGTTTATCGGGCCACACATTTTGGCCGAGGCAACGGATGTCCTTCGAGCCGCATGACTATCTGCGGCATATCCTCGCGGAAGTCGAGTATCTCCTCGATTAGAGTCGGACGCTTACCTATGAGCGATTTGTAGTCGATCAGACGCTGCGACGTGCGTTCGTGCGCAGCTTGGAGATTATCGGCGAAGCAGTGAAGAACTTGCCCGCTGAGTTCCGGGCATCGCATCCCGAGGTTGCGTGGCGTCCGATGGCTCAGATGCGAGACCGCCTGATCCACAGTTACTTTGGAGTGGATTATCAACTGGTATGGGATGTGGTGTTCGAGAAAATTCCGGAACTGAAGCGTAGCATCCAGCGGATTATTGATTCACAACAAGCTTAGCCATCAAGGCGGGGGAGACGTGGAATGACGAGACTCTCACGCGAACCGTTCGGCGGCGCAGCTCATAGTCGCCAGCTTTCTTAGGAAGCTGCAAGGTCAGGCGCGTTCACCTCGTACCTGAGACCGGATCAGAAGAATCGGCAGTAAGTCAATCTCGTCCATCCGACTTTGAGACCCTCACCGTTTTGCTCCCCACCTGTTATACTGACCCATCTCTTCCATCACTCTGAGGACCAGCCTCATGAGCTCACCGACCTGGGATGAATTTGCCGAGCTTGCGCTGAAACGGATTACGGCCTCGGGTGCCGAGTACGGCGACATCCGCATTCAAGACAGCCAAACAGAACAGATCGAAGGCGAAGATCGTCGAATCGCGTCGATTCGAGATATCCGGGACATCGGCTTCGGGGTCCGCGTGCTCTATCACGGAGCTTGGGGATTTGCTGCCAGTTCGATTCTCTCACTGGAGGAAGTTCCACGAGTCGCGGATCTGGCCGTCGAGATCGCCAAGGGGTCTGCCTCTGTCGCCCTTGAAAAGGTCAGATTAGCTCCGGAGCCGGTTCATCGTGATCGTATCGTGACGCCATATCGCATCAGTCCCTTCGGCGTCCCGCTCGAGAAGAAAACCGACTTACTGTTGAGTGTCATGGAGATTCTTCACCGGCAGAAGGGGATCGCACGAAGCAGTGCGAGCCTCTGGGCGAGACGAGACCAGAAATTGTTTGTGTCGACAGAGGGGTCTCACTTGGAGTTTGATCTCTTGGCGGAACAAGGGGACTGTACCGCAACCGCGTTACATGATGGCCTGTTTGCGTCACGGAGCTTCAATACGCCTCATCTGCGCCAAGGGTATGAATTGATCGAGGAGGCTGACCTGCGGCGAGAGGCCTCGCGTGTGGCCGCTCAAGCAGCCGAAAAAGTTAGATCTCCCACGGTCGATGCGGGCCAGTATGATCTCGTACTCGACCCGGAACATCTCTCCTTGACAATTCATGAATCCTGCGGCCATCCGAGTGAACTTGATCGTGCGCTGGGGTACGAAGCCAATTATGCCGGCACCAGTTTTTTGACGACGGAGAAATTGGGAACCTTTCGGTATGGCTCTCGGTATGTGAACCTCGTGGCGGATAACACCGAACCGGAGACGCTCGCGGCTACCGGATATGACGACGACGGAGTCTCGTGCCAGCAATGGGACGTGATTCGAGACGGGATCTTCGTCGGCTACTCTACCAATCGAGAAGTGGCACCGAAGATTGGCGCGACTCGTTCCCGTGGGTCCAACCGCGCTGATGGATGGGGCAGCGTCCCTATCGTTCGCATCGCCAATATCGGGCTTGAACCAGGGGCGGCGACGGTCGAGCAACTGATTGCCGATGTGAAACGGGGCATCTACATCGAAGGCCATGGGTCGTACAGCATTGATCAGCGGCGGTATAACTTCCAGTTCGGCGGGGACGCGTTTTGGCTGATTGAAAACGGTCGACGGACTCATATGGTGCGGGACGTGATCTATCATGGGATCACGCCGGAGTTCTGGAACAGCTGCGACGGCGTGGCGGATCGATCAGCTCGTCGTCGGTACGGGTTCATCACGTGTGGGAAAGGTCAACCAGGTCAATCGGGCTGGATGACCCATGCCGCGTCAACCGCAAGATTTCGACAGGTACAGGTGATCAGAGGAGAGGGACAGGCATGACCGCCGCGAGTGGGAAGTCCTGGCCGCACATGACGAGTCGTGAGGAGTTTCGCTTTCTCAGTGATCTCGTCTTCACACGCTCGTCTGCCGATCATACGATGGTCAGCCTTCATGACCGCCATGCCGGAACGACTCGATTTGCCAATAATCAGGTTGTGCAAAACGTCGATACGAGACGCGGGACACTATCTGTTCGCGTTGCGTTTGATGGGCGGCAGGGAACGGCCAGCACAACGGATTTCACGGCTGGTGCGATTCAGGACGCCGTGACTCGGGCTGAGCGGATTGCCAGAGTCTCTCCGGTCGATCCGGAATACCTTCCCCCACCGGACCCCTGCGCCTTTGCCATGCGAGCGACGGCAAAACCTGAGACTGCTGGGGCGGGGCCAGCCCGCCGGCTGGAGTACACCAACGAAGCAATCAGTCAGTGTCGGATGGAGAATCTGTTGGCGGCAGGGGTGGTGTCGTCCTCGATGACGGCGGTCGGGATTGCTGCAAACAATGGGCTCTTCGGCTATGAGCAGCGGGGGGATGCCCGGTTTAGCTTGACCGTGCAGGCCGGAGAGGCAACAGGTTGGAGTGCTGCCGCACATCGATCGATTGATCACTTAAAGGTTCAGGAGCGGACCTTGGTCGCGATTAAGAAAGCCAAGTCCGGCCGTGATGTGCAGGAGCTCTCACCAGGGACGTATCCCGTGATCCTTGAGCCGGCGGCGGTGGCAGGCCTGTGGACGTGGCTGATGTGGTCGCTCGATGCCAAATCCTATGCGAAGGGAACCAGCCCATTTGCTGGGAAGCTGGGACGTCTCATTGTGGATGAACGATTGAGCCTCCGGAATAGTCCAGATCATCCTGATCTATTGGGTGAGGGGTTTACGGCGGATGGCTTACCGAGTCTTGCATCGGTCTGGATTGAGCATGGAGTCTTACGACAGCTGGCCCACAACCGGTTTACGGCCAAGACTGATGGCGTGGATCCTGTCCCGACTCTGGACGCTCCGGCCTTATCCGTGGAGGGACTCCCAGTGGCCTCCATTCAGGATCTCGTGAAGAATTCGGAGCGGGCAATTCTGGTCACGAATTTTTGGTACATCCGGCCTGTAAATCATCGCAACCTGCTGCTGACCGGCATGACACGAGATGGGACCTTCCTTGTAGAGAAGGGGGAGGTAGTGTCTGCCGTGAAAAACTTCCGCTTTCATGAGAGCCCGCTCGTGGCCTTTCGACAGGTTGAGGCCTGGACGCGTCCGATGGAAGCCGTGAATTCGGAGATAGGGAAAATGCTCGTCCCGGCCATGGTCTTGCCACGGTTTACCTTCTCCAGCATGACCCGGTTCTAGCTAACTAGTTATGAATACGAATATATTTTTGCCTCCAGTGAATAAAAAGGTTGACTCTTGAGGCGATGAGGAGTAGGTACATTAATCATGGGTGACTAGGTCTGAATGAAGGGATCCGCCAGATGCCTCCTCGCTTCAATAAAGAACCTATCAACTTAATCCATCGGATTCCGTCTCAAAAGCAAATTGATGAAGCACGACCGGTGCCTCCGGCCTACGGTCAAGTTCTGCTTCAGGCAGGGGCGCTCTGTCTCAGTAAAGTCCGTAATTTCATTACGAATGTGGTGCAATATGTAGGGGACACTTCCGCTCGAGTCAGGAAGAAGCCTCTTGCGCTGCCGGATTGGACAAAAGAACGAAGTGACCAAGTTGAGCGCTTTGGTAGTAACCATAGTGTGAGACGCGTGAGTGCGGTTGAAGAACATGCACAGGTAACTGCAACTCCTTTGGCACCAAACGTTACGATTCTCCAAACCCCAACACCTGTTCAATCAGGAGAAGTTGCCGATCTCCGAGCCTGCTTGGTCGGCCAACAGGATGAGATTGCCCGGCTCACGTCGCATATTCAAGAGTTGACCTCGTTGGTGAGTGCTCAACAGCAGGTCCTTGTTCATTTAGGGAAAGAACTCGAAACGGGAGAGTTTTCAACCACGTCCAACGGCACAGCGGCTGCGACGGTGAAGAGAAACCGTGTCGGTCGAAAGAAGCCGGCAGTCGGTGAAGCACAAACTCACCCGCAAGGAAATGAACGTCCGTTTCCCCATCAGGAAGCTGAAGGCCCGTCGCTCAACCTCTAGCGCTAAACCTTCATCAGTTGTCCTGCCTGTATCCTGACTTCAATTTCCCGGCAAGCCAAACACGAGCCTAGTCCATGAGTAATGGTGAGATGGGGCCTGTGTTCCCTCATCCTCTAGTCAGGTACTGGTCTCGTCTGCTAAGACTCTAACGATGATGACTCGTCGACTCTCCTCCTGTGTCGTACTCTGTCTTAGTCTATCTGTCCTAGAGTCCGCGGGAGCAGGTGAACAAGCTGCGAATCGAGTCCCTCTCTTCGAGAATCTCGGGACTCTGCACCACCCAATCACCACCCATTCTAAGGATGCACAACGATACTTTGACCAAGGGTTGCGGCTCGTCTACGGTTTTAACCATGAGGAGGCAATCCGGGCGTTTGAGCAAGCAGCGAAACTTGATCCTTCTGCCGCGATGGCCTACTGGGGCATCGCACTTGCGCTCGGGCCAAATATCAACGCAGCCATGGACAAGACAGATGAGCGCCGGGCTTGGGAGGCTCTGCAGAAAGCCCGATCCTACAGTGCCCATGTGACCCTCGCCGAACAGGCCTATATCACTGCCATCGGCAAGCGCTACACCCTGAAGGGACCCACACGAGCGATACTGGACAAGGCTTATGCGGATGCGATGCGAGTCCTCTGGAAACAATTTCCGGAGGATCCCGATGCCGGAGTCTTGTTTGCCGAAGCCCTCATGGATCTCCATCCCTGGGATTTCTGGACCGTCCATGGAAAGCCGAAGTCCGGGACAGAGGAACTTGTCACAACGCTGGAGACGGTTCTTGCGCGTGTACCGAATCACCCTGGAGCCTGTCACTACTATATCCATGCCATGGAAGCGTCATTGACTCCAGAACGAGCCTTGGGTTGCGCAGAACGCCTACCAGCGTTGATGCCAGGGGCCGGACATCTCGTTCATATGCCGGCGCATATCCATATGCGACTCGGTCGTTATCATGAAGCCGTGGAAGACAATGCACAGGCTGCTGAAATCGACCGACGCGACTTGGCTGGGAGATCATCTCGTGGGGATGAGGCTGATGGCTATTACCGGCACAACCTCCATTTTCTCTGGGCGTCGTTGATCATGGAGGGGCGAAGCGTCGAAGCCATGAAGGTTGCACGACAATTAATGGGGACGATCAGGGAAACGGAAGTACGGCAAGATGTATCCAAGGACTTGTACCGGCCTGTGCCACTGTGGTCGATGATCCGGTTTGGACAGTGGGACGCGCTGCTCCAAGAATTGCCTCCACCGAACACGTTCCGACTCAAACAAGCCATCTGGCGATTGGGAAGGGGAATGGCGTTGATGGCATCCGGCAGGGGGCCTGGAGCCGAAGGAGAGCATGTCGCATTGGCGGCGTTGGCAAAACGATTCGCGCGACACCAGACAAGCGAGGAGCGAACCGAGCGGGCGCTCATTCAGATTGCCGAGCGACTGCTTGCCGGAGAAATTGCCGTTCATCACAAGCACTATGATGCGGCAATCACAGCCCTTCGGGAGGCCATCAAATTGGAGGACGCCCTACCGTATTCGGAGCCATCGTTCTGGCCCCTTCCAGTTAGGCACTATTTGGGTGTCGTTCTGCAGAAGGCTGGCAGAGCTCAGGAGGCGGAATCGGTCTATCGAGCCGATCTGATCAAGAATCCACACAATGGATGGGCTGAGTACGGGCTGATGCAGAGCCTTCGCGCTCAACGCAAGGATCGCGAGGCGAACGAGGTGGAGCAGCAATGGAAGCGGGCATGGGCATATGCCGATGTGAACCTGGTTGCCTCTCGTTTTTGAGAGGTTGGATATGCAGAGGTGGAGGTAGGGATGCGATTTATCGTTGGAGTAATGGGACCAGCCAAGGCACCGAAGAAGGATCTCGATAATGCGCGAATCCTTGGCGAGTTTATTGCGCGACGCGGCTGGGTGGTGCTGACGGGCGGGAAAGACGTGGGCGTCATGGAAGCTGCCTGTGAAGGCGCCAAACGGGTTGGGGGCAGCCTGACCATCGGTATCTTACCGACGGCGAAGGACAAGGTGTCTCGGCATGTCGACGTGTCCATCATCACCGAAATGGGCAGTGGTCGGAACAACATCAACGTGTTGACTAGCCATGTCGTGGTGGTATGCGGATTGAGCGGGTCCGGGACCGTCTCCGAAGTGGCCCTGGCGGTCAAGGCCGGGAAACCCGTCATTCTCGTCGCGGCATCGGATGCGGATGTGACATTTTTCCGCAAACTCGACAAGCGACTGGTCAATGCAGCAGCTACGCCGGAAGAAGCGATCGAGCTCATCATGAAGCTGATGGACAAACGGCAACGACGGGCACACCGTACGGCACAGGACACCTATGGGTATCTGCCGGTGTAACCGGACAACCAGCGCATGCCATCTTCGTTCTTGGGTCACGTAGTGCGACAACGATTCTGCGAAGTGTGCTGTCTGGCGATGTAAGAATGGAGCCTCCGCGACGACGATAAGGGAGGAGGATACCAACATGACAACTCAACGGCGGTTCATAGCTCTGGCCATCGGAATTATCGTATGCACGCTTCTCGCACAGGTCCCACTTGCGGAAGCGCCAGGCGCATCTCCAAGCGCCAAGGCATATTTTGCCGGTGGCTGTTTCTGGTGCATGGAAGAAGCGTTTGAAAAGGTGGAGGGTGTCGTCAGTGTTGTCTCAGGGTATATGGGGGGTACTGCGGCCAATCCGACCTATGAGGAGGTGTCTGCCGGACGGACGGGCCATGCGGAATCTGTTGAAGTTATCTATGACCCAACAAAGGTCACCTACCAGAAGCTCCTCGATGCCTTCTGGCACAATGTGGACCCGCTTACGCCCAACGCGCAGTTTTGCGATCACGGGACTCAGTACCGATCTGCCGTGTTCTATTCAAACGAGGAGGAAAAGCGACAAGCGGAAGAATCGAAATCCGCAATCGAGCAAGCCAGGAAATTTCCTGCGCCAATCGTGACCCAGCTCGTCCCTGCGGCGACCTTCTATTCAGCCGAAGACTATCACCAGGATTACTACAAGAAGAATCCGCTGCGCTATAAGTACTACAAATATGGCTGCGGAAGAGCCAACCGGTTGGAAGCCCTGTGGGGGAAGCCGTAGCACAATATCCATTCAACTCAACCGACGGGATACAGTTGATGTCAAACTTGTTATCTTACGTAATGTCGGTGCGAGGCAATCAGACAATGGGGCCCAGAGTTAGACCGCTTTGTCTGGGAATCGGGGATTCTGCAGAGTCTTTATGCCTTGCCTTCATCCATCGGTAGCCCAGCATTCAGTCGCACCAGGGCACAGAGCAAGAGGTGAGGTGGCCCGAATTCTGAAGCTCGCAACAGGGTAATATACGCTTTGCATGAACGATAGCGTTGTTCATATTAAAGTTTAGAGGTCCAAGAGCCATGTTTCTGTCGTCTCAATTGAGAATGCGATGTCAAAAGTTGAAGAACAGAAGATTGCCAAGAAGGAGAGTAAAGAAGAGCGAATAGAACGAGAGAAGCAAGCTCTTCTGGCTCGTATCGCTTCTTCCTCACTATCTAGCATGCATCACCGAGTTGCATGGTTGATGAATCATCACCCGGACACTAGAAACTCGGATATCGCACTACAGATTCGATATTGGCGAACATTTGAAAAAGGTATTCTTAATGGCGATTATGTGAAGTTGGACGATCTGTATAGACTCCCACGGCTTCATTCCCTAGTGAGGGCACGCGCAAGGATTCAGAACTCGTACCGATTGTTTCAAGCGGATCCGGCTGTGCGGGAAATACGTGGCACGCTTGAGGAGGATGAGAGAGAAAAGGCTATTGAAACTCCTGACCATCCCGTTTATGCGGTGTTCCTAGATGAAAGTGGGAAAGATTCGCCCAATCTAATTGTGGGCAGTCTATGGTTTCTATCGGGCGGTGAGGATGCCCTCAAGCTACAGCTCGCTTCCAGCGAGTTAAAACAAAAAAGGAAGTTTGCACACGAATTTCACTTTTCTAAAGTTAGTAAGGAAGACCTGCCTATTTATAAAGAACTAGTCGATATTTTTATTACACAAGGCGTAACGATAAGTTTTAAATTCATCTCGGTCGAAAGGGCAGGGATTAAGAATTCCAAAGTTGCCCTTGATGATCTGTTCTATCTTCTCATTACAAGAGGTATTGATCACGAGATTTTGACAAGCAGGGCTCCGCTTCCACGCATTCTTGATGTATGGAAGGACCTTGAAGAAGTCGGCGCCGATAAATTGCTCACTGCAAATCTAGAAATGAAACTTAAGCAAGCAGCAGCAAGCATATATGGCGGAAAACTGTTTGTGCAAAGATGCGTTGCCCTAGACTCAAAAAGTAATATTTTTCTTCAGATGGCAGATCTTATCGCAGGTAGTGCGAACCGTGTTCTAAGCCGTGGATCGAGTACCTCTAACCATAAAGATGAGTTGGCAGATTATGTTTTAACACGCTTAGGGGTTGCTATGAGTCCCAATGCCGATGGATCCATCGGAGATCTCGCAGTCCACATAAGGCTATGATGTAGAACCCTGATTGAGGGGAGACTTCAAAAAGTACTAGGGGCAGAGAGCAAGTTCATAATCGACAGGCGACCGAAGGTGAAACGCGGGACTGTCCGAACGGGTTGCTCGTGAAACCAAAACTGCACTCTGCTCCTTTGTCTCAGCTTCAGATCGCTATAAGAAATAGGTAGTGAGGTCGAGGCTTGTCCTGTGTATACCAGCGAGCAATCATTTGAAGAGTTACGATCCGTTTCTTCAGATCAGAGCGTTATACCGGTATCCTTGAATCTATGATGGTTGAGAAGAGCCAAACTTACGCGGGTCGGATACTTTTTAGATCACCGTATGGTTTCTCGGTGCTATCGTTCAGCGCAGTGTTCGGCGCTTCGAGACCTCAGTCCTTCAACGAGAACGGCGTGAAGTTCGTCTGCCTGTCGTACCAGTCCTCGTTCTCCTGGCGCTTGAGCCAGCCTACGATCGCGTAGGTCACCGGCGTGAAGACGATCTCAACGGAGACCTTGAACGCCCAGTTGAAAGCGATAACCTTCATCATCGTCCCAGCCTGCCAGGTCCCAAGAAAGGCGATCGGATAGAAGAGGGCGCTGTCGACCAGTTGGCCGACTGCGGTTGAGCCGATCGTGCGGGTCCAGAGATGACGCCCATCGGTCCAGACTTTCATCTTCGCCATGACATAGCTGTTTATGAAGTCGCCGCACCAGTAAGCGATCATCGAGGCAATGACGATCCGTCCTGTGTTCCCGAAGACGACTTCCAGGGCGGGTTGGATGACGGCATTGAAGGGTTCATCCGGGTCCCCCGGCATGTGGATCACGAAGAGCCCCATGATTGTTGCGAAGATCATTGAGATGAAGCCCGCCCAGATGACTTTGCGCGTGCGCGCGTAGCCATAGACCTCGGTCAACACGTCACCGAAGATGTAGGAGATCGGGAAGAAGAGGTTCCCGGCGCCGAACGTGAGGCCGAAGAGAATGCAGGTCTTGCCGGGCCCAATCAGGTTCGAGCAGAGCAGTACCGTCACGAAGCCCGCCATAACGAGATCGTAGTAGCGGTAGTGGCGTCTATTAGCGACGAGTTCTGGCTTGGGTGGTTCAGCGTGCGCGGTCATTGGTGGACCAGGCCTCTCTTGCTCTGCGATCCTATTTGCCCGATGCGGGTGCCCGTCCTTGCAATCCAAATCTGGAACTCAGCGTGGTCTTCGGATAGCTGAGGCGGCTTGTACAGTCGATCGGCCACTCAACAAGAACTAGCGAATCCAAAAGTCTTACTGGAGTTACAGTCTCCCAAGACTATCACGAGGTGCGTAGACCAGTATCATTCATGGCGGCAACAAGTGCTTTTGCCAAACATCTGGCTGCCTCGAGAATTCCCGCATATTGCCAATAAGCGGAGGATTAGAATGGGATATGAGGTGACTCAGCAGAGGTGGCTCCGGTTGGTTGGACAGTTTTTACCAGTTCATAAGTGGCGCCTGGCGGATTGCTGACTACGCGGCAGTCCGTCGTGTGGTCAGATTGTCATAATAGACCTGGTCGGGCGTCTGGCCATCAAGCGCCTGATGCGGTCGGGTCTGGTTGTAGAACAGCAGATAGCGCTCCAGCCCCTGATAGGCAGTGCTGACCGTGTCATACGCGTGCAAATAGACCTCCTCATATTTCAGGCTTCTCCACAACCGTTCCACGAAGACGTTATCCCGCCAGCAGCCTTTGCCGTCCATGCTGATCTGAATGCCGTGGTCTTTCAAGAGTCCCGTGAACTCCTGGCTGGTGAACTGGCACCCTTGATCCGTGTTGAAGATCTCGGGGCAGCCATGCTGCGTGATCGCCTCTCGCACGGCGTCGAGACAGAAGTCCGTGGTCAACGTATTGGAGAGCCGCCAAGCCAACACTCGGCGACTGGCCCAGTCCAAGATAGCGAAGAGATACACGAAGCCGCGTCGCATCGGAATATAGGTGATATCGGCCGCCCAGACATGATTGGGACGACAGATCGTGAGATCACGGAGGAGATACGGGTAGATGGTGTGGGCCGGATGCCGCCGACTCAGATGCGGTTTCCGATACAGCGCCTCAATCCCCATCCTGCGCATGAGGGTGACCACCTGGCGTCGCCCAATGGCATGGCCCTCCTGCTGTAACAGATCGCGCAGCATCCGAGCCCCGGCAAAGGGATAGTTCAGATGCAGCTCGTCAATCCGCCGCATCAACGCCAGCGTCGTCTCGGAGGTCGGCGTCAGCTGGTAATAGGCGGTCGAGCGGGCCAGCTGCAGGAGTTGGCATTGCCGCACAACCGGCAAGGGATGCGTGCGATCGATCATCGCTTTGCGCTCAGCAAGCCGGCCTTGGTGAGCGCGCCTTCTAAAAAATCATTCTCCAAGGTCAGTTGCCCGATCTTCGCGTGCAGGGTCTTGAGATCCGGAGCCTCCGCTGATGGTTTCGTCCCACCAAATACGTCCGAGGCTCGCGCCAGCAACTGCTGTTTCCATTCTGTGATCTGGGTGGGGTGGACGCTGAATTGCTCGGCCAATTCGGCCAGGGTCTTATCCCCTTTGACCGCGGCCAACGCCACCTGTGCTTTAAAGGTGGCTCCGTGATTCCGTCTCGTGCGTTTCATTGCCTCGCTCCTTTGTGTCGCCACCTTCCGGTGGCGTTGGTGAAGCCAGGCTCCCACTTATCACACTGTCCGAATTTCCGAAGCCCTCTCTAGCCTCGTGAAGAATACTCTGACTGTTGATGATTGACGGAGGAATGAAATGTGTCTATAACGTGGCCCTACAATACTATGGAACACAAACAACGATATGTGGTTACCGACCCATCTGTGGAAAAGCGAACTGCGAAGACAGTGTAAAGGAAGAATCCTAAGCCATACCTTGCTCAACGTGCATCCATTATGGGAATGCCTAGACCTACGCATCTTGGGTAAAGAAGAGAATCGAAGAATCTTTGTCCAAATTGGAGGAGTCCATGAAACTTCAATTCTTGCTCCCAGCTGTTCTTAATGTCGTCTTTGTCGCGGCAGCCGTCGCTTCGCCGGTCACCCTTACTCCAGTCAGCGACGGATCCCTCTATACCTGTGATGGCTGCAATACGGTTTCCGATGGTGACTATGTTGGGGCCAGCGGTTATATACAGGGCGCAATAAAGTTTTCTACATCGGCAATCCCCAGTGTGGTGACGAATGCAATGCTTTCAGTGAATCCATACGGCTTGCCTATTTGGGATTCGACGATAGACATTTACGGATATGGAACATCAATTGCTCCGCTTGATATCACAGATGCTAATGCCGGGTCCTTTCTTGGCACCCTCACGCTTCCTCCAGGATTGGACTTTGGACAAGACGCATTCTTTGATGTCACATCGTTTGTGGCTAATACCCACGCGCCGTATCTTGCGTTCAACCTGCGAGCAGACGAGGGTGGTGGAGTGCTCTTCAGTTCCATGGAGTTTAATTATGGTCATCCGTCGCAGCTTATCGTGACAGCAGTTCCTGAGCCATCCACGAGTGCGCTTCTTGTCATGGGTGTGTTGAGTCTAGGAATAAGTCGTATGGTCAAGCGACTATTTGCACATTCCGTGTAGAAGATATTGCTAAATGATTCGAGGGACGGAGGCAATAAGAGCTCTTCTTGCCAAGTGACATCCCTAGAAGTTAAGACCCCTGCTACCCTTTTCCGGCCTTGTGCACGCTATTTCGGACTTGTAGAAGAATCTGTTGGCGAGCCGGAGAACATGCCCGGCTCAACAAGCGTGCCGGCATTGGTGAACGGCAATCGTCCTTCCGAGCTATGTAGCACACCCTTGATGTCGTACATCAGTTCCTGTTTCTGAGAGAATTGAAACAGTTGGCGCACGATGTCGAGCGTGGACGTCGTGGTCTCGATAGTCATTACGGCATCACCCAACCGGGGAATGGTGAGCTCCTTGCCCCCAAGGCCACGGGCCAGACGGTTCCCGTTCAGATTCAACGTAAAATCGATGCCTGTCAGGTGATAATCAAAATCGTTGGGATTGCGGACCCGGAGATCGACACGGAGGCGTTGTTCGAAGATCGTCGCGTCCAACGGGGTGACGTTGGTGACGAGCACCTCGGGTGCTTCACCTTTTAGGAACCAGGAGGCGCAGCCAGCCAGCAGGAAAGCCATGGCGAAAAGGAACGAGGCTGCTCGGTGAAGTCGCATAGATATCATCATAGCAAGAGCATCTACGGAAAAGCCACGTGCAGTATGGTGCTCGGGTATTCAGAGGGAGTGGTCATAGGTTGAGAGCAAGCCTTGCTCTGCGCGTCGCAGCATCATGGTCGCTCGTTAGCGTACGGAACTCGACTAACTTCAATAGCTGCGTACTCATTAGTAGCAATTTGGATTGGACGGCCAGCTCCCTGGGGGAGGTAAACAGTTCGCTGGACGTGGCGGAGGGAGCCTGGCCGGACCCTCTGGTCGCGGCTCCGTCTCGGGGTGCTCGCCTTTCGCCAGGGCCTCATTGACCATCGCCTCGATTTCCGTCTCGGCCAAATCTGGGTGTTCCTGTCGCAACTTGCGCTCAAGGACTGGGCGGGTGGTTGCAACATAGCGTTCACGAGATTGTCGTAGCCCCTCACGGGCCTGCTCATATAGGGTCCTGCGTCCCTCGGTCTGTACAGTGCCAATTTGGTTGTACGTGGTACTGGTCCTAGAGTCGGGATCTAGCCCGTCATTGAGGCGAGATTCTGCACATCCAGTGAGCAGGGCCAAGATGGAAGCAAGAGCGAGTCGCATGATGCGGCCTTGTAGGAAGTTCTGATCGGTCGCCACTGTTTGGACTGACGTGCTAGTGTAGTTAGCTGGCGCACTCTTCGGCAACAGGTCTATGGTTAGACTCTTCCGCACAGGATTGGCGTTATGTCGTTTATTTGTAGGCTCGTGGGCCATGACACCGGAGGTCGGATCCCTTGTCTACGGAAAATACAGTTATGCGGGGACATATGATGTTTTATGCGAGGATCCGAACAACGGTGGCATAAGGCTAAGGGGGGCATATGCTTTTTTAGCCACCACATCGGTCGTCACGGTCGCCATGATGAACACTCCAAGGGGTCAGGCGAGCTGGGGGGATGATTCTTCCGACGGTCCTCAAAACTATATGGATCCGATATCTAGTGTGCGGTCGAAGCCTCCCATCCTATCTTGCCCATCTTGACGTTGGCACAATCCTCTGACAGAAAAGACAGCAGTTCGGAATAGAAAAGAAGGAGTATCGTGATGCGTACAGTCAGTCGACGGATGACGGATTTGGCTCAGTCAGAAATTCGAGCCATGACTCAGGCCTGCGCTGAAGCTAAGGGCCTCAATATGGCTCAGGGCGTCTGTGATACGCCGGTTCCACCGGTCGTGCTCGAAGGAGCTGAGCGGGCGATTCATGATGGCTATAACGTCTATACGCGCTTCGACGGGTTGCCGTACCTCCGGCAGGCCATCGCCGAGAAGCTAGAGCGGTATAACCGGATGAAGGCTGACCCGGAAACCGACATTACCGTCAGCGCCGGTGCGACGGGAGCCTTCCATTCCGCCTGTGCTGCCCTGCTGAATCCCGGCGATGAGGTCATTCTGTTTGAGCCCTACTACCAATACCACATCAGTGCCCTTGTGGCGGTCGAAGCGGTTCCGGTCACGGTTTCCATGCAGCCTCCGATTTGGTCCTATTCGATGACCCAGTTAGAGGAAGCCGTGACAGCTAAAACGAAGGCTATCATCGTCAATTCACCGGGCAACCCATCCGGGAGGGTCTATAGCCAATCTGAACTCGAGGCATTGGCGGAATTTGCCTGCCGGCATGACCTCTTCGTCTTGACGGATGAAATCTATGAATACTTCCTCTATGACGGACGACGCCATGTCAGCATGGCCTCATTGCCGGAGATGGCGGAGCGAACCATCACGATTGGCGGATACTCCAAGACGTTCAGTGTGACGGGCTGGCGGATCGGGTACAGCGTCGCCTCACGACAGTGGGCACAAGCCATCGGCGCCATGAACGATTTGCTCTACGTCTGTGCGCCAGCGCCGTTGCAGATGGGTGTGGCGCGGGGGATTCGTGAATTGCCGGATAGTTTCTACGAAGGCTTGCGGCAGGAGTATCAGGGGAAGCGTGAGAAATTCTGTCGGGCGTTATCTCAAGCTGGAATCACTCCATCCATTCCCCAAGGCGCCTATTACGTCTTAGCGGATGTCTCCCATCTTCCTGGCCTGACGGGGAAGGCGCGCGCGATGTCTCTGTTAGGCAAAACCAGGGTCGCCGGCGTGCCAGGGGAAGCCTTTTTCACGAGCAAGGTCGGGGCTGATTTTATCCGATTCAGTTATGCCAAGACGGATCAGGATCTGGAGGAGGCCTGTCGGCGGCTGACGCAAGATGGAATGTAGCTACCCAAGGTAGTGAATGAACCTGACTAGCCAGATGTGGGAGCAAGGCTCGCCAATGCTCGACTGAGAGACGCGGGACAGCAAGGGCTCGTGGCGATGATTCCACGGTACCGCGGGGTTGGTTGGTTGAACGTCAGAGTCTGCCCGCTTCCATCAGTAATTGTTCCGCCAGCTTCATTGATCAATAGGACTCCAGCCGCGACATCCCACTCATTTTCGGGTTCAAATGTGGCCACCGCATCGATGCGGCCGCATGCCATCAGCGCGAGGGCCCAGGCGATGGAAAGCATCGGACGATGTTGAGTGGATGAATCGAAAGCCGCAAAACGACCAGTTTGACGCTCCCATGGACCCAGCGCAATCACCGGGAGGTGTCCGGCGTTGGTAGGCCGTGAATCGATTGACTCGTGGTTCAGTCGAAGTCCTTCGCCTCGGATTGCACTGAAGAGTTCGTTGGTCGAAGGGTTATAGATGGCGGCCACGATGGGAAGACCCTGCTCGATGAGGGCGACGGAAATGCAAAATTCCGGAACTCTGTTGATGAAGGCTTTGGTCCCATCAATGGGATCGACTACCCAGATCCGATCTTTCTGCAGTCGACTGGCATCATCCGGGGATTCTTCCGATAGCCATCCGTCGTGGGGAAACGCTGAGAGCAGCTGTGCGTGAAGAATCCGGTTGACCGCGAGGTCCGCCGATGTGACCGGAGACTGGTCTGGTTTTCTGATCGTCTCGAATCCCTCAGTCGCCAACCGCAAGGCCTCTGAGCCGGCCGCTCGCATCGCTGCTTCAAGTTGTTCAAGCTCTCGAGGCCATTTCATGACTGGCAGATTACCAGGCTTATGATTGAATGAAAAGGAACGCGCCAGTTCTTGGCTTGACGTTCCACAGGAATCTGCGTACAAGCTCGCTATCATGAAGTTAGTCCAGAAGCGTTCGAAGAAGACCGGCCTGTCTCCCGGGACTCTAATCCACATTGGTGAGACACGTACGAACTCCGTGACCGTGACTCGCTTCAACTATGCCGGTACGCACTGCGACGAGCAGGTTGTGACGGACATGGAGACCCTTCGCCCACCAGCGGATGAGACGGTGACCTGGGTCAATGTCGGTGGTGTCCACAAGGTTGAGGTGCTGGAAGGATTCGGCAAACACTTCGGCCTCCATCCGCTTCTGCTGGAAGATATTGCCAACACCGATCAGCGTCCCAAGCTGGATGACTACGAGACATACTTGTTTCTTGTGATGAAGATGCTGATGACCTCCGACCGAGGAGATATTCTGGTTGAACAGGTTAGTTTTGTTCTCGGACGGAACTATGTGCTCTCGTTTCAGGAGAACGGGACGGATGTGTTTGGCGCCGTTCGGGATCGCCTCAAAGGCGGCAAGGGCCGACTGCGTCAAAATGGCTCGGACTATCTTATGTACGCGTTGATCGATGCCGTGGTGGACCAGTATTTTACCGTGCTCGAAATGCTCGGCGAACGCATTGAATCGCTTCAGGAACGGGTGATCGCCGATCCGAAGCCTGAGACACTACAAGACATCCATGCGCTGAAACGGCAACTGCTCTTTGTGCGTCGGGCTGTGTGGCCGTTACGGGAAGCGATGAACAATCTCTCGCGTTCGGAATGCCCGTTCCTGCATGAGCCGATGAAACTCTTTTTCCGGGATGTCTATGACCATGTGGTGCAGATTGTGGACACGATTGAGACCCTACGTGAAATGGTTTCAGCCAGCCTCGATATCTATTTATCCAGCGTAAGCTATCGCCTGAATGCCGTCATGCGGGTCCTGACGGTGATCACGACGATTTTCATGCCGCTCAGTTTCATCGCCGGCATCTATGGGATGAATTTCGAACATATGCCCGAGTTGAAGTGGGCATGGGGCTATCCCATGGCGCTCGGCATCATGGGCATCGTCGCCGCGATCATGCTGATCGGGTTCCGTTTGAAAAAGTGGCTGTAAGCGGTAAGGCTTGGCTACTCCTGAACTTCCACTTTATCGACAAAATAGGTCGTGTCCCCGAAGCAGGTGGTGGGGATATAACGATACTCCTTATAGTGTAGGATCACGCGCTTTCCCATCATGTCGTTCAATTGATCGGCGACTTTGTCGTCCCAGATTGTAAACGGCCACAGGACCGGTGCGGTCCCAGGTACCGTGGTCATGGCCAACTCTCCCTCATGTGTTTTGCACACCCACCCCTTCGAGGAGAATTTTTGGATGTACCCGGCTCGGTTTCCATCGGAATACGTCCAGTTGAATACAACGATGAGATAGGCCGCACCAAGAAACACGAGGATAGTCAACAATACTTTCACTGCTTTCACCAGATGTCTCCCTCGTTACGCGTGAAGGTCGCCGAAGAGCCAGGGGGCCTCAGTCTTTCGACGAGTCTCGTAGGCTGAGATGGACTGCTCGTGTTGGAGCGTCAAGCCGATCGAATCAAGACCCCGGTAGAGACAATCCTTGCGGAAGGGATCGATCTCAAACCGATAGACTGTTTTCTCCGGCGTCGTCACCGTCTGGTTGGCGAGATCGACTGTAAGCCGGTATCCCTCGGTCTCAACGGCATGCTTCATGAGCGCCAATACTTCGTCTGCTTTCAGCACCACGGGAAGAATGCCGTTTTGAAAACAGTTGTTGTAAAAAATGTCGGCAAAACTTGGGGCGATGACGCAACGGAACCCTTGGTCCAACAGGGCCCAGGGGGCATGTTCTCGAGATGAGCCGCATCCAAAATTATCGCGCGTCAATAAGATCGATGCCCCTTGATAGCGAGGCTGATTCAAGAAAAAGTCAGGATCAGGGGATCCATCCTTTGTCTTTCTCCAGTCGAAAAAGAGACCTTCGCGGAGCCCGGTCCGTTTGATCGTCTTTAAAAATTGCTTCGGAATAATTTGGTCGGTGTCCACATTGATTTGATCCAATGGGGCCACGAGACCAGTGAGAGTGGTAAACGGTTCCATAAACGACCTCAGCTCCAATGTCGAATATCGACGAAGTGTCCTTCGATAGCCGCCGCCACTGCCATGGCAGGGGAGACCAAGTGGGTTCTCCCGCCTGCGCCTTGGCGTCCCTCGAAGTTGCGATTGCTGGTGGAGGCACAACGTTCTCCTGGCTGCAGCACATCGGCATTCATCGCCAGGCACATACTGCACCCTGCCTCCCGCCATTCAAATCCTGCGTCACGAAACACACGATCAAGCCCTTCCGCCTCGGCCTGTTGTTTGACGAGACCGGACCCTGGGACCACCATGGCATGCACGGATGTCGCCACCTTCCGACCTTTGGCCAGGCTGGCCGCCAACCGCAAGTCTTCAATACGCGAGTTGGTGCAGGAACCAATGAAGACCTTGTCGACTTTGATGTCAGTGATCGGTGTATTAGGAGATAACCCCATGTAGTTCAATGCCCGTTCCGTCGCACTCTTGGTTTTGACATCAACGATCGTTCTCGGGTCTGGAATTTTTTGATCCACCCCCAGCACCATTCCGGGGCTCGTTCCCCAGCTGACTTGCGGCGCGATCTCTTCCGCTCGCAGGGTCACGACAGCATCATAGCTGGCATCTTGGTCGGTCTTGAGGGATTGCCATGCTTGAACCGCCTGTTCGAACAACGTTCCTCTCGGAGTTAGTGGACGTCCCTTCACATAGGCGATCGTTTTTTCATCAGGGGCCACGAGTCCAGCGCGGGCTCCTCCCTCGATGGACATGTTGCACAGGGTCATGCGTCCTTCCATACTCAGTGCGCGAATCGCTGATCCTGTGTATTCGATGACGTACCCAGTCCCCCCGGCCGTTCCGATCTTCCCGATAATCGCCAAAATAATATCCTTAGCCGAGCAGCGATCAGAAAGGGCCCCCTCAACCCGCACTTCCATCGTCTTGGGCCGCTTCTGTACCAAGCACTGTGTGGCCAAGACATGCTCGACTTCGCTGGTCCCGATGCCGAAGGCTAAGGCTCCAAACGCTCCGTGGGTCGACGTATGAGAATCTCCGCACACGATCGTCGTTCCGGGAAGCGTGAACCCCTGTTCAGGGCCGATGACGTGGACCACGCCTTGTCGGATGTCGTCCATACCAAAGAAGGTAATACCAAAGTCGCGACAGTTTTCCTCAAGGGTTTGAATCTGCTTCGCGCTGATGTGATCGGCAATCGGCAGTGTCCGGTCGGTCGTAGGAACATTGTGATCCGGTACCGCCAGTGTGGCCGCCGGGCGGCGTGGACGCCGGCCGGCAAGCTTCAACCCCTCAAAGGCTTGCGGCGACGTCACCTCGTGTACGAGTTGCCGGTCGATGTACAGGAGGGTGGTCCCATCTGGTTCCGCTCGAACGACATGCGACTCCCAAATTTTGTCGAACAGTGTCTTGCCCGCCATCAGTGCTCCTGTTTTTGTAAAGTGGGACCCCTATTATACAGAGAAGGCCTATGGTCTTGACAAGGTGCCTATCCCGCTTGCCCTTCCCCCCACGTCGTGATACCACCAGACCCATGAAGGCTGCACCGTGGAACGAACCGCGCATTGTGGAGTGGAGTCAGTTCTTGCTGGACAGCTATCGCCGTTGGATTGGAAAGGAGTTGATTGAGCGGGCCGGAGATGTCACGGCGCAAGCTCAGAGGTTGTTCGATGCTTCATGTGTGGTGGTGTCGCATGGTGCCGAACCCGATCCGATCTTAAACTATGGCAATCACGTCGCGCTGGATTTGTGGGAGGTCTCTTGGGAACAATTGACCGCGACTCCCTCGCGACTGACGGCTGAGCCTGACAACCGAGCCGAACGGGATCGCATGTTGGCTCAGGCGCGAATCAACGGCTACTATGACGGCTATAACGGTGTGCGGATTTCAGCAACGGGTCGACGTTTTATGGTTGAGCAGGCTGTGATTTGGACTGTGGTTGATATGGGGGGAAGTCCGCTTGGTCAGGCGGCGACGTTTTCACGATGGTCACGAGTATGATAACCCAGCCTGCGTTACAGGAATTGACGAGATGTTTCCATGAACGGATCTTGAACGAGAGGCCAAAAAAGTCAGTAAGGTCAGGTCCATAATTCAAGGGGGCCGTGGTTGGCGAGGCCACGGAGCAGGTCTTGCCTGGAAAGTATGCCGACGAGACGACGGCTCTGATCGAGAATCGGAACCGCATGGATCCGTTCCTCCAGCATGACTCGGGCGATTTCACGGATCTCCGTGGTAGGGGTTGCCGAGATCACTCGCGGAGTCATGACCTCGGCAGCATGCTTGTGGGAAGCCTGTTGTGTATCGGCCGATGTGATCAATTCAGGGACATGATGGAGGAGATCCCGATACGAGAGCATTCCCACGAGCGTGCCATGTAATGAGGTGATGGGGATGTGGTGAAATCCCTTGTGACTCATGAGCGTCCATGCATCAAGGAGCCGACTGTCAGATGGAAGCGAGAGCACGGCTGTCGTCATCAAGTCTCGGGCCAGGACTGCCGGCGTTGGGTGTGATCGATCAGGGCTCTGTTGTTGGTAGGCCGTTTGCGCAACTAAGGCGGGGTGATCCAACGTCGATGATTGTTGGCCATGATGCTCCCGATCTGCCACCGTCTCCAGGCGGTTATACCGTGGAGTCACGAGCTTTGCCGGATAGACTTCCGCAACCCCGTTGACTGCCACAATAATGGGCATGCTGTAGCTCCTTGGCTGTTGTATCGGCATATTGGTGAAATACTTAAGCGAAGGAGAGGGCCGATGGTCGGTTTTTCAAGCTGAGTCCGTCCGTACTTTTGTACCCGTATGAGGTTCTTCGGGCGAGACGGGATGTGAACAGAGCCATGTCTAACCCCACCGCCGGCATCAGTCGTGGGTGAACGGCGTGGCCGCCAGTTGCGGCCAACTTGGGACGAGTTCTTCTGCCTAGGATGGCTCTAAATCGGTTGCTTCCATTTTGAGCCCTATGTTATACATGTCTCTGCATAGTTGAAATTTTAGGGTTATGGATAAGTTGTTTTAAGCACTATTAAAAAAGAAAAACGGTACGCAGTACCAAGCGCCTGCACGTCATCTAGGTTTTGGCATCATCACGATATCGGTTTACAAGCTTCTATTTTATCTCTTCTTTAATCTCGCAAGGGGGGTGGCCATGGGTAAGGTATTGTTGACGGGCTTTCTCGGCCTTGGATTGGTGTTGGCCGGGGTTTCAGGTTCATACGCACTTCAAGCGGGCGGTGTCGAGACCGGGGATCTCGAATCAGGTTCCGTCGTGGGACAGCCATTCAAAGAACTCACCGTTGATGCCTCGTTCTTCGCGATCGAGCTTGGCAACATGAAAGTTTGGTATCCTCCTGTGACAGTGATCGATTTCAAGACACGTCCAGGTGCACCCGTTCTCCTAAAAGTCACGAATAATTCAACGGCTGAGCACGGGTTTCAGCTCACTGCCGCAGTGAATCAATCGGCGCCAACCGTTTTACATACGAAGCTCGTGCTCAAGCCAGGAGAGACGCAATATATCGGTGTTCCGACCAGCGACCTGTTTTATGCGGCCGGGACCGTCCTGGAGTATAAATGTCACTTGCATCCTGCCCATGTGGGTGGCAAGTTACTCATGCTGAAATAGTTCACGGCAACGAATAAAAAAGTCTCGGTGTAGATTGACGGCCTCAAGGAAATCCTCCTTGGGGCCGTTTCGTTTTCCGGCTGTCTGAAGTGGCCGTAGAGGCGTCAAGAATCCATTAAAAAGCGGAAGGCCTTGGTTCTCTTCAGAGCCAAGGCCTTCCTTCAACGCCAGGAACAGAGATTGAGTTAGTTCCTAACCCCGCTCCACACTTTAGCGGGATCGATTCCTTTATCAGGATTCAACGTCTTCGCTCGTTCCAGAAGGATCTCCGTCGTCTCCGGATAGAGAGGGTCTGAGATGCAGCAATTATCGACCGGACATACAGCTGCGCATTGTGGTTCGTCGAAATGGCCGACACACTCCGTACATCGGTCATGGGCGATGACATAAATGTTATCGCCGACTCCCTGTCCATCACCGACGTGGTTCCCTTTGGACTCAGCATCACTTCTGGTTTCAAAAATGGCTTCATTGGGACATTCCGGCAGGCATGCCCCGCAAGAGATACATTCGTCTGTAATCAGTAAAGCCATGATCGAAGCCTCCTTCTCACTCTCAAATCAATATTGACAAGCTCCCACGTCCGCCACCATAGTAGTGACCAATTTGACGAGTGGCAGCGTGAGTAGGCATTCTATCCTGTGCTGATTTTCCAGGTCAATGTAACGAGTTCCGGTCAGAAGGCCTAGGGCAGTTGTACGCATGGGTCATTGGGCCCAGCATGTGAAAAAATAAAGTCGGTACTCTTCTCCAGATGTCTCGTAGTCATAACCAAGCGAGTGAGCGAGAGCAGAAAAAGAAGCGGATCATCATGATGATCTTGCTGGCGGTGCTATTGATGAGCGCCTCAGTGATTCTCGTTGAACGCAAAGAATCGAGCGTGATTGTGGTGACGTTTCCCAGTGGCGTCGAATTGGAGACCGAGGTGGCCGATACGCCTGAGAAGCTCCTCTTTGGACTTGCCTTTCGAGAGGGGTTACCAGCAAATGCGGGCATGCTGTATATTTTTGAGGAAAATGGTCTTCATCGTGTCACGACGCGGGAGTACCGATTCCCCATCGACATACTGTGGGTCGATGAGAGTCATCATGTGGTACATCTGCTTGAACAGGCAGAGCCCTGCGCGAAGGATCCATGCCCACTGTTTGGGCCGCCACCCGAGGCGGCTCGCTATGTGATACAGGCGGAGTCTGGGTTCATTAAAAAGTCAGGTGTGGCCAAAAACGACGAGCTCAAATACGCCCTGCGCCTCTAGCCAAGTAGAAGTTAAATCGGTCATTACGAACAAATTACAGATGGGGTGTTCCAATCACCATTCATGACGATCACATCAGGACAGTCAAAAAGGTTGTCCGCCAGGGCCGCAGCGAGCGAAGAGATAAGGCGCACGCATCAGCACGGTGAACCCTAAATAAGCGGTGCCAGCACGTCACTGGTGGATTTTTTCAGCATTCAGCAGATACGCCTTGCGGCATACCAAGGGAATACACATGATGGATGGGTTTCAAAAGGTCGGTCAGGTTGAGGACGTACCTCCGGGGCAGTCGAAGATCGTCAAGGTCAATGATCGACCGATTGCCCTGTTCAATATCGATGGGAAATTTTATGCCATCCATAATAGCTGCCCTCACGAAGGGGGGCCTCTTATCGAAGGTCGACTCAAGGGGTACGTCATCGCCTGTCCGTGGCATGACCTTGCGTTCGACATCCGAAATGGACAAGGTACGGATGGGGGCGGGTATTGCGTGGGAAGTTACGAGGTGCGAGTGGAGGGAAGTGAGATCATGATCGGCCCGCGAAAAAAATCATGAAGATTTTCAAAGAAACGTGCATAGCCGTAACGAACGCACAGAGGATGCCGGTGTGAATACCGTTGGTGTCGAACCCCTATCGATAGGGGAGACCGGAGATTCCCGCAAGGTCGTGGTTGATCGACCCTTTGTCCTTCAGTTATGGGAAGACCGGACAAGGGGTGAGCAGTGGGTCGCGTCCTATGACACCAAGGGACTGGCTTTGCTCGGCGACGAATTTCTCCGCATCGCCAGTAATAACGCGGTCGACAACGGACAGCGAATCTTTGAGTTTAAGGCCGTGCAGCCAGGTGTCTATCACATCGTGTTTGAAAAGCGCATGGGGTGGAAATTCACCTCGGAAGATCGCCGGCTCTTCACGATTGAGGCGCAGCCGGTTACGACGGGGGATTGAGTCCATGCCAGACATTGCATTTATCAATGGGCGTTTCCTTCCATGGCAAGATGCGACGGTATCCATCGATGACCGCGGATTCCAATTCGGCGATGCGGTCTATGAAGTGATTCGAACCTATCGAGGGTCCCCGTTCGAAATGAGTGCACATCTTGACCGGCTTGATCGAAGCGCAACGCAACTCTCCATTTCCCAACCCTATACCAGAAGGCAATGGACGCAATGGATTCACCAGGGACTGAGCCTAGCTGGCTATCAGGACGCCAAGATCTATATTCAGGTAACGCGAGGGGTGGCTCCCCGCGAGCATGGCTTTCCTTCAGAGAGTCGGCCAACTGTCGTTATGACGATTCGAGCCATTCACCCGCTCAGTGTTGAAATGCGCCACACCGGCGTGATGGCCTGTACGTGCGAGGATCTGCGATGGGGCCGATGCGATGTCAAAAGCGTGAATTTGCTGGCCAACGTGCTGGCTCGTGAGGAGGCAAGAAAAGCGGGTGTATTTGAGGCCATCTTGGTTCGTGACGGCTTGGTCATGGAGGGCGCCGTGAGCAATGTGATGGCTGTTCAGGGAGGCGTACTCGTGACGGCTCCCGAAAGTCCGCGTATTCTGTCCGGAGTGACCAGGACCGTCGTCTTGCAATTAGCAAGAAGGGAAGAGGTCGTCGTCGAGGAACGATTCATGTCGATCGACTCCCTGTACCAGGCAGACGAGGTTTTTCTTACCGGGACCACGCTCGAAGTACTCGGGGTCGTTCAGATCGACGGGAAATCCATTGGCAACGGTCGCCCCGGTCCAGTGACTCAGGCATTGGCAGCTCGATGGGCGATACTGACGGGCTAGTCCCCTTGCATTGCTTAGGGGTGCGTGCTATGGTACCGCCTCTGTAAGTGGGCGCACGCCCACTTTTTTGTTTGGTCACGTGCCTAAGAGGACATGAAGGTTGAGGACGCCGGGGAGTAGTGTGCAGCCGGTTATCGACCGATTGCAGGAAGTTATTTCGCCGATTCTATGGACGCTCGGACTCGAATTGATCGATGTTGTTTGCGTTGGACGTGGTCCGCGGTCTGTTGTTCGTGTGTTGGTCGACAAACCGGGTGGAGTGACCATCACCGACTGTGAGCAAGCACATAAGGCTCTAGGGCCGGCACTCGATGTCGCCGATCCGTTCCCTCACGCCTATACGCTTGAAGTCTCATCTCCAGGTTTGGATCGCCCGTTCCAGAGAACTCAGGACTATCAACGGGCGATTGGAAAACAGGTGAATCTCAAGCTTCGACAGCCTCTCGAAGGTCAGTGGCGGATTACCGGAGAACTGATGCAAGTAGACGAGACTCTCGTCGTGTTGGAGGTCGGTACGCATCGAGCTCCCTTGGCGATTCAGCTCAGCCGTGAGAGCATTGCGGAAGCGAAATTGGTCGTGAAAATCTAAATTGTGGGTGGGGGCGCCGTGGATGCAAACCGGATGCAGGAGCGTGAGGTATGAACCGAGAACTGATTTCAGTAATTGACGAAATCGGGCGCCAAAAGGGAATCGACAAGGCGCGCGTAATCGGAGCCATTGAATCCGCTCTGCAGACTGCCGCAAAAAAGCGCTTTGGGCAGGCTGAGAACATTCAGGTTGAGATAGATCCGAAAACCGGAGAAATTTCAGTTGTCTCCAAGAAGACGATCGTCGAAACGGTCAGCAATCCTAAAGCCGAAATTTCCCTACAAGAAGCCCGTCAGTATGACAGCGAAGCCGAAGTTGGAGACGAAATCGGTTCCCTGATTGAGATGAATGAATTGGGAAGAATTGCTGCGCAGACCGCCAAGCAAGTCATTTTTCAGAAGGTTCGTGAAGCAGAATGGGAGGCGGTGCAGAAGGAATACTCCACGAGGCAGGGTGATTTGGTCACCGGCATCATTCTTGGCATGGAGCGCCGTAATTACTTGGTAGATCTCGGGAAGACAGAGGCGATTCTCCCGATACAAGAGCAGATCCCGCGTGAAACATACCGTCGTGGTGATCGTGTGAAAGCCATGCTGTTGGAAGTTCGTCGGACCCCTAAGGATGTACAGGTGATTTTGTCGCGAAGCCATCCCCAATTTGTGTCGAAACTCTTTGAGCTCGAAGTGCCTGAGATCATGGAGAAGATTATCGAAATCAAGTCGGTTGTTCGAGAGCCTGGGGATCGGACAAAGATTGCTGTGACGTCACGGGAAAAGGCGGTGGATCCGGTGGGTGCTTGTGTCGGTATTAAAGGTTCCCGCGTGCAAGCCGTCGTCCGTGAGTTGCGTGGTGAGAAGATCGACATCATTACCTGGACCCAAGATCCGAGGGTATTCATCGCCGAAGCCTTAAATCCTGCGACGATCGAAAAGGTCGGTATCGATGAGGAGAAGAAGTCGGCATTGGTGGTGGCCGCCGATTCCCAACTATCTTTGGCGATCGGCAAGAATGGCCAAAATGTCAGGCTTGCGGCGCGTTTGACAGGATGGAAAATCGACATCATCAGCGCCACGGAGTACGAAAAGGAGAAAGTGGAGCGCGACAAGGAAATCAAAGCGGCACTGGCTGAAGAGACAGAGGCGCAACGACTGCAGGAAGAGGCTCGTCAAGCTGCGAGAGCGGAAGAGGCACTGAACGGATCAGAGTAGGATACGGAATCGTCTGATGGCAATGCGTGTATACGAACTGGCAAAGAAGCTAGGCATGGAAAATCGCGTGCTCATCCCAGAGCTCAAGAAAATGGGTGTGCCAGTGACATCCCATAGTAGTGCGCTGGATGATGAGATCGTGGAGAAGGTGTTGGGAAAGCTCGCTCCGCAATCTAAGGGGCAGGGGGCTGCGACTGAAGCAGACTCTCCATCTAAGTCCATTCCCGGCGCGGCGCAGAGCAGGTCTTTGGCGAGCAAGGGGCAACCGACGGAAGAGTCTGCCAAGCCTGACAAGCGGCGCATTCTGATTAAGCGTAAGAAAGAAGAAGAGCCGGCGGAGATTCTCTCGTCATCCACGGCCGTGGAAATAGAGCATTCAGCTCAGCCTGAGCTAGTAGTTGCAGCAAGCACCGATCCATCACCCTCTGCAGAGCAGTCGGTTATTGAAGAGCCTGTCGCGCCCAGCCCACGTGTGGAGGACATTCGACCGGAAAGCATAGTCGCACCTCCTGCCGCAGTGGTACCTTCGGCGGTGGTTCCCACGCAAGCGGCCGCTCAGCCTAAGCCGGTCGTTGCACCGCCAGGCGCTGCGACCACGACGGTTGAATCCGTCCTCGGCAAGAAGAAGAGCATGGCGTTCGAGGCCATTGAAGCCGAAGGACAGAAGGACAAGCTCAAGAAGGCCAAAAAGCCAGGTCGGCCGAAAGATGAGCAGCAGGATGTGAAGCTCAGAGAGGATGCCGCACGTTGGCAGGATCTCCGGGCCATTCCGGTCCAACGTCGTGATGATCGCTCTAAGCATTTGCACCATAGTGCTCCATCAGAGGTGACGAAGCCGCGTCGAAAGAGTGTCAAGGTCACTCCGAGAACAACGGTCAAAGAATTTGCGGAGTTGATTGGCCAGCGTCCCGCAGACATTGTTCGTAAGCTTATGGAGATGGGTCAAATGCTGACCTATCACCAGCCAATGAATCTGGACGCAGCGGCGATGTTAGCTGAAGAGAGTGGTGTCAAGATCGATATCGTAATTGAAAAAGTAGGGGACGATTTGTTGCAAGATGTGCTGGAGACTGGCGGTGAAGAACGGCCTGAACCGCGCCCACCTGTCGTGACGATCATGGGTCATGTCGATCACGGGAAGACATCATTACTCGACGCCATTCGTCAAACCAATGTTGCAGAGGGAGAGGCTGGCGGTATCACGCAGCATATTGGGGCCTATACGGTTTCGGTACGCGGCAAGCAGGTGACCTTCTTGGATACGCCAGGCCATGAGGCTTTCACGGCCATGAGGGCCCGTGGGGCTAAAGTCACGGATGTCGTCATTCTCGTCGTTGCTGCAGACGATGGCGTCATGCCTCAAACTATTGAGGCCATCCACCATGCGAAGGCCGCAGGCGTTCCGCTCATCGTTGCGATGAACAAGATCGATAAGCCTACAGCCAATCCGGATCGGGTCAAGAATGCGCTCTCAGAACATGGACTCATTTCTGAAGCTTGGGGTGGCGATACGATCATGGTTGAAGTGTCGGCCAAGCAAAAAACTGGTCTGGATACGCTTTTGGAAATGATTCTTTTGCAGGCCGAAGTGCTTGAGCTCAAGGCGGATCCACACCGGCAGGCTAGAGGTACGGTCGTCGAAGCGAAAATTGAACGAGGGCGAGGGCCAGTCGCGACGGTCCTGGTGCAGGGTGGGACCTTGCGGGTCGGCGATGCGTATGTCGTGGGTACGTTCAGTGGCCGTGTACGGGCGCTCATCAATGATCGTGGTGAAAAAGTACAGCAGGCCGGGCCGTCCATTCCAGTCGAAGTCATTGGCTTGCCGGGTGTTCCGTCGGCAGGAGATGTCTTCCATGTCGTCTCGAATGAGCGGGTAGCCAGAGAGATTGCCGAAGAGCGAGCTCAAAAACGTCGAGCAGCCGAATTGACCAGTCCGACGAAGGTTTCGCTTGATGACCTTTTTGCAAAAATCCAAGAAGGGTCAGTGAAGGAGTTGGCCATCGTCATCAAGGCCGATGTGCAGGGATCGTCTGAGGCGTTGGCCGGAGCGGTTGAAAAGTTATCGACCGACGCGGTCAAGCTTCGGGTCATTCATAACGCCGTCGGCGGAATTATGGAATCCGATGTCCTGCTTGCGGCAGCATCGCGGGCGATCGTCATTGGGTTTAATATTAGACCTGAGCCAAAGGCCACGGCATTGGCTGAGCAGCAAGGTGTCGATGTCCGGCTCTATACGATCATCTATGACGCCATTGCCGATATCAAAGCCGCCATGGAAGGCTTGCTTGAACCGACGCTCAAGGAGCGAGCTCTGGGACGTGCAGAGGTACGCCAGGTCTTTATGATCCCAAAGGTTGGCGCAGTGGCAGGTGCCTATGTGGTTGATGGCCTCATCTCGCGAACCAGTGCTGGAGTCCGTGTGATTCGGGATAATGTGGTGGTCTATCAGGGTAAATTTGGCTCGTTGAAGCGATTCAAGGACGATGTGCGTGAGGTTCAGCAGGGATATGAGTGTGGATTCAGTATAGAGAATTTCAATGATGTGAAAGTGGGAGATATTGTCGAAGCGTATACGATCGACAAAATCGCCACTAAGCTTTAGATGTCAATCCAGATCATGGCGCCGTGCGGTAGGCGCTCTCACGGAGACCGGCTCATATAAAGGGCACGTTGTAGGCGGTCATTATGGTGGTTGGGCTCTGTACGGTCGAGTTGTTCATCGCAGAGAGCCAATCGTTGAAAGATAAGCGTCAGGTCCTGCATGGACTCAAAGAGCGACTGCGAAGTAAATTTAACCTCTCTGTGGCAGAAGTCGATGGGCAAGATCTCTGGCAGAAGGCCGTTCTCGCAATGGCCTGTGTGGCCAGCGAGGGACGTTTTGTGAGCCAAGTTTTGGAGCAGGCGCTGAACCTGATCAAGAGTATGCCGGTTCTCGAGGTGATCCGTACTCAACAGGAGTTGCTCTAGCCTTCAGCCCCATGTCGCCGTTCCTGAGGACCATCACCTTACGATGTCTAAGGCAACCTACAAACGGGCTGATCGAGTGGCCGATCAGATTCGCATGGAAGTAGCCGATATTCTTATGCGCAAAATCAAAGATCCTCGGGTGCATGGTGTCACCGTGACCGATGTCGAACTCACAGGAGATTTGCGTATCGCACATGTCTTCGTTACGACCATGGAGCGGGATGCGGCTGAGCGTGAAGTCTTTGCCGGGCTGTCAAAAGCGAGTGGGTTTGTGCGTGCTGAATTAGGACGTCGTCTGTCGCTCCGTTACCTCCCCGATGTTATTTTCAAGAAGGATGTGAGTGGCATAAGGGGTAATCGAATCGACCAGTTATTGGCAGGATTGCATGGTCCTGCCGGAGAACCGCAAGCCCTCAAAGACTCCACTGAGGAATCGAGTGTTTCAGAGTCTTGATGCTATGACCAGCGCTACCACGATGTTTGAGCAGAGGGTGTCCCAAGACGGGGTACTTATTGTTCACAAAGAAACCGGTTGGACGTCGCATGATGTTGTTGCCAAAATTCGCGCCCTTTTGAAAGAAAGCAAAGTTGGGCATGCCGGCACATTAGATCCAAGTGCGACAGGGGTTTTGCCGATTCTTGTGGGGCGAGCCACAAGAATTGCCGAATATCTGGTTGATTGGGATAAGGAGTACCGAGCTCAGTTGCGGCTCGGAGAAACGACGGATACACAGGATGCAACCGGTCGGCTCTTGACGAGTACTGATCCAAGTGGAGTCACGGAAATCAATCTACAAACAGTGCTCACCGGATTCCGTGGTATCCAACGACAACTGCCGCCCATGTACTCGGCAGTCAAGGTCGGAGGACAACGACTGTATAAGGCCGCCAGGGCTGGCAAGACGATCGACCGGGCTGAACGCTCTATCGTGATTCATACGCTGGAACTCATGTCCTTTGATGGCCGAGATGCAACATTGCGCGTTGTTTGTTCGAAAGGCACGTATGTGCGTACGCTCTGTGCCGATATAGGCCAGGCCTTAGGTGTCGGGGGGCACCTGTTTTCGTTGGAACGGCGTCGTGTGGGGCCACTTTCGATCGAGCGTGCATTGACGGTCGAACAAGTCGCCTCTCACCTTGCGGCGAGCACTCTCGCATCGCAATTTCTTTCCCTGGACGAACTCCTTTTCGAGCTTCCTGCTGTGGTTGTCAACGAGGAACAGGCAGAGCGGGTGTTACACGGGACACCCGTGTCCCAGATAGGGATTGGTCAGTCTCTCTCTTCCCTGGCGGCAGGCAATGTGCGACTGAAGGATGAAGCTGGGCGACTGTTGGCAATTGGAACTCATGACCGGACGGGTCTGGGAGCGATTAAAGTGCGTAAAGTATTAAGTCTCTCGAGTCATTAATGGAGAAGGAGTGGTTATGGCGTTATTGAAGGAAGCAAAAGCAGCACTGATTCAGGAATATCAGCAGCACGACAAAGATTCCGGCTCTCCGGAAGTCCAAATAGCCGTCTTGACGAATCGCATTACCTATCTGACCGAGCATTTTAAGACTCACAAGAAAGACCATCACTCGCGACGCGGGTTGTTACAACTGGTCGGCCGGCGGCGTCGGTTGTTGGACTATCTTCGCGGAGTGGATGACGCTCGTTACCGGGCCATTATCGATCGCCTCGGTATACGCAAGTAACCGGTCGTTCCCAGAACGGCGTGGACCGGCGCCATCGCATTACTCGCATGTCCCACAGATGAACACCGACATGCGCTCTGTTCCTCCACTGCCGGGTGAAATCTTCCGGCCATGGGTGGGAGACGTGTGCCCTTCGCGTGCTCGACTGAGCAGCGAGGAACGTCGACCAGAGCGTTTGTCAGTGGGCATCTGTGGACCTAACCAGAGGAGACCATAGATGATACATGTTGTAGAGGTAGAAGTTGCCGGTCGTATGCTCCGGCTTGAAACCGGTCGCGTCGCGAAACAAGCCGACGGATCAATTTGGGCATCCTACGGTGATACCGTCGTGCTCGCTACGGCTGTTTCAGCCCAAACCGCCAAGCCTGGGATCGACTTTCTTCCCTTGACGGTCGACTACCAGGAAAAAGCCTATGCGGCAGGCAAGATTCCTGGAGGCTATTTTAAACGGGAAGGCCGACCGGCTGAGAAGGAGGTCTTGACCAGCCGATTGATTGATCGTCCCCTGCGTCCGCTCTTCCCTGAAGGATTCTATTTCGAAACCCAGGTCATCGCCTCGGTCCTCTCAGCCGACAAGACGGGCTCGGCCGACGTGATCGGAATTACCGCGGCCTCGGCGGCACTGGCCATATCCAATATCCCATTCAATGGGCCCGTCGCCGGAGTGAAGATCGGCTATATCAAGGGTCAGCTCGTCGTCAATCCAGACCTCGAAGCCATGGAACAAAGCGACCTCCATCTCGTGGTGGCCGGAACGGCCGATGCGGTTATGATGGTGGAGGCAGGTGCCAATGAACTTTCCGAACAAACCATGCTGCAGGCGCTGGAGTTAGCTCACAGCGAAATCAAGAAGATTGTTCAGAAGATCGATGAATTAGCGAAGAAGGTGGGATGCGTTAAGCGAAACGTCGTACAGGAGTCGATTGATCCCACGCTGCAGGCGGAGATTAAGTCTCTGGTGGCCCAGCCGATTCGGGACGCCATTATGATTTCCAACAAGAGTGCGCGGCAGGAGCGATTGGACCAAATCCTTGCGGAGACCGTTCAAAAGCTCCAGAAACCAGAAGACGCTTCACGTGAGCGGCATATCAAGATCGTCTTTCATCAACTGGAGTACACGGAAGTCCGGAAGATGATTCTGGAGAAACAGTCGCGGGCGGACGGCCGTGGGCCATCCGACATCCGACCGATCACCTGTGAAGTCGGCGCCTTGCCGCGCGCGCATGGTTCGGCCATCTTTACCCGCGGAGAAACCCAGAGTCTCGCCGTTGTGACCTTGGGGACGACGGACGATGAGCAGCGAATTGATGCGTTAGAAGGGGAGTATACCCGTACATTCATGCTGCATTACAACTTCCCGCCCTTCAGTGTCGGTGAAGCGCGACCGCTTCGCTCACCAGGTAGACGTGAAGTCGGCCACGGCGCATTGGCGGAGCGGGCGTTGAAGCCTGTCATCCCCGCTAAGGATGTGTTTCCATACACTCTGCGCATTGTTTCGGAGATTCTGGAATCCAATGGGTCCTCCTCGATGGCTACAGTCTGTGGCGGAACGTTGGCAATGATGGATGCGGGTGTTCCAATCAAGGAGCCCGTTGCCGGTATTGCGATGGGGCTCATTAAAGAAGGAAACGATGTGATTATCTTGTCCGACATTCTCGGCCTTGAAGATCACTTGGGTGATATGGATTTCAAAGTATGCGGGACGAAGAACGGGGTGACCGCACTTCAAATGGACATCAAGATTGGTGGGATTACCACTACCTTGATGCAGCAAGCGTTGGAACAAGCCCGATCGGGACGTCTCCACATTCTGGGCCGCATGGCGAACGCACTCCAGGGGCCACGCACCGAACTCTCAGCCTTTGCCCCCCGCATCCACACGATGAAGGTCAAGCAGGACAAAATACGGGATATCATCGGGCAGGGAGGGAAGACGATCCGCGGGATTCAAGCCGATTGTGGCGTCAAGATCAGCGTTGAAGACAGCGGGATTGTCACGATCGCGTCCTCGGACGGTGAATCTCTCCAGAAAGCCAAGGACATCATCAACCGCCTGACCGAGGAAGTCGAAGTCGGGAAGGTCTATTCCGGGACGGTAAGAAAAATCATGGACTTCGGCGCCTTCGTCGAGGTCTTGCCGGGCACGGACGGACTCGTGCACATCTCTCAGCTCGCCCATCATCGCGTAAAATCGGTTTCTGATGAAGTGGCCGAAGGAGACCAAATTTTGGTCAAAGTGCTTGAAATCGATAAGCAGGGGAAAATCCGCCTCAGTCGAAAAGAAACTATTCCGGCACCGACCACCGGCGGCGCACCTGATCCAGCGGGTGGGTAACACTTGTATCGCAAGGTCATCCTCAACAACGGGATTCGCTTGGTCACCGAGCGAATCCCGACCGTCAAATCCGTCACCATAGGTATTTGGGTGAATGCCGGCTCTCGGGACGAACGTCCCGAAGAAGCCGGGTATTCTCACTTTATCGAGCATATGTTGTTCAAAGGAACGACATCACGCTCCGCGACGGACATCTCCCGTGAAATAGACGCACTCGGTGGAGAAATGAATGCGTTTACCACGCGCGAAACGACGACCTTCTATGTCAAAGTCCTGGATCAGCATCTGCCTCAAGCCTTAGACCTTCTCTCGGACCTCTTCTTTCGTTCTCGGCTCGCGCAGAAGGAAATCGAAAAAGAGAAGCAGGTCGTACTCGAAGAAATTCGCATGGTGCAAGACGATCCCGAGGATCTCATTCAAGAGTTACACGCCAAATTGGTGATGGGCACGCATCCGTTGAGTCGTCCTATCCTTGGGAAAGCGTCCACCATTGGCCACATTCGTCGCCAAGATCTGCTCGAGTACATGGATCGACATTATCGCCCGGAAGGCATCGTTGTGGCTCTTGCTGGGAACTTCGATCAACAGAAGCTTGAGAAAATGATGACCAGGCTCTTTGGACGCTACCAGGCCTCAAAGGCCACCGATTCGGGAACGCGTTGGCCGGCTGAACTGCACGGCGGTGTGACCCTGAAGCGGAAGCCCTTGGAGCAGGTCCATCTCTGCGTGGGACTTCAAGGAATCGCGGCCGGCCATAAGGACCGATATGTGATATATGCGCTCAACAGCGTCTTAGGAGGGAGCGTCAGTTCAAGACTCTTTCAAGAGATCAGAGAGAAGCGTGGGTTATCCTACTCGGTTTATTCGTTCTTATCGGGGTATTCAGATACGGGGACCGTCACAGTGTATGCCGGAACCCGAGCCAGCGAAGTTGCGCGGGTGCTGGACCTGATCCGTCGAGAAATTCAGAAAATGGCTCGCCGGGGAATGACTAGTGAGGAACTCAAACGGACCAAGGAACAAATGAAAGGCGGCCTGATGTTGAGTTTGGAGAGTTCACACAGCCGCATGAACAAACTTGCCAAGGACGAACTCATTGCCGGCACTCATACCTCCTTAGAGGAAATGATCTCAGATATTGACGCCGTGACGGAGCAGCAGGTCAACCGAGTAGCACGTACTCTGTTTACAACAGAGCATATGGCCGTAACAGGTTTGGGACCACTTTCATCACAACAGACCAAGGTGTTAGGGAAACGGTTCTCTCTGTCGATGGCCTGACCGCGAGAAAACACGAAGGCATAAAACCATCTAAGCTATTGTTTTCCTATTGCTCGTCGTAGTATTTTCGAAACCAAGGCTATGCGTGAAAAACATGCCCTTGACAGGACAGCGCAGTTTCAGTACCGTTCCGACTCTATTATCCTGGTCTAGGATTTCTCCCTTGGGCACTGAACAAGTTACGGCGCAAGTCAGTCTACAAGGAAATAGTTTGTTGCATTTACGATGATCAACTCAATGTGATCAATAACTTATGAAGACACTGGTAATCAATCTGATGAAGGAGGGACGAGGTATGAAAAAGGCTGTCGTTCTAGCTACCGCCATAGTATGTGCAAGTATCAGCTTGCTAGCGGCCGAATTTTCATTCGCTGCTGGCATTGAGCACCTTGGTCTTGCGGATGACGTCGTAGGAGGGAAGCCGCTGAAGGCTTCGGCCGCAGTCAAGACTCTGCAAGGACGTGTTTGGTCTCAGTGGGCGGATAACCCCGATGGAGAACTGTTGTTCGGGATTCAGTACTGGAATTCTGGAGATCAAGGATCCGGAGAGGGGGGAGGCCGATCATCAACCATGCTCGATGTGAAACCGCCGGATCCTCTCTTTACTTGCTGTGCATGGGGCTTTGTCGGAGGAACGGAAAAGAACTCGGCCTATTCCGGATGGTACCATGCAGCCACGACGGTTCGCCTTGCCGTGAAGGATAAGGCTCTGATGGATAAAATCATCAAAGCCTCACAGGAATTGGTCGCCATGGAGGTCACCCTCGACGGTCGAACCATCACCGGCTTCAAAATACTGAAAGACTAGCTACTCTTAGTACAGCACGTTGTTGTGAAGGAGGACACGATCATGATGTTTCAGAAGCAAGGTGCAGCCATTCTGGCAGCCGTTGCCCTCGTAGTGGGTCTGGTGTCGAGCGCCTCGGCTATTGAGTCATTTCAAGAGCGATTCGAATGGGGCGATATGAGTAAACCTACCACGTTACAGGGGCGAGTGATTGTTCTCGATCCCTATGACGAAGCCGTATGGATCAATGTGGCCGTGTTTGGTGGAAATGCCGAGAGTGGTTTATACTGGCAGAAAGTTCACCCCGGTAAGAATCTGAAGTTCTATGCTGACAAGTCTGCCTGGCAAGAATTACAGAAAATGGGGAGACCCCATGCGGGACCGGCTGCTGCGAAGGAAGTTCCCCCCGGTAGCACGACGGACCTGATTGAGTTCGTCGTTACAGAAACAGAACAGAACCATCGGGTGATTTCTGCGGTGAAGAGAATTCCTGATGTATCAGGTGCAATGGGCAAGCCCGTAAGCATGTCCGCACTTCGACTCAAGGAATGCACAGGGAAAAACGAATTCGAGGCATCCTGCAACAAAGCTAAGACCGGGCTCAACACGTCTCCGGTTACACCGGATGGGAGCAACGTCGGCATGCAATACGATGTCATGCTTCCTGGTGGGAAGGTCCTCGGCGGGTTGATTCCTTGGACTGCGCAGTATAATCTCGGTCACTGAAGAAGTTATCAAAGCGGAGAGGGGGGTGGCATTCCTTCAGGGATGCCGCCCCCTTGTATTTTGAGCCTGGACTCCCCCTCTTCTCATCAATGGCACAGCCGATAACCTCAGTCACCATGAAAGAATCTTGCAGAGAGGCTGAGAACAGATCAATTGTCGGAATGAATTTCAGCAAGACGCACAGTGCCCCGCCTCTTTCAATGCAGAGTCACAATTGGGGATGTAGAACTCTCAGAATTACTGACTAACGGATGATTCGGCGATCTCTGTTTTAGCCATCCGCTGCAGATCAGCAAGGCGATTCATGGCATCGAGTGGGGTTATCGAGAACAGATCGATCTGCTTCACCTCTTCTATCAATGGATGGGGTTGAGGAAGAGGTTGGGCAGGTTGTTGTGATGGACCTGAAGCCGAGACGGTAGGGGTAGACTCGGGTCGTTCGAGTTGCGATAAGACTGCTTGAGCGCGACCAACCACCTCCGGGGGAAGCCCTGCAAGTTTGGCTACGTGAATGCCATAACTGCGATCGGCCTTACCGGCGATGATCTTTCTCAGAAACACGATGTCTCCATCGCATTCCTGAACAGCCACACGATAGTTCTTAATTCCGATACGTTGAGACTCCAATTGAGTCATCTCGTGATAGTGGGTGGCAAAGAGAGTACGAGCACCGAGCTGTGTGCAATCATGGATATACTCGGCAATGGCCCACGCAAGGCTGAGACCATCATAGGTGCTGGTTCCGCGGCCGATTTCATCCAGTAAGAGCAAACTCCTTTGCGTAGCGTGACGGAGAATAGTCGAAGTTTCAACCATCTCAACCATGAACGTACTTTGCCCTCCAGCCAAATTGTCGGATGCACCAACTCTGGTGAAAATCCGGTCGGCCAAACCGATGCGCGCCTCTGTAGCCGGGACAAAACATCCTACCTGGGCCATGAGCACAATCAACGCAACCTGCCGAAGGTAGGTGCTCTTTCCTGCCATATTGGGGCCGGTGATGATGAGCAGCCTTTCAGTGGCAAGGTCCAGAGTCGTGTCGTTCGGTACAAAAACTGAATCCTGACAAATCCGTTCGACGACGGGATGTCGACCTTCCCTGATCGTAATCCCACCACCCTCCGTCACGGTCGGCTTTGAGTACCGATAGAGGGCCGCCGTCTCGGCTAAACCGGCGAGCACATCGATCAGAGCCAACAGTGTCGCCATTCGGTCCAACCGATGGGTTTCGGTAGCCAGCCGGGAGCGAAGAGCTACGAAGGTCTCCTGTTCGGAGGCGAGAAGTTTCACGTCGGCACCGATCACGCGCTCTTCTAATTCCTGAAGCTCCGCAGTGGTAAAACGCTCTGCGTTGACGAGTGTTTGTTTCCGAATGTAGTCCGGTGGGACACGGCCCAGATTGGCTTTTGTAATCTCGATGTAATAGCCGAATACCTGATTGTAACGAACCTTCAAGGACTCAATTCCGGTTCGTTCGCGTTCTCGGCCTTCCAGGGCAGCGATCCATTCCTTCCCTTCCTTACTGGCTTTTCGAAGTTCATCGATGTCTGGGGCATAGCCTTCTCGAATGATATTACCGTCACGTAAAGAAAGCGGGGCATCCGGGCGGATGGCTCGTTCGATCAGATCGTACAGATCTTCCGCGCCATCCCATGTTGCGAAGGACTGGACTAATAATTCGCTCTGAAGGGAAGTCAGTTGGGTGGAGATTTCAGGCATGGCGGCAAGCGACTGTTTCAATGCCAGCAATTCACGAGGGTTGGCCAAACCGAGCGTGATACGTGTCCCGAGCCGTGCAATGTCCTGGACCTCCCGCAATGCTCTGCGTAAGGACGTTCGTACGAAGAGAGACTCCTTGAGTTCTTCCACGGCATCAAGACGTGCTTGGATGAGCTTGCAACGCAACAGAGGCATAACCACCCACTGACGTAACAGCCGACATCCCATTGCAGTGACCGTGTGGTCCAGCACGGACAACAGTGTTAAGGGACCGGTTGCATCCGTTTGTTCCCGAGCGGACAACGGCTTCAGGAGTTCCAGATTTCGAATGGTTGTCCCATCGAGATGCATGACTTCGTCATTCCCCCGAACGGATAATCGGCGGATGTGATCCAATGGCACTGCGGGCTGGGTCGCACGGAAATAGTCCAGCACCGCGCCGGCTGCGCCGACGGCAGCTGGGAATCCCTGACATCCCAGGCTTTCAAGCGAGGTACCGCGGAAATGACTCGTCAGTAGATGGGTCGCACGGAGGGTCTCAAATGGAGCAGCCGGACGTTCACACAAGCGTGGTCCTGTGATCTGTCTGATCCATTGCACGCTCCGGCTATCGAGGTCCGCTGGGAAGATCAGCTCACGAGGATCGAGTCGAGACAATTCATTCAGAACCTGGCTCACCGCCTGTGAACCGCGAAACTCTATCAACCAGAACTCTCCGGTCGACACTTCGAGGCTGGCAAGCCCAATCCGTTGACCAAAATCGGCATCCGGATGAACGGCGAGGGCGGCCAGATAGTTGAGCTCTCCAGGAATCAGGAACTCGGTGTCCACCAGCGTACCAGGTGTGTACAGGCGAACGACCTCGCGTCTGACCAGGCCTTTGGCAGACTTCGGGTCCTCTACTTGCTCACATAGGGCGACCAAGCGTCCAGCGTTGAGCAATTTTGCAATGTAACCGGTGGCCGAATGGTATGGGACACCGCACAGCGGAATTGGGTGAGGACTATTCTTATCTCGGGACGTTAATGCAATTGAGAGGAGCCGAGACGCTTCCAGCGCGTCTTCGTAGAACATCTCGTAAAAATCTCCGACACGGAAAAATAAAATCGCGTCCGGGTATCCCTGCTTGATGTCACGGAACTGACGCATGAGAGGGCTGAGCGTTGTCTCACTCATCAGCAAAATGTCTCACGGGTTCTATGTCTGCCGGGGTGGGAGTCCGTCCAGATACCTTCTCGAGCGATTGTCGAAGCCGCTCTAGGTCTACCTCGGCCTGTTGTAGTGCCTTTGTCTTACGACGTAGCTGAATACGGCTGCGCACCCAAGGAGGGCAGAGTAGGATAGCGGAAACCAGGAGCCCCACGACGAACCCCGCCATAACGGGTTTATAAATTGGTGTGGAGGCCTCAAGTAAGCCGAAGAAATACCGCAGCGTAACTTCCTGCTCCTGGTTTTGTAGGACAAACGCCAGTGAAAGGAGCAAGAGGATGCCGACAAGAATGAGGCGCGTCATCGAATGGGGGCCTTTCTCTTTTCACTAGGTCCTGGACGTGGCGGTTGACCTTGCCTCTGCCTCGATGGCAAGGCTTTCCTGATGCGCGCCAACAGTGAACGGGATCGTGTCCCCTGTGCCATAAACTGAATCGATCGAGTGGTGAAGGTTCTGTGACTCAACCGCAATTCGAGCCGGTCAGAAGGAAGGAGGGTTGGAAATCGGTCAGCCCACTCAACGGCTGTCGCCGCGTCGTCGGTAAAAACTTCAGCGAGACCGACGGCCTCGGCCTCTTCAAGACTGCTCAATCGGTATAGATCCATATGAATCAAAGGGAGTCGCCCGTGGTATCGGTGCATCAACATGAATGTCGGACTGGTGACTACGCTGGGGGGAGCATCAAGACCAGAGACGATCCCGTGGACTAATGCCGTCTTCCCAGCTCCCAGATCACCGATCAATGCAATCACATCTCCTTCGCGAAGGACCCGCCCGATGGATTCTCCGATTAACTCCGTCTCACGTCGAGAGTTCAGGACAAGACCACGGGAGCGAACTGCTCGGGCCATAAGAAATGCCGTTCTACCAGACCGTTAAGTTCCCGACCGGACCTGGTTCGTGGGGGGGGCCAGAATCTTGTTCAGCGCAGTGGGAATGTGCTCAAGCAGGTCCCCCGCGATCATGCCCATTTCCCCCTTGATGGCTGCAGCCAGATCGCCGGCTGCTCCGTGCAGATAGGTTGCCGTGCAGGCAGCTTCCCATGACGGCAGGCCTTGCGCCAGCAGACCAACGACCATCCCAGTCAACACATCTCCCGTACCGGCGGTCGCCATCCCAGGGTTACCGGTTGGACAGATTGCAATGGTGCCGTCTGGTCGTGCAATAACCGTTCGTGCTCCCTTCAAGATGACGAACAAACCACGCTCTCTGGCAAATCGAGTGGCGGTACCAATTCGATCACGATTAACTGTCTGAGGAGTGGCCTCAGCCTCCAACCGAGCCATTTCCCCTGGATGGGGAGTGATGATCGGAGGGATTTTGCATGACGCGAGGATCGCGGTACGTCCAGTCAGGGCATTCAGCGCATCAGCGTCAAGCACCGCTGGTCGGTCGAGTCGTGCGGTCAATGCCTGGATGAGTTCAACCGTCTCATGATGAGTTGATAATCCTGGGCCGATTGCTATCGCATCTCTGGTCGCCATGAAGGCGAGGAGACGATCTAATGCGGCGCGGGAAAACGTCCTGGCCTTTGTTTCCGGCATCGGGAGGGTCATGACTTCCAAGAGTTTGGCTTCCAATACGTCGTTGACACTTGAAGGAGTTGCAACGGTGACGAGGCCGGCCCCTACACGCAGTGCCGCTTGGGCAGCCATCGCGGCCGCGCCGGTCTTTCCAACAGACCCTGCAATGACCCCGGCGTGTCCGTAGGTTCCCTTGTGTCCCGATCGCTCACGTCGTGGAAGATGCTCGTGAACCCACTGAGGTGTGAGTAAGGCCACTCGGCTTTCTATGGCATCGACATAGGACGGTGGTATCCCAATATCGACAAGATGGATGTTCCCAGCCAAGTCGATCCCTTGATTCTGGTACAGACCTATCTTGGGCAGGCCAAAGGTGACTGTGAGCGCGGCATGAACAGCCGATCCAAACGCGGTTCCGGTATCGGCGTGAAGGCCCGAGGGTAAATCAATAGCCACGACGTGACGGTTCACCTCGTTCATGCTCTGAATCACTTCGCCATAGCGACCGGTGACGGTCGAAGACAGTCCCGTTCCAAGCAGCGCATCCACAAGTAGATCGCTTTCCTGGAACAGCGAGTGCGACACCTCCTTGGATCTGTAGGGAATGACGGCAGACTTGCCGGCAACTTTTACAAACTGCCTGTACATCAACGCAGCGTCTCGGCTTAACTCGGAGAGGGAGGCCATCGCCAGGACACGAACATTGGCACGGCGTCGCCGAAGCAGCCGAGCGGCCACGAACCCGTCGCCGCCATTATTCCCTTTCCCACAGACCACGGTAATCGTCTTACCACTGACAGTCCCCATCCACTGCTCGATGCATGTGGCCACGCCTGACCCCGCTCGCTCCATCAAGGTAGTCGCAGGGATGCGAGCTTCTCCGATAGTTCGGCGCTCGAGCTCCTGCATTTGTGCAGCGGTGATGATTTTGATCATGAAAAGCTGTTGGTCGCGAGAATGACGAAGCTGGCAGGAGAGGACGTCCCCTAGCCCAGCAGCGCCTTCATTTCTTTGACGGCTTGCACTAGGCCCACAAGGACCGCACGCGCAATAATGCTATGCCCGATATTGTATTCCACGATTTCAGGAACATGCGTCAGCCGTTTGATATTACGGTAGTTCAGCCCATGTCCTGCGTTCACACCGATTCCAAGTTTGTACGCGAGTTTTGCGGCGAGGGTAATAGCCTCGAATTCGGTGTCGGCTTCTTTCGATCGCGTCGCATTGGCATAGCGTCCGGTGTGCAGCTCCACGAAATCCACCCCGATTTTATGGGCGGCTTTAATGTGGTTCAAGTCCGGCTCAATAAAGACGCAGACCGGGATGCCGCCGTTACGGAGCAAGTTCACGATGTGCTGAATGCGCTCTCGTTCACCCACGACATCGAGGCCGCCCTCCGTGGTGAGTTCCTGACGCTTTTCCGGTACCAGGGTGACAAGGTCGGGTTTGATATTGAGGGCGATCTTTGCCATCTCGGCGTCCGTGGCCATTTCAAGGTCGAGCTTTGTTCGGGAAACTTCGCGAAGCAGATGTAGATCTCGATCTTGAATGTGGCGTCGGTCTTCTCGAAGATGAACGACTAAACCATCAGCCCCTGCCAGTTCAACGAGAACGGCGGCCGCCAACGGATCAGGATCGGTCCCCCCACGAGCCTGTCTCAAGGTCGCAACATGGTCGATATTCACGCCGAGCCGAGCCATTCACCCTCCTTCAACAGCTATGCTACTGGGTAAAATTAAAGACAAGAGACAGACGAGTGAGATAATCTCAATGCTATTAGTAACAGAAAGGGGGGAAGGGGGGCAAGAACGGCCTAGACGGAAAATCCTTTGTGTCAGATCCTCGTCTCCCGACGGGAAGTCTTTTAAAAACTTGGGAAATTGACTGGACTGGACTGCTCCATTAAAATAGGCGCCTGGTGAACCTCTAGGCTCATTTGCCACGGCGCGTCGGGTGAGCATTCTCCCGCACGAATAGTCAAAGGAACTTCATGGGGTTGGGCGACGGGTTTTATCGAATCAAGCGATTGCCTCCGTATGTCTTCGCGCAGGTTCAAGCACTGAAGCTGGAAGCACGGCAACGGGGTGAAGACATCATCGACTTCGGCATGGGGAATCCGGATCAACCTACCCCTACGCACATTGTCGAGAAGATGATCGAAGCCGCACGTAAAGGGAAGAATCATCGTTACTCTGCATCACGTGGGATCACCAAGCTTCGGCACGCCATTTGCGGGTGGTACAAGCGAAACTATAATGTCGATCTCGACCCGGAGACCGAAGCGATCGTCACGATCGGATCGAAGGAAGGCCTCGCGCACCTCGCTCTGGCCATCATCGGTCCCGGCGACGTGGTCATGACTCCTACGCCGACCTATCCTATTCATATGTACAGTTTCATCATTGCCGGCGGGGAAGTCTGCGGCATCGAGCTTCGCCAGGACAGCGATTTTTTTGAAGATCTCACCCGTGTCTATCGGCAGACGTTCCCGCGGCCCAAGATTCTGGTTATCAATTTCCCGCACAACCCCACAACCGCGGTGGCGGATCTGGGCTTTTTCAAGAAGATCGTGGCGTTTGCCAAGGAACACAATGTCATCGTCATCCACGATCTGGCCTATGCTGATCTGGTCTTTGACGGCTATAAGGCCCCGAGTTTTCTTCAGGTTCCAGGAGCAAAGGACTGCGGGGTGGAATTTTATACCCTGTCGAAAGCCTATAATATGCCTGGCTGGCGCGTCGGCTTCTGTGTCGGTAATCGAGAGGTCGTCGGTGCGTTGGCGAAGATCAAGAGCTACCTCGATTATGGGATTTTCCAGCCTCTTCAAATTGCGAGCGTCATCGCACTGAACGGCCCACAGGACTGTGTCAAAGAAACCGTGCATCGATATCAGAAACGTCGCGATGTGCTGGTCGGTGGGCTGAACCGAATTGGGTGGCAAGTCGCGAAGCCGTTGGCGACAATGTTCGTGTGGGCGCGCATCCCCTTGCCCTATCGCCACATGGGCTCGTTGGAGTTTTCGAAGCTCTTGCTCAAAGACGCCAAGGTGGCGGTGTCGCCTGGAATCGGATTCGGCGAAGGGGGCGATGAGTACGTGCGGTTTGGACTCGTGGAGAACGAACATCGTACGCGGCAGGCGGTCCGTGGGATCCGCAAAACCCTCAAGCTTGAGGGAGACGAGGAATGAAGTCTCGGATCGGAGTGGGGATCATTGGGTTTGGGACCGTCGGCACCGGGGTCGCCAAGACTCTCCTTAGTAATGCCGATCTCATCCGCCGCCGGGTCGGCGTGCCGATTGAATTGGTTCGCGTGGCAGACCTGGACATTGTCAAGGACCGTGGAGTGACGGTAGCTCCAGGGGTCCTCACGACCGATGCGAAGCAAGTCCTGGCGGATCCCGACATCGACATCGTGATTGAACTGATCGGTGGGTACGACACGGCAAAGCGAATCATATTGGAATCGATCGCTGCCGGGAAGCATGTTGTGACGGCGAACAAGGCGCTCTTGGCGTTGCACGGCGAAGAAATCTTTGCGGCCGCCACCCGGAAGGGTGTGGAGTTGGGGTTCGAGGCCAGCGTGGGCGGTGGAATCCCTGTGCTTCGAGCGTTGACGGAAGGGCTGGCCGGCAATACGATCGAGTCCATATACGGAATCATCAATGGAACATCCAACTATATCTTGTCGAGAATGACCCAAGAGGGGCACGACTTTCAGGCGGTACTCGCAGACGCTCAGCAGGCGGGCTATGCGGAGGCGGACCCCACGTTTGATGTCGCCGGGGTCGATTCTGCGCACAAACTGGCCATTCTCGTGAATCTCGCCTACGGTACTCCTGTCAACTTCAAGGAAATTTATACGGAAGGGATCACGAACATCACGCCGACCGACATCGCGTACGCCAAACAGTTTGGCTGCACGATCAAGCTCTTGGGCATCGCGAAGTGTGTGAACGGAGAAATCGAAGCGCGGGTGCATCCCACGATGCTTCCGTCCACCTCTCCCATTGCACAAGTCGAAGATGTGTACAATGCCATCCAGCTTGTTGGGGATGCCGTCGGTGATGTTGTGCTTTATGGGCGCGGAGCCGGGTCCATGCCGACCGGGAGTGCGGTGGTCAGCGATGTGATCGCCATCGGGCGCAATATTCTCAAAGGTGCGATCGGCCGGGTGCCGGTTGCCTCATTCCAACAGGACCATCGGCGACCGTTACGGCTTCGGGCCATGGAGGAGATTAGTTCGCTCTACTACCTCCGGTTTACCGTGGTGGACCGCCCTGGAGTCTTGGCGCAGATCGCGGGTGAACTCGGGCGTTGCGGGATCAGTATCTCCTCGATGGTTCAACAGGGGCGACGAGAGGGGCAGACTGTCCCGGTTGTCATTAAGACTCACATGGCCAAAGAACGCGACGTACAAACCGCACTTCGCGAAATCAACCGGCACGCATTCGTGGCTGAACCGACGAGATTGATCCGTGTGGAAGGTAGAGACGAGTAACCGATGAATCGTTGGCGAGGAATTATAGAGGAATACCGTAAATTCCTTCCTGTTACCGAGAAGACTCCAGTCATCAGCTTGGGCGAGGGAAATACCCCACTGATTCGTGCTGCACGACTGGCCAAGGCGATTGCGCCTGGGATTGAACTCTATCTCAAGTTCGAAGGGGTCAATCCTACCGGATCATTTAAAGACCGGGGGATGACCTTTGCCATTTCGAAAGCGGTGGAGAGTGGTGTGCGGGCGGTCATGTGCGCGTCAACGGGGAATACGTCAGCGTCCGCCGCCGCCTATGGAGCTCGAGCCGGATTGTCGGTGTATGTGTTGATTCCAGCCGGCAAGATCGCAATGGGCAAATTGTCTCAAGCCATGATGCATCAGGCGACGGTCATTCAGATAGAAGGAAACTTTGATCAGGCCCTCACCCTCGTCAAAGACCTATCAACCTCACTTCATATCGAACTCGTGAACTCCGTGAATCCGTACAGGATTGAAGGGCAGAAGACCGCAGCGTTTGAGGTCTGCGATCAACTCGGCGATGCTCCGGCCATCCACGTCTTGCCGGTGGGAAATGCCGGAAATATCACAGCGTATTGGAAGGGCTACAAGGAGTATCGTGCCGCCAGTCAGACCACACGGCTGCCCCGCATGATGGGGTTTCAAGCGGCAGGTGCGGCCCCCATCGTATTGGGGAAGGTTGTCGAACAACCACAAACCATTGCAACCGCCATTCGGATCGGCAACCCTGCGAGTTGGTCCTCGGCTTTGAACGCGGTGCAAGAGTCATCCGGCGCGATCGATATGGTGACAGACGACGAAATTCTTCAGGCCTATACAGTGGTGGCTGCCACGGAAGGGGTCTTTTGCGAGCCGGCCTCGGCCGCCTCCGTGGCCGGCGTGGCCAAGCTTCATCGTCACAAGGCTCTGCGGGAAGGTGACACGGTGGTATGTACTCTGACAGGACATGGCCTGAAGGATGCCGATACCGCCATTTCTGTGTCCAAACAACCACTGACGGTCAAGGCGACGCGCGAGGATGTCGCTCGATTATTGAACGTGTGAAAGGCGTGTAGATTCGATGAAATATGTGATCGTGCATGCTGGTGGGATGGCGGACCATCCACA